>CAWIVD010000017.1:0-533135 GCA_963839435.1 uncultured Alphaproteobacteria bacterium
GCGTTCAACGCGAGGATGATCTCGGCGACTTCCGGCGCATGAGCGCGCTCGATCAGCTTGCTCGATGGACAAGATCGTCCGGCCCGCGCCCATCGAGCGGCGACAGCGTGCCGCCCAGCACATGATAGCGCGAGCGCACGATCCTCGCGCGCTCCAAGGCCCACAGATCGCCCACCTCCTCCACCACGCAAATCATCGTCGCGTCGCGCGTTGCGTCCGAGCAGATGGCGCAGGGCTGCAGCGTGTCGATGTTGCCGCATTCGTTGCAGATCGCGATCTTGTCGGCGGCGTTGCCGAGCGCGCGGGCCAGAGGCAGGAGAAGCTGCTCGCGCTTCTTGATGAGATGGAGCGCCGCCCGGCGCGCGGAACGCGGCCCAAGCCCCGGCAGCTTCGCGAGCAGCGCGATCAGCTCTTCGATTTCGGCGCCGGAGGTTTTCTTTTGCGGGGCGTGCATAGCGCCTTAGGTAACGAATGGGTTCACGATCCGCAACCGTCCGATGTGCTGGCCGTGGTGCAAATCCTGAGAAAGCCGCGGGTTGCTATTCATTGTCTTCCGGCAGCGCCGCCTCGAACGCCGCGATCCATTCCTTCTGATCCGCCGTCAGTTTCCCCTCCGCATCCAGCCGCTTCAGGATCGCCAGCCCACGGCGAGATAGCTGTCGCGCGTCGTCCGCCCCCGCTTCCGCGAGCTTCCACGCGCTTACCACCGGTCTGTCTGCCATACGGCGTTGTTGGGATCGCGGGCGGCGAGCCGCCTTTCAATGTCGAGTTCGTCGTTGATAGGCTTTGAGGGCTGCGTCGCGGTCGCCTCGGGCGGCGCTGATGTCGCCGACACGTGTCATAACTCGACGGAGAGATCGCGCTGCCATTCGGCGTTGTTGGGGTCGCGCGGCGAGCGCTTGCGATGTCGAGTTCGCTTGAAGGCTTTGAGGGCTGCGTCGCGGTCGCCTCGGGCGGCGCTGATGTCGCCGATCTTGTCATACTAACGGAGAGATCTCGCTGCCATTGAGCGTTATTGGGGTCCGTCGCGTCGAGCGCTTTGCAATGTCGAAGCCTCTTGATAAGCCTTCAGGGCTGCGTCGCTATTGCCTCGTGCGGCGCTGATGTCGCCGATACGTTAATACCAGACGGAGAGATCGCGCTGCCATTCGGCGTTGTTGGGGTCGCGCGCCGCGAGCCGCTTTGCAATGTCGAGTTCGTCGTTGATAGGCCTTGAGGGCTGCGTCGCGGTCGCCTCGGGCGGCGCTGATGTCGCCGACGCGGTCATAGCTGACGGAGAGATCGCGCTGCCATTCGGCGTTGTTGGGGTCGCGCGCCGCGAGCGCTTTCGAATGTCGAGTTCGTCGTTGAAGGCTTTGAGGGCTGCGTCGCGGTCGCCTCGGGCGGCGCTGATGTCGCCGATCTTGTTATACCTGACGGAGAGATCGCGCTGCCATTCGGCGTTGTTGGGGTCGCGCGCCGCGAGCCGCTTTGCAATGTCGAGTCCGTCGTTGATAGGCTTTGAGGGCTGCGTCGCGGTCGCCTCGGGCGGCGCTGATGTCGCCGATCATGGTCATAGCAGACGGAGAGATCGCGCTGCCATTCGGCGTTGTTGGGATCGCGCGCCGCGAGCCGCTTTGCGATGTCGAGTCGTCGTTGAAGGCTTTGAGGGCTGCGTCGCGGTCGCCTCGGGCGGCGCTGATGTCGCCGATCTTGTTATAGCTGACGGAGAGATCGCGCTGCCATTCGGCGTTGTTGGGGTCGCGCGCCGCGAGCCGCCTTTGCAATGTCGAGTTCGTCGTTGAAGGCCTTGAGGGCTGCGTCGCGGTCGCCGCGGGCGGCGCTGATGTCGCCGATCGCGTTCATAGCTGACGGAGAGATCGCGCTGCCATTCGGCGTTGTTGGGGTCGCGCGCGGCGAGCGGCTTTCGAATGTCGAGTCCGTCGTTGAAGGCTTTGAGCGCGCCGTCGCGGTCGCCTCGGGCGGCGCTGATGTCGCCGATCTCGTCATAGCTGACGGAGAGATCGCGCTGCCATGTCGGCGTTGTCGGGGTCGCGGGACAGCGAGACTTGGACGAGCGCTTGGCCGCGCTCATAGTGGTTCAGAGCTGTATCGCGGTTTCCGAGCCCGGCCTCGACATCGCCCAGCAGGACATAACTCCAATGGATGTAATAAGGGTCATCCAATGTTGGGATGCAGCGCGATGAGACGCTCGAAGGAGGTTTTCGCGCCTTCAAGGTTGCCCGCGCGCATCTGAATTTGGCCGAGATACCAGAGCGCTTCCCAATCGTCGGGATCGAGTTCTGCGGCCTCCGCATAAGCGGCAAGCGCCTTGCCGGTGTCGTAGGGATAGGCCAACGCGCCGAGCCTTTTTGCCGCCAGCGCGGCGTCCTTCCGGGCTTCGGCCTCGCCCTCCTTGTGACGCGCGATCCGCGCCGTTGCCGCGAGCTTCTGCTTCGTCAGGAGGGCTTCGATCTCATCCGAGCCGAGCCCCTGGGCCTGCATCTCTTCGAGGCTCAGGTTTTTTTCCCTGGCCACATCGGCGATGACGGCGCCGGCCATCGCGGCGGCGTTGAGCTGGCCGGGCGGCGCTGGCGGGGGCGGCATTCGCTTGCGCCGCGATTTCATAGAAAAGCTCGTTGTAAAGCGCCTTCAGCACGGCGGTGGAAAGCGCATGCGCCGAGCCGAAGCAGCGCTGATCCACGGTCTCGGCCTTCATGAGCCGGGTGCGAAACGCCTGCTGACGCGCCTTCGCATCGCCATCGGAGGCCGGAGCCGCGCCCGCAAAACTGTCGGGAGCGACGAACATCAGGCGCGGCTTGTTCCCGTCCACGGCCCAATCATATTCCATCTCGGTGATGGAGCGCAGGCTGTTGTCGCCGTCCGGCTCCCAGCCCCGGTAATGGCCGATGAGGCCGACGAAGATATGGCTCTCCGCAACCCTGTCGCGGCACAGATGCACCGGCGGGCGGGAGCGCGCGCCCCACTCTTCCATCGCGTCGAGCCGGAACCAGTCGTGGCCGCGCAAGTCTTCGATGACCTGCGCGCGCCAAGCGCTGAGGTCTGTGCCCGTAGAGCTGAGGAAAACGGTTTTGCGCATAAGGCCGCCGTATGAAATGAATCAACGGCGGTGCTTATAGCAGGCGCGGCGGCAAAGCTGAAGCGCGGGGGAGGGAGCGTATCGCTTCATCGCCCGGCGCTTCGAACGGCAGGGGGAAGGTGCACCGTCGTGCAATCTCAGTAAAAACGAGGTTGTAACCGGCGTTAACAAAAAGATGGTTAATCGGGACGCGTCCGATTTATTTCCGGTCAGCAGTTTGCTGAACAAGCAATTAATTCCGGTCTTATTTACTTCCCGCCGAGCCTTCGTACCGGCCGGAAGAAAATCCTCTATGCCATTGAAAATAAAAGGTATTCGTTAGCCTATGACTTCCCATTAAATAGAACTAAATGCCGGAATTTTCTCATTAACTGGGCGAGCAAAAGTCCGTTAAATATGTTTCAGCCTCGCGAGTTAACGCTCGCGCGCAGCCGAAAAAGCTGCGGCAGGAGCGGCGGCGATGGGGCTCCGTTCGATGTTTTCCTCGCTATTATCTCCCTATTATCAAGGCTTGGAGCGGCTTCTCGCTCGCGTTAACCCGACGCCAAGACGTTTTCGCTGAAGATCTCTCAGTAGACGAAAATGCGGACGCAGGTGGCGGGAAGAAATTGGCACGAGATGCCGACAGTCACTGGATGTATACAAAAAGACGCCCGTTTTCAATCACGCGATCTCGAAGCGATCCGCAGTCGTGCCGCATTTGCGCACGCCATCCCGAGGAAGGCCGGAGCCCCGCGGCCGTTCTATCGGATCGAGCACCACGCGCGCGGCCGGGAGCCGGACAAACACCTTCGTTCCCTCGCCGGTCGCGCTTTCAATGGCGAGAGTGCCGCCGTGCAGTTTGGTGAGCTGGCGCGCCAGCGGCAAGCCAAGCCCGGTGCCTTCGAACCGCTTCGTGAAGCTGTTATCGACCTGCCGGAAAAGTTCGAGCGCCCACTCGACTTCGTCGGCCGACATGCCGATGCCGGTGTCGGCGATGGTGATGCACAGGCCAGCGTTTTCTTCCAGTTCGGCGGCGATGTCGACGCGGCCGTGCTCGGGCGTGAACTTCACCGCATTCGAGAGAAGATTGACGGCGATCTGCCCGAGCCGCGCCTCGTCTCCAAGAATGGAAATCGGAGGCGAAGGAAGGCGGACGGACAGGTTGATCTGCTTCTTTTCGGCCTGGGCCTGGACGGAGCGAACCGCCTTCTCGACGATGTCGGCAAGGCCTTGCTTGCTTTCCGTCAGCTGCAACTTTCCGGCCTCGATTTTGGCTGTATCGAGAACCTGATCGACGATTCCGAGAAGCTGGTGGCCGGACTTGTGGATGTCAGTGGCGTAGTCCACGTACCGATCGGAAAGCTCGCCGAAATACTTTCCGCACATCACTTCGGCGAAGCCGATGATGGCGTTGAGCGGGGTGCGCAGTTCATGGCTCATATTCGCCAGGAATGCGGACTTCGCCTTGCTTGCCGCCTCCGAGCGCTGCTGCGCCAAGGAAAGCTCCGCATTCGTCTTTTGCAGGTTGATCCGCTCTTCGGCAAGCAGCGCGCTTTTCGCAAGGAGCCTTTCATGCTGTTCGGTGAGGCGGCCATTGGCGTCTCTCAGCTTCTCGCCCTCATGATAAAGGGCGACCTCATGCGCAACCCTGTTGGAAATCTCACGGGCGAGCCTTAAGGCCATGATGCCGACGAGTAGCACCGCGGACGCGGCAATCCCCAGAATGAGCAGCGCGTGGCGATTGGCGGCGCCCAGCGCTTCGTCTTTCCCAAGTCCTACAACGACGATCAGCGGGTAGCCCGACACCCTGCGCCAATTGTAGAGCCGAACCACGCCGTCGACGACGCTGGCGCTTGTGTGGGACCCTGAGGCCGCGAATGCAGCGTCTTTGAAGGACCTGCCAGCGGCCAAGGAAGAACCGACGCCCGCCGCGTCAGCGCTATCGCTGGATATGAAGCGCGCGCGGATGACGGAATCCAAGCCAACGACTGTGACGTTGCCCGTCTGCCCGAGGTCGACCTGCCGATGGAGGGTTGTCAGATACTCCGGGTTCAGAGCAAAAACGAGGACTCCCCCGAAGGTTCCATCTGGGGCTTGCAACCGTCTTGTAACCTGGATGGTGATCTGATTGGACACGCGCCCCAGCACGGGCTTGCCGATGAACAGGCCGAGATTGGGATTGTCGCGGTGAACGCGAAAGTGTTCACGGTCTGAAAGATTGACCGGCTTCGGGGTCTTCGACAAGGAAGTCGCAACCAGCATTCCATCCGGTCCGAGGATTGCTACCTGTATCGTGGAGGCGGCAACGCCCGGCATAAGAGGCGCCCATTGCGAAAGGTCGAAAGCCGGTCCTTCTTTTTCGATCCGGCTCACGATCAGATCCATGGCTCCGGAGACGCTATCCAGGACGCGGCGGACCTGCTCCTCGAAGGCGGCGGACAGGTTCGCCGAGTGCGCGGAGGCACGATCCAGGGCTGATTGCCGCTGGTCGGCAACGAGAGCGACAGCTACAATGCAGATAAAAACTATGATAAACGCGCTGAATAGAAAGATGCGTCGCTTGATGGTTTGTCCAGTTGCCAATATTTCATCGCAACGTGGATCATCGAGCGTCATTTGGTCTTCTTCATGCATTGACGATCCCGGGGACAAAACGCTCGATCCAACCAATTCTCCACTCCGTGCGAGGTTGGATAAGCACATCGCCTTCTGAATGTTTGTAACTTTATCGGTTTAATATTCTCCCTCAAAATTGACGCCAGACTAAAACCGGCGGATGACGAAGAATGCGATCTGCCAGCTCACGTTAGGTAACACGAAGCTAAGCCTCGACCTACTCGTAGTCATCTTCAAACTTAATGTATAAACATAGATCTTGTTTTTCGCGCCTAACCTTCTTGGAGTGCTCTCAGCCCAGGGGGGCACAAGCTTACGGTCTTCGCGGGCTGCGGTGAGGCTGGACCCTGCGCGGAACTGGGCCATGTCTCAGGTTCGCGCCGGAGTTGCACGGGTTGCAATCCAAGGTAGCCAAAAATGGACATCGTGTCGACCAAATCCGCAAGCCGCCAGCCGCTTCCGGCGCCCGTCCATGACAGAAATTCGGGTTGATGTTTCCCAGACGGCGCGAGACCTGTAATCTCCGAGGCGGTCAAACCCTGCCGCGGAGCCAAAATGAGCCTTCACCCACAGCCGCTTGAACGCGAGGTCCTGCCGTTGGATACGGCTGCGCTCGGACGGTTTCTGCTCGGAAAACTCGTTGTCCGGGCGTTTCCGGATACTCTCGCTACAGCCCGCATCGTCGAGACGGAGGCCTATCTTACGGGCGATGAGGCAAGCCACGGCTTCCGGGGCCCCACGCCGCGCAACAAGGTCATGTTCGGGCCGCCCGGATTTGCTTATGTTTATCTCGCCTATGGCGTTTCTTTCATGCTGAACGTGACGAGTGGGGCGGCAGGCGTAGGGGAGGCCGTGCTCATTCGCGCGGCTGCACCCGTGACGGGGCTTGAAGCCATGAGGCAGCGCCGCGGCAATGTTCCAACGCGCGATCTCTTGCGAGGGCCGGGGCGCCTGGCAAAGGCTCTCGATATTGATCGCAGCCTTGACGGGACCGACTTGTGCGCCACGGGGGCGCTCTGGCTCGCCTCGGATGGAGAAACGTCGGGCGACATCGGCGTCAGCGTGCAAATCGGAATAACCAAGGATGCGGTGAGGCCTCTTCGCTTCTTCTTAAAAGGGAACAAGTTTGTAAGCGGCCCAGCCTCGTTAAACGCCGCCCTTTAGCTCCGCGTTGCTTCCAGGTCGCCCATCCATGCAAAGACTATGGAATATTGGAGACACTTTCCCGCAAATTGACCGATCAGGGTTGACGGGACATGCAGTTCCGATCATATATCGTGCAAGCGCCAGACAGAACTCGGTCTCTGCCGCATGTTCGGCAGTACTCTCGAATGTAAAGTATCGCAGCCTATCCGCAATGCAACTCGAGATGGAAGGTCTGACGCGCTCCTGTCATCATTTCGCATTGTGCGTATGGTGATACTCACCGAACCCCAAGGATGTGGTTCCAAAAATTCAACGGGATATGACTTTTCAAAATCTGAAGCTCAGCGAAAAAGTGCTGGCAGCCATCGAGGCGGCAGGCTATAGTGCCCCCACCCCCATTCAAGCCCAAGCCATTCCATTCGCCCTAGAGGGCCGCGATGTTGTCGGCATCGCTCAGACCGGCACCGGCAAGACGGCTTCCTTCGTCTTACCCTGCTGACGATGCTTGAGAAGGCCGCGCCCGCGCGCGCATGCCGCGCTCGCTTATTCTCGAGCCCACGCGTGAACTTGCGGCCCAAGTCTCCGAAAGCCTTCGAGCGCTACGGATCGCAACACAATCGCTTTTCGATGGCGCTTCTGATCGGCGGCGTGTCATTCGACGAACAGGACAAGAAGCTCGACCGCGGCGTGGATATGTTGATCGCAACGCCGGGACGGCTTCTCGATCATTTCGGGCGCGGAAAGCTGATGCTGAACGCGGTCCGATTACCTCGTCATCGACGAAGCCGACCGCATGCTCGACATGGGGTTCATTCCCGACATCGAACGCATCTGCAAGCTTCTGCCCCCATCGCGGCAGACGCTTTTCTTCTCGGCGACGATGCCGCCCGAAATCCAGCGCCTCACCGAGCAGTTCCTGCACAATCCGGTGCGGATCGGAGTCAGCCGCTCCGCCACGACGGCGACCAACATCACCCAGGAAATCAAGTCTGCGTCCCCAGCCGATTGGGCGAAGCGCGAAGTTCTGCGCAAGCTCATCCGCGATAAGCCGGTCAAAAACGCGATCATCTTCTGCAATCGCAAGAGAGATGTGGATTTCTGCGAAGTCGCTCGCGAAACATGGCTTCACGGCCGCGCCTTGCATGGCGATCTCGATCAGTCGCCAGCGCACGAAGACACTCGAAGCTTTCCAAGAGGACGAAATCCACCTTGCTCGTCGCGTCCGACGTGGCGGCACGCGGTCTCGACATCCCGCCGTCAGCCACATCTTCAATTTCGACGTGCCGTTCAGTCCCGACGATTATGTCCACCGCATCGGCCGTACAGGCCGCGCCGGACGCGAGGGGTACACGGCGATGATCGTGACGCCAAAGGAAATGAAAAGCCTTCGCGCGATCGAATCGCTTTGCAAAGCCAAGATAGAGTGGATCGACGGGGAGCCCTCCACCGAAAATCTGACGTCCGCGGACTTTAGCGAGCGCCGCGAGCGTGGTACGCGCCGGGGGGATCGCTCCTCCAAAGGCGCACGCAAGGATCAAGCCGCTCCGGAGCCACGTCAATCCGCTGAAGTCCGTCCCATTCGGAGTGGGCCGGAGCAGCGGCAACCGGCTGAGGTTCGGCCCATACGCAGCGCGGGCGCTGGTGCAGCGCCGCGTCGCGAGAGGAACAACGATCGGAGCAGCGTTTCACGGTATCACCGCGAGTTGCTCCCGCCGGCCACCTCCGCGCCCGTTGTTGGGCTTGGCGACCATGTGCCGGAGTTTCTGAAACGTCCGATTCGCGCGGCGGGCTAAAGCGTTTCGCCGCTTCCAGCATGTCTGCCGCCGGAAACTCGGCGCTACTCAATCATTGTGAGTTTGGCGCCGTTTAGCTCGAATCCGGAAAGCTGCCTGATAAAGCTCATGCCGAGAAGGTTCTGCGCCATGCGGCCGGGCTCGGCGATAACAGCCTGAACATCCCTGACCGTAATGTCGCCGATGCGGACTGTCTCCAGTACGACGGACGCCACGCGCGCAACTCCGTTCGCTGTCGTCGAGCGGCCATTGAAGCGCAGGCTCTGCGGCGCAAGCCCCAGCTTCTGAGCCGTCTCGTAGCTGAGCGCCACGTAGGTGGCGCCCGTATCGGTCATGAATTCAACCTGCTGGCCTCTGATCTGGGCGATCGCGTGAAAATGGCCGTAATCGTTGGCGCTGAGCACGACTTTTCGCGCGGCGCTGGGTTCCTGGCTCGCGGAGATCGTGCCGCGCAGGGGCAACGACGATGCGGTCAGCACCTTCGTGTTGAAGCGCGCCAATCTGGGAGAATTCGTTTCAAACTCGAAGAGATGCGCAAATCCAGCGCGGGAGGCCGCCTGCTTGGCGCGGTCGAAAAGAGGCTCGAAGGAAGAGAAGGTGAAGTATGCGCCGCCGATAGCGATGGCCCATACGAGAAGTTCTTTTGCAATTTTACGTTGTAGTGACCGGCTTTCCATGGTCACGGCGCTCCGCCGTCTTGGCCCCTCGACGGAAAAACTGGCGCACCAACCTAGCTTTTCATGAGGAGCTTGTTCCCTGAGAATTCATAAGACCTCAAACGGCTTAAAAAACTCATACCGAGCAGGCTTTGTTGGAGCGCGCCCGGACGGGTGATCAGGGCTTCGACCTTTTCCAAAGTCAATTCTCCGAGAGAAACGCGCTCAAGTTTCACGCGGGCCGCAAATGCCCGGCCGTTCGCGGTCTCAACGGGCACGCTATAGTCCAGCGCTGTGACCTGGATCCCGGCTTTGCGTGCATCTTCCGGCCGGAGCACCACCGTTGAGGCGCCGGTGTCAACGATCATGCGGATGCTCTTGCCGTTGACCTGCACTCTGGCTATGAAATGCCCATCGCCGGTCTTGCGGATCGAGACCACAGCGCCGTGGCCCGCCACCCCCGGCGAGACTGTCTGGACCGAGCCCGGCTGCAGTTCCTGGACGACGCGGTCACGAACCTCGCCAAGCTCGGTTCGATAGGCGTATAGCGCCACGACCACGAGGCCGATCGCGGCCCAGCTTCCAAGCGCCTTCAACGCCTCGGCGGCTCTTCCTGCTGTGAGCCTTGCCGCGCCAGCCATGAGAAAAATAAGGAGTGAAAGAAGCCCCGCGACGCGGGGAAAATCGTCCCTCGGCAAGCCGGCTATCGTATCGCCTTCGCCGGTCAGCACATAGAGCACAACACTAACGGCGAGCAGTCCAATAGCGAGGAAAATCATAGATCGTCCATTTTTTGAACGCGGGCGACATATCGGTGAATAGCGGGAAAAAGACAGGTCCCTTTATCGCAGCATACTAAGCCTTCAGCGAATCGCTCCATAATTCGTACATTAACCTTTCTCCCATCGTCGTTGAGACCTGAATAGGCAAGAGCAGCACGTATGCGATACCCAGCCGATTTGCTCGACGAGATCCGAAGCCGCGTCCCAGTGAGCCGTGTGGTGGAGCGCCATGTCAAGCTCAAGCGCGCCGGACGTGAATACATCGGCTTATCCCCCTTCAAGACAGAAGAGACCCCTTCTTTCACGGTGAACGACCATAAGGGCTTTTACCATTGCTTCGCGAGCGGCGAGCATGGCGATGTTTTTACCTTTCTCATGAAGGTGGAAGGGTTGGCGTTCCCGAAGCCGTGGAGCGGCTTGCCGCCGAGGCAGGCGTTGTCTTGCCCGCTCCGAAACCTGTCGATGAAGCCACGGCGTGCCACGAGACCCGCGTTCGGGACGCGCTGGAAGAAGCGTGCCGCTTTTTTGAAGCCGCGCTCGCGGGCCGCGAGGGGAGCGCTGGCGCGAACTTATCTCGAAAAGCGCGGCGTTCAGCTCTCTGAAATCAAGATTTTCAGGCTCGGCTATGCGCCAGACAACAAATCGGCTTTGAAGCAGCATCTTGGCGGCAAAGGGCTTTTCGCTTGCCGAGATGCAGGATGCCGGTCTTTTGATCCACGGCGACGATATTGCGATTCCCTATGACCGTTTTCGCGGGCGGTTGATCTTTCCGATCATGGATGCGAAACGGCGCGTCATCGCATTTGGCGGCCGCGCGCTTCTTCCCGATCAGCAGCCGAAATATCTGAACTCGCCTGAGACAGAGCTGTTTCACAAAGGGCCATATCCTTTTCAATCTTGCGGCGGCGCGCGAAGCGGCGAAGGAGGCGAAAACGGTCATTGTCGCGGAAGGCTATATGGACGTGATTGCGCTTGACGCGAGCGGGCTTCTCAAACGCGGTCGCTCCGCTCGGGACAGCGCTGACCTCGGATCAACTCCGTCTTGTTGTGGACAATGGGCCCGCTCCCGACGCTCTGCTTCGATGGCGACACGGCAGGGCAAAAAGCCGCATATCGGGCGATCGATACGGCTTTGCCGCATCTCGAGCCTGGGCGTTCCCTTCAATTCGCCTTCCTGCCGGAGGGCCGGGACCCGGACGACATGGTCACCGGCGGGGAAAAAGATGGTCTTGCCAAGCTGTTTGGCGGACCGGCTCCCCTGATCGATGTGCTTTGGGCCCGCGAGCGGGATCGCCATCCGCTCAACACGCCCGAGCAGCGCGCGAGCCTCGAAGCGAGGGTCATGGAGGTGGCTCAGCAGATCGAACACAAAAGCCTCAGATTTCATTATGTTTCCGCCCTTCGCGAGCGGCTTCGGGCGCAAGGTCAGGGCGCGAGAGGGCCGTCCGCCGCCCCGATGCATCGTCATGGCGGAGCGCGCGCCGATGGGGCCGCGGGGCGCCCCGGCCGCGAGATGCGCAAGCCAAGCGCGCCGGCTGCGCGCACGAGCAGTCTTCTTGCCAGTCCAATCGTGCAACCATCGGCGCCGTGCAGCGCGCCGAGAGAGGCGTTGCTCATCCTGGCGCTCGTCGCGGCATCCCTGGCTTCTCGACGAGCACCTGGAGGAGATCGCAAGCCTTCATCTGGAGGATGCAGGACTGTTGCGGTATCCGAAATGCAATGCTAACCATACATCAGACAGAGGAATTGCTTGACAACGAAAAGTTGTTCGAGCACCTGTCGCGGGATGGTTTCGGGGCGGAGCTTGAGCGCGTTTCACGTGCATGCGCTCATAAAGCTGACCCCCAATTCGATCCAGGCGCAAATAAAGAGCAGGTCTTGGAAGGTTGGCAGCATGTCATGTTGCTTCATGGCAAGGCGGGTGTTCCCCGGCCATTGCAGGAAGCCGAAAGTGATTACATAAGCGAACAGACGAGTGAGAACTTCTCCAAGCTATTTGCTGTAAAGCAACAGGTTGAAATTGCGGCATCTTGATCAGGCCTTTGATATTGCGGCTGGGGCAAACATTCACCAGATAATATACGGGGCGCGTGGTAAGGCGTGAATTTAGCTTCATGAGTAACGCGGCATTAAGCACAGCCACTTATCGTTTAAAGTGGTTTAGCAAAGCGAATTGCAAATGCCGTGTCGAACAATGCATTACTGTTCCGGCGCCCCAGGAGATAGACCGCTACCTTAAGCCGAGGCTGACCGTGTGCCCGCGCGGACCGTTTTTCGGCATTTTCTGGAGTGCATAATGGCCACAGCGACGACAAAAACAGAGGACCAAGAGACGCCCGCATCCGAGACGTCGGACAGCCCGGTTCTTGATCTTTTGGATGCCGCCGTAAAACGGCTGATCAAGGCCGCCAAGGTGCGCGGCTACGTTACTTATGACGAGATCAACGAAGTCATGCCGCCCGAGGAGGTCTCTCCCGACCAGATCGAGGACATCATGACGATGTTTTCCGATCTCGGCATCAATGTCGTCGATGCGGAGGAGGTCGAAGAAGCGGCAGCAGCGGAGCCCATCGACGAGGACGAGGAAGATAGGCACGCGCCCCAGCCTCATTTGCCGGTCAAGCAGGAGCGGTCAACCGAGATAAGCGAACGCACGGACGATCCCGTGCGCATGTATTTGCGCGAAATGGGGTCCGTCGAGCTTCTTTCGCGCGAAGGCGAGATCGCGATTGCCAAGCGGATCGAGGCTGGCCGGGAGGCCATGATCGGCGGCCTGTGCGAAAGCCCGCTCACCTTCCAAGCCATCATCATCTGGCGCGACGAACTGAACGAGGGAAAGATCCTCCTCCGCGACATCATCGATCTGGAAGCAACCTATTCGGGTCCGTTTGCGCGGACCGGCGAGGGCGAAGAGGGCGCCGAGGAAGAGTATATCCCCGAGGAACGCCTCCGGCTCCTCCCCGCTGCGGCGCCGACGAATGGCGGCCGCGCGGCGCCGCGGCGGCTGGGCTGAACGGCGCCAACGGACATGTCCATCCGCGTCCAGCGGACGGGGAAGCCTCTCAAAGCGGCGACGGTGAGAACGCAGAGTTTCGCGGCGAGGAGAATTTCGACGAGGATGATGATCTCGAAAACAGCCTCTCGCTCGCAGCGATGGAGGCCGAACTCAAGCCGAAGGTGCTCGAAACCTTCGATCGGATCGCAACGGAGTATAAGAAGCTTCGCAAGCTGCAGGATCAGCATGTGGAACGCAGGTCCCAGGACGATTCGCTTTCGCCCCAGCAGGAGAAGCGGTCGAAGAAGCTGAGGGACGTGGTCATTCAGGACGTAAAAAGCCTGTCCTTGAACCCGGCCCGTATCGAGTCTCTCGTCGAGCAACTTTACGACATCAATAAGCGGCTCATCGGGTATGAAGGCCGGCTGCTTCGCTTGGCCGACGGCTATGGCGTTCGGCGCGACGAGTTCCTGGGCCAGTATCAGGGCAGTGAACTTGATTCGAACTGGATCGACCGCGTCGCCGACCTGAAGGGCAAGGGCTGGCAGAAATTCGTTGAAAAAGAGCGGGCGCGCATCGACGAAATCCGCAAGGAAATCTATGCGCTCGCGACCGAGACGGGCCTCGACATCGCCGAGTTCCGCCGCATCGTGAAAATCGTGCAGAAGGGCGAGAGAGAAGCTCGGCAGGCGAAGAAAGAGATGGTCGAGGCGAATTTGCGTCTCGTGATCTCCATCGCGAAGAAATACACGAACCGCGGTCTGCAATTCCTGGATTTGATCCAGGAGGGCAATATCGGCTTGATGAAGGCCGTCGATAAGTTCGAATACCGGCGCGGATACAAGTTTTCGACCTACGCCACCTGGTGGATCCGGCAGGCGATCACGCGCTCCATTGCTGACCAGGCGCGTACGATCCGTATCCCGGTGCACATGATCGAGACCATCAACAAGATCGTGCGCACCAGCCGGCAGATGATGCATGAGATCGGCCGCGAGCCGACGCCGGAAGAACTGGCCGAAAAGCTGTCCATGCCGCTCGAAAAGGTGCGCAAGGTCCTGAAGATCGCGAAAGAGCCGATCAGCCTTGAGACGCCGATCGGCGACGAGGAAGACAGCCACCTCGGCGATTTCATCGAGGACAAGAACGCGATCCTGCCCATCGACGCGGCGATCCAGTCGAACCTGCGCGAGACGACGACGCGGGTGCTTGCCTCGCTCACGCCGCGCGAGGAGCGCGTGCTGCGCATGCGTTTCGGCATCGGCATGAATACCGATCACACGCTGGAGGAAGTTGGCCAGCAGTTCTCGGTAACACGCGAGCGCATCCGCCAGATCGAGGCGAAGGCGCTGCGCAAGCTGAAGCATCCGAGCCGCAGCCGGAAGCTTCGCAGCTTCCTGGATAATTAGATCTGCCTCTCAATTGTCGACAATTAGCGCTTAAGCTCGGCTTTCACTTGCACTGTAACTCAACGGTGTAATTGAAAGCCGCTTTGCAACTTAGACGAGAGGCTGTAGCCTGACACTGTCTGGGAAACCAGACAGGCGAGCGCGAGCAATTCAGGGTTGGGGCATCACCGCTGCGCTCGCCACTCCTTTTACTGGGCCAAATGTGAACAAGAAGTGCTTATATAACTATCTTAGGCGGTTTTACGAAACGAAACCAATTTTAACCGGCCGTTAAGTCTCTACGCCTGGATCAATACCCAATCGCGGCGCCATCGCCATCCCGCGTATCGGCGGCGCCCATGAACAGCCCGCCCTTCTTCATGACCGAGTTTGCTCGCCCCAGAACGCGGTGCTGATAGGTGCCGTCGCTGTTCTTCGGCAGGATGAAGCCCCGCGCCTCCAGAATGCGCAGTGTGTCGTCAGATATCCCGCGTTCTGTGATGACGTTATCAGGCTGCCATTGGTGATGAACGCGCGGCGCGGCGGTGGCTTCCGCGACATTCATGTCGAAAGTCAGCACATTCAGGATCTCTTGCAGCACGACGGTAATGATCGTGCTGCCGCCGGGGCTTCCCGTGATGAGATAGGGCGCTCCATCCTTCAGGACGATCGTCGGGGCCATGGAGGACAGAGGCCGTTTTCTCGGCTCTATCGCATTGGCTTCATCGCCGACGAGGCCGTAGGCGTTCGGCGCGCCCGCCTTCGCGGAGAAGTCATCCATTTCATTATTCAGAAAGAAGCCCGCTCCATCGACCGTGTATCCGCTCCCGAAGGCGAGGTTGAGCGTGTAGGTATTTGCAACCGCGTTCCCCGCCCTGTCCATGATGGAGAAATGGGTTGTCTGGTCGCCTTCCTGCGAGGGCGGCTTTCCTGCCGAGACATCGGCCGATTTTGTGGCGTGCTCCAGGTTGATGCTCTTCCGAAGGTCCGCGGCATAGGCTTTGTTGGTGAGACCGGCCACCGGCACCTGGACGAAATCCGGATCGCCGAGAAACTTGGCCCGGTCTGCGTAGGCCCTGCGCATCGCCTCGACCAGCCGGTGGATCGTATCGGCGCTGTCCTGCCCGAATTTTTTGAGGTCGTAGCCTTCAAGGATGTTCAGCATCTGGATCACATGCACGCCGCCTGACGAAGGGGGTGGCATGGAGATGATTTCATAGCCTTGATAGGTGCCGCGGACGGGCTCGCGCTCAACAGGCCTGTAACCCTTGAGGTCATCCCGCGTGATGAGACCGCCGCCCTTCTTCATCTCGGCCTCGATCAACCCGGCGACCGGCCCATCGTAAAATCCGCTCGCACCCTGATCGCGAATGGCGATGAGGGTTTTCGCGAGGTCGGGCTGGAACAGGATCTCTCCCATCCTGTAGGGCTCGCCGTATTCATGCTGGAAATAGGCGGCCGTCGATTTGTCGGCGGACAATCGCTCGCTCGATTTCGCAAATGCATAGGCCAAGCCGTAAGAGACGGGAAATCCGTCCTGGGCAAGCTTGATCGCCGGAGCCATCACCTTGTCCCGCGACATCGTTCCATAATGATCGAGCGCATAGAGAAGGCCGGCAACGGTTCCAGGTACACCGGCGGAAGCCCGGCTGTATCTCGCCTTTTCCCGATCCACGTTCCCGTTGCTGTCGAGAAACATATTCTGGCTTGCCGCGGCGGGCGCGGTTTCGCGATAGTCGATGGCGACCTTCTTGCCGCCCGCCAGAGAGATCAGCATGAACCCGCCGCCTCCAAGGTTTCCGCCTGGGGATGCGTGACGGCAAGAGCAAAGCCAACAGCCACCGCTGCGTCGATCGCGTTGCCCCCCGACTTCAGAATATCCGCGCCAACCTGCGCCGCGATCCTCTCCTGCGCGGCGACCATGCCGTTCTCGGCTACGACCGGCTGAAACCGCGATTCGAAGCCGATGACCGCGTCGGCCGCCGGATCGTTGGCGCGCTGCGCTTAGGTTGAGCCGATATGGCGATGAAAGCGGCGAGAACGGCCGCCACGGGTAACAGGGCACGTAATTTTGACATCATAGACAACATGGAAAACCGCCCGGACCTTGTGTTGCGCGGTGGAGGAGTCTCGCTGCCCGGAAGGTAAGGTAAAATCTGGCGTCTTTGCAGCAGGATTGAGATATTCTTATGTAACACCCCTTACCGCAATCCAGGAAAGGCGAACATGAAATACCGGAGGCTCGGCCACAGCGACCTGTCCGTCTCGGAAATCGCGCTCGGTTCCTGGCTTACCTATTCGGGCGGCATCGATGCGGAGACGGCCAGGGCCTGCGTGCGGAAGGCGCTCGCCCTCGGCATCAACTTCATCGACACGGCGAACATTTACGGGCGAGGGGCGGCGGAGACCTTTCTCGGGGAGACGCTTGCGAATGTGCCGCGCAACTCGTATGTGCTGGCGACCAAACTTTACTTCCCGATGACGGAAACGGATAAGGGTCTATCGCGGGCGCAAATCCACAAACAGCTCGATGCGTCGCTCAAGCGGCTCAAGACCGATTACGTCGATCTTTACCAATGCCACCGCTTTGATCCCGAGACGCCGCTGGAAGAGACAATGCAGGCGCTGACCGAAGTGGTGCGCGAAGGCAAGGCCCGCTATGTGGGCTTTTCTGAATGGCCTGCGGAGGTGGTCGCGGAAGCCATTGCGATGGAGGGCGTCGTTCGTTTCGTCTCAAGCCAGCCGCAATATTCGCTGCTTTGGCGGAAGCCCGAGAAAGAAATCATTCCTCTTTGCAAAGCCAACGGCATTTCGCAGGTCGTGTGGTCGCCGCTGGCTCAGGGCGTGCTGACGGGGAAATACAGGCCCGGCGAAGCGCTCGCCCAAGGGACACGGGCGACGAGCCGAGCGATGGGTGGATTTCTTCAGCGGTCCTGGCTGGAACCGCGCGTTCTGGAAGCCGTTCAGAGAGTGAAGCCTATCGCCAGGGAGGCGGGGCTATCGCTCACGCAATTTGCGCTCGCCTGGGTGCTGCGCATCGAGAACGTGGCTTCAGCGATTATCGGCGCAACGAGGTCCGCTCAGGTCGAAGAGAATGTGAGGGCGTCCGGGCACCATGTCGATACTTCGCTGTTTCATGAGGCGGAACGTATCCTTGCGGACGTGTCGACCGCCTGAGGCCTTTCCAGCAACACAAGATCACCGATCACGGTCTCTCCAGCGAGGGCGACATGGCAGAAGAATACTCCCAGCACCAAACCGAGCCGTATTCCCCGGCAGACGCCGATAGCGACCGGCCCCTCTTCAAAGCCAACAATCCGGCAACCGGGCAACTCTTGCGCACCTATCATGGCCATACGCGGGAGGAGGCGCTCGCGATCGCGCGCAGGGCTCATGAAGCGTTCAAGGGGTGGCGCAAAGCGCCGTTCGGCGAACGTGCGATGGCGATGAAGGCCGCTGCCGCATGTCTACGCCGCCGCAAGGAGGAATTTGCCGCGCTCATGACCGCCGAGATGGGGAAGACCTGGACCGAGGGCCTCGGCGAGATCGAGAAATGCGCCTTGAACTGCGATACGTTCGCCGATCATGCCGAGCGTATGCTGGCGCGTGAGCCGGTCGAATGGGATGGGCCGAAAGCTTTCGTGACGTTCAACCCGCTCGGAGCGATCCTCGCGATCATGCCGTGGAATTTCCCATTCTGGCAAGTGTTCCGCTTCGCCGCGCCTTCGCTGATGGCGGGCAATGCCGCCGTCCTGAAACACGCCAGCAATGTGCCTGGCTGCGCACTCGCCATCGAGGATGTCTTCCGGGAGGCTGGTTTTCCCGCCAACGTCTTCAGCACCTTGCTGATCCCAAGCCGCGACGTCGACGCACTCATCGCAAATCCCGCCATCGCCGCGGTCACGTTGACCGGCAGCGTTGCGGCGGGGCAGAGCGTGGCGGCTGCGGCAGGCCGCCATCTGAAAAAGAGCGTCCTCGAACTTGGCGGAAGCGACCCCTACCTCATTCTTGAGGATGCGGACATCGAGCGCGCCGCTATCGTCTCAACTGCTGCTCGCATGGTGAACGGTGGCCAGAGCTGCATCGCGGGCAAGCGCTTCATTGTCGTCTCAGCTGTCAAAGAGGACTTCGAGAAGGCCTTCACGGCCAGGATGCATGCCATCCAGATGGGCGATCCGAGCGACCCCGACACCAAGCTCGGCCCGCTCGTGAGCATCGAAGCACGCGATGCCGTTCACCGCCAAGTCCAGGACAGCATCGCGAAAGGGGCGTTCCTTCTCTGCGGCGGCAAAATTCCGGACAAGCCGGGAGCGTGGTATCCGCCGACTGTGCTCAGCGACGTGAAGCCGGGTCAGCCAGCCCATGACGAGGAGGTTTTCGGCCCGGTCGCGGCGATCATCGAAGCGCGCGACGAGGAAGACGCCATCCGCATCGCCAACGACTCGCAGTTCGGCCTCGGTTCCGGTGTGATCACGTCGGACATCGCGCGGGGCGAGCGCATAGCGGCGGAGATGCTCGAAGCCGGCATGAGCTTCGTGAACGACAATGTGCGCTCCGATCCACGGATGCCCTTTGGCGGCGTCAAGCATTCCGGCTATGGCCGCGAATGCTCCCATTTCGGGATCCGCGAGTTCGTGAACATCAAGACCGTGCTCGTCCGCGATTAATCGCCCGCGTGCTGCTCAAGCTTCTCGGATCATGACATCCCGGGGCGACGAACCCGCTGCTCAATTTGGCTTGGAAAACCTGGGATAAGCTGGGGGTCAGGCCGCACGCGCCTTATTGCCCGCCACTTTGCTCTCTAAGAGCCGCGAACTTCGTTTCTTTACCGGGTCAGGGGCATACTCATGGTTTTGCGGCGCTGGGTTATTGCGTGCTTCGTTCTTGCGGCGTTCGGTTCCATCAACGGCAGAGCCATCGCGCAAGCCCCGACGCCACCGGTCGCGCAGACTGCCGCGGCGCCTGCACAGCCGGCCAAACCCGCAGCGCCGCAGGTCAATACGGCCGAAATCACCAAGCGCGCCAACGACAGCGTCGGCTTTGACATCCAGGCTCAGATCAAAGGCTGGCAGAAAGAGTTGGACCGTCTCGAAGAGGCCCTTCGCAAGCCCAATACCAGCTACTCGGACTTGAACGGTTATCGCGACGAGATTGTAAAGCTTCGGGCTGATGGCGAAGATTTTTGGAAGAAGCTCGAACAGCCGCTCTCCGCAATCGAAGAGCAGGTTCAAAAGCTGCCGCCTGTGCCGACACAAGATCAGCCGCCCGATCCCGAGCAGGTTGCCCAGTTGCGAGCCGAACTCAATTATCACCTCGGGCTTTTCAAGTCGGCGCGAAGCTCGCTTGACGCGGCGCAGTCTCGCATCACTCAGCTTCTCAACACGATTCAGGACATCCGCCGGAAGAACTTCACAAGCAATCTGTTCCAGCCCGTCCCCGGCGTCTTCTCGTCCTCGACGTGGGAGAACGTGTCGGACTATGCGAGCCTTGCCGAGACACGCCTCGAGGGCATGTTCAAGGATTGGTGGAACGCCAGTGACAAGCAGGAGTTGCGCTATCTCATCATGAGCGCGCTGGCTATGTTTCTCGTCCTGGGGTACTTCCGCTGGCACGGCGTGGAAAGATTAAGGACGTGGTCGGAGGCCGGAGATCCCCCATTCTGGCGGCGCGCGTCGTCGGCCGCGGGCGTGATCCTCCTAAGAACGATGCCGGTCGTCGTTCCGATCGTATTCCTCTACAACGCGATCGATGAAGTGCAGCCTTTTCCCGAAAAAATCGGATGGCTGTTCTATGTTGGGGCGCGTTCGCTCTTCATCATCGTGGTCGTGAACGCCCTCATGACCACGGTTCTCTCGCCAGGAGCGTCGCAGTGGCGCTTGATCCCCGCAGGAGACAAGGCCGCGCTCCGCATCACCCAGCTTGTGCTGGCGCTCGTCGTTCTCTATGGGCTCATGACGTTCGTCCATTCGGCGACGCGCATCGTCCAGGCGCCTTTTTCGCTGACATTGGCTTTGACTTTACCGGCGAACCTGATCGTTGCAGCACTGGTCGTGGCGATCCTGAAAACCCCGCTTGAGGAAAAGGACGTGGAGGGAATGCCTTCGCTGACAGGGCTGCGCCTCCTGCGTTTGCCCATGTGGGGAATAAGCCTCGCTATTGTGGTTACATCCTTCGCCGGTTATCTCGCGCTGTCGCGGTTTATCGCGCAGCAACTCATTGTCACGGGTTCGATTTTGGCCTTGGTCTATCTTCTCCTCCTATGGGCCGACGGCTATTCCCAGAGCATGAGCGATGAGCACTCGGGTGTCGGGTCCTGGCTGAAGAACGCCGGAAATCTTGACCAGGACAAGCGGGAAAGGCTTTCGGTTCCGGTCAGCCTTATCCTGAAATTCCTCGTTCTGGTCGCGTCGGTGCCGCTGATCCTGCTGCAGTGGGGCTACCCCTGGCCGGATATTATCGAGTTGTACCGCCAGCTCTTTTTCGGTTTCCGGGTCGGAAGCACCGAGATTTCGGTGGCGGCTATTCTGGCCTCGGTCATCGTCTTTATCCTTGGCTATTTTGCCGCGAAACTCTTCCAAGGATGGCTTGACCGGCAGGTGCTGAAGCCTGCCGGCTTATCAGGCGGATTGCGCGACTCCATCCGCACCACCGTCGGCTATGCCGGCGTTTTGGCCGCTGCGTTGCTCGCGCTCTCCTACGCGGGCTTCAATCTCTCGAACCTTGCCATCGTCGCGGGCGCGTTCTCCGTCGGTATCGGCTTCGGCCTGCAAAGCGTGGTCAGCAACTTCGTATCGGGACTTATCCTTCTCGCCGAGCGGCCCATAAAAATAGGCGATTTGGTTACCGTGGGTGGCGAGGAGGGTCATGTCCGTAAAATCAGCGTCCGCTCGACGGAGATCGAGACCTTCGATCGCGCGAATGTTTTGATCCCGAACTCATCGTTCATCACAGATAAAGTGAAGAACTGGACGCTCCGCAACAACACGGCCCGTGTGACGATCCCGGTCATCGTGGCGAATGGCAACGATCCGCGACTTGTCAGCACGCTTCTTTTAAAGGTCGCCCAGGATCACCTGAATGTCATGACGTCGCCGGAGCCCTTCGTCGATTTCGAAGACTTCAACGCGGATTCCCTCAACTTCAAGCTGTACGCCTATATCTACGACTTGAGCAAAGGCACAAGCACGAGAACCGATCTCCGGATTGGAATCTTGGAGGCGTTCAAGGCCAGCAATATCGTCCTGCCCTCGCGCCATACCGAGGTTCTGCTCCACGAGATGGAGTGGTTGCGCGATGCGGTAAACCAATATATGGCCAGCCCAACGAATGGGCATGCCGGGAATGGCGGCGCTGGTTTCCGCAACTGTCTCCGGCAAGAGCAAAGAGGTGCTATCCTGATGACAATCTCTAAGGCGATCCAGCAGCTAGAGAGTTTTTTCTCTTTGTGATCGCGCTCCTGACCGTGGTTGGCGCGGTCAAGGAGATCTACTTGATCCTGGCGAAGCGTGATGTCGGCCTTCAGGATCTGCTGCTGATGTTTCTGTATGTCGAGGTGCTGGGAATGATTGGCATATATTCCGACAGCAAGCAGATCCCCATCACGCTGCCGATCTTCATTGCGATCACCGCGCTGGCGCGGACCGCAATTCTGCAAAAGGAGCAAGACCCTCTGCATATCATCTACGAAGCGAGCGCGATTCTATTACTCGCGATCGCCGCGTTCGTTGTCAATCTCCGGCCCTCGCATGTCGCGCTTCGCATCACCAAGGACGGCGAAAAGCTTGTGCAGGACCGGGAGAAGCATGAATAGCCGGCAGCTTAGGCTTTAACCTTCGCGGCGGCCGGAACCTCGTTGCATGGGCTCTTTTCATGCTTCAAGGTCTTCTTGCCCTCAGGCGGCTTGCCTTTGAAGAAATGAGCCGTCGCAATGGCGACCTGCGGCTCGCTGGCGCCGTTCGAGACCTGCTGGATGCCGTCCTGATACCAGCCGTCGTATTTGCGAGCGACAGCTTCCTCGCGGGCGCGGCACCACACCACGGCTGACAGGTCCGCGAATGTGAATTTGTTCGTCGTCGCCGCCGCAAGCCGGAGCGTATCCTGGCCCTGCTCGGTTACGACGACATCCTTGACGGTGAATATTCCAGCCTGCGGCATCTTCGAGGTATCGACGGCTGCCGCCTGGAATGCCGATTGGTCTGCATTCGAGGCGCAGCCTGCAAGCGCCAAGGCCACGGCGCACGGTAAGGCAATATTTTTCATTGTTATCCCGCTTTGGTGATCCCGTTCACGGCTTTCAGCGCGCCAGCCCCATTGACGCGCTTCAGCATGGGCCAGCGTGCTGGGCGATTCTGGGCGCTTCTGTGGCTTGATGCCTTGTTTTCAACGCCCGGGTGGCATCAGGCTGCCTGAGACGAGGTGAATGCGCGGCTTGTTGCAAATCAGTCCATTGCATTTCATGACCTTTCGCACGATTATCAGGTGTACCAAGGGGTGCCGCAGGCATGCGGCTGAGATTGCGCTGAACACCCATGGCCAGGGCTTTGGAGGCCGCGCGACAACCCATTGAACCTGATCCGGTTAGGACCGGCGGAGGGATGGTCATCCGCGAATGACGAACGCCACATCTTCACAATCGCTTCACGGGCCAGCCGCGCAACCTGGCCGCGATAAAGAACGCGTATAAGAGAGAGGTAAGGGATGGACGCGCCAATCGACCCAAAGAATGTCACCCCGGTGCAGGTCACGACGGGCTCCCTGCCTGGATCGCGCAAGGCTTATGTCGAGGTTGAGGGGCGGCCTGACATTCGTGTTCCCTTCCGCGAGATCGCTCTGCATGAGAGCAGCGGCGAGCCGCCGTTCCGCGTCTACGACACAAGCGGCCCGTATTCGGACGAGGCGGTGAAGATCGACGTCAACGAAGGGCTGCAGCGGCTTCGCGAGCCTTGGGTGAAGGCGCGAGCCGTCGAGCAGTGTGCCGGCCGTGAGGTGAAGCCCGAGGACAACGGCAATGTTGGCGCTGGTCATCTCGCCCGCGAATTTCCCACGCGTCATCCCGTCTATCGTTCAGCCGATGTCATGGCCGGGCTTGACCCGGCCATCCAGGCCAAGAGCGCTGCTCTGGATGGCCGCCTCAAGGGCGGCCATGACAATAAAGGCGTCACCCAGCTCGAACTCGCCCGCGCCGGGATTGTCACCGAGGAAATGATCTATATTGCGCACCGCGAGAATCTCGGTCGTGCGGCCGCCTTGGAGCATGCGAAAGAGGCGCTTGCGGATGGCGAGAGCTTCGGCGCGGCGATCCCCGAGTTCATCACGCCCGAATTTGTGCGCTCCGAAGTGGCGCGCGGACGTGCGATCATCCCCGCCAACATCAACCACGCCGAACTCGAGCCGGTGATCATCGGCCGCAACTTCCTCACCAAGGTGAACGCGAATATCGGAAACTCCGCCGTGACGTCCTCGGTGGAGGAGGAAGTGGAGAAGATGGTGTGGGCGATCCGCTGGGGCGCGGACACGGTGATGGACCTCTCGACAGGCCGCAACATCCACACGACGCGCGAATGGATCATCCGCAATGCGCCGGTTCCGATCGGGACCGTGCCAATCTATCAGGCGCTGGAGAAGGTACACGGGGATCCGGTCAAACTCGACTGGGAGGTCTACAAGGACACGCTGATCGAACAGTGCGAGCAGGGTGTCGATTATTTCACGATCCACGCCGGGGTCAGGCTGCGCTATGTGCCACTGACGGCGAAGCGCGTTACGGGCATCGTAAGCCGGGGCGGCGCCATCATGGCGAAGTGGTGCCTCGCCCATCACCGCGAGAGCTTCCTCTATGAGCGGTTCGACGAGATTTGCGACATCATGCGCCGCTACGACGTGTCGTTCTCGCTCGGCGACGGCTTGCGTCCCGGCTCCATCGCGGACGCCAATGACCGCGCGCAATTTGCGGAGCTTGAGACGCTGGGCGAACTCACGAAAATCGCCTGGGCGAAGGGCTGTCAGGTGATGATCGAAGGCCCCGGCCACGTGCCGCTGCACAAGATCAAGGTGAACGTCGAGAAGCAGCTTGCGCTTTGCGGCGAGGCGCCGTTCTACACGCTCGGCCCACTCGTCACCGACATCGCGCCCGGCCACGACCACATCACGAGCGCCATCGGCGCGGCCATGATCGGCTGGTTCGGGACCGCAATGCTCTGCTATGTGACGCCGAAGGAGCATCTCGGCCTGCCGGACCGCGACGACGTAAAGGCTGGCGTGATCGCTTACAAGATCGCGGCCCACGCCGCCGACCTCGCCAAGGGCCACCCCGCCGCGCAGCTTCGCGACAACGCGCTTTCGCGCGCCCGCTTCGAGTTCCGTTGGGGCGATCAGTTCAACCTCGGCCTCGACCCCGAAGGCAGCCGCGCGATGCACGACGAGACGCTGCCGAAGGAGGCGCACAAGGTGGCGCATTTCTGCTCCATGTGCGGGCCGAAATTCTGCTCGATGGAGATCACGCAGCAGGTGCGCGACTACGCGGCGAAGCTTAACGAGACGCCCGAGATGGCGGCAAAGGCCGGCATGGAGGAGATGAGCGAGAAGTTCAAGGAGATGGGGGAGAAGCTTTACGTCGACGCTGGCAGCACGGGCTGATTTCTGCTGGGCCAAGGATATGATCCGCTATGACGATCACGCCTTGTTTCAGTTGGAGCGGCGCAAAATTGCGCGGGCGTGGGTGGAGGAGACACTTGCTCGCCCGGATGCGACGGAAACCAAAGGTCTCCGTCGCTCTTTTTACTGGCTACTTTGATCGGACCAGACCATGCGCGTGAGAGTGGATCACAAGGCAGATGCCGTTTATCTGAATTTGACCGACCACAAAATCGCCGAGAGCGAAGAAATTGCCGTGGAATTGTCGTGGATTACGACGCGCAAGGCAGGATCGTTGGGCTGGAAATCCTCGATGCCTCGCGCCGCACCGGCGATCCTGGCGTCTTGAGGCAATTCAGTTTCGATTTGCCTCCTGCACCGTGAAGACTGAGCAACGCCCCTTCGCAGTCCGTTGTAACTCACCGCCCCGCGCCGCGCCCCGTCTTTTGCTGCAACGCATCGATGCGCTTCGACGCCTCGGCCTTCGTGAGATTGGGGTCGAACGCTTCGCCGGCTTCCTCGCACAATGTCTCCAAATAAGAAGCCTGTGCGCCCGTCATCGGCTCGTCGCCGGTTGTCCAGGTGGCCGGGTCCTTCTGGGCATTGGAATTGGGGTCCGGGTTTTTCTTCGGATTTGTCGAGGTCATGGCGCGCTCCTCCCCTCCGCCAACGGTTCCGCCCCTGCCAAGGTTCCAAGGGGAGAGAGGAGCGCCACACGTGGCTCAGACGAACCTCCGCTTATGGCCGTCGGGCTATAAAAAAATTATTTAGATAGATAAATATGACCTTTTTACAAAACGAACCCAATTACCAAGATCTTAAGATTGCTCATCCCCATCCCGTCTGGTGATTGAGGCCATGCGGACCGGGGAGCCGCAAAGCCTTGGAATCACCTCAGACGATCCAGCCCTATCAGGGCGGTGTCAGACCTCGAAAGGCTTGCCAATCTCGGGCACAACCACCTTCTGGCCCTCGGCTGCCGCGATGAACTTATCCGGTGTCTGGTCGATGATCGGGAAGGTCCCGTAATGGATCGGCACGACCGTGTCGAACTTGAAGAACTTCTTGCAGGCGAGCGCCGCGGTCTTCGCGCCCATGGTGAAGCGGTCGCCGATCGGCACGAAGCCGACCTTCGGCGCGAAAATCTCGTTCACGAGTGCCATGTCGCCGAAGATCTCCGTATCGCCCATGTGATAGATGGTCTTGCCAAGCCCCTCGATCACCACGCCGGTGGGGTTGCCGAGATAGACCGTCTGGCCGTTTTCGCTGGTAGAGGACGAGTGGAACGCCTTTACGAAGCTCACGCTCACGCCGCCGCCCAAATCGATGGTGCCGCCCGGGTTGCCCGGCTCGACCTTTGAAGCGCCTTGCCCGGAGACATGCATCGCAAGCTCATAGACCGCCACAAGCGTCGCGCCCGTGTTTTTGCAAATCGCGGCCGCGTCGCCGACATGGTCGTCATGGCCGTGCGTCAGCACCACATGCGTCGCGCCGCGCGTCGCTTCTTCGACGGAGCCGTTGAATTTGGGGTTGCCCGACAGGAACGGGTCGATCAGGATGACGTGACTGCCGTTTTCGGCTCGAACCGCGGCATGCCCAAACCATGTCAGCTTCATTGCAACTCTCCCTGGGGTGACGGCCATTTCCCGCATAATATGAAACCGCGGCGCGCCCGCAATTTATAAAAACATGCAAGGACAAACTTGTGCCACCGCAGCCCTTGGCGCTTGCCGAATTGTCTGAACGGTTGAAGCGCGACGAGCGGCTTTTCGGCCTCGACGTGGGGACGAAGACCATCGGGCTTGCGTTGTCCGATGTGATGCGGCGGATCGCGACGCCGCTGGAGACGATCCGCCGGACGAAATTCTCGGCGGACGCCGCGCGCCTCTTGGAACTGGCCAATCAGCATGGTGTGGCTGGCCTCGTCATTGGGCTGCCGGTCAATCTCGATGGATCCGAGGGGCCGCGCGCACAGTCGACACGCGCCTTCGCCCGCAATCTCGCCGCGCTTACCGATTTGCCGATGGCGTTCTGGGACGAGCGCCTTTCCACGGCTGCTGCCGAGCGCGCCCTGTTGGAAGCCGACGCCAGCCGCAAGCGCCGCGCCGAAGTGATCGACAAGATGGCCGCCGCCTACATCCTGCAAGGGGCGTTGGAGCGCCTGAACTACGGCCTCCGTTCTCACAGATGATCGCCATTCTTTCGGCGCTCGCGCCCTTGTTTCTCATCACCGCCCTCGGCTACGCGCTTGCGAGCCTGAAATTCGGCGGCGGCGAGATGTGGCATGCGCTGGATCACATCACGTTCTACGTCTTTTTTCCCGCCCTTCTCGTGAAAACGCTCATGCGGGCCGACCTTGGAAGCGTGCCCGCTCGCGACCTTGTCCTTGTATCCTTCGGCTCGATAACAATCATGAGCGGCGCGCTTGTCGCCGCCTATCTCCTGCTGAAGAGCCCGGTCTCAGGACCCGTATTTACGAGCTTTTTCCAGGGTGCGGTCCGGTTTCAAAGCACCATCACGGTTGCGATAGCCGCAGCCTTGTTCGGCGAACGGGGCTTGACGCTCTCCGCGCTTTCGGTTGCCTCCATCATCCCGACGGTACAGCTCTACACGGTGCTGGTGCTCTTGATTTTCGGCCAAGGCAATGGCGAGATCAGCCTTTGGCCAATCCTTCGCAGGCTGGCCTGCAATCCGTTCACCTTGGCCTGCGCGCTCGGCCTCGCCCTGAATGTCACCGGAACCCCGAATGTCGTCTATGAAACATTTGCCATCCTGGGCGCGCCGGCCGTTCCTCTGACCATGCTGGCCGTTGGAGCCGGTCTCGACCTTTCGAGCGCCCACGCAGCCAAGCACCTCGTTGCGGCAAACATGGCGCTGCGGCTCATCGGCATGCCGCTTCTTGTGTTCGGCCTGTGCTGGCTGGCAGGCTTGTCCGGGCCCGCCCGCACCGTCGCCGTCATCGCGGCAGCGGTGCCGACCGCGGCGACGGCCTATACCATGGCCCGGAAAATGGGTGGCGACGCCGAACTGATGGCCCAGATCATTACCTTTCAGAGCATTGCGTCAACAGCGACACTTCCTCTTTTCATCTGGCTGGCACAAAGCTCATAAGAATGTTTTTGTGACGCCAGGTTCACTCCAAACATGGAAGCTGCTGAAGGGCCGTCGATGGCGATGAATGAAAAAGATATGTGGTTCGCGGTTTTCCTCAGCGCGCAGCCCTGGCTTGTCTTGGCCGGCACGTTCCTGATCGGCTATCTGCTCGGTTCGATCCCTTTCGGCTATCTCTACGGCCGCCTCGCGGGCGTAGGCGACATTCGCAAAGTCGGGTCCGGTAATATCGGCGCGACGAATGTGCTGCGCACAGGCCGCAAGGATCTGGCATTGCTCACCCTCCTCTCCGATGCTGCCAAGGGCTTCATTCCCGTTCTGTTGTCCAGGCAATATCTCGGGATGGAACCTGCGGTGTTTTGCGCGGCTGGAGCGTTTCTCGGCCACCTCTATCCGGTTTGGCTTCGTTTCCGCGGCGGCAAGGGCGTCGCCACCTATATCGGCGTCATCACGGCACTTTATTGGCCCGCGGGGGCATTCTTCTGCGCGGTTTGGCTAGGCACCGCAGCTGTGACGCGCTATTCATCGCTCTCCGCGCTCATCGCGGCGGCCCTCGCTCCCATTTTTGTGGCCCTCATGGTGCCGGGCGCGCTTTATGTCTTTATGCTTGCCGTCTCCGCATTTCTTATTGCCAAGCATCATCAAAATATACGGAATTTGATTTCAGGCCATGAAAGCAAAATCGGCCAAGGCGCGACGGGCGCGAAAAGAGCCTAGTTTCCAGGAAGGCCCGGCAAGCCTCAGCGAGGGCGAAAAGCTCGCCTGGCTCCGCTTGATCCGGACGCCGCATATTGGGGTCATCACCTTCTGGGAACTGCTGTCGCATTTCGGCTCAGCGAGCGCTGCAATTGAAGCCTTGCCGGAGTTTGCGAAATTCGGAAGCCGCGTTACGGCGCGCACCATCCCCGCGGTGGCGGCGGCCGAGGCGGAGTTGAAAAGGGCCCGGGCGGCCGGGATGACGCTGCATGCCGCGCATGAGGCGGGCTATCCACCGCTTCTTTCCCGGATCGAGGCGCCGCCGCCATTGCTTTACGTGAAGGGTCAAACCGGTATCTGGGAGCAGCCGGCGGTTGCGGTCGTGGGCTCCCGAAATGCTTCGGCGGCGGGCTTGAAATTCGCAGGCGAGATCAGCGCCGAACTCGGCCGAAGAGGCTTCCTGATTGTCTCGGGGCTTGCGCGCGGAATTGACGGCGCTGCTCACCGCGCCGCATTGCCGTTCGCAACCTGCGCTGTTCTGCCTGGCGGCCTCGACGCGATTTATCCTCCGGAACACAGGGGCCTGGCGGCAGAGATAATGGAAAATGGAGCCCTGGTCAGCGAGTGCTCGCCCGGCTTTATTGCCCGCTCCCAGGATTTTCCTCGCCGAAACCGGATCATCTCCGGCTCTTCCCTCGGCGTCGTTGTGGTCGAGGCGACGGAGCGATCGGGCTCTCTGATCACAGCCAGGCTCGCCGGGGAGCAAAACAGGGAGGTTTTTGCCGTGCCGGGCCATCCTTTTGAGCCAAGAGCCGCGGGCTCAAACCGCCTGATCAAGGAAGGTGCCGTCTTCACGACCTCCGCCGATGACGTCGAGGACGCCCTGCAAGCTCTACTAAAGGCGTGGGTCAAAAAAAGGCCTTCGAGCGTTGAAAGCCGCGATGCGAAGGCTGGCGCGGGGGTGGCCTGCAGCGTCAAACCACCGTCTCCGTCTGGATCGACTGCGGATAATTTTGCTTTTCTTGGAAATGCGATGAGCGATGTCGAGAAGCTTCTAAGCCTCGGACCCATCGATGTTGACGATCTCTGCCGCCTTAGCGGCTTGGGGGCGCGGCATGTGCATGCTGCGCTTATGTCCCTCGATCTGGCGGGCCGGGTTGAACGTCGAGGAGCGCGGCTCGTTGCTTTGAGGCCCTGACAGGCTTAGACACTGCAGTGGAACCGGGCCTCCTCCTCGGCGACCGCGATCAGGTCGGAAAGGAGGCGGAACTGCGCCTTCGCTGCAATAGGCCGGAGTGTGGCGAGAAGGGATGCGATATACTCCGCAGCTTCCTTTGGCTGCAACTCCACAACACAATCGTCGTTGCCGCCGTCAGGTTCTTGCATTTCTTCGGGGGTGCAAACATGTGCCAGATAAAGTTGGCCGCGACGTGTATTCATGATGAAATACCTCAACCTCGTTTCGCTCGGACCAGTGCTGGTTGAGCGATACATAGAACTACGTTACCAGAGGTTGTGGTACTCAAGCCAGCCCTTGGTTGCAAGGTCAGCGCATCGTTTTATTCCTACTGATGCACATTTTCCAAAAAGTGATGCAATCCGGTCACTCTATAGGCAATTTGGTAGACGTTCGCCCACGGAGGGGAGGCTACGGACACACAAATCTTTACACTGAGACCGAGTTCGCGGCCGGGCCTGGCTTTTGGAATACGAGCATGAAATTATTCGCGGGAAGATTCAGCTGCTTTCTCAGAACGATGCCTTGATTGCGGGCGGCTTTTTCGAGATCCCGCACGTCCTTCAGTCCCCTCCCGGGAACGCCAGCTTCACGAAGGCTCCTGTCGAAAGCCTCATTGGAGGGGCTCGTGAAGCTGCCATCCACTTTGAATGGGCCGTAAATTGCAGCAAATCCCTCCGGTTTTAAAACCCTTGCTGCTATCTCTGCGAAGCCCTCCGCGGCGGAGACCGGCGCGAGATGGAACACATTGATGGCAAAGATGACATCGTAAAGCCGTTCCTTTTCACGAGGCCAGCTATCCGGTTCCGTGAGATCGATGCTGAGCGGATCGGCTACATTCGTGTTTCCGACGCGGGAGCGGTTCGACTTGATTGTTTCGAAGACGTTCGCGTCGCAATCGGAAGGCTGGAACGTGATGCCCGGAAAATTCGGAGCGAAAGAGTTGATGTGTGCTCCGCTTCCGCTTGCGAGTTCTAAAACGTGCCCTGTTTTCGGGAAGACTGTTTTTAAGACTTGCAGAATGGGACCGCGGTTTCTCTCCCAAGCCCATGTGACGTAAGTGCTTAATGGATAGGGATCGATCCTGGGTTTCGACTCGGACACTTTTTTACGCCTTCATCCAGCCAAAGAGTGACTTTAAAGCCTCATGCTAGTGTCAACTCGTAAGGGCGTAGCATGGTTTGAGCTTGAACTTCCCGCTTAAATTGCGGCAGAGAGTTTCCGTGGTCTTTATTCGCGTTGCGGTTTTAGGAAGCGACGTATATTGGCCTCTCCAGTGAAATTGCAAATGATCTGAGCCACATGCATCCAATTCATTTTTCGGGATCGGCCCTGTCGATCTTTTCCTTGCGTCCGCTCAGTGGCTTGGCCATCCTGTTCGCGGCAGCAACAAGCGTCATCACCGCGGCGCCACCGGCGGAAGCACAGCAACAAACTTACTCCGGCAGCTTTTTTCAGGGATGGTCTCAAAGTCCCCGTCAAGCCTATCGTCCCCGGCATCATGAACGCGTGCCTGCGCGAAGGCCGGTCGAGCGAAGGCCAGTCGAGCGGCGGCAAGTTGGGCGGAGGCTGGGGGAGCCAAAAGCGGTCGAGGGGAATAAGCCCGCCGGCCCGCTTTATGCGGTCGTCTCGCTCGCCGATCAGCATGTCTCATTCTACGACGCGAACGGCTTGTGGGAACGGAGCGTGATTTCGACGGGTGTGGCTGGCCATCCGACGCCGCCCGGCATCTTCACCATCCTTGAGAAGGAGCGGTGGCACAGGTCAAACATCTATAGTGGCGCGCCCATGCCTTATATGCAGCGCCTCGCCTGGACGGGCGTTGCGATGCATGAAGGGGTTGTGACGGGGCGCCCCGCCTCGCACGGATGCATCCGCCTTCCCGGAGCTTTCGCGAAGCGGCTTTTCGGCCTCACAAATGTAGGCCAGCGGGTCGTCGTCTCGCCGGAGGATATCACCCCGTCGGACATTGTGAATGCGCATCTTCCCGTGCCGCAGTTGCAGACTTCGCCGCTGGGAGCGGATAGGATTGCGGCCACCAAGGGAGGCAAGGCGGTCGAGACCGTTGCTTTGGACAAGCCTGCCTCGGGCGCCGATCCGAAGCTTCTCAATCCGGCTCAGTTCGCGCATGCGTTGAAAGCGGCCTCTGAAGCGAATGCGGTGCAAGCGGCGCAGGCGAAGAAAGCGGCCCTCGCGGGAGTTGCGACCAAATCCGAGGAAGCACGTCAGGCGGCAAGGGAGCTTTCGATCGCGGAAGAAAGCGTTCGGAGGGCAAAGGCCGAAATCGAGGATGCGAACCGCAGCATAGAAAGGGCTCAGGGCGACGAAGCCATAAAGAAAGCCACGGACCGGAAAACGGCTGCTGACGCCAAGCTCGCGGAAGCGGAGGGCAAAGTACGGGAAGCGATCGAAGCCAAAGCAGCCAAGGATCAGGATCTGTCTTCCGCTCAGAACGCGGTTCGTGAGGCTGACGAACAGGCGTCGGCGGCCGCCGTCAGCGCGAAGGACGCAATCATCCGCGCGGAGCCGATCTCGATTTTCATCAGCCGCAAGACCAGGCATCTTTACGTCCGGCAGGCGACCCAGCATTTGTTCGATATGCCCATTACCATCCGCGACCCTGAGCGCCCGCTTGGAACCCATATGTTCATCGCCACTCGTGCCGATGACGGCGGCGCTTCACTTCACTGGGCCGGCCTTACGCCGCCGGCCGCTGTTGAGATCAAGCGCCACCGCCACTCCAGCCGCAGAGGGCATAGGATTGAGCCGGAAGAGGAGGCGCCTTCCCTGAAGCCGTTCCCCGAGACTGCGTCGGCGGCTCTCGATCGCATTGAACTCCCGCCAGAGGCGCTTCAACGCATCGGCGAGCGCGCGTGGGTGGGGGCGACGTTCATCATTTCAGATGTGGAAATGAGCGGCGAGGGGAGATATCCGATGGATTTCATCATTCTCAGCCATACGACCGTCCGAGAAGACTAGAGCCTATCCGCTTTTGATGGACTCAAAAGCGGGCTCTAGGTTTTTGTTTTGCCGTGCGCCTTTATCGGAAAACCGCTTCGCACTTTTCCGGGCGCACTCTAGTGGTCGAGCGGAGGTAGCGATCGATAAGGCCGCCAATCTCTTTGCCGGCGTGACGACGGGCCAAACGGAAGAGGTCATCACCGAAATCCTGGTTCGGCCTGATCTGAAGATCGAGCGGATCGTCTCCACCGGACAGGCCAGTCCGCCGGGCTTCTGGTATGACCAGCCCTGGGATGAATGGGTCACGGTGCTCGCAGGCGCCGCTCGCTTGCGTTTTGAAAGTCTGAGTCTGAGGATCGCGAACTCGGCCCCGGCGACCATGTTTTCATACAAGCCCATGCACGCCACCGCGTCGAATGGACGAGCGCCGATCCGCCGACGATATGGCTTGCCGTTCATGTGAAGCCGTGAGGCCCGTCTGGCGGGCCGGCCGCTTGGCCAGAAGTTCGCGAACCGCGCATTGTCTTCATCCTCCGGGTCGGCTTTGCTTGCGTGTGCAGCCGGAATGCTTCAGCGGTGGATCTTAGGAAAATGCGCTTTACCGGGAGATTAATTGAGCGAAGTTGTTGATATATAACGGAAAAACTTGAAGGCGACAGGCGTCGCAGCGGCTGCAAACGGAGCGGCCAAGGTTAACGGGATGGTCCAAAAACATATTTAACGGATTTTTTCGCGCCGCATTTTTCCGCCAAAAACGCATCTTTTGGCGCGGTTCCGGACCAGATATAAGTCCGGCGCGCCCGAAATTAACCATAAGGAGTTAATTTACCCCCCTGCCGCAACGCAATATTCACCATATCGGCCCTGAATTGCCCCGCCATCATACAACGACTAGCGTTTTTGTATACATCGTCAGGTTCTGCTTGACGGAAAATGGTCCAAAAGTCCCGCCGCCTCATTTCGCGCCTCTGCGAAGCAAGCTTCCCAAGCACTGCCGTCAACGAATGAAGAGGGCCATTGCAAACGGTTTCCTTCGCGCGCGATGTGCGGAAACCTCCCCTGATGTTCGGATTTACGGAACCATAGAACGCAATTGAAGGTATAGCGGACGCCGACATTTTTCGGCCTGGCCTCCGTTAGCCGGGGGGGACCACGCACCGCTCATTGGCGGAGTGGGACAAGAGGAGGCTCTGAAATTAGCTCTGCTGTCGGCGCTGCCAATGGCTCCGAAAGATCAGACGCACCGAGATGATCTTACTCAGGTGAGGGTGTCGCCGCTTACACATGCAAAAACAAGGGCTGAAGGAAACGGCTTCGCCTGCGCTACTCTTCCCACCTGTGCCTGAAAATAATTAGCGTTCTTGGCCCAAGATGACAAATTGAATGGATTCATTTATGCTAACATGGCCCCCGGGCAGGAAAAGTTCGTTTCATCCAGGAGTAAAGTTATGAATTTGAAGCTCACGATGGCCCTCTCGGCCGCCTGCCTTTTCTTTTCGATCGCAGGGGCTGAAGCCGTTACCCTCTCAGGCAGCAATGAGACGACGGCGGTTCAGTCCGATGCCGTCAAGGTCGGCTGTGTCGGCGGCAGGAGTTGCTCCGCTTATCATGTTGTTAGCGGTCGCCGCGTCTGCCGCACCTGGGTAGCGTGCCGCTAGAATTTCTGCAAATACGGCAGCTGTCTCCCGAGTCCCGTCTCACGGATGGCTGCCGTTCCGTTATTGGCATCACGACATCGTGAGGAGGTTAACCTTACCTTTGCAGCGCTCCCGCGCGGACGTATGAACAACGGCATGCCCGCAGAAAAAGTCAGCAAAAAGCTGAAGCGGTCTTAGCTCAATCTGCTCCCCCTCATTGGTGTATTCAGGTCTTCGAGTTTAATTAGGAGAGTGAAAGTGCGATCTTTGCTTGTCGCAGTGTTTGTTTTCGCGTTTCCGCTCTGTGCTGCGGCGCAGAGCCCAGCCCCAAAACCCAACATCGTGATCATTTGGGGTGACGATATCGGCCAGTCGAATATCAGCGCCTACACAAACGGCCTGATGGGATATCGCACCCCCAACATCAACTCGATCGCTAAAGAGGGGGTGATCTTTACCGATTATTATGGCGAACAAAGTTGCACCGCGGGACGCTCAGCCTTCATCACGGGCCAGAGTGTGTTCCGGACAGGTCTCAGCAAGGTTGGATTGCCGGGAGCCGATCTCGGCATTCGCAAGGAAGACCCGACCATTGCTGAGCTGCTGAAGGCGCAAGGATACGCCACCGGGCAGTTCGGCAAAAACCATCTCGGCGACAAGGACGAGATGCTGCCCACCGCGCACGGGTTCGATGAGTTTTACGGCAATCTCTATCATTTGAATGCCGAAGAGGAGCCGGAGCTTCCCGACTATCCGAAGGCCAACGATCCGGAATTTCCCAATTTCCGCAAAAATTTTGGTCCTCGCGGCGTCATTCACAGCTTCGCGAATCCGGACGGAACTCAGAAAATCGAGGATACCGGGCCGCTCACCAAGAAGCGGATGGAAACCATCGACGACGATATCGCCGCCCGCTCGGCGGAGTTTCTCGACAAGCAGGTGAAGGCGAACAAGCCCGTGTTCTTGTGGGTCAATTTCACCCACATGCATTTCCGCACCCATACCAAGCCCGAAAGCCTCGGCCAGGCGGGTCGCTGGATGGGTCCCTATGCAGACACGATGATCGACCACGACAAAAATGTCGGAACCGTCCTCCAGAAATTGAAAGAACTGGGCATCGAGGACAACACCATCGTCATGTATTCGACCGACAACGGTCCGCACATGAACTCGTGGCCGGACGCGGCCATGACGCCCTTCCGCAACGAGAAGAACTCGAACTGGGAAGGCGCCTACCGGGTCCCTGCCATGGTTCGCTGGCCGGGCAAGATCAAGCCGGGGAGCGTATCGAACCAGATCGTCTCACACCTCGACTGGGCGCCAACATTACTTGCCGCAGCCGGTGTGCCTGACATCAAGGAGAAGCTGCTCACCGGCTACAAGGCCGGCACCATGACCTACAAGGTGCATCTCGACGGATACAACCTCGTGCCCTACCTGACCGGGGCGGAAGCGAAGAGCCCGCGCAAGGAATTCTTCTACTTCTCCGACGACGGCGATCTGACGGCCCTGCGCTTCGACAATTGGAAATTCGTCTTCCTGGAACAGAGAGCGCCGGGAACGCTGCGGGTATGGGCGGAGCCCTTTACGCACCTTCGAGTGCCGTTGATCTACAATCTGCGCCTTGATCCCTATGAGCGCTCCAACATTACATCAAATACCTATTACGATTGGTTGTTGGATCACGCCTTCATGCTGGTCCCGGCACAGACCTATGTCGGTCAGTTCCTTGCGACGTTCAAGGATTATCCGCCCCGCCAGAAGGCTGCGAGCTTTTCGCTCGATCAAGTGCTGGCGAAGCTCAAACAGCCAGCCGACTAGCTCCGGGCTTTTTCGCCGCGCGTGTCATGAGGGGCGGCTGCTGCGCCGCCCTTCTGAACGATTTGATCCACAAAGAAAGGGGCGGCCGTACCGAGCGAAAAAACCGGCACGCCCGCTCCGATCCAAGGCGGCATGCGTGCTTTCCAGAAATCTATTCGCCGCCGCAGAACGGAGGCGTCTGTTCGAGCCGCGTCAATCCTCCTAAAAGCCCTCCGGCGGCCATAAGCAAAAGGCATCGCGACTTCTAGCGGTTCGTATTACTTTCCAAGCAGATTTCTTTTCCCAGCCTGCCTCTGGCTCGTTGTAAAGGATGCGTCCATGCCTCACCGTTGTGCCAGCCGGATCGTCCGTTATCTCTCTCTCGTTCTGGTCGCCCTGACGCCGCTCTCAGCGTGTGGCAAGGAACCTGAGGCACTGCAGCCTTATAACGCTGCGATCGGCGAGAGTTCGATCTCCGGGATTTCCTCCGGCGCGTTCATGGCGGTGCAATTCGGGACGGCGTGGTCTTCCATCATCAAGGGCGTTGGCATTGTTGCAGGAGGCCCGTTTTATTGCGCGCAGGCCTCGGGGTCGGATTTCTGGAATGGCTACACAGCGCCCATCTTCACGGCGACAGGTCCGTGCATGAAAGGCCCCGCTCCCAATGTGAAGCCCTTTATCGATAAAGCCGACGAAAAGGCTGCCTCAGGGGCTATCGATGCCACCAGCAATCTGAGCCATCAGAAAATCTATATCTTTCATGGCTTCAACGACACTGTGGTGGCTCAGCCGGTAACGGATGCGACCGCCGAATTCTACCGCCACTATCTGGGACGGGAAGGGGCTGGCAATCTCTTCTATCAGACAACTTTGGGAGCTGGCCACGCGCAGGTCTTGCCGCACGACGAACGTTTTAGCGGGCTGAATGCCTGTGCGCTGAATCAAAGCCCGTATATCAACGAGTGTGGGTATGACCAGGCCGGCGTCATCCTTCAGCACATCTACGGCGCGCTCAATCCACCCAATTACGGCAAACTCACAGGGACGCTAAAGACCTTCTCGCAGGGGAGATACACCGGTTCCGACGAACCCGGCTCTCTGAGCATGGGGGACGCTGGCTACGTCTTCGTCCCGAAGGATTGCGAACAAGGCGCGGCCTGCCGGGTGCATATTGCGCTGCATGGATGCGCACAGGATTTCGGGGATATCGGGAAGCTTTACGTCGATGATTCCGGTTACAACGCCTGGGCCGATACGAACCGCATCATCGTCTTGTATCCGCAAACCGTCGGACGGCCATTCATCGGGCTGCCGCCCCAAAACCCGCAGGCTTGCTGGGACTGGTGGAGCTACGTCACCCATGACGACAGCTACGTCACGAAATCCGGGGCGCAGATCAAAGCAATCAAGGCGATGCTGGATGCACTGACGGCGGGAGAAAAACCGGGATCGCAATCCGGGGCCGCGCCGGGTGCGGAGCCCGGAAAGCTTGTCGTTATCGACATCTCCGATACGGGAGCGGACTTGGCCTGGACGCCGGTTGCGGCGGCTGAAAGCTATTCGGTCTCGCGGGCGGAGGCTGGCGGCGACTTCGCGCCTATAGCGAAGGTTTCGGGCCCGAGCTTCGCGGACAGTGACTTGAAACCTTCGACCTCCTATCGCTGGCGGGTGGTTGCCGCCGCGGGAGGCGGGGAAGGCATGTCCTTGGAGACGGCCGCAAAGACACCGGCTAAGCCTGTGCGTTGCGACAATCCAGGCCGTTGCCCGCTCGCTCGGGCGGATAACTGATTTGACGCTAGCCTAGGTCGAAATCATTCCGGACGCCGCTCGCTACGCGCTTCCTCGTCCCGGCCAAGCGAAGCGCGAGCCGGGATCGCAAAAAACCAGATGCTTCAACTCCTTACGATCCCGGATAAGGCTTCGCCTTTCCGGGACGACGGCGGCGGCGATCCGTTGGCGCGTCGAACAAAGTCTGCTTCAGGGGGTGATCGCGCAAGGCCCGACGTGCCAGATTTCCGATGCGTATTGCTGGATCGCGCGGTCGGATGAGAACTTTCCAGCTCGCGCAACATTGATGATCGCCATCCGGTCCCACGCGTCGAGATCCTGGTAGGCGGCGTCAACGCGCTCCTGAGTCAGGATATAGTCCCGCAAATCCGCCAGAAGCATGTAATAGTCGCCCCCGTCGAGAAGTGACCGCGTTACCGGCCGGAAAATCCCGGGCTCCATCATATTGAAGAAGTCCCGCTCGAGCATCTGCACCGCGCGGCGGATCTCGTCATCGGCATGATAAACGTCGAACGGACTGTAGGAGGGACGGCGCTGCTCGACCTCCTCGGCCGTCAAGCCGAAGATGAAGATGTTGTCCTTGCCGACTTCCTGGAGGATCTCCACGTTCGCGCCGTCGAGCGTGCCGATGGTCACCGCGCCGTTGAGCATGAACTTCATGTTGCCGGTGCCGGACGCCTCGGTTCCGGCAAGCGAAATCTGCTCGCTCAGGTTCGCGGCCGGGATGATCCTCTCCGCCAGCGATACCCTGTAGTTGGGCAGAAACACCACTTTCATCTTCTCATTCACCTGGGCGTCGCTATTGATGACGCCGGCGACTTGATGAATGAGCTTGATGATCAGCTTGGCCATCGCATAGCCGGGCGCCGCTTTGCCGCCGATGACGAAGGTCCTCGGAACGATGTCCAGGGCGGGGTTGCTCTTGAGCCGGTTGTACAGAACGATGATGTAGAGCAAGAGCAGCAGTTGCCGCTTGTATTCGTGGAGCCGTTTTACCTGAACATCGAACAGCAACTCAGGCGAGATGGCAACGCCAAGAGTGCCGGCTATTATCCGCGCGAGCGCCTGTTTGTTTTGGAGCTTCGCTGCCCGAAAGCTCTCGCGAAAGGCAGAGTCATCGGCGAAACGTTCAAGTTTACGCAGCTCTTCGAGGTCCCTGATCCATCGGTCGCCAATCGCTTCGGTTATCAGATGCGCAAGTGACGGATTGGCTTTCAAGAGCCAGCGCCTTGGAGTAATCCCGTTCGTTTTATTGTTGAACTTTGACGGCCAATATTCGGCGAAATCCCTCAGTACCTTGGTCTGCAGAAGGTTGGTATGAAGCTGCGAGACGCCGTTGACCGAAGACGATCCGACAATCGCCAGATGAGCCATGCGGACATGCTTCGGCTCACCCTCCTCGATGATGCTCATGCGGCGGAGACGGTCGGCGTCGTAAGGATAGTGAATGGCGACTTCGCGGAGAAAACGGGAATTGATTTCATAGATGATCTGCAGGTGACGCGGAAGCAGCCGCTCCATCATGGAGATAGGCCATTTCTCGAGAGCCTCGGGCAGGATCGTATGGTTGGTATAGCCGGTCGAAGCGGTCGAAATCTGCCACGCTTGATCCCACTCCAATCCCTCGCGATCCATAAGCAGGCGCATGAGCTCGGGTACGACAAGTGCCGGGTGCGTGTCGTTGAGCTGCACGAAAACCTTATCCGGAAAGCTTTCCCATGAGTTGCCGTCCGACTTGAACCGCCGCACAATGTCTTGGATCGTGCAAGAAACGAAGAAGTATTCCTGCTTGAGACGGAGTTCCTTGCCTGCAGAGACGGAGTCGTCCGGATAAAGAACCTTGGTCAGGTTCTCGGCCAGGACCTTGTTCGCGACCGCCTCAACGTACTCGCCGCGGTTGAAGTCATCCAGGTCGAATTCTTCGGCTGATTTGGCCGACCACAGCCTGAGCGTGTTAACGGTGGCTCCTCCGTAGCCCACGACGGGGAGATCGTAAGGAATCCCGATAACGGTTTTTGTGTCGAGCCAGTGGTACTCCGGTCCTTTGGGACCGTATCTGGCCTCCACCCGGCCTTCGAACTGGACATCGAACGAGAACTCAGGATGAGGGATCTCCCAGGGATAGCGGTGCTTCAGCCATTCGTCGGGCTGCTCGACCTGGTAGCCGTTTTTGATGTTCTGCTTGAAAATCCCGAAATCATATCGGAGGCCATAGCCAACAGCGGGAATATCCAGGGTGGCAATCGAGTCCATAAAACACGCCGCGAGCCGGCCGAGGCCGCCATTGCCGAGGCCCGCGTCGATTTCGTATTCTCTGAGATCCTCCCAATCGAGCCCTTCTTGAGCCATGGCCTTGCGACAGATGTCTTCCATTTGCAGATTGATGACATTGTTGCCCATCATCCGCCCGATCAGGAACTCGAGCGAAAGGTAATAGACCCTCTTCACATTATGCCTGTGATGTTCTTGCTGGGTCGCAATCCACCGCTCGATCAGCTGGTCCCGCACGGCAAGTGCAAGCGCGTAATACCGGTCTCGGTCAGTCGCGCTGAACCGGTCCCTGGCGAGCGTGCGGCGCAGATGGCGCTCGAAACTCTTCCTTAAACCGGGGGCCGACATTTCGTCGTCCCTGTCCTCGGCTGGCGGTTCGCTGCTGATCTCGAGTGTTTCCATCTTTGAACCTTAAATCTCCCGGTTACCGCTTCGCTTGGGCATCCGCGTTCCTGCCGCATAAAGTAGTGGCCAGAAACTCGAAAAGCTGTGCTGCGTTATAAAGGCCGCCGCCATTGTTAAGCTTACACTAATGTTACTCGGATAGCACTGCGCGTCGGGGACATGCCGAGCCCCCGAGTCGAGCCAAGCCGCGTGTGTTTCTTCGCGTTTTGCAGCAAAAAGCCGGAGAGCAGACACTTACGTCTTCGGCAAACAGTATCTTTCGTCCCGTTGAAGTATGCCACCCCCGAAAAGGACGAGTGGCAATCGCCGCCATGCTGCTGTTTCAGATTATCGCATTATGAAAGTTGGGTAATCAGAGCCCGTTGTGCTACAGTTGCCACCGAAATCTTCTTTGCCGCCCGATGCAGTGGAGAAGGCGCGGCCTTGAGTTCGCAACCTTCAGCGTAGCGCATCGACACGAAAGCCATGCTAAGGAATCGAAAGGCAGGAAAATGGAGAAAACAATGAGTGAAGCCGGACAAGCGACAGTCGAGCAGGGCCGCGATTGGGCCCGCGCAGGCTTTTCAGTTGTATTTTTTGCTCTTCTAGGTGTCGGCCTGGCTATTTTTACTGTGCTGGCAGTGATACAGATCGTCTGGTTCCTTTGGAAAAGGGCTCCAAACCCCTCCATTCAAAAGTTTGGGCCTCCCTTGGCGCAATGGCTGACGGACGCAACTCGGTACGTACTCTTTGAGACGGAAGAGAAGCCGTTCCCGTGGGCGCCTCTCCCGGCGGTAAAATCCTAGCGGGGGGCGAAACCCCAAATATGGCGGCAGTCGTCCCGGGGTTGCGAGACTTACGGGCCGCTGCCCACATTGAAGTTTTGCGCAGCCTCTTACGGGCTGTTCGAGGCGCGTATCCACGACAACGCGCCGGTACTCATTTGGCTCCGCCATCATCGAGTTGCAGTGTCGATGCTGCATCCAAACCCTGCTTTTGATGGCGATCGAACCGGCTGCCCCGTCATCGTGAAACGCGGCGCCGGTCCAGCGCAACATATTCCGCCCGCGCGCATTCCTTATAGACATCGAGATGAAACCGGATAAAAGCGGCTGTGAATGGGTCGTTTCCTGACGCGCATTCGAGACACCTGGAAACACCTTCCGAAGCTTGTGCGATTTCTCTTGCTGCATGCGGCAATCGGCATCGGGGCAGGGTGGTTCCTGCTGACTCTCCTGCTCTGGACCGATGTGAACGGGGTTGGCACTCTGATCTGGGCCTCGGACTCCGCTCTTCTGGCTATTACGATGCTTGCGGCGGGCTTCGCCATCACTTTCGGCGGAGCCGCCGCCGCCGCTGCGGTCATGATGATGCGCTTCGAGAATGACGGAGAGTGACCGCGAGGCAACGGCGATCTTGCCAAGCAGACGCGCTCAAGCGATTATTCATCTATGAACGAGTGCGTGAAGAAGCTCACCGAAGAGGCGCGGCAGCTCTCGCCAGAGGAGCGGCTCGCATTGCTTGGCGCGCTCCTCGCAATGGTTGAAGAGGACGGATACGACAGCGATGCGGTTGCCGTTGCCGAGTGCCAGCATCATTGGGATGATATCGGCGCCGAAAGCCTGGGGTACCTGTCCGGGAAGTAACCGCGAGCCATACCGTTAACGCATAGCGCCCGGCAATGACATTAAGCAGCATTGAAGCCCGTCTGCGGCAGGTTTAAAACAGCGCAAACGGCGCTATTTCCTGTCGCCGCCGCATAGGATGCCTGTCATGTTCCAAAAAATCCTTATCGCCAACCGCGGTGAGATAGCATGCCGCGTGATAAAGACCGCGAAGCGGATGGGCATCAAGACGGTGGCCGTTTATTCCGAGGCGGATCGCGACGCGGTCCATGTCGAGATGGCGGACGAGGCCGTTCTGATCGGGCCGCCGGCTGCCTCCCAATCCTATCTCGTGATGGACAAGATCATCGAGGCGGCCAAGCAGACGGGTGCGGACGCGATCCACCCCGGCTACGGTTTTCTGTCGGAGAACGCGGCCTTTGCCGACGCGCTGAAGGCTCATGGCATCACCTTCATAGGCCCGAATATAGAGGCGATCCGCGCCATGGGCGACAAGATCGAGAGCAAGAAGGCCGCTGCGGCCGCGCGCGTCTCGACGGTGCCCGGCTATCTCGGCGTCATTGAGAGCCCGGACCAAGCCACCCGCATCGCAAGCGATATCGGCTATCCGGTGATGATCAAGGCCAGTGCAGGCGGTGGCGGCAAGGGCATGCGCATTGCCCGTTCGGCGGAAGAGGTTCGGGAGGGATTTCTTACCTCGACGGCAGAGGCGAAGTCGAGCTTCGGCGACGGCCGGGTCTTCGTCGAGAAGTTTGTCGAAAATCCGCGGCATATCGAAATCCAGGTGCTCGGCGATAAATACGGCAATGTCGTTCACCTCTTCGAGCGCGAATGTTCGATCCAGCGCCGAAACCAGAAAGTGATCGAGGAGGCGCCGAGCCCTTTCCTTGACGAGGAAACCCGCGCCGCCATGGGCGAGCAGGCGGTCGCGCTCGCAAAGGCGGTGCGCTATGAGAGCGCGGGCACGGTTGAGTTCATCGTCGACCAACAGAAGAACTTCTACTTCCTGGAGATGAACACCCGGCTTCAGGTCGAGCACCCGGTCACGGAGATGATCACCGGCCTCGATCTGGTTGAGCTGATGATCCGGATCGCGGATGGAGAAAAGCTGCCGTTCGAGCAGGCCGAGCTTTCCTTCAAGGGCTGGGCTATCGAAACCCGCGTCTACGCGGAAGACCCGTTCCGCAATTTCCTGCCCTCTACGGGAAGGCTTGTGCGTTATCGGCCGCCGGCTGAAGGCCCGCGCTACGGCGGGATCGTGGTGCGCAACGATACCGGCGCAGAAGAAGGCGGCGAGATTTCGATGTTTTATGACCCGATGATCGCGAAGCTCATCACCTATGGGCCGACGCGGGAAGATGCGATCAATGCCCAGGCCGGGGCTCTCGATGCGTTCTACATCGACGGCATCCAGCACAACATTCCGTTTTTGTCGGCGCTCATGCAGCACCCGCGCTGGCGCAGCGGCGACCTTTCAACGGCCTTCATCGCTGAGGAATTCGAAGGCGGCTTCAAGCACAGGGAGCCTGAGGGCGAGGCCCGCGACGTTCTCATGGCCGTGGCCGCCACCATCGACAATCTCACAAATATACGCCGGCGCCACATTTCCGGCCAGCTGCCGGGCGCGGTGGGGCTCAAGCTCGGCGAGATGCGCGTGTGCCGCCTAGCCAAGTTCGAGCAGCACCTGCGCGTGTCAGGCGAACTCAGCGACGGAGCGACCGTGGCGCTTTGCGAGCCTGACGGCACCGTCCGCCGGGAGATGATTCTGCACTCGCACTGGTGGCCGGGCGAACCGCTTTGGCACGGCAAGATCGTCGGCGACAAGGAACTCTTCGTGCAGGCCCGGCCTGTGGTCAATGGCTACGACCTTTGCTACGGAGGAGTCCGTGCGACAGCCTATGTTTACACCGCGCAGGAAGCCAAGTTCGCCGCGCTGATGCCTGAGAAGAAGGCCGCCGACACCTCGAAGAAGCTGCTTTGCCCGATGCCCGGACTTGTCATTTCCCTCGCGGTCGAGGTGGGGCAGGAGGTGAAAGCCGGAGACACGCTCGCCATCGTCGAAGCCATGAAGATGCAGAATGTCCTCAAGGCCGACCGCGACGTGACGATCTCGAAGCTTCGCGCCAAGCCTGGCGATAGCCTGGCTGTTGATGCGGTCATCATGGAGTTCGCGTAGACGAGCGAAGGCTGGGCAGAATAGCGTCGTTGCAGGGTTTGTTGTCGATTAAGCGGCCCCTTTTCAGGGCTGGACGGCCCTGAATTGACGGGGAGGGTCGATCAAGGTTTTTCGGGCGCCGCGGGCGTCCTCAACGCTGACAAGGATATCGGCTTCTTCCGCTGTGGTCGGCGATCGCCGAATCCAGATCGGTCAGCCTCTTATCGTAAGCGCGCTGCTTGCCGGGCTCGCAATGATAGGCGCCATCTTTCACGTCGGAGGTGTGGAGGCCACGGAACCGATGTGCCCTGATGGCGAGCGCGACGCGCCTCTCAACCAGTTCCTTAAGCGATAGGCTTGTCAGAACGCCCCTCGGAGCAGCAAAAGCATCGAGAAAGACATCTGCTGGCACGACCGCGCCGCTTTCAAACAACATGACGCAACCCCCGTATAAAAAATGCAGCGCAGGCGCCGGCCTGTTCGCCGTCATCGTTCATCCCCGAATTATTGCACAATCCGGTATAAAAAGCCTTACCCGCCGTGAAGTCCCTTTACTGTTCTCGCATGGCCGCGCGCTCCTGACGCGGCTCGGTTGAAATTGAACCCAGATTCAATCTCCAAGACAACGCAATCGAAGCCCGGCTATGTCACTTATGCACCGGTTACTAGGCGGTTCGGTGACCTGGGAAATGGCAATCCGCGCACGGCGTGCTATGCGAGTGCCTTCTCCTTGGAAGAATCGGAAAGCGGGACACACCGCTGCCGAGCGGTGGAAATGCATCGTGGCTGACCACGGGTCGAGATACTGGCCGGGATTGTCCGGAGAAATGGCCGGGCGAATCCGCGCGCATGATTGGGCGTCGACGCCGCTGGGCTCGATCGAAGGCTGGCCGCAAAGCCTGAAAAGCGTCGTCGACCTCATGCTTTGCGCGAGGCAGCCCGCCTCTATCGCTTTCGGCCCAGCACTCACCTCGCTCTATAATGACGCCTACATTTCCATACTTGGAACGGCGCACCCGAAATCCCTCGGGCAGCCCTATCGCGAGGCGTGGCCTGAGCCTTGGCCCAAGTTAAGGCCGATTATCGAGGTTACATTGGCCGGCGAGGGGCAGCATATCACCGACCACCCGATTTTTTCCGCCGGGTGCACTGGCCGCCCAACGAGTTGGTTCACCTGTTCGTGGACGCCGCTTCGCGATGAGACCGGCACGGTGAAGGGGTTCTATTGTTCCGCGACCGAAACGACGGCCCAAGTCCTCGCGCAGAGGACGCTGCGGGACAGCGAGGAGCGGCTTCGTTTCTCGCTGAGGGGTGCTGGCGCGGCGGCCTGGCAGTGGGATTTCCTGACGAGGGAAATGGTCTGGTCGCCGGAAAGCTACGAGTTGCACGGACGCAACCCTCAGTCGGGGCCACCCGGCTACGACGATTGGCTGCGTTGCCTTCATCCTGAGGACCGTCCGCGGGTCGAGAAGGTGGTCTTCGACGCCATTGAGAAAAGATCGCCGGAGTACAGGACGGAATATCGCGTCGTCTTTCCTTCCGGCGAGGTACGCTGGCTCGATGCGCTCGGGAAGGTGGATTACGCCGCAGATGGTTCCCCTTTGCGCATGTCTGGGGTCAACCTGGACATCACGGCGCGCAAGCGGGCCGAGGAGTTGCGGAAACAAGAGCACCACGAATTGGAAACCATTCTGGCCGCAATCCCGGCTGCGGTTATGATCACGAAAGATGCCAGCTGCGCTGAGATGATCGGCAATCCGGCAGCCTGCGACCTTTTGGAACGGCCCGCGGGGACCAATCTCTCGAAGTCGGCTCCCGCTGGACAGACCCCTGACAACTTTGAAATATTTCAAAATGGATGCCGACTGTCGCCGGCGGATTTGCCAATTCGGAAAGCCTCCGCATGGAAATGCGCGGTTTCCGGAGAGGAACTGGAGCTTCGGTTCGTCGATGGGCGGAGCAAATTCCTGCTTGGCAACGCATTGCCTCTCTTCGACGATGCCGGGGAAGTTCGCGGCGCCGTCGCCGCCTTCGCAGACATCACGGACCTGAAGCGCACGGAAGCCGCGCTCCGTGAAAGCGAGGAGCGCTTGAAATTTGCGCTCGACGCCGCGGGGGCGGGCACCTGGGAGGTGGCTCTTGAAGCGGAACGGCTTTCCATCTCCGACCGCGCCCTTGCATTGAAGGGTCTGCCTCCCGGAACGCCCATCACCCATGAAAAAGCGCTGGCCGCCATTCACCCTGAGGATAAGCCGCGCTTTGAAGAAGCTTTCCGGCACACCCGCGAGATGGGGGAACCTTTCAGGGTAGAATTTCGCGTTCCACTTCCGGACGGATCGATACGCTGGCTGGAATCACGCGGGGAGCCGAGGTTCGTTCGCGGAACGCAGGTCATTGCTGGGCTGGTTCTCGACGTCACGGACCGCAAACGCGCTGAGGAGGCGCTCCGCGAAAGCGAGGAGTTCTTGCGTGCGATCATCGAGCACGCGCCCGTTCCGATCCTCTTGTCCAGAGAGGATCGGAAGATCCTGCTCATCAACCCGGCTCTAACGAAACTCACAGGCTACACGGCATCCGACATCCCAACCAGGAATGAGTGGGAAGCGTGGGCCTACCGTGAAAATGCGCCGTCGGCGGAGGTAGTGCGCGAAGTTTTCGAGCAAGGCACTCCTACAGATCGCGGCGCTCTTTGGGTCTACACGAAATCCGGCGAAAAGCGTCTCTGGGCGATCAAGACAGCGCCAGCCGGATGTGACGCCTCCGGTAAGCGCCTTATGGTCACCGTGGGACTCGACATCACGGAAAGAAAGAAGAGCGAGGATGCTCTCGCAAGCGCCCTCAGATTAGAGGCCGTGGGCAAACTTGCGGGCGGCGTCGCGCACGATTTCAACAACCTTCTGGCCGTTATTACCGGCAATCTTGAACTTGCCCAAGACCGGATCCGTGATGAAACAATTCGCGACCTCATCCGGCGCGCGTTAAATGCGGGCGAGAAGGGTAGCGACCTGAACCGCCGGCTGCTCTCGCTGGCGCGCAAGCGCACTCTCAAGCCGCAGCATCTCAATCTCAACACCCGCGTCGAGGACATTGCTAAGCTTCTTCAAACGACGCTTGGCGAACACATTGAAGTCGCAACGGAACTCAGCGCTGATCTCTGGATGACTCTGGCCGATCCGGGCGAAATCGACAGCGCCATATTGAACGTTGGCGCGAACGCGCGCGACGCGATGCCCAATGGGGGCAGGCTTCGAATCTCGACGGGAAACATCGCCATTGATGCATCGGCAGCCGCAAGGTTTCATCCTGATGCCGGGCCAGGAGACTACGTTCAGTTGGTTATCGCCGATAACGGCGTCGGCATGTCCAAGGACGTGCTCCGAAAGGCGATAGAGCCCTTTTTTACCACGAAGGAGCCTGGCGCGGGGACGGGACTGGGACTCGCCAGCGTTGCAAGCTTTGCCAGGCAGACAGGCGGATTCGCCGCGGTGGAAAGCGCGTCCGGATGCGGTTGTGCCGTAAGTCTCTATCTCCCGCGCTCGCTCGAAGCTCCGCCAGCGCCTAAGATCATCGAAGACCGGGACCGGCTTCCACTCGGCGATGGAGAACTCGTGCTCGTGGTCGAGGACAACGATCAGGTTCGCGAGGTTATGCTCAAACGGATCGAATCCTTGGGCTATTCTGTCACCGAAGCGAGAACGGGCGTGGAGGCTGTTCAGCGGCTGAAATCCGAGGAGCCGGTCCAAATTGTGCTGAGCGACATCGTCATGCCCGGCGACATGACGGGCCACGACGTGGCGCGCTGGGTGACGTCAAATAAGCCCGAAATCCAAGTCATATTGTGCTCTGGCTACAATGCAGAAGACCCCAGAGGCGATAGCCAAAGTTCCGTCCGGGATAGAGTCGTTCTCGGCAAGCCCTACAGCCGTGCCCAACTCGCGCACGCTTTGAGCGATGCTCTCCTGCCAGCCAAAACAAACTGATGCGGAGAGTGCCCGGAGTGGCGCGCCACTCTCTGGACGTGCGCGAGTTTGGGGGATTCTTTTTACCTTTGTCAAAATGTCAAAGGCCGATCAGAAAAACCGATATAATAGTAGCAAGTCGCAGGCAACAAAACTATAAAGAAAGCTGGAAGGCAAGCCATGGCGAGGGACATCACTCTCCCAGGCGTCGAGCCCTTGTTCAAAGCTCGTCCGGGCCTTCCGCGAGAGGGTACAGGATATGCCCGATCCGATTTACATCGCAGTCGTCGATGACGAAGCGGAAATCCGCCATGTGCTGCGGCAAGGTCTTGAGGCAGAGGGCTTCGCCGTGGTCGAGGCAGGCGACAAGGCTGACTGCCTGCTTTGCCTTGAGAGCTATCCGATCAAGCTGATCACGCTCGATCTGAAGCTTGATCATCAGGAAGGGCTAGGGCTTGCCCGGGAGATCAGAGCATCTCGCAACGTGCCGATCATCATGATTACGGGATGTGATACGCCGCTTGACCGCGTTGCCGGGCTCGAGTTGGGCGCCGATGACTACATTACAAAGCCGTTTCATATCAAGGAGGTCGTGATCAGGGTCCGCCGCGTGCTTGTCACCTATGGCGCTCTTGATGCCGTGCCGCCGAAGGCAAGCGACCCTCCATGTTACGCTTTTGATGCTCTTCTTTTTGACGCTCGCAAGCAGGAATTAAGGTCCACGAGCGGCGCCCTCATCGAATTGACGGAAACGGAGGTGCGCCTCCTCGAGCTGTTTTTGAAGCAGCCCGGGCGCGTTCTCACCCGTGATGAGATCAGCCAGATGCTGCGCGGGCATGAGTGGTCCCCCCTCGATCGATTGATCGATGGCCACGTTTCGCGGCTGCGCCGCAAGCTCAACAGTCACGGGAAAGAGGAACCGAGTTTAATCAAGAGCATCCGGGGTGTAGGATATGTCTTCGCCACCGAAGTCAGGCATATTTAATGCCGTATTTTTAAAACACTTATGCGAAATCGTTGATGCTTGGGGGTAAGCTGCTTCTTGTACTCACAATCGCATCAACTGATGCACAATTCTGCACAATTCTCCATCTTTCCGGCCATCGTTCACTAGGCGATATAGGCCGCTCCCGCACGCGGCGGAGGAGGGCTCAGGCAATGAACTTCACCGAAAATTTCGTCAATGGTTCAGATTCGTCGCAAGGGGTGCGCAGAGGTCGGTCTTTCGGTAGCGCGGAGCCGGAGTCCTATCTTCGCCCGAAACCGGAGAACGTCCGTCAGAAAGAGAATCCGGCATCATCAACTCTCGATTCGGTGAGATCAAAGGCCAGGGGGCCGAATGAGCGGGAGCAGGAATGGCTTCAAAGGCTGGAAAGGGAGTTTATCGACCGGCTTATTGAGGACTACGAACGCGTGGTGGAGGACGGGCTTCCTCCGAATACAGCGATTGCCAGCCTGCTCGAGTGGGTGTCCCGCGAGTGTCCGCGCTTGCTTCCCTGAGCGGGAAACGCACGCGTCACCTTGACGGCAATGCCAGCGACTCTGGCATACCGCCCGCAAGCCGTACAAAGCGGAGTGTCCCATATCACAAAGAGTGAAGCGGAATGTCGCCCCTTTTCCTGGCGCCGCTTCACCAAGATGTGCGCTGCGTGCCGATGCCCGCGCCGCGAACTCATGCGTTAAATCAATATCTTACACTTTTCATTTCCAGCATCGGATTGGGGCGTAAGCGTCCGATACAAAGCAAGCTGGAAACACGCTCATTCTGCTTTCGGTTGAAGCGCAAATATACCTCTCCGCGGCTTCGATCGTTGCACAAGCGGACGCGACCCTATTCACCGGACCGTGAATAATCACAGGCGCCGGTGCCCCAGGCCTTAGGCTGGACATTTCATCCGCCAGATGGTTGTATTTTTCGGAAAGCAATGCTGCGCTTTTCGTAATCGGCAGGACGTCCGAGACCTGGGCACGGAGAGATACGAGTGACCATTGACCCGCGCTCTTGTGGAGGCGCGCCCTGCCGGACTCCTCCGGCGCGAAAACGCCTCAGTTCAAGCTCGATGCCTCTCCATGACACCGAATAGTGAGCGCTTGGAACTTCCCTTCCCTGGCTGCGAGACTTGCAGTCTACGATTGCAACAATGGCATCCAGAGACCGCGAACACTCAACTTGCCGCCATCGTCACCGCGTCTGCGGACGCCATCGTATCCGTTGCGCCCGATGGCAGAATCTTGAGCTGGAATCCTGGCGCTGAAAAAATGTTCGGCTTCAGCGCCGCAGAGGCGATCGGACGATCCTCTTTCGAGCTCATAGTGCCGCCTACCCACCGCGCGGAGCATGAGACTTTGCTTGCGACGGCGCGCGCGGGCAGGCAGGCGACGATCAGAGACACTGCCCGGCGTCAGAAGGACGGAACGCTTATCGAAGTCGAGATCAACGCTTCGCCGATATGCGACGCGAAGGGCGAGGTGAAAAGCATTGCCGCCATCTATCGCGATGTAAGCGACCGCAAGCGTGACGAACGGCGGCAGCGCATGCTCATGAGTGAGCTGTCTCATCGCAGCAAGAATCTGTTCTCGGTCATCAATTCCATCACAAGGCTCAGCCTCGCCAGCGCGATCTCGATCGAGACAGCAAAAGACAGTCTCATCGGACGCCTGGAAGCCTTGCAGCGGACTTACAGCAGGCTGACGGATGCGGGGTTCGAAGGCGAGCGGCTCAAGAAGATTCTCGACACCGAGCTTGAGGCTTTCGAGGGGCGTGTCCAAGCTACGGGGCCGGATATCATGCTCAGGGCGAGGGCGGTGCAAACCTTTGCGCTGCTTGTGCATGAACTGGCAACAAACGCATCGAAATATGGCGCCCTTTCGATTCCGGCAGGCCGCGTCAAGCTGAACTGGAGCGTCTCAGGAACAGGCGCAGAGAAGCGCTTGCGCTTCGACTGGTCCGAGGGTAACGGGCCGCCGGTAACACCTCCCACGCGAACAGGATTTGGCACGACGCTCATTACATCGATTGCGGCGTCCGATTTCGATTGCGACCCGCAACTCTCCTACGAGGCCGATGGATTCCGCTACGGTTTTGATGCGCCGCTTTCTCAAGTGGGAACATTCATTGAAGGGTCCCCAGTGCGCCGAAAGCTGAAAAGCCAGATCCTGATTGCTTTTTATGATCAATGGGTCAGGCAACTGGGAGCCAAGGGCGAGCTGCCGAGATACCGATCCTTCGACCGGGCTCCCTTTGAAACAAGCGGGGCTCTCACAATCGCTGCGATAGGGCCGGGCTTCGAAATCCACTTCGTTGAAGTCGGGCGCACCCTGCTCGATCGGTTGGGGCGCGCATTGGACAATACGGACATGACTGACGAAGACCCCAACAGCCTCATCGACGCCTACCGCCGATGCGCCAAATCCGCTCGCCCTTCTTACGAGCACGCGATGTTCGATTTTGGCGACGGGGATAGCGTTACTTTCGAGCGGCTCTTGGTCCCCTACTCAGACACCGGCCTCGGGGTTACCCATCTCGTCGGCATCGCTATTTTCAGCGGAGAAACAAAAGCTCGCGGCGATCCTCATGCCAAGGAAGGTGAGGTTCGAGGCTAAGCTTTACGCTGGTCATCTTGCAAAGATTTCATCCGCCGGTTCTTTTCAACGCGGCAAACACTCGATGAGATCGATAATAGCAAACAGAAAAAAAGTTCTTGATATGTGCACTTTGTCACTCGGCCTGAGAAATTACTGGCGTCCTATATCATCTACGATATAACCGAATGCAACCTGCTTTCAGGAATACGCGCAATGTCCTCTTTACCCGACTTCGAAACCAAGAGTCTTTCCGAGGCGCTCGAATCGTTGACGGCGGAAGAGATCGATAAACTGCCTTTCGGCGTGGTCGGGATCGATCCCGAGGGGGTCGTGCGGGTCTTCAGCAAGACGGAGGCGAAGCTGTCGGGCTATGGGGCGAGGCCGGCGCTTGGGAAGGTCTTCTTCACCGATATCGCGCCCTGCATGGCCAACAGTCACTTCAAAGGCCGGATCGACAAGGCCCGGGCATCGGGCGCGCTCAACATCTCCTTCACCTTCGTTGGAGACTTCGAAGACTCGAACCGCGAATTATCGATCCGCGTTCAGTCTGCAAAAGACGGCGGCGCCTGGATCGCGATCAAGCGCGAGACTTGATCATCTTGAGTTTTCCTCTTTCCCGCGAAAGAGTCAGGGCGGAGTTGCCGGTCTCAATCGAGACGCGCGCCTGTGGGGAACAGATCGTGCGTTCCAACGTCTGTTTGGACGTTCGGGATCGGTGTGTCAGCGACCGCTTCTTTCGGTCGGCAAAGCTTACGCCAGCGCGCATCTTCATTGCCGAGCGGGATGGGCGCGGCGAATGGCGGTGCCTTGATTATACGACGGCCGCTGCTTCAGCGGTGCGCCTGGCCGGACATCTCGTAGCCTACGGCCTGGACGCCGACCGCCCGCTTGTCATCCTGTCGCGAAACTCAATTCAGCACGCCCTTCTGACATTGGCCGCGCTCCATGCCGGGATCCCTTTTTGCGCCCTGCCTTCACATCTTTATCTCAAGCCCAACCGTGCGGCTCTTGGCAAGGTTCTGCAGACACTCACGCCCGGCCTTATCTATTTCGATAGGGAAGCCGAAGAAATCTTGGCCGGAGGAATAGAGCTTTGCCCCGATGCGGCGGTCATCACATCTTTGACCGTGGACTATTTAGCATCGAGCGAGCCGGACGAAACCGCATTGGAGGCTCAAAACGCGCAAATCGGCCCATCGGCAATCGCCAAGTTTCTTCTGACATCCGGTACCACAGGCGAGCCGAAGCTCGTCATTCAATCGCATGGCATGATGCTCGCGAACCAGGCAATGCTGGCGCATGCGTTCCCGTTTTTTCAGCGTCAGCCGCCGGTTCTGGTGGACTGGCTGCCTTGGAGTCACGCATTCGGCTCAAATCACAATTTCGGCTTGGTTCTTTATCATGGCGGGACCTTCTATATCGACGGCGGAAGCCCGACACAGGCTGGGATTGAGCACACGCTCTCGAACCTGCGGGATCTCTCACCAACGGTCTATTTCAATGTGCCGTCCGGATTTGATCTCCTGCTTCCATACCTCAAAAAAGATCAAGCCTTGGCTGAACGCTTTTTTGAGCGTCTCCAGATGCTTTTTTACGGGGCCGCGAGCCTCACAGCCGCGACAAGGGAAGGCTTCGACAAAGCCGCACTGAAGGCCATCGGCCGAGTCGTGCCGTTCCTGACCGGCTATGGCGCAACGGAAACCGCACCTGCTGCTCTGGTTCGGGTTCGCGAGGGCGGACCTTGGGGAAACGTTGGACTTCCCTTGCCTGGGACGAGCCTGAAACTTGTACCCTGCGGAGACACTTTCGAGGCCAGGGTGAAGGGGCGCGCTGTCACACCCGGCTATTGGCGTAATTTTGAGGCAACGCGCGCCGCTTTCGACGAGGAAGGTTATTTCCGCATCGGCGATGCCCTGCGTTGGGCCGATGATGACGACCCGGGGCGGGGGTTGCGCTTCGATGGACGCATAGCGGATGACTTCAAGCTCGCCAATGGCGAATGGGTTCGGACGGCCAAACTCAGCGAGACATTGCGGACTGCGCTTGGAGGGCTCGCGAAGCATGTGGTGATCGTTGGACAAGACAGGCCGTTCGTCGCCGCGCTTATCAACCCGGAACACGACGCTGGCCTGACCGGCGAGGCCCTTTCCGCCGAGAATCCGAGACCGTTTCGCGTTCATCTCCTGGGACGAGGCTGGCACGTGCCGCAAGGTTCGACGCTTGCTCATCCTCCCAACGCCCTTAAGTCTGGCAAACGGCGAACTCACGGAGAAAGGGTCGGTCAACAGCCGTGCTGTTCAACGCACCAGGGCCACGGAGATCGATCTCCTCTACCAGGAGAGCGCTTTCCCTCCCGTCATCAATCTTGCCGGCGGATAAGACGAGCGCCCATGCTCATTTCGAGAACATCGGCGAGAGCGCGCTTGCAGGCGCCGAAATCTCCTCACCGGAACCTTTGCCTCGCGGAAGGGTTGGCAGAAGGTACGTTCTAAGTAAGGAGAAGATTCATGTCGACTTGGGATCAAATATCGGGAAACTGGAAGCAGTTTGAAGGCAAGGTTCAGCAGCAGTGGGGAAAGCTCACCAATGACGACTTGCAGCAGGTGAAGGGCGACCAGAAGATTCTGGCCGGAAAAATTCAGGAGCGCTACGGTATCACCAAAGATGAAGCCGAGCGGCAGGTCCACGAGTGGCACAACAAGCTGTAGCAGCCTGCACAGGAGGGGCCCCCGACGGGCCCCTTTTTTCAAGGGCTTACCAAATTGGGTTTGTTTGGTAAAAATGGCATTATGAAGTAATAAAGTAATTAGTTCATACGCTTGTCGTGACTTCTGTAGGTCCTGCACCACCGCGCCGGATGGGTTGGTCGCCGGATACGGAAAAATGCAATAGTTCTCGATAAGCCGTAGCGCCGTCCCCGCCTTCAACAAATTGTGTGACAAGGGCGCCGACTGTCGGAATGCCCAGTCACCTTGCACGCAAATGCGCCTTTGCACGGCTGTCAATGGGGACACCGGCGCGGTCTTTACCTCGGCGGTGTTGCCAAGCCTCCGGTGGCCAACGCGAATTCAATTTCCTTGATTGCACGTCCAAACCCTGCTGCAAAATTCCAGCCAAAAGTGCAGGGCCAAATCAGGTGACTTGTTGACTGCTTTGTGTGGGGCCTTCAAAGAACTTCTGTTCGTTGCCGGTCAATTCCGGTCATTGTATTTTCGTTTGAATTTGGAGGGATCAGGCGAGACATGGTTGTCGAGCTGCAAGGCAGGCCCAGTCATCACCGGAGTTGGGGGCGACCCGTGCCCGCCGCCATGTCGCCGGGCGTCTGGATGCCGGCAGCCGCGGCCGGCGCGCTTTATTTCCTCGCTGCCTGGCTCGCGATCCCCCTCACGACTCCGGAAGGGGTGGCGCAGTTCTGGCCGGCCGCCGGGATAGCGGTCGGTTTTCTCGTCATTTCCGGCCAAACCGCGCGCTGGCCTGTTGCGGCAGGGATAGCGGTTGCAAGCTTCCTGGCAAATGCACTCGCCGGCCGCACCGGTCCCGCCTGCTATGCCTTTGCGCTCGGCAATGCCGGCGAGGCGCTTTTGATGGCGGCTCTCATCGAGCACTGGTTTCCGCGGCCTTTCGAGCTTGATCGCTTCAGGAACGTTCTTGGACTGTTTGGGGTCGCCGCCCTCGGCGCCGTTGCCTTGCAGGCCATTATGGCCGTGATGCTGGAACGTTCGGGCTATGCCGCGGCTCCCTTCGTCTTCCTGTGGAGCCGGCTTGTGTGGGCGAACATGACCGGTATCGTCATGGTCGCGCCCATTCTGATTGGTCTGGCGGCATCAGTGCGCAAACCTCTCTCTCAACGAGAGGTAATAGAGGGCACAGCTGTGCTCGCGTTCCATATCATCGCCTCGACCCATGCTTTCGCCCTCTTTCCGTTGGGGCTTGGCCGGTGGATGCTGCTGGCCCCATTCGCGAGCCAACTGCCGGTGCTTCTTTGGCTTTCCGTTCGCTGCGGCCCGCTGTTTGCGTCGGCGGGATCCTTGGTGCTTGGGCTTTCCATCCTGGCTTCGTTCACACTCGCGCGTGGCCGCTTCGCCGACGCCAACTTCTCCTTAGACGAACGGCTTGCCGCCACGGATTTCGCCATCCTCGCCACGGCCTTTGTGGCTCTCGCGATTGCAGCTCTTATCGCCGAGCGCAAGGACGCGGAACTTGCCGCGAGCCAAAGCAGGGCGCGGCTCAAGCTCAGCCTTGAGGCCGGCAAGCTTGGCTTATGGGAGCTTAATCCCAAAACGGGCTCGTTCGACGCCACGAAAATGGCAAGGACCTGTTTCGGGCTTCGCGAAAACTCATCTCTCTCAGTTGAAGAAATAACCGGCGCATTGCATCCCGGTGACCGGGAGTTTTGGCAAAGTCAGCTCCAGCGTGTGTACGAGGAGGGAGCTGAGCTTGATTTCGAGTGCAGAACGCAAGCAGCCGATGGGGGCGTGCGCTGGCTCCATATCATAGGCAAAACGGTCGGCGGCGGCTTCCCGCAGCCACGGCTTGGGATTGCGGGAGCCGTCCGCGACATCACCGAGCAAAAATCTATTTCGTCCGAAAGGGAGAATGCCGAGCGGCTGCGGTGGTTTGTTGAGCAGGCTCCGGTCGCGATCGCGATGTTCGATCGTGACATGCGCTATATGGCTGTCAGCCGCTTGTGGCTTACCGACTATGCGCTGGGCGAAGCCAGCATCATTGGCCGCTCCCATTACGAGGTCTTCCCCGAAATCACGCCGTTCTGGAAAGACGTGCACCAGCGCGGTCTCGCGGGCGAGACTCTCCGGGACGAGCGAGACCCGTTTACACGCGCGAACGGCACGATGCAGTGGCTGAGCTGGGAAGTGCGGCCCTGGCATGATGCGGGCGGCGCCGTGGGCGGCATCTTCATCGTCAGCGAGGATATCACGGCAAGGGTAACGGCGGAGCGGGCGCTCAGCGAAAGCCGCGAAGACCTGAACCGGGCTCAGGCCGTTGCCCACACTGGCAGCTGGCGGCTTAATGTCAGGACGAATGAGCTCTCCTGGTCGGACGAAACATTCCGCATGTTCGGCGTCGCGCCGGCCAAGAACCTGACGTATGAGAGCTTTCTCGATGTTGTCGATCCCGTCGACCGCGAGCGCGTTGACCGGAGCTGGAAGGCCGCTCTCGAAGGATCGCCCTACGATATCGAGTATCGCGTCGTCGCTGACGGGATCACGAAGTGGATTCACGCCCTCTCGGAACTCGAATTCGATTTCGCCGGCAATGTCCTCGGCGGCTTCGGCACCGTGCAAGATATCACCGATAAGAAGCACGCTGAGGAAGCGCTGCGTGAAAGCGAAGAGCGGCTGCGCGCCATCGTGGATACCGCCGTCGACGCCATTATCATCATCGACGAAGGGGGCTTGATTGTATCCATCAACCCGGCGGCTGAACGAATGTTCGGATACGCGGCTCCCGATATCGTCGGAGAAAACATTTCCATTTTGATGACCGGGCCGCACCGCGCCGCGCATGACGCCTATATCTCAGCCTATCGACGCACAGGCAAAGCCAAGATCATCGGTATGGGAAGAGAGGTGGAGGGCCGGCGCAAGAATGGATCGGCATTCGCGGTCGACCTTGCGATTGCGGAATGGCAGGTTGCAGGAAAACGCTGTTTCACCGGTATTGTCCGCGACATCTCCGAGCGCAAGCGGCAGGAGCAGAAGGTTGCGCTTCTTCTGCGTGAGGTCAATCACAGGGCCAAGAACATGCTTGCCCTTGTCCAAGCGATTGCATCGCAGACAGCAGTCCCCCAGGGCGGCGAATTCGTGGAGCGTTTCTCGGAGCGGCTTGCGGCGCTAGCGGCCAGCCAGGATCTCCTGGTTATGAGCGGTTGGCAGGGGGTCAACGCCCGCAAACTCGTGCGCTCGCAGCTCTCGCATTTTGAAGAGTTGATCGACGACAGGATCAAACTTTCAGGACCACCGTTGAATTTGTCGGCAGCCGGGGCGCAAGCGATCGGGATGGTGCTTCACGAACTCGCAACCAATGCTGGTAAATATGGAGCGCTCAGCAATTCCACGGGCAGAATTGAAGTCGCCTGGCGGCTCGACAGAACGGGGGGAAATGACCAATTTACATTAAGTTGGGTCGAAATGGAGGGACCGCCCGTGTTCCCGCCTGAGCGGTCCGGGTTCGGAACGACCGTTATCGACGCCATGCCTCGTATGGAGTTGGACGCCGAGGTCACTCTCGTTTACGCACCCGAAGGATTATGCTGGCGTCTTGAGTGTCCTGCTGAGAGAGTTCTGGAAATCCCATCTGGTTTCGAGGCCGTGCGCGAGGCCTCAGCAGAGAGAAGGCTATGAAAGCACGAATTTTGGTGGTCGAGGACAACGCGCTTGTGGCTTTTGAGCTTTGCCGGGCCCTCGAAGCGGCCGGTTTTGAGGTCGCAGGACCCGCCCCATCCGTGGCGCAGGCCCTCACGCTCATCAAGGAGCGCAGTTGCAATGCCGCCGTGCTTGATATCCATTTGCGCGGGGAAACTTCGGAGGCTGTCGCCCATGTGCTCGCAGCGCTCGCCATCCCGTTCATGACCATGACGGGCTACGCGCGGACCCAGCAGCCGCCCATCTTCGAGGGAGTTCCTCATTTCACGAAGCCGGTACCATCATCCATGGTCGTGGCAGAGCTTCGCAAACTGGCTCCTGAAGCATGAACCTTATGCGACCGCCGTCAAGTACGTTGGGAATGCGGCCAAGCCCGAATGAGGACTACAATCCGCACCATCGACGATCGAAAGGAGTTCACGAGTTCCTGGTCTGGCTCTTCAGCGACCGGTTGCAAAGTGGACCTTCAAGAGCAAGCCGGAGAACCCCGGAGATGCTCTTCGCATTTGGACGCGGGTGACCGCTAAGAAACCTTTGGCCTTAGCCCAGGCCCGTTACACCATCTTAGCACTCAGGAATCGATCAGCGCGGCTCGGCCGTAAAGTAGGAGGACAGTTCACCGAAAAGCTTCGCCGTGCGCTCAGGTGAATAACCGTCGCCGGGAGCTGCGGCGGGTCGGGTCGATGACACCTCATCCTGCAGTTCGCCGGCCATTCTTTCTTCGATCAATTCGATCAGCGTGATGACGCCGGCCTCGATCTCCTCAAGCCCGGCCATGAGACATTGAAACCGGGCTATATCCTCGGGGCACTCCGATGCCTGCTCGCGCCGCTTGGAGACAATTTTAAGCACGCTCGCCAAATCGCGGCAGACTTCAGCGTTGACCCCAGGCACACCGAGCGCCGCGCGATGCATGCGAGAGATGGACCGCAGCAGCCGCAGCGTTTCAAGCCCGCGATTGCGATCGACATAGGTGCGTAAGAATCGCCTGCCTTTTTCGGTGGCTAAAAGGGCATCCTCAAGAGCGCAATAATCGGTCTCGGACAGAGAAGCCGTCGAAAAGGTCATCATAAACGCCGCCGGTCAAGCAAGAGTTCTTTCTGTAAAGATTACCTTGGAAACATTGCCAAACACTTGCTGAGCGGTTCTTTGCGTGTGTCCCATGTGCCGCGATGCCGACATTGTTTCATGCCACGAGGCTCGCGAGCGAGGCAAATTCCGCACATTTTCACCGTGATTCTGGCCATCGCCGTCGTCGAGGCCTTTTGAACACACTCATGCAGGATCGTGCCGCCACTGGTTTTGACCAAGTCCTTTCCCCCGGTTGCCGGGCCACATCGGATGCCGGCATTACGCGTGTCGTGGTCTGCGGGGGGTGGACGCTTGCGGTTCTGGGGAGAATTCGGGTCTGCCTCGACGAATTGGGCGAAGTCAAACCGACCGGCCGCCCGGTTGAGATCGACCTGAGCCAATTGCAAGTCCTCGACACAGCAGGCGCGCTCGCTCTCGTGACCTTGCGAAACAGCATCGACGGCAAAACCGCCGCTTTCGTCAACCTGCGCAGCGAGCACCGGATCCTGCTTGATGAGGTGGCGCGGGCGGCGCCAGCGACGGCGGAAGTCCCGCCGCGCCGCAGGCCTCTTGCCGAGATGGCGGGATTGGTCATCACCGCCGCGACGGCAATCGGGCGGGACGCGATCCGGCTCACCACGTTCCTCGGCCAGACGGCCGCCGCGATGGCCAGGATTATCGTCCGGCCCTCCAGATTTCGCGGAACCTCGTTCGTCCATCAAATCCAGCAGACCGGCCTCACCGCGGTACCGATCATATCACTCGTCTGCTTTCTGATTGGCGGTGTGATCCTCCAGCAGGGCGCCCGTCAGCTTCAGAGCTTCGGCGCGGAGAACCTGTCCATCGATATGCTCGGCATCCTGACGCTGCGCGAAGTGGGCGTCATCCTTGCCGCCGTCATGGTAGCCGGACGTTCCGCCTCCGCGTTCACGGCCCAGATCGGCACCATGAAAATGCGCGAAGAGATCGACGCCATGCGCACGCTCGGGATCGATCCAACCGAAACGCTGGTCGTTCCGCGCATTCTGGCGCTGATTGTCGCGCTACCGCTTCTGGTCTTCGTCGCTGACATGATGTGCCTCGCCGGCGGCGCACTCATGGCGAAACTTTATCTGTCGATCGACCTCCCGATCTATCTCCAGCGGCTGAACAGCGCCGTGCAGGTCAAGCATCTCTATGTCGGGCTCATCAAGGCCCCATTCGCCGCTCTCGTGATCGGGCTTGTCGGCTGCCTCGAAGGCATGAGCGTTCAGGGCAGCGCCGAGTCTGTCGGGACGCAGGTGACCACCGCAGTCGTCAAAGCCATCTTCCTCGTGCTGGTGCTCGATGCGGTTTTTGCGATTTTCCTCTCCGCGAGCGGTTTCTGAGAATGACCGGGACATCTCCTCCCCTCCAGCATGCGATCCGCGTACGCGGCCTGACGAAGCGTTTCGGGCAGCAAGTGATTTTCGAGAATCTCGACCTCGATGTCACGCGCGGTGAAATCCTCGGCATCGCGGGCGGATCCGGCACCGGGAAATCCGTGCTTTTGCGCTCGATCCTTGGCTTGTTGCCTTTCGACGCAGGGACAGTCGAGGTCTTGGGCAAGAACTTCGAGACTCTGTCGAACCGGGAGCGCATCGCAATCGAACGGCAATGGGGCGTGCTTTTCCAGGACGGCGCATTGTTTTCTTCCCTCAATGTGCAGCAAAATGTGCAGGTGCCGATGCGCGAGCACCTCGAACTGCCTCAGAAGGTGATGGACGAGCTCGCGCTGTTGAAAATCGCCATGGTCGGTCTACCCCCGAGCGCGGCCTACAAGGCCCCATCGGAGCTTTCTGGCGGAATGCGCAAACGCGCCGGGCTGGCACGAGCGCTCGCGCTCGATCCCGGCATCCTCTTCCTGGATGAACCGACGTCGGGGCTCGACCCGATCGCCGCCGCTGCTTTCGACCGTCTCATTCGCAATCTGCACCAAACGCTGGGACTGACCGTCTACATGATCACACACGACCTCGACAGCATCTTCGCCGTCTGCGACCGAGTTGCTGTGCTTGCCGATAAACATGTGGTTCGGGTTGGCCAGCCTATGGACCTTGTTCGGGACCCCGGTCACCCTTGGGTCCGGGAATATTTCTGCGGTGAGCGCGGCCGGCTTGTTGCAAGGGCTTCATAAGATATGGAAACGCGAGCTAATTATTTTATCATCGGCGTGTTTGTCCTTGGGCTGCTCGGCTCGCTCCTTGGCTTCATTTATTGGTTGAAGAACGACGCCTCGGGGCCCTCGGGAAAGACCTATTCCGTAATCTTCGACGGCTCCGTGCAGGGGCTTACAGAGTCCGCCCCCGTGCTTTTCAATGGCATCCGCTTTGGCGCGGTCCGATCCATCGAACTCGTGCCGGAGGATACGCGGAAGGTTCGCGTCCTCATCACCATCCGCGATGAAACACCGGTTCGCACCAACTCCCATGCCCGCATCTCGCATCAAGGCTTGGCGGGCTTCGTCGCGATGGAAATCACGCCGGGCACTCCGGATGCAGCGATGCTTCAAGCGAAGCAAGGCGAGCAGCACGCCGTGATATACGCCGATCCGGGATCCGGGTCGCTTCTTGGCGGCATGTCCGACGCGGCAAGCCAAGCCAATGCCTTGGCTGTGCGGCTGAACAACCTTGTCGCGAATAACGAAGAGTCGCTTCACCACACGATCACAAATCTTAAGTCGTTCTCGACGATGATGGCGGAGCGGAAAGACGATGTGTCGAGCATCGTTCAGGATGTGCGCGGCCTCGCCGCTCGATTGAACGAGATTTCGCAGAAGGTGGACAACGCGGTCGACCGGCTCGCAGGAGCAGCGTCCGATCACCCTGAATCCGTTGTGTCGCAGGTGCAACAAGCCGCGACTTCTTTTCGCCAGTTGTCCGAGAAACTTGATAAGTCGCTGGGCGACAAGTCGGGCGAGCTCACGCAGCAGATGGAACGATCGCTTCGCGAATTCGAGCTTTTCATGAAGGAAGGCAGGCGCTTAGCGGACAGCCTCGATCGCGTTGTGGAGAAAGTCGAACGCAATCCGGCGGGATTTTTGCTCGGCGGCCAGCAATCGCCAAAATACTAGCATGAAAAAGAATCGGCCTTAACATGCCCTTAACATTTGTGGCGTCGGGACGCCGGGGGCCTGTTTGGGGTGTAGGATGCAGCTTAAGGGTACGATAGCAGCCTTTGCGGCGGCGATCATGCTTGCGGGCTGCGCATTCGGCTTGGCCGGAGGACCGCCTGCGACATACGATCTGCAAGCACCGCCTGTGGAAAAAGTTCACGGCGGCGGCGGTGTGCAGCTGACCGTTTACCCGCCGGTCGCGGTCAAGACCATCGATACCGAGGAAATCCTCGTCAAGTCAGCGAACGGGCGTGTGGCCTATTTCTCGGGCGCGGCCTGGGGCGATCGCCTGCCGCGGCTTTTCCAGGCGAGGCTGGTCGAGGCTCTTGCTAATTCGGGTGCATTTCGCGCTATCCTGACGAATCAGGACCGGGTCTCGGGCGACCTGTCGCTCGCCATTGAAATCCGTGATTTTGAAGTGGAATCTTCCCCTGCCGGAGCCGAAGCCGTCGTAGACGTCTACGTCAAGCTCGTGGACGAGAAAAACAATTCCGTTGTCACCACGAAGCGCTTCCATGCAGGCGTTCCCGCTGCAAGCAATGACCCTGGAGCGGGCATCCAGGCTCTGAATGTCGCGTTCCAGCAAGTGACCCTTGCTATAGTCTCTTGGGTGTCCCGCCGCGCCGCGTAGAAAAGCTCGGGACCGTTTACAAGAATAGGCCAAGCGAGCTGAATTGTGTCGCGTTCGCACCAGCGGGCGATAAGCTTAGCCTTTGCCACCTCCGCGTTAAAAAGCCTTTTTTGCGCGCTCCAGTTTTAAATTTTGTTAACAGTTGCAGAGGATTGCCATAGCTTTTTGTTGTGGCAGATTGACACAAATCGAATTTGCATTGTCAATTGGCATTGACACATTCGCCGGTACGAATATGGTCGAGCTATAGAGCCGCGCATCGTCGGCCCTAGACGAGAAACAAATCCGGATCCTTGAAGGAGTTACAACTATGGCTGACCCAAATAAGGTCTATCCGACGGGCTTGACGCTGGCGGAAGCTGAGGAACTGCACTCGCACGTAATCAATGGCACCCGCGTTTTCGGTGCGGCTGCTGTATTCGCGCACTTTCTTTCCTATGCCCTTACGCCCTGGCTGCACTAATTACCACTCGGAGAACTGAAAATGGCTGATTACACTGATGGCGAACACGGCATTTGGCTTGTTGTCCCGCCGGCCGTAGGTCTTCCCCTGTTACTTGGCACAGTCGCGCTAATCGCGATCCTCGTGCATGCTGCACTTATCGGTCACACGAAGTGGTACCCGAAATATTGGGAAGGCAGCAATAAGGTTGTTTCGACCGAGCCTGCACCCACGGCTCCTGCTGTTCGTTAATGCGTTTGCTGCCGCAGGGCGGTAGCAAACCTCCGATAGTCTGGACCGAAGCCCCTTCCAAATCTGCGGCTTAACGTGGTCGTGGTTGGGCGTAAAGGCCTCTAGGACTTATCATGCCGGCCTACAGCCTGCGAGCAGGAGCACCCTCCCCTCTGCTCGCAGGCAATTTAGGTTCAGGGAAGGGCATTATCGCATTCTCCGCGATCTTAATCGCGTCAGGCTTCTTTCTCTCACAGGAAGAGAGTCGTTGCTGAGACGGTCAGCCCGTCTTTATCTCCACACCCATTTTGAACGCACCTCGCATCGGGTTCGCCGCCGCTTTCGCGTGCATGGAGCGGGGTTAGGCGCTGAGGGCGCCGATCCCCTGTTTTTTCATGGATTTGCAAGCATCGGGATGCGCCAGCGCACACGTTCCCGCCGCGCCCTTTCTGGCCCGGATACCACTAAAACCGGGTGAAATGGATGCGCGCCAAACTATTCGTGCCATCTTAGGTGGAAACCGGCAGTTTTCGGCCAGAAACAACCTTGCGTCATATTGACCCAAAATGCAAAGGTGTGTCAAATGGAGTTGACGCATGCAAATGTCAGCATATGCTTACACTCAAGCTGCGACTAAGAAAACTCGCTCGAACCAGCAGCTGTATGAGCGACCTACGTGCGGGTTGAGCACGAAAAACCTAGCAGGTCCTTTAAGGAGGTACAATTATGGCTGATCCAAATAAGGTCTACCCGACCGGTTTGACCTTGGCGGAAGCTGAGGAGTTGCATGGCCATGTGATCAACGGCACCCGCGTTTTTGGCGCGATTGCTGTCGTGGCTCACGTGCTGTCATACGTCTATTCCCCTTGGCTCCACTAATCACAATCTAACTAGGAGAATTGAACATGGCTGATTTTGATGGACAAGCTGGCATTTGGTTGGTCGTACCTCCCAAAGTCGGTCTTCCCCTTTTCCTCGGCACCGTCACGCTGATCGCGGTCCTCGTTCATGCTGCTCTTATCGGCCACACGCAGTGGTACCCGAAATATTGGGAAGGTGGCAAGAAGGTCGCGCAGATTGAGGCAGTTGTCGTTAGCTAAATAGCTTTTTCGGCAGCCCGTAAGAGGGCCCGGATCCACGAGATCCTGGGCCTAAACACGGGCAGAAGAGAGATATCTTCCGGCAGCACCGCCGAGACGGGTGTGTCGCATGAGTGGGCAGCTTGATGAAGGCGGTTCGCCGTGTGCCGGAAGCCGAAGCCTGCGCGGAGCTGAAAGCTTTCGCTATCGCGCAGGCGATCGCGTGGAGGCTCCTGTGTTCATGTCTGGAGTAATAGACAAGATGCCCTGATGGGCAGGTCAAAGCCGAAGTGTGCTGATCGGTGTGATCGGATGCGGTGGGTTTGAGACTGGATACAAACGAAAAGCGATGCTCAGGTAACAATGCCTGGCAGCGCTTGTTTTGCTTTTATGGGGCGTAAAAGCTAAGCTTCCGGTGCGGCAAAGGTTTATTGCGGCCTCAGGGCCCCTTCTGTTGGAGTTGCTCTTCCGATGACTACTCTTGGCCAGCGCGCAACTGGTTTCTTGTTCCGTCAAGGTGCACGTTTTCTTCCCTTCGCAGACGCGGCGACGCCTGAACTGCCTCTATCAAGGCTGCTCCGTCTGTCTCTCTTCCAGGTCTCGGTTGGAATGGCTTTGGTGCTGCTGATCGGCACGCTCAACCGCGTCATGATTGTCGAATACGAAGTTCCTGCTTCGGTCGTCGCGATCATGATATCCCTGCCGCTTTTCTTTGCGCCTTTTCGCGCCATTATCGGCTTTCGCTCCGACACGCACAAATCGGTTCTCGGCTGGAAGCGCGTTCCGTTCATTTGGCAGGGCACGCTGGTTCAGTTCGGCGGTCTCGCAATCATGCCGTTTGCGGTGCTCGTCCTGGCTGGCCAGGGCGAAGCGGAGCATCTCCCGGCATGGATCGGGCAGATCGCGGCAGGCATATCCTTTCTTCTTGTCGGCGCAGGTTTGCACACCGTCCAAACTGTGGGGCTTGCGCTAGCCACCGACCTGGCGCCAAAGGAGTTGCAGCCCAAGGTCGTCGGGCTCATGTATGTCATGCTGCTGTTCGGCATGATCGCCAGCGCGCTCATCTTTGGCTATCTACTCTTGCATCCAACATGGGAGCGCCTTCCCCCCGGCCAGCTGGTCGGAGTGATCCAGGGGGCGGCCGTCGCGACTCTCATCCTGAATACAATCGCGTTGTGGAAGCAGGAGGTTCGCAGGCCTTCCCGACTCTTGACGCCCGAAGAGTTGGCGGTGGCGACCGCGCCGCGCCCCTTGTTCAAAGAGTCTTGGGCTGCTTACGTTCATGGCGGCAACGCAATTCGCCGCTTGGTTTCGGTAGGCCTGGGTACCATGGCCTTCAGCATGGAGGATGTGCTGCTCGAACCGTACGGCGGCCAGATCCTGCACCTTAGCGTCAGTCAAACGACGAGACTGACCGCAACTCTCGCAATCGGCGGTCTCTTCGGGTTCGCTCTCGCCTCTCGCATTCTGAGCCGTGGTTTCGATCCGTTCAAGATGGCGCTTTACGGAGCCCTCGTGGGTATCCCGGCGTTTGTATTCGTCATTCTCGCGGCGCCGTTCGGCTCAACGGTACTTTTCGTCCTCGGGACGTCGCTTATCGGCTTTGGGGCGGGTCTTTTCGGGCATGGCACATTGACGGCCACAATGAGCCTCGCGCCGAAAAATCAGACAGGCTTGGCTCTCGGCGCTTGGGGCGCGGTGCAGGCGACGGCCGCCGGCCTCTCAATCGCACTCGGCGGCATCATCCGGGATGTCGTCGCGAGCGTATGGGACCATACCACTCTCGGAGCTGCGACGGGATACATCACGGTTTATACTATCGAGCTCTTGCTGCTCTTCGCGACGCTGATCGCCATGTATCCACTTCTTCGGAGAGAGAGTGACGTCCCCCTCCAGCAAGGAGCGATGCCGTAGGCCGATACTCACCCCTGCTTCGCAAGGTGAGTGGTAACCAGGTTATATACGGCGGGATGACAAATGCAGACCGCGGGTAGATTCGGCTGTTATGGTTTGGTGCCGTAAATAGTGCTGAAGACCAGTCGGGTGGGCCTTGCGAAAATTCCCTCCTCGAGAGCAGCCCCGTCCATTCGGACGCGGATAGCAGAGCGGGTGAGAAACAGGGCTCCGTAGCAGCAGTTTGCAAGGTGGTTGGCGCATTCTTCTTGAGCTTAGAGACCAGTCGCTTGGATCAAGGCCTCCCTGACACTCCCGCCATTGAGACCGCGGCCATCCACCTTCAGCCCACGATGGCTTTGAAGTTCGGCCACAAGCTGGCTGATCCTGACATCTCGCAATCGGCCGCGAGCGAAGGGTCTTTGGCTTGCAACCGCCAATTTTGGATGGCGCCACGCTTCCTGTTTTCGATAGCATGCGACCCACTTGATCGCCGAACTGACCGCGATCCCAAACCGCGCGCAGCCTCGTGGCGAGACATCCCTGTGCCTCGATACAACAACGCGTTCGCGCAGGTCCAAAGAGGGCTTCGTCATTCCTGCTGACCCCCAAGCCCCAGCAGGGCTCTTGAATCAGAACGGCACTGAATTTTGATTTACAGAAATCTCAACCTGCTTTAATCGATTTCGATTAAAGCGGGCGCCCGGTTGCTAGGACATGGAACTGGCTGCACCCCCTGTCCACGATGCCTCATTGGCACAGAGCTGTTGTTTGCTCTGCCAATAATAATTTACCCCCCGCATCTTTTGTTGAGCGATGCCAAGCCCCCCCGGTGGGAGCGACGCCAGCTCGATGATGAAGCGAGTGCTGGTCCTGGCTTAGAATGGGAAGTCGAAAAGGCCACATCCCGGGTGCGTTTTTCTTCCCGAAGTCTCCGCATTCGCATGGGTCCGCGAGTTTTTCTTGCTCCTGATGATAGGAGTCCGCGAGGCCCCGCCGGCGCCGCAACGCTTATGGCGTGCCGGGAGCAACCGCTGAACGTCTTGCTGGAACGCGTAACCAGGTTTCACAGCCGACGATTTGATCGGCCTGTTGTTGTTTGCGCCCTTCACCTCGATGTAGCGAAGTTCTTTCCCCGAGGCGACTTCAGAGTAAGCGCTGAGCGGGAAGTTTACGATCTTGCCTCCGCGTATGATTTCCGAAATCATCTTCTTTTGCACGGCCGCGTCGGTTAAATCGCCTTTCGTATTTTTCAGTCCTATGATGATCAACGATCTCCGGGCTCTTTCCTTCTCGGGCCGCGCTGAATCCATTTGCTGACCCAACGGCAAGCCATAAAGCTTTGTATTCGCCGAAATATAGGGCTTCCGGGCGATTATCCCACAGAGTTCGACGGCTCTGTTATCGATAAGGCGCGTGATCTCCCGAGCTGAAAGCCCCGTGCCCCGTGACCCGAGCTCGACACAGGCGACAGTGTCGTAGCGCGCAGCAGCCTTGGCGAACGCGTCACTGTCCAGGACAGCGGACACTTCGGCTCTACCATTTGACCGGTCAACAACACGATTCGACCGACGCAGAGTTCGACCACCCTTGTTTGATAGAACGTAGACCTCTACGTCTGCCGTCCCGCCGTTTTCAGTGGAAGCGGTGAAGTCCTGCCTTTCGACGGGGCTTGCTGCGGGAATAGGGATAACGCTAGCGCTTTGACTGATGATCTCGAAGCCACCTGCTGGTTGCGCCTTTGATGCCGCTGAAGGCGCGGGCGCCTGAGCTGTCGCCTGCTCTTGCAAGGCCGGTTCCTTCGGCTCAGGCACAGTCGGGGCTTCTTCAACAGCTGCTTGTGCCGGAGCCGGGGTTATCTCAACCGGCGCCTGTGGAGGAGTTGGAACCTGTTCATCCTGAGCCGGGGTCTTTGGCACTTCCGGATGTGGCTCGACTTGAGCCAAGGCAGGCACTTGCTCCTGCATTGCAGGAGTTGAAACTTGTGCAACCGGAACCGGCGCAGAGGCCCGCTCCTCCTGGAGAGGTTCCGCGGGGACTTGCATTATGTGAACTGGAGCTTCTGCCTTGGAGGGAGCCTCTTCGTGTTGGGCCGCGCTCTTTCCTTCGGCCGAAGCCGGCGGCCCTTTCTCTTGCACCGTGGCCTGCTCTTGCGGCGCCGAAACCTTCGCTTGTGCCTCGGTGTCCTGATGCGGGACTTCCGCCTTGGGAGCAGAAACCGTTTCGCTCTTCTCCTCGAGAAGCTTTCGGGCCGAAATCCGACTGCTCAACAGGCTCTGGTTGTGAAGCCATGGGCCGACGAAGCAGACAAAGAACGAAAGAGTGAAGACGAGTGCCCTAAGTTGCCAGGGCGACTTCTAACCACCAAATAATCGTATTCATTTAATCGCCCCACATCTGGACGTGATTAACGTTTTGTTCATCTTTTACGGAGAATCGCCTGTAAAGGCGGAATATCTTGAGCGTGACCTTCTCAAAAATCATCCTTTCATTCAAGATGCCAAGAAGACGCGGTTTCTAGGCCTTTAGATGAAAAGGCATTCATTTAGGAGTTCAGGGCCGGAAGCGGGGGGTTTCTGATAGCTTTGCATTTATTCTGGTGACCAGCTCAGGTTCTTTCTTCACTGAGCCAGAAGAAGCTTAATAAAAGTTTGCGCCGAGTGCGCCCGGTCCGGTCCTCCCAGTTGAGGGTCAGTTAACAAACTGAGCATCCGACTGGACCGCACCGTCCGTTGATCTTCAAATCTTCTGCGCCCATACGATCATGACCTCGAAGCCCTTCGTCGTTGAAAATGCCGACAACGATCCGCGCTTTCTCTCAATCCGATCGTCACGGGCAAGACGGGGATCAAGTCCTATGTGGACCTCCCGCTTGAGACGTCTCCTGGCTTGCGGATGGGCTGCCATCGCGCTTCAGACCGACATGCTTCCGAGTGCGTCACGTTTGGCGCAAATACAGACCCACTGCCCCTTGGACTTGTCGAGCTATTATGATCCGCGCGATGGAATTGGTGGAGACATCCGGGGCATAGAGTACGCTTCAGCGGGTGCGCCTCAACAGCTATATCGCGCGTCGTCTGAGCACCAATTCGAAGTCATTTCGCACAAGTCTGTCTCCCGGCATTCTTCGCGACGTGGCCTATCAGGCAAAGCACGCTCCTGCTTCGCTTGGCCGGACGACGGAGCATCGGCCGGAGTGCTGGCGTTTTCTTAGGTTTTGCTTTTTCGCGCAATGGCGTCCGTGGTACGAAATTACCTGTCTTACCGATGGAGGGACCGGAATGGATGCCTACGAAGGGCTTGTAACGAGGGTTAGTCCAATCGACATTGCCGACCCCGCCCCCAACGAAGAAACCGTGCGCAAGATTGTGGCCGCCGCGCTTAGGGCGCCGGACCATGGAAGGCTGCGTCCTTGGCGCTTCATTTCCATACGGGGAGAGGGCAGACAGCGCCTTGGCGATGTTTTCGCCTCCGCCCTCCAGCGCCGCGATCCGAAGGTGACCCCCGAACTCTTGGAGCGCGAGCGGCAAAAGCCGTTGCGCGGACCTTTGCTTCTCGTGGTGGTGGCCCGAATAGCGGAGCCGTCAAAAATCCCCACGGTCGAGCAAATCCTTTCCGCCGGCGCGGCCGCCCAGAACATCATGCTTGCAAGCCACGCGCTCGGCTTCGGGGCCATGTGGAAAACTGGCGAGGCTGCGTATGATGAAAGCGTCAAGGAAGCCCTTGGTCTCGAAGCCTCGGAGATCATCGCCGGTCTTCTCTATATAGGGACACCGAAGGTTTTGCCGAAATCGCCAGCACAGCTTGAACCGGCAGACTTCATCCGAGCCTGGCCCTAGATCGCCCCGCCTTCAATCGGAAAAAAAGAGTTCACGCGCCGCTCCTTTTCGGAACGTCGCCGCAAAGTCCGGCACAACGATCTATGAATTCCTCCGCAAGACCGCAGGCGTGGCAGGCCCGCCACATATGATCAATTTTAGGTGAATAAAGCTTTAATTTACCGCGCTTTGGTTGCTGTTAACCTTTCTCTCTACCTCGAATTAGCACAAGTGATTGGTGCATAAGCAAAAAATTTACCTCAATCTAATCATTTCTATCGCGTTTGGAGCCAACTTTAGATATATTGTAAAGTTGCCGAGGAAAGGAGCGTGAAGCAGAAGGGTACAATGATGAAATACATAGTTGCTGCGTTCATCGCAATGGGAGCGATGCTCAGCGTTTCAGCGCAAGCCGCTCCGTTATCACCGGCTTCCGTGCAGACCGAGCAGGCTATCGCAACTGGCGTAGCCGTTGAAAAGGTTTGCTGGGGCGGTGGTTGTGGCTGGGGAGGCGGTGGCGGCTGGGGAGGCGGCTGGGGCGGCGGTGGCTGGGGTGGCTGCGGCCAATGGCGGCCTTGCTGGCGTCCTTGCGGCTATTATGGCTATGGCTGTGGCGTTCGCTGGTGGCCGGCCCGTCCATGGGGCTGGGGCGGCGGTGGCTGGGGTGGCGGCTGGGGCCGTCCGGGCTGGGGTGGCGGCTGGTAAGCCAAAACATTTAGCAATCCTAGGATCCCTTGCAAAGTGGGGGTGGGGGCTTCCTTCCAAGATTGTGGTTGAATAACAAAAAATTTTGAAGAGCATCTTGTTCGGCGCGGGTAGTGGCTGCCCGCCCGATCCTTGATAAGCCATGCGAGTTCGCAGCTTTGCAGTAGCTTTTTGCACGGTCGCGGATCGACTGAATCAAGAAAATGTCTTGATTGAACCTTATAAGAGGCTGGGTCGGCGTAAGCATCCAGCAGCCTGATGCGTTTTGCGAGCGCTTAGACGGCTTTGAGGTTCGAGCTATGTGTCAAACAAAATTCCGTATCCTTCTCGCGGCCTCTGCGGCCGTCATCACGAGCGCCACGCCAGCCGCTCCGCAGGATAGTGAACGGTCATACCTGCCGCCCCAATCTTCACGGTCTCAGGAAGCAACGAAGAACGAAGAGACAACCTCGCACGAAACAAGGCGTCCACCGCGTAAGACCCGCACCAGAACTCGGCGCCACCATATTGCGGAGGGATTCCAGGGAGACCGGCCAGACATGTTCGGACTTCCGGGCGTGTTCACCTCTCCGTTCTTCTGACGGGTCTGTTATGAACTTCTGGTTGCATTCCGGCCACGAATAGCTCTAACGCTGTTTCCTGGCGGCAAAGCCAAGATATATTTTGGGGAGATTCAATGATCGCCATTAACGCAAAGCTTCGGAGAGGCGGACAATATTGGGCAATCGCGGCCGCGCTTTCCCTCAGCTCGCTGGCAGTAACTCAAGCGAGAAGCGAGCCGGGCGCGCTGGCCGGTACATGGAGTGGCGGAGGGGTTGTGGAGTACGCAACGGGTTCGCGCGAAAGGGCCAGATGCCAAGCCAACTATTCGGCGGGCTCAACCACCGTCTCGGTTAACGCAACCTGCGCAACGCCATCGGGAAGCGTGTCCCAATATGCGCGTCTTCGCAAAACAGGCGCCAACAGCTATGCTGGGACATTCTTCAACCCTCAGTATAACACCAGCGGCAGCATGCATGTCGTCGTCCATGGGAATACCCAGTCGGTGTCGATATCAAGCGGAAGCGGGTCGGCTTCCTTATCGCTGAGACGCTGAGCCGTCCACACCGAACCGGCGCGACATCCGATCCACGGTCACAGTGCGCGATCTCCGCGCCGCGTCTTCGGCTGGACCGTCTCAACTCCGAAACCTGCTGTGATTACCCGCCAGGAAAACGAGCTGTAATGGGACGGGTAATCCCCATGCGATGACCTTGTTATGCACATCATATTCTTCCGCATATTCTTCAGCCTTTTCGAACCGGAAAGTTTCGGCTAAAGCGGTGACGCTATTTTCGACGGGGAGGTATGCATGAGTACGGCAAGAGTTCTGGGTTTGGCAGCGGCAGCGCTGCTGTCGCTTGGTGTTCAGCAGATCGCGGGAGCAGCCACGGCCTCGGCACAAGATAATCCTGCGGAAACGTCGGCCGCCACGGGCGGCGTCGATAAGGCGGCCTACTCTGAGCGACGAGCGCAAGGGCACGGCAATATTTATGGAAGCCAAGGTGTCATTGGCCACACGGGGGCCGTGCGCCATGGGTACTATGGCGCGGCAGGTCACCGCACCCGCTATTATGCGCACCGCTACTACCGGCCCCGCTATGGCGCAGCCAACGGATATTACGGCGCGTCACGTTACTACCCTCGTTATTACGCGAATCGCTATTATCCGGCTCGCGCCGCCGTGGCTGACTCCTATTACGGTTCCACAGGCTACTACCCGCAATACTATTCACATCGCTATTATCCGACTCTCCCGACCGTGGCCGAATCATATTTCGGTTCGACAAGCTACTACCCTCAATCCTATTCGCGTCGCTATTATCCGGCCCAACCCGCAGGAACTGCGGTCGCCTCCACCGATCTTTTTGCACCGACCAACTGGAGAGCCGGCTGTGTTAACGGCGTGGTCTGCACCGGCGGCTACTCTTACCGTCGCGGCGTTCCCATTTGCCGCGGCTGGGCTGCCTGCAATTACTAGAGGGAAATCTCGCGGCAGCCGCTTGATGTTCGGCTGCCGCGCTGTTCCTGCCGCGCAGTTCGCGCCTGCCGGTACTCTGCACAAAGGCAGCCTGTTCAAAGTTAACGAACGGGATGCGGCCAATGGCAGTCCCTGTAGCGGGTTTGGCCATCCAGGATCGCTTTTCTTTTGAGAACGTTTATCCGGGGAAACTTGGCAGTTTTACAAACTCTTCGCCCATGGTTGCCGAGTGATGAGCAAAATATACTTATATGCTTACTTGCGTTCATTTTGCAAAACGAACCCAATTTCTAAACTGTTAACACTCAACCAACCCCATAAGGCATGATGCCTTGCTCGATCCCGTGTGTCGAATGAGGCAATGCGAGGCTTGATCGGTCTCGAAGCGTGTCGCGTGTCCGCGCACCAAGACTTTATCTCACAGCGTTCGATGATCACTTCAAGCGCTCGGCTGTTCTCCCAAGTCGGGCAATCCCTTTTCCACCGCTAGGGTGATCTCAATGACTTCCACGCTTCAAATGGCATTGCTGCTTTTCGCCGTTCTCGTTGTGGTGGCGATTGCCGCGCGGAGGCTGGACATCGCTCCCTCGATCCTTCTCGTCGTCGCGGGCGTTGGGCTGGCGCTGATCCCCAGGCTGCCAAAGTTGGAACTCGCGCCGGAGCTAGTGCTGTTGGGCGTTTTGCCTCCGCTGATTTATTCCGCGGGCGTGCAGATGAGCTGGCGCGAATTCCGCTTCAATCTCAGGCCCATCGCTTTATTTGCGATCGGATGCGTCATCTTCACCGCGTGCGCCATCGCGTTCACCGCCCATTGGCTTTTGGGACTGCCGTTGGCTGTCGCATTTGTATTAGGCGCAATCATTGCACCGCCCGATGTAGTCGCGCCTCTTGCCATCGCGCGCCGGCTTGGACTTCCCCGGCGTCTTGTTGTCGTCCTCGAAGGCGAAGGTCTTGCCAATGACGCCACGGCCCTCATCCTCTATCGCTTTGCCGTCGTAGCCGTCAGCACAGGTCTCTTTTCGTTTGCCCAGGCCACAGGCACATTCACGCTCATTGTCATCGGTGAGATCGCCTACGGCGTTGGAATCGGCTGGCTCAGTCTGCGCCTGCGCCGATGGGCTCGCGATCCGCGCGTAGAAATCACCTTATCACTGATGACGCCTTATGTTGCGTTCTGGGTCCCGGCCGAGGTGGGAGGATCGGGCGTGCTGGCGACGGTCGCGGCCGGGCTTTATGTGAGCTGGAATGGCCCACTCCTGATCCCAGCGGCGACACGGCTTCAGGGCATTTTTTTCTGGGACCTCGTCGTCTATTACCTGGAAGGGCTCATCTTCCTGGTCATGGGCCTTCAGGCCCGGACGCTGATCGAACGCATGAACGAGTTCTCCCCGCGGGAGCTTGCCTTCGGCATCTTTCTGGTTGTAGGGGTTGCTGTTATTTCACGATTCATCTGGGTCTTTCCGGCTGTTTACGTGCCGCGCTGGCTTAGCCCCGCTCTTGCCAAGCGAGACCCCTCGCCGCCTTGGCAGTGGGCTTTCATCCTCGCTTTTGTCGGTGTCAGAGGCGTCGTCTCACTTGCAGCCGCGCTCGGACTTCCCTTCTACACTGCGAGCGGCGCCCCTTTTCCGTACCGTGACCTCATTCTCTTCATCACATTCGGCACCATCGTTGTAACGCTCATCGGGCAGGGCCTGCTCCTGCCGCGACTTCGTCCTTTTGCTCAGACTGAATTGCGATAGCATCGTTGAGCACCAGCGCGAGAGAGAGGCTGAACATCGGGCGAGACGGGACGCGCTCAAGGTCGCGAAATTGCGGCTCGACGAGCTTGCGAACGGGAATGACATTCCTGAAGGCGTGCTTTCCCCCCTCCAGACGCGACACGATTATCGGGCAAGCCGCCTGCATTATCCTTCAGGCAAAGCCGTGGGTCCGGAAATGGGAGCCCTTGGTCTCAGCCTTCGTTCCGAGCTCATTGAGACTGAGCGAAAATACATCTTCGGTCTTCTGCAAGAGGGGCTAATCACCGACGAGTTTCGCCGCCGCATGGAACGGGAGCTGGATCTCGAGGAAGCAAGCGTTACCTGCCAGAGAGAAGGCGGTATTGAACCACCGCTCTGAAATGAGTTGAAGCACCCTTGGGGCGCGTCGAAAGTCTTATATCGATTTTTATGGACAGTTTTTGTGCGCTGCACTATATTTATTGCGATGCAGCATGCGTTGGCGTGCTGTTTGCCCTCCTTGGGCGTTTCCTCCCTAGACTTATGACCGTTCATAGCGAGCGGTCTTTTTTTTGCAGCGAATACGTTTCTGTGGCGTCCTCGTCCACGGCGGGGGATAACCGCGGCGAGCGTTTGATGCCCGCCGTTGCGGTTCCATGCGCAATTGACTAACCTCACCCTCGCAGTGCTTCCATACCCAATCGTCAATCAGGCCATTTTCTGCCGATGAATGCAGCACACTTATGGGACTCTGCAGAGTTTTCATATATTTATCAAGATCATGTACGCGGCAGCACTCTCTTATGGGTGCATCTCCGACATCAAGAGCCTTAAGATTCCAAACGCCGTTTCCGTGATTGTGCTGGCTCTCTTTTTTCTTAATTGGTGGGTCGCTGCACCGGCCGAGGACCTCACGAAGCACCTTATCGTCGCTGGGGCCGCACTTTTCCTGGGTTTTTGCATATACATCGCCGGCTTCATGGGTGCGGGCGACATCAAGCTTATCACCGCCCTTATGCTTTGGGCCGGCACTCGGGACGGATTTGCTTTCCTGATCGTTATGACTCTTATTGGCGGACTTTTTGCGAGCCTGCTCCTGATCACCCGCAAATCGATGGCTGTTTGGCCGTCAGCTCAGACCTACATCCCGTCGCGACGCCTGAGGATGTGGGCTCAGCGCGGTATCTTTCCTTATGGCATCGCAATTTGCACGGCCGGGCTACTCTTGATGCCGTCATTTTTTGCTGCGCATTAAAATCGACGTCGGCGGGCCGCCGCCATGACAGGCGGCAATTCAAGTTTTCTTTTGCCGGTCCGCTATTGGGCCGCCGGCCTGTTTCCAAGCTGCAAAGCCGCCTTCGATGTGGCTGACTGACGTCAGGCCCATTTCAACTAAAGTGGCCGTGGCAAGCGCCGACCGCCAAGCAGATTGGCAAAAGACGATAAATTGTTTGTCCGACGCGAAGACCTCCTTGTGGTATGGGCTTTCGGGGTCAACCCAAAACTCCAGCATACCCCGAGGAGCATGAAAGGCTCCGGGAATAGTGCCTTCGCGTTCAAGCTCTCGAGCCTCGCGAATGTCGATGAAGACGACGCCCGGATCGCCGAGCTTCGCTTGTGCATCAGCCACGCTGAGGGTGTCAATTCGCCCCTGCGCGTCAGCCAACAACTGCTTGTAACCGCGGCTCAGTGCCATGCTCGCTCCCTCATTCATGGTCTCGGAGCGCAGCGCGCTCGAATTTTCAAAATCGGTCTCGTTCCCTGCGATAACCGGTCTCGTCGGCACTCCCTATGGCGTCAAAATTGGCGGGGCGAATGGCGGTTTCGACGGCATGCCAGCCAAAACGGACGCCGGGAGCATTACGATGAAACAAGCCCCGGAGGCCGTGTCCTCAAGACGAATATCGCCGCCATGGGCGCGAACCAGTTCAGCGGCAATCACAAGGCCGAGGCCATTTCCATCGCTCTTGGACGAGCTCTGAAACGCCTTGAACAGATTTCTCTGACTTTGTCGGGTACTCCGGGCCCGTTGTCACTCACCTTGATGATTGCAGTCTCGCCTTCCTGACGCGCCGTGACTTCGATCTTCGGATCATTAACGGGGGGATCGGCTTGGCGCAGCGCTTCCAATGCATTCCGCACGAGGTTCGCGAGCACCCGAAATATCTGATCGCGGTCGGCGTGAAGATTGATTGTTTGCGGCACCGAGATTGTCATGCGAACGCCGCTGAATTCCTCCACCCCTAGACTTTCGTTGACCTCGGCGAGAAGCGCCCGAAGGGGCACGCGCGTGCGCTTCGGGGGCGCCTCTTCGCTGCGGCCATACTTGATCGTGTTCGTGCAAAGGACGATAGCGCGGTCGAGCGCACGAATGAGGCGCGGCACGAAGCGTTGAACGGTCGGGTCGGCAACCGTGGCAAGCCTGTCGGAGACAAGCTGCGCGCTGGACAGTAGATTTCGCAGGTCGTGGTTGATCTTCGAGACGGCAAGCCCGACATTCGCGAGACGCGCTTTCTCCCTTAGAAGACCTGAGAGCTGCATTTGCAGGGTCGCCAGTTCCTTTTCGGCGACGCCGACCTCATCGTTCCGCCCTGATGGCGTGATGATTTGGGATGTATCTTCCGGGTTTTCCCGATACGTCACGATATTGCGCGTAATGCGCATCATGGGCCGCACCAAAAGCGATGTCAGCGCGAAATAGACCAAGGCTGCTGTGATGATGGAAATGACGATCGAGAGCCAGAAGATATTCCGGGAGTAACGCCACATTGCGGCGCGAAGTGGGGTCTCATCGATCGCAACATCGATCTCGTCACCGGGCGCCATCATGTCGGGCGCTGCAATCACGCGAATGAGCCGGCCCGGAGGGGCTGCGAGGGCTTGGAGAGCATCCGGGATGAGTTGCACGAAATTCTCCGTGCGCAGATCGTAGACATCCACGATCTGGGATTCATCCGGCATGCCGAGCACGAGCCGCCGCAATTCCGGCCGCCTCACCGAGACGGCGTGAACCCCGGCTGTCGTCAACAACTCCTGCCGCAAGCGCTCCGGAACTTCCGCGCCGCCCGAGGCCTCGAGAGCCAGAGATGCGATTTTCGCCGCCATGACGCGCTCCATCAGCCAGTTCCGGCGGAAGTTTGCCACGGAGGGCACGAAGATGAGCACCTCGGCCAACATCACAAAGGCGATGGTGAGAAAGAGAAGTTTGGAGGGCAGACTTCGTCGCGATGCTCCACACCCCCCCGTATGGCTGCCGGGGTGGGCGGGGTTGCTCTGGGAGCAACTGGCCCGGATACTCCGGGTTCTGTGTGGTTCGGGTATCCAATTGCGACAAAGAGCCCGCTGTTGCACTCTCTCCCTAGATAACGTCGATCAGCCTAACTTCGCAAGCAACGTAATAATTCGCCGCACTAAAGGATGTTGCGCTTGTGGCGCGAAATAGCTCACTGCGGCCCTTTTATTAATTTCCGCGAGCGTTGGATAGGGCGACACGATGCTCCGCATTGCACTGAGCGATATCCCCTTTTGCATGGCAAGGCTCCACATCTGAATAATCTCGCCAGCCTGCGCGCCGACGATGCCGGCTCCGAGAATCTTCCCGCGCGGCGAAGCGATAACCTTCAGAAACCCTCCGGTTTGCCGCTCGGCTTGAGCGCGATCGTTCTCGTTATAGGGCCAGCGCACAATCGCAAGCTTTCCGTAGAGTTCCCGCGCCTTGTCTTCCGTTAGCCCGACATGGGCCACTTCCGGATCCGTGAACGTCACCCAGGGCATTGTATCATGCTCAGCTCGCGCCGGCAGCCGGAACAGTGCGTTCTTGATGACGACGGTTGCATGATGATTTCGCAGCATGCGTCAGATGGGCTTCGCCGGTAACGTCGCCGATAGCGTAGACTTTTTTGTTGGTTGTTACGAGGCCCTTTGTCACCTTAATGCCTCGGTCGCTATAGTTTACGCCGGCGGCTTCCAGATTAAGGCCAGCGACAGACGGCGCGCGCCCGGTTGCAAGAAGCAGGTCAGTCCCTTCTATCGAGAAGGATTTCCCCAGCGTCGCGAATATGACCTGTAAGTTCGAGCCGAAAGGCTCGATCCTTTCCACGCGGGCGTTTTCCAGCACGCGCACGCCCTCCTCACGGAGGCGTTTAAGAAGGTATTCTTTGAGCTCCGGATCATCCTTCGACAAAGCGCGGCCCGCTTCAACGACGGTCACCTCGCTGCCGAGCCGCCTGTGGGCTTGCGCAAGCTCCAGACCTACCGAGCCGCCGCCGACGATGATGAGATGCGAGATGCGATGCTTGTTGGCGAAAATCGTCTCGTTCGTGAAATACGGGATGCGATCGAGCCCTGGAATGGGCGGTATCTGGGGCGTGGACCCCGTGGCGATAATGAACCGTCGCGCCTTGACCTGATAATCGCCCGCCTCGACCGTATTCTTGTCGATGAATCGGGCGGTCGCCTTTATGACGTCGACACCGAGCCCGTTGAATCGCTCGACGGAGTTGTTTGGAGCGATGGCGTCGATAACCCCTTGCACATGCTCGGCAACCGCCTTGTAATCGACGCTCATCTCGCCCACGCGAATGCCGAACTTTGCCGAGTCCCGGATTTCGTAAGCGCGTTTGGCGGCGGCAAGGAGCGCTTTGGACGGAACGCAGCCGTTGTTCAGGCACTCGCCGCCCATCTTGCCCCGCTCGATGAGAACAACGGGAACCCCGAAGGCGGCAGCAATTGCGGCGGCGGACAACCCGCCCGATCCGCCGCCAATCACGCAAAGATCCGGCGTCAAAACCTGTGGCATGGCTGCCTCCGTCGTAGGTCAAGGTTGGATGCGCGCGCCCTGTTTCGCCCGGTAGAGCTGATTTGGCAAGATCGGGGAGAGACGCACAAAAAAAGATAGGAACCGCGATGCAGCACGGCTAAAGAAGCGGCTGGCACAGGCAAAGTTGATAAACCGTCCGGAGTATGCGGCTCATATCATCCCCTGGAGCTTTCCAGGCGCATCATCCTGTGATGGTTTACCGCCGGTTAAGATTGGTTTCGTTTCGTAAACATGGCCTAAGTAAGAAGATAAGTACTTTTGCCACCATCAAGGACTGCCTTGGGCAAAGGCATCTTGATCCATGATGGTTCAAATAAGAGGAGAAAACGGCAAATGCGAAGTCACCCCTCCGGCCAGCGTCTTGATGGCGCTCGCGCTCGGCATCACCTCGATAGGCATCGCCGTGAGCGGCGCACCCTCCAAGGCAATGGCTCAAGCCACAGGAAAGACAATGACCACCGCATCAGGCTTGCAAATCACGGACAGTAAAGTTGGCGACGGCGCCTCGCCGAAGACCGGCCAAACCTGCGTCATGCACTATACGGGCTGGCTCTACCAGAACGGCGAGAAGGGCAAGAAATTCGATAGCTCGGTGGACCGCGGCGAACCGTTCGAATTCGCCATCGGCACCCATCAGGTCATTCGCGGCTGGGATGAAGGCGTCGCCACCATGAAGGTTGGCGGCAAGCGCACGCTGATCATTCCGCCGGAACTCGGCTATGGCGCACGCGGCGCTGGCGGCGTCATTCCGCCGAACGCCACATTGATCTTCGACGTCGAATTGCTTGACGTGAAGGGCTGAACAATTGTTTTAACTTTCCAACCAAAGAGGTGGCATCGCCCGGCTTGCTCACCGGAGCGCGCCGCCAATCTGGCCAAACCCCGTTGGAGGGCGCACCGGGCAATCAGCGCTCACGTTGTGCAATCCGTGCGGGGATTTCTTCCAGGGTGGCAATGGGCCCTGCGCCTTTCGCTTGAAGATTGGAGCGCGGGTTGAAACGCGCGCTGGATCTTCGCGTCGCCGCCCAAGAAAGCGCTCCACTCATTTGGGACCCTCAAACACGCCAACGTCGGATCTGCCAACGATCCCGGCTCGCGCTTCGCCTGGTCGGGATGACGACGCACAAAGCGAGCGGCGTCAGACGACAATCCGTTGGCCTGATTACGAAGTTCACTTAAAGGCGCCCGGCACCATTTAATCTTTCAAGGGTTCGGAGCAACAGTTTCGTAAAAAGGTTGCACTGTAGCCTTCCGGAGACCTAAGGCTGCGAATCGCACAAAGCTTTCGCTTTGTCACTTAGCGCAAGCAACGAATCAAACTAACATACCAGCAATTCATTCGGCGTACCGCCTAAGCGGGTAACAAGTATTAACGATCCCGTGTTGGTTGGAATTGCACGCAGCGCTGGGACACGGCACGGAGCCAGTCAATAGTGAAGTTTGCGTGTGTTGCGCAAAAAAGCGCACTTTTCTGACCATAAAAACTAAGAAAAGTGCAGGCTTGCCACAGTGCTCTTTCTATTTGCGTCGGCAGTTTCAAATAGTTGCGTGCCAAGCTTGAACTCTGGTAGGCGAGCTTGTTAGTTTGCATCTCGGGAAAAAGATTTGGGTAACCTAAGGGCGGGAACAAATGACACGATCTCATCGTGCGCGAATGCTTGCGTGCGAAAGCAAGAGCCTCCGCTCCCCCAAGTTAAACTTGAGGTTTTCTATGAGCTTCCTGTCCCGCTCCGCTCTCGCTGGAGCCGCCGTTGCTGGCGCAATGCTGTCCCAGTCCGAGACGGCCGACGCCGTTCCTTCTTTTGCGCGCCAGACGGGGTATTACTGTTCCACCTGCCACACGGTGCAACCGGAGCTGACGCCGTTCGGGCGGCAATTCAAGCTGAACGGCTACACCCAGGGCGGTACGCGCTGCGGCGACATCAGCAAGGTCTTCGGCAACTCCATGAGTAACCCGGAGTGGAGCGGCGCAAACCTTTCGATGTGGATGCTTGGCGATTTCAATCATTTCGCGAAGGCGTTGCCTGCATCTCCCGGTCAAGGGCTGCCGACCAACAACATCGCGGATTTTTCGGACGCAAGCGTCTTCTTCAACGGGCAAGTTTACTGCAATCTCGGCATCTTCTCTCAGTTCAGCTACAGCAGCACCGGCTCGCCCCAGGGCACCGGCGATATCTTCTGGGACAACACCGAACTTCGTTACTCCGACAAAACCAGGATAGGCGGAAATGACGTTGTATGGGGTATCCTGGGTAACAACAATCCGGGCATGCAGGATGTCTGGAATACCGTTCCGGCCTGGGCCTATCCTTGGGTTCCCGTCGACATCTCGGCCGGCGGCCCTCCCGGCACCATGATCGAGGGGCAATTTGCCGGGCGCGCTTATAGTGCAGGCGCTTATGTCTGGGTCAACAATATGTTCTATGCGGAGTTGACCGCCTATCGCGCTTTCGACTGGAACATGCAGCAAGCCACCGGCAACAGCCCGATTGATGGGCAGGCGAGGATCGACGGTCTTGCCCCCTATTGGCGAGTCGCCGTCGAAAAGACGTGGAATGAGAACTCCTTCGAGGTGGGCACCTATGGCATGTATGCTGCCCAAATGCCCACAACTGTCGGAACGGGTCTTCAAACTTTCCCTGGCTACACCGACAAATTCCTCGACGTGGCCGTCGACGCTCAATACCAATATATCGGCCCCATCCACGCCTTTACGGCTCGTGCGTATTTCATTCAGGAATACCAGAAACTCGATGCGACTTACACCGGCAGCCTAGCGTTAACCGGCGCCGCAGGTGCGAGCAAGCCCGATCAGACTCTGTCAAGCTTCAATATTTCCGGCAGCTACATCTATGACCGCCACGTAAGCTTTACTGCTGACTACTTCGATGTCCGCGGTAGCAGCGACGCGACCTACTGGAATGCCGTCACCGGCAATATCAACAGCAGGCCGGATACAAACGGCGTGAGCTTTGACTTGGCTTACGTCCCCTATCCCTATGGCGGTCCGGATTTGTGGCCATGGCTCAATGCTAGGATTGGCGTCCTCTACACCCACTTCAACAAGTTGAATGGAAGCTCGACGAACTTTGACGGCGCCGGAACAAACGCAAGGGATGCCGACCAAGTGTTCCTCTATAGCTGGGTAGACTTCTAACGGGCAATCGTCCGTAAACGTCATTAGGGTTATGATTCAATATGTTGCTAGCTCCAACTCCAGAGTATGGTAAAATAACGGGTATAAGGTTCTAAAAATTCTCGCCCGGAGAGGAAAGGCTTGGAGGCCATAAAGATGAATGGGTTCAGCGTAAAATTGGCATTCGGAGCTGCGGTTGCGGCGCTGATGTTTTCGGGGGTGGCCGAAGCGCGTCATCGCAATGTCGCGATGACGCCACGAGAGTTCACCGTCGAGTCTAAAGCGACCGGCTATTGCATGCTGTGTCACGGACGCGGCGCAAAGGGTTTTCTCGGTTTCAGGCCGGTTCCGCAACTCGCTGGACAGCAAGCGGAATATATCCAAATACAATTGACGGCTTTTGCGGAGCGTCGGCGCCAGCGCAATCTGGGCTATGTCAGGTACGAGAAAGTCCATAACCTCAGCCCCGATCAGCGCGTTGCGCTCGGCGAATATATGAGCAAGCTGCAGCCGATCCCGCATAAGGGCGCTTCAGAGGATCTGATAGCAGCGGGAGAGAAAATCTTCCACGGTGGTGCGCCGGAAAATGATGTGCCTGCTTGTGCCGTCTGCCATGGTCCCGAGGCAAAGGGCGACGGGATCTTTCCGCGCCTGGCGGGGCAATGGAGGCCTTATCTCATGGGCCAGCTGAAAGATTGGGATAAGCAGCGCGGCCTTGGTCCGAACGGCGACGACAATTCCAAGATTATGGCGCCGATCGCAGCAAGCTTGTCTCCTCAGCAGATCAAAGAAGTTACGGCGTATCTGAGTAGCCTGAAGTAATCGCGTATTCCCTTTCACGACAGAACCGGATGCGAAGGCTCGGATCATGAAACTTCTCACGTGGAAAATTGCGATCGCAGCAGTCGTATCCTCATCGATATCCGCTATGGCCTGCGAGGCGGATCTGGTTTGCGTTGGCGAGACGATCGCCAACAGGAACTGCGTCATGTGCCACGGACCTGCCTTCCAGGGCTATTTCGTGGCGCCCCGTCTGGCAGGCCAGCGGCCTCAATATGTCGAGAACCAGCTTAAGAACTTTGTGGCCCATTCGCGGGATAACCCTTATTCCCAGCTCTACATGTGGCGCGCGGCGACGAAGCTTCAGACCCAGTGGGGCGACGAGAATGGCATCCGCGCCGTGGCGGCCTATTTTGCGACGCTCGAGCCGAAATCCGCAAAGGATGGAAACGAAGATCTCGTGAGCACGGGGGCTTCCCTTTATGCGGGTGGCGAGGCGAGTGAGAATGTCCCGGCTTGCGCGGTGTGCCATGGCCCCAATGCGGTCGGTTCCAGAAACATACCCCGGCTGGGCGGGCTCTCCTATAATTACTTAAAGAGGAGGCTTGGGCAGTGGGCCGAAGGGTATCACGCGTCTGCGAGCTACCCCATGCCCATCGTCGCGAGCCACCTGTCGGAAGACAAGATCGAGGCGCTGGCTTCCTATCTAAGCTTTATCGACTATGGCGAAGGCGAACGAGAGGCCATGAAATAGGCTGACGAGCCGCCGAAGTCTTTCGCGGGCGAGGCTTCTTGCCCGCTTTTTTGTGTTTGCGCTTGGTTGAACCCAACTCCCACCTGCCTTACTCTTCGGGGAGATCAGAAGCGACACCTGGGGGAGCGCCATGCGCCATATCGGTCATTTCATCGGCGGGAAGTCCGTCCAGGGAAAGTCCGGGCGGTTCGCAGACGTTTACGCTCCACATACGGGCGAGGTGCAGGCTCGCGTGTCGCTCGCGAGCGCGGCCGAGGTGGCGGACTTTGTCGCAAAAGCGAAGGCCGCGCAGCCGGCCTGGGCCGCGCAAAACCCGCAAAAGCGGGCCCGCATCATGATGAAGTTTCTGGAGGCGATCGCGAAGGAAATGCGGCCACTGGCCGAGCTTCTTTCCTCCGAGCATGGCAAGACAATCCCCGACGCAATCGGCGACATTCAGCGCGGCCTGGAAGTTGTCGAATTTGCGATCGGCGCGCCGCATCTCCTGAAGGGTGAATTCACCGACAGCGCGGGCCCCGGCATCGATATGTATTCGATGCGGCAGCCGCTCGGCGTCGTGGCGGGCATCACACCGTTCAACTTCCCCGCCATGATCCCGCTGTGGAAGGCTGCCCCTGCCATCGTTGCCGGCAACGCCTTCGTCTTGAAACCCTCCGAGCGCGACCCGAGCGTGCCGATCCGCCTTGCAGAGCTTTTCCTTGAGGCGGGCTTGCCCGCCGGCATTTTCAACGTGGTCAATGGCGACAAGGAAGCCGTGGACGCCATCCTCACCCATCCCGACGTGAAGGCTGTCGGTTTCGTGGGCTCGACGGCGATTGCGCATCACGTCTATTCGCTGGGCGCGGCCTACGGAAAGCGCGTTCAGGCTTTCGGCGGCGCCAAGAACCACATGATCGTGATGCCGGACGCCGATATGGACCAGGCCGTGGACGCGCTTATGGGCGCCAGCTATGGCTCTGCTGGCGAACGCTGCATGGCGATCTCAGTAGCCGTTCCCGTTGGAGAGGAGACGGCGAACAGGCTCATCGAAAAGCTTATCCCGAGGGTGGAAAGCCTGAGAGTGGCACCCTACACGGATGAAAAGGCGGATTTCGGTCCGCTCGTAACGGGAGCCGCGCTGAAGCGCGTCAAGGACCTCGTCCAAGTTGGCGTTGACGAAGGGGCTGACCTTGTCGTCGACGGGCGCGGATTCAAAATGCAGGGCTATGAAAAGGGTTTCTTCCTGGGGGCCTGCCTTTTCGATCATGTGAAGCCCAGCATGCGCATTTATCGCGAGGAAATCTTCGGCCCTGTGCTTTCGGTGGTTCGCGCGCATGACTACGAGGAAGGTCTCGCGCTCGCCAACGATCACGAATACGGCAACGGCGTCGCGATTTTCACCCGCGACGGCGATGCGGCCCGGGATTTTGCGTCACGCGTGAATGTCGGCATGGTCGGGATCAACGTGCCAATCCCTGTGCCGCTTGCCTATCACACTTTCGGCGGCTGGAAGAAATCCATGTTCGGGGACCTGAACCAGCACGGCCCCGAACTCGATCCGCTTCTATACGAAGACGAAGACGGTCACGGCGCGCTGGCCGAGCGGCGTAAAGGAAGGCGCACAGTTCGTCATTCCGACCATGGAGTAGGCGCCGGATACCAAAGATTGCACCACCACTCGGCGATCCACCACCAATTAAAAACGAGAAGAATCGCGAGGATGGCGATCACGACGGCGACAGGCACCGTCCAGTTTGCAATGACCCATTTCCGCGAGGCTGCGGCCCAGCTCGCCCAGAGCACGGAGGCCTCGCCGGCCTCGAAGGCGATCGAGCCCAGGATGAGAAGGCCGAGCAGAGCCAGGGTGTAAGTGCCGACAGGGTAATTGAGGCACATCCCGCAGCGCCACGTGTCGAACCACATGAGCCAGATCAAAGTGGTGGCCACGAGGAAGGTCACGAAAGCGAGCACACCAAGCCCGAAGATAATAAAAAAGCGCAATACAAATGCTGCTAACACGCCTCGCTCCCCCTCTGACGCCCGCAAGGTTTTACGAAAATACGCGCGGTAGGCTTAAGCTTGCGTGCATAAACATGGTTAACGGCAGAAAGGCCGGTTGATTGGGGTTGCCGCAGCCGCTATTCCTCGCTAGTTTGTTCCTGTTTTGTTCTAGTAAACGGGGTTGGCAAATGAGCGGAGAAAGCGCCGAGTTTCTTTTCGTGGTGAGGCTACGCGGGGATGGCGCGCCGTGGGTGCTGCTCCAGCCGAAGCATGAGGGGTTCGCAACGCTGAGAGGGGAAATCGGCCTCGATCTTTATCGCGGAACGAGCCTGGAGGAAGCGAAGCAACTTGCCCGCTTCCTGAACAGCAACATCAAGTCGGTGAGCTATCGGGGCGCATGACGTATGTTGGAGCTGCGCAGGGTGAAGCCTGCGAGTTTCCGGAGCCTGAGCTGGCATCCCGATTCGGGGTGTTTTTCACCGGCTCCGGTGACGAAACCGTCCGCAATGCAGGTTAGCGGACCGCCGAAGCCCGCACCGTGCGGGCAAGGTTGAGCTCGTGAACGGCCTCCGCGATGAGCTGATCCAGGCGCGCGCTGCATGCGCTATCTTCCACCCATCCGTCCTGGATCGTTTTGTCGGTCAGGAAAACGCCGGTTGCGAGCGTCTTGGCTCCGAAGAAGGCGAAGAGCGGCCGGAGCTGGTGCTCGATGACGAGCGCGTGGCGGTCGCTTCCGCCAGCGGCGAGGAGCGCGACCGGCGTTCCGAGAAGGGCAGGGTAGTTGATAAGGTCGATGAGATGCTTGAGCAGGCCGGTGTAGGAGCCCTTGTAGACCGGCGAGCCGACGACGAGCAGGCTGGCGCCCTCAATCGCTTGCAGTGCGTCCTCAACCTGCGGCGAAGCCTCGGGGCGGGCGCGGATGCCGAGGTCCGGCACGAGGTCCGCGAGATCGACGAGCCGGGCCTGCACGCCGGTTTGCGCCGCGATGCGGTCCATGACCGCCTTCACGATCGCGCGCGTCCGGGACGGCGTGCATGGGCTTCCCGCTAGTCCAACGATTGTGAGCAAGTCTCTTCTCCCGGCGATGAAGGCGGTTTACCAGACAATACCTTCGAAGGCCAGCCTGACCCAGAGCGCTACACTGTCGCCACCGGGGTGACCGGGGAGGCAACGGCGCCAGGCAGGCGAAGCGGCGGCGCGGTCAGAAGGAAGCGCGTGCGGCCCGCCCCGCGCATGTAATCGGCCAAGTCGCTGAGCCACCACAATTCGCCTAGAGGGATGCCGAGCTTGAACAGGCAAAGCTCGTGGAGGGGCACAAGCGGCCTGCGCCCCGAGCCGGATTTGTTCGGGTAGCGCTCCACTGCGACGTTATCGGAGATCAAAGCCGCGACGCCGCTGTCGATGACCCATTGCTGCAGCCGCGGATCGCGTCCGTCGAGCGCGGCGCAAGCCTGGCTCAGCGTGTGGGCGTCGGGCCGGCGGTTCATTTCCATGATCTTGCGCCCAAAGCCGGTGTGGAAGCACACCATGTCGCCGGCCTCGACGACGGCTCCTTGCGCTTTCATCGCTTCCTCAAGCCCATCGAAGCCGATGTCAGCCCTCGCATCGCCAACGAGCGCATGGAGGTTGACGAAAACGCCCCGGCCTTGCACGCAGCGCTCGGCCATTTTCTCGATGCCGAGCCGCCTCGCTTCTGTGGCATGGTCCGCGAACATCTCGATGTGCTCGCCGCCGCGCCACCCGTTGTAGAACACCGTCTCGGCCACGCCATCGCCGTCAGCGTCGAACTCCGAGCCGATATGCGCGAGCGAATCCCATTGCGTGGAGTATTGCGTGTGAAGCGTGACCTGATCGTCGCACACCACGTCCGTCAAATCGGGGTTGTCGCCCGAAAGCCGCAGAAGATAGCGCTGAACGCCGCCGGCCGTTTCGGTCGCGCGTCGCCTCGGAGGATGCCGAGCGGCGTGCAGGACGTTGCCGCCCGGATAGTCGAGCGGCAAAGAGAGGCAGAACGTTCGGCCTTCGCGGACTTCCGCGACGCCTTGCAGAACCTTCTCGGGCGTGATCAGGTTGAGCCGCCCAACCTCGTCATCGGGGCCGAACTCGCCCCAGTTCGATTGCTTGGGCTTGTGATGCCATCGCATTGGGACTCTCTACCCTGCTCCTACGGAAATCCAACCAAACTGCGAAGCATCAGAGCATCGTGCGCTTAATCGGACGCGGACGACCGGATGTTTTTGCATACAAACTGCGAATTGCTGCATCTGGTTGTCACCTTGTTCCTGACGATTTCGTCCGCATTCCTTCTTCTGAAAGATCTTCGGCGATTTCGCCTTGCAGGCAGGTTAACGAGAGATCAGCCGCTTCAACCCCCGTAAATGCGGGAAAAATAATGAGCGGGACGCCCTCGCCGCCGCCTGCGCGGCAGCGGCTCGGTCTGCGCGCAAGCGTTAATTCGCGATGCCCGAATATAATTAACGGACTTTTGCGCGTCCCGTTAATGAAGTAATTCCGCCATTAAATTCTATTTAATGGGAGGTCACAGGCGAAGGATAGTTATTTTTTTTCAATGGTATATCGGATTTACTTCCGGCCGTGAGGCAGGCACGGCGGGAAGTAATTGCGGCAGGAATAAATTGATTGTTAATCATGCTGTTGACAGGGAATAATTCCGGCGCGCTCCCGTTAACCACAAAGCGATGAACATCATGGCGCGGCCCCGTCTGGCAACAATCCGTTTACGTAGGCAGCAGGAATTTGCCCGTGCGGCGGCACGCGGAACGCATGTGCATCCGGCCTGCGACAACGCCGACTCGCGCTTTCTTGCCGTAATAACGAAGCGCGGGAGGAAGGCGCCTACTAGACTAAACATGCATGGCTTCACTGGCGGTATCCAAATGCAACGGGTGCCATGTGGTCGCCGTAATGCTTGCTCGCTTTCTTCCTGAATTCCTCGCAATTCAGGAAAGCACCAAGAAAATCTTCGAACTATGTTTTTCAGCGTGGGTCGAATTGCTTCCTCACTCTCGGACTCACAATTTAAGAGAGTCATAGAAGCAGCATCGACCAATCAAGCTGGAAGTCTAGTGGATTCTTCTAGCGCTATATGTGCCTCTCATAAGTTTTACAAAGCTCAGGAAATTCCGTTCTGAACAAATCGCCAACACATGGGCAAGGCACAAACGTTCAGAGCCCTGGCGAGTTCTCATACTTGCAGTGTTTCGCGCATGCTTAATAAACATCTGCAATTATGTGCTGGAAGAGAACGCCTGGCGCTCTTTGATGGGACGATTGCCCAGCCTCAAATTGGCTGTGGAGGGCGGTAATCTTAAAATCGAGGCGAAAAGGCTGTTTCTCACCAAGAATCGCCTTGGGAATAAACAGGGATCGGTAATTTCCTTGCTCATTGAAAGACTTGGAACTGGACATTTCAAACTCCCACCTGTCTTTCCAATCGCTGTCTGGACAGCCAATTGATATATCCACACGGGGCATCCGGGAGTTCAAAGAGCTTTGCAATCGGAAAACCAACCTAATTCCATTGGGCGCGGAAGCGGACATGTCTAATGGCGGAATATGCATCCTGGCCGCATCACCCTCGGTCCAAACGCCCTTCGAATCCGAGAGACTGAAGCCACTATTCAGGACTTCTCGATTATTCCCATCAGCGAAGTCGATCACGCGATAGGTGGCGCCGACATCGCGAACAGGGTAATACTTCATGTTGTTATGGGATGAACAGAACCGGCATGCCGAAGGTAACGGCGCCAGGATCCAACGGTGAATCTGCTCCTGGTCTATGCCTCCATCCAAATTAATATGGAGTTGGTCATGACGCTCTCTGAACTCCGGAGTCACTTTTGGATTGAAGGGGGCGCCGGGAGCAACGCAACATCTGTACAGCAGGCCGGTGTCGCTGACGGTCAAGTTCACGGCCAAACCGCATTCTCCTGAAAAATCAGCCCTGGGAACGTTGGTAAACGCCCATTCCTTGAAGAGGTAGGATTCCGTTGTTTGATAGGATTCCGGTCGCGTCGCATTGAGCCTGTTGATAAGCGCTTCATATCGCGCAAGTCCTCCGCACTTGAAAATAATATCCCGGTATCTTGAAATCATTACGCCATCGCTCTCCGCGAGGCCCGATGGGAATCGATCTGCGTCATCAATCCAGAATCCATTCGAGGTGATTAATAATCGGACGTAGTAATCTATTCCTGAGCGTAAGCTCCGTATGAATTGTTCGAGGTTTTTGTTTGCGAAGGGCTCTCCTCCGGTGATGTTGATATTTCGAAATCTGACATTATTTCTGTATAAGAGATTTATATATCTGACGAAAGCCGATGCGTCACCGAAGTGCGCGCGTCTGTGTGGAGAGGATGTGGTGCAGCCTTCACAGTTTTTCGTGCAGTGGTTGGAGGCATAAATCTGAAGGGTCGGAGCTACGAGAATTTGCCCGTGTTTCCTGAAGTAATCCGAAACGCTCATTTCTAGCTCCTAGATCGCGCGACGCGTTGCTGTCGGAAAAGCGCTCGCCGCCGGCGCAGAAACAAAAATCTTCCAACCGTCACTGACCTTTTTCTGGTAGTCCTGGCTGCTCAGGGGGCTCGGGATGTCATTCAGAGCGCCATCTATTGAAAAAACGGACCTGTTGTTCTGGGATAGAAGCGTGTAAAGCTGCGTAGCGTCGTTGGCGCTGTCGAAGGGCTTATATTTGCTGTCACTCCAGGCAATGACGAATTTGTCTCCCTTTGAGCCGATAAATGAGGTGGCTCCAATCAAGGCCTCGCAAGAGTTGCATCCCGAAACCATCATCAGATCGGGCTGTCCGGCTCCAGAAAACAGTTCATCATACGAGATCGATATCACTTCCGCATATCCCGCGCCGGATGGAACGTAAACGGGGCGCTCTCCGATAATGCAGACTTCCTCTTTGTTCCTTATCCGATAACCCCGGGCCTCATCGGCTACGAAGGCCGGAACCAGCTTACACTTGCGTCCGTACTTCTTTTTGAGGAAGTCAAAGGCTGGCGGGTAAGCTTCTACCGCAATATAAGCACAGCCAGCGCGAAGGAACCGCTTGGTGAAAGCCCCAGAATATGCGCCAATTTCGCAGCAGATCATACCCGGCGTCACGATTTTATCGATGACACTTTCCAATAATGCTATTTCAAGATTAGGGCCATGCGATGCAAAGCTGCTGACCTGATTGTAATCCCCCCTGCTTGCTTTCGTTTTGAACTCTTGGGAACCAATAAAGGCGCGAAGAAGACCTTCTGCGGTCCTGTGGTTCTCAACGTGGCGGCGAACCACTTGCTCGTTCTCGGGCTCCCGGCCCAAGAGCGCCCGATAGGCGGCAACGACCAAATCACGTGAAACATTAGTTGATTCTTCTCGCGCCATGTTCCCTCTCACAATACCGCCGTTTCAACGCAGTCCCGGACTGCTGGCCCCCCTGTAAAACTTCAACAAAGCCAAGATCTTGCTCGAAGTCTGCGGTTCATGCTTAACAAGCATCTACAGCTATGTGCTCGAAGAAAGACTTCCAAAACATGTAAGGAGGCAAATTACGGTACGGATGTCTAGCGTTTGCGCCATAGTCGGTTCCTTTCATAGTCAATACCGCCCAATCAAGTCCCGTCGCCAGGATTTCCACTGAATTCCCGGATTAAGGACGCCACCGACGCAATCGCGGATGTGGCCGTCGAGGTAAATGCGAATGTGGAGAATATCGGCGCCCGGCGGGCTCTCAACGGTGATGGGGCGGGTGCTGGACGAGCCTTTTGGGGTTCCCCGGCCACCTATTTCTTTTCCTGCAGCGCGGCCGAGATCTCGATGTCGATGTCGTCGTTCACGAGGAAGCTTAGAGACGTCATATTGAATTCGCTTCGTTTCAGCCGCTTCGTAGCGACAGGGCGGATCGCGGGGGATCGGCGCGGCGATCGCCAAACGCTTGGGAGCCGAAGGAGCCACCGTCGCCATCACCTACGCGACGGGAGCGGCGGCGGCTGCATCGGTCGTAAAGACCATTAAAGACGCGGGCGGAAGCGCGATCGCGAGTTGGACCGTGTGATCGGCCGGCGTGGATGATGTTGCCTCGTTGGTTGCGTTTGTCGCAGGTCCGCAGGCATCTTACATCACGGGCGCAAACCACACCTCTGCCAAGGCATCAGATCCAGTAACGATTGACGGCGAACTTATTGGCGATCTTGAGCGTGTCTGACTCGAACAATTCGAGCGCCAGCTTCTGAGCCAGCATGACGTCGCCAGCCACAAGGTTGCCCGCGGGCATGAAGCACATGACGGCTATGGTTCTGCCCTTGTTGTCGAGCACCTCAACATTGAGCTGGAAGCCATTCTTGATCCGGTAGCGCCTGCCGGTGTCCCCGCCCCGGACATCGAAGCATCCGTACCTCTCTTGCTGCTCACGCTGAGCAGGCGACAGATTTTCCCGAAGGAGTTGAAGGCCCCGAACCTCCGCTTCCGGCGGGGCCGCCATAGCCCCGAAAATCCGGAGCAATGCCTCTCGACTGACATCCGGCGGCGGCCGCCCGGACAGGCCGGCGCCGCGGGAGTCCGAGAGCGACCGCCGCTCTCAATTCCAGCCGCTCGCCGCCCGCCGAAACAGTTCCGCCAAGAAAGGACGGAAGCGCGCCATTAACCGCCCTTCAACTGCGGAATGAAAAGCGTTTGTTCGACGTTCGGATCGAACTTGCCGATCAACTCGCCAGCGTCACCATTATTTCTTCCAAGCGCGACGGCGCGGAAACCCTTTCCTGTCAACGCGTGGAAGCGCTCTTCAGCCCTTGCCAGCGACTCTGCGTCGGAAGCGTCAAACTCGTGGCGCGTATCGCCACTTCCATCCATGACGATTTGAACGCTCATGCTCGGGCTCCTTTGTCTTTGCACAAGCATCCATAGTACTCGCGCCTGCGACCATAGGCAATTCACCCGGCCGCGATTGGAGCCTCGGTCCCTCGCATGCCATCAAAACTTCGTGCAACATGCATGATTTTCAGCGATTGGAGGGACTGCCCTTGCATCAACCGCAAGTGCCCCGGCGGCCGCCGTCTACCTGCTGCTCTTCGCGGCCAGTTCGACAATGCTCATGTCGGCCCGGCGGAGCCGCCGGCAGAGCTCGCGGTTGATGTTTTGCAACACCATCGCATACGCGTGGATATCGGCTTTATAGAACGCGTAGAGGTTTCCGGCTGTGAGTTCGTAAAGCACGCTTGTGCTCTCAGTGATGACGCTGGCTGATCGGTTCTGCATTTCGATGAGTGTCATTTCGCCGAAAAAATCACCAGGCCCCAGGCGCGCAATATGAATCGCGCGCCCCAACTCACCGAGCTTGCTCACCACGAGCTCGCCGGAATGAACGACATACAGCGATCGCCCCTGTTCTCCTTCCGCGACGACAGTGGCGCCAACGTCGAAGCATCGCTCGATCATCATTGAGGTGAGGAGAACAAGGCTTGCCTCTGAAAGGCCACCGAAGAAAGGTGTCGCGACAAGAAACGCCTTTAGATCGGGCAAACTGACTGTCATCACCACAACATTAACTACCTGGCAGGGGCTAGGCCAACAAAATCGGCGTCCGCTATACCTCCAATTGCGCTATAGGTTCGGCAACCTCGAACAGCAGCCTTCGGCGTGCGCCGTTCAAGGCGGCGCTTTCCGGTGGGTGTAAGCCCACCCGGCGAACTCGTTCCAGCCGGAAGCAATCGGAGCGCCTCCATCGCCTATTTCTTTTCCTGCAGCGCGGCCGAGATCTCGATGTCGATCTCGTCGTTCACGAGGAAACCAAGCGATGTCATATTGAATTCGCTTCGTTTCAGGCGAAGTCTTAGCGATCATGCGCGCGGGGCCGCCCGGCGACGATGCTGCCTGAGCGCTTCCAAAAGCCGCCCGCGCCTCGGGCTGGAACACGACCTGCAGAGTTACGGGGCGTGTGACGCCATTCATGGTGAGATCGCCGTTGAATTCGGCGCGGTCCTCGCCTAAGGGCCTGACCGATCGGCTCGCGAAGCGAATTTCCGGGAAAACCCCCACATTGAAGAAGCGGCTGCCTCTCAACTCCAACTCAAAGGCATCGGCGGTAAGGCTCGCCGTTTTAATGACGGCTTCGATGGAGCCTTGCTGGGGGGCGCGCCGGTCGAATTGAAAAACACCGTTCATGTCTGTGAAGCGGCCCGACTGCGAGGCAAAACCAACGTAATAGGTGAAGTTCACATTGGCATGCTTGTTGTCGAAGCTGTAGAACCCGGCCGAGCACTGCCCGGCGAAGGCTGTCAGACTGGCCAGGGCAAGGATCGCGACGATTGATGCTTTTGCTGAGTGAGACAAGTCCGTAATCCTCTCATGCAAGACTATACGAACAGCCAACCCCACAATGACATTACGGCGCTAATCCGGCCCTCTCCTAAACGTGAAGGAGATCGGGCTTTGAGTGAACTATTACCGAAGCGCTGACAGAACTCTGCAGAAAAATACTAATTTCCGGCCGGTTTCTTCTTGTCCCGGCTATAGCGGTACAATTGGACCTTTTCAACGGTCGCAACGCCTCCGCTCATGAGCTTATCGAGAACATCGAGAAAGGCATTCACCTTGTCTTCCGAGTCGAGAATCTCGACGATGATGGGCAAGTCATGGGAGGCTCGCAAGATCTTCGCCGCGTGAAGGCCGCTTCGCGCGCCAAAGCCCATGTACCCCATGAAGACGGTTGCGCCTGACAGGTTGGAAGCCTGCGCCTGCACGACGATTTCCTCGTAGAGCGGGCGGCCTTTATATTTGTCGTCCTCGCCAAGAAAAATGCGTAATCTCACGCCTGTCTCAACCCGCCGCATCCCGCACCCCGCTCCGTTTGATGGCGCCCCGTTCAACTAGAAAACCATGTTTCTGCATCATGGTAAATCGCATGTCCGAAGTATTTGCTCCCTTGACCGGCCAAACGCCAGAAATGGACTTAACAACCCCTTAAACTTCGAACAGTTTGAAATATAGATAGAATCATAGTAGGAGGGTCATAGAGCTGCATCGTTTAAGCGTTGCTCTTAAACCATTGTGAGAGCAGACCCTGAGAAGGGCGCTAGGGACTAGGCTAGGCTGGATGGCTCAACGGGAACGGCGCGCGGTCCTTCCGGCAAGGTTTGCGCCGAAGCTCTGGTTCGCGACGGCGCTTTGTGCGGCGCTGAGCCTTCATGCCTGCGTCGGGCCCGATTTTCTGCCCCCCGAACCGCCCGACATTGCCAAATACACGCCCGATCGCCAGCCCGCCACGTTTTCGGCGCAAGCCAAGACGCAACATCTCGATGTCAGCCGCGAACTGCCGGCCGAATGGTGGGAGATGTTCCACTCGCCCGCGCTCAACAGCCTGATCGATCGCGCCCTGCACGACAACCCGAATATCGAAGCGGCGCGAGCGGCCTTGCGCGTTGCCCAGGCCAATGTGTACGCGGAAGTGGGCCAGCTCTTCCCCTTGGTGACGCCGAACGTGACAAGCGAGGGCGGCAAAGTCGCCACCACCCCCGGCGGCCAGAATGGCGGCGTGTCGGCCCCGGTTGTTGGACCCGGCAGCACCAATCCCACCTACTACCAGCTTCACACGGCGCAGTTCACGGTTGGGTACGCGCCCGACCTTTGGGGCGGGGTGCGGCGGCAGATCGAGAATCTCGAAGCCTTGAAAGAGAACCAGCGCTTCATGAATGAAGCGACGTTCCTCACCTTGACCTCGAATATTGCCGCCGGTGCGATCCAGGAAGCGTCGCTGCGGGCGCAAATCAGCACGACCGAACGTCTCGTAACCATATCCAAGGATATCCTGGGGAAGATCCGCATTCAGCAACAGGCTGGCCAGCTATCCGGCCTGGACGTCGCGGCGCAGGAGGCCCTTGTGGCGCAGACCGAAGCGACACTGCCGCCGCTTCGCAAAGCGCTGGCCCAAGAGCGCGACCAGCTTATCGTCCTGTCGGGACATCTTCCGGGAGAAGGTTTGCCGGAGCGCTTCGAATTCACAAACCTGAAGCTTCCGCGCAAGCTGCCGGTTTCGTTGCCCTCGGAGCTTGTATCCCAGCGGCCTGATGTGCGCGCTGCCGAGGAAAATTTTCATGCGTCCTGCGCGCTCGTCGGCGTTGCGATCGCAAACCGGCTTCCGCAGGTGTCTCTCACAGGCGATATTGGACGAAGCGGCATTGCCTTTAACCAGCTTTTCAGTAATAACCCCGCCTTTTTCTTTTATACTGGTATAGCGTCCGCATCCCAGGTTCTTTTTGATGGCTTTACCTTGCAACAACGGCAACGCGCGGCGGAAGCGGGCGTCGATCAGGCTGCGGCAGATTATCGGCTTGCAGTCTTGACCGCATTTCAGAATGTGGCGGATATATTGTATGCAATCCGCTATGACACTGATTCCCTTCAGAAGGCCATCCTGGCGGAAGAGGCGACTGCAAAAACGCTGCAGTTGACGCGCACACAGCTCAGTCAAGGGCAGGTCGCCATTCAAACCGTGCTCGGCGCTCAAACAACGAATTTGCAGGCATCGCTGGCCGTCATACAGGCGCAGGCAAACCGCTATACCGATACGGTCGGCCTGTTTCAGGCTTTAGGCGGAGGCTGGTGGAACAGGAACTTGCCCCCACCTACTCCCGAGCCGCAGGCTTGGCTCGCAAGCGTGGTGGGGCCGAGGCCTGAGCCCATAGCCCGGGAGTATCCAGGGGCAACCGTTGCCGAGACGCGCTGCCTCGTGGGTTCCTCGAAAGAAAAGTGTTCGGAGCCGTAACATGATGCGTACTCATGTTCACACATACAGAATAGCAGGTCTTTTATTCGGTTTGGCCGCGGCAGTCGCGTGTCCGGCGGCCGCCACTCCATTAGCTGGCGTGGGCCCTGTCGCGGCGCCGAGCGTCGTGCTTGCCGATACGCAGCTGACATCGATCAAAGTCGAACCCGTTGGCCAGCACGCCTTTCCCCAGGAGATGCAGGCAGTTGGCAACATCGACTTCAACCAGGATCTGCTGACCCAGGTTTTCACCCAATATCAAGGCCGCATCATCAAAGCTTTCGCCAAGGTCGGGGACACCGTAAAAAAGGATCAGCCCCTTTTTACGATAGACAGCACGGATCTCCTGCAGGCGGAATCGACCCTGATTTCGGCGGCGGGCGTTCTTGAACTCAACAGCAAGAACCTTGAGAGGCAGAAAAACCTCTTCAAGCAAAGCGCAGCCGCCCAGAAAGACTACGAGCAGTCGATCTCCGATCAGCAAGCCGCGGAAGCCGCATACCGGGCGGCTCGCGGCGCGGTCGGGGTCTTCGGCAAGACCGATGCCGAAATGGACCGCATCGTGAAAGAGCGCAAGGTCGACGCCACCTTGACCGTGTCATCGCCGATCACGGGCCTTATCACCGCCCGTAATGCCGCCCCCGGCCTTTTCGTCCAGCCCGGGAATCCTCCGCCTGTGTACATTGTGGCGGATACCTCGGTCATGTGGATGATCGCCAATGTGCCGGAAAGACAAGCGGCAGACCTCGAACTGGGTCAGGAGGTCAGGGCCAGGGTTGCCCCCTATCCCGGGCAAATCTACCTGGGAAAGATCGTAACAATCGGTCCGAACGTCGATCCGAATACGCGCCGCGTGTTTGTGCGGTCCGAGATCGCCGACCCGGATTACGATCTCCGCGCAGGCATGTTCGCGACCTTTGTGATCACGCTCGCGCCGCCGAAAACGACGCTCGCAGTCCCTCAGGATGCGGTGGTGCGCGAAGGCGATGGAAGCATGACAGTCTGGACAACCGAAGACGGCCACACGTTTTTTCAGCGCGTGATCAAGACCGGCTTGTCAAATGATGGATTTACGGAGGTCGTTGACGGGCTGAGGCCGGGCGAGCGGGTTGCCACGGGCGGTTCTATTTTTATTGCTAATCAATACGCTAATGCTGGCAACTGATGCCTGGAAGCCGGGCTTTATATATACTCATGAGGTAGGCCGTGCTTGAGGGGCTTGTTGCATTTGGGCTTACACGCAGGCCTTTTATATTGATGTTTCTAGCGGCGTTCGTCGTTGGCGGCCTCGTCGCATTTACGAAGCTCAACATTGAGGCTTATCCGAACCCGGCTCCTGTCATTCTTGAAATCACCGCCCAGTCGGCCGGCTTGTCCGCAGAAGAAATGGAGCGGCTTTACACAATCCCGATCGAAGTCGGCCTCGCTCCGACGCCTGGGGTGGACAACATCCGCTCGACCTCGTTCTATGGGCTCTCCTTCGTTCGGGTCACGTTCAACTACGGGGTCGATTTCTACTTCGCTCTGCAGCAGACCCAGATCAGCCTTCTGCAGAACGTCAACCTTCCCAATAACGTTCAGCCGCAGATCCAGGCATCGAGCCTCGTCGGTGAAATCTACCGCTATCAAGTGACAGGCCCGAAACACTTCGGCATCACGAACCTGCGCACCATTCAAGACTGGGTCTTGCAACGGCGCTTTTTGACGGTGCCGGGCATTGTGCAAGTCAATACCTGGGGCGGCACGACAAAAGAGTTCGAGGTGGAAGCCGACCTCAACAAGATCGAAGCCTACAATCTGACGTTAGCTCAGCTCGTGAGCGCTGTCGGCAACGCCAATGTGAATGTCGGCGCCCGCACGATCAACATCGGAAAGCAATCTGTGACGATCCGAGGCGTCGGGCTTATCAACGACGGCGGCGACACGGAGCTCATTCTCGGGCGCAAGCTCACCGATATCGAGAACATTACGCTTGGCCAGTTCAATGGCGTGCCGGTCCAGATCAAGGATGTGGCCAAGGTGTCCGTCGGTTACGTGCCGCGGCTCGGCAAGGCAGGCCGGGACGATGACGATGACATCGTGGCGGCCATTCTTGTCATGAACCGCACGCTTCATACGAACGACGTCATTCCCCGCATCAAGGCTGAAGTCGAGAGGATCAACAGCGACGGAACCTTGCCCCCCGGCGTCAGGCTCGTCCCCTATTACGACCGCTCCAGTCTCGTGAACGTCACGACGAACACGGTGCTTCATAACCTCGTTTTCGGCTGTCTCCTCGTCTTCATGATTCAATGGATTTTTCTTGGAGACTTGCGAAGCGCAATCATTGTCGGAGTCAACATCCCGTTCGCGCTTTTCTTCAGCATCATCATCCTCGTTTTGCGCGGCGAGGACGCCAATCTGCTCTCGGTCGGGGCCGTCGATTTCGGGATCATCGTGGACTCGGCGGTGATCGTTGTTGAAAACATCTTCCGCGTTTTTCAGGCTCAGGAGCGAGAAGAGCTTCTTAGAAGGCGGACTCCGATCGGCCGGGGCCGGAACGGCGTTTACGCCTCGGATGCGAGCCTTTTGAACCGCATCCGGCTGATCTATATCAGCGTCACGCAGGTCGATACCGCCGTTCTGTTCTCGACCGCCGTCACGCTGGCAGCCTTCATTCCGCTCTTCACCATGCAGGGCGTCGAAGGCCAAATCTTCAACCCAATGGCACGGACCTACGGCTATGCGCTGGTGGGCGCCTTGCTGGCGACATTCACGGTCACGCCGGTGCTGGTGTCTTTCCTGATACCCGAACACGTGCAGGAAACCGAAACCATTGTCGTGCGGGCAATCCGAGCCGTCTATACGCCCATTTTGCGGCTGGCGCTCAGAGCGCGCAAATTAACCATCCTGCTGGGCTTCGCTTTTCTGGGCTTGAGCGTGTTCCTGGCCTCGAACCTTGGAACGGAGTTTCTTCCCGCGCTCGAAGAAGGCAATCTTTGGATTCGCGCGTCCATGCCGCCGACGATCTCCCTCGAAGCGGGAATGCCAATCGTGAACCGGATGCGCGCGATCCTGAAAAGTCATTCGGAAGTCATCACGGTCGTTTCCCAGCATGGCCGCCCCGATAACGGCAGCGACGCGACGGGCTTTTTCAATGCCGAGTTTTTTGTGCCGCTCAAGCCTTTCGAAAAATGGGATGCGGGCCGCACCAAAGACGATCTGGTCAAGGATCTGCAGGACGAATTCGCGCGCGAATTCACCGGCATCGACATGAACTTCTCGCAATACATCCAGGACAATATCGAGGAAGGTCTGTCGGGGGTTAAGGGCGCGAACTCCATCAAGATTATCGGTCCGGATCTGGTAAAGCTCGAAGATTTGGCAAATCAGGTCAAAAAGGTCATGAGCGACGTTCCAGGCGTCGCTGACCTCGGTATTTTCCGCGTGCTGGGTCAGCCGAATCTTAACGTCAAGGTCGATCGTGAAAAGGCGGCGCGCTACGGCCTGAATTCCGGCGACATCAACACTTTCGTCCAGACGGCATTCGGCGGCAACACCGCCACGACCGTCTACGAATTCGATCGCCTGTTCGGCGTGAATGTCAGGGGCGCGCCGCAATTCCGCGACACGATCGATGCCATTCGCAACGCCAAGATCAATGTGACGACGCCGAATGGCAACGCTTATATCCCGCTTACCGAAGTCGCCGACATCTCGATCGAGACCGGGGCATCCTACATCTTCCATGAGAGAAACCTGAGGTTCATCCCGATCAAGTTCAGCGTGCGCGGCCGGGATCTGGGAAGCGCCGTGGCGGAAGGCAAAGAGAGGATCGCCAAGGCGATCTCGTTGCCGAACGGATATCGCCTTGAATGGGCCGGGGAGTTCGAAGAACTTGAGCAGGCTCAAAGACGGCTTGAGATCATCGTGCCTCTTAGTCTCGTGCTGATCCTCGGCCTTCTCTACGCGTTGTTCAACTCCTTCCGCGATAGCCTGCTTGTGCTTACGGGCATCCCCTTTGCGGTGGCGGGAGGCATCATTGCGCTCTCGCTGTCCGGCGAAGCCTTCGGGATTTCGGCGGCGATCGGTTTTGTCTCGCTGTTTGGCGTTTCGGTCATGAACGGGATTTTGATCATGACCTATTTCAACGAGCTGAGGCACTCGGGCATCGGAACCATGGACGCCATGTTCCAGGCGGCAACGCAGAGGATGCGCCCAATGCTGATGACGGCTCTTTCGGCCTGCATTGGTCTTCTTCCGGCCGCGTTATCCACGGGCATCGGCAGCCAGGTGCAACGCCCGCTGGCGATTGTCGTTGTCGGCGGGATGTTTATCGGGCCGATCATGCTCCTCATCGTGGTGCCCGCTCTTCAGGTTGCCTTCCTCGGAGACAGGAACGGCTCTGAGCCCTCTCAAAGTGAGGAAGCATCCGAGACGGTTTAGACTTGGTCCGATGAGCCCGCATCTCTTCTGTAAAGGTAGTTTGCCGGCAGCCCGAGACGCAGGCAGGCCTGCACCGCAGGGCTCGACTCCAGCATAATGCGATCCGCCAGAGCGCTGCCTTGGCGGACAAGTCTTCCCTCCCACGCCCGCAATCCATAATCATCGCCGAGGCCCAGGAGGTTGCGGACCCAGGACGGCGTGAGACTGACCGCAGCACGAACGAGAAGCGGCTGAACCGGCTGCAGCACGCGCGGCAGGATGGGAACGGTTCCCATGATACGCAAAAACTCGAAGATGATCGGGGAGGCCTCAAGGCGGGGTCGCATCGCCACAAAGAAGGCCTCAAGTTCGGCCTCCGAGCGTGGAGGCTGGGTCACTCCATAAAGGCTCGCGGCAATCTCGCCATCCCGGTAATAGCGGTTGCGTTCGGCGAGCGTCAAAGGCGCGGCATACGCATGATAGGCCTGAACGAACCCGAACGCGGCTGTTGCCTGAACCCAGTTCAGGAGCTCAGGGTCGTTGGCGGAGTACGTTTCGCCGCGGGGTGTCTCTCCGCGCACGCGGTCATGCATGCGCCTGACCCCCGCGATCATCGCTTCGGCGGTGGAGCGGGGTCCGTAAACGGTCACCATCGCAGCAAGCCCGGTGCGGCGAAGACGGCGGAGCGGGTCTTTGCGAAAACCGCTGTGCTCCCAGACGCCGCTCCGCACCCGCGGCTCAGCAAGTTCAAGGATGACGGCCGTTACGCCGCCGACATATGTGGTGACCGGATTCTTGAAGATACGCCAAGCCAGTGAATCGGGTACCCCGAGCGCCGGTTCACCCGCCGGCCGGCTGAAATCAATCGCCCGCCCGCCTTCCGGCAAAAGCAGCTCCCGCGAGGCTTTGTCGAGCCGTCTGATAATCGTTTTCTGAAAGGGGAAAAGTTTTCCTGCGAGAGCTTCCATGCAGCATCAACACGCGAAGGCGAAACAAGGACTAAATGCATGCTCACTTTCATCGACGCTTGCAACACCGCACGCTCGCGCTCAGCCCTCGCCTCCTTAACGCCATGGCAAAGGCCGAACGATCCTCTTGGAAACGACAGCGAGCTCACGCCTTGAACAGGATCAAAGTGTCGAACACCCCGTTCGACGTCCATATCCTTCGCCAGTCGGCTGTTACCTCTAGAAACTTACGCCAGATTTCATCTTTTGCACCTTGTTCCGGACTGCGTGATGCTGGTGAAACAGTTGTGCTTGGCAGAAACCAGTTCGCGTTGTCGACGGCAAGAATAGCTCCTGCTTTCAGTTTTGGGATCACTCCGAGCGCGCAGAAATTGCGGTACATCCCATCGACCAGCGCGAAATCGATACTGGCCGTTTCGATCCCGTCGAGCACCTTGACGTAGGCGCTCTTCTCGCCGTCGGCTTCGGCGACATCCATCGGACGCAGCAGAAGCTCAACGTTTGCAAGGTTGGCAGCCCGAAGCTTCTCCGTAATGGTTGCGTGCCATTGTGAGTCATGCTCAACGCTCGTAAGGCGCCTGACATGACGCGCGAGCCAGAGCGTGCTGCGGCCCGAGCCGAATTCGATCGCATCGTCGCCTGCCCGCAAGAGCGGCTCGATTATGTCTATTGCCTGCCGTGTTAGCCACGGGTCTGCCGGCTCGCGACGTTGATCGAGAAACACTTTCGTTCGATCGACGACATAGCGCGGAGTCCAGTGTGAGAATGGTCGCATAGGCTTAATCTTTCGCTGAATGCTGAACGCCAGCTTGCGCTTACAGCGAGACTTCTTGCGCGACGCTTTCGGCGTCGCGTGGGCGTTCGTTATCCCCAAGGGTCGCCCCGCCGCATTCCTTTCAGGTCCGGTCCCTGCGGGCTTTCCTGAGGTCTCACCACATTCAATATCTTTCGCTGCCACTCCGGAAGCATTGGACCTCGTCGTCTCCGGCAGGGGCTCGTCATACCTTTCGGCCGATGCAATCTCTTGATTTTTCCGCCTTACAAGACACGGCCCCTTGTGAATTGCCGGGCAATGTGCAATTTCACTGCGCAGAAGCGGACATCGCCCGCGGCAACCGTAACGAGTTGCCCTCATCACTCTGCCGATTAGCGGCCAACAAAGACCCGGTTTTACAATGCAAGTTACAGAGACTGTTTCAGAGGGCCTTAAGCGCCAGTTAAAGGTTATTGTCCCAGCGGCTGATTTAAAGGCGCGCGTCGAGGCGAAGCTCGAAGACCTTAAGGAGAAGGTTCGGCTGAATGGGTTCCGGCCCGGAAAGGTGCCGCTCGCGCATGTGCGCCAGCTTTACGGACGCTCCGTCATGGCGGAGGTTTTGGAGCAGACGGTCGGCGAGACGAGCACGAAGGCGCTGCAGGATCGGCAGGAACGCCCTGCGGGCCAACCCGACATCAAGCTTCCCGAGGACAAGGAAACCGTCGAGCGCATGATCGAGGGCGCGTCCGACCTCGAATACACCATGTCCTTCGAGATCCTGCCCAAGATCGAACTTGCGGATCTGCAAACGATTACGCTGGAGAAGGAGGCCGCGGCGCCGGAGGAGGACGACGTCAAGAAGGCGCTCGAGCGTCTTATGAAGGCGAATGTGTCCTACGAGGCGACGGAGGCCGCCGCTGAAGAAGGCGACCGTCTGACCATCGACTACAAGGGAAGCGTCGATGGCGAGCCTTTCGAGGGTGGCGTAGGCGAGGATGCCTTTGTCATCATCGGCTCGAAGCGCTTCATTCCGGGCTTCGAAGAGGGCCTTGAAGGAGCGAAGTCCGGCGAGCAGCGCGAGGTCCGCGTGACGTTCCCCGAGGACTATCAAGCAAAGCACCTTGCCGGAAAAGATGCTGTTTTCGACGTGACCGTGAAAGAAGTCGCCAAGCCGGTCGAGACAAAGGCTGACGATGAGTTCGCACGCACGCTTGGCATGGAGTCCTTCGCGAAGCTCGAAGAAGCGATCCGCGGACAGCTCCAGAAAGAGCTCGATACGATCTCCCGGAACAAGCTGAAAAAGGCGCTCCTGGATGCGCTCGACGAGAGGCATTCGTTCGAGATGCCGCCCTCGCTTGTGGAGAGCGAGTTCGAGGCGGTCTGGCGCAACATCACGCGCCAGCTTGAACAGTCGAAGGGGAGCTTCGAATCGCAAGGCACGACGGAGGAAAAGGCCCGCGAGGAGTATCGTAAGCTGGCCGAGCGTCGCGTGAGGCTGGGTCTCATCCTCGCCGAGATCGGCAATGCGAACCAGATCCGCGTCGGAGATGACGAGCTGCGCCGCGCCGTCATAGACCGGGCGCGCCAATTCCCCGGACAGGAGAAGCAGGTCATCGAGTTCTATCGCAAGAACCCGCAGGCGATGAATGAGCTGCGAGCTCCGGTTTACGAGGACAAGGTCATCAACTTCGCGCTTGAACTGGTGAAAGCGGACGAGAAGAAGGTTACGCCGGCGCAGCTTATGGAATTCGCCGCGGAACAGGAGCGCGAGCAGGCTCTTCTCGAGGGCGGCGATGACGGCCACGAACACCACCACGATCATGAGGGGGAGTGCGGGCCTGGATGCGACCATGACCACGATCACGGCCCCACCACCACCACGACTAGCCAACGCGCGCGCCGCCTTCATGGCTAGTTGCGCCCGCGCTCAAATCGTCCCATGTATGCGGTGCGGGCCGGGGGCCCGCACCGGTCTTTTTCAGCCGCCGAGTTCTCCGCCCGCGAGGTCGCGAGCAACCATAGAAAAACCACTCTGCCGCGGCTCTTTACGCCAGGGAGATACGTATGCGCGATCCAGTCGAATACTATACCAGCCAGCTCGTTCCGATGGTGGTCGAACAGACCAATCGCGGTGAGCGTGCCTTCGATATCTATTCCCGGCTTCTGAAGGAGCGTATCATTTTCGTGACCGGCGTCGTGGAGGACATGATGGCCTCTCTCGTCACGGCGCAGCTTCTCTTCCTTGAATCGGAGAACCCGAAAAAGGAAATCGCCATGTACATCAATTCGCCCGGCGGACATGTGACCTCCGGCCTCGGGATGTACGACACCATGCAATTCATACGCCCGCCCGTATCAACACTTTGTGTAGGTCAGGCGGCATCGATGGGCTCGCTTTTACTCGCCGCTGGAGAACCCGGCCTGCGCTATTCCCTCCCGAACGCGCGGGTGATGGTGCACCAGCCTTCCGCCGGATTCCAGGGACAGGCGAGCGATATCGAACGGCACGCGGAGGACATCCTCAAGACCAAGCGCCGCCTCAACGAGATTTACGTGAAGCATACGGGCCAGCCCTACGAGATTATTGAACGCACGCTGGATCGTGACCATTTCATGACAGCGGAGCAGGCAAAAGCTTTCGGCATTATCGACGAGGTCATCACCAAGCGCGCGCCGGTCGAGGAAGCGGGATCCAGCCGCTCATAGGAACCTGTGTCTTCCGTGCGACGAAAGAAAACAGATGCGCCATTTTTAACCGCCTGGAAAGTATAGGCGGTTCAACCTAGCGCTCTGCCTCTCCAGGCTCGGCGAATCGAAATTATGGACAATCGCCGCAGAAGCCGTAAGACTATGGGGTAGCGTACATGGGAGAGTGGGGCAGGAGATAGGCTTGAGTGTGGCAGTAAACGCCGGAAGAACGCGCTTTTCAGTCATCAGTCAGGCACAATCGAAGGCCAACTTTCCTGGTATGTGGGTGCTAAGGTAGGTCAATGACGAAAGAAAGCAGGGGTCACGACTCCAAGAATACGCTCTACTGCTCCTTTTGCGGAAAGAGCCAGCACGAAGTGCGTAAGCTCATAGCAGGGCCCACCGTCTTCATCTGTGATGAATGCGTCGAGCTTTGCATGGACATCATCCGCGAGGAGAACAAGAACTCTTATGTAAAGTCTCGCGACGGCGTACCGACCCCCCAGGAAATCTGCAACGTTCTCGACGATTATGTGATCGGCCAGGATTACGCGAAGCGCGTCCTCTCGGTTGCGGTCCACAATCACTATAAGCGTATCAACCACTCCGCGAAGAACAACGACGTGGAGCTGGCCAAATCCAACATCCTCCTTATGGGCCCCACCGGCTGCGGCAAGACGCTGCTGGCGCAAACCTTAGCACGCATTCTTGACGTTCCGTTTACAATGGCGGACGCCACGACGCTGACCGAGGCGGGCTATGTGGGTGAGGATGTGGAAAACATCATCCTCAAGCTTCTGCAGGCCGCGGATTACAACGTCGACAGGGCTCAGCGCGGCATCGTCTATATCGACGAGGTCGACAAGATCAGCCGCAAGTCCGACAACCCGTCAATCACGCGGGATGTTTCGGGCGAGGGCGTCCAGCAGGCCTTGCTGAAGATCATGGAAGGCACGGTTGCGAGCGTTCCACCCCAAGGCGGCCGCAAGCATCCGCAGCAGGAATTCCTTCAGGTCGACACAACCAACATCCTGTTCATCTGCGGCGGCGCCTTCTCGGGCCTCGAAAAGATCATAGCCCAGCGCGGGCGCACGACCTCCATCGGGTTCGGCGCGAAAGTCATATCCGAGGACGAGCGGCGAACGGGCGAGATTCTGCGCAGCGTGGAGCCGGAAGACCTTCTGAAATTCGGCCTCATACCCGAATTCATCGGCCGTCTGCCCGTGCTTGCGACCTTGGAAGACCTCGACGAGGTGGCGCTCGTAAAGATCCTCACCGAGCCGAAGAATGCGCTTGTGAAGCAGTATCAGCGCCTTTTCGAGATGGAAGGCGTTCAATTGACGCTATCGACCGAGGCACTGAAGTCGGTCTCACGCAAGGCCATCGACCGCAAGACCGGGGCACGCGGCTTGCGTTCTATCATGGAAGCTATCCTTCTCGACAGCATGTTTGAGCTGCCAAGTTTGAAAGGTGTGGAGGAAGTCGTCATCAGCCCCGAGGTCATCGAGGGGAATGCCAAGCCCTTGCGGATCTACGCGGAACGCCTAGATGAAATCGAGCGCATAATGCGGAAGTTTGTTAACAGCAAACTGAAGCCTTATGTTCCATGGTCCAGCCAACATTTTTCGAAGCACCCTTTCGGTGCAAGCGACGCGCTGCAATTAACCGGCTTTGCGCATTCCTATGGGTATGCGCTCCCCTGCCGGTGTACTCTCGCCCAGGATGAGACTCCGGTGCATCGGGCAGGGTTAGCCGGCGAAAGTGAGCGGTGGCAGGATTTCGCTGCCGGATTTAGGAGACTGACATGACGAACACACATTCGGATCAATCCAAAACGGCTGGTCCTGACGAAATTTTCCCCGTCTTGCCGCTCCGTGATATCGTTGTTTTTCCGTATATGATCGTGCCTCTTTTTGTCGGACGCGAGAAATCCATCAACGCGCTTGATGAGGTGATGCGCACCGATCGTCAGATCCTTTTGGCTGCGCAGAAAAACGCCGGAGACGATGATCCCGAACCAGGCGCCATTTACACAATGGGCACGCTGGCAACGGTGTTGCAGCTTTTGAAGCTTCCGGATGGTACTGTCAAGGTTCTGGTTGAGGGGACCACGCGCGCCAAAATCAAGCGCTTCAGCCCGAACGAGCTTTATTTTGAGGCCGAGGTCGAGCGCGTCGAAGAGACGCTGGGCAACCAGGACGAGATCGAGGCCTTCTCCCGGTCGGCGGTGAGCCAGTTCGAGAACTACGTCAAGCTCAACAAGAAGATTTCGCCCGAGGTGCTCAGCACGCTCAGCCAGATCGACGATTATTCGAAGCTCGCCGACACCATCGCATCACATCTCGCCATCAAGATCGGCGACAAGCAGGAGATCCTGGAGCTTCTTTCGGTCTCGGACCGGCTGGAGCGCGTGTTCACGCTCATGGAGAGCGAGATCTCGGTATTGCAGGTCGAACGCAAAATTCGAAGCCGCGTGAAGCGCCAGATGGAGAAGACTCAGCGCGAATACTACCTGAATGAGCAGATGAAGGCCATTCAGAAGGAACTCGGCGACTCAGACGAGCGCGATGACATTTCCGAGTTCGAGGAGAAGATCGAGAATACGAAGCTCTCCAAGGAAGCCAAGGACAAGGCCGTAGCCGAGTTGAAGAAGCTCAAGCAGATGAGCCCGATGTCGGCCGAGGCGACGGTGGTTCGTAACTATCTCGATTGGATCTTGTCCATTCCGTGGGGCGTCAAGGGCAAGGTCAAGAAAGACCTCGACGAAGCGCAAGCTGTCCTCGACGAAGACCATTATGGGCTTGACCGCGTCAAAGAGCGCATCGTCGAATATCTGGCCGTCCAGAAGCGGACCAACATGCTGAAAGGCCCCATCCTTTGCCTCGTCGGCCCTCCCGGCGTCGGCAAGACTTCGCTTGGCAAGTCCATCGCGAAGGCGACCGGCCGCGAGTTCGTGCGCATGTCGCTTGGCGGCGTCCGCGACGAGGCCGAGATCCGCGGCCACCGGCGCACCTATATCGGCTCCATGCCGGGCAAGGTGATCCAGTCCATGCGGAAGGCAAAAAAGACCAACCCGCTGTTCCTGCTCGACGAGATCGACAAAATGGGCATGGATTTCCGCGGCGATCCGGCGTCTGCGCTGTTGGAGGTGTTGGACCCAGAGCAGAACCACGAGTTCAACGATCATTATTTGGAGGTCGACTACGACCTGTCCAACGTGATGTTCGTGACGACCGCCAATACACTCGACATCCCGCCGGCTTTGAAAGATCGTATGGAGATCATCCGGCTTGCGGGTTACACCGAGGACGAGAAGCTTGAAATCGCCAAGCGCCACTTGATGCGTGGGCAGATGGAGGCTCATGGCCTGCAGCCGGGCGAATGGACAGTGGCGGACGACGCCATCGTGGAGATCATCCGGCGGTATACCCGCGAGGCAGGCGTGCGTAGCCTGGAACGCGAGATTGCGAAACTCGCTCGCAAGGCCGTGAAGCTGATCGAAAGCGGCAAAGAGACGCAAGTTCACGTCACCGCGGAAAACATTCGCGACTTCCTCGGCGTGCAAAAGCATCGTTACGGCGAAGCGGAGTTAGAGGATCAGGTCGGCGTCGTAACCGGCTTGGCTTGGACCGAGGTAGGCGGCGAGCTACTGACCGTGGAAGGCGTGATGATGCCGGGCCGCGGCCGGATGAACGTCACCGGCAATCTCAAGGATGTGATGAAGGAATCGATCCAGGCTGCGAACGCCTACGTCCGCAGCCGGGCGGTGGCCTTCGGAATCGAACCGCCGATGTTCGACAAGAAGGACATTCACGTGCACGTGCCGGAAGGCGCGACACCGAAAGATGGGCCTTCCGCGGGCGTGGCCATGGTGACGGCGATCATTTCCATTCTGACGAGCATTCCGGTCCGCCGTGATGTCGCGATGACCGGCGAAATCACACTTCGCGGGCGGGTGCTGCCTATTGGCGGCCTCAAGGAGAAGCTGTTGGCCGCGCTTCGTGGTGGCATCAAACGCGTGATTATACCGGAAGAGAATGCGAAAGACCTCGCTGAAATTCCGGATAATGTGAAAAATGCGCTGGAAATCATCCCCGTCGCGAGGATGGACGAGGTGCTCGGCATCGCGCTCGTTCGCAAGCCCGAGCCGATCGAGTGGGACGAGGCTGCGGCACTTGCCGCCGCGCAATTGCAAAATCTGTCAACGCAGAGCGCTCAGGATGGAGATGGCGCCGCGTTGCCTCACTAGTGCAGCCGGCGTCCGTTTGGGCGCAGGTAAGCTGCTCTAGCACCTTAGAAGCGATCAACTTTTCCGCCTTTAATCGATTCCGATTAAAGGCGGGTCGATCTAACGGCAAGCCTTTCACGAACCAAGGGATGGGGTGCTGCCTCGTCCCTTTTTTTCATGCCTGCTATCGAACCACTTCCGCCTGCTCCGAGCGGCGAGGAGTGAGGATCGAGCCTGGGACGAACGCGTCGAACGCTGCCCAGAACTGCTCGCGAAATTGATCGCGTTCCTGAAGAATTTCGTGCTTGGCCCCCGCGACGACGATGTGAGCGCAATTCTTAAGGCGGCTTGCGAAGCGTTCGATCGTCGCAGTGCATACGAATGCGTCGTTTGCGGCGGCGACAATTAGAATGGGAACTTTGACGCTTTCCATGAAGGCGGCGGAGTTGACGATCGAGATGGAATTGCAAGCAGCCGCAACCCAGCCGATTGTGGGGGAGCCGATTGCCAGGTGAGGTGCGGCGCGGAGCACTTCCTGGGCGCGCTCAAAGCGAAGCCTGTCCGAAGTCACCGGGTTGACTTCGAAGGAAACGTCCTCCCATGAGTGAGGCTTTCCGCCCGGAATGAAGCTGTCGCCAAAACCAATAAGGGCGGCTGCTTCAGCTACGGTGCAGGTCATGGTTTTTTGCGAATCGGTTCCGGCAAACTGGATTTTGGGAGCCGTGAGCACCATGCGATCCCACCAGCAGACCTTTGTCTGGGCAAGACGCAAGACCAGATGGCCCCCCATCGAGTGGGCAAGGCAGTAATAGGGAGGCGGGCAGTCGGGGAGTACGATTTCGCTCATGAACTGGCGAACATCCGCGTCAAATTGCGAGAAATTCTCGGCGTGGCCTTTCGATGGATTTCTGAGGAGCCTCGACGAGCCTCCCTGGCCTCGCCAGTCCATGGTCGCAACCGCAAAGCCGCGCCTGCGCAGGTCTGTGATCGTCTCAAAGTACTTTTCGATGAACTCCGCACGGCCATGAAAGAGGCACACGGTTCCCAGGCGGCGCTCGGCCGTCGTGTCCCACCGCGCGTAGCGGATGCGTATTCCTCCGCGGGCGCCAAACGTGCCTGCGACGGCTCCATTCGGTACCGGATTGCGGGTCGTGCCGATCAGTTGCGCCATTTCTGAGGCCATTTGCGGCTCCTCTCGTCGATGCAAAAAAATTCATACTTCCCTGCGCAGGGATGCTCAAGCACCCCTTGAAAGCCAAGCTTCCAGAAATAAATCAGAAGTGGCAGGCCCAATGGCTGCAAAGTTGATCCGCCTGGCCTTTAAGGCAGGCTTTAAAGTCTCGCTTAACCAAGGAGAACTCCTAATGAGACGTCTTGATCTCACCCCCCTGTATAGATCCTCGATTGGCTTCGATCACCTCGCGAACGTTTTCGATCAACTCGCCAATGTTGATACGGAGACGGGCTTCCCACCTTACAACATCGAGCGGCTCGGCGAGAATGTCTATCGCGTTTCTATGGCCGTCGCCGGTTTTGGTGAGAACGACCTTTCCATCGAAGTGAAGGAAGGCACGCTCACGGTTCGCGGTGAAAAGAAGAACGATGACAAGGCTCATCAGTACATTCATCAGGGCATTGCCGCTCGCAATTTCGAGCGCCGTTTCCGATTGGCCGACTATGTGGAAGTGTCCTCGGCCACGCTTGAGCACGGACTGCTGCACGTCGACCTGAAGCGGGAGCTTCCGGAAGCGATGAAGCCGCGCACAATTACGATCACGAAGGGCACGGCTCCGCGTGTGATCGAAGGCGGTGCGACCGATGCCCGGCAGTCCAACGCCGCTTAATTCGGCCTTTATCACCGTTTGAGGGCGGGCGCGAGCCTGCCCTTTTTGCCGCCCGCGCGAAAGAACGCCGCTGCAATCTCGACATGGGGCGAGAACCTGAACTGGTCGAAGACCGCGAGGCGCGCCAGTGAAAATCCACCCGCCGAGAGGATCGAAGCGTCGCGCGCGAAAGTTACCGGATTGCAGGACAGCATCACAACCGAGCCTATGTTCGACGCGGCAAGCGCCCTCGATTGCGCTTCCGCGCCTTCCCTCGGTGGATCGGCGACGGCTGCGGAATACGCATTCAGTTCCATTGGCCCTACCGGGTTGCGGAAGAGATCGCGCCGGACCGCCTTAACGGGCTTGACGCCGCTTGCGCCCTTGGCCGCATCGTTCAGCGCAGCGACAGCCTCCGCGTTCTCCTCGAACGCGGTAACCGCGGCGTGTTTCGCGCAAGGGAAAGTGAAAGCGCCAAGCCCGGCGAAGAGGTCGCAAACCGGCCCTTTTGACGACTTCGCCTCCGCCAATGCCTCGCCCACGAAGGCTGCCATGTCGCGCTCGCAGGCCTCGACCGCTTGAATGAAGGCGCCGCCTTGGGGCAGAATAACCTGCACGCCCCCGGCCAAAAAAACGAAGGGCGTCGCCTTCAAAAAGGCGATGCCGCCGTTCCAGGACGCCCGGATGATCCCGGCCGCCGAAAGTGTTTGGCTAAGCTGCGAAATACGCTGCGCTGTGAGCTTCGGCGCTTCGATACTGCAATCAAGCCCGTTTTCGGCTGCGGTGAGATGAACCTTGGCTTCTGCCCTGTTCGGAAGCGTATCCGCGAGCGCCGCTTTCACATGCGGCAACGCGGACGCGATCTGCGGCAGCAGAATGGGGCACTCATCGAGATCGATGAGATCATGGCTGCGCGCGGCGTTGAAGCCGACCCTCACTTCCCGGTTTTCCTTGGAGGCGGTAAAGGTCGCGCGGCGCCGGCTTGCCACCGGATAGCGTTTGAGTGGCTCTATCGGCGCGGCTAGTCCTTCCCTCGCCAGGGCCGATCTGACCAGATCAGCTTTCCATTCCGCATATGGGGCTTCGCGCCAGTGCTGGAGCGAGCATCCGCCGCAAACCCCAAAATGCTTGCAAATGGGCGAGATACGGTCCGGTGAAGGGCTGTCGATGGCAATCGCATCACCATTCGCGCCCGTGATTAGTCCGCTGATCGTTTCGCCCGGCAAGGTGAAGGGGATATAAACTTTCCGGCCGCCGACGAGCGCCACGCCGTGGCCTTGGGCTCCCATGGCCACGATAGTCGCGACACGGCCATCTGCGGAGGAAAAATGCGGGTCAGCGTTCACGTATGGCGGCGACGAGCGTTTCTTCATTGCCGTCCTGTCCTTTAAGCGGCGATGGCAACGGTCCTAAAACCGTCCATCCCGCCGCCTTTATATGGTCGGTAACTCTTTGGACGGCGGCCAGCTTCGCCGCCTCATCCTTGACGATTCCGCCCTTGCCGATGAGCTTTCGGCCGACCTCGAATTGCGGCTTCACCAAAGTAACAAGCCAAGCCCCCTTCGCGGCGAGGGGGAGCACAGACGGCAGCACCTTTAGCATAGAGATGAAGCTTACATCGCATGTCACAGCATCGATCGGCATCTGGAATTGTTCAGGCGTCAGTGTACGGACATCCATGCTTTCCCAGGAAGTAATCCGAGGGTCCGACCGCAGCGACGAATGAAGCTGATCGCGGCCGACATCCACAGCAAAAACGCGGGCAGCACCGCGCTCAAGCAAAACCTGTGTAAAACCTCCGGTTGAGGAGCCGGCGTCGAGACAAGTCCGCCCCTGCGGAGGCAGCGCAAAATAGTCGAGCGCCGCAATAAGCTTCCAGGCGCTGCGTGCAACATAGCTTTGTTTTTCAAGGACTTCGATAGGATCTTCAACGGATACCTCCAGGCTGGCCTTGAGGTTCGTTCTTCCTCCCATCCGAACAAGGCCGCGCTTGATGAGGTCGCGCGCCTTGGAGCGCGTTTCCACCATTCCACGTTGCACCAAAAGGAGATCGAGTCGCATTTTCACAAGTAATTTCCGAGGGTCTGGAGCGGCCAAAATATGTATGTTGCAAATCCCTTGAATTGCGGCAATCATCGATAATCTGTGTTGCTAGCAGCAACCAGAGCAAGCGCTGTTTTCCCAACTTCGCTCAAGGATGTTGAAAAAACACATGTGAGAGACGACAGCCTCCTTCGCGGCCGAGGTCGCACAGTAGGCCGTGAGCGCAATACTTGGCGCAATGCCGTCAAGCTTCAATGAAGCAAAATCAACCTCACTACTCTATTGGGATCTACCAAATCATGATGCTTGTTCGCACCTATCTCTCGAATAGTTCGATCGAGGGAGTAGGCATCTTCGCTGCTGAGCCCATTAAAGCCGGCGATGTAATCTGGCGCCTCGAGCCAAAATTCGATGTCTTCTTCACCGAGTCCGACATCGAAGAACTTCCTCCTCACATGCAAGACTTTATTGCCCGCTATTCTTATCCTCATATGACTAAGCCGGGCATTTGGGTGCTGGAGTCCGATAACGGCCGCTTCATGAATCACAGCGAAGCGCCAAACACCGATTTCACGGGTTTTGAGCAAGGCTTTGCCATCCGCGATATCGCCGCCGGTGAGGAAATCACCTGCAACTATCACGAATTCGATTCAACCTTCCAGGGATGGTTCCCGTCCATGACGAAGGCGGCAAACGGAGAGGCGCACGCTCACCCCTGATAATACAGCGCCAATGGAGCTAGCGCCGGCCGCTTTCGGGTGGGCCGGCGTTTTTGCGTGGCGCGATCCTCTTTAGCCTCCGCGCCGATGTGCGCCAAAAAAAGGATTGGCAAGAGACGAATCGCACCTTATCTTATAGTCGTGTTGAGCATAAGGGCACTCAGGCGAAGCTTGAGGTGGCGGCCTATTTTTGAGCCCTTATAATGCTCAAAGTGAGCATAACCCCGAAAGGGACGGAGGATAACATGGCATTCTTGGATAGCGGAGTTGAGCCGTTCCGGGGGCGCAGCGTTCATGCTGTTCCGGCGATCGACCTCGATACCGGCTTCGAACCCGTGCGCCATCATTTCGACCCCGCCTTCGTCCGCGAGGCCATCCGCGAGCTGAAGCCGCTCCACGCTCGCGTCGAGCGCGTCATTTCACCGCTGGAGTGGGTCGGGCACGCGCCATACATCAAGGCCATTCGCGACCTTAAGCGGGAAAAGAACGCCGTTATCCTGGCCCATAATTACATGACGCCGGAAGTCTTCCACGGCGTGGGAGACATCCTCGGCGACAGCCTTCAGCTCGCCAAGGAGGCGGCGAACACGGACGCGGACATCATCGTGCAGGGCGGCGTCCATTTCATGGCGGAAACCTCGAAACTGCTGAACCCGGACAAGACCGTTCTCATCCCCGATCCCAAGGCCGGCTGCTCGCTCGCATCCTCCATCACGGCGGAAGACGTGCGCGCGCTGCGCGCAGCCTACCCGGGCGTGCCGGTGGTGACTTACGTCAACACCAGTGCTGCGGTAAAGGCCGAATGCGACATTTGCTGCACCTCGGCCAATGCGGTGAATGTGGTAGAGAGCCTCGGCGCGCCTCGCGTGCTGCTGATTCCCGATCAGTATCTGGCGCGCTACGTCGCGACGCAGACCAAGGTGGAGATCATTTCCTGGCAAGGCAGCTGCGAGGTGCATGAGCGCTTTACAGGCGAGGAACTGCGGCGGTATCGCGACGGCGAGCCGGGCTTGAAAATCATCGCGCACCCGGAATGCCCGCCCGATGTCATCGAGGCGGCCGATTTCACCGGCTCCACCAGCGGCATGATCAAGTGGGTGAAGGATCACCAGCCGAAGCGCGTTGTTCTCGTCACCGAGTGCTCGATGGCCGACAACGTGGCGGTCGAAGCGCCCAAGACCGAGTTCACCCGGCCTTGCAATCTCTGCCCGCACATGAAGCGGATCACGCTGCCGAAAATTTTGGACAGCCTGCTTTACGGGAAGGAAGAGGTGATGGTCGATCCGGAGGTGGCGGTTCGGGCGCGCCGCGCCGTCGAGCGGATGATAAACCTCACCGCCTGACCTTTCCGACACGGTTTGCGCAAAGGGGAAGCCATGAGTGAGCAACGCATTCAACAGCCTTTGAAGTTCCGGCGACCCGGTAGCCCAGACCGCGTTCTCGTCATTGGTGGCGGCCTGGCCGGACTTTTCACGGCGCTCCGGCTCGCGCCGCTTCCGGTAACAGTGCTCACGCCGAAGCCGCTTGGCGAAGGCGCGTCGTCGGCTTGGGCACAAGGCGGGATAGCGGCTGCGATTGGAGAAGGCGATACCGCGGAATCGCACGCAGCCGATACGATCGCGGCTGGCGCCGGGCTCACCGATCCCGCAATGGCCGAACTTCTGACGCGCGACGCCCAGCAGCGCATCGAGGACTTGCTGCGCTACGGCGTGCCGTTTGACCGCGAACTCGATGGCAAATTGCGCATGTCCCGCGAAGCAGCTCACAGCGCGCGCCGCATCGTGCGCGTGCAGGGCGACCGCGCGGGCAGGGCCGTCATGGCCGCTCTCATCTCCGCCGTTTCCTCGACGCCTTCAATTTCGGTTTTCGATACTATGGAAGCCGTCGAGCTGGTTCAGCGGGATGGCCGAATCGTCGGCGTTTACGCCACACGCGCCGGACAGCCGGGCCGGGCCACCTTCCTTCCCGCGCGTGTCGTCGTGCTGGCGTCGGGAGGGGCTGGCCAGCTCTACCGTGTGACCACCAATCCGAAAGAAGCCAACGGCGGCGGCCTCGGCATGGCGGCGCGCGCAGGCGCCGTGATTGCCGATCCCGAGTTCATTCAGTTCCATCCAACCGCCTTCGATATTGGGCAAGACCCAGCCCCTCTCGCTTCCGAAGCGATACGCGGCGACGGCGCGCTTCTCATCAACCGCAGTGGCGAACGCTTCATGCTGCAGGCGCACCCAGGCGCCGAACTCGCCCCCCGCGACGTGGTGGCCCGCGCCGTCCATGAAGAAGTGACGGCTGGCCGTGGGGCGTTTCTCGACTGCCGCTCCATCGACCTCAAGGAGGCTTTTCCCACCGCTTACGAGATTTGCGTGGAAGCCGGGATCGACCCCTCGCGGCAGCCGATACCAATTGCGCCCGCCGCTCATTACCATATGGGAGGCGTCCTAACCGATGCGCGCGGGCGCACCACGCTCACCGGATTGTGGGCTTGCGGCGAAGTGGCCTGCACTGGCGTGCATGGCGCAAACCGGCTCGCCTCGAACTCGCTCCTCGAAGCCGTCGTTTTCGGGGCACGCGTGGCTGAAGATATTGCCAGTCGGGAGCAAAATTGGCGCGCTCTCGGCGAACAGTCCGACGTGCCCGATACGGTCAATCTCGCGGTGGAAGACCCCGCGCACGCTACGCGCCTCACCAAGTGGCTAAGAGAGACCATGGCCTCCCAGGTCGGAGTGGAGCGGTCGGAAGCATCCTTGCGGGCTGCGCTGTGGTCTCTGCAGGAGATCAAGGCAGGAGCCGCCTCTCCCGCGCTCAAGAACATGGTCACGGCTGCGCTTCTCATCACCGTCGGCGCCTTCGCTCGCAAGGAAAGCCGGGGCGCGCATTTCCGGCTGGATTATCCGGAGAGAGCCGCCTCGAAGCCTCATCACACCTATTTGACGCTGGATCGCGCCCGCCAGATTGTCGCCGATGTAACCGGCGGCTATTTCGGGGAATTTATCAGCGATGCCCCGCGCAGACACGCTGTGATGTAACCGGGATCTCCGTTATTGTTTATCAGGCATCCATCCTGACCTTCGAAAAGGATAGGGTGGGTCCCGTTTTCACTTCAATTGAGGCTGTTCATGCAGAACATCGCGGCTCAGGTGGAGACCGGACTTCAATTTCCTCATCACCTTGCGGCGGATACGGTGCGAGCCGCTCTTATGGAAGACCTTGGGCTTGCGGGCGACATCACGACGAACGCAATCGTCTCGCCGCAAGCGACATCGGAAGCGGTGCTGGCGCTTCGCGAAGACGGGTGCATCGCGGGGATGCCTCTGGTAGCCGCCGCTTTCCGGACCCTTGACCCCGAGACAGTTATCGACTCGCATGTGAAAGAGGGGGACGTCGTTTTGGCCGGGAGCGTTGTCGCGCGCATAAGAGGCAGGACGCGCGCCATCCTCACCGCGGAGCGCGTCGCACTCAATCTCCTGCAACACCTCTCCGGTATCGCCACAGCCACCCGCCATTTTGTCGAGGCCGTCGCCGGTACCCATACGCGCATCGTGTGCACGCGCAAAACGATGCCAGGCCTTCGCGCGTTCGAGAAATACGCCGTGCGGGCGGGCGGCGGGTTCAATCACCGGTTCGGTCTTTTTGACGGCGTCCTCATCAAGGACAATCACATCGCTGCGGCCGGGAGCGTTTCAGCGGCAATCGAAAAGGTTCTCGCCGCAAACGGCCATCTCGTGAAGGTCGAGGTCGAGGTCGACACGCTGGCTCAGCTGGAGGAGGCGCTTCAACATCCCATCGACGCGGTTCTGCTCGACAATATGGCGGTGCCCGAACTGAAAAATGCCGTAGCTCGAGCGAAGATGGTGAAGCCTGCGATTTTGTGTGAGGCTTCCGGCGGGGTGCAACTCGTAACCGTGCGCTCAATCGCCGAAACGGGCGTCGATATGATTTCCGTCGGTGCTCTCACCCACTCCGTCAGAAGCCTGGATATTGGGCTCGACTTTTAACCGTCTGTCGGCTTGCTCCTCCAGCCTTGGCGTGTTTCTTTATTTGAATGAGCCGCCTGAAGCCGGAAACTGCGCGTCGTGACGGAACGCTCGATCGCCGAAACGGGAGTCGATATGATTTCCGCGGGCTCTCTCACCCACTCCGTCAAAAGCCTGGAATAGGGCTCGACTTCTGACCGGGGTTAGACACCTCGCTCTTATGCTCCGGCTATCCGCCTTATGACCACTGGGGATAGGTCGTTCGAGTTGGCGCCGTTGCACCGTCTTGGGGTGACCCGCTTATCGCCAAGCTACCCAGAAGAGCAAGGAAGGTATTTTGCGCCTGACTGGTTGTATTCGCTGTGTTCACGCTATCCGATGCGGACTGTGTCTGCGTCTGAGCCGCCGAATTCGAATTCGATGTCTGGCTGGCTTCTTGCCCGCGATGATGATGGTGGTGGGTGACTCCCGCCGCCGCACTAGTGCCGACACCCGAAATTGACATGGTCATCTCCCAATAAGCTCGTTTTCCTCCGCATACAGCGAGAGGCTTGAGGGACAAACTCCACTTTTCCAGGATTACACTTGCTTAAGAAAGTCCTGCAAAACGATTCAATCTTAGGTTGTATTAAATCAATCTTCAAGCGCAAAAGTAAGAATGACGATGATACGGATCGCGCTGCTTGTTGAAAAACACCCAACCCAAGGCTGCTCCCCTCCGTTTTGAGCCGGAGAAGGCAGCCATTGGGTTGAAAACTTTATCAGGCTGACTGGAAGAAACCGGCTGCCGGTTCAGTTTTTTGAGCGGGCGTCTCTGATCCGCCGAAGAAGGAGAACAGCCGCCTCTTGCGCTGATCCTTCTGCTGTTGCTCCTGCTTTCTCAGATATTGCACCAGGGCAAGAAACGGATTCGCAATCGCACGGTCGTCCGTGGCGCCTTTCGTGACGCGGTACAGGATCAAGCCGAGTGGGCGGCGTGTCCTCAGCTCGATTGCCGCGATAGCCAGCACGGCGATAAAGGGAAACAGTTTTTCAAGCGTGACGGGATCGATGGGTAAGACCTTGGCGCGGTTCTCGATGATTTTCTGAACGCGTTCCTTGCGCAAAAAGAGATAATTGAGGATGCGCTGGCCTTCCTCGGAGATTTGGGCGTGCCCGAAAATCCTTGGGTCATCCAGGAATCGGTCGTAACGGCGAGAGCCAAGAAATTCGAGCACCGAGATCAAGCCTTCAGGCGTTTGAGCACGTTTCTCGATGCTTTTTGTTATAGGTGGAACGAAATATCGAACGGTTTGCGCCATCAGTTCGTCACCGAACCCGAATGCTTCCCCCATGTTCGAGAAGATGTGCGCACTCTGCGCGTTAGCGATAATCTGAAAGACTCTCATGGCTCCGCCTCGCTCGCCCAACCTTGGCCCGAGGCTTTCGCCTCTTAAGCCTTTGCCCCTGGGAAACTCGATATACGCAACGACGCCATTAATTCCCGACCACCTGAAGGTGCAGTCGAATCGTAACTCTAATAAAGTGTAAACAGAAACTGGAATGACGGCGAAGACAAGTAAACCTCCTCTGCCACCAGAATCAGCTTTATTGATCACTGTTGTGCTATATTTGCATCACCGGGATAGATAGATCGGCACCTTATTATTTGCACCATTTGCAAAGCTTGCGCTCTTGTTAGCAGGAGCTTAGCCGTTGCGGTTTGAATCATGCGGTCGGTAAGACTCTGAAGCCGGTTGGTACTGTGGTGCTATCGTCTACGATGGCAACATTCTCAACAAATGCCGCTGGTGGCCCCTTCCGGCATCTTGCCAGCATTTCGAAGACCTGATTCGCCGAGCCTGAGAACAGGGCTTCGACCGCGCCGTCCCGCTGGTTACGGACCCATCCGCTGAGGCCCAGGGCCTCAGCATTTTGTTTTGCCCAGACGCGAAAGCAGACGCCTTGAACCCTGCCCGAAATGCGGACACGCAGGCTTTGCCGATCGCTGTTCTCAATGCTCATGGACGCGTTCGTCCGCTCGCCGCGTTCAAGATGTCGCGAACCTCTCCCGCGATGCAATCCGCAACCTCGGTGGCAGCGGATAGGACTTCAGGCGTAAACGGCGCGCCGGTGTCAAAGCAAGCGCCCTCGATAGCGTAAACAACGATCTGTTTCGGAGCGAGTTCCAGGACGCGCGCGAGTTCGATGGCCTCCGCGAGGCCGAAGGCGTGGCTGGATGTGAAAGCCAGCTCGGGGGGCAGCGCTTTTTCGGCGAGGTCGATTCGGCAGACACGTCCCGGCGCCCCTTGCCGAGCGGAGGCATCGACGCAAATCACTGCATCGACCTCGGCCCAGTCCTCGATCAGCGACATCAGATCGCCGGCGCGGACGACAAGCCTGACAGCCGGCGGAAGCCGGCCAGACAGTGTCCGGGCCACGAGCGGCCCAACTCCATCATCGCCGCGATCCGGGTTTCCGATAGCCGCTACCAAAATTTTCGGCCGCGCCTCTCCCCCCGGATCGTCTGACGTCATGAGCGATTGATGGACAGCTTCAGAAAATGCGTCGAGCAGGAAATGCAAGGATCATAATTGCGGATGCTCTGCTCGCAACGGTGCCGGATGACGTCGTCAGGCTGATCCAGGATCGATGTTGCCACATCTTTGAGATCAGCCTCGATGCTGGGCTGGTTCTGCGAAGTCGGCGGAACGATCCGCGCCGTCTTGATCGTGCCGTCGTCCTCCAACTCGTAGCGGTGCCAGCAGATGCCGCGCGGGGCCTCCGTGCAGCCGAAGCCGACGCCTGCTCGCGGCTCCAGCTTAACCGACGATTCCGCCGGGCGTTCGTAGTCCGCAATGATTCGCAAGGCTTCTTCGAAGGCGTACACGATCTCAATGGCACGCACGACGATGCTGCGGAACGGGTTCCTGCAAACCGGCCCGAGCCCGGTGTCGCGTGCGAGCGCCTGAATCGAGGGCGGCAAGAGGTCGAAGTTAAGGGCGTAACGGGCGAGCGGCCCGACAAGATAAGCGCCGCGGCGCTTTAAAACCGAATGCAAAGCCGTGGAGTGGGCGACATGCCGCTCCTCGAACTCGTTGTCGTAATCGGCTATGTCGATGGCGAGGCCGCGGCTGGAAACGAGGCGGCCCTCGTTGAACGGGTATTCGCCCGGATGACGAAGTGCCACAAATTCGTAGTCCTGCTCGAAATCCGGGAAGGGAAACAGTGCCACCCACCGCGCAAGCCCCACGGCCAAGTCTCGGGCGTGCTTCAGCTTCTCCGCCAGGGCGTTAAGTTCCGCCCGAGTTGGCACGCGATGGAAACCGCCTGCCTTGACGCTCACGGGATGGATTTCCCGCCCGCCGAGGAGCTGCATGATCTCGTTGCCGGCCTTCTTGATAGCAAGGCCGTTCTTGACCATCGCGCCATGATCGCGTGCCATTGCGATCCCGTCGGGGAAGCCGAGGAAGTCGGGGGCGTGAAGCATGACCACGTGCAAGCCGTGGCTCTCGATCCATTCCCCGCAATAGATGAGCCGGCGCAGCGCCCGAAGCTGTCCGTCGACCTTTGCACCGAAAACGTTCTCGATCGCATGGACCGCGCCCATCTGATAGGCGATCGGGCATATGCCGCAAATGCGCGCGACGATGTCAGCAACTTCGGCGTAGCCGCGGCCGCGCAGGAAGGCTTCGAAGAAACGCGGCGGCTCGAAGATCTTGAGTTGCGCGGAGGTTACGCGCCCGTCGCTGACTTGCAGGTCAAGTGCGCCTTCGCCTTCGACGCGGGCGAGATAATCGACCAGGATCGACTTAGTCCCCATGAGCTTCGCTCTCTTTCCGGAACGGTTCCGCGGCGGCGTTGAACGTGCGGAAGACGCGTTGAAGATCGCGCTCGGTCGCGCCCAGCAGCTTCCATTCGTTCGCTAGCGCGGCAGTGTTCGGCGTTTCCATCGGGCCGTAGCACCCGTAGCAGCCGCGCCGGAATGAGGGACAAAGCGCGCCGCAGCCGGAATGCGTCACGGGGCCAAGGCAGGGAATGCCCTGAACCATGACGCATGGGTTGCCATGCAGCTTGCAGTCGATGCAAACGCTGTAGGCTGGTATCGATGGCCTCCGGCCCGCCAGGTAGGCGGAGATAACCTCTGCGAGTTGCAACTTGTTGATGGGGCAGCCTTGCAGCTCGTAATCCACCCGCACATGCGACTTGATCGGCGTCGATGTCGAAAGCGTGTTGATATATTGCGGGGAGGCATAAACAGCGGAGATGAAGCTGTTCACGTCGGCGAAATTCCGCAGCGCCTGGATGCCGCCCGAAGTCGCGCATGCGCCTATGGTCACGAGAAACTTCGATTGCTCGCGCACCTTGTGAATGCGCTCGGCGTCATGCGACGTCGTGATCGATCCTTCGACCAGAGATAGATCGTAAGGCCCGTCGGAAATGGCGCTCGACGCTTCGGGGAAATTCGCGATATCGATTTCCGCCGCGAGCGTCAAAATATCGTCTTCCAGGTCGAGCAGGGAGAGCTGGCATCCGTCGCAGGATGCGAACTTCCAGACCGCCAGCTTGGGGCGGTTTCGCGTAGCCATGTCACATCTCCCTGACGGCGAGGATGCGCGAGATGCTTATCAAACCGCAGCACTGGGCCGTCCTTGCAGGTGAATTCGGGACCGAACTGGCAGCGCCCGCAAATCCCCATGGCGCATTTCATGTTGCGTTCCATGGAGAAGTAGATGCGTTCTTCTGGGACCCCGGCATCGCGAAGAGAGCTGGCCATGTACCGCATCTTGCCCTCGGGGCCGCAAACCATCGCAAGCGTTTCCTTGGGATCGAAATTCGCGCGCTTTATGAAATTGGCCACCTGCACGCCGCCGACATTGCCACGCCAGCTGCGATCCGCGTGGTTGACGGTCACGAGAAGATCGATGTCGAGCCTCTGCCGCCACTGCTCGAACTCATGGCGATAGAGTAGATCGTCCGGGCTGTGGAAGCCGAGGAGGATCGAAACGCGCCCATAGCGCTCGCGATTGTTCAGGATATGGTAGATGGCGGGCCGCAAAGGCGCGAGCCCGCAGCCGCTCGACACCATCACGACATCGAGCCCCTCAGCCTCATGAACCGGCCAGCCGGTTCCGAACGGCCCGCGCACGCCGAGGACGTCGCCCTCTTTGAGCCTTGTCAGTGCGCCGCTTACCATGCCGACATCGCGGATGGTATGTACGTGGCGGCTCGTGTCGGCGGGATCGCCGCTCATGCTGATGGCCACTTCGCCCACGCCGAAGACGTAGAGCATGTTGAACTGGCCAGCCGCGAAAGGCGCCCGTTCGCCTGAAACCGGCACGATGTCCATTGTCACGACATCCGGGATCTCGGTTGTCGTGCTGACGACGCGATATAGGTCCGGAAGGAACGGGTCCGCCGGCGTCTCGTCAATCGGCGTTTCGTCAATGCTTGCCGTAGACGTCGAGGATCTGAAGTCTTGTTGCATGAAGCCGTCCTACTAGGATAGGTAAGAAGCGTTTCATCATCTCGTAGCCAAGATGATGATCCGCCTCGCATTTCCCGCGCAGACACGCGGCGTCCATGCCGATGGCGCGGGTCAATCCAACGGCGCGTGCGTCGAACATCCAGCGATAAGGCGGGACGAGCCACGAAGCGCCAACAATATCCCCGTCTTGCAACGTCTCGAAGACGACGGGCTCGCGGCCCGGCACTACGATCTCCAAAGCGACCTTTCCATGCCGGATCAGGAAGAACTCGTTTGCGGGGTCGTGCTCATGGAACAGGAACTGCCCGGCGTTGAAACGGTGGTTCTTCGCGCATCCCGCCAGAAGTTCGCGATGCTCTTTGGGGAAAGTTGCAAAAAATGGATGCTCACTTAGAATGCGCTCAAGTCCCTCCATTGGTCTCCTCCGTTCGGGCTGCAGGGGCTGTCCTGATCGCGGCAGCTTCTTCCGTTATGTCGATACCCGTGGGACACCAGGTGATGCAGCGCCCGCAACCTACGCATCCTGACGTTCCGAACTGATCGTACCAGCTCGCGAGCTTATGCGTCATCCATTGCCTGTAACGGGCACTTCCACTCGGCCGCACCGGGCCGCCGTGTATATAAGAAAAGTCCAAGGTGAAGCAGGAATCCCACTTGCGCACGCGCGTGGCGGTTGCGCCGGTGAGATCGCTGTTATCGTCGATCGTTGTGCAGAAGCAGGTCGGGCAGACCATTGTGCAATTGCCGCAGGAGAGGCAGCGCTTCGCGGCATCCTCCCAGCGCGGGTGCTTCGGGTTATCTTGCAGAAGCGCCTTGATGCCGTCCGTCTGCAGGCTGCGGCCCATGCGGCTTGCCGTGCGCTCCACGACGGCCTGTGCAGCGGCGAAGTCGTCGCTTGTCGCAGGCCGTTTGGGAAGCTGCGCCAAGCAGCTCGGCGCCCGCTGCACTTCCCGCTTCGATCAGGAAGGTGTGGTTGTTCCCGTTCAGAATTTCCGTCAAGGCGAGATCGAACCCGGATTCAGCTTTCGGACCCGTTTTCATGGACACGCAGAAGCATGTTCCTCCAGCCTCGCCGCAGTTTACCGCGACGATGAAGGCGTCGCGACGCCGCGCCGCGTAGGCCGTGTCGACAAAAGGCCCGTCGCGAAAAACCTTGTCCTGAATGGCGATGGCGTGCAATTCGCAGGAACGCGCGCCGATGAAGGCAAATTTCTGGGAAGGCGGCTCGGGCGGGACGATTTTTAGCCCTTCGCTGCTCTTCTCGGCGGTCCAGAGCGTTTGCTTCGGCGGATGCAAAAAGCGTTTCCAGGATTGCGGGCCATGAGCGAATCCGAAGAACGCATCATCGTCGCGGCGCTCCAGGCGGTAGCGCCCCGCGTCCTGGCGATCCGTCCAGCCCGAGGGCAGGTCTGCGATGCCCGCGATCTCGTCATAGACGATGGCGTCATCGCGGACGGCAGGGCCTAGAACCTTATATCCGCGGGCGGCAAGCGCGCCGATGAGCGCTTCAAGCCCGTCAACGGTGATTGCCGCTTTTGCCTCGCTCATGAAGCAAGACTCCGTTCTTTGTTAGCCATACTGCAAAAGCGCGGGGCGTTGATACCTGGGGGATATGGCGCTTCGGTGAAGGCATGCAAGCGCCTCGCTACTTCGGCTGGCATCTATCTTTGCGGCACAACCTTTAGACGCGTCCAAGAATGGCCAAGATGCGCCCTGATCACTTTGATTAGGATCAAATTTCCAGCGTTTCCATTGCCCTTAAATGGCGGTCGAAGAAAGTTTCGAAAACGGTCTAAGCCCAGGTGCGGCACGTTAGTTGCTTAGACTAAAGTAGAGCTCGCGATCGGAATTTTTTTGCTTTTTTAGTGGAAACTTAGCTTTTTTTTCCCTGCGGTCTTCCGCTGCGCCTGCAAGAGAGTGCGGGCGGCATGCGTTCAAGGGAATTGCTTCGCTTTTTTCATAATCAGCTTACCCAATGGAATATTATAATCTTTGCCACGCTCGCGGGCCATATGAGATGTCCCGGCATTCGAAATCCTGGTGAACCAATGCAGGCAATTATAGACCGTAAGCTGTAAACATTCGAGGCGCAATCTCATCCGCTACCTCAATTTGTTTCGGCGCGTAACCAAAAAGCAACTTTTCCAACTGTAGACAGCCTAATCGACCGGCCTCGCCGGTGAGGGGACACGCATGTCGGACGCATATGTCATCGAGTTGCAGGGCAATGCCGTGGGCATCATCGTTCGCCACAACCACGATGAGCCAGCATATCGCTTCATGGCTGCGTTGCATGGCTTCAACAGCCTCGAAGGTGGTGAGTTTTCAGGACCGTTCCAAGCGGAAAAAGCCGCCAGGAAATTGTGGCGGGAGCGGCCGCACATCCTGCGCGCCGCCCAGGAGCACATCGGGTTCTGGGATTAGGCCGGAACCGCATCTCCTCATCCCTGCGGACAGGATTCATCGAGCTTTTGAAGCGCCGCAGCGACACCTTCCAGCGAATATTGGTCTGTCGTCTGCGTCCCCTTCGCTGACGTCGCTTTAACCATCATGGGGCCACCGGCCGTCATTGCGGCGATGAGTTTTCGCTCGTCCGCGGGGTCTTTCGGATAGGCTTTGTCGTCGTCGGCCGAGAGCGAGAAGTTCTGGCCGCCGACTGTCACCGTAGCTACCGCGTTCGCTTTCATGGCATAGCCTTGCCTGACGCTGACCTCGTTGTGCACGCCGTCCTTCTGCCAAGTCGTGACGTAGAAGATGACGGACGTGCGCTTCGCTGTCTTGGGCTGCATATCGGTTGGCGCCGACGCCGCGAAACAGACCCGTCCCTCGGCGCCCTCATAAATGTAGACCGTCCAATCCTTTACTTCGTTCAAGAAGCCGCGCTTTCACCTCGGGAGCCGCGACCGGAGCAGGCTTTTTCGCCGGGGCGGGCTTGGGCTTCGGCTTTGCGGGCGTGGGGGCGCTGCCTTGGGCTGCTGCGAGGCTGAGGAGCGCGGCTCTGCATCGCGCCTGTTGCGCCACGGCGCAAGGAGCCAGCAGGATAAGCATGATGCCGGAATAATCAGGCCGCCGCGCATGCCGAAATTCTCGTTTTTTCAGTGCTTTTCACCCTTTCTGGACTCTCGGGCTGTCCGTCAAGGCTAAAATCATGGCCTCGGTCATCGGTCCGCCGGAAGCTTGCCTGTTGGCGTTCGAAGATGCGGGGCTGGCGCTTCCATGCGATCCGGGAACGAGCCAAGGCTCCGTACGCGGTCATACATAACGATCGCGCCGGCCATGGCGACGTTGATGCAAAAAGCCGTCGGAATTTTGATAACATGATCGCAGCGCGAGAGGAGCGCTTCGGACAGAACGCCAAGCTCCGGGCCAAGCACATACGCCGCGTGGGGCGGATGGCGGAAGCTTGGCAGATCCGTTGCGCCTTCGATCAGTTCCACGCCAACGAGCTTGCAGCGGAGTGGCAGGATCATCTCGTCCGCGCTCGCCCAATGATAGACCGGCAAATGGTGGACGGCCTTGGACGTGTCGGATTTCGCCTCGAAAGCGCGCGGATGCGCGCCGATCGTGAAGAAGAACTTCGCGCCGAAGGCATGGGCCGAGCGCAAGAGGTTGCCCATATTCATGGGCTTCGATATCCGTTCGGCTCCGATTGCGAAGTATCCGCGCATGTCTCTTGCTTTTCGCGTAAAATGAGAGTGTTTGGACTGAGGTATGCGATGAAAGCTGTTCTATGCAAGTCTCTCGACGGCCCCGACGCGCTCGAGGTTGGCGATATTGCCGCTTCCGAAGCCGGCGACGGGCGAGGTTGCGATCCGCGTTTCTGCGGTTGCGCTCAATTTCTTCGATACGCTGATCGTGCGCGGAAAATATCAGACGAAACCGGAACTGCCATTCTCGCCGGGCGGCGAGCTTGCGGGTACGATCGCCCGGCTCGGGCCAGGGGTCGAGGGGCTTTCCGTTGGCCAGCGGGTGCTTGCCTATATCGGCTATAATGGGTGCCGGGAAGAGGCGATCGCGCCCGCGCGCCGGGTCGTTGCTTTGCCCGATGGCATTTCCGATGAAGCGGCCGCGTCGCTTCCCATCGCATACGGCACGGCCCTGCACGGGCTTGAAGATCGCGGCCATCTTTGGCCGGGGCAGACGGTGCTCGTCCTGGGCGCGACGGGCGGCGCGGGGCTCGCTGCTGTCGAGGTCGCTGCTTGCCTGGACGCGCGAGGTCGTGGCGGCGGGCACCTCGGACGAGAAGCTGAAGGTATGCGCCGACCGGGGCGCGGCGCAGCTTCTCAACCTGACGGGCGTCGATGTGAAAGAGGCGGTTCGCGCTCTGAACGGCGGCAAGGGCCCGGAAGTGATCTACGACTGCATCGGCGGCCCTTATGCGGAGCCCGCCCTGCGCGGCATCGCCTGGGGCGGACGCTATCTCGTCGTCGGATTTGCCGCGGGCGACATTCCGAAAATCCCGCTGAACCTCGTGCTGTTGAAAGGCTGCGAAATTGCAGGCGTGTTCTGGGGACGGCACGTTGCTCTCGAACCTCCCCGGCTTTCGCGATCAGATGGCCCGGCTGATCCAGTGGTGCATCGAGGGCAAGATCCGGCCGCATATCGATCGCGTGTTCTCTCTCGCCGAAACGGCGGACGCGTTGCGCGCCATGGAGGGGCGGCAGATCAAGGGCAAGGTCGTCGTGAAGCCGTGATGCAGGCCGGCCCGCGCCATCTGTTTGTGTATGGCACGCTTATGCGGGCGAGCCGCAGTCCCTATGCGCAGCTTCTGAGAGCGCGGGCGCAGTTCGTGGGCGAAGGATGGACGCCGGGGCGGCTCTATCATCTTGGCCGCTATCCCGGTGCCGTGTTCGGCGATGACTGCACGAACAGGGTGCATGGGGAGCTTTTCCTCCTGCGCAGCGATACCCTGCTCGTGGCGCTGGACGCGTATGAAGGCTGCGGCGGCGAAAGGCACGAAGCCCGATCTGTTTTATCGCGATGTGGTGGAGGTGCGGCTCGCGCGCGGTGACAGGATTCTCCACCTGGGTCTACCCGTTCGCCGGAGCAGTTCGCGGCCGCCCGCTGATCGCGTCGGGCCGCTTTCCTTTGTGAAGCAAACTGCTCCAGCGCTCCGGAATCGACCACCTTTTCCGCCTTTAATCGATTCCGGTTAAAGGCGGGGTTGATCTAGTAAGCGGACGCAATGGCCTCCAGGCCATCCTTCCTGTAAATGTCGTTCCGGAACTGAACGGTGCCGTCGGGCGTAGCCCATGCGGTGATATAGGCCCAATAGAGGGGCACCCGCTTCTTCAGCCGCACGGTCAGCCGCTCGCCTGTTTGCTTCATGCGCAGAACCTGCTGAACCGACCAGCCGTTATCTTCCAAGAGCCACGCGACAAGCTGATGGATATTTTGCACGCGCACGCAGCCCGAGCTTTCCGCCCGGAAGCTCTTCGAGAACACGCTTTGCCCCGGTGTATCGTGCATATAGACGCCGTGCGGGCTCGCGAAATTGATCTTGGCGTAGCCGAGCGGGTTGTCTTCGCCCGCATTCTGCACGTAAAAATAATGAAGCGGCGCGTCCGAGGCCCAGTCGATTTGAGCCGGGTCGAGACGCTGACCTTTCTGATAGGCTGCGTGGTCAACGTAAGCTTCGATCTTGTATTTCGCGAGCACGTCCTGGCCGTCGCGGCCCTTCGGGACCAGATCGGCCTTCAGAACCGTCGGCGGAACGACCCACTCCTTGTTGAAGTTTATTTCCTCGATCGCCGATTGCAAAAGCGGAGACGGCCGATCCGGCTTGCCGACCACGCCCGTATGCCGTGAAACAACCTGGTTGTTGTTCACCGCCTCGATCTGCGCCGCGGGAATGTTCACGAGCACATACTTTCCGGCAGGCGTGGCCGGAACGAGGGTCTGGAGACGCGCCAAGTTGGTCCGCAGCTGGCGCAGGCGCGCACTTGCCGGAACATTGAGCGCGTCGAGCGTAATGGCGTCGAGGAAACCGGTCGGCGGTACGCCGTGGCGCACTTGGGCGCGCTTCACAGCCTGTTCCACGTAGGAATCGTAAACTTCGGGATAGCCACCGTAGGCTTGGAGATCGCCCGTCACCTGCAGCCGGCGACGGAGCTGCAACACTGCGGGATGGTTCATGCCCGTGCGCAATTCGATCGGCGTCAGCTGGGGCCATCCGCCCTGCGCGACGAGTTCGGCATATTGCTTTATGGCCGTTTTGGTGGTCGCGATATTCTCTTTCGCGAGAGTGGGGAAACCGCGATCGGGTTGCGTTTCCCAGTCCCTGGCAAAGGTGCGTTCTCGAGCAGGCTGATCCCAGGAGTCATCCGATTGGTCGAAGCCCAACCAATCGTCGAAGGAGCTCCTGCGCTGCTGCGCATCGGCCCCGAACACTCCTGCAAAAATCACGAAGGCAGCCGTTACAACCGCGGCTGTAACCCTCTGTTTCATAATCCCCATCACACCTTCCAATACAGGCACATCGAATCGCCACGTTCCGATAGGCTCAGTCTTCGTCGCACCGAATTATGTCGATAACGGGGTTAATTTTCCTGTTAGCTCAGGGGAGTAGAAAGGGGCCTGCAATCTGGAAGTGCATCTGCAGGACCCGCTTTTCGAATCTTATGAGCTTCCGGCGCGAGATGTGTGCGTGGAAATTATAGAGCGGCATTGACGTCAGAACGCCGCTTTCGTGGTTAAAGCTGGTAGCGGATTTGGTCGCCCCAGAAGCGTTCGAGCTTCACCGAGATCTGGTTGAAGTGCTTGAGGTCGGGAACGGAGACGCCGCCCACTTTCTCGAGCATGTTCAGTTGCCGTTCAAGAAGGCGGTTCACCATCTCGGAAATTGCCTTCCCCTTGTCCGTGAGCTTCACCCGGACAGAGCGCTTGTCGGTGCGCGAGCGCTGGTGATGGATATAGCCGCTCTCGACAAGCTTCTTCAGGTTGTAGGACACATTGGACCCGAGATAGAGACCGCGGGTCTTAAGCTCACCCGCTGTAAGCTCGACGTCTCCGATGTTGAACAGAAGCAAGGCCTGCACGCTGTTAACGTCTGTTCGGCCAACCCGCTCAAACTCATCCTTGATGAGATCGAGGAGAAGTCGATGCAACCGCTCGATCATCCGAAGAGTGACGAGGTAATTTGTTTTTAACGACTGGTCGTCCGGCTGGACGCGTACGATATCGGCGATCATGTCACCAACCATCCTCAAGTTGCGTTGATACCCGCAGATACAACCTATACGCGAATCTGTGAATATCGTCTTAATTGTAGCAACTTTTAGGAGAACTCTTGCAAGGCTCTACACGGCCCATCGTACACAATTTATTTACGAAACGATTCGAATTGAAGAGGCCGCCCGGCTCTCTAGGATTTCCCGCGCAAAAACTGGATGATCGCTGAAAAATCGAGCCCCCCCGCTCCATGGCTCGCCAGCAGGCCGTATAGAGAGGCCGCTTCGGCCCCGAGAGGGGTGTTTGCGCCTGTCATCCGGCTGGCCTCCTGGGCGAGCTTCAGATCCTTCAGCATCATCGCCGCCGTGAACCCGGCAGCGTAATTCCGGTTCGCGGGCGAGGCAGGCACCGGTCCTGGAACAGGGCAATAACTTGTCAGCGACCAGCACTGGCCGGACGATTTCGAGGCGATGTCGAACAACGTCTGGTGGCTCACCCCGAGTTTCTCGCCGAGCGTGAAGGCTTCCGAGACCGCGATCATGGAAATGCCGAGGATCATGTTGTTGCAGATCTTCGCGGCCTGGCCGTTGCCCGGTCCCCCGGCGTGGATTACGGCCTTGCCCATTGAAGACAGGATCGGTTCGGCGCGTGTGAAGGCGCCCTCGCTTCCGCCCGCCATGAAAGTCAGCGTTGCGGCCTGCGCGCCGCCGACGCCGCCCGAGACCGGAGCGTCGAGCATGTCGAGGCCAACCGCCTCGGCGGCGGCGCTGACTTCGCGGGCCGTCGCCACGTCGATGGTCGAGCAATCGATGAGAAGGCAGCCGCGCGGCGCGGATGCGATCAGGCCTTGGGGGCCAAGATAGATGTCGCGGACATGGTGCCCCGCGGGAAGCATGGTGATGACGGCGTCCGCATCCTTCGCCGTGTCGGTCGCGGAAGGCGCTGCCTCTGCGCCTGCCTCGACGAGTTTCGCGATCGCTGGTTGCGACAGGTCGAAAACGCGAAGCTTGTGGCCTGCCTTGATCAGGTTGGCCGCCATAGGGCCGCCCATATTGCCAAGCCCGACAAATCCGATTGCCGCCATGCGCGCCTCCATCATCTCTTTTACCAAGCTTGGTTGGGGGCCGAGGGCGAGTCAAGAAGTGAGGCTGAACGTGCGCCTGCTGAAGCTTGACTTCACTATTCTGTAAAAAATCTTTTTTCGATCCAGGTTCGGAACTTGTTAGATCAATTGCGCACGGCCCTATCGTCCCGGCATATTGTCAAGCTGGCGGAGGAGACAGTGGCCAAAAGGCGAGGCGAAGCGCCATGAAATCGCTCGGCAATGCATCGCGTAAGCGAAAACTTCGCATGGATGGCGACAAGCGCTGGCGCTGCAAAGAGGTCGCCGACCGCAACGACCACTCAGTCCCGAAGGAGTAAGCTGAAGCTGCAGGCCGCCACACCTTCGCCCATGCTCGCACGAAAAAATTATTTACATTAGTAGATAGGGGCTATTCTACGAAACGAAACCAATTTTAACGGATTTTACACGCTAACAGGGCGGCTCGGCGGCGAGGCTTACCGCGCGGCCGTCATTGAGGGAGCCCGCAGGACAGACCGGCAATCCGCCGGAAGCTGCGCCAAAGTGATTGAACGTTTTCCTCTCGTTGCTCTCAAAGCCGTCACGCCAGCCTTTGGCGCGGGCGCTGCCGTCACAGGGACCGGCGCCGGCACGGCGGCCTTCGAGAGCTTCGCGATCCAGGCGTCCAACCCCTTGCCGCAGCCCTCGTCGACGGGAAGACCCGGCTGATTGCGGCAGCCTGGATTGTCAGCAGGGCAGACAAGCCGGACGTGGAAATGGTCGTCATGGCCCATGATGGGGCTGATTTTCCGCAGGAAGGCGCGGTCTTCCTTCACGTTGTCGCAGAGCCACTTCTTGATCGCGGGGTTGACGAACACGCGAGCAACCTCCGGGTAGGATACGGACCGGCGCAGGAGCTTCGCAAAGTCCGGCGTCCAGACCTTGGGATTCACGTGGCCCGGATCGATGAGAAAGGTTTCCATTGGGATGGTATCGCGCTCTTCATTCGTCAGCTCATGATCGGGCATGGGCTTGTACCAGATATCGACATCGAGGCCGACCTGGTGGCTCGCATGGCCGTAGGGCATCGGACCGCCGCGCGGCATCGACATGTCGCCGACCAAGAGGCCAGGCCAGCCGTCCTTGACCTTCGCGTCTTTGGCGAAGCGCTCGATGTAGCGCACCAGCGTCGGATGGCCCCAAATACGATTCCTTGAAAGGCGCATGGCCTGCCAGGCCGGGCCGTTCACGGGCAGGGGCTTGGCGCCTGCGAGGCAACCCTTTGCATAGAAGCCGATGGAGCGCGCCGCCATCTTGGACGGCGCACTTACTGCGCCGAACAGAACCTTGGCCGGAGCGAATTTGATGACGAGCGCTGGAATGTGCGCAAGGCTCGGGGCAGGAATTTGCGGCGCAGCGGCGGCGAGCCGGACCATATCCTGACTTGACTGCGAGGAAGCATCGGCGCCTGCCGGTTCCGGCGCCTCGGTCAGCGGTACGAGATTGTCCTTCACGACCGCACTCGCGGAGGAGGATTCCGGGATCACTGTCGCCTGGGCCAGGCTTGTTTCTGGCGGCGGCGTGAACGGCGCCGGCGCAGTCTCAAGCGCAGGCTCGAGAGCTGCAACGCCAGGCGCGGGCGGCGCCGAAGCTTCAGTCTTTGCCGCTTCCCACGCGGGCTCCGGCTTCATGGGTATGCTCGCTTCCTGCTCGGCAAGCCGGTCCACGGCGGCAACGACTGCGAACGCAGCGAGCATGGTGCTTACTGCCAGCACGGCTTTAAGGACGAAACCAAAACCCCGCATTGCAGAATCTCCCAGCAGGCGCCCACTATTCCCCAGGAAGCGAGGACGGGCAAGACAGCTTCTACAGAGATAAACGGAAATCTTTCACGGCTTCGGTTTTTAAATACCGACGGTTGGGCAGTACAATCTTGTCCGCTAAAACCTTGCGAGACTTAGAAAGATGTGCGGGAAGGCGCATTGGTGAGCGCCTCGCTTATGCTTGCCCGTGCGGTCAAACAGACTACATCTCAACGGGACACGCTCCGAAAATACTTCATGTCAGGGGGTGCGGATTGGACGGCGTTGGCGTACGCTCCCGTATCGGGCCTCCTGCTACGAAGGAACGGTTTCCGCGAAGGCCAAGATGAAAGCTAAGCCTTTAGCAGAAGGCGCAGAGAAGCCTCGGTCCAAAGTTGCGAAAGGCGCGGAAGGAGTGCGGGCCGGCTCATGCGGCGAGACCGCGGCAAAGCCAGCCGTTCTCATGAATGGCTTGGTGAGTGCCTTGCGCTCGGCTATCGGATTTGAGCGCTGGACGATCGGCGCGCGCCTGGCGTTGATTGTGATTGCGCTTGCGCTCCCTCTCAATGTTCTTGGCATCGCGGTTGTCGACCGTGTTGTGCACGCCACGAACGAAGCTCAGCGGACCAGTCTGCTTTATGCGGCGCGCTCGGTGGCCGCGGGTCTCGATGCACAACTCGACCGGTATATCGTGCTGGCCAAGTTCCTTGCGAGTTCGCCGCATCTGCTCGACGACGATCTTCGCGCGTTCGAGGCCGAGGCACGCAGGGCATTCGCCAGTGTCTCGAACTCCTGGGTCGTGGTCGCCGATCCTCAAGGGCGGCAAATCCTAAATACCAGCGAGATGGCCAAGCAGCCGCTTCCGTCAAGGGCTCCGGCCGCCATCGCGACGCAGAAGCGCGCCCTCGAAAGCAGGTCTATCCTTGTTTCGGATATATTTTTCGGGCCAGTCTCCGCGAATTGGGTCACCACCATAGAAGTGCCGGTCTTCAAGGACGGCGAACCGTACCGGGCGCTTGCCGTTACCATGAACATGGACGGGTTTCTTCGCCTCCTCAACGAGCAGAGGATGCCGCAAGGCTGGCTCGCCGGGATCATAGACCGGGAAGGCCGCTTCATCGCCCGCGTGCCCTATCAAGAGAGCCGTGTCGGCACGCTTGCCTCGGAGAGCTGGCGAAAGGTCAAAGACCGGGATGGCGTTTTCGACATCCGCAGCCTCGAAGGCGACGACACTGTGACAGCCAACGCGCACTCGGCAAGAAGCGGGTGGACGGTGGGCATCGCGCTGAAGAAGGAGGAATTGCAGGCCGCGGTCTGGAGCACGGCGCGTCCAGCGATGGCCGTAAGCGCGGGGTTATCGGTGCTGAGCCTGCTGCTGGCGGGCCTGATGGCGCAGCGCATCACACGCCCCATCGCGGAACTTCGCGACAAGGCTGTTGCATTGCTCAAAGGCCCTGTGCCCGCGTTCAAGCCCGGAACGCCCGAGATTGAAGAGCTTTGGAACGCCCTTCAGGGCGCTGCCATCGAACGGAACATGGCTGACGCCGCCTTGCGCCAGCTCAACGAACGCTTCGTCGCCGGGGAAGAGGCGGCGGGGGGCTTCGTCTATGATTGGAACGCAAAGACAGACTACTGTTGGCGAAGCAAGGGCTTGATCAGGTTGCTCGGATATCATCCCCGGGAGGTGCCCCCATCGAGCGCGGGTTGGTTCTCCCTCGTGCATCCCGACGACCGGAGCCGCATCGTCATCTCGCCTGTGCTTTACGGCAGCGCGGACGGCCGTTACAGCACCGAGTATCGTGTAAAACACAAGGACGGCCGCTGGGTTTGGCTCTGGGATCGCGGACGCGCCACAACGGCGCCTGACGGGCAGCTTGTCCGGCTTATCGGATTGGCAATCGACGTCAGCGAAAGAAAAGAGATCGAGACTGCGCTTGCCCAGAGCGAGAACCGAGCCAGAAACTCGCTCGCCGAAATCGAGGCGATCTACGATACCGCCCGGATCGGCTTGTGCGTTCTCGACCGTGATTTGCGCTATGTCCGTATCAACAAGCGGCTCGCTGAGATTAACGGCTTTCCGGTATCGGATCACATCGGGAAAACCGTTCGTGAAATGGTGCCCGCGGTCGCTGACAAGGTGGAAGAGATCGCCGCCAGGGTCTTTGAGGCCGGTCAGGGCGTTTCTGACGTTGAACTGTCCGGCACAACGGCCGCGACGCCGGGCGTCCTGCGGTTCTGGCTCGAACAGTGGATACCGCTCCGCAACGCGTCGGAGGAAATCATCGGCGTCAACGTCGTTGTCGAGGATATTACGGACCGCAAGAAGCACGAGGAGCAGATTTTGCTTCTCATGCGCGAGGTCAATCATCGCGCGAAGAACATGCTGGGCGTTGTTCAGGCGATCGCCCGGCACACAGCCACGTCACACCCGGACGACTTCGTGCGGCGTTTCTCCGAGCGTCTGCAAGCGCTCGCCATGAGCCAGGATTTGCTCATCAAAAACGAATGGCAGGGAACGGATCTGGCTGAGCTCGTTCGCGCCCAACTCGCCCATTTCAAGGACCTGTTCGATACAAGGGTTTTACTCGCCGGGCCTGCCGTTCGCCTTTCTCCTGCGGCGACGCAGACCATCGGCATGGCGTTGCATGAGCTTGCAACGAATGCAGGCAAGTACGGGGCTCTCGGTAACACCATGGGCAGGTTGAAATAAGTTGGCAAGTGTACGAACCTGAACCTGGAAAGCGGCGGTTATCCATGAGCTGGATCGAGAGCGGCGGGCCTCCTGTCTCTGCACCTGCGCGTCGCGGGTTTGGGTCGACAGTCGTTGAATCGATGGCTCAAATGGGCTTTCCGCCGATGTTCAGCTCGATTATGCCCCGTCGGGTTTGCAATGGCGGCTGGACTGTCCCGGCGAGAACGCCCTCGATGTCTTAAAGGGACCGATAGTCAGGAGATAGACATGGCCGAGCGTGTTCTCGTGGTCGAGGATGAGCCCCTCATTGCCTTCGATGTCGCTGATTACTTAAGAGAAGCGGGTTTCGAGGTTGTCGGCCCGGCGGCTTCGGTGTCGGCCGCACTAAAGCTTCTGGAATCCCAAGGCTGCGATCTGGCGGTGCTGGATGTCAACCTCGGCCGCGAAACCGCTGCTCCAATCGCCGATGTTTTGGCCACAAAATCGCTGCCGTTCATCGCTCTCTCCGGCTACTCCAGCGATCAGCTCCCGGAGGTTTTCCGGTGCGCTCCGATGCTGACAAAGCCTGTTGATTCCAAGAAGCTCGTGCATGTGCTGCGCGGCTGCCTGGAGAGCCGTTCGACCGCCGTCCGGACCCGGGAGCCTTCATCAGCGCGTTGATGCTACGGCTCGCGCCTTGATTGCGTGATCGGCCAGTGTTTTGCCCAGAGACCACAGAGCGCCCGGGACCTTATGCGCTGCTGCGATCGTCGCCTCGAAGGACTCCTCGATCCATTTGCAGTCTTCGTCCGTGATCGTCAGCGACGGCAAGACCTTGATGGTGTGGCTCGCATGCCCGGCCACTTGCGCGAGGATCTTATGCTCCTTGAACAGCGGAATTGTAATCATCTGGCAGAAAAGCCCGGCATTCGCGGCCTCGATCGCGTGCCATGACATTTTCAGCGCGAAGGATTTCGGCGGCCCGAATTCGATCCCGATCATCACGCCTTTGCCGCGGACATCCTTGATCAGCTCATAGCGGTCCATCATGCAGCGGAACGACGCCATGATCCGCTCGCCTTGGCTCGCAGCGTTCTCGATCAGGCCGCCTTCATCAAGCACGTCGAGCGTTGCCAGTGCCGCGGCCATCGCCATGTCGTTCTTGGCGAAGGTTGATCCATGCACCACGGCGCGGTCCATGCGGCTGAAGAGCTTGTCGAAAATCCATTTCCGGGTGAGAACGGCGCCGACGGGAATGTGGCCGCCGGAAAGGGCCTTGGCCACCAGAACGACGTCCGGCTCGACGCCCCAATGCTCGATCGCAAGGAATTTGCCCGTGCGCCCAAGCCCCGTTTGGATTTCGTCGGCCACAAACAGCGTCCCATACTTCCGGCACAGATCCTGAACGCCCGTCAGATAGCCGTCGTCGGGCATGTTGACGCCTTTGCCCTGGATCGGTTCAACGAAGAATCCGGCTATCGCTTTCGATCTCAGCGCGTCTTCGAGCGCTGTCAGATCGTTGAAAGGCACCTCGGTGCAGTCCTCGAGGAAGCCCTCGAAGCCTTTACGAAAAATCGCGTCACCGTTTAGCGAGAGCGATCCATAGGAAAGGCCATGGAACGCGTGGCTGCAATAGGCGAGCCCTTCGCGCCCCGTCGCTGCACGAGTAAACTTGATGGCGGCCTCAACGCATTCGGTTCCGGAATTGGTGAAAAACGCTTTTTCAAGGTGCGGCACACGTGCAAGAAGGCGCTCGGCCAGCACGCCAGCGAGCGGCGAAACATCCATTTGCACAAGGTTTGGAAGTTCGCTGTCGAGAATCTGGCGCAAGGCGGCTTGCACTTTGGGGTTATTGCGTCCGACCGCGAAGACCCCCCATCCGCTCAGGAGGTCGAGATATCTGGCGCCTTCGCGATCCCACAGATATTGTCCCTGACCGCGCACAAAGCCGGCATCATAGCCGATGGTCTTCAGCACGCGTACCATCTGCTCGTTCATGTGCTCTGTATGAAGGGCGTATCGCTCGGACTCGCGGTCGGCGAACAGGGACTGAATATCAATGCTCATGCCTAAGCCCCCCAAACCCAGCTTTGGAACCGATCACGCTTTGCACTATTCAGAGATAATCCTTGAAAATGTCGTCTCACAGGGAGGCAAATGCACCAATTTGCCCAAAGACCTAACAAAGTCCACATTGCCGGAACATGACGCTGGCTGAACAAACGGGAGTGCAGAATAATGAAGAGGCTTATGACTGCGGCCTTGTTGAGCCTATGCTCGATCGGGGCGGCGTCTGCTCAATCCCCGGTGGGAGAATGGATGGTCAAGGACCAGACCGCCCATATTCGCATCGTGTCATGCGGAAATTCGCTGTGGGGCGTAATCAACTGGACGAAAGGCCCGCCCGGGAAAGATGAAAACAATCCGGACCCGGCCAAGCGGACCCGCTCGGTGATGGGAATGCCGATTCTCATCAATATGAAACCCGCGGAGGAGCAATGGGAGGGCGAGGTCTATAACGCTCAAAACGGCCAGACCTATACCTCCTATATCAGCCTCAAGAGCCCCGACGTGCTTCAAATCCAAGGATGCGTTCTGGGGTTTCTTTGCGGGGGCGAGGATTGGACCCGCGTCCCGCTCACCAAGGGTGCGCCTTCCGATCAGGCGGTATGCTCGGGCGTGGGCAAATAGGCGGGGCTTCCGGCTTTGCCTTTCCTCTCCTCCTCCACTGGCTTTTCCGCCTCGCGCGGCGGCCCCATGAGAAGGGGCTGGAACAACACCGCGGCCGCCATGGTGCTTACGAGAGAAAGGGCGAGCAGTTTGCCCATGCTCGATGTTCCAGGGTGGTTCGAGAGCCATAAGCTGCCGAAGGCCACGGCGGTCGTCATCCCGCTGAAGAACACCGCACGTGTGAGCGGGGAAGCGAGAAGTCCGCTTCGCCCCTCACGCCATGCCATGATGTAGTAAATCTTGAACGCGACGCCGACGCCTAAGAGAAGCGGCAGTGCAATGATGTTCGCGAAGTTCAGCGGCATGTCGATAATCACGCACACCTCAAGTGTGACAACGCAGGCGAGGAGAAGCGGGAAGAGGGTCAGCGCGACGTCGGATGCGCGCTTCAACGTGATCCAGAGCAAGATAGCGATCGAGATAAGCGCCCAGATCGCGGCCTGGATAAATGCGTTGACGATCGTATCGCCCGCCTTTTGAATGCCGATGGCCTCTCCCGTTGCTTCGGGCGCTACCGCCGTTACGGCCTCGACGAAATTGCGCAAGACCGCATTGTCGTTCGAATCTCCTTTCGGGGACACGGTAATCCGCACGCGGCCGTCAGCCGATTTCCAGCTTTCAACAAGACTGGCTGGCAGGGAGTCGAGCGTGACGATCTCGGGGTTGAGACCGTGCCGAATGTCATCCAACGTCATCTTGAGCGGTCTTACGAGCGCCTCGGCGGCGCGCACCCGTGCTTCACGGCCTGCCTTCGCCAAGTCTGACAGCGCGATCGACAGCCGTTCCGCAGCCTGCACGCCCTTTGTTCCCGGGCTTCGCTTCGCGACAACGCTCAAGTAATTGGACGCGCCCTCGAGGCTCGTGACGATGTCCTGATCGGTTGGAGCGAGCGGCACTTTTTCTTTCGGGGGAGAGAGTCTCGTTCAGTTCGGCGGCGGCCTGGCTTATCAGGGTCACCTTCTTGTCCTGGCCCTCCGGTACGAAGCTGCTCAAAGTCGTGGCTCTCAACACCTCCGGCAGGGCACTGAGTTTGCTGGCGAGCGCGTCTGCATCAGCTAATGATGGCATCAGCACTTCGATTGTGCGCCCAGCCGTTTCGGGGTCCTTCTTTAAGTCAAGATAGGTCGCCACAGATTCCACATTCGGACTGCGCAGGTTCATGGGATTGAAGTCGAAGCGCAGCCAATGAAGGAGAGGCAAGCCAGCGGTAACGACGCAGATCGTGCCGATAAGCACCCCCGTGCGATGCCGTTCGAGAAAGCGGTCGACCGGGGCCAGGAAGGCATAGCCGAGCGGATGGGGCTCGGCCGGCGGATTGAGAAGGCGCAGCAGCGCGGGGAGCACCGTGACGCTTGTCAGGAAGGCGATGAGCATGCCCACGCCTGCGATTAAACCGAGTTCCGAAAGGCCTTTGTAAGCTGTTGGCGTGAACGCCAGGAATCCGGTGGCGGTCGCAAATGCCGCCACCATAAGGCGGCCGCCTGTGTGGCCGGCATTTGCGACAAGAGCAGGGGTCAATTCGTTGCGCTCGAAGCGCTCCGCCCGGTAGCCGACGCTGAACTGAAGGCCGAAATCCACGCCGATCCCGACGAACAGCACGAAGAACGCGACCGAAATGGGATTGAAGGCCCCGACCATGGCGAGGCCCAGCGCGGCGGTTATGGCAAGCCCGATGAAGAGGGCGGCAAAGACGGCGAAAATGATCCGCGCGGAACGGAGCGCAAGCCAGAGAATGATCAGAACCGACAGGATGGTCAGCGCCGTATTCAGCCCCGCCCCTTCCTTCAGCGTTCCGAATTCCTCATCGGCGATGGGAACCGGACCTGTCAAACGGACGGTGACGCCATCCTGCGCAAGGCCCAGATCCGACGCGGTCTTCCGAATGGCATCGGTTGCATCCTGCCCCGGCTCCAGGGAGTTATAGTCGAGGATCGGCTCGATCTCGATGAACTGGCGCGTCTCCCGCCGCGAGGACGGTTGTCCGCTCAGGGCCTCGCGCCAGCTAAACCAGCCCGGGCGGTTGTTGATCGAGTTTTCGATGGCGGTCGAGAACGCGTCGAACTTCGGCGCCAGGCCGTCGAGCGTGATGCGCCGGGCTTGAACGCCCTTGAGCGTCAGCGTTATGGCTCCCATGACGCCACGCAGGCTCGGGTCGGCCGCGAGAGGCTCAAGCAGGGAACGGGACTTTGTCAATTGCGCGAGAGTTTCCCTCAACTCGCTCTCGGACAGGAAAAGAAGCCCATTTTTCTGGAAGAATGGGCCGCCAGAAGTCTGGCGGACGCTTTTGATGACGTTTTTTTCCTGCGCAAGCCGTTCGGTTAGCCTGTGAGCCGCGTCATCGGTGAGTTCCGGGGTGTGTCCGTCAACAACGGCGACGATTGTCGTTTCCGACGCTGGAAACGCCTTGAAATAGGCGAGCTCTCTTTGGCGCCAGGGAAGGTCGTTGGAAATGAGCTTGCTAATATCGGTATTAATCTCAAATTTGTCCCCAATGTAGAAGACCGACATGGCAGCGAAAACAACCCCAACGGCGATCACGGGCCAGGGACGTTCCGCGCAGAATTTTACAGTCGTGATAATGAGCTTCTTTAACATAGCCTACCGCTGATGGATGAAGTCGGTTCTTGCGTGCGTGCGAAGAAAACCGGGCATGTTATCGCCGGGGCTTCGCCCGGCTGGAGAGTTGACCGCTAGAGTGAATGGCTCGATAGCTAAAAGCCTGAGCCCTTCCGGCGAAATGCGTCACCAATACGCTGCCGGATACCAAGCTTCCGCAGCCTCCATCTCTGCTGTAAGGTACCCCGAAGATATTATTTTCAGTATCTGTTGCAAGTAAGGCACTCTTGTGCAACCCGGCGTAGAGGGCAGCAGCTATATGAAAAGCGTGAAACTTCCTTTAATTTCGTTGATTTGGGCGCGAACGATAGCTTCTTTTTGTCGCGGCGACCGGCCCCGCGCAATGATGAACGAGGGAGGGGTAAAGCCGTTATCGCCTAGGACATCGCGCGCCCATTCGGACGGGGACAAGCTGATCTAGCAGTTAAGAATCGATCAACTTTCCGCCTTCAATCGATTCAGATTAGAGGTTGGGTTGATCTAAGAGACTTTCACGCCCTTCCAGAATGCGATCCGGTCTTTTATCTCGGCCGCCGCCGGCTTCGGGTCCGGATAGTACCAGGCCGCGTCAGCGTTATCCTTTCCGCCGACGGACACTGTGTAATAGTGGGCGGTTCCTTTCCAGGGGCACTTCGTTGTTGTGGTGCTTGGCTTCAAATGGCTCTTGTTCACCGCATCGGCGGGGAAGTAGTGATTGCCTTCGATCACCACAGTCTCATCCGACTGAGCCACCGTGGCTCCATTCCATTCAGCCTTGACCATGTCTTCAATCCGTTTTGAGCCATTCCACAAGAGCGCGGGTGACGGAATCCGGCTGCTCGAGTGTCGAGAGATGGCCGCACTCCGGTATGATGGCAAGCCTTGCGTCGCCTATTCCTTCTGAAATCTCCTTTGCCAGAGCGGGCGGGGTAAGCTGATCGCCGTCGCCTACGATAATCAGCGCCGGGCAGCGGATCGAGGATAGAGCGCCGCGCATGTCCGCCCTGCCCATGATGGCCCTTTGCTGGCGAATGTGGGCATCGGGGCCGATAGCGAAAAACATCTCATCAACAAGCGCCCGCAAGTTCTCATCTTCGCGCCGGCGCGGATGAACCAGGAGCGGAAAGAGCAGGCCGGGTATTTCGGCGAACCTCCCCGTTCTCACCATCTCGATCTGCATTTTGCGCCGGTCGGTCTGCTCGGCCGTATCCGCGCGGGCCGTGGTGTCCAGCAGCGCGAGTTTCACGACACGTTCGGGGGCCAGCCGCATGATTTCCAAGGCCACATAGCCGCCCATGGACAAGCCCGCGAGCGCAAATCGGGGCGGCGAGTAGGATAGGATCTCTTGAGCGATACCTGCCATCGAGTCCTGGCCCGTCTGATTGGCGACCACGACAGGCCCGAATCGCCAAAGGGCGGCGATCTGGTTCGCGTAGAGGCGGGCATCCGTCCCAAGGCCGGGGACCAGAACAGTCGGCAGAGCTTCCATAAGCGTGTGCCCAAACATTGATCACGATAGTCGCGAGGCGCCCCTGCGTGGGGCAAGCACCAATCCAACCTTCGACCTCGAGGATATCGAAAATTGGTTGGCTCTGCTCCTCAAACTTTTTGAGCCGCCAGGATGGACGGGCCGCCCATTCAAAGGGCGGAGCGGTTTTCCGTCTGCTTTTGCGCCAGCCCCGGATCGGCCTTCCTGCGAGAGCGGACTTCAAAGAAAAGCGCCTGCCCGATCACTGCCTTGACGGTCTCGGCATTGAATGGCTTCGCGATCAGGAAGGTCGGTTCCGGCTTGGCGCCGGTGAGCAGCATTTCGGGATGGCCGGTCACAAAGATGACCGGGGCTTCGAGGCCGCCCAGGATCTCATTCACCGCCTCGACGCCTGAACTCCCATCCGCGAGCTGGATATCCGACAAAATGAGGTCGGGCTTCCGGTCATGAGCGAGCTTGAGCGCGTCGCGATGGGTCCTCGCAACGCCGGTTACTTCATGGCCGAGGCTTTGCACGAGTTCCTCAAGATGAGCGGCCGTGAGAGGTTCATCCTCGATGATCAGGATATCCGCAGGTTCGAGTTGGTTCGCGATTTCGTGATCGGCGATTGCGATCAGCGAGGCCACTTCGTCCGGATCAGTTTCAAGAATCGTCCCGATCGCATGGGCGTCGAAGCCTTCGACGGAGAGCAAAAGGAACGCCTGCCGGGGCTTGGGCGTCAGGATTTGCAAACCGCGCACGCTATCGGACTTTTCGGATTTGAAGTTCGGGAAGGCATTCGCGTCCACGGAATTCCAGATTTTCAAGAAGATTTGGTACAGCGCGACTTTCGGATCGATATTTGCGGGAAATATCGATGGATTTTCCACCAGCGCTTCGAGAAGGGCCACGACGTAGGCATCACCGCTCTCTTGGGAGCCGGACAAGGCACGCGCGAACCGGCGCAGCGAAGGAAGGTGCGGAGCGATCGATTGCGAAACTGACATCTTTGCTTACCCCAAATAATTGCCCAGGCGCAGTTGATCCAATTGCAACAAACGTCAGCAGCACGTGTTCCAGGGGGAGTGCAATTTGTAGAAATATCCTCCATGTCCGGTTCCGGCGATCCCCAGACAACAAGGAAACCATTATGAACGAAAGAGATAGGGACGAGGGAGAGGCGCGTGCGCCCGCCCAGCAGGCGCAGCAGCCACAGCCCTCCGAAGCTTTGAATGATCACGTCCAATCACCTCATAATCATACCGTTTTGGAGAAGTCGGACATCATTTCGGAAATGGCAGGCAAGGATCAGCTTGTGAACCCTCGCGAGTGGGCGGCCGGAGAGCCGCAAAAAGTCGATTTCGCCGCTGGCGGACCGGTAGACGAGGCTCGGTTCACGGCAGGCGTCGTCAAGCTCTATGAAGCACTTTTGAAGGAACCAATTCCACGGGAGATGCTTCGCCTCGTTGACCAGCTGGGTAAGCAGGAGCGCGAGTAGATGAGTGATAACGGCCACGCAAACCTGCGTGAAGAACTTGTCAGATGGATTCCGAACCTCAGAGCGTTCGCGCTTTCACTGACGCAGAGCGCGCAGCATTCGGACGATCTTGTCCAGGATACGTTGGTGAAGGCCTTATCAAACCTCGACAAGTTTCAGCAAGGGACGAACCTGCGCGCCTGGCTGTTCACGATTTTGCGGAACAGCTTCTACAACGATATCCGATACAAGAAGTACCATCAGACGGCCCCTCTCGATGACGTCGATCCCGTAAACCTCGAGTTTCGCGCCACGCAGGATAAGTACATCGAGTTCAAAGATGTGCTGAAGGGCTTGGGCGGTCTCGTTCCCGAGCAGCGTGAAGCCATAATTCTTATCGCGGCGGAGGGCTTATCGTATGAGGAAGCGGCCGCAGTCTGTAATTGTCCGGTTGGGACGGTCAAGAGCCGGCTCAGCCGGGCCAGGCAAAGGCTCGAAGAGTATGTGAACGGCGACAAGGCGCTCCCGGAGCAAGTTCAGTAATGTAAGCGTGTTTCTTTTCTTTGTTTCCAGTTCCGTCCTATATCCCCGAATGATTGACTGCATGGATGAGACAGCGCATTATGACTGGCTCCTTCACACATTTTGTTGAGCTTGTTCGCAAAAGTCGGCGCGAGGCGGCGCTTGTCGGCGCAGCTGCACTCATTCTCGTTTCCCTGACCGCCTTTTCGTTCTGGCTGACGCATCGTGTTCTCAAAGATTTCGAGACGGCGGATGAGCTCGATGCATTCAACGCCAAACTGACAAAATTTGAGCAACTCTTGCGCACTGTAGAAAGCAGCCAGCGGGGCTATCTTATTACGGGCGAGGAGGGCTTTCTCGATCCTTATGTAAAAAATGCCGGACTGCTCATTCCGATGGCGAAGGAGCTTCGAGAGACCGCGCCAGAAAAGCTAAATGGCACAGACAAATTGGCTGCCTTTTCTGAGCCCTTAGCGGCGAAGCTCAAAGAGATGGCAAAAACGATTGCGCTTGCCAAAGGGGGGCAGCGTGACGCCGCGATGGCACTCGTCAAGAATGGCGTTGGACGAGAGCTTATGGATCGCATTGAGGGGGATGTCGTGTCGATCCAGGACGAGGGCAACGCGCTCATTCGCCAGAATGAAGTGACCACCACACGCCTGCAAAATTTCAAGTTTTTCATCGACGGCGTCGGCACTTTGCTGGTGATCACGTTCTCATTTCTTTCATTGTGGCTCCTCCTGCGCTCCAACGCTGCAACTCTCGAAGCCCAGGGTGTGCTTGCCAAGGCGAATGCCGATCTCGAGGAGACGGTTGGCCTGCGAACGGCAGCGCTTAAACGCGCCAATGAGGAGATTTCAGCGTTTCGCTTACATCGTCAGTCACGATTTGCGGTCCCCGCTCGTCAATATCATGGGCTTCACCGCAGAGCTGGAGACTCTGAGGACGGAACTCTTCGAGAAGCTTGCCACCGCCAATGCGCTCGCGGGCTCCGAGGTTCTGAGCAAAGACTTCGATGAAGCCTTCGGTTTCATCAAGAGTTCCATTGCGCGCATGGATCGCCTCATTGCGGCAATATTGAAAATCTCACGCGAGGGCAGCAGGCCTTTGAACCCCGAGCCTGTCGACGCGAAAGCGCTCGTGGAAGGGCTTGTTGCGGGGGTCGCCCATCAGATCAGAGAAAAAGAGGCGAAGGTCGTGGTCGGCGCTCTGCCGGACGTCGTTACGGATCGCCTCGCGCTGGAGCAGATTTTTTCGAACCTCATTGAAAACGCAATCAAGTTCCTGAAAGCAACCGGGCAAGGGGAGATAAAGGTTGAAGGGTTCTGCCGCGGCGCCGATGCCGTTTACACCGTTTCCGATAATGGTCGCGGGGTCGATCCGAAGGATCATCGGCGAATTTTCGAGCTCTTCCGGCGGTCCGGTCCGCAGGACGTGCCTGGAGAGGGGATGGGCCTGGCCTATGTTTCGGCGCTCGTGCGCAGGCTTGGCGGCACCATCACGGTGGAGTTGACGCTTGGACACGGCAGCACATTCCAGGTGACGCTTCCCACGGCGGGCTTGCTTCAAAAGAGGATGGCGGCATGAACAAACCGGTGACAATTGTTATGATCGAGGACGACGAGGGCCACGCGCGCCTCATCGAGCGGAACATCCGCCGCGCGGGTGTGACCAATGAAATTATCCACTTTTCTGACGGTGCGGCGGCCTATGCTTATTTTAACGAGCTTCAGGCCCAGCCTGCCGACAAGACGCCGATCCTGGTCCTGCTCGATTTGAATTTGCCCGATGTCTCCGGCATTGATATCCTTGAGCATCTCAAGAACGACGGCCATCTCAAGGTAGCACCGGTGATTGTTCTCACAACGACAGACGATCAGGCGGAGATTCAACGCTGTTACGATCTTGGTTGCAATGTGTACATTACCAAGCCTGTCGATTATCAACAATTCGCAACGGCGATACGGCAGCTTGGGCTGTTTTTTTCCGTGATCAAGGTTCCGGGTCCACTTAATGCCTAATCGCAAGCCGCGCATTCTCATCATCGACGATGACAACGGCTTCTGCCGGCTTGTACAGAGCCACATGGCGCGCGCTGATTTCGAGGTGGTCAGCGCAAACACGGCCGAGGAGGGCATCGCTTTTGCCCGCGCGAACAATTTCGATGTCATCATCCTCGATCACGTCCTGCCGGAACAGGATGGCCTGACGCTTCTCAGCGAGCTTCAATCCGGGCAAGCCGCAGCTCCCGTGGTGTACCTGACCGGCAGCCAGGATAGCCGCGTGGCGGTGGCGGCGCTAAAGGCAGGCGCAGCCGACTATGTCGTGAAGGACATTCACGGCGACTTCCTGATCCTTCTGGAGAAAGCCGTCACCAATGCGATGTTTGCGACGGCCATCAAGCGGGACAAGGAGCGCGCCGAAGCGGAGGTTCGGATCGCCCGGGACGAATTCAAGGCGCTGGCGGAGGAGCGCGCCCTTCTCTTGCGCGAAGTCAATCACCGGGTCAGCAATAGCCTGCAGCTCATTGCGTCGCTTTTGCATTTTCAGGGAGATATTTCCGGGAACGCGGACGTGAAAGCGGCGCTCAAGGAAGCCAATGGGCGCGTGCTCGCCGTGGCGCGGGTTCACCGCTCGCTTTACACCTCGCTCGACGTGCGCTGGGTGTCGCTCGCGGAGTACCTTTCGAGCCTCATCCGCGACCTGCAAAACGTGAGCTCAGGCGGAGGCGATCATCGCAATGGCATATCGCTTGTTTGCGACCAGATCCAAACCGGGCCGGATGCCGCTGTCGCGATTGGAATTGTAACCACGGAGCTTGTCCTTAACGCGTTGAAGCACGCTTACCCGAAAGAAGGGGGGCAGGTTAGAGTTATGCTCCACGCTCGTGCTTCAGACGTCGAGCTGGCGGTCGAGGACGACGGGATAGGCTGCAATGACCAGGCTGAAGGGAAAAGGCGCCGCGGCCTTGGCCAACGTATCATCGCCGGCATGGCCGATAAAATCGAGGGTTGTTTGCGCTATGAGAAACTCGATCCCGGAACGAGAGCAGTCCTGACATTTCCGATCGGGACTCAAATCAGGGTGCTTGAGAGTATTCCGCCGCCCCCTCTTAGCCGCAGCCGATCTTAGACAAAGCCTCCAGCATCGCCTCCGGCAGGGGCTCAGCCAGGATGTCCGCGCCCAACTCCATGAGCCGCGACTTTATGCTTCGCATCTCCTGAACCTCGCGCGCGAGCGCCGCATCGCTTTGTAAGAGCGACTTCGAATTCCGCCAGGTCCTTGCCCTGTAGTTCGCCGTCGAGATACGCCGATACTATGGCCGCCAACCGTTCATCCTTCAGGATTCCAGCTTGCCTGGGATTAGCCCCTGTTAGATCGCCAAGCGTCTTTTGGTCTGTCATCGGCATGAGTTTTACAATGAAAGCTTTGCTAAAGTTTGTTTATGCCAGTCAAGACGAGGCAACAGTCGGCTGAAAAAATCGTTCCACGCCAATCGGGGATTGTCATAGACTGCGGCAAAAAATCCGCATACGCAAGCACGACCTGCGAGAACAAGGGAGTTGCGCGTCACTTTCAGGTTGTACGATTGTCGCGGAGACGCTTATCGCGTGAGGGGTTCTTGACTCTTCCCTGTCCCGTAGGCCCAGGGCGGTTTTCAGACAGCCGGCGATCCTGCTTGGGATCCTTGACCCGTCCTTGCCCTGTGGGGCCTTCACGGTTCACTGACAGACGCCTATCGTGATCTGGATTTTTGACCCGCCCCTGTCCCGTGGGCCCCGCTCGATTTTGAGCAAGACGCCTGTCGTGATCGGTGTCCTTAACACGCCCTTGGCCGGTTGGCCCCGACCTGTTCGCTGCAAGGCGCTTGTCGTGAGAAGGATCTTTCACGCGACCTTGACCGCCCTGCTTGACCTTGGCGTTTGAAGCCGAATTCATAGCAGCCGCTTTCTTACTCTTTCCTTTGACGGTTTTGCCGCCACCTTCTTCTGTCCCGGCAGACATGCGGGTATCCTGGTTCTCCGTTTTTGTGGAAGGCACGCGTCAAACGCCAGCCTCCCAATATGGTTGAGAGCTTAGATCGTCTTAAAAAATGTCTATCGCAATGAATGGATATCTGTCTGCATTTCCTGCGAGGACAAATATGCAACCTATCAATCTTATTAATGAGTACGTAATTTAAACAGCTTTGTTCCGTCGAGAATTTTATATTTTTATTTGCGGCAAGCTACAAATAAAAGCAACGGACAGGTTGAAGCACTTACATGCCTGCCGTGACGGGCTATAAACAAGAGAGTAAAAATCGATGCGTAAAAAGTCAGTATGCGCTGTATGCTCTTAATGAAGACACATACTAAAGCACTCACGCGGGCTGGCAAGATGCATCACTATTAGTCATGAGTCTCGCGACATTTCGGTAAATATAAGATCAACTTAAGATTGAGCTCAGAAGCGCCAACCTGCTGGTCTGTAAAGGCTTTGTGTGCCATTAAGTCGACTGTATACCAATTCATACCCCTTCTTTAGGAGGAATACCAGGGGTTTGTGTAAATTTAATGCTTTGATGTTTGTCGCAGGTTGCTTTGAGGACGGCGTTCGTTTGAGTGCGACGTAAGCCGGGGCACGAAAGAGGCTTCCTTCCCGTAATCAAGTCACGGGTGCTGCACCTGGCAGCCTCGCGGGCCATTGAACGGAGTTCGTGAGCAGCGCCATGCGCGATGCGAGTTCGGCCTCGGTGCCATGCGCTTTCCTTTACCGATAAGCCGCGTGGCCGGATCGAGCCCGGCCACGGAAACAGTCTTATTTGTAGTAGCCCACGCCGCAAATCTGATTGCCGGCCTTGGTTACGAAGGTGACCTTTTCAACCGGCTCTGTTGTGCCTGGACGGGGAAACATGTAGTCCACTTCCCCAATCTTGCCCTCGGCAGCCGTGCTGATCAGTTCTTCGCCAAGCTTTTTGCCTTTTTTGTCGACCAGAGCGGCAAGAGGTGTTCCCCGGAGCTCAGCCTTGGGGTGAGCCGTAAAATTGTAGCTCGGGGCGGCTGCGCAGAAGACGTAGAGATCCCGATCTCGAAAGCCACCGGTCGGATTATTGAAATCTTCAATCGCTTTCTTCTCATCCGCCTTTATCGCCGTGACAGCCTTCTCAAGGAGCGCCTTCGCTTCGGCGGCGTTGCCGGAGGATTGCGCAAAGGCAGAACCCGTAAATGACATCAGCAGTGTTGCAAACATGGCTACCACGAAACTGCGAACCATGGGCGTTACTCCTTTGTTTATCGTTGGAAGGGGTGGGCCTTTTTTGTCTCAAGATGCCACTGCCTACTTCAAGCTAGACGATAGAATAAGTACTTAAGCTCGACCGCCTAACCCTCTTATCTAGCTAGGTTTTTCGATCACGATGACAATGGTCCCCGCGACAATAGGAGCGCTCATACGAAGCGTCATAAACATGAGGCCTTTGCCCAAGGCAATCCCTGGTAGCGTTGTTAAATTACTTATGTGTTTACTTATAGCCACTTTACGAAACAAAACCAATTTTAACCATTTGTAAATGCTCACAGGATTACGCGCCTGGAAAAGCTCCAATTGTTTGAGACCAACACTCTGACGATTGGGATCACTTGCACCCGAAGCGTCTGCTGCCGGCCATCCGGCCGACAAGGAGGTCGACAAACAGGCCAGGACCGCCTGAATAAACTCGCCAGCCGCCTTCCACGGCGACTTCGCCCGCCCTCACGCGATCCCACTGGGCGGATGCCTCGTAGCGGTCGTGAAATGCTGCGTCGCTGCTCGAGAAATAGCAGTTCCGCTGTCTCAAGGCGGCGTTGGCGACGGCATCCGTCACCGCGATGGGGCTGACTTTTTGCAGTTCTGCCCGAGCCGCATCCGCGTCCCCGAGGACGGCCAGCGCCTCGCAATAGCGGAGGTGGGCTTGGACGTACATCAGCCCCACCTCGCGCCCGAAGAAGGGCGAGGATTCCGCCCGGCGGAAGATGCGTTCGGAGCCGCCGTGATAGGGCAGGGGCTTGTCCATGAGCCGAACCCCGTCCGGGAAGGTCAAATGCTCGCGGATGAGCCTCAAGTGATGCCTTGACTGCTCCGGCGTGAAAAGGCTTCCGGCAATCGCGCAGGTCATGGGGATGAGAGAATAGCGGACGCCGGTCCTGCGGTCGCTCGGGTGAAGCAGAAGGTCAGGCTCGCCTCCCTCCGCATTGAAGTGCGCATAACCGGCGACAACGCCATCACGCATGAGATAGCGGTTGAAGTCGCCGCGGATGGCGTCTGCCAGCTTGGAAAGGCGTTCAGCCTCGCCGGGCGAACCAGCCCGGCGCAAAACGCCCGCATATCGCGAGACTTGCTGAAAGAGCAGGGCAGCGGTCCAACTGCTGACCATCCATTCGCGCAAGGAGAGATCGGCTGGCTGCAAAGTGTCGTTCCAGTCGCCGTTTCCGTAGCGCGGCAGATGGGTGCCCGGAATGAAGCGCGCGGCTACGCCTTGAAGCAAAGCCTCGATGTGCCCCGCGACGCTGGTCCAGGCTTCCGCCTCGCCCGCGCCGGTTCCCATCCCCCATGGGACAGGCTCGGACAGGAAAGCCGTGTCGTCCGTGGCCTCGATGTAGTCGCACACCGCCTTGAGTGGCCAGACGATGATATCGCCATGGGCGTCGGCGGCCTGGATGAACGCGTACGACGGCTCCAGGAAAAACCATTGCGGCCAGTCGCCATCGGACCGGCGCTGACGCGCGAAAACGCGGCGCAGGATGTCCTTTGCCGCATCATCGTGGCCGAGGGTGAGAAGAAGCTCCATTGGCCCCTGGCACACGTCGCGGGTGCCCCAGGCCGCGCCCGAATATTGTTCGAGACCGTGCGGCACGCTCAGATGGATGAGGGCGTTGTGTATGAGCCAGGGGAGTAGCGGGTCGAAACTGCCATCATTGGGCTCTTTGACCTCGAAGGGAACATTACGCGTAAAGCCAGCCCAAAACGCGTTGGCCGACTCAAGAATCCGGGCGGCCTCGACACCCGCCGCATAGTTCTCCGCGAGCCGCTCTGCTTCAGCGGGGTCCGTCATCGAGCCGACGATGGCAAACCGCACGTCTTTTGTGGGCAGCGTCTTGAATGCGACATAGGGCGTGCCGCGCGCAACGCCATCCGCGTAAAGCAACTCGTCGCCGCCTATAGCGTCGATGGCGGCGGGCGTGCTCGTGACAAGGTGATAGACGGCATTGGGGTAGCGCTGGCCCCAGAGCCAGTCCGGGTCGGGGCGGAAGGCAATGCGCTTCGCATCGCTGTCGATTTCAACCCGACCGGAATGGGCCAAGTCGTGCTCACCGAGAACGAGATGACCAAACACCAGAAGGCGGCACGACTCGCCCTCCACTTGGATCGTGCATTGCAGCGCCGGGTCTTCGCCGGACGCCATGACATGAACGCTAATCGTGCCACCCGCGTGACGGTACTCCCAGCGGCAATCGCTCAGCCCAATGTCGAAGCGGGATGGGAGCGTAAGGAGCCGCCATTCCCTGTCAATTTCGGCGAGCACCCGAAGGCCGCTGGCGCGGGTGATGTTGTAGGCATCGCGCGAGACGGAAAAGAGCTTGTGAAACGACGTATTGCCGATCGTGAGCTGCGAAGCAAAGACGCCGTGCATCCAGCATGTCGCGCAAAGAATACTATCGCTCGGCAAGAGGTCTTGGCCGCTGCGGATGATGGTTCCGTGGCGGCGCCTCACCAGGAGATCTTTTTCCCGCAGCACGGCGTGCCTGTTCAGCGGGCCATCCTCGACAAAGTAGGAAAGCAACTCCCCATCCCGCCGCTCTTCATGGACACGAACGGGGTGAATGCCTTCGCTTGCCTTGAGACAAAGAAGGGGCAATGCCTCTTGGAGGATGCTCCGGATTGGAGCCTCAAGCGGCAGATCGACTTGCGAGAACGCTTTCGCGGCTTCCTCCGCCGCCTCGATCCGCGAAAGGTCGCTCTCGCTTGTAGGCTCGGCGTGATCCGGCTCGTAGAGGCCGAAGAAAGTCCAGGCCGCGCTTTCGCCTGGCTTCACAGTCGCGCTACGCGATTGGATGATGCCGCAGGCCGACTTCATGCTGAAGACGGATGCCGGGAAGATCGGTCCCGAAGCCGAGCGCGATCTCGTCCGCATCGCGGTAGGCGGGGCCGAAAAGTTGCAGCGCATCCGTCGCGAAGCTCGACGCGCCATCGAAGCAGCCGTGAGCGACCCAAGGGTGTCGCTCGTCCTGGGCCATGTTCTGGCGGCTCATCACCACCGGCCCGAAGCGAGGATGATGCGGCACGGCATGGTCGATATATTGGGAGGCGTAAGCCTCGTTGTTCAAGAGAAAGCCGCGCGGGCCAAGGCCGAGATCCTGAACGAGGATGGCGTCGCAAGGCACTACGTCAGCGCCACTGTTCTGAACGTCCAAACGCCACAGCCAGAGGATTTGCGAAGGATGAAGCCAAAGGGTGACGCGATGGCGGAGCCCCGCCGTTTTGCCTTCCCAGATGAAGCGATCCTGGCTCGCTCCGAAACTCCACCTTCGCGCGCGGCCCCATAGCCTCGATGACGCGCGGCTCTGCGCCTCCGATGCGAAGCAGGATGCGCATGATGCCCGATCCGAGAGGAGAGCCAAGCACCTGGCTGAACATGGTGCGGCGGCCGTCCTGCTCATGCTCGAGCGCAAAAATGCAGCCATTGGGAAGGACGCTGAAATCAAGCCCCGCCGCATTCGTGATGCGCCTGAGACCGAGGCTGCCTTCGCGCGGCAGTTCAAAATGCCGCTTATGCATCGCCGTGGCCTGCATGTGTCGGGGCGGCTTGGCGCGCGTTCCAGGCGGTGATGAAACAGGCATAGCTCCACGACAGATCCGGCGCCGAAGTCTGCTGGCCGGTCGTCTGGTCTAATTGCTCGGATAGATCGCCCGAGGCTGGTATGAACTCCCTTGTCCGGGAAAGGATCGCATCGCCTTTCGCAATGAGGTCCGCAGCCTCCGACGGGACAGCGGCGGCAAGCCGGTAATAATACTCCGCCGCGCCGTAGGTCGAGAAGTAGTATGCGCCGCCGCTCACATAGGTGTCGCCCTTGTATCGCCCGAAGACGAAGCCGGATTTCCGGCCCTGGTTCAGCGCGTACTCTCTGGCAAACAGTTCCTCGAGTTTCTGGAACGTGGCGCGGACATGGGGGTCTTGAACGCTATGCGGGCCGCTCTCCAGCCCGGCATGCAGAACGCCAAGGATGACAGCGAAATCGAGATCCTTTCCGCTCCCCGCTCCCTCTTGCGGGAGGCGGCTGCGGATGAGACCTTGCGCATCCGACCAGAACTGGTCGAGGAGAGCACCCAGGCTTCGCGCTTTCTCTCGAAGGTGGGCCGCATAATGCGGGTCGCCTTCAGCCTCGGCCCACCGTGCGCCTTCTTTCAGCGCCGCATATTGCACAAGGGTCGTGTAATAATGCTGCGCCGGGTCTTCCTCCCAGATGTCGTAGCAGGCTTCGCCGCCGAAGCGCGCCGTGTAATCGAGGTCGCCGCGGATCAGGTCCGCCAATCGGATCTTCGCGTCGCCCGCGACAAGCGACTCATCCCAGAACCGCATGCAGGTCAGCGCGCGCGATGCGGGGCCGTCATGCTGCGGGCGGTTCCAGCGAATGAATTCGAACGTTCCATCGGCATTGTAACGCGCTTCGCCCAGAGCGCGTTCGCCTTCGACGGCGGCGATCTCGGCATTGGGCCGCACAAATTGCAGGAACCACGGGTCCATCTTGTCGCGGAACCCTGCGTGCTCCTTGAGAAATGACGGTCCGCTGATGTTTCGCAGGCCGAGGCTGAACGTCACGAACTCGTCGAAACGCCTGATCCAGCCTTCCGCATTGTCGCCGCGATGGATGAGAATGCGCACGGCATCCATCACCGCCGCCGAATCCCGCAGCCAATGGAAGAAGTAGTCGGGGTCGGCGCTGGAAGGGCTTGCCAGCACCGAGCCTTTCGCGGGCCGCACACGCGTGGCGAAGCCGGGCCTCTCTTTGATGACGTCCGTCGCCGAAATGGATTGCGCGAGCTTGGCCGCGCCATGCTTCACCTGTTTTTCGGCCCAGACTTCCAGCGGCGGTTTTGGAGCAGACGGCACGGCGCTTCTCCTGTGTTATGCTACCGCTGAGCTATATTCAAAGCCCAGCACACGCAACCCTTCTTGCACTTCAGGGCAGCTCATAAAGAGACGCCAAAGAAGCCCCGTGCGATGGTTCTCGATCATCAGGATGATGGGGCCTTGGTCGATCGCAAGATTGTCGGTCGCGACCCATCCATTGCTCTGGTTGAAGGCGTCGACGAAACCGTATTTACCCCAGATGCTCGACCCCAGATCGTAATAGAAATGCCGGAGCGCCCTCATCGATTTATCCGGCGTATAGGGCATGCTCGACAACGCCGCGGTCGGCGTGATCACGCCGCGGTCTTCATCGGGAGCGTGGGGAAAGTAGCACTTGTCGCCGTCGCTCGCGGTAAGGCCCCAGCAGTCCGGGCCGTAGCCGATATAATGGTTCGGGTTGCGAACACAGTGCTGGTAATTGATGAGCGTATGGTTTCGGTTCTGCTCCCAGTAATCCGCATAGCGGTCCGTTAGTCCCCTGGGATCGAGGCCTAAAAAGGAGTAATGCGCAAAGAACAGCGGCCCTCCAAGTTCGGGGCCGAGGGGCAGCCTAATCCCGTAATACTCCTTGCCGTTCTTGAATTGGGCGCCCTTGACCCAACCCTCATGATAGACGCTGGCGGCGATGGGGTAAGTCGGCGACGAGGCGGCCAGAACATAGGTGATCAGGCATTCGTTCCAGCCCTCGATCCGATGGTGATTGTCCTTCTCGGTTTTTGCATTGCGATGCCAGAACAGGACGTCGGTGCCCTTTGTGTGCCAGTTCCAGTTCACCTTTCTCCAAAGGTCGTTGACGCCGGCGCCGAGCGCCTTCTCCTTCGGATCGCTCTCGCAAAAATATTGGCGTGCGCACAAAAGACCCTGAACGAGATAGGACGTCTCGACGAGGTCGCCGCCCGCATTGTCGGGCCAGAAGGAGACTTCTTTCCCGGTCGGGCCGTCGAGATAATGGGGAAAGACGCCGTTAACCTGCTCGGCGGCCTTGAGATAATCGAGCATGTCGAGCAGGCGCCCGACGGCTTCGCTGCGCGAAATCCATCCTCGCTCGACGGCCACAATCATGGCCATGATGCCGAAGCCGGTTCCGCCGACCGCGAGAAGGTCGTTGCTTCCGCCCCCGTCCGGGCCGGATCGATCGCGGGCCATGCCGCTTTTGGGGTGCGCAAAGTCCCAGAAATACCTGAAAGTTTGCTGTTGAACCAAATCCAAGAGCGCATCGTCCGCAATGCGTTCAGGCTTCAAGAGGCTGTGCCCCGACATTTCATCCATCGCCGTCCTCGACTGAACTCGCCGCAAAGTTGCGCACTCTCTCCCACACGAAAAAGAAAAACTAATGACCGGTCAGCAACTGCAGGTGGCAACCTTTCCGGTCGCCGCCTCTTCCTTTAGAGGCGCGCCCTCCACAAAGCGGAGCGGGAGCTTCAAGCCCGGAAGCCGCGTTTGAAGGTGCAAGGTGCGCTGATAGAATCCATGTCCCGGTGCCAGCCTGCCGACGCTGACAACCGCTGTTTTCGCCAGCTCGGACGAGAAAATCGACAATGCGATTTTCCTGTTTTCGTCATCGAGTTCGGCGATGAACTCGTCGTAAATGACCCAATCCGGCCTGTGAAGGAGCATACGGCAAAGCACGAGGCGCCACTGCTCGTCCAGCGTAAGCTCTTTATCCCACCGCTTTTTCGTGCCGAGTTGCGGGCCAAGCCGCCCCAAATTGACCCGCTCAAGCACTCTTATGGCTTCGGCATCTGTGTAACGGGCTTCCGGCTCAGGATAGGTAAGCGCTGCCTTCAGGGCCCCGGCTGGATGATATGGCGACTGCGGCACAAACATCATGCGCGCCCCCTCGGGGAAACGGATGGTGCCGCTTCCCCAAACCCACAGGCGGGCAAGCGCTTTAATAAAAGTGGTTTTTCCCGATTTCGGCGGCGCAACGATCAGCACGCGCTCTCCGGGGGCGATGGCTACGAACCGTTCTTCTCCAAGGCTGACGTGGCCGTTCGGCGCGAGCACGCACAAATTATCCAGGATCAGTTCGTCGGACGAGCTGGACGCATACCGGATATGTCCGGCCACGCCATCCAGGTATTGCACGCGCTCCAGCGCGCTGCCGTAATCGATCACGCGCGTGAGCATGGCCCGCCATTCGGCGAGCGCCGGGAAACGGTCCACATACCAGCGAAGGGCCGTCTGTACCTGGTAAAAGGCGCCGACCACCATCATCAAGCCGCCAAGGGAAAGCGTGCCGCCGAAATAGCCCGGTGCGGCAAGGAGAAGCGGGGCCAGGATCGCGAGCCAGCCATAGCCGCCGGTGACCCAAGTCAGAGTCGCCAGCCGGTTGGCGATGCTGCCGCATGATTGTCAGGACCGCGTCGACCGGGCCGTTCAGGGTTTCCCTTTCGATGGCCTCGCCGCGGCAAAGCGCGATGTTTTCGGCGGACTCGTTGAGTTGGACGAGATCGAAGCGGAAGGCCGCTTCCGCCGCGCGCAACTGCGTGTGCGCCTTGATCAACGGCCTGCCGACGAGCCAGGTTATGAAGGAGCCGACAAGGGCGTAGGCGATCGCTGCCCAGACCATGTAACCGGGGATGCTGACCGGCTTGCCTTGAATAACGAAAAGGACCTGGGCCGACAATTGCCAGAGCACGCCGACGAAAGCGAGCAGCATGAGCGTCGATTGAACGAGGCCGACGGCAAGGTCCACCGAAAGTTCCGAAAGGCGCCGCGTATCTTCCTGGATGCGCTGGTCCGGATTGATGCTGATTTCGCCCGTAAGCGGCAATAGGAAGGCACGCGCGGGCTGCAGCCATTCGTCGAGAAGTTCGAAGGTGGCGGCTTGGCGAAGCCTCACCTTCAACCGCTCATGCAGCCACGTTTGCAGAACCCCCAGGCAAAGGAGAATGCTTACGATTGTCAGGAACACACCGATCTCGTGCAGAAACACGGAAAGGTCACGCTGGCCGATGGCATCATAGATGCTGCCCTGCCAGTTGTTGAGCTGTACCTGTGTGACTGCGTTTGCCCCGATAACAAACGCGATAAGAACAAAAAACTTAGTAACGCTGTGCTTTGATTTGGGGCCATCGAGCATCTTCCAGAAAAATCGCATTTGACCGATAAGGCTCTCATCTGCGATTCCTGGTGCGAGCTTGTTTGGCGGCATGGATTCCTTTCCTAAGCGGCGGCAGGTTGACCACCGTCTACCACCTTTATAAGCCTAACGGCAGCAATTGACCACCGGGGGTTGCCATGACGCCTAATGCCGCACAACTCGACGATCTCCTCCGGGAGATGTCCCCCGACGAGAAGTTGGGCCAGCTCACCATGATCCGCGCAGACTTTGGCGATGCCGGGGCGGAATTGGGCGCGGCGAAAATCGCGGAGATAAAAGCGGGGCGTACAGGGAGTATCCTCGACCTTCGGGGCTTGGAACACATTCAAAAATCGCAAAGGGCAGCCGTGGAGGGATCGCGCCTCGGCATCCCGCTGCTCTTCACCCTCGACGTTCTGCATGGGTATGAGACGATATTCCCAATTCCGCTCGGCGAAGCGGCTGCCTTCGACCCCGAGCTGTGGCAACAAACCGCAAGCGTGGCAGCGGCCGAGGCGACCGCAGAAGGGATTGCGCTGACCTTCGCGCCGATGCTTGACGTTGGGCGTGATCCCCGCTGGGGCCGGATCGCTGAAAGCCCCGGCGAAGATCCTTTTGTCGGCGCTCGCTTCGCCGAGGCGAAAGTGCGAGGGTTTCAGCAGGGCGATCTGTCCCAGGGGACGGCGCTTGCCGCGACGGCGAAGCACTTCGCAGGCTATGGCGCGGTAAACGCGGGCCGCGACTACGCATCCGCCGACATCTCGCCGCGCACGCTCGAGGAGGTGCATTTCCCGCCCTTCGCCGCGGCCGTGCATGCTGGGGTGGCGGCGATCATGCCAGCCTTTATCGACCTCGCCGGCGAGCCGCTGACCGCCCATCGCGGAATGCTCGACGGCATTTTGAGGCGGCGTTGGGGGTTTGACGGGGTCATCGTCAGCGACTTCTGCGCCGTCCGCGAATTGATCGTGCATGGCGTGGCGGCCGATGCCGTTGAAGCGGCGGCGCTCGCCTTACGCGCGGGCGTCGATATCGACATGGAGAGCGGCGTCTATCTCGAAGGACTGCCCGGGGCGCTGTCCCGCGGCCTTGTTTCTCAAGCCGACATCGATGCCGCCGTCCGGCGCGTGCTGATGCTCAAGGCGCGCCTTGGGCTTTTCGAGAAGCCCTTCGAGCGCGGAAGCCGTCCTCTTCCGGATGCACAACGCCAGCAGCACCGGGCGCTCGCCCGTGAGGCCGCGCGCAAATCCATCGTGCTTCTGCAAAACCGGAACGGCCTTCTGCCATTAAAGGGCGAGGGCGGTCATCTCGCCATCACCGGGCCGCTCGCGCACGCGGCTCGCGACATGCTGGGGCCGTGGCATGCGGCGGGGAATGCAAAGGAGACCGTGAGCTTCCTCGATGGCGTCAAGACGGCGCTTCCTCGCTGGCGGGTTACAGATGGGGTGACGCTTGACGCGGCCCGCGAAGCCGATGCCGTTCTGCTTTGTATCGGCGAAACCGCGAGCCTATGCGGAGAGGCGACAAGCCGCGCACGGCCTGGCATTCCGGTCGAGCAGCGCAAGGCCGCGGAGGATGTTTTCGCTCTCGGGAAGCCTGTGATTGTAGCACTGACGTCCGGCCGCCCGCTCATCGACCCCTGGCTTTTCGAAAAGGCGGATGCCGTTCTTGCGACGTGGTTTCTCGGCTCGGAGGCGGGCGCTGCACTCGCCGACATTCTCACCGGAGCCGTGAACCCGAGCGGAAAGCTTCCTGTGACCTGGCCCTATGATCCCGGCCAAATCCCCATCTTCTATGCTCAGCGACCAACGGGGCGGCCCGCCAAGCCGGATGAACACGATACGAGCAAATATCTCGATGTTCCCATTGGGCCTCAGTTTCCTTTCGGCCACGGCCTGTCGTTCACGCGCTTTGCCTATGGGACGCCGCGAGCATCCTCAGAGACAATCCGGCGGGGCGATCGCTTCTTCGTCGAGGCCGAGGTCACGAACACGGGCGATCTCGCGGGCGATGAGACGGCTTTTCTGTTCATCCGCGATCCCGTTGCTTCGGTGGCGCGGCCTCTCCTGGAACTCAAGGGCTTTGCCAGGATCGGCCTCGACCCTGGAAAGGCAGGCGTTGTGCGGTTCGAGCTAAGCGCGGGCGATCTGAGCTTTCCCGGCGCTCAAGGCGAGCCTTGCCTCGAGGCTGGGGAGGTGCAGATTTTCGTCGGTCCCAGCGCCGACCGGGACGTGCTGAAAAGCTGCGCCGTGCTCGTCGTCTAAGCAGCCTTTTTCGGCCAACGAATGATGGCGGCCCTGCCATTAGCCGACAATCCATATTTGACGTCGTGGGCTAAAAGCACAGTTTGCGCCTTCGTTCGCTATCCTGGTGGCCTTGAGGGAGTCGCCGGAGGCAAGAACCTTCTATGCTACACCGCCATTGTTCCATAGCTCCCCGCCGGTATGCTTCGCGATCACCAGAGTGATGTCGTCGTCTGCCTTGATCGCGGGCTTAGAAAGTTGGTCAAGGAGGTGGTCGCACAGTTGCAACGAGGTGCCCGGCTTGGTCTTGTTGAGAAACTCTCTCAGAGAACTCTGTCGTGTATAGGCTCCGGGGCGGCTTAGGCGTCTCGACCAAGCCATCGGTGTAAAGAACAAGTTCTCCGCCGGGACGAAACGCAACGGTTTGGCTTTCATAGGCCACGTCGGGGAGGATGCCGAGCGGCAAGCTTGGCTGCGAGATAACTTCGAATTGGTCCTCGGACGACCTGCGATAGAGCTGGGGAGGGGCGCCAGCTGCAGCATATTCGATTGTTTGCCTTTGGAAATCAATCGTTGCGCAGAACATGGTTGCGAACTGGCCGGTAGGCAGAACGGCATGCAGCCTGTTGTTCAATCGGCGCAGCAACAAAGCGGGTTCGTCTGTGCCCTGGAGTTCCATATGCACAAAGGAATGGAAACGAGCGGTATTAAGCGCGGCTGAAACGCCATGCCCTGTGAAATCGGCGATATAGATCATGATGCGTTGAGGGCCGATAACTTCCGTGCCCCAAATATCCCCCCCGATACCATCGAGCGGCTTGTAATAGCTCGCAAGGTCCAGTGGGCAGCCACCCTGAATTTCCGCTAGCTGCTGCGAACTCGGAAGCATGTCGCTCTGGAGGGCGATCGCAGCCGCCAGTTGGCGCTCCATTTCGGACGTCACAGCCATAAGCGTTCGCCCGATTAGAAAGCCTGCAGCGCCGATCGCTGCGAGCACTGCGGCAAGCATAGCGCCTTCAATGAAAAGCTGACGGTAAGTGTCCGCGTCCACGTCATCGATATAGGCGCCGACGCCAACCAGTCCTTCAATCTCTGGCACATTTTGTATGAGGGAAAGCTTGGGCGTAAGCGGACCGCCGACCCCTTTCTCGTACATGTATTCGACAAAGCCCGTTCCCGAAGGTCCCTTGGCGGTCCTTATAATTTCTTTAATGAATTTGAAGCCATTCACGTCGGCAAGTTCAATACGGTTCTCGCCGATTTTCGATTGATCGTTCAGGCTTGTCACAACGCCATTATAGTCATAGGCAAAAAAGTAATTTGCCTTTTCATCACCGAAGCGAGATGTGCGAAGGACCGAGAAAAAGGCTTTCTTGCCAGCTTCGCTCTCTGGACCACCGGCAGCCGTCATTTGGGCGCGGGCGATCGACAGGTTCGAATCCAAAAGCTTTCGAAGCTCGGCCTGCCGGTCCTCAAGCATCTGCGAACGCAGCGACCAAAGCCCGATTCCCGACAATGAAAAAAGGCTCAATGTCCCCAGAACCAGGAGGAGACGGATGCGCATCGAGATCTTAAGCCGCTCACGCATGCACGCAACCACCAGCTTTGGTTGAGTTTCAGGGCGCGCGTCCGTCACACGCTTCAGTGAGAACGCTCCAGGCCTCTCAGGCCAACGCCGGAAAGGCCGCCGAAAATTACTTTATTCCCATTGAGACCAAGTGCGGCCCGAATTTCTTGTCACTGCCCATGATGTGCATGTACAGCCACCTTCTCAGGAATTTCAGAAGCTCTTCAGAGAGAATTTCTCTGGCGCCGTCCTCATACTTCTGGCTCTGTACTTGAACCAGTCTGACGAGGTCGTCATGTTCTTTCATGTGATCCGGTGCGGCGCTATAGCCCGTCTGGGCAAAGAGGGACTCCTCATACTGGAAATGATAAACTGTGTAGTCGGCAAGCTCCTTAAGCACCTTGCCCAACACGACCTGACCTCTCCCAGCCTGCGTGGCGTCGAAAAGTTCATTGAGCAGTCCTAGCAGCGCTTTGTGCTGCTCATCGATGCTGGGCACGCCAACCGACAGGTTTTCATTCCATTCCAAAAGCATCGCCGCCTCCGTTACATATCCTTCTTGGCCCGCGCCTGGGCAGCAAGCGCGTTCGGCATCCGATCCATCCCCAAAAAACCGATGCTTAACCTGAGCGAGTATATGCGCGGTATGTCTTGGTATGGTTGACAGAAAGCCTAAGATTGCCACCGTTGACCGGGAACTCGCCGGCGTCCGCGAGTGGCGCTCATGGCGTTCGGTCAAGGGGTTGAAGCGGGAGCCGCCGCGCGCCACGCTCGTGCTTATGGCGGAGCCGAGATTGTTGCAATGCGCGCGTCGGCGTCTTGGCGGCCCGAGCGGGAGCGCCGTTTGGGGGAGGAGCCTTTCCCGTGGCGATCGAGATGGCGCGCGCCTTCCGACGCACATCCTGGCGTCCGCACGGCGCAAGGCCGGGCCCAAAAGGTAAACAGCTCGTTGCCGCTGTTGTATGTTTACCCGAAGATGGTTAACAGGGGGGCGCCGGAATTATTTCCCGTCACCATTATGCTTAAAGATCCGTTTATTCCGGCGCAAAAGAAGAGCGCCGCGCCTACGATGTGACAGGAAGTAATTTCGTTATAGTACTGAAAATAAATGACCTTTACTCACCCGTGAGCCGACATTAAATAGAATTTAATGCCGGAATTATTTCATTAAAGGGACGCGCAAAAGTCCGTTAAATATATTTCGGCATCGCGAATTAACGCTTTCGCTGAGCCGGAACAGCGGTGTCGCAGGCGTCGAGATGGCGTCCCGTTCGGTCATTTTTCCCAGCATTATCAGGGGTTGGAGCGGGCTGCAGCTCTCGTTAACCCGCCGGCAAGACGTTTTCGCCGAAGATCTTTCAGGATAAGGAAGGCCGACGTAAACGTAAGGGATAATTTGACATGCAGAGGCCAACATCCGCCGGATGCTCAAAAAAAGTCGGCTGCCTGAAAGCTTGGTTCCCTGCTGGCGCGGGCCGAACTTGTTCGCTTGATCATGCAGGGTTGCGACGGCGGCAATCTGGGGCCTTCGAAAAACTGCGCTGCCTCCACAAAAACTAAAGGCCGGGATTTCTCCCGGCCTTTAGCAGCAAGTTGCCCCAAATCTTTAGAATAGGATTACTTCAAGTTCGTGTTGGCCGTCAGATCGAAGGAAAGCTTGGCGACGAAGGTCGATCCGCACCAGTTCGAGCCAAGGCCGCTCGGGTTGATCGCAGTGATGTTGCCAGCGCTGTAGGAAGCCCCTTGATCGCCGGTGAGAACGTTACAATTCGACTTCGACAGGTCGGTGTCGACATAGCGGAAGTCGAGCGTGAAGACTTTGTAGGTAAAGGACAAACCGACGTTCCAGGTGTTGTATTCCGGCAATTGAATTCCGGAGGCTTCGCCTGGGAAAACCGTATTGCCGTAGAACGAGTTGGTTCTGCCGAACCAGTAGTGGCCGAATTCGCCCGAGATAAAGGCACCCAAATCCTTGTTCGGCAACCAGGTCCCGGGCAGTACATATTTCGCGGTGACAGACGCATAAGTGCCGTCAGCGCCCGAATTCAGCCAGGTGGGATCGTAGAACACATTTGCGCCGAGCGTGAATGTGTCGGTGACGGTATAGGTTCCCTTGCCGTAGACTTCCCAAAAGCTCGCGTCCCCGACATAGGCGTTACAGCTATCATTGGCGGCAATAAAGCCGTTGGTGCAGCTCGACGGACCAGCCAGGCCGTTGAAAGTCCGCCCGCCGGGATACCAGTAGTACCAGCCGCCGAAATCGAGTGCGAGCTTATCGAAGGTAGGACGAACGCCGAAGTAGAAGTCCGTTTCGGACGCGGCGCGGTTCGGATAATCGATGCTTTCGATTGCCACGCCGGAATAAAGCTGGAGGGTCGGCTGAATATTATAGCGTATTTCGGTGTAGGCCGAGCCCGAGGGCCAATGCGCCGATTGGCTGATGCCGCGGAACATATAGTCGGACGCGACGTAGCCGCCGAAGGCGATATCCCAATCGGGCGTCGGTGCAGCAACGGGCTTATCCTTCAAACTCGGAGTACCATCGGCAAAAGCGTTGACGGAACCTGCCATAAGCACAGCTATGGCCGCAAATGTTGTGAGTTTGCGCATGTCGATCTCTCAAGTTGGCGTCGCCGGTTCTGCTGCCTTTGGAGCAGCGTTCAAAACGCGATTGCTGCGCCATCCAGCAAACGCGCGCCCCTAAATGATCTCGAAAGTCCCCCACGGGCCGGTTGTAGTGCTCCGTCTAACTTCGATTCATCCGGGTGAACTATCGCCCGCTAAATCACTGATTCGCAACGCTAAGGCGAATTTCTTGACCTGCAGCCAAATGCTTGTTGTAAATTTGCATCCATCCCCGAGATGCACACTAATCTTGCCTAAAAAGTTAGCAGTTTAGGCGGATTGCTTGGAAAGAGTCGCTCCCTCCGGACCGCTAAGGGAGAAAATCGTTCTTCACCCTGTTGGCAGTTATGCGCCGGTTTGTATTGTACCTTGTCAGTGCCGGGAGGCTGATGAATCTCTAGCTTCTCGGGGTGCGGCGGATGAGCGTCTCAGAAAATGGGCAATCCTTGATGAGTAGCAGCACATGGGTCGATCGCTTTCCTGGACTTGAGGATCTGCCGGGCGAGCATCGGAAGCGATTGGAGGCCGAAAGCCGGGTGCTTTCTCTGCCGGAGGGGACGCGTATTTTTGGGTCTGGCCAGGCGCCTTCCCATTTTCTTCTCTTGTTGAGTGGAAGCATCCGGGTTCAGCAGGTCTCCGAAAGCGGCCGGGAAATCATTCTTTACCGCGTTTCGGCGGGAGAAAGCTGTGCGCTCACCACGACCTGCCTGCTGGGGCATGTGGACTACAGGGCGGAGGGGATCGCGGAGACCGCGATCGAGGCGGTCGCGATTCCTCGTGCGACCTTCGATGACCTCATCGTGGCGTCCTCACCCTTCCGGCGCTTCGTGTTCAAGGCGTTCAGCGACCGGATCACCGATCTCTGTCGTGTCATCGACGACATTGCTTTTTCGCGTATGGACATCAGGCTCGCGCAAAAGCTCCTGCAGCTCAAGAATGCGCAAGGCGATGTGGAAGCCACGCACCAACAGCTTGCGACGGAACTCGGGACCGCGCGCGAGGTTGTCAGCCGCCAGTTGCACGAGTTCCAGCGCCGCGGCTGGCTGAAAAGCGGCCGGGGCATCGTTTCTGTCCCAACCGATAGCCCCCTTCACGAGTTCGCCCGCAACCAGGCATTGTGACGTTGTCACAGACGGCGCGCGCGCACCGGGTCACCGTTGTCGCTCTGAACAACATTATCGGGGCAGGTTGACGGACACATGGATACGACACTCAACGATCTCCAAGGCAATGTCTCGCGGCGGGATTTCATCACTCTTGCGACGACCGCATTCGCGGCAATTGGAGTAGCCGGCGCTTTGTGGCCTGCGATTGATCAAATCGCTTGGCTCGACCATGGTGGATTTGTCGCCGGTGGGTGTGGGTCAGGCCATCACGGTTCTTTGGCGCGGCAAGCCGATCTTCATCCGGCATCGGACTGCGGAAGAGATCAAAAAGGCGCAGGATGTGCCTCTTTCGGATCTGAAAGACCCCTATGCCCAGGTTAGCGGAGCCCCCTCTGACTTGCAGGCGACGGATGCGAACCGGACGAAGCCCGGCAAGGAGAACTGGCTCATCGCAATCGGCATCTGCACCCATCTGGGATGCGTCCCGAAGGGGCAGGCTGCGATCGATGACAGGGGACTTTACGGCGGCTGGTTCTGCCCATGCCACGGCTCGATGTACGATACGGTTGGCCGAATCCGCCAAGGTCCGGCGCCGCGCAACCTCGATATACCGCCCTACCAATTCACCAGCGACGCGAAGATCAAGATCGGCTAATGCGAGACCCTGGATCGCGTCTTGCGGATCAGCGTGGGGTTCGTGCTTCTCGCGCGTGTTTGTGCCGACGGCTTGGGGTGGCTTGGCCTGATCCCCGTCGCGACGGCGTCCGCGTGCTTCTGCCCTGCCCATCATCTCCTCGGCCTGAACGCCTGCGCCACAGCTTGAGCGGTTCGTGACAAAGTCACAGACGCCGCCTCGATCCCCTGCTTAAGCTCCATGACCTGAAACTTGGAGGCTGTTATGGAAAAAAACGTTGGCGGGGTTGACCGCATCTTGCGCATTATCGTCGGGCTGGGGTTGATCTCGCTCGTCTTCGTCGGGCCGCAAACGCCGTGGGGCTTGATCGGCGTTATCCCGCTCCTTTCGGCGATCGTGGGCTTTTGCCCGGCCTATCGGCTGATCGGCTTGAGCACCTGCTCACGCGTTTAGCACCCCGGCTCGCAGTTTTCTTTGGATAAAGGGCTGCTGCGTGTCGGCTCCCCTCTGCCCTTCGTCCCCGAACAGCGCTAAAGGGGAGGTTGCCTGCACGGTAGCGATTTGACCAAGATCAAAAAGGCAGCCTTCCGCAACCGGCTTGGCGTTTGAAGGCTGCCTGCTTAAGCGCCCGCAAATCACCTTCATCATGGGGTAGCGGCAGCAAAGGCGCAAAATTAAGCGGCGGACGCGCCTGCACATCTTGGACGAGGGGGTGACGGTGATGTTGAAGGTGCTTTCTCACGACGGCGTGACGTGTCGCAGTTTTCAAGGTGAGAACGGTGACGAGGAATACAATCTTGTCGTAACTCCGCCCGCTCACCTCACTTTTGAGGAGCAGATCAAGTTTGTGCAGGCGGCTTATGCCGAGGCGACGAAGTCGCTGGGGCTCGACCCCGAAACTGCGATTTTCCGGCGGCTGTTTCTGAGCGACGTCATGAACCAGGCGGCGCTTGTCCGCAACAGCGAACTCGTCGACGACCATGGCGAGAATCCCGTCGCCATCTCCATCGTGCAGCAGCCACCCTTGACCGGCGCGAAAATCGCGCTCCTCGCCTATCACATCGTGACCAAGGGACAGCTTTCCAAGAAGCGCTTCACGATGAAGCATGTCCTCGTAAAGAAGAACGGCAAACGACATTTGTGGAGCACGAGGCTCTGCGCCGGTGCCTTCGATCCGTCCCCGTCATCCGCCGCGCAGACGCGCAAAATCTTCGACAATCTCACCGACACGCTCTCGGATCTTGGAGGCAACCTCGGCGAGCATTGCGTGAGGACCTGGATTTATCTCAGAAACGTCGATGTCTTCTACCAAGGCATGGTCGATAGCCGGCGCGATTTGTTCACGCATGAAGGGCTGACGGCCTCGACGCACTACATTGCAAGCACTGGCATCGAAGGATCCTGCTCGCACCGTTTCGATGTGGTCTCGATGGACGCCTATTCCGTGCTCGACGTTAAGCCGCAGCAGATCTCCTATCTCAACGATTTCGAGAAGCTATGCGCCACGAAGGACTACCACGTTACCTTCGAGCGCGGCACGCGAGTCGCGTATGCCGACCGGGCGCATCATTTCATCTCGGGCACGGCGAGCATCGACAGGGAAGGCAACGTCCTGCATGTCGGCGATGTGGTGAAGCAACTCGACCGGGCCATCATCAACGTCGATGCGCTTCTCCGCTCGGGCGGGGCGAAGCTGGACGACATGCAGCACCTCATTGTCTATTTGCGTGACCCGACGGATTACGGCCGCGTGACAGGCATGTTGAGCGAGAGCTTTCCAGGGGTGCCGACGGTGATCGTGCAGGGCGCGGTTTGCCGTCCGGAATGGCTCGTCGAAATCGAAGGCATTGCCGCCGCGCCGCATAATGATCCCGCGCTGCCGGAATTTTAGGATACTTAAGAGAGAAAAGGCCACCCCATGGAACGCAACGATCCACCCTTCACGCTGCTGGACGAGGCGGCGATATCCGGCGCGGAGCTAAGGCGCGATCCGTATGACTTCGCCTTCGTCGAGAATGCCATCCCGGAATCTCACAAGAATGAGGTTCTGGCCGATGCACCAAATATCCCGACGCATGGCAGCTTCGGCCTCCCAAGCCTGCGTTATGGGCCAAGGTTTGAAGTCCGCCATAAATGACCTACTAAGTCCGCAATTCCGCCGCCTTGTCGAGCAGAAGTTCGATATGGACCTCAGCCCCTATCCGCCCTGCATTGTGATGATGGGCAACACCACGGGTAACTACAACGAGGGCTACGCGCACCCCAATTCAAAGCACAAGATCGTAACCGTGCTTCTCGGATTCAGCCACGAGTGGCCGTATGAGCGCGGGCGGCTTCGCGTGCTCCGCAGTTCGGACCGCGAGGATTATGCTTTCGAGTTTCCGCCTGAATTCGGCCGGATGCTCATGTTCCGCGTCTGTGATCACTCCTGGCACGGCTTTCTGCCGCAGAAGGGCGCACGTTCGAGCTTGCAGCTCTGCTTTGTCGATTCCGAATGGTACGTTCGCAAGGAATATTGGCGCCACAGCCTCAGCGCCATGGTGAAGTCCAATCCGATCACGCGCAAAGTGCTTGAATGGTCACCGCGCAAGTTCTGATGAAGCGCCGCGCTATTCCCTGAGGAGACGTCAATGACTTATCCCCAACTCCCCGAGGCCGAGGAGGTCGCGCGCCATTTCGTGAAGGCGCTGGCGAAACCTGAAATTCTCGAGGAGCCATATCGCCGCTGGCAGATCAGCAATGTCCTTCCCGAGTCGATGTGCACAGGCCTGCTGACCTTGCCGATCGCGCCGCCGGTCGTCACCATCGACACGAAAGGCGCGCGCGACACGTTCAACAACCAGCGCATCTTTTTCACGCCCAAGATGCGGGAGCTGTTTCCCGCCATGTCGGTGCTGAGCAATGCGATGCAGCGGCCCGAAGTTGCGCGGCAGTTCAAGGAAACGTGTGGCGTGCAAGGAGAGGGCGGCTACCTGCGGATGGAGTACATCCAGGATCTTGACGGCATGTGGCTTGAGCCGCACCGCGACATCAAGGAGAAGCTCTTCTCCATGGTGATCTATCTCTGCACGGGGCCATTCGCGCAAGACTGGGGCACCGACATTTACGATCACGACATGAAGTGGTGCGGGCGAGGGACCGCGGAGTTCAACTCGGCGGTGGTATTCATCGCCGGTCCTCACAGTTGGCACGGCTTCGAGCCGCGTCCGATCTTGGGCGTGCGCCGGCTCATGGAGATCAACTTCGTGAGCAATACCTGGCGGGACAAGGATCAGCTGGCCTTCCCGGATCGGCCTCTTACGCTGGCTTAGCAATAAGGGGCGCGTCGCGTACGCGCCCCGCGATGCACTCTCTAATTATTGTGGCGTTGATTGTGGATCGCTTTGCTGTTGTGGTTCAGCTCACGATTAAGTGTGGCTTGCTCACGCTTGGTGATGTGACCGCCGTGCTTCGACTCGTCGCGCTGCAACTGGCGCTCGACGCGTGCGTCGCGGGCCTCGTCGCGAGCGGCCTGTTTGCCGTTGATTTGCCCCTGGCCGATGCCCTGATTGGTCCGGATTTGCTGATTGTCGATGCGGCCCTGAATTTCATTTACCCGGGGATGTCCCGGATCCACGTCTTGCGAGAATGCAGGCGCCGACAGCAGAATTGCAAACGCGGCTGCCACAGGCAAAATCGATGCCTTGGTGTTGAGCTTCATTGTGCTCCCTCTTTTGCGTCTTTCAACGCTTTCCGTCACCTGCCCGGCGACTTTTTCGGCCCAAAGCCCTTGTCGCGGGCTGTCGCGTCCTTTTGATGTCTGTATCTAGGCATAGGCGGTCAAAAATAGGAGCGTTTTGTATCGGATTGTCTGGGATTGGCCGGATCTGAAGAGGGTAAAGACCGGCGACGATACAGATGGACACAACCCTTGCCGTGCCGACGAAGATATATTCCCCTGCCAACGACACTTGGCGGAATTCACGAAGCAGCGGAATAAACATGCGTAAAGGAGAGGCGGATGCCTCCCCAAACCGTTTGCTTGTCTGAATGAGCGTTGATAGCCTACTTCAAGAAGCCTTCGAACTTCTTCTTGAACTTGCTGACGCGCCCGCCGCGGTCCACGAGGGCGTGGCCGCCGCCCGTCCAGGCCGGGTGCGTGTTCGGGTCGATATCGAGCTGCAGCTTCTGCCCTTCTGCTCCGTAAGTCGAATAAGTCTCGAATTGCGTACCATCCGTCATTACAACGGTGATCTTATGATAATCGGGATGGATGTCCTTTTTCATGGTCTGTTCCCCTTGCGCGTCCAAATGCGCCGTGTATCTGTTCCATTATCGTTGCTATACAGGACGAAATGAGATGATGACAAGTTCAAGCGTCATCGCGCTGCCCTTATTCAGGAAATTCAGTGGCGCAGATGAACGCGGTGAGTGTAATCTGTGACATTCCAAGACATCGCTGAACGCCGTTCCAGCTTGCCCACAGCTGATGAAGCGGCACGAGCCGAAGTTCGGGCAAAAGCCGAAGAGCGGTCGCGCCGAAGCTTGAAGCCGCTTTCGCTTCTACGGCCCTACGTGCTCAAATACAAGGGCATAGCCGTTGTGGCACTCATTGCCCTTCTGCTTTCGTCCGCCTCGACGCTCATGCTGCCGTTCGCCGTGAGGGAGATGATCGACCGGGGCTTCACGGCGGAGAAGCAAAGCCTTATCAACGTTTATTTCGCGGGCCTCTTCGCTGTGGGCGCGCTGCTCGCCTTTTCGAGCGCGACCCGGTTTTTTTGCGTCTCCTGGCTAGGTGAGCGCGTGGTCGCGGATCTCCGCGCTGACGTGTTCCGGCATTTGACGAAGCTCAGCCCGGCTTTCTACGAGAAGACGCACTCCGGGGAGATCATGTCGCGGCTCAACGCCGATACGACGCAGATCAAGGCCGCGGTGTCGACATCCGTGAGCCAGGTGCTCCGTAACGGCGTCATGTTCGTCGGCGCGGTTGCGATGATGATGTTCACGAGCTTGAAGCTTAGCCTGCTTGTGATCGTTGTGATTCCGCTGATCATCGTGCCGCTAATCCTCTACGGGCGCACAGTGCGCCGCTTCAGCCGCATCGCGCAGGACGAGGTTGCCGCTTCTTCGGCTTTTGCGAGCGAAAATCTGTCGGCCATGCGCACGATGCAGGCTTTCACCTCCGAGGACACCGTCGCGAACCGCTACGCAGTAGCCGTGCGGCGCTCTTTCGACGCGGCAGTATCGAGGACACAACGCCGGGCCATGCTGACCGCGTCGGCAATTTTCCTCATCTTCGGCAGCATCGTAGGCGTGCTTTGGTACGGCGCGCACGACGTGATGGCCGGCCTTACGACGGGCGGCGTTCTCGCGCAGTTCGTTCTCTATGCGGTGCTGGCCGCCGCTTCCATCAGCGAGTTTTCCGAAGTTTTCGGCGAGATGCAGTCAGCGGCCGGCGCCGCGGAGCGCCTTTCCGAGCTAATATCGGTCAGGACCGAAATCGAGTCTCCCGCGCGATCCCCGGCCTTTCCCGGCGCAGGCAAAAGGCGAGGTGACCTTCGACGACGTGTCCTTCACTTATCCCTTGCGCCCGGATGATCGCGCTCTCCACCACGTTTCTTTCCAGGTGCGTCCGGGAGAGCGCGTAGCGATCGTCGGGCCGTCGGGTTCGGGGAAGAGCACGATTTTCAACCTGATCCTGCGCTTTTATGACGCTCAAGGCGGCGCCGTCCTCGTGGATCGCGTCCCGGTGGAGAACGCGGACCTTACGGCTTTGAGAAAGCGGATCTCGCTTGTTTCACAGGACACGGTGATCTTTGCCGAGTCCGTGATTGACAACATCCGCTATGGGACACCGAATGCGACAGATGCGAAGGTGAGGCAGGCTGCGGATGCTGCGCTCGCGAGCAGCTTCATTGAGCAGCTTCCGCAAGGCTACGACACGCTTCTCGGCGAGCGCGGCGTGGTGCTTTCGGGCGGCCAGCGTCAGCGTATCGCCATCGCGCGCGCGATTCTCAAGAGCGCTCCGATCCTGCTCCTCGATGAGGCAACAAGCGCGCTCGACCAGGAGAGCGAAAAGCTCGTCCAGACAGCACTGGAGAGTGTCATGCGGGGCCGTACGACTCTCGTGATCGCTCACCGCCTCGCTACAGTCATCAATGCCGACCGCATCCTCGTGATCGATGGCGGCCTTCTCGTCGAGGAGGGCACGCACGCCTCGCTCATCAATGCGGGCGGCGTCTATTCGCGGCTTGCAGGCTTGCAACTCGCGGGGCAGGAGGGCGCTGCGCTCGTTTCGTCTTGACTTAAGGCAGTCTGGCTTTCGTCATCCCCTTAACGCTGCAAGCTTTTCTCCGCAGTCTCATTTGCCGGTGGGCCGTGCTACACACACGGCCACGATATGCGTCTGCACTTCTCACACGGTGGTCGCATCGCGGCGTGAAGCGCTGGCTTATGCAATCAACTTTATAAGACCAACCCCTTACGCAGGGCACGGATCGCCCTTAAGTGGAGATGGTCACAACGGGATGCGACGATGGACAAGAAACATCAGCTTAACCTCACCTATATTGCGATCGCCTTCGGGCTTTTGCTCCTGTTTCAGTTCTACTGGGTGAGCTACACCCAGATCGAGTCCGTCCCCTACAGTCGCTTCCAGCAGCTCCTGAAGGACAAGGAGGTGACGAAGGTTGTCGTCGGCCCGGCACAAATAAGAGGCGAGTTCAAGAACCCGCAGGACGGCAAGAAATATTTCTCGACGACGCGCGTCGACCCCGCGGTCGCCGATGAGCTTGAGAAATATGGCGTCGATTTCAGCGGCAGCGCGGGCCAGAACCTGCTTCGCGATATTCTCTCCTGGGTGCTTCCTGTCCTGATCTTTGTCGGAATTTGGGCTTTTTTCATCCGCCGCATCGCCGACAAGCAGGGTCTTGGCGGCCTGATGAGCGTCGGGCGCAGCCGCGCGAAAATTTACGTCGAGAAGGTGACAGGCGTCACGTTCGACGATGTGGCAGGCGCGGACGAAGCGAAAGACGAGCTTAAAGAGGTCGTCAATTTCCTCAAAGACCCAGAACCCTACGGGCGGCTCGGCGCGCGCGTGCCGAAAGGCATCCTACTTGTCGGCCCTCCCGGCATCGGCAAAACGCTGCTCGCGCGCGCTGTCGCTGGCGAGGCAGGCGTGCCCTTCTTTTCCATTTCGGGCTCGGAGTTCGTTGAGATGTTCGTCGGCGTCGGTGCGGCCCGCGTACGCGACCTGTTCGAACAGGCCCGGAAGATGAAGCCCTGCATCATCTTCATCGACGAACTCGACAGTTTGGGCCGCACGCGCGCGGCTGGCGCCATGGGTGGCGGCAACGACGAGAAGGAGCAGACGCTGAACCAGTTGCTGGCCGAACTCGACGGCTTCGACCCGCGCGAAGGCATCGTGCTGCTTGCCGCGACCAACCGCCCCGAAATTCTCGATCCGGCACTGACGCGCGCAGGCCGCTTCGACCGGCAGGTTGCGCTCGACCGGCCCGACAAGCAGGCGCGTATCGCGATCCTGAAGGTGCATATCAAGCGAGTGAAGGCCGCACCTACGATCGACTTGGAGCAGATCGCCGCGATTACGCCCGGCTTTTCCGGCGCGGACCTCGCCAACCTCGTCAACGAGGCGGCGCTGTCGGCCACGAGGCGCGGCGGCGATCAGATAACGATGGACGATTTCACGCGCGCAGTGGAGCGCATCGTCGCCGGCATCGAGAAGCGCTCGCGCATCCTGTCCCCGAAGGAGCGGAGGGTTGTCGCCTATCACGAGATGGGGCACGCGCTTGTTGCCTCCGCGCTACCGGGCGTGGACGTGGTTCACAAGGTGTCCATAATCCCTCGCGGCATCGGCGCGCTCGGTTACACTATGCAGCGCCCGACCGAGGACCGCTTCCTGATCGAGCGCTCCGAACTCCTCAATCGAATGGCTGTGCTCATGGGCGGACGCGCCGCCGAGGAGATCATCTTCGGCGAGATTTCGACCGGGGCCGCGGACGATCTCGACCGCGCCACTGACATTGCCCGCCAGATGGTGACGCGGTTCGGCATGGCGGACGCGCTCGGCCAGCGCGTCTACGAGCCGCAGCGGCAAGCCTTTCTCGGCGAGGCCCTGATCGGGACGCGCCCGAAGGACTACTCCGATCAGACGAACCGCGAGATCGACGTGGCAGTCCGCAAGCTTGTCGACGACGCTTACGATAAGGCGAAGACGACGTTGTCGGCGCGGCGCAAGGAACTGGACGACGGTACGGCGCTTCTTCTCAAGAAGGAGACCATAACCCCCGCCGATTTTCCGCCGCTGGAGGGCAAGCGGGAAGCCGGGGAGCTAGTTCCGGCTACGCGATAACACCACCGGATATGCCTGGGCCTCTCCCCGTTGGCGGAGGCTGCAGCGCCTACAGAAGCGCGCCCCGCCGCCCGAGACAACTCCAAGATGGCCACCCCGGAAAGCGCTCAGCGCATATCCGGGGGCTTTACATGAGCAGTGCCAGATTCCTTTTACGATCCGGGATACGAACTCTTCGGGCGAACTCGCCGTGGCGAGTTTGCAAGCTCAACACTTTCGGGCTTCCTCGACACGATCGCGGCGCTCAATCTCCAGCTCGCGGCCATTGAAAAACGGCTCAGGGCCTGGCACAAAAGCGACGCGAAAAGCCAGCGCCTTGCCGGCGCCCCTGGGATCGGCCTCATCGGCGCCACCACGCTTTGCGTGCTCGTGCCCGATCCGTCTTTGTTCAAGAACGGACGCCACCTCGCCGCCTGGCTCGGGCTGAGCCCCGGCTCGACGGGACCGGAGGCAAGACGAGGCTGAGTGCATCTCCATTTTGCAGAGCTAAGGTTCAAAGTTTATCGCGTTCGCAAGGTGCTCAAGGCTCGCCCCGACCGGAAAAACCCGCCCTTGTCATCGGGGAACAACTCCGCCGGGATGATCGGGCGCCGGTTCGCAGATCGCATCAAGGCGCAAGCAAAAGCTGAACGCCGGACACATGACTGCACCCGCCGTCGATGGACCTACGTGAGCGTTTTGTGGCTGCCGTTGATGAGGGAATGACGCGCCATCAGGCGGCGTACCCGTTTGCAACATCCCTAGCCTGCTGAGAAATACTGGCGCATCTGCGCAGCTTCCAACTCGGCGAGCGCAAGCTTCAGCTTCACAACGTCGCCGATGGAGACGATCCCTGCCAGGCGCCCTTCATCGATAATCGGAATGTGACGAAAACGATGGTTCGTCATCTCGTTCATGACCCAGTCGATGCTGTGGTGCTCCGAGCAGGTCGAAACCGGGTGCGTCATGTGCTGGCTTACAGGCTCCCCGAGGGCGCTTACGCCGCTCGTCGCCAATATCCGAACGATATCCCTCTCAGATAAAATGCCCAGCACGCGGTGCTGTTCATCGACGACGACGACTGCGCCGATCCTATTCTTTTCGAGGTGGCCGATGGCTTCAGTGACCGGCGTGCCAGACAACACGCTTATCACATGCCGCCCCTTGTCCCGTAAAATCCATGCAACCGTCATTCTTGTCCTCCCAAGCGACACTGCTATGACAACGCCGTTCGCGCTTTCCGCGCCCGCTGCGACGATCGGTTCAACAGCCTTTTATTAATGATGCGCGTAAAGAGACTTTTGCGCAACTGGGACGCGGATAGTCAGGAATGCAAATTTTGCCTGAACTGGGAACCCGATGGCAAGATGGCGGTTTTGACAGATGAAACGCTGTGGCGCGGCCTCCCTTGCCCCCATGTCCCGTCCCGCCGGGCCACAGCGAAGGCCGGCGTGAAAAGCTCCGGCCTTTTTTGTCGAGACACCGGCTCTCTTCTGAGAGAACGGCGGCAGGCGGTAAGCTTGACTTAGATGGAGTATCGTCCCGCAGGATATCGTGGGAGGCGCAAAGCTTGCGATGCTGGCGTCGAAGCAGTGTAAAGGCCAAGCATTGGGAAAAAGAGAATAAAGCGAGCGCCCGATCGCTGCGTTTTGATACACTCGGTGCTCGAATAGCATCGGCGCTCGCTTGTCCTTGACTGGACGATTACTAGGTTACGCCTCTGGTTGATAATGAAAAGCGGTCAGCATGTCGCACCCGCGCCGCAGACGGTCACCGAGCAGCCCGCCTCCATTTGGACGCGGATAGCTACTCTATGCCGATTATAAGCGGGTTGATTGAGCCGGCAGCCGGACTTTACTGGGCCACGGAGCAGAAAGTACTGCGCTGGGGGAACTTAAACGTCACCCTCTGAAAGCTGGGTGAGGAAGCGGCGGGCGGCGTCGACATAGTGCTGCGCGGAGGCGCGAAAACCGGCGATTTCCTCCGGCGAGACGGCGCGGATGATTTTTCCGGGCGAGCCCATCACGACCGACCCTGCCGGGATCGTTTTTCCTTCGGTGATGAGCGTGTGAGCCCCAATCAGACAATTATCCCCGATCACAGCGTTATTCATGATTGTGGCGCCAATGCCAATCAGGCAATTGTCGCCGATCCGGCATCCGTGCAGAAGAGCGCGGTGCCCGACGGTGCAGCCGCGCCCAACCCTGAATGGGATGCCCTCGTCGGTGTGGAAGACGCAATGTTCCTGAACATTGGTTTCATCGCCGACTTCGAGAAGCTCATTGTCGCCACGAAGCACGGACCCATACCAGACGGAGACGCCACGGCCCAGAGAAACCTTGCCAATGACATAAGCGCTTGGTGCGATGAAAAAATCGCCGATGGGGGGAAGCTTTGGGGACACACCTTCGAGGGCCAAAATGGGCATGGCAAACCCGTCAGTCTTTCAAATCATCGGCCAGGATGGCCATCTGAAATTGGTAAGTGACTTCGTTGTCTTCATCGTCCTTGTAGATGACGCCGATGAATTCCTCCTTCACAAACACCTCGACGGAATCCTCCTTCTTCGCTCTTTTTTTGACCTCGATCGCCTGAAGATCGAATGTTTTCTCAGATACTTTTCAAGACTTCTTGATTTCTGCGGGGGTCATGCTTTGCCTGTCGGTTCACGGGTTTCCGGTCTGCCAAGTTCCATTCCCTTGAGGAGCTGATCCATAACGCGGGATGGCTGGCTGCAACCTGCTTCGCCTACCACCCGGGCAGGCACGCCCGCAACTGTTGTTCTCGGCGGAACGTCTTTGAGCACCACGCTTCCCGCAGCGATGCGCGCGCAATCGCCGACGACGATGTTGCCGAGGATCTTCGCGCCGGCCCCGATCATGACGCCGCGTCCGACCTTGGGATGGCGGTCGCCCGTCTCTTTCCCGCTGCCGCCGAGTGTCACGTTATGGAGGAGTGAGGTGTTGTCCCCGATCTCCGCTGTCTCTCCGATCACGATTCCGTTGCCGTGGTCGAACATGATCCCGCGCCCGATTTTTGCCGCCGGATGAATGTCGACGCTGAACACGCGAGAAGATTGGCTCTGCAGGTAGAGCGCAAAATCCTTCCGGCCAAGGTGCCAGAGCGCGTGGCCGAAGCGTTGTGTTTCGAGCGCGTGAAAACCCTTGAAATAGAGAAGCGGATCGATAAGCCGGTTGCAGGCCGGATCGCGGTCGTATACGGCCGCGAGATCCACACGGAACATCGTTCCAAATTCCGGATGGCTTTCGACGATGCTCAGGAACGTCTGCCGGATGAGGTCGGCGTCCACATCATCGTGGCCAAGCCGCTGCGCCAGCCTATGGCAGACCGAGTGCTCAAGCTGGCTGTGATTGAGGATGTTCGCGAAGATAAAGGCCGTCAGTTCCGGCTCCCGATGCGCCACGTCCTCGGCCTCGGCGCGAATTTGATCCCACACCGGATCGTAGGCCGAAACCTTTGCGGATTTGCCTCCGTGTTTTGTGTTCAACATTGGCGAATGGTCTCCGGTGTCGGCGTTAGTGGAGCTTAACTGAATATACGTTCAGGCGCAAAGATTTGGCGCCTATGGTCTCCTTTCAAGAAAAGAGAGGACGCCTTCCTTAAAAACTCGGTCGCCGACCGCTTTCATGTGGTCGCGGCCTGGAATATCCAACGCTTCAGCTCCCGGTATCGCATCGGCCAGCGGTTGAGCCGGACCTGCCAGCGCGTCGTCAGTACCGACCGCGACAAGGGCTGGACGCTGGAACCTGGCGATCTCGTGTCCCGGGATGCGGTCTCGGGCGGCTATGATGCAGGCGGCCAGCGCGCGCCGGTCGCTTTTCGTCTGGTCGGCGAAAATGCGAAAGGCCCGCGCACTTGGATCGGTGACAAGCGACAGGTCGTCAGCAAGAAGCGCTGCCGCAATCGGTTTTGGGTCGCCAATGCCAAAGACCATATTCGCGCCGAGCCCGGCAAAGATGGCGCTCCGCACGCGTTCGGGATGCCGGAGCCCAAGAAAAGCAGCGATGCGCGCGCCCATGGAATAGCCAAGCACGTCTGCCTCTTCGATCCCAAGATGATCAAGAAGCCGCCGCGCGTCTTCCGCCATTGTAGGGCCGGTATAGGCTTCCGGATCGTAAAGCTTCTCGCTTGCGCCGTGGCCCCGGTTGTCGAACGCAATGACCTGGAAGCCGTTCGTTGTCAGGAGCCTGATCCAACCCGTTCCGTTCCAGTTCGTTTGCATATTCGAGGCGAAGCCATGGATGAGAAGGATCGGCTCTCCCTCACCCTCGACCGTAAAGGCGATTTCCACGCCATCGGAAGAGAAAAACTCCATGCTGCGCCTTCAAGTGTTGGAGACTACATCGCAGAAGTAAAGCACACGGTGAGCACATTTGCTTCTGCGGAATGAAAAATGGTTGATAGCCTTCATGTGTCGAAGGTCCTTATCTAGCAGTCCGATCTCGACATCTGGACACGCTTGCAGCACACTCTAGAGCAAATGTCGCCATCAGTGGACCGCTCATAACTGTCTGATTCGCTGGGGCTTTTAATTTTAATATTTCAGAGAGAAATCGAGGCAGGCGGGCCTCAAATGGCAAATTCGATCCATTAGCGCGGGAAGAGCGGCGGCAATCGAAACAATGCACGGACACGATCACCATCATACTCACAGCCACGAGAACGGCCCGCACGACTTCCGTGCGGCTTTCGCCATCGGAACGGGCTTGAACATCGCCCTTGTCGGTCTTCAGGCGGCGTATGGCGTGATTGGGCACTCGGTGGCTCTGCTTGCGGATGCCGGACACAATCTCGGAGATGTTTTCGGCCTGTTGTTGGCCTGGGGCGCGAGCGCCGCCGCGCGACGGGCGCCAAGCTTGCGCTACACCTACGGGCTGCGCTCCTCTTCGATCCTGGCGGCGCTCGCGAACGCCATCATCCTGCTCATCGCGGTGGGCGCGATAGCGCTGGAAGCCTTGCAGCGCTTCGGCTCGCCTGAACCCGTCGCCGCGAAAGCGGTGATGATCGTCGCCGCCATCGGTATCCTGGTGAACGGCGGAACGGCCTTGCTTTTCATGCGGGGCCGGGAGCGCGACCTCAATATCAGGGGCGCATTCTCACATATGGCGGCCGATGCTGCGATCTCGCTCGGCGTTCTCGTCTCGGCCTTCTTGATCCTGAGGACGGGCTGGATGTGGCTCGATCCGCTGGTGAGCCTGATCATTTCGGCCATCATCGTGCGCGGCACCTGGGGGCTTTTGCGGCACTCGTTCGATCTCGCCCTGCAGGCCGTGCCTCCGGGCATAGACCCTGCCGAGGTACGCGGCAGCCTTGAACGCCTGGACGGCGTTGAGCGCATTCACGATCTTCACATCTGGGCGATGAGTACCACCGAGACGGCTCTCACCTGCCACCTCGTTATGCCCGGCGGCCATCCGGGCGACGCCTTCATCTCCAAGGCGGCCGCCTCGTTGCACGAAGAGTTCGGCATAGAGCACACGACGCTGCAAATCGAATGCGGCGATGCCGGGACATGTGCGCTCGCTCCTGATCATGTGGTCTGACGGACCTGTCGCGGAGTTTGCTTTACAGACTGTTAAAATTGGTTTTGTTTTGTAAAGAGGCTATAAGTAAGTATATAGACAGTTTATTTGACGTTGCCGCGGACGGCCTTGGGCAAAGGCATCGCAACTTACTGCGGTTCGTGTCAGACCTCAACGCGCCCTTTTCGAAGAGCCCGACGCACTGGGAACTCGTGACGCAGCAGAAACCGGCGCGTGCAGGGGGCGGCGCCCATGCTTGGCGCCGTACAATCTGAAGCCCCACGGGGGGATTACTGGCCCTGCGTAAGAGCCATCCGGGTAGACCACCACCACCTCGGGCTCAGGCGGCGGCGTTCCCACTTCCTCAAGTAGCCGGCCGTCGCTGCGTGCCCTCAAACGGGGGTTCAACTGGCGGATGGACGCCTCGCGGGGATTGACCAGCGTCCAGCGCCAGCCGCAGCAATCACGATAAGAGCGGACGCGGCGCTCAACGCCCCAATAGGCGAGGTCTTCGCCATAAGCCAATGAACGCCGATGGTGGGGGTGATAGGGTTCCGCCCTCGCCGCAATCGCAAGGCCCAGCGCCGCTACCGCGCACCCCAGAATTGTCCTGATCGCTTTTGCCATCATGGCCAAACCCGCCTTTATCGTTCTTTCGCTATATGATGCTTTCGACGGAGCCGCCGCGCTTAGCCTATTTGACGGTGTTAATCGTGACGGGCGGCGCACCTGCCACGCCATTGCCGAACTGCAATACGCCTATCGTGGTATTCTGGCCTTGCGTGACGCTCACGCCAAGATTGTTCCCATATTGCGCGATGACCGCCGAAGCATTGCCCAACTGGCTCAGGCTCGCGCTGCTATTGCTGCCCGCTTGCAGAACGCCAGCGGCGTTCTGGCCTCCGGCCTGGGTCAGGATGATGCTGTTGTCCGAGCCCTTCTGAATCAGAGTGACGGAATTGGCATAGCTGCCGGCAATTGCCTGCTGCTCGACGGATGCGCTATTTGAGGAGCCGCGCTGCGTGACCGCCGAGTCTATTCCCTGAGCCAATGGCAGGTCCGCCGCAGGGCGGGGAGGAGCACCCGAGAATGAATGTCATCTCATCGGCTGAAGCGAGGTGAGCCGATGCCAGCAATGCCAGCGCAGCAACGGCGCTCAAAAGCGAATTGCGGCATGTCATTCCAATCATTGGCCTGCGCTCCTTTCCTAGTTAGCCGCCCGAAGGGCGAACGCCGTCCGGGCGGAATGTTGACACTCGTCGAGGCAAGTTCAGTGCTGATGCACGTATGCTGTGTTGCCGTAACCTGTTTGAGTGATGTTCGAAGAGTTCTGGCCGTAACTTGCGACCTGGATCACGGTCGCCTGGTTTGGTGTCGAGCCGCCAGTCAGCGTTTGGTCGATAGTCGAGGTATTATTTCCGCCGGAGTGCGCTATGGACTGGGACTGGGTCACAGTCGCTGAATTGTCTCCGGACTGGATCACGGTCGATTTATTGGTGAAGCCCCGCGACGCGGTTTGCTTGATATCGCTCGTGCCGCCGTTGGAGGTGATATCGGAGACATTGGTGCCTCCAATTGCGCTCTGGTTAACGGTGTAACCGCCGCCCGTCTGAGTAATATCGGAGGTGTTGGTGCCGCCTAGTATAACATCCTGGGTAACGCTGACGCCGCGACTGACGCCACTCTGCCAGATGGTAGAATTGTTGCTATTGCTGCTGCCCGGAGCGGCTATGGTTTGGGTGACGGTCGTAGTGCCGGAACCATCTGTTTGCAAGATGCCTGAGTTGTTGACGCCGCCAATCGCCGTTTGGGTAACCTTTATGACACCGCCCGACTGACTGACGTAAGAAGCGTTGTCTCCGCCGAAGGCGTTCTGATTGATTGTGGCGTAAAGGGGCGAGGTCTGGTTAAGAAATGAGATGTTGTTGCCGGCAAACCCCTGCTGAGTTACATCACTGAACGTATGCGAGATGCTCGGGTCAGACTGATTGACGGATGACCAGTTATTTGAACTCCCCTGCTGGCTCACGTCAACAAGAGCGCCAGTACCTTGTTGGCTTACGTAAGAGTAGTCGGTTCCAGTTGCGGCACTGAGCTGAGAACCCTGATTTACGTCCGCCGTATTGCTGCCTCCATTCTGTACAATTGTTGAGTTGAATGTCCCCGGCTTCGAAATCGTTTCCAAGGCTGCGCCAACGGTGTAGGGAACGCCGCCACTGTTCGTGAATGTGAATGAAGGCATATCGAACGTGACGGGGTTGGAGCCAGCCCCTCTTGCGTTCGTGTACTGCTTCGTGACGGCAGTGTTGCCATTGCCGTCCTGCGTTGTGCTCGCGGCGTTCTTCGCTCCGCCTCCGGCTTGCTGTATCACCGTGGCGCTATTGTCCGAAGACGTGCTGAGTTTCGCCCCTGATAGATTTCGGAATAGTTACCGGAGTTCGCGCCGGTGACGCTCTGATCCACGCCGTATACAGGGCCTCCGCTTGCGAAGGAGCCGCCCACAAACTCCGGGCCGGGGCCACCGGGGCTGATGACGGTCGCGGAGGAGCCGACGTGTTCGTTCGTGCCAATCTGCTGAATAGTGGACACGTTTCCAGGCGACACTCCACTGCCGTAGATTGTGGGATAGTTAAGCCCGGGCCAGGGCGGTGGTGAACTTTGGGCGTGCGCGGCGCTGAAGAAAAAGACCAGCGCCGGTATGGAGAACAAATATAGCTTTTTCATCATTCAAGACTCCGCTTTAAAAAGGGATATCAGATGTTAGATCGTTTCTATCTCGCGTCTTTGCCGCATCCGCCGCGGGCACGCGGGTGGAAGGCCAGCCAAGGCCGGCCTTTTTTTGGGCTATGATTAGTGCTGTGTCACGCTCGCATAGTTGCTGGCGCCAGTCTGGGAACACCGTCGAACTGTTGACTATACCGTTGGCAGCGGTCTGAGTCGACATTAGCGTAGTTGCTCGATGCGCCAACATCTTGAGTGATCGATGACCAGTTGGTGCCGTTACCATTAGCTGTTTGAGTGATACCGGCATAGTTACCGGTCGCATTGGCATCCTGAAGAATAAACGATGTGTTCGAATATGCCGCAGTGCCGTTAGCTGTCTGGCTGACGCTAGCCATATTTCCGCTGCCGCCTACATTCTGAGTGACAGACGACCAGTTTGAGTTTGAGCCGGTGCCGCCTGGGTGCCTTGTTTTGCGTTACGCTGACGCCGCTGCTATTGGCGTTCTGAGTAATGGGTGGAGGCGTTGTTGGACCTGAAATCTGGCCCACGTTTACCCAGCTCGATGCTGCCAGCTCTGATTAACCGATGAGTAGTCCTGGGGACCTTTTTGCGTGACAGTAACTGAGCTGCTTTGGCCGTTTTGTGTGATGTATGACTGCTGGTTGTCTGACGAGTTGGACGTCGTCTGCGTCACCGAGGCATAGTTGTTTGAGCCGCTTGCCGATCTGTGCCATAGCCATACCAGGCCGGTGGCCGCGCCTTGCGTGATCTGCGATCTTGGATACCACCGGCTGTAGCCGTACTGATCGACAGTGGCGCTAGTTGCCGGTGTCGTTCTGTTGAATGGAGGAGCTGGTGACTGCTGTATTCTGTATTGCCATCCCCAATCTGCTTACATTAGCGGCGGAACTACTGGCGGCGTCGTTATTTCCGTAAACACCCTGATAGATGGTAGACGTGTTGGATGTGCCGAAGCCGACTGGTCGATGGTCGCTCCATTATTAGATCCGCACTGATTCAGGGTCGAGTCTTTCAGTGGTGTCTGTGCGAAGGCTGCGCCAGCCGAAAGAGCTAAGACCGACACTGATGCAATAAGAACTTTCTTCATAATAGCCTCCAAGTTAGGTTTACACTTCGCGGGGGATTTTGCCCAAGTCTGGAGTGGCTGGACTGGCTCGAACGCCGCCACAACCTCCCCATTGAATGCAGGACGATCAGCCCTGCATTTCATCCCCGGCCAGCTTGCGAGTTCGCGCGCGCCAGCCAGGAAATTTCCTTCCGCCTAGCGCACGGCGATCGGCACCTCGTCCTCAAGCGTGCGCGGCTGAACGATGATTTGCGGAGCGGGCGGCAACTGCATCGGCTGCGAATTGCCGGCCGAAGCGGACACCCACTGCGGATTGGGCGCGGGCTGCTGCTGCTGCGGTCCTGCAGCTTGCGCCAGTTTCTGCTGCTGCTGCTGGGGCTGCGGTCCCGCCATCGCGGGTTGCGGGAGCATCTTCTGCCCCGGCACTGGAGCCGGCAGCGATGTCTGTTGTGCGGGTTTCGGCTGGCCTGCAGGGGCTGCGGCGGGCTGCGGGGCTGCGCCAGCCGCCTTCGCGACGGCGACCTTCGCCTGCGGGCCGTCCTTGCTCGGCGGAGCCTTCGCCTGGGCCGTCAGATAGCTCAGCTCATAGTCTTCGATGATGCTGGGATTGGAAGCCCTGTCCCTGAAAGCCCAGAGGCCGCGCGCGGAACCTTCGACAATGAACTGGAGCACGGCCTGCTCGATGGCCTGCTCGACCGCGAGGAGCCAGGCTCGTTATGCGTGAAGCCAACCTCCGCCTGCAAAAGCCGGTTAAAGGTGACATAGCGGTAAGGCGTTGCCGTCCACGCCGTAGGACAGGATCTTCTTGGTGGCGACGACCGAGAGGAGAACCTGGCCGGTTTTCACGCTCGTTCCGCGCAGATAGACGGTGACGGTGTCTTCGGTGTAGTTGGCGTCGCCGCCGATCGCCAGATAGTTTGCGCCGATCCCGCCGGTCTTCGTGTTGCTGTCATAGCCGATGATGCCGCCGTCGAGAAGGACGCCAGCGAAGAGCAGGGGTGGCAGCGCCTCAGGATTGACCACCTGCTCGCCCAGATAGCGCGTACGCATATCGGCGATGATGCGGCGCTCCTTCAGGAGATTATCGAGCCGTTCGCGTTCCACGACCGTGAACCACCCGCCGCTGCCCGCATCCTGCAGCGCCTTGATGAGGATCGATGTCGCGCCTTGCGTCACCGCGCGCGACAGGGGCGCGACGGTAGCTGTCGGGGCAACCGGCTTCATCTGGCCGGTTTGATCGCCATAGCCATAGACGGCGACAGCGACGGGGCGCGCTGGCGGCGGCAGATCGCGCAATTTAAGGGAGGCCTCGGTGACTGCACCCGGCGTGGGCGGCAGCAGCCCGGGTCCGGGCGTCGCGACATCAAGGCCAGCTCGGCCTAACTCGGCGCAACCCGATGAAGCGATCAAAAAAGGAAGTATTGCGAAAAAGGAAAACGCCAGACGCATGCAAAAAACCTCTCGGCGGCGCCGATCTTGTTTTTGATGTCAATGTTTATGAAGAAAAGGGCTACGACCCGACTGACGGCAGAGTGATTGTAGTGACCTGGCCGGTGCTGAAATCGGTCATCGTTATTTGCTTCTGACCGTTAATCGTAACCCAGGAGACCTGCATGGTGTCCAGTTTGATCGTTCCAGCGGCTTGCGAGGTGCTCCCGGTTATTGCGTTGGAAACGGAGTTGGCCAGGCTCGCATACAGCTGTGACTGAAGCATTTGCAAAAATTGCTGCGCGGTGCTCTGCTGCGTGCTCGCCGTTGTAGGGGTCGGGGCGTTCGGTTTTTGCGCGGTTGCTGTATATTGCAGCTGCGACGCGTTGAGCGGATTGCCGCCGAAGGTGGGATTGATCGGAGTGTAAACGAGCTCGGACCCCTGAACCCCTCCAGCGAAAGCGACGCCAGCAAAAACCAATACAAACAGCTTCATTTTGCCTACCCTGAATTGTGCTTTTAATTTTACACAATCCATCCGTAAACGAGATGAAGGATGCATTCATCCCCTAAATGCATGACGGGTTGCAGAAACCGGTTATTCAACTTTTAATTGTTGCCTTAACGCAACTTTAACGGGATGAGGCCGCCCGCTCTGTGGATAAGCCTATGAAAATGCGCTGCTTCGACCGGCCCATGGTGGCGGGGCTCTTCTTGTCAGGCCGCGCCAATTTTGCGGAAAGGCCGTTCGCGAGGTGGGTTGGGCTCACCACTCCCGAGGGGCGCCACTGCGGAAAAAGCCGCCGCTGGGGCCATGTGCCGAGATCGAGACGAGGTCCGCTATCTCGCGGGCAGGTTCCGAAGGATCGCGGGTTGCGTCCGCGCCGCCCATATCGGTTCGAACCCAGCCGGGATCGAGGCTGTTGACCTTCACAGTGCTGTTCGGGCCAAGTTCCGCCGCGAGGATGCGCGTGAAGCCATTCAAGGCAAGCTTGCTCATCCGGTAGGAAGAATAATTCGCCGCCCATGTCTGTGATGGCGCCGAGACCGGACGAGATGTTGACGATGCGCCCATAGCCGCGACTTTGCATTCCTGGCACGACGAGCTGGCACAGCCGGATGGGGCCGACCAGGTTGACATCGAGGACCGCCGCAAATCATCCTCAGTCAGTTCGAGAACAGGCGTGTCAGGGTTCACAAGTATTCCAGCGTTGTTGATCAGTCCATCGATGCGGCCGTGCTCTCGTTCGGCCTCAGCCACGAAAGTCCGGCAGCTTTCCGGGTTTGCCGCGTCAAGCTCCAGCACCGCGATGCCCGAGACAGCCGGCATTTTGTGCGGCTCCCGCACGCCCGCGACGACTTTTGCTCCGCGCTTTTGCAGTTCATGTGCGGTCGCGAGCCCAATACCCCGGTTCGCGCCGGTGATCGCAATGACTTTCCCCGTGACGGGTTCGATCGGCAGCGGCATGACAGCTCCCATGGCTTGGTTGATCTCTGCATGAAACACGGCCGGCCAATTCCCGGTCCGCCCCTGCGTCATGACTATAGTGCTGCCGCTTCGGGAGACGAACCCGCTTTTCCCTGGCGGTTTTTCTCCGAGCTGAGCCGGAACTTGCTTTCTTGGCCTTGCGTTATTGGAAAGACCGTCAACATAATAAGGGACGGGGAAAGACGAAAACGACGTCATCGCGCCGCTGCGCAAGCCACTGGAGTTCCGCGTATGGCTCCCCGCCCTTATTGGAAAGGCTACCTCAAACTTTCGCTCGTCTCCTGCGCGGTTGCGCTCTTTCCCGCGACCTCCAGGAGCGAACGCATTTCCTTTCATTGGCTCAACCGCGAGAGCGGCAACCGCCTTCGCCAGCTCATGGTCAATTCCGACACGAACGAGCCGGTGGAACGCGAAGATCGGGTGCGCGGCTTTCAGGTCGCGAAAAACGATTATCTTACGATCGAGGATGAAGACCTTGATGCGGTGGAGATCGAAAGCTCGCACACGATCGAGATCGAACGCTTCGTGCCAAGGAGCGAGATCGACCCCGTCTATCTCGACAGTGCCTATTATCTGGCTCCCAACGACAAGGTTGCCGAGGAAGCGTTCGCTGTGATCCGCGAGGCGATGGAAGGGCGGGGCGTGGTCGGGCTTGGCCGCGCCGTCATCGCCAGGCGCGAGCGTCTTTTCGTGCTGGAGCCGCGTGACAAGGGCATTCTCGCGACAGCGCTCCATTATAATTACGAGGTGCGGGACGATGACACCTATTTCGACGACATCCCCGACATCGAGATCCCGGCTGAAATGCTCGACCTCGCCAAGCACATCATCCAGACGAAGCTGAGCCACTTCGACATTACCAAGTTCGAAGATCGCTATGAGAACGCGCTTATTGAAATGATCCGTGCGAAGCAAGCCGGCAGGCCCGTCGAAGCCGCGAGGCCGCAACAGCCGACAGCTGTCGTCAACCTCATGGAAGCGCTGCGGAAATCGATTGCCGCGGAAACAGGCGAAGCCGGAACTCAGCAGGCTGCTGGCGGCGGCGGAGAAGAAGGAAGGTCAAGACCGGCAAGAAGAACCGCGAAAGCCCCCGCCGTTGAGGGCAGGCGGCTTCGGAACGCCGCAGAGGCTAGAGTCGAGCCGAGGCGAACAGGGCGCCCGAAAGGTGGCGATGCTGATGGGCCTTCGCCTTCGGCTGGAGCGAAGCCAGCCCGCAAGACTTCCGGACCCCGTTGATGCCGCGTCCCGCTTCCCCAACACCGGCAAAGCCAAAGAGGCTGCCTGCGGCAAAAGAAGCTGCCGTTTCCGCGAAAGGCGACCTCAGCCGCTATCGGGACATGCGGGATTTCTCCAAAACGCCTGAGCCAAGCGGCGTGCGTAAGGAACCCGGCCCCGATCTTCGCTTCGTCATTCAGAAACACGCGGCGCGCCATCTTCATTACGACCTTCGTCTCGAACTCGACGGCGTCTACAAGAGCTGGGCCGTCACGAAAGGTCCAAGCCTCGATCCTCATATCAAACGCCTTGCCGTCCATGTCGAGGATCACCCCATCGATTATGGCGATTTCGAAGGGATCATTCCAAAAGGGGAATATGGCGGGGGCACCGTTATGATCTGGGACCGCGGCTTCTGGCGACCGGAAGGCGATCCGGCAAAGGGATACGCCAAGGGTCACCTTGCTTTCGAACTCGACGGCGAAAAGCTTCACGGCCGGTGGCATCTCGTTCGCACCAAGCCGCGGCCGGGTGACAAGAAGGAGCAATGGCTCTTCTTCAAATCCGACGATGACGATGCGCGCCCGGAAGCGGAGGAAGACATCCTTGAGGCAGCTCCGGATTCGGTGGCGACGCGCCGCACGATGGATGAGATCGCGGGAGAACAAAGCGCCGTATGGTCTTCCGCTGGGGGGCTTGTTCGGGGCGATCTATCGCCTTCAGGTGACACTTCCCCCAATGGTGCGAACGTGGGCCGGCGCTCGCAAAAGCCTGATCTTTCCCGCCAGAAAAATGGTGAGGTTTGGGAATATCCCTCCATAAAACCATCCTCGATTAAGGGAGCGATGAAGGCCGCCTTCCCTGGCTTTGTAGAACCGTGCCTCGCCCTGCTCGTGGAGAAGCCGCCCGAGGGCGATGGCTGGTTGCACGAGATCAAGTTTGATGGTTACAGGCTGATGGCGACGATCGACGGCAAAAGCATCCGCCTCTTCACTCGGAGCGGGCTGGATTGGACTGACCGCTTCCCAGGGCTCGCGGAGGCATTCGAGGATTTCCCGGCCAAATCTGCGCTTGTGGACGGCGAAGCGGTTATCGAGGACCAGAACGGCGTGTCGAGCTTTTCCGCTTTGCAGGAAGCTCTTTCCGAACGCAAAACCGCCTCCGCCGCCGTCTTCTTCGCCTTCGACCTGCTTTATCTGGATGGGTATAGCCTCCGCAAATCGGCGCTGGATGACCGCAAAGATGGTCTCGCCAAGCTCTTGAGCGTCAACCGGCATCCCTCCCTGCGCTATTCTGATCACGTCGTTGGAAACGGGCAGTCCATGCTCGATCACGCCTGCCGCCTTGGCCTCGAGGGCATTGTCAGCAAGCGCCGTGATGCGCCCTATCGCTCGGGCCGCCACGGCGAATGGGCAAAAAGCAAATGTATAAACCGCGAGGAGTTCGTGGTCGCCGGATACACACCCTCGACCGCAACCCGAAACGCGATTGGATCGCTGGCGCTCGGCACATACGACGCCGGCAAGTTCATTTACGTAGGCCGTACAGGAACGGGTTTCACGCAGAGGTCGGCGCAATCGCTTTATAAAGCGCTGCAACCTTTACGAATCCAACGATCGCCATTCGTAAATGCGCTCTCTTCGGAGGAGCGGCGCGGCCTCGTTTTCGTCGAACCGCAACGTGTCGCCGAAGTCGAGTTTCGCGGTTGGACGCACGATAAGCGATTGCGCCACGCCGCATTCAAAGGACTGCGCGAAGACAAACCCGTCTCGGAGGTGCAACTCGAGATGCCACGCCAGGATGCAGGGGGACAGATTCGCAGGCTCAAACTGTCCGGCCGCTGAAGAAGAAAGCCGCTGCGTCAATGAGACCGGCGAAAGGCGGAGACATTGAATTCGCCGGCATCAAGCTGACCCATCCGGATCGCCTGCTTTGGGAGGGCCAGGGACTGACGAAACTAGGGCTCGCCGAATATTACGCTGAGGTGGCCGATACTATCCTTCCCTTTATTACTGGCAGGCCGCTTGCCCTCGTGCGATGCCCGAATGGCCACAGCGGCGACTGCTTCTATCAGAAACATTCATTCGCGGGGCTAACGGACGCTGTCGAGATCGCTCATGTGGAGGAGAAGGATGGCAAGACTGAAGAAGCCATCGTCATCCACGACCTTCGCGGCCTCATCAATCTCGTGCAGGTCAATGTGCTGGAAATTCACCCCTGGGGCGCGCGGATTGACGCTATCGATTATCCCGACGTTCTGATTTTCGACCTGGACCCGGGAGAGGGCTTGGAATGGACAGCTGTTATCGAAGCGTCACGTGAGGTACGCCGGCGCCTCTTGGACCTCGGCATCGAGAGCTACGTGAAGACGACGGGAGGCAAGGGGCTCCATGTGGTATCGCATCTGAAACCTTCCGCGAATTGGGACGAGTTGAAGTCTTTCGCCCATAGCATTGCGCTCGCGATGGAAAGAGATGAGCCATCAAAATACATATCCACGATGGCGAAGAAGGCGCGCGGGGGGAAAATCTTTGTCGACTATTTGCGCAATGGACGCGGCGCGACAGCTGTCGCGGCCTATTCGACGAGGGCGCGTCCTGGCGCGCCGATATCAACTCCGGTGGGATGGGACGAGCTTGGACCCGCGCTAACGCCTGCTCGCTTCACCGTCGAGAATATCGACCGCCGATTGGCGGCCCTGAAATCCGATCCATGGGACGGCTTTTTTTCGCGCCCGCAAAATATCAAGGACGCGATTTCCGCTTTGGAATTTAAACCTGCCGTAGCACGTCGAACACGATCGAAGTCCCCCTGACATCCTGAACTGTCAGTTGGTAACTCCTGCGTAGCGCGTCGCAGTCAGGGTCTCCACGCGTCCTTCCTGTGATTGCGGCTTATACATCTGGAGAATACCCGCCGCTGAACTGCCGTCCTTTTTTTCTATCGCCAGTCCGGGATCGAAAGGATTTTGCGGAAAGCCCATTGGGGTCGCGCCCAACTCGGACAGGGCTTTCGAAGTTCCGGATATGGCGGCGCCTTGCGGGGCTGCAGCGTCAGCCGGGGACGCCCTCATGGCGCTTGCCGTTGCAGCGCCCCCAGGCCCATCGCGGCTTTCCCCATTAATGAGGACATCGCTTGTCAGGGCCGAGTGAGAGGAACTCAATTCCTGAACGATGAAGGCATTCGCTTCGAGAATTTCTATGGGCTGCGCCTCTGCGCGCGCTGTCTCGAACATCTTGCTGACCCAGATTTTGTCGTCATCCAGCGCATTGCGACGCGCTATTGCAAGCAACCCCAAGCCATCACCCGCCACGCGCTTCACGCCATCTCCGCCGCGCCAAAGAAGATCGCCCAGCTGAGCCTGAGCCGGCGCATATCCCTTCCGGCTCGCACTGAGGAGCCACTGCGCTGCCACCCTTGGGTTTCTCGTCACGCCCTCGCCGCTCATCAAAAGCTTTGCGAGTTCGAATTGAGCTACGGGGTCTCCAAAATAGCTGGCGGCGTGATGAAGATAGCTGAAAGTCTGCGTCGGGTTGGCGACGATGTCGGCCTCGGGCACGCCAGCTTTATACAGCCGAGCCATCTCAAGGAAAGCCGCAGCGACATGCGGACCACGCTTGTCGTGGGCGCTGATGTTTTCGTACTCGCTGATAATTCCGCGGAAATAGGCTGCCGCGGTGGCTTCGTCCTTTTCCACGCCTCGTCCTTGCGCGAGGCGGCGGCCCATCTCTAATCGCGCTGCAAGGTTTCCCTGTCCAGCAGCTTCGGACAGATTCTGCCACGCTGACCATCGAACCGGCCATCATAGTATGGCGCGCCGCGGACATTGGCTGCGGTTGCGAGGCCGCCACACTTGCCCTTTCCGCCTGCCGCTGAATTGCGGTCTGCACGGTGACGAGACCGGCAGCCACTCCGCAAAACAGGAGGGGAATGGATAATGCCCTCAAGACACGAGCTCGCTTAGAGATCCGCATGGCCCAAAACTTCCAACGTAGTCCCTTCACACGCCACTGCCTGAAGCCACGCCGGCCCCGCCTGTTGCGCATACTTCCCAAATGCCTTAGACACGCAGTTAATTTTTGACACCGTCCTGGCATTCACAAGGCGGACGAACTTGCCTTGTGACAGCCTGAAGGCGAGCGTATCCGCTTGGGGTGGGATCATACCACCATCGGAAGCAACAGTTACGGTAGCGCTGCGTGTTTCCGCCCTTGTGGACTTAAATACATCAGCGACTGTGACATCCATGTCACGTAGCTCGCCAATGGAGACCGATCCCTTATGCGCGACGCCGCTTTGGTGACGTGACCCCAGCCAACGCCCCTGGACCCGTTTGTCGCACCAAGTTTCTTGAGAGCGGTGACTTGGCAATCGCGACTTATGCAGCTTCCAAAGGTCCAAGACAGCACCCTCCACGGGAAACATTCCCGGTTTCTTCGAAGATACGAATTTTTCGTCGGGGAAGAAGCACCAGCTTACAACCGGCGGCTTCGGTGGCATAAGCCATTCATAAATATTGCCGGAAACTGTCTGGTTGCCGACGAAGGGATGGTGTTCCAGTTTTATGGCCTAAACGGGGCAGGGATGCCTCACTCCGTGCCCTTTGGGCAACAGACGAACCGTAAGCGACAAAGCTGCGGGCGCGGCAGCTTGGCGGCGCGCAGGCTTCAGGCGCGGTAAAGTGGGAAGAAGAGACGGCCGAGCGCTTCGTGCCGTTGGATCGGCTTCATCTGCGTCTTGGCGACGCTGAGCCAGCTGCGTGTTGATGGGCCGAACAACTTGAGGCCCTCCTCAAAAAGCGCGGTTGTGACGCCGGAGTCGGAAGCACCCGCAAGAGCTTTTGTGAGAGAGGTGTTACTGACCCAATCCGCAAGAGCGCGCAGGTCGCCGCCTGACAGGCCGACCGACCTCTGGGCGATTCGGTCAAAGGCAACCCTGTCAGCGCCTGGTACGTTCGATACGGCTTGCATCAGGATTCGTTTTCGTGCTTCCAGAGCTGGGGGTGGCACGAATAGCAGGCGCTGAAACCGCCCGGCCCTGAACAGGGCGGTATCCAGAGCCCATGGGGCATTAGTCGCCATGATGGTCAGGATGCCGCCATTATTGCGCTGCGTGCCATCCAACTCAGACGCCAAAGCAGCAATCAAAGCCGGGGCTGCCTCTGGGGGCATGCCAGCGCGCCGAAGCGCGAGCACATCGAAATCATCGAAAAACAAGATTGAGGGCGTATCCGAGCGTGCCTCGTCGAAAAGCACGTGCAGCCGCTTTTCCGCCTCGCCCGTATATCTGTCGATGATGTCTTCCGGATTGACTGTCAGAAAGCGCGCGTCACTCTCGCCCGCCGTGGCTCTCGCGATCAGGGTTTTGCCGCAACCAGGCGGTCCGTACAAGAGAATATTGCCGCCAGCCTTCTGCTTGTACCGATCAAAGAGGGTGGGCTTGAGGTAGGGCAGCACGATGCGGCGGCGGATCTCTGCCTTGATGTCGTCGAGCCCCATGACATCGCCGAAGGTCACGGCGACGTCTTCGAAATCATCGAGAAAACTGTCGGCAGCCAACTCGCGCCGGTCCTGCTCAGTCTTGTTTTCGCGCCGGGGAGAGTATGTGTTGAGCGGGATGATCTTCGCCGGCGCCTGGGGAATGTTCGGACTTGGACGGATGCCGAGAAGACGCTCAATGTCACGGTGCCGAATTGCCGGATCCTGTGCGATCGCCTGCCGGTAGAGCGCGGCGGCTTCTTGCTCGCGGTTCAATCCGTGCAACGCCCGCGCTCGTAGAACGCGGTCCTCCGGAAGTTCCGATGCGCGGGCTATGCGGTCCGCCAGATCGTAATCTTCTGCGCCGAGGCAAAAATGGCAAGCTTTGCGACGAACGGGCGCAAACTCGCTATCCGCGAGGGAATCGGTCGGGAGGGAGTGCAACAACTCCAGCACCGCAGCCCGTGCTTGCGGCCCTTCTGCCTCGTCCATGATAATGGATAGGAGATCGGTGCTTGCGCGCGCCTTGTAAACCTTTATCAGCGCTTGCAGCGTCTCGTTATCCATATGCGCGGAGCCCCTCACCGTGAGGGCACACCCGCGATGTGCCGCGTAATGAGCGCCATTACCGCTTCCCCGTCCATTGTGCGCCAGATAACAAATGCCCGAAACCCAAAACGCAAGAGCATCAATTCGAACGCAAGGGCGAGTTGGGAGATTTCCACTTCTTTGTGGCGCCTACACCACAATAGCTCGGCCGCGTTACTCGCCCCTGGCTGAAATTGCATTTCTTTTCATGAAAGTGTCACGTTCAAGGCGGTGATCGGGACAAATTCGCGCTGACTTACGCGGCCACAGCTTGCAGCCGCTCAAGCGCGGCCTTCAGCTTCTTGGACGTAGCTTCGGCTTCCGCTCTGCGCTCACGGTTCTCCTCGACGACCTCTTCGGGAGCCTTCGCCATGAATTGTTCATTGGCGAATCGCTCGTCGATCTTGTCTATTTCCTTTTGCAACTTGCCGATCTCTTTCGAGAGACGCTCTCGCTCGGCAGCAAGATCGATCACATTCGCCAACGCCAACGCCATCGTCGCCTGGCCGAGCACGAATTGCGCCGACCCCTGCGGCGGCGTATCGGCGAGGGCGATGTCGCTCAGCCTTGCCATGCGCTTGATGAAGCTTTCATAGCGTTCCGCGCGGGCCTTTGTTTCCTCATCGGCGCCGGCCATCGTAAGGGGAAGCAGTGACGCTGGCGGCACATTCATCTCGGAGCGCAGCGACCGGATTTCGCTGATCAGGTCAATGACCCAATTCACCTCCGCAACGGGCTTCTGGTCCACTTGTCTGTCGGTCTTCGGCCACTCGGCCAGGCAGAGCAGTGATTCGCGCTTCGGACCATTCTCACCCAGCACCGCCCACAGTTCCTCGGTGACGAACGGCATGAACGGGTGAAGGAGCTTCAGGATTTCGTCCAGCGCCCAGGCTGCCATCGCCTGGGTTTCCGCCTTTGCCGCATCGTCCGTCCCCATGAAGACGGGCTTGGCGAACTCGACATACCAGTCGCAGAACTTGTTCCAGACGAAGCGATAGACCTCGCTTGCCGCCTCGTTGAAGCGGTAATTCTCGATCGCCTCCGTCACGGCCGCGGCGGTTATGTTGGTCTCTGCGTATATCCACTTGTTCAGCGTGGTTTTCGCCTTTGCCGGATCGTAATCCGCACGGCGAACGCAGCCATTCATTTCGCAGAAACGCGCCGCGTTCCAAAGCTTTGTCGCGAAGTTGCGATAGCCCTCGATGCGCTGCATCGACAGCTTGATATCGCGGCCTTGCGCCGCCATCGCCGCCATGGTGAAGCGTAGCGCGTCCGCGCCGTAATCCTCCATGACGTGGAGCGGATCGACGACGTTGCCCTTCGATTTCGACATCTTGGCGCCCTTCTCGTCGCGGACGAGCGCGTGGATGTAGACGTCGTGAAACGGCACTTCCTTCATGAGGTGCATGCCCATCATCATCATTCGGGCAACCCAGAAGAAGATGATGTCGAAACCGGTGACGAGCACCGAGGTCGGGTAATAGCGCTCCAACTCCGGCGTCGTGTCCGGCCATCCTAATGTCGAGAAAGGCCACAGTGCGGACGAAAACCATGTATCGAGCACGTCCTCATCGCGGATCAGATCAGCGGACTCGCCGTAATGCTTCGTGGCGAGAGCGCGCGCTTCTTTCTCGTCATGCGCGACAAAAATATGCCCATCGGGGCCGTACCAAGCCGGGATTTGATGCCCCCACCAGAGCTGGCGCGAGATGCACCAGGGCTGGATGTTCTCGAGCCACTGGAAATAGACATTCCGCCAGTTCTCTGGGATGAACTGCGTCTTCCCCTCTCGAACGACCTCAAGCGCGGGCTGCGCCAAGGTCTTCGCGTCGACATACCATTGGTCGGTCAGGAACGGCTCGATAACTTCGTGAGAGCGGTCGCCATAAGGGACCTTGAGGACGTGGGGCTCAATCTTCTCGACCAGCTCAAGCGCTTCGAGATCGGCCACAACCTTCTTGCGCGCCGCGAAACGATCCATCCCGCGATAGGCTTCGGGGACGTTGTCATTCAGCTTGCCGGTTTCAGTGAGGATGTTGATGAGTTCGAGGTCATGCCGCCGTCCGACCTCGAAGTCGTTGAAATCGTGCGCTGGCGTGATTTTCACCGCACCGGTGCCCTGCTCCGGGTCGGCGTAATCGTCTGCGACGATCGGGATTTCGCGCCCGACAAGCGGCAGGATCACGGTCTTGCCGACGTAAGGCTTCCACCGCTCATCCTCGGGGTTCACCGCGACGGCGGTGTCGCCGAGCATCGTCTCGGGGCGCGTCGTCGCGACAACGATGAACTTCTGCTCAAGCTCGCCGGCATCCTTGATGGGATATTTGAAATACCAGAGATGCCCCTTCGTCTCGACAGGAACGACTTCGAGGTCCGAGATGGCGGTTTGCAGCTTGGGATCCCAGTTCACCAGCCGCTTATCTTTATAGATAAGCCCCTGATTGTAGAGGTCGACGAAAACCTTGATGACGGCGCGCGACAGCCCTTCGTCCATGGTGAAGCGTTCGCGCGACCAATCGCAGGAGGCGCCGAGGCGCTTCAGCTGATTGACGATCGTGCCGCCCGAGTGTTCTTTCCAGGCCCAGACGCGTTTCAGAAATTCCTCACGCCCAAGCTCGCGACGGCCAGGCTCCCTCTTTTCCATGAGTTGCCGCTCGACGAGGCTTTGCGTCGCGATGCCCGCATGGTCTGTCCCCGGCTGCCAAAGCACGTCGCGCCCGCGCATGCGCTCGAATCGCGCCAGCACATCCTGCAGCGTGTTGTTCAGCGCGTGCCCCATGTGAAGCGAGCCCGTCACGTTTGGCGGCGGAATCATAATCGAAAAGGGCTTTGCCTTAGGATTGACCGAGAGGGCTCGCCCAGCACGGAAGGCTTGCGCATCCTCCCAATATTGCGAGATGCGCGTTTCGATGGCGGCGTGATTGTATGTTTTTTCGAGCATGAGCGGTTGAAAGAAACAGGAGCTGCGACTTTGGCTAGATGTAGAAAAACGACTCCAGTCCGGCAACCGCTAATGCGGCAGAGGCGCTGAATGGCGGCAGTTGTTCGCCGTTATTTTCCTGTTTTAGGTAAAAGCCCTCGCGCTGCGATCTCCTCGCGGATCGCGCTTTCAAGGATTTGCGGCATATGTTTGTCCAGCCACTGCTCCAGGAGGGGCTGCAACATATCCCGGACTGCCGCTTCCAGTGGCGATCCGGACGCTGCGTAGCGCTCCGGATCTGGCTGTGGTGCTGGCGCGATCCGGCCCAGAGCTTCCTCCTGTAGCGCCAAAGGCTCACTGGACCTCGAAGAAGGTTCGCTGCGGACGTGCGGCGCGGGCTGCCGATTTGCGGCGGCTTGCAAAGCTATTTCAGGCGCGCCCCACTTCGGGGCAAAGCGCTCTTCCTCCGCCTTCTCATGATTTTCCTCGTAAGCGCTTGACGCTTCAGTCTCGGACGAATCCTCGGCGCGCTCTTCTTCCGGCGACGGCTCCCGAATGAAGTCCTGCCTGAGAACCTCATCCAGCAGGGTGGGAAGCGGGTTCTTATCGCGAGGGGCACTCTCCCTTTGGATCGCGTTCGCGAAAGTCTCCGTCACTTCGGCCTTGTGCTCTTCGCCGAGCTTCGAAAAGTCCACATCGCCCGCTGTCGCAAGCTCTTCCGAATTCATGGCTTCTGCCGCAGTTCGCGCCAGGCTCTCGGCGATGGCGGCAACGGCCGCCTCTCTTTCACCAAGCCCGTGCGACTGGTCGCTGACGCTCTCAGCCTCCATTTGGTCGGCCGTTTCCCTTTCGTCCGCCAAATCATGGACGTGAGGTTGAGCTTGAGCGGGAATTCAGCGAAACCGGCCCTCGATCCGAGATGGGCATTTGAATGTCCTGAGCCCAGTTTCTTTGCGGCTGTCGTGCCGGGGCCTCGTATCGCGGAACAGTCTCAGCGACAGGCTGCGGAGAGCCCGGAAGTTCCCGCCGCGACCAGATTGTGCGCGAGGCAGGGGGCATGGGACGCGAAAGGTCGTGGCGGGGCTCGGAAGATGGTTGGGCCTCCTCAGGCTGCATATCCGCCTCTTGTGCGGGCTCGGGTTCGGCCTCAATCGCCTCCTCTTGCGCGTGAGGTTGCTCCTCGTCAGGTTCTTCATGGGGGGCAGCCGCAGGCATGACGTAGCGCTCGCGCGAGCGGGAAGGACCAATTGGCGACGGTTGCTCTTCTGGTGCGAGCGCGTCGGTCAGGTCCAAGACTTCCTCTTCCGGCAGCGCATTGAGCGGTGCGGCGTCGCCCCTCGGAGGCGCAACGCGATTCGCATGGTCCTCCGTTCCCTTAGGTCCCTTCTTGGCGTCGTCTGAAATGATAAGCCGAATGGACGCAAGGATCTCCTCCATGGTCGGCTCGGAAGCCTGGTCTGTACGGGTCATTGCACCTCACCTCGACCGATCGCGCGCAAAAACCAATGAGCGCGCCATTAAACCTGCGAAAGCTGCTTAACAGCAAACGACTCGGGAAAGCCGCATGGTCAGGTTAATAATAACGGCTGGACCGCGCTACCCCTCGATTGGGGAAAGCGCGGCAGTTTCTGGGTATAAGCGAGACACATAATCGAATTTCGATCGGGTGTGTCTCTGAACTGTATCAAGGAATCTGGGGGAGATACTGGGTATACGCCGGACCGTCGGTCGATGTCTGCCAAGGTGTACGCCCCTCGTCGGTCACAGGAGCCACGCGAGGATCCTCTTCGCTTTCGACCGAAGCGCCCCAGCCAAACCAGGCATCCTTGACCTCGCCATAGTAGCGAGTCGGATCGTAAAGTTCCGCCTCCAGAGCGATATCCGCGGCCGTCAGCCTCCCCATGCCGCCAAGAACGCCGTAGGACGCAACAACAAGGTCGCGCTGGAATGAAACCAGGTTGACCTGCGCGTTCAGATATTGCTGCTCGGAGTTGAGAACGTCGAGGATGGTGCGCTGTCCGACCCTTTCCTCCTCCCTTACGCCTTCGAGTGCGATTTGGGTGGCCTCGACCGCGGATTTTCCAGCGGCCACGTTGCCCCTTGCAGCGATGAGCAATCCCCACTGCGAACTCACATTCTGCCTCGCGAGTTCGCGCTGCTCGTCTATTTGCTGGCGGCGTTGCGACAGTGTCTCGATCGCCTGCCTGATCTGCGCGGACACGCTGCCCGCCTGATAAAGGGGCACTGTAAGCTGACCAAACACGCGCGTATCTTGAAGTTCCGTCACATTCGGCTCGCCAAAAGGTTGGGCAGCGTTCGTATAGGTGGCGTTGAACGTCAGTGTCGGAAGAAGCTGGCCTTTTGCTTCCTTGACCTGATGCTCCTGGGCGCGCTCCCGGAAAATGGCGCCGAGAATACCAGGGTTCTCCGCCTCTGAGATATCGATGGCTTCCTGCAGAGTCTTCGGCAGAAATTTCGTCGGTGGGCCTGGATCGCGCAAAGTGCCGGCGGGATGGCCAATGTATTGGGCGAAAAGAGCCTGGTCGCCATAGAGCGTCCCCTGCGCGATGCTCAAATCCGCCTGAGACTGTGCAAGCCCTGATTCAGCCTGCGCAACGTCAGTGCGCGTGACCTCGCCAACCTTGAAGCGATCCTGCGTTGCACGCAATTGCTCCGAGAGCACCTTAACGTTGTTCTGCCGCAGGTTCACAATCGCCTGATCGCGGACGACGTTCATATAAGCGGTTGCAGCATTGAGAAGAATGTTCACTTCGGCGTTGCGAAGGTCCTCTCGACCCGCCTCGACCGTCGCCTCGGCGCCCTTGACATTGTTATAGGTGCGAAAACCGTCGAATATGTTCTGTTGGAGTGCAACCTGCGCCTGCCGGGGATTCGAAGTACCGTTTCCAATGGCGCTGCCGGATAAAGTGCTCAGCGGAAGACCTGTCGCGCCGCCCGTACAGGTGCCGTCGAAGTTCACGGTGCCTGCGCAGACGGGAATAGAGCCGGGCGATGATTCCTGCAATCTTGTGCGAATGTCTTCGTAGCCGTACTGAAACTGCGCTGAGATTGTCGGCCGATACCCCGACTTGGCCAGAGAAACCTGATTATCCGTCGCTCGAAGTTGCGCTCTTGCGGATTTCAATGTGGGATTGAAAAGATAGGCGGCCGTCAAAGCTTCCTTCAAGGTTTCTGCGTGAACAGAGGTAGCCATCGCCAAAATAAGCGACACGACCGAACAATAAGTTCGGAGCATTGGCCAATTAGGGAACGTTAATTTGATTTCTGGCGGCACCGGATGTTCCCGTTTTCGTAGATCGCATCCACTTAACGCACACCCATACGCCTACGCCGGACAAATCGCCGGCTGAACACTAGTCGCTTACCCTACAAAGAAAAGACAAAACAGAGGCAGCGAGGTTAATTTTAATTTTTTCACGGTGCCCGTTGCCGAATTACCTCGTCATAAAAGGTTTCCTAAAACACAAAATGCGGATGCGTCTCAAACCCGGGAAGGTATTCGGCGCCGGCATCGAAGATCGGCCGGCCCGAAATGGCTCCGGAACTCTTAGTATAAAGATAAGCGTGACCCGTCCAGCCGCGCCTTATGATGGCGACGAGGCGGCCTCCTTCCGCAAGCTGACTGAACAACTCCTTAGGCTCCTCGGCCACGCTTCCGTTCAGAAGAATGAAGCCGTAGGGTTTCGAATCATCGACGCCTTGATTGAGCGGGCCATGATGGACGGAAACGTTTTCGACATCAGCAGCCTTCAGGCTCCGCTTCATTGTTTCCGCGAGCGACTCAGATGCTTCCAGGGCTTCCACTTTCCCGCAGATTTGGGCAAGCACCGCTGCAGAGTAACCCGTCGCTCCGCCAATATCGAGTGCATGATCCGAATGTGCGATCGACGCGCTTTGCAAAAGCTTGGCAAGGACCATGGGCGTCAGGAGATATCGAGGCAACGATCCCTCGGTGGCGGGAACCACCAGGACAGGCTCATCCATATAGGCAAGCGCTTTCTGAGACTCCGGAACGAACGCTTCTCTCGGGAGCGTGGCGAATGCATTTAGGATAAGTGGATCGCGCACTCCGTTTGGCCTGATCTGCGATTCCACCATCGCGAGCCGCGCCGCCTGAAAGTCCATCTGACCGCTATTCTCCAAAGCCAAATCCAACGAGACTGACCTAACAAGAATTCCTTGCCCTTGACCAGGGGGCAAACCCGAAGTGCAAAGCCGCTTTTCATGCGCCAACGATCATGATACCACATGACGTCAAGGCCACGTGGCGGAGTGGTGACGCATCGGACTGCAAATCCGCGTACCCCGGTTCAATTCCGGGCGTGGCCTCCAACAAGCAACCGCTTATATACGGTTCTGGTATCCTTCCAGACATATGTGTTGGAATTTATAGACGCGACCGGCCCTCGCGCGACGGGAAACCGAGAGTTAGGACAAGTGGTCGCCAGCGCTCGCGAGCGCTGAAGCCGGAAACGCATCAGCGGTAGTGCGCCCCGGCACTCTTGGGCTTTTTACGATGGTGTGGTTTCGCGCGGACCGACAGCGCGGCACTGCGGTTCTTAACAGCGCGCGCGGCCCTCACGTGAAGCCTCTTGCAACCTGCCAGCATTTGGCCTACTTTTCCGGTCAGCTCAAGATCATCTCTGATTAAAGAGTGGGCCACACGGTCCGCTCTTTTTCTTTATCTGGCGCTCGCCGCGCTGGAGAACCGGAATGCATGGATAGAAACCCGTCATCGGCGGATATTGAAAGCGGAGGCCCCGAGGCGCCGACGGAGCGTTTCGTTCTGGAGACGGGGCCTGCTAGTGAGATTGCCGCGCTTGTTGAGCCGGTTCTGGATGACATGGGCTTCCGTCTCGTGCGCGTAGTGATGTCCAGGCGCGACGGGGGTACGATCCAGATCATGGCGGACAAGGCTGGCGGGACGATCAACGTCGATGACTGCGCCAGCATCAGCCGCCGCCTTTCGCCCCTGCTCGACGCCCATGACCCCATCGAGGGCCGCTATTTTCTTGAGGTTTCATCGCCCGGAATTGACCGTATTTTGGTCAGGCCTTCCGATTTCGAGGATTGGGCAGGATTCGAGACAAAAGTGGAGCTAAAGGAGCTTATCGACGGCCGCCGCCGCTTTCGGGGCATATTGGAAGGCTACGAGGACGGCGAAATGCTGCTGCAAGTGCGGCTCGATGAAGAGGGCGAGCCGCAAACGATCGGGTTGCCGGTCGATCTCATTCAGGATGCGAAGCTTGTGCTGACGGAGGAACTTATCCGGGCTTCGCTCGCAAGAGCCAAAGCCGCTGGCAAATGGGCCGAGGGCGGCGAAATCGAAGAACAAGACATCAAGGATTCGGAGTCGAACGATGGCGCAGATCGGAATTAGCGCAAACCGCCTGGAACTCTTACAAATCGCGGAAGCGGTCGCGCGCGAAAAGTCGATCGACCGCACGCTCGTGCTCTCTGCGATGGAAGACGCGATCCAGAAAGCGGCCAAATCCCGCTATGGAAGCGAAAATGAGATCCGCGCGGAGATCGATCCGCGCACCGGTGAGATCAAGCTGTCGCGGTTGCTGGAGGTCGTCGAGAAAGTGACGCTCGACGCAACCGAAATCAGCTTGAAGGATGCAAAAAAGCGCAATCCGGAAGCGGAGGTGGGTGATTTCATCGCAGAGCCATTGCCGCCTCTCGACTTTGGCCGTGTTGCGGCGCAAAACGCCAAGCAGGTCATCGTGCAGAAGGTTCGTGAGGCCGAGCGGGAGCGCCAGCACGAAGAGTATAAGGATCGCGTGGGCGAGATTGTGAGTGGCATCGTGAAACGCGCCGAATATGGCAACGTCATGATTGACCTGGGCCGGGCCGAGGCGATCATCCGCCGCGACGAGACCTTGCCGCGCGAGAACCACAAGCTTGGCGACCGCGTCCGCGCCTATGTCTACGACGTGCGGCGCGAAAACCGCGGGCCGCAAATTTTTCTATCGCGAACGCGGCCTGAATTCATGGCAAAGCTGTTCGCACAAGAGGTGCCGGAAATTTACGACGGCATTGTCGAGATAAAATCTGTCGCGCGTGATCCGGGGAGCCGGGCGAAGATCGCAGTCGTCTCAAAGGATACTTCGGTCGATCCCGTCGGCGCATGCGTCGGCATGCGCGGCAGCCGCGTGCAAGCCGTTGTGAACGAGCTGCAGGGCGAAAAGATCGACATCATCCAATGGTCGGGAGACGCCGCGACCTTTATCGTGAATGCGCTCGCTCCGGCGGAGGTGGCCAAGGTTGTGCTCGACGAGGAGTCGGAGCGTATCGAGGTCGTGGTGCCCGATGAGCAACTGAGCCTGGCCATTGGCCGGAAAGGACAGAATGTCCGCCTAGCATCGCAATTGACGGGCTGGGATATCGATATCCTGACGGAGGCCGAAGAATCGGAACGCCGGCAGAAGGAATTTGCTGAACGCACGAACACCTTCGTCGCCGCGCTCGATGTGGACGAAATGATCGCGCAGCTTCTTGTCTCGGAAGGTTTCACGACCGTCGAGGAACTCGCTTATGTGGACGAGCAGGAAGTCGCGAGTATCGAAGGCTTCGACGAGAACACTGCGCGGGAAATCCAGGAGCGCGCGCGCGAATTTCTGGAGCGGCAGGAAGCGGAGTTGACCGAGAAACGCAAGGAGCTTGGCGTTCAGGACGAGCTTGGGGAGGTCGAGGGCCTCACAACCGCTATGCTTGTTACACTCGGTGAAAACGGGATCAAGACGGTGGAGGATATTGCCGATTGCGCAACCGATGAACTCGCCGGATGGCAGGAACGCGCGCATGGGCAAACGAAACAGCATCCCGGCATTCTTCAGAGCTTCGATCTCAGCAAATCGGATATTGAGCAGATCATCTTGAATGCCCGGGTCAAAGCCGGGTGGATCGAGCCGCCGGCAGCCGAGGAGCCATCGGCGGAAGTGCTTGATCCCGCTGAAGGGGGCCAAGATGCAGACAGCGAAGAAAAAGCGCTCTGAGTCTGAGCCGATACTGGATTTTTTGGACGAGACTGCACATTTAGAGGAGGGCGATCAAGGCAACAATCCTATCAGAACCTGCATCGTGGACCGCGAGAGAAAGGAAAAGCCTTTCCTGCTCCGGTTTGTGCTATCGCCGCAGGGAGAAGTGGTGCCCGACGTCAAAGGCAATCTTCCGGGGCGTGGTGTATGGGTAACCGCCAGAAAAGAGATTGTGGCCGATGCGGTGAAGCGCCGCGCCTTCCAAAGGGCATTTCGAAAACAGGTTACCGTTAGCGATAGCCTTTCTTTAGAAGTGGAACGGCTTTTTAAGCGATCTGCACTAGAACGGTTATCGATTTGTAATAAAGCAGGGCTGTTGGTCGTAGGGTTTGCGAAAGTTGAGGAAGCGCTGAAGCGGCATGAAGTCGTGGCTCTTCTTCATGCGGATACCGCCGCAACTGATGGCAAAGTCAAGCTCGATAGGAAGCTCGAAGCCTTATTTGCAGGAAAAGATTATATCGCGCCGAAAAATTGCTTCACATCCGCCGAAATTAGCTTGGCGGCGGGAAGCACAGGTGTAATACATGCGGGACTTAGAGAAGGCGGGGCAACCCGCGCATTCTTGCAAGCTCTCGATCGTTTAAGCGCCTATTGCGCAGGAGAAGCGATGATTGCTTCGCTGCGCCAGGATAGAGAATGAGCGAAACGAAAGAAACGGACCATAAAACTGCGGGCGGTCGCAAGACTATGTCGCTGAATGTGAAGCGGACAGTGGAACAAGGCCACATCCGGCAAAACTTCAGCCATGGGCGCTCGAAATCCGTTCTTGTCGAGACCAAGCGCAAGCGCTCGGTTTCCCCGGGCACGGGCCACGAGGAGCCGCAAGAGCAGAAGCCCGCGCCTCAGAAGCCCGAGCCTCGCGCCTTCCAGAAACCTGCGCCCGATCAGGCAGGAGATAAGCGTCCTCAGAAGGTGCTTCGGCAGCTTTCGGCAGGCGAGGTGGATGCCCGAACCCGCGCTCTCTTAGAGGCGCGAAAGCGGGAGGACGTCGAAAAGCGTGAGCGAGAGATCGAAGAAGTCCGGCTTCGCGAGGAAGCGCAAAAGCAGGCCATAGAGGATCAAAAACGCCGCGTTGAGGAAGAGGCTGCCCGCCAGGTCGAGGAAGAGACGGAAAAGCAGCGCGCTGCAGAGGCTGCCAAGGCGAACGAGGCCGAGGTTGCCAAAGCGCCGAAACAGGAGGCCGTAGCTGCGCGCGTCGTAGAGCGTCCAGCCGAACCCCCCCGGCGAGCCGGTCCGGATAGCGTTCGCGTCATCCCGCGTCCTCAAGGCGATGATCGCAGGCCTCAAGGCGGCGCACTCCGCTCAGGGGAAAATGGTCAGCGTGGTCCCGCACGAGAGGGCGCCCGGGAGGGAGCCCGTCCGCCGGGCCGCGAAGGATTTCGAGGCGACGGCCCTCGTCCAGGCGGCGGCGCGGCGGGAGCCGCTCGACCGGGTTTCGGAACGAGACCTGGAGCTGGCGCGGGTTCGCGGCCTGGTTCTGCACCGACTTCGGAGGTTACACGGCCCGAACGGGTTCGTGAGGGTGACGTTGCCCTCCGGGCACGCCCCGTCGACGCGGAAGAAGAGGATCGCAGGGCGAAGCGTGGCGGCTTGCCTGGCAAGGCGCCCGAGCGCGGCGCTGCTCCGGTTAAGAAAACGGCTGTAGACCAACGCCTCGGCCGGCAGCGGTTGACGCTTTCCAACGCTCTTGATGAGCAACAGCGCGAGAGAAGCCTCGCCTCACTCAAACGTCAGCGGGAACGCCAAAAGCTACAGGCGCTTGGTGGCGCCCGACAGGAGCGGGTCAAGATCCAACGCATGGTGCAATTGCCAGAAGCCATCACAATCCAAGAACTCGCCAACCGCATGGCCGAGCGCGCGGTCGATATCATCAAGTTCCTGATGAAGCAGGGGCAGATGTTGAAGATCAATGACGTGATCGATGCCGATACGGCGGAACTCGTCGCGGCCGAATTCGGGCATACGGTTAAACGCGTTTCCGAGGAAGACGTCGAAGAAGGCTTCATCGGCGAGGTCGATGCCGATGAGACACTGAAGCCGCGCGCACCGGTTGTCACGATCATGGGCCACGTCGATCATGGCAAGACATCGCTGCTCGACGCGATCCGGAAGGCTAACGTGGTCGCCGGCGAAGCTGGCGGCATCACGCAGCATATCGGCGCTTATCAGGTCACCACGCCAAACGGCGATCCCATTACCTTTATCGATACTCCTGGCCATGCCGCCTTTACCGCCATGCGTGCCCGAGGAGCGAAAGTGACGGATATCGTCGTGCTCGTGGTTGCCGCCGATGACGGCGTCATGCCGCAGACGGTGGAAGCGATCAATCACGCCAAAGCAGCCGGCGTTCCGATCATCGTCGCGATCAATAAGATCGATAAGCCGGATGCCGACCCCTTGCGCGTCCGGACCGATTTGCTTTCTCACGATATCGTCGTGGAAAGCATGGGAGGCGACACGCTAGAGGTCGAGGTCTCCGCGAAGCAGCGGCTCGGTCTCGACAGGCTGCTGTCGGCGATTAACTTGCAGGCTGAAGTGCTTGAGCTGACGGCGAATCCGGACCGGCCAGCGGAAGGTATCGTCATCGAGGCGAAACTCGAGCGTGGGCGCGGTCCGGTTGGCACCGTTCTCGTTCAGCGTGGAACGCTGAAGGTGGGACAGCTCATCGTGGCTGGCCGCGCCTGGGGCCGAGTACGCGCCTTGATCGACGACAAAGGCGAAAACGTGGTCACTGCGGGTCCATCCACGCCTGTGGAAGTTCTGGGGCTCGATAGCGCGCCTGAGGCTGGCGATCAGCTAGCCGTAGTCGATAACGAAGCCCGCGCCCGCGAACTGACCGAGCATCGTGTCCGCAAGCTCCGTGATGTAAGGGCCGTCGGGGCCGGAGCGCGCACGCTTGAGCAAATGATGAAGCAGGCGGCGAAAGGCGGGAAGAAGGAGTTCCTACTTATCATCAAAGGCGACGTTCAGGGCTCAGTCGAAGCGATCAACGCAGCGCTCGAGAAGCTTGGTACGGACGAGGTCGAAGCGCGGATTATTCACTGGGCCGTCGGCGGGATTACGTCCTCCGACGTGGCTTTGGCCGAGGCTTCCGGCGCTGTCATCATCGCCTTCAACGTTCGCGCCGATGCGCAGGCCAAGCAACAGGCGGAGCGTGACGGGATTGAGATTCGCTACTACGCCATCATCTACGACCTCGTCGACGATGTGAAGAAAGCCATGTCCGGGCTTCTCGCGCCGATCACGCGCGAAGAGTTCCTTGGAAATGCCGAGATCCTCGAAGTGTTCAACATCTCGAAGGTTGGCAAGGTCGCTGGTTGCCGAGTCACCGATGGCAAGGTCGAGCGCGGAGCGAACGTGCGTCTCATCCGCGACAATGTGGTGATCCATGAGGGCAAGCTTTCCACCCTCAAGCGCTTCAAGGACGAGGTCCGCGAAGTGGTTGCCGGTCAGGAATGCGGCATGGGCTTCGAGAACTACCACGATATGAAGCAGGGCGACGTCATCGAGTGCTTCCGCACCCATATCGAGACCCGCAGCCTTTAAGGGGAGGCCCGCGTTTAGATTAGGCGCGGGCTCAACCCGGGTGATCCAGACTTCGTGGTGCAGTCTTCGCCCGTCATCGTTGACATTGACGCGGGGCGCGCCATTTCTTGCACGGGACTAGCAAAGCCCCTTCTTGAAATGAGCGAGGATCCCGATCTTGCACGACAAAAGCGCCGCCTGGAGCGTGACCGTTCTGAAGAGCGTGCGCGATGTCTGCGAGGACGATTGGGACCGCTGCGCAAACCCTTCGGGTTTGCCTTATAACCCATTTCTGGCCCATGCTTTTTGGCTTGCACTTGAAGAAAGCGGATCGGCATCGCCGCGAAAAGGCTGGGCTCCGTGCCATCTAGCCCTGAAGGACAGCGCCGGAACGATTGCGGCAATTATGCCGTGCTATCTGAAATCTCATTCCTACGGGGAATATGTTTTCGACCGTTCATGGGCTGTGGCCTATGAGCGAGCCGGCGGCCGTTATTATCCCAAGCTGCAGACCTCAGTTCCATTCACTCCGGTTTCGGGACGGCGCATCCTCATCAGTCCCGGCGTTCCCGAAAGCAAGGCGCGCGCGCTGCTATCGGCCGCGGCAATGGATGTTGCGAAGCAAAACCGCGCCTCATCCTGGCATATGACCTTCGCGACCAAAGAGGAATGGGAGGCGCTCGGCGCGCTCGATCTTTTGCAGCGAACCGACACGCAATATCATTGGCATAATCGCGGGTATAGCAGCTTCGACGATTTTCTGTCCGCGCTCGCGTCACGGAAGCGCAAGACGGTTCGGAAGGAACGCGAGCAGGCGCGCGCTTCAGGCGTTACCCTTGAATGGCTGACCGGGCCCGACATCAAGGAAGCGCATTGGGATGTCTTTTTCCGCTTCTACATGGACACCGGCCACCGGAAGTGGGGCAGCCCCTACCTGACGCGCGCCTTTTTCAGCCTTGTCGGCCAGCGGATGGCCGATCGCATTTTGCTGGTGATGGGAAAACGTAACGGCGCTTATGTTGCGGGGGCGCTGAATTTCATCGGCGGCGACACGCTTTATGGCCGTTACTGGGGCTGCCTCGAAAATCACAGCTTCCTGCATTTTGAAGCATGCTACTATCAGGCCATCGATTACGCCATCGCCAACAAGCTTGCGCATGTGGAAGCGGGCGCCCAGGGCGAACACAAGCTCGCGCGCGGCTACGCGCCTGAGACAACGTATAGCCTCCACTATTTCGCCGATCGAGGACTTGCGGCGGCGGTTGCCAATTATCTGCGGCAAGAGCGGCAAGTGGTCGAAAGAGAAAAGGAAATCTTAAGCGACGCCTTGCCATACAAGAAGTGCGGATGAGCAGAGCATGGAAGGTGGCGTGAAGCGCGAGTGTTGCTTCTCTCTTGACGGCAGCCGCAGCTTCTCCCTTATAGTTGCCCAACCGTGGTGATTTGGCCGGCCGGCTTGCAGCCACGTTAAAAAACTCGCTAAAAGGCCGCGGCTCGGCAGCCCCGGCCTTCGATCGGCCGGTTCGGTGTCCTGGAGGGAGGCTGGCCGCAGCTTCATGAATAAAATGCTTGTCCCCGCAGGTGATCTGCGGACCTTATCTGACGATAGCCTAATCTTTCGAAGCGACGAAGGATTGTCTCTTGATTGCGGGCGCGTGCTTGTGCCCTTCGAGATTGCCTACCACACCTATGGCACTCTCAATGCCGACAAATCCAACGCGGTCCTCGTCTGCCATGCTCTGACAGGCGATCAGCATGTCGCGAACCTGCATCCGATGACGGGCAAGCCCGGCTGGTGGGAGACGATTATCGGGCCGGGCAAGCCTGTCGATACGGACCAGTACTTTGTCATATGCTCGAATGTCATAGGCGGCTGCATGGGGTCCACCGGGCCGGCATCGCTCGATCCGGCGACCGGCAAGCCCTATGGCCTCGAATTCCCCGTCATCACCGTCGACGACATGGTCCGGGCGCAAGCCTGCCTTATCGATCATCTCGGCATTCCCGACCTCTTCTGCGTGATTGGCGGCTCGATGGGCGGCATGCAGGTTCTGGAATGGTGCGCAAGCTTCGGCGACCGCGTTTTCTCGGCCGTCCCGGTCGCGACCGCTCCACGGCATTCTTCCCAGAATATAGCTTTCCACGAAGTTGGGCGGCAGGCGGTGATGGCCGATCCGGAATGGCGCGGAGGGCGCTATCTCGAGGAAGGCACGAACCCCGCCAAAGGCCTGGCAGTGGCGCGCATGGCCGCGCATATCACCTATCTCTCCGACGATGCGCTGCATCGGAAATTCGGGCGCAATCTGCAGAACCGGGAGAAGATAACCTTCGGTTTCGACGCTGATTTCCAGGTCGAGAGCTATCTCAGGTATCAGGGGATCAGCTTCGTCGACCGCTTCGACGCCAACAGCTATCTCTATATCACGCGCGCGATGGATTATTTCGACCTTGCGGCCGATTACGACGGCGTGCTGGCGAATGCTTTCAGAGGCACCAAGACGCGCTTCTGCCTCGTGTCGTTTACGAGCGATTGGCTCTACCCCACGCGTGAGAGCCGGGCCATTGTCCAGGCGCTGAACGCGGTCGCGGCGAATGTCAGTTTCGTGGAAATCGAAAGCGACAAGGGCCACGACGCATTTCTTTTGCATGAACCGGAGTTGTTCGACACGGTGCGCGGCTTCCTTGAGGCAGCGAAGCAAAAGCGCGGGTTGCCTTCCACGCGGCGTGACGGCAGGCGGACATGACGGTGGCGACTTTCGAGGAGCACGCGGCGCAACCGGCTCAACAAATCCCGCAGCCTCGCATCGACCTTTTGCTGATCGCCGGCATGGTCGAGCGCGGCGCGCGGGTGCTCGATGTCGGCTGCGGGACGGGGGAACTCCTGAAGCTCCTGGAGGAGAAAAATCAGGTCGATGGCCGAGGCGTCGAGCTAAGCCAATCCGGCGTAAACTTTTGCGTCGCAAAGGGCCTTTCCGTGATCCAGGGCGACGCCGACCACGATCTCGTCAACTATCCCGACCAGGCTTTCGATTACGCGATCATGAGCCAGACGTTGCAGGCCACGCGGCATCCCAAGGCTGTGCTCGAGGAGCTTCTCCGAATTGCGCGCCACGTGATCGTCTCGTTTCCGAATTTCGGGCATTGGCGTATTCGCTGGCAGATCCTACTCCACGGCCGCATGCCGATGACGTGGAACCTTCCCGAGTCCTGGTACGAAACGCCAAACATCCATTTCTGCACGATACGCGACTTCCGCGAGCTGTGCGAGGTCGTCGGCGCGAAGGTCGAGCGCTCGTTTGCGCTTTCGCCTTACGGCCACCCGCTCGGCACGAAGGTGCCTTCTTTCCTGCACAACCTCATCGGGCAGCAGGCCGTGTTTCTGCTGACGGCGAACGGCGCCCCTAAGCCAAACGGCGGCTGAGCGAGGGCAAGGCCGACCGGCATTTTGTATACATCCCGCGGCTGACGCATCCGCATGTCAAGTTCTTCCTGCCACTTGTGCCTGTATTCCTTCTTCTGAAAGATCCTCGGCGAAAACGTCTTTGCGGCAGGTTAACGAAAGCCCGACCCCTCTCCAACCCTTGATAATCGGGGAAAAATACCGGAGGAGACGTCATAGCCGCCGCCTGTGCCGCAGCCGTTCCTGCTCAACGCGCGCGTTAACTTGTGGGGCCGAAACATATTTAACGGACTTTTGCGCGCCCGGTTAATGGAAAAAATCCGGCATTTAGTTCTATTTAATGGGATGTCATAAGCCAAGGAAAGCTTATTATTTTCAATCGACTATCGGAATTACTTCCAGCCGTCTCGAAGCCTTGGCGGGAAGTAATTGAGGCCGGAATAAATTGATTGTTAAGCACGATGGTGACCGGCAATAATTCCGGCGCGCTCCTGTTAACCAAGATTCAGTTAATGGGTCATCGGCGCTGGCAGCGGCAATAGGCGGTTTACGATTGTGCCCGGGTTTTGCGCCTTAGCGCTCCCGAATTCCTGTTCGAGGCGCTCGTTGACCAAAAGCGCGAAGCCCCGGCTCGCGCTTCGCTTGGCCGGGATGACGATCCGTTGGCTAAGCGATGAGCTGCAGCCCCGCGACCTTGCCGTAATAGTCGTTGCCGCGGATGAGGTCGTGATGCGTGCCGAACGCCTCGACGCGGCCGTCCTGGACAAGTGCGATCCTGTCCGCCTGCCGGATTGTGGAAAGCCGGTGCGCGATCACGATGATGGTTTTCCGCCCCGCCTGCGCGTGCATGTAATCGCGGACGAGTTCTTCATTCTCGGCGTCGAGCGCGGAGGTGACCTCGTCGAAAAGCAGGATCGGCGCGTCCTTGATGATCGCGCGCGCAATGTTGAGCCGCTGAGCCTGCCCGCCCGAAATGAGCGAGCCGAGTTCGCCCACAAAGGTGTCGTAGCCTTGAGGCAGCTTGATGATGTGCTCGTGCAAGCCGACGGTCTTACAGGCCGCAACCACGGCGTCGTCTGAGACGCCGCTACGGCGAAGGGTAAGATTATCGCGGATCGAACCGCTGAAGATGAAATTGGCTTGTCCGACATAAGCGATGAGATCGCGGATCTCGGTGACAGGGGTATGCTCGATGTCGCGCCCGCCAACAAGAATGCGCCCCTGCTGATGCCGGTGGAAGCGCAACAGGAGCGAAAACACCGTCGACTTCCCTGCGCCGGACGGCCCGATCAGCGCCACCATGTCTCCTGGTTTGACGTTGAGCGTGAAAGCGTCAAGCACGTTCGCCGCCCCCGGCGAATAGGCGAAGGTGACGTTCTCCATGACAATTCCCAAGCCGTCCTGCGGGCGTGGCAGAGCGGGGACGGCGTCCGCTGGCCCACGTTTCGTGGGGGCCTCGGTCTCGGGGGCATTGTCTTCGAGCATGGCGTGCACCATGCCCACGCCGACTAATGAGGTCCTCAGTGTAACTCTAAGCTAGACTCACGCGGCGGGCCGGATCCATCGCAAGCAGCATCGCCGTGATGAACGACATGAATGTGCCAGGGTTGTAGGTGCCGTATATGGTCCGGTATCCGGCGTAAAGAATGGTCAGCCCAACGGCGACGCCGCCCAAGGTGTCGATGATGGGAACCGGCGCGTTCTCGAGCGCCGCCACTTTGTTGGAGCGGTCCTTGATGCTTTCGATGACGGTGCCGACCTCGTTCTTGATCACCGGCTCGAGATTATAGGCTTTGATGACCTTGAATCCCTGAACGGCTTCGCGGACGTGCTTGTTCAGCTCGGCAATGGATTGCATCTCCTGTTGCATCAAGCCTTTGATGCGTTTCAGAAGAAACGAGATGCATACGAGGATCGGAGGAACCGCGATCAGGCATATGAGTGTGAGGATGAGGTCTTGCCGCACCATCACGAATGCGAGCGAGGCGACTGTCGCCAGATCCCTTGCGCCCGCGAGGACAACGCGGTTGAGGATCGCGCCGAAAGCGCCCGCGCCCAAGCTGATGCGCATGATCAGGTCGTCCGAGGAGAAGCGATCGAAAAACTCGGCTCGCTGCATGAGAATATGGCTGATCATCCGTTCCTGCGTCTTGGCGACCATGTCGTTTGCGATGCGCGCGGAAAGCACGGATTGCCAATAAGTCGAGAGGCCCTTCATCAGGAACGCAAAGAGGACAAGCAGGAAAATGGGGATCAGCATCGACCCTTCCTTCGTCAGGAAAAGGCCGTTGACGACGTCCCGGACAAGCCATGCCGCCGCGGCTGTGGCCACCGATGCCACGCCTATCAAGAGAAAGATCAGCCCGTACTGGTATTTGTAAGCCGGGAAATATTCGCGGAAGATCGAGACGAAGACGCGGAAATCGCTATCGCCGAAAATGCGCGCGAGTAGTTTATTCCCGAGTTGCCGGAAAATCATGGATTGCCCGCCCTCTGCTAAGCTTGACGCCAGCGATACACCGCGTCCGCCGGCGCGGCAAGGCCGGGCCACCGGTTACTGTTGCGCAAAGAGCACATATTGCCGTCGGCAAGAGGGGTGGTACAAAAAGCAATGTGCATGACGAAGCCATCCAGCGGTGCGAAACCATAGTGGAATCAATAACGAGATATTGCGGCGGCGGAGTGATGACCTTCGGCGCGCCTCGCCGGAATACCGGATTACGGGCGCTGAGCGGAACATATGTCGTTTCCTCTCTTTTGGGGATAATGTTCCAAATCATCGTGAGAGCGGGTGTGCCGCTCAACCTTGCGCGGGCCGCGCGAGAAGCATAGTCTTATATCCACCCCGATGACGGAGACTTGACCATGGCTTTCCTGTCCGACGCGCTTGCCCGCGTGAAGCCCTCGCCGACCATCGCCGTATCGTCCAAGGCGCGCGAGCTGAAAGCGGCGGGCAAGGACGTGATCAGCCTCGGCGCGGGCGAGCCGGATTTCGACACGCCGGACAACATCAAGGAAGCGGCCATCAAGGCGATCCGCGACGGCAAGACCAAGTACACGAACGTCGATGGCATCCCGGAGCTGAAGGAAGCGATCTGCCGCAAATTCAAGCGCGAGAACGGGCTCGATTACAAGCCTGGCCAGGTCATGGCCGCGCCGGGCGGCAAGAAGGTGATCTTCAACGCTATGATGGCGACGCTCAACAAGGGCGACGAGGTGGTGATCCCGGCGCCCTACTGGGTGTCCTATCCCGACATCGTTTTGCTGGCGGGCGGGACATGCGTGTTCGCCGAGGCCGGCATCGGGACGAAGTTCAAGCTCAGCCCCGAGACGCTGGAGCAGGCCATCACGCCGAAAACGAAGTGGCTCATCTTCAACCACCCGTCGAACCCGACAGGCTCGGCCTACACGCGCGCCGAGCTGAAGGCGCTGACGGATGTGCTGATGCGGCATCCCCATGTCTGGGTGCTCTCCGACGACATGTACGAGCACCTCGTCTATGACGGCTTCCAGTTCACGTCGCCGGCGCAGGTCGAGCCCGGGCTTTACGAGCGCACCTTGACAATGAACGGCGTCTCGAAGGCCTACGCCATGACCGGCTGGCGCATCGGCTATTGCGCCGGGCCGGAGCCTCTCATCAAGGCGATGACAAAGCTTCAGTCGCAGACCACCTCGAACCCGACGAGCATCAGCCAGTGGGCCAGCGTCGAGGCGCTGAACGGTCCGCAGGATTTCCTGAAAGAGCGCGCCCAGAGCTTCAAGGAGCGGCGCGACCTCGTCGTGTCGATGCTGAACCAGGCAAAAGGCATCGAGTGCCCGAAGCCGGAGGGCGCGTTCTACGTCTATCCGTCCTGCGCCGGCCTGATCGGCAAGACGACACGCACGGGCAAGACGCTCGAGAATGACGAGGACGTGGTGACGGCGCTCCTCGAAGACGAGGGCGTTGCCGTTGTTCACGGCGCGGCGTTCGGGCTGTCGCCCTATTTCCGCATCTCCTACGCGACCTCGGCGCAGGAGCTCGAGGAGTCCTGCCGCCGCATCCAGCGCTTCTGCGCAAGCCTGGATTAGCAACCGTCAAGCCGCGCTGTCAGGGTTGTTCAGCAGGCGCGGTCAGATATTTCTAGGATGAGGAGGCCGGACCATGGCGGCTGTGCGCGGCGCAGGCTTTTCGAGCGCTGTTCTGGAAGACATTTACTTCGACCGACTGAGGGAAAATCTCGATCAGGCGGAGGAGTTTGGCGTCGAATTTGTGGAGCTGCCCATCTTCATGATGGACCTGATCGCGGGCGGGCGGGTGCTGCAAACGCAGATGCACCGGCTGCACGGCGCTCTTAAGGCGCGGTCCGTCGGATATACCGCGCATGGCCCCATCGGCCTCAATTTCATGCAAGCGCCGGAGATCGCCGCGCGCCATCTGACGGTTGCGAAGGCTGCGATCGAGGTGGCGGCGGACATCGGCGCTCCGCATCTCGTTCTTCACACCGGCCGCACCATGGCGCAAACCGAAACGGAGATCGAGGACCTCTACGCACGCCAGCGCGAGGCGTTCGCGTCGCTGGGAGATATAGCGGCGAAGCATTCGATCATCATCGCCGTCGAGAATATTTTCCCGACGAAAGCCGGTGAGCACACGGCGTTGCCGTCGCGGCTCGCGCGCGAGATCGAGGCGATCAATCACCCGAACGTGCGCGGCTGCCTCGATTTCTCGCATGCGAGGCTCACTTGCGCAGGCGCGGGCGTTGATTTTCTGACCGATGCGAAGGAACTGGCGCGCGTCTCAAGCCACCTCCACATTCACAATTCATTCGGCGATCCGGCTCAGTTCTGGACCTTTTCGCGGTCCGAGCGGCTCGCTTACGGCCTGGGCGACCTTCATTTGCCCATCGGCTGGGGCACCATTCCCTGGGCCGCCATCATGGAGGATTTCACCTTCCGGTCCGATGTGATCTTCAACCTGGAACTGCCCGTGCCGTACTGGTTCGCGCTCGAAGACAGTGTCCGGGCGGTGCAGGACATGATCGGCGCCTACCGGCAGCGCCACACGGACGGTTAGGTTCGACCTCTGAATGGCGTCATGAAATTTCAGGCGACGCGCGCATGATGATGCCCGCGTGCTTTGCCTTGTTCTCAGGCTCGACATGAATTGTGACGTGAGCGCCGGGAACGGTTTCCCAAAGCGCGTTCTCGATGCGGTCGCAGATGTCATGCGCCTTGGTGACCGTCATGCTGGCCGGCACCACCAGATGAAATTGGATGAATGTCACGCGCCCCGCGGCGCGCGTCTGCAAGTCATGGGCTTCGATGGCGTCGTCCGCGGCCTTCACGATGCAGGCCTGGATGCGGGCGAGCGTCTCCGGGTCCACCGCCTGATCCATGAGGCCGCCGACGCTATCCTTCACGAGCCTCCAGCCTGCGCTGAGGATGTAAACGCCGACGCAAGCGGCGACGAGCGCGTCGAGTTGCATCCAGCCTGTGAGGACAGCGGCTGTCAGACCCACCACGACGCCGGTCGATGAGACGACGTCGGACAGAACGTGCCGGCCGTCGGCATCCAGCGCAGGCGATTTCTCACGGCGGCCGATGCGGACGAGATGCCAGCCCCATACGGCGTTGATTGCCGAGGCCACGACGTTGATCGCGATGCCAAGCCCCGGCGCGTCGAGTTCCGCCGGCTGAAAGAAATGGATGACAGCTTCTCGGAAGATTGCGAAAGCGGCCACGATGATGAGCGCGCCTTCGAGGACGGCCGAGAAATACTCGGCCTTGTGGTGGCCAAAGGGATGCTTTGCGTCAGGCGGCGTTTCGCTGACGCGAAGGGCGAAATAGGCCGCGCCCGCGGCAGCGACATTGATGATGCTTTCGAGCGCGTCGGATAAGAGCGCGACCGAGCCCGTAAGCCACCAGGCCAAGGCTTTCAGCGCGAGGACGACAAGCGCCACGCCGAGGCTCTGGATCGCATAAATGCTGACCGCTTGCACGGAACCCTCGTTCACTCCCGATACTTCATTCGCCGCGCTCCAAAAAGCAGGCTTGGACCTCAAATGACAAGTAAAAACGGCGCGCCTGAGACGTGCGGAGCGCCAGCGGACGGTGGGCGATTAATGGCTGTCTCCCTTTTTGGATCTCGGTTTTCGCAGGCTGTCCCTTGCCTTCTCCACCGCCTCGGCATCTCCCTTCAATTCCCGGAGGCGGCTCTGAACGCCGCCCAGCTTCTCGAGCACGGACTCGACATCGGCGATAACACGATCAAGTTTGCTCATAGCACCACCTCTTTATATCTGTTCTGAATAGAAATATATCTCTTTCCTCGCAGGAGCGGAAATCTGAATTAAGCGTAGGCTTAACTAATAAAACTCTACCAAAATAGGGTACAAAGCTTGTCTAATGCGACTTCCCTCGTTAACGGAAGACGACGGTGCGGTTTCCGTTCAGAAGAATGCGGTGCTCGACGTGCCATTTGACGGCCCGCGAGAGCACGAGGCATTCCACATCGCGCCCCATATTGACGAGGTCCAGGGTCGACATGGCGTGGTCGACGCGCGCCACCTCCTGCTCGATGATCGGCCCCTCGTCCAGCACAGGCGTCACATAATGCGCGGTCGCGCCGATGAGCTTGACGCCGCGCGCATGCGCCTGATGGTAGGGTTTCGCGCCTTTGAAACTCGGCAGGAACGAATGGTGGATGTTGATGGCGCGGCCGGCCAGCCTCTCGCACAGCTCTTCCGACAGCACCTGCATATAGCGGGCGAGCACAACGAGATCGATGCGCTCGTCTTCGATGTATTCGACAAGACGGTGCTCCTGCTTGTCCTTGGTTTCGGCCGTGAGCGCCAAGTGGTGGAACGGGATGTCATGGCTCGCCGCAAGCTGATAGAAATCGCGGTGGTTCGAGACGATGGCCGGGATCTCGATGGGCAGCGCGCCCACGCGGTGGCGATAAAGCAAGTCGTTCAGGCAATGCCCGAATTTCGAAACCATAATCAGAACGCGCATGCGCTCGGCGATCGGATGCAGGGCGGCCGTCATGCGGTACCGCTCGATCACGGGCGTCAGCATGCGCTGCGCGTCTTCCCGGCCGAAGCCCTGCTGCGCGGAGAACGACACGCGCATGAAAAAGCGGCCGCTTTTCATATCCCCGAACTGCGCGCTGTCGGTGATGTTGCAGCTATGCTCTGCGAGGAGGCTCGCAATGGCGGCGACGATGCCGGGCTTGTCGGCGCAAGACAGGGTGACGACGAAGGCGGTCTTCCGATGCGGCATGCTTATGAACTCTGCGGGGACGGGCGGTTGTGATGACGGCCTTACATACCCTTTTCAGCCGCAAAGAGGAAGAACGCGGAAAGTACGGTATCGTCATCGCGGAAACGCGCTTGCGTTATCCGCGATCTCCCCGCTCCGGATTGTCCCGCTCGATCAAGGCAACCTTCCAGGCGCGCCGCCACTTCTTCAACGCCTTCTCCGCTTCTATCGCGGAAACAGGATCGCCGAATTCCTGAGCGTAAACCAGCCGCCGCAATTTATATTTCGCGGCGAAGAGCGATCCCGCGCCTGAGCGATGTTGCGCAATTCGCCGAGCGAGATCGTTCGTCAGGCCGGTACAAAGAACCCTGTTTTTCTTATTCGTGAGCACATAAACCCAATGTGGCATGACGCTGTCGGACCGCGAGATGCTCCGCCGCCTTGCGCCGCTCGCTCTTACAGGAAATGAATATCTCGGCCATGCCGCCTCAAAAAAACTCGATTCGACTGAATAGTGATTGATAGCCGTGGCCCGCGCATCGGCGAAGGTGATTTGCTATGATGAAAGGGCAAACGGCGGCGTCGCTACGAGGTGAATGTGTCACACAGCTCGGGCAGCGCCGTGTTGCTCTGGTCCATGAAAACGGCTAAATCCGCGTATGACTATGAGTTGGAGGGGGCGTATGAAAGTGCGGTTGGCGGCCGATCCGGCAGCTTTGTCTTTTCCCCCCCTAGAGGAGACCGAGACCGGCGTCGATGTCGTGACGCAGCCCATCGCATCCACCAATCCGGAGAAATTCATCCCTGTGGACCGGACCGATATCGTCCAGCGTGTCCTCGACAAATGTTTCGAGCCAGACCAGAAGGAACTTGCCGAGGAAGTGGTGCGCTATATGTGCGCGCTGCGGCAGGTGGAATCGGCGAGGCTGCTCGATTCGCTCGTCGAGGCCTACGACGCGTTCAATCCGGACGATGAGACCATCAATGACAGGGTGATCGCAGGCCACGAACGCCGCGCGCAGCTCGAAAAGCTCAAGGCGATGGTCATCGACCTCGTCGAAAGCGCAAATTATCTGGAGATCGATAACTCAACCCTCGAGAAGCTTCTTGAGGAAGAAAACCACGCGGGGTTCGCGGCGGAAGTCGACCTTCAAGAGTACGACTTCCACCTCATGTATTACCGCGGAGAGATCAAGGACAAGATCTATGTGCGGCCGTGGAAGACCCTTTGGTTGCGCAAGCGCGAAGTTAATATCGACGCCTATCGCAGGCTTTTCATCGGGCTGAAGCTGAAGCCGTTCGCGCAGCGCGTGGCTGAAATGATGAAGTCGGAGGGGATCAGCAGGAAAAAGGCGGAGAAGGTGGTGAAGCGCGCCAGAAGCCAGCAAATGCTGGAGGGCGTGTCCGAAAACACGCTGCATCTCAAGATCTTCCGGCGCATCGCGAAGACCGAGCTGGAAATCCTGTTTCCCAATGCGAAGATCCGGTTCACGCCTTTCGACAAGATTTGGCTCTGGGTCGGCTCCGGGGGCAGCACCATTTTCGCTATCGTCATGGCGGTGCTGAAATTCGTGGCGGCTGTGGCCATCAGCCTTTTCTTCGTGGTCTTCACGATCGCGGGTGCGATCGGCGCAATCATCCGCGCCGTCACGAACTTCTTCAACACGCGCACCCGCTATATGGCAAAGCTCGCGAAAAGCCTCTATTTCCACAATATCGCGAGCAACCAGAGCGTGCTGACGCTTCTCACCGACGACGCCGAGGAGGAAGACATCAAGGAAGCCGTCCTCACCTATGCGCTCCTGCTGCGCCACGGCCATCGGGGCCTGGAGGAAGTGAAATACGAAGCCGAGAAGTTTTTGCAAGACGAGTTCGGCGTGAGGTGCGACTTCGACATCGAAGATGGCTGCGTGCATTTGCGAGGGCTCGGTCTGCTCGTTGTCGACGAACACGGCTCGCCGCGCATCCGCGATCTTGAAGACGCCCGCGAGCATTTGCTCGAAGCCTGGCAATTAGCGCCCTGCGCGGCTTAGCGGATGACCTCCTCCATCAAGACAGTGTTCGGATTTCAATCCGAAAATGATGCCGCCCTGGCAAACGCGCTGATCGGCGAGATGCCGGGCTTCGAAGACTGTACGCTCGTTCTTCGGGACGATGGCGGCCAATGGTTTCTCGAGTGTTATGACGGCGGCGTTCTCTCGGACGACAAAGCCCGCAGCATGCTTGAGGGTGCGGGCGTGAATGCCACGTCAATTGCGGTCGAGACGATACCCGACGCGGATTGGGTGAGCGAGACGCAAAAGGCGCTGCCGCCTGTAAGGGCAGGGCGCTTCACCATTCACGGCAGCCACGACCGGGCGCGGATCGCGTCGCAATGGGCGATCGAAATCGACGCGGGCCGCGCGTTTGGCACCGCTCATCACGGTACGACGCGAGGATGCCTGCTTGAACTCGACAGGCTTTGTTCGGAGGTCGAGCCTTCCGCAGTGCTCGACCTTGGCACCGGCTCGGGCGTGCTTGCCATCTCGGCGGCGAAGACCTTTTCACATCGCCCGCTGATCGCCGCCGTGGATCTCGATCCGATCGCCATCGAAGTCGCCCGTGAAAACTGCCGCAAAAACGGCGCGGCCGACGTCCGGCTTTTCGTTGGCGATGGGGCAAAGCCGCATCTCGCCTATGAGGCCGCTCCCTTCGACGTCGTCCTTGCGAACATTCTGGCGAAGCCGCTGCTCAAGCTCGCGCCGCGTTTGCGAGCCCTGACGCGGGTCGGCGGCATCCTGATCCTGTCAGGCTTGCTCACCGGGCAAGCCAGAGAAATCCTCGCCCGCTACCGTTCAACCGGCTTTCATCTGGTTCGCCGGCGCGATCTGGAGGGCTGGGCTACGCTGACGCTCAGATAGACCCGCCTTTAAGCGGAATCGATCAAAGGCGGAAAAGTTGATCGATTCCAGAGTGCTGGTGCAGCTTTTCCGCGTCCAAGTGGTCGCGGGCTGCGCCATGCGTGGCGTAGCGCACGCTTCAGGAGAGGAGATCGTGACCAGTTCGAAAGCGACACCTGTCCTTGGAAGGGTGCTGGGCGCGCTTTGCTCCGTGGCCGCTGTCATAGGCATCCTCACAGCCACGACAGGCGCCGCAGAGGTGAAGGGCAGGGTGTTCGACAGGGGCGATAACGCCTTGTGGATGCGCCGGCATTGGATGCACGAGAATCCGACGCCCGACGAGATTGCCGCGCTGGTCGAAAGCCTGAGGGCACACGGAATCAAGCGCATCTATCCGTTTCTTGGCCCGATGGATCGCGAGGGCTGGCCCGGCTGGCGGTCGAAGGCGGGTTTTGTGCGCTACGATCCTGAACGCGCAGCGAGGTTTCTTGCCGAGATCCATCGGATCGCACCCGAAATCCGGGTCATCCCCTGGACCGGTGGCCTCCTGGGCAGCGACGTGAACCTGAAGGACCTTGGCCAGCGCAAGGCGTTCGCCGACCATGCGCGCCGTCTCGTTGAGGCCGGCGCCGATGGGGTCCATCTGAACATCGAACCCCTTTCAAGCGGAACATCGGATTACCTTCAGCTTCTTCGGGAGGTGAAAGAGGCCATCGGCAGCCGCACCCTCTCGGTTGCAGCCTTTCCTCCGCCAATACCGGGGCAGCCGTCCGAGGATACGCACTGGGACCTGCGGTTTTTGCGCGAGGTTTGCCGGAACGCGAACGAGATCGCTGTTATGGCCTATAACACCGGTTTGACGTCCGCGCCCGCCTTCGAGAAGCTGATCGCGACCTGGACCGAGGACCTTGCCGTGACACTGCCGCCGCCGCGAGCCGGCGGTTGCGAATGGCTCATGGGCGTTCCGGCTTATGATGACGACAAGGATTATCACCGGCCCGACGTCGAGACGGTCGAGCACAGTCTCAACGGCGTTGTAGCGGGTCTTCGCGCCGTCAAAAATCCCGAGCACTTTCGAGGTGTCGCGATCTATGCGTCGTTCACGACCGATGAAGGCAAATGGGCCGTCTTCGACCGATTTTGGCGCGGTGTTGAGCCCGTTTCGTCCCCGCCGCCCGATCCGCGAAACACGACAGAATAGCTGGTCATCAGGGAAGCGGAAGCGAACCACCCCTCCTTGTCGGACATTCGGACTGTGACACAGGTGTCCAGCCCCCTTCCGTTCGCCCCTGAACGCTATAGCGCTTGTTGCAGACGCTGATCCGCGGCGGCACATGGCTTTTTTCGAAAGAATCATAGGCCGGCTTCATATCGCGCCAGAACTCCGCCCAAGGGTGCCAGGCAAAAGCGGCCATGCGCTCGTCCGTCATTCTGAAGGGAAACACATGCACGGGCATGCGTTCTTGCCCGCTGTCCAAAGCCGCGGTGACGAGCAGCCAGAGTTCATCGATTTCGGCGTCCGTCATGGCGAAGCAGCCGACCGATCCGCATCCGCCGTGGATCATCAGGTTCGCCCCGGTCCGGTTATGCGCCCGGTCCAGGTCATTGGGGTATCCGAGATTGAACGCGCGATGGTAGTGGCTGTTCGGATTGAGCTGGCTTTTGCCGATCGCGTAGAAGCCTTCCGGGGCCTGGAGATCGCCCTCGCGCACTTTTGGCCCGAGCTGGCCCGACCATGCGCAAATGGGATAGGTCGCGAACAGCTCGTAACGGTCGCCCCGCTTCATCCAAAGCTCCACCTCAAGGTCGCCCTTGAAGATGCGGAGAAACACAGGCGCGCCGCGTTTCAATCCCTTCTCCTTGAGCCGCTCTTCGACGAGGGCAGGGTCGGCTCTCTTGGTCACCGATACGCCAGAGAAGAAGTTGCGATAGCCGCTGGGCCAGAATGTCGTCGATTGCAAGTCGATCGTATTTTCAAGCTGTCCCGTCTGCAGGTCCCAAAGCTTCAGCGTTTTGTCTGAGCTTCCTGAAAGAGCGCTTTGTCCATCGGGCGAGAATACAGCGGAGGTGACGCTATCCGAATGGCCTTCGAAAGTCTTGATCAGCTCTCCCGTCTTTAAATCCCAGAGCTTCAGCATCTTATCTTTGCCTGCAGACAGCACGCGGCCGTCGCTCGACAGGGCGACCCGAAGGACCTCATCCGAATGCCCCTCGAAGGTTTTGAGAGACTTGCCGCTCGCCAAATCCCAAAGCTTGATTGTCCTGTCCTTGCTGCCGGAGAGCGCCTCCGCGCCGTCTGCAGAGAGTGCTGCCGACGTCACCGCGTCGGCGTGGCCCTCAAGCGTCGTGAGGAGCTGGCCCGTTTCCAAATCCCACAGCTTGAGTGTCTTATCCTTGCTTGCCGAGAGTGCCTTGTGGCCGTCGGACGAGAAGGCAACGGACAGCACCTCATCGGAATGCCCCTCGAAGGTCCTGAGGAGATCGCCCGTTTCCACGTCCCAAAGCTTGATCGTCTTGTCGGCGCTTGCCGAGAGCGCTCGCTTGCCATCGGGCGAGAAGGCGCCCGACAGAACCGCGCCCGCGTGCCCTTCGAGAGTTCTGACGGCCTGCCCGGTCGTTACGGCCCAAATGCGGATAAGCTTGTCGCCGCCCCCCGACAGGATTTGATATCCATCCGGAGAAAAGGCGACCGCATTGATCCTGCTCGCTTGTGCATCAAAAGTTCTGAGGAGGAGCCCAGTCGGTATGTCCCACAGTCTCAGCACATTGTCCTGGCCGCCGGAGAGCGCGTGCCGGCCATTTGCGGAGAGCGCAACCGTATTGACCGCTCTTGAGTAGCCCAAAAAGAGCCCGATAACCGGATTTATGTCAGCCATGAGCTGTCCGGCCATCACGCCGGATAGAATTGCAATCGCCAGACCCAGCCGCACCAAGAATCGCACACCGCGCACCATGTCTCGTGCCTCCCACCAAGACGCGGTATCATCTTCAATGCCAACTTCGCAAGAACTCAGGTCCGGATTCGCTTTATGTCCAGGAAGGCATTGGCCTCGATAATCGGTGCTGAGCAACGACCGAGGCCGAAATTCACGGCTTGGCGCGCTCGGAGGCGCCCCTCATGCCAAGAGCGCCAGTTTCCGCCGATTGGGCAGCCGACCAGAGTGCCGTGACCGGCGGCACACGCTTTAGACGGAGATCGCTGAACCAAACTTCTCCGGACAGAAGCTCCTCCGATGCCGAGCGGGAGTCGTGAATAAGCCGCACTATTTCTCCAGAGCATTCATCGAGTTGCGGTACCTCGGCATCAAACGAGAAGACGCGCCACCGCATGGATTGGCCGAGCAGCATCTCTGTCTCTCCCAAAATCCGCTGCGATCCAGAGGCGCAATGAATTTGCCAGCGCAACCCGCGTTTGCCGCTGATCGCCCCGCGCAGTCGGCCTTCGATCCGATAGCGGCCCGGTGGGAGAAATAGAACCTAACTCATCCGTGGAAACTGGATTCGGCCATCCCCGAACTTGATATGGAAAGCACGCGCTCCGCTGTTCTTTGCCAGCGACACGAAATCTGCGATCGCGTTCACACCAGGGTCGATCTTCCAATCGAAGGGAAGCCCGCTTGGCTTGTTTTCAAAACGCCCATTCGTCAGGAGCTCGATTTTCTCGAGCTGAGCCTCGGTTAAGAACTGCAACCATGCATTATAGGCCGCGTCGATCCGGTTTGTGCTGATCAAAGAGTTAAGATAAGCAGCCAACTCCTTGTCCGAGACAGGTTTTCCCGCATCTCTCAGAGCTGTCAACACCAGAAGAGGCGCGTCGGCATCCTTGGAAGAGAGCGGAAATACCTGAAAGAACTGGCGACGCCAAGCGGGTTCCGAAGCGAGCCGGTCGACGAGGAGGCCGCGACCCTCCGCCTCGGACGCGAGGAGCGCCAGATAACTGTAAATATATGTTCCCAACTCAGGCCGAGTTCGTAGCAGGATATCAGAGTAACGAAGGGTGGCCTTGAAATCTTTGCGGTAATAGCTGTTGTTGAGGAGCCAAAAAGCGGCGGCCGAACTCGTGGCGGGAATGCTCAAAAGCTTTTTGCATGAGAAGATGGACTTGGTCCGCGTCGCTGGCCACTTCCGCGAGTGATCGGATTGCTCTCGCATTGAGCGGATCATTTGCGAGCGCTCGTAGTGCCAGTTCTCGAATCTCCCCACGCAAGGCTTCGCGCTCGAGAGGTTCACCTTCGCTTTCCTTGGCTTCCGGCAGTTTGGACAGCGTGTTAGACCGCTCCTCGCGGCCGCCCTCCTCTGTTTTCTTAGGCTTTTCAATTCCGAAGTTGGTAAGCGCCACAAGCTTGGCCCTGTGCTCTTCCGCCTTGACCAGAAGCGCCACCGGATTATTGGGGTTCAAGGCCAGCGCTGTATCAGGTGAGTTGGGGGCGAGTGCGTAAGGCAGGCTCTTCGTAAGGACAAGCCAGAGAAACATAAGGCTTAAAAGCCCGACAAGAGCAGTCTTTGAGGGATTTGCAAGCAGGGCGCCCCAAAGCCTCGCGCTTCGTCCTGTTATACGTAGACTGTACGATTGCCGCTTGCGCCCTTGACGTTGACTCATTGATCTCCCCCCAGCAGCGAACGGAGCCTGGTCCAAAAACTCTCTGATCTAACTCGTCGCATGATCAACCGCTTTGTGGAGCTGTTTGTTGTGGCATGGACCCGGCCGGCCATTTTGACAGTCTTGGTCAAAGGCTTGATGCTCGTCCCTCGTTTCAGGAGAGGTTCTTTAGCGGCCAATGACGAATTGTACGCAGCACGCCGCTCCTCTGTTTTTACTGTCTCCCACGCCTGGGTGATCCGGCTGGCAAATAGACTTCTGTTTAGAACGCTGGAGGAGGCAGCATCGGATGCCACATCTGGATGCAGCCACCTCATGATGAGAGCCATGTTCCGGCGCAACTCGCTCAGGGATGTCCCTCCGTCGGCTCCAAGAATGCGGTAGCTGTCGCCTCCGGGATACAACAGGACCTGCTCGATGAAAAAGCCCGCAGCTTTTTGCAGTGTCGCGTCCGTTCGGCCCGTTAATTGGCTTGCCCTTCCGAGCGCCTGCGCTTCACCAGCCGCGATTTCCAGCAAGAATGTCACTCCTTCGGGAAGGCGGGATGCCCTTGCGAGCTTTGCGGCGTGTGGGCGCTCCAGCATCGACATGGCTGCCACCAATGCATCCGCTCTAGGCATATCGCTTAACTCAAGGCCGTTTTGGCCAGCTTGGCCTGTTCCTGGGCGGATGGACCAGATTTGGAATTGGAGTATGAATCCTCCCCATAGGCGTAGCTATAACTGTACTTGTAACTATAAGCGTAGGCATAGCCAACAGCCTTGGCGTGGAACTTGGTTATAACAGAGCCGAGGACGTTAACGCGGGCCAGCTGAAGGCGGCGCAACGCCGACCGGATCATCCCTTTACGCTGATCACCCGCCCCAACGACGAAGACAGTTGCCGCCGTCGCACTCGCAATCAGCTGCGCATCCGCCAGGCCCAGCAGGGGCGGAGCATCAAAGATGATAAGATCGAATACTTCGGAACCGAGTGAGATCAACGAATAGATGCGGGTGCCGCTCAACAGATCCGCAGCGTTAGGTGGGAGCGGGCCGGACGCCATGAATGCAAGGTTGGGGTAATCTGTTTTTTGTATGACGTCTGGCGGCAATGAAGATCCAGTTAAGAAATTGCTGAATCCGATCGCATTATCAAGTCCTTGCTTAGAATGAAGTGAGGGCTTTCGAAGATCTGCATCAACCAGCAGAACCTTTAGGCCCATTTGCGCAAAGTGCCGGGCGATGGCAAGGACCGTCGTCGATTTACCCTCTCCTGGTCCTGCGCTCGTCACAGCAACCGACCGTGGCAATCCCGATTCGGTCGAGAACTGCAAGGCAGTGGCGAAGGAGCGGTAGGCCTCGGCCATCGCCGAGCGTGGGTCAATGAGCGCATCCACTGCCTGTTTCTCCTCCGGGCGGGGAATGACGCCGAGAGTGGCGAGGCCGGAAATCTGCTCCATTTCCTCGGGGGCGCGTACGCGATCATCGAGCATTTCGAGGACTATTGCGCAAGTGATACCCAAGCCAAGTCCCAACGCTAAGGCTATGACGAGATACCGCGGTATATTTGGCTCGGATGGAGTACTGGCCACCACGCCCCGCTCAACGATGAAAACGTTACTGGTGCCAACTCCGCCAGCGATTTCGACCTCCTTATAGCGCTGGAGCAGGCTATTATACAATCCTCGATTGGTTTCAACCTCGCGTTTCAAGACATTATATTGGATGCCCTTCTTCTGCAGGTTGAGAACATCCTCCCTCAAGGCCTCAATGCGTACCTTCATCTCGTTTTCCTCTGAAAGCGAGGATTCGTAAGCTGCCTTAAGGGAATTACGAATTGTGGCAATCTCAGTCGTGATCTGTCTGTCAACTTCTTTCATCTTGTTGACGATTTGGACCATAGCGGGATAGCTGGGCTTGAAGTTCTCAAGCTTTTCCTGGTACTCCGTCTCAAGCTCCTTGCGCTGGCCACGGAGTGCATCGATCACTTTATTTGATAGGATCTGCGGAAGGCCGATAGGGTTTGCTTTGTCGACCTGCTTCCAGAGTTGCTCATTCTTGATGCGTTCTGAAATCAGCTGGCCGAGGGCGGTGTTAGCGGCAGCGAGGTTATTCTCGGTAATGGAGGACTTCTCCGTTACCTCGATCATTTTCTCGCGCTCGGCAAACTGTAAGAGAGTTTTCTCTGAATCCTCAAGCCGGAACTGTAGTTGCCTGATCTGATCTTCAAGAAAACTCTTTGCATAAGTATTCGCTTGGAACCTCTTATCGAGCGTGGATGCCACGTAGGCTTCAGCATAGGATCTCGCGACTTGTTGAGCCCGGACAGGGCTGGGGTCCAGATAAGTAAGTTCAACCAAGCGAGATTGCACGACGGGGGAAATCGACACGTTCGACATGACGATCTTGACAGCTCGGTTCTGAAGCTCTGACGTGGAAAGCCCAAGGGTCTTTCTGGAACCAGTCAGAAGACTAAGTGCAGACGCATCGTAAGGCCTCAAGAATTCCTCGTCTTCATGAAGATGAAGGGCTGAGACGACGCGCTCCGCCATCGCGCGGCTTCTGAGAAGCTCCCACTGCGTGCGCAGGAACTCGGTTCCGCCCTCCTCACTCGGGGAAGTGGAGCCGCCTTCCATAACTTTGCCCGCTTCGCGGTCGATTTGGATTACGGCCGTTGAGGCATAAAGCGGAGTTTTCATAGCGGCCCGAACGCCGCCAAGCACGAAAAATACGAGTGTGAGGCTGAGAATCAGCCATTTCCGTTTCATAATGATATGCAGATATTGCCGAAGAGAGTTGGCGAAATCGCCCCCCTCTTCGGGAGCCTCAAATCCGAGCGGATAAGTTTGATCACGCTTGGAGAAGCCGACGGAAGAATTACTGGCCGGTATAAGAGCCTGCCCAACACTAGAACGTTCTTGTGCTAAATCTTTATGGGCATTATTCATGCGATCAACTTACCTTTCCAGCTGAGCTCGCTTTCACAGCCAGCCGCTTAAAGCAATGGGGCTATGGCAGCCAGCGGAGCTAACCTGTAAAAAACTTCCATCCCTTGTTTGATATCGGAAGTGGACGCGATAATAACGTCGCCCGCTTCTAGCTGGACGTCCTCTGATTTTCCCTGGCGGATCTGTGAGACATCGAATTTACCGGCGGAGGACTTGCCGGTCTTTTGACGAATGAGAAGGATTGTTTCCTCTGCATTGCTATCGAAGCCACCTGCCGTAGCAATGGCCTGCAAGAGCGACATTCCGCCCGTTATGGGGTACACGCCCGGCTTCTTGACCGCACCTTCGACAGTAACGCGCTGGCTGTTATATTCTTTGATGAACACGCCGATCTGCGGATTTTGTAGATACTTCGCACCTAACAACTTGGTCAGATCCTGCTCGACTTCCCTCGCTGTTCTTCCGCCAGCCTCGAGTTCCCCGACGAGGGGGTAGTTGATCGTTCCGGCCTCCGAGACTTGGACAACCTTGGAAAGATCGGGCACCTTGAAGACGGTGACCTCAAGGACATCGCGAGGTCCTATCTTGTAAGCTTTGCTGTTGGGATCCGATGAGGATGACAGGGTCAAAGCGACTTTACTAATCGCGGCCTGCTGTTCGCCAGACCCGACGGTAGCGATTTTTCCGCCGTCGGTGTCTTTAGCCGCCTGGCCGCTTGATTCGCCGGAGATCTTGGCGAGTGGCTGCTTCTCAGCACCGAATTCGCCGATGGAAGGGCCGCTGCAGGCGCTCAGCAAGGCTGCCGCTACTGCGGACAACAAGAATCTAGGCAGAGCCATTGTTTCCTCGCAATTTTTCCGGCCGGGCGCTCGTTCGACTGGCAAATCGTCTGCAACCACTCGTTAGTACAGCTCGCAGCCACATGACAACCTATTGTTGTGTTTTTCCTCATTCGCTTAACGGTTGCGCTCTGGGGGCTCACGGAAATTGCAGGGTTAAGGACGTGGATTGCGCATGCATTGTCATGGAACCCGCCGGGTGGGAGTTCTGCGGCCCGCGCTTCAAGCGAACTCTACAAAGGGGCTGATCAGGGGAGAGCCCTGGTGAAAACGGCGGCTCTGGGCGTAAGGCAAGCATGCTCGGCTGGCCTTACCGCAAGGGGTCCGGTGGGAACGGCCAGGTTTCTGTAGCGAGGCTTGCCAACTGTCACCTCATTGCGACAGCAAAAAGTTGTGTTTCCTGGTAATGTTTCGTTAAGGTTGTGGCGACAGGAGGCACATGCTACTGGGACAAGGTAACGGCATGGCCTGAGGGGAGCCTATGACTAGCAAATTTGTAGCCGGAAGCGTCTCTCGCACATCACTTTTAGAGTTTGAAACGATGCTGGCGTGGCTTTGCGGTGCTGTTCTTGCTCTTTCCGTGCTTCTGGGTGGCGGAACGCATGCCGGATTCTTAGGAGACGTTTTTGTCCAGCTTCTTTCGATACCCCTGCTAGCCGCTTCTTTGTGGTCATTCTCAGGATTTAAAGGGGTGAGTGAACGTCAGCGGCGTGCCATTCTCGTTGTCAGTGGTGCGGTTATTGGGGTTTTTGCGGTTCAACTCATACCTCTGCCATTTGAGCTGCCTTCCATCGGCGGGGCGTTAACTGGTAGAGGTTTTCTCTTTGGGATTCTCGGTGAAGACAGTCCCTGGTTCCCGATCTCGGCGACGCCCCAGGCGACATGGGCAGCGGCTGCCTCGCTTGTTGTGCCTGCTGGACTGTTTTTCGGGGTGGTGCAGCTTAGCCTTCGCCATCGGCTTGTTCTTGCGTGGCTGCTTCTGTTTCTCGGCGGCCTTTCCCTGCTTCTAGGGTTTGTGCAAATGGCGCAAGGGCCGGGCAGCGGTCTCCGTTTTTACGATGTGACAAATCCGAGAGAGGCAGTTGGATTGTTCGCCAATCGCAATCATTTTGCCGCGCACCTCTACGTGACGCTGGTGCTTGCTGCTACATGGTATGTCACTACCGTGAATCAAACCCTCAGGCTTGGCGGTTTAACCTCGCGGTCCATGTTGTGGTCGGCCGCCGCCGCCGTCTTCTTTGTTTCTGTCGTAGCAGGACTGGCGATGGCGCGTTCCAGAGCTGGTGTGTTCCTTGCCATGGTGGCGTTGATTGGCGTGATTTTTATGGTTTTCCGGCGACGGAAAGATCGTGAAGACGCCCATACCCGCAGCCGCCTGACCGCCGGCGGTATGTCCATCATAGCAGTTGTATTCAGTGTGGTTTTTGCAGCGCAGCTCGGTCTCGACAGCGTACTCACTCGTTTCGAAGGAGACCCACTCGAGGAACTCCGCATATCACTTGCCGGCACAACATTTGAAACGGCCCTTCGAGCACTGCCATTCGGTACCGGGCTTGGTTCCTTCGTTCCGGTTTACGCGCGTAGTTGAGAAGGACAGCGATATCTTTGCCGGCTTCGCAAACCGGGCTCATAATGATCTCGCTGAGGTTTTTCTGGAAACCGGGATATTTGGTCTGCTTCTCCTTCTTGCCTTTCTCGCTTGGCTTTTTCCCAGAGCATATAACATCTGGCTCAGCCGTAAGTTCAATGGGCACGATTCCCAATTGCTGCTTCAGCGCGCCGCATCGCTTATCATAGTTCTCCTCCTCGCTCACTCGCTGGTTGATTATCCACTCCGGACAACTGCATTGAGTTCAATCTTCATGTTTTTCTGCGCGGTTCTGGCGCTGGATGCTCCGAATCCGAGAGACGAAGCTGTTCCTCATAGGCGCAACAGATCCCTCGATCCGAAGCCTCCACTACGCGTCACACCGACTGAAAAGTGGGGATCGGAGTTGAACTGGCCCGACGGCTGGCAGAAACCGCTATAATGGTTCCGCTCGATGCAGTTAATTGGGTTGTGATCAATAAAGTTCTCAACATTTGGTGGAGAGGCGACTCACGTATGTTGCTTTCTGCGTGGTGCTCAAACATAAAAAATGGTGACTCAAAACTGGGTTGTATCGGCTCTGGGTGGGGACTGGAGCTCGTATGAGGCTGTTTGTTCTACTAGGGGTCGACGTCGCGCTGATTCTCCTTGCGACAACGCTGGGATTTGTGTTGCGGGAGAATTTCGACGTAACGCAGGCTCGTTTTGACGCGTTCGTACCTTATCTTTGTGCGACCTTCATTATGTCGGTCATTTGCATTGCTGCTGGTGGCCTGAATAGGTCCATTTGGCGTTTCAGCAGCACGCACGACTATTTACGCGTCGCTACTGTCGTGACTGCGGTAAGCATCGGTGCAGTTGCGCTATCATTCGCTTATAATCGCCTTGAGGGCGTAGCCCGATCACTGCCGCTTCTTCAAATCATTGTCGGCGTTATGGTGCTTGTCGGCGCCCGCGTGATTTATCGGTTGCGCCACGCCGGCCGCCGGAAAAAGAGAACCTCAGAAGCCCTTCAGCAGCCTTCAGAAAAGACCGATCAGCTGAATGTCCTTGTGGTCGGAGTCAACCGTCTCACAGAGGCCTACATCCAGGCCTTGGCCGAACTGGGGATGGGGCGGGTGAGAGTTGCCGGCATCGTCGGGTGTGTTCATCGCCACGTCGGAAGGCTTGTCGGCAGTTATCCAGTTTTAGGACAAGCCCAAGACATCGAAAGCGTTCTTAACGCACTTGAGGTTCATGGTGTTGCTATTGATCGCATTGTTGTCGCGATGCCATTTGAACAACTGCCGTGTAAAATAGTGGAACCACTTCTGCTTGTGGAGCAATCGCGCGGCATCCCTCTCCAATTCCTGACGGAAGCCCTCGATCTTGACGCAGGAAGAGAGCCCTTTCTCTCGTCAGTGCCCGATCCCTTCTTGTCGACTGGCACAGGGGACGCCGAGTTACAGGCTCGATCGCGCCACTGGTTTTGGAAAATGAAAAGAGGGCTGGATGCATTCACTGCGCTAACGGTTCTGGTTCTGCTATCTCCCATCCTATTCTTTGTTGCATTGGCGGTCGCTGCCAGCATCGGTTCTCCCGTCGTTTTCTGGCAGCGCAGGCCTGGACGGAGGGGGAGGCCCTTTCACCTTTATAAGTTTCGAACGATGAGGAGCGCGCACGATCCGGATGGGAAGCGTGTCCAGGACACACACCGGACCTCAAAAGTGGGCAAGTTTATGCGGAGAACGCGGCTCGATGAGTTGCCTCAGTTGATCAATATCTTGCGTGGCGACATGTCATTCGTCGGCCCCCGCCCTCTACTGCCGAGGGACCAGCCTCGGGCTTGCAGCGCTCGCTTGCTGGTGCGGCCCGGGCTTACCGGATGGGCGCAGGTCGTTGGTGGTAGAGACATCGCTCCGGACGATAAAGCGGCCCTGGATGTCTGGTATGTCCGGAACGCGAGCTTGCTTCTAGACCTTGGCATCATGGTCAGAACTGTACCGATCATTTTGTTCGGAGAACGTATCTCTCAGTCTTTGATCGATCGCGCCCGTCGTGAAGCGATTGAATTGGGGATAATCGAAACCGAGGCAACCTTAGGTATTAGAAAATAACTTGAGAATTACATCATCAGTGTTATAAAAGTGGGTTAAAGTATATTTAAAACACTTTAATATGAAGTGTATTATACTGCTATTTTCGCATTTTTCGGTTAACTTATGCTTCGGGTGCTTAGATTCACCCGAAGTGCGGTAGCATCGTAAGCCTCAGGCAGTGCTCCCAGAGAAGTCTGTTAGACGACGAAGGCTTCGGGTGGTCGCTGCTCTCAACGCCCGCAGAAGGCTATGGATGCTTTGGGGCATCTCCTATCTGGGACTGCGTTCCGTGACTGGTTGGCACGGCATCGGGGCCGCCCCTCCTATCTGGCTCATTGGTCGAGGAGGCTGGCTGCCACCCCGAAGGTTATTTGTCGCAGGGGCTCTCTTTATAACTCCAGGATGCGTTGAAAATGACTCTAAACCCCGCCCCGATATAGTAAAGCGCGCCGGATCGATTGCATCGTCGGTGCGCGACCGAACTTTATGAAGATCGCGCCGATCCTACGGGCTTTCGGCGACACTAAGCGCTGTGCCATCCGGCTGATTTATACGGGTCAGCATTATGACGGGTCAATGAGTGCTGTATTTTTCGACGAACTCGGCATTCCGGCGCCAGACATTAATCTCGAGGTCGGTTCGGGAACCGGCACGGAACAGACGGCTCGTGTCATGCTTGGGCTCGAGCCGCTGCTCGTAGCGGATCGGCCGGATATGTTGCTTGTCGTGGGGGACGTCAACTCGACCTTAGCGGCGGCTCTTGTTGCGTCCAAGCTGTTGGTTCCTCTGGCCCACGTGGAGGCGGGCTTGCGTTCCAACGACCGCACAATGCCGGAGGAGATCAATCGGCTGATAACTGACCAGCTCGCGGATTTTCTTCTCACGACTGAGCGTGCCTCCCTTAGCCGGCTTGTACGAGAAGGCATCGCCGCCGAGAGGGTGCATTTCGTCGGCAATGTCATGATAGACACTTTGTATCACAATCTGTCCAGGGCGCGGTCGGCAAACGACATCATCGTGGAGCTTGCGAACGGCACGACATTCGCTTCGCAAGCATCGCGCGGCGGCTTCGGTCTCGTTACGCTGCACCGGCCGTCCAACGTAGACGACCCGGCCAGGCTGGCCGGTATTGTCGACGCGCTGGCAGATATCTCCACAAATCTGCCGTTGCTCTTCGCCTTGCATCCACGAACACGCGCGCGATTTGTCGGAGCGGGCCTCGACCGTAAGCTTACCGGACCCGGCATGCTCCTGACTTCGCCGCTCGGCTACCTCGACATGATTGGCCTGATGAAGGATGCCCGCGTTGTCATAACCGACAGTGGGGGCATCCAGGAAGAGACTACGGCGCTCGGTGTGCCCTGCCTTACCGTGCGCGATAACACTGAGCGTCCGATCACCGTCAGCGAAGGCACCAATACTCTCGTTGGCAGTTCGCCGCGCGCCCTTCTGACCGCAGTTGGCGAGATAGGCGGATCCGGCGGCAAACGCGGCCGCGTCCCAGAACTCTGGGACGGCAAGGCCGCCGGGCGTATCGTTCGGCATGTGCTCGATTTTCTTGATCAACAATTAGCAGCATGAACTGGGTCATGCCTGCTACGAATGACTGAAAGTATTGACAGAAATGCATATCCTGTTTTTCAGCCATTATTATCCGCCGGAGGTTAATGCCCCGGCTTCGCGTACTTCCGAGCACTGCCGCGCCTGGGCGGCCGCTGGCCACGATGTTACAGTCGTGACTTGCGCGCCCAATCATCCGACGGGCAGGCTCTTTCCCGGCTATCAAAACCGTGCGTTCCAGCGCCAGACCGTTGATGGCGTCGAAGTTGTGCGCGTCTGGACCTATCTGGCCGCTAATGAAGGCTTTCTTGGCCGCACGCTCAACTACATCTCCTATATGGCGGGAGCCATGTTGGCCCTACCGCGGTTGAAGCGGCCGGACGTCATCGTCTCCACGTCGCCTCAATTTTTCTGTGGCTTGACAGGGTTTGTCGCCAAGATCGTGCTGCGGGCGCCGTGGGTGCTTGAGATACGCGACCTATGGCCAGAGAGCATTCTGGCAGTCGGGGCCATGCGGAACGGGCTGATTGTCCGCTCCCTCGAATGGCTCGAGTGCCTAGCCTATCGGCGCGCCGACCGCATTATCTCAGTAACCGCTTCGTTCGTTTCCCACATCGGCAAGCGATGTGGCAATCCGGCCAAGATCGAAGTCGTAAAAAATGGCGTGGACCTGACGCTGTTTCATTGCTCTGGCGAGCCACACGAGGCCAAGCGCGAGTTCGGCCTCGAGGGGAAATTCGTCGCCGCCTATGTCGGCACGCACGGCATGGCGCACGGGCTCGACACAGTGATCGAGGCAGCTCAGCTGACGGCAGGTGATTCACGAATCCTCTATCTTTTGGTTGGCGATGGCGCCGAGCGTGCGCGTCTCGTCCGACGGGTCGAGGAACTGGGCCTTGAGAACGTCCGCATTCTCGGTCAGCGCCCCAAATCGGAGATGCCGAGGATTTGGGCAGCCACCGATGTCAGCATGATCCTTCTCCGGAAGTGCGACACGTTTACGAAGGTGCTCCCCTCCAAGATGTTTGAGGCAATGGGCATGGCGCGGCCGATCGTGCTTGGTGTCGAGGGTGAGGCGCAGGAATTGCTGGAGGCCGCCGGGGCCGGAATAGCGATCACACCTGAGAGCGCAGCGGAGCTAGCTGCGGCCATTTGTGGCCTCGCGGCGGAACCGGCGCTCGCCAAAAAATTTGCCTGCAGCGGCGAGGCTTACGTGCGCCAGCATTTCGACCGTTCCAAGCTAGCGGCGCGGTATGCCGAAATCCTTTCCACGCTTGAAAAGCCTTTGGAGCAGGAGACCGTCCCTGACTTCGCTACCCGGCTTGCATCATGACTCTGCATCGAGTCATCGCCGATGCCAGACGGGCCATCGACTTCGCCAAGCACATGCCGCCGCGCAAGCTCGTCCGTCGGGTCGAACTGGACGTTCGGAGACGGCTGCGGGATCGGCTCAATACTAGCGAATTTGTACTACCGCCGTCGCCTCCGCTTGCCGAAGCCCCTCCACTTCCGGTTTTTGCTCCGCGCGTAAACGCACTTGCGAAGACTGAGCACGGTCTCGCGCTGACGTTTCTGGGCCGTGAATTGGTTATGCCTGGAATGCGTGTTGACTGGACGCAACCGGGAAATCGTGACAGCGATCAGCTCTGGCGCATGAATCTTCACTATATGGAGTACCTTGAGGCAGCTTCCGATGCTGACCTCACCGATGTTGTCCGCAACTGGATTGAGGTCAATTTCCCTGCACGGCGCAAGGCGTGGCGTGATAGCTGGAACAGCTATGCACTCTCAATCCGCGTCGTCGTTCTCATGCAGCAAATGGCGGCGCGCGGCCAGATCTTCGATGACATTCACAGGTCGATTGTACAACAGCTCACTTTTCTCGAGCACAATCTTGAGACCGATCTCGGGGGCAACCACCTAATCAAGAATATCAAGGCGCTAATCTGGGCTTCGGCCTATTTTCATGGGCGTGACGCCGATCGGTGGCGCCGGATCGGGTTGCGGCTTCTCACCCGCGAACTCGACTGTCAGATGCTCCCCGATGGCATGCATTGCGAGCGGTCGCCATCCTATCACAGCCAAGTGTTTGCCGACCTCCTCGAATGCCGCCACGCGCTCGGCGGGGATCCATTGGGTGGCAAACTCGATTGCGCGCTCCATGGCATGGCGGCGGTAGCAGCTGACTTGGCCCATCCCGATGGCGGCGTCGCCCTTTTTAACGATGCCGGCCTCACCATGGCCTATACCCCAGCCGAGTGTCTGGATGTTTGCGAGCGGCTTCTGGGGCATCGACCTGCAGCGCGGGAGTTTTTTGCCTATGCGGATGCTGGCTATTTCGGCATGCGCGGCGCCTCAAGCTATCTCGTCGTCGACTGCGGGCGCATCGCGCCCGACGATCTCCCTGCGCATGGCCATGGGGACGTGCTTTCGTTCGAATGGTCGGTCGGAACGCAACGGGTTTTCGTCGACCAGGGCGTCTTCGAATATACCCCCGGTGAAAGGCGGCAGGCCTCACGGAGTGCTGCCAGCCATAATACACTGTGCCTTGCAGCCGCCGACCAAGCAGACTTCTTCGGCGCGTTCCGTTGCGGCCGCCGCCCGAACGTGGAAGTGCGCAGCTGCAAATCCCGCAGCGGCGGCTTCGTGCTCGAAGGCGCTCACGATGGCTTCTGCCATTTGCCAGGCCAGCCGCGCCATGTGCGCCGCTTCGAGGCGAACCCAAAGAAGCTCCGGATTCTTGATCGAGTGGAGGGGTGGGCCGACCGTCCGGCCCGCATCGGCTTTCTCTTGCATCCGGACGTAGCTGTGCAGGCGGACGGGAACGTAGCGCGTCTTTCGTGGCCGGGCGCGTCAATGATTATGCAGACGTCGCAACCGCTCGCGATCGAGAGCGCCGTCTGGTGGCCGGACATGGGACAAGAGCGCAAGACATGCCGCATCGTGATCGGGTCTTCCGCCGGTGCGTTGGCTGTCGAGACGATTATCGGCGTCGAAGGGCAAGAGGCTTTCGCCCAGTGAAGCAGATAACTCAAAACTACCGCACTGGTCAACTCAAGGTTGTAGAGGTCCCGGCGCCGCGAACTGGGGACGGTGTGGTCCTCGTCGCCACCTGTGTATCCCTTATCTCCTCCGGCACCGACAAGCAGGCGATTGACCTCGCCAAGGCCTCACTCGTCGGCAAGGCAGCGGCTAGGCCCGACCTCGTGCGCCGCGTTGTGGCTAAAGTCCGCCATGATGGCGTCAGGCCGACGATCGAGAAGGTGTTTGCCAAACTCGATACGCCCATCCCTCTCGGCTACTCGATCGCCGGCACCGTGATTGAAGTCGGGCGCCATGTGCATGGGTACGCGGTCGGCGACCGGGTGGCCTGCGCGGGTGCCGGTATGGCGAACCACGCCGAAATCAACGCCGTTCCGAAGAACCTGTGTGTGCTGATTCCGGCCGCAGTTGCTGACCAGGATGCGAGTTTCGTAACCCTTGGCGCGATTGCATTGCAGGGGGTTCGGCGAGCTCAGCTGACGCTTGGCGAGCGCGTCATCGTTATGGGCCTCGGGCTCATCGGTCTGCTGACCGTGCAACTCCTTAAAGCGAGCGGCTGCCGCGTGCTCGGCTTTGATCCCAATCCTGAGCGCGCCAAACTTGCTGCCGGCCTTGGGGCCGACATTGCCGTTTCGGACGAGCTTCTTGAGGCCGTTGCGGGCTTCACGGACGGACATGGCGCCGACGCGGTCATCCTGACTGCCGCGACCAAGTCCAGTCAGCCGTTGAACCAGGCCGCTGAGATCAGCCGCCTCAAGGGCCGCATCGTCGTCGTTGGCCTTGTGGGAATGACCATCGATCGCGAACCATTCTACAAACGTGAGTTAGATCTCAGGCTATCGATGTCCTATGGGCCTGGCCGGCACGATCCCTCTTACGAACTCTCCGGCAATGATTATCCTCTCCCCTATGTCCGGTGGACCGAGCAACGCAACATGGCGGCCTTCCTCGATCTCGTTGCTGAAGGAAAGGTAACGCCAAAGGCCCTCGTCACCCACCGGTTCGGCATTGCTGAGGCTGAGAAGGCATATGAGATCATGGAAGCAGGGAAGCCGCATCTCGCGATGCTGCTCACCTATTCGGGCGTTGCGGCAATCGAGCGGCGTGTCGAACGAGCGAGGCCCTCGCCGAGCCGTAGCGCTAGCGGCGTCGCTTTTGTGGGCCTCGGGAACTACGCCAAGGGCATGCTGCTGCCGGCTTTCCGCAAGGCGAGTGGAATTAGGTTAACCACGGTTGTTACCTCGACCGGCATCAGCGCCGGGCATGCGAGCGAAAAGTTCGGCTTTCAGACAATCGCAACTGAGCCTTCCGCGGCGTTCGATGACGCCGCAACTGATATCGTAGTCATCGCTACGCGCCATGATACGCATGCCGCCCTGACGACGGAGGCTTTGCAGGCCGGCAAGAACGTGTTCTGCGAGAAGCCGCTGGCAGTCGACGCGGTCGGGCTCGAAGCCGTGATGAGCGCTGCAGAAGGTTCGTCCGGGGTTCTTACAGTCGGCTTCAACCGGCGCTTCGCTCCGCTTCTCGTTAAGGCGAAGGCCGCGCTGGAGCCCCGTTTGGGCCCGCTGGTCATGCTCTACCGCATCAATGCGGGCGCCGTTCCGCCTGATAACTGGGTCCAGCGTGAGGAGGGCGGCGGCCGCATCATCGGCGAGGTCTGCCACTTCGTCGACGCGCTGACGTTTCTAGCGGGCGCTCTACCGGTGGAAGTGCAGGCGGTTGCGGCTGGCGGTTATGCGGATGCTGTCTCGGCTCTGATCCGCTTCTCGGATGGCTCGACGGGCACGATCATTTATTCGTCGTTGGGCGAGCCGAGCGTGCCGAAGGAGTACATCGAGGTTTTTGCGGCGGGCCGGGTCGTCCAGCTCGACGACTTCCGGCGGTTGACGGTGACGCGGGAAGGCAGGTCATCGGTGACCAAGGGGATGCAGGACAAGGGGCAGGCCGCGCTCGTAGCCGCGTTCCTCGCCGCCGCACGGGGCGAAGCCTCGGCCCCAATTGCGCGGGCTGAAATGGCAGCCGTCTCCGAGGCAACGCTCGCTATCGAGGAAAGCCTGTGTGCCGGCGTGCCGGTGGAAATTGGGGTCCTGGCACCGGCCTTAACCGCGCCACCGGCTTGAACGGAACGACTATACCAGTCTGACTAAGAAGAGCCGGGGCTTCATTTACAAGCGATAGTCAAGATGTTGGAGCATTAGCCTTATGCATGAACGCAAATCCATTCTCATTACGGGAGGCGCAGGGTTTCTTGGCTCTCATCTCTGCGACAGACTGCTGGCCGATGGGCATGACGTCATTTGTGTCGACAATTTCTTCACCGGAACTAAGGCCAATGTCGATCATTTAATCAACCAGCCGCGCTTCGAGCTTATCCGTCATGACGTGACGTTTCCGCTCTACGTCGAGGTTGACGAGATTTATAATCTCGCCTGTCCAGCCTCTCCGATCCACTATCAGCACGATCCTGTGCAGACGACCAAAACGTCTGTGCACGGCGCAATCAACATGCTCGGCTTAGCGAAGCGGTTGAAGATCAGAATATTTCAGGCGTCCACCTCCGAGGTTTATGGTGACCCAGCTGTGCATCCGCAGCTTGAGGAGTATTGGGGCAACGTCAACCCGATCGGGTCACGGTCCTGCTATGACGAGGGAAAGCGCTGTGCTGAGACCTTGTTCTTTGACTATAACCGCCAGCATGGGATTGAGATCAAGGTTGCGCGTATCTTTAACACCTATGGAACGCGAATGCATCCCGGCGACGGCCGAGTTGTATCGAATTTCATCGTGCAAGCACTCAAGGGCCAACCCATAACGATCTATGGAGAGGGAAGACAGACCCGGTCCTTTTGCTATGTGGACGATCTGATTGAGGGGTTCGTTCGTCTCATGGCAACGCCCCCTTCGGTCACGGGTCCCGTCAATCTGGGCAATCCCCGCGAGTTTACGATCCGAGAACTCGCCGAGAAGGTGATCGCCATCACAGGTTCCAAATCCAAGCTCGTCTTCCATCCGCTTCCGCAAGACGATCCCCAGCAGCGCCGCCCGGATATCTCACTCGCGCGATCGGTGCTCGGCTGGGAGCCGAAAGTGGCGCTTGAGGAGGGGTTACGCCACACGATTGCTTATTTCGACCGCCTGCTCAACGCCTGATCGGGCAGCCGGATGAAGGAACAAGATTGCGCCATGCCGCCTATCGCTTTCTCTTGGAATGGTCTACCCCAGTACGCCGCGCGCGAGTTGCGGGCCGCTCTGGATTGTCTTGGCGACGATTGCGCCATCATCGGCTCCAAACCTTTGGTGCCGGTGGAAGGCATGGAGCGGGCATTGGGGCACCCGATCCATTGGGTCGATGCTGACAGGCCCGTGAGCTGGCGCGAGCTTGGGCTTGACGTCCCGCGCCTCTTCTTCCAGTCCGGATGGGCTTACCCGGCGTTCACGGCGCTGGGCGCCGAGGCGAAGCGGGCGGGTGCGCGCGTTATCGGCATGAGCGATGCCAATTGGCGCGGCGACTTCCGGCAACTCGTGCTTGGTCCCGCGGCTTTTCGCCTTAAATACCGCAGGCACTTTGATGCGATGCTTGTTCCGGGCAAGCAGGGTCGGCGGCTGATGCGCTGGTTCGGATTCCCGGCTGATCGCATTCGCTGCGGCATGTATGGCGCTGATCCATCGATCTTCGGGGGTGGCCCCCCTCTTTCCGAACGGCCGAAAACTTTCCTCTATGTGGGCCAGTTCATCGCGCGCAAGGACGTGCTTGGACTGTCTTGCGCGTTCCTCAAATTCGCAGCCGACCACCCCGACTGGCGGCTGCACCTTATCGGCGGCGGCGAGCAGCGCGATCTTATCCCGCGCGATCCGCGAATTCTCGTCGAGGATTTCGCGCAGCCAGAGCAACTTGCCGGGCGATTCCATGGCGCTCGCTTTTTCGTTCTTCCCTCAGTTTTCGAGGCATGGGGGCTCGTCGCTCACGAAGCGGCGCTCAGCGGATGCGGACTTATACTGAGCGAGCGCATAGGGAGTGCGGAAGACCTGTGCACGCCGACGAACGGCGTGCGCTTCAAGGCGGGCCGGAAGGACGACCTGGTCCGTGCCCTTACGGAGGCGGCTGCGTTCGACGAAGCGCGGCTGACTGTTGCCGAAGCCGAATCCCGTCGGCTCGCCGCTCAATTCGGTCCCGGCCGTTTCAGTCTTGAGGTCGCTGCTCTCATCAAAAAACTTGGAGAGGTTTAGCCGATGTCATCGGTGCTAGTTCCGCTTGCGCGATACCGGCGACGGCAAAGGTCGGAACGTCGCTGCGCGATGGCGATTTTTCCAGGCCAATCCGCAATAGTAGAACGCAAGTTACTACCGTCGCGTGGGAATAGGCGCCCCGACGCTAGTAAAAGAAACTAGGATATATATATGGGCACTCTAGGACACAATATATATGAAGATGGCTCCTACCTTGCCAGTAACCCCACTTGGCACGAAGAGGATGCCCTCTTTAAGGCAAAATACATCTTTGAGTTATTAAACAGGAACACGATTTCATTCCAGACCATTGCGGAAGTCGGATGCGGAACTGGTGCGGTGCTCAAAACCGTTCGTAAGTTTTATGACAGTTATGATGCAGAATGGAAGGGCTTCGATATCGCTGGTGAGGCCATAGCAATTGCACAAAAAGTTCAAAACAATAAAAGTGTACAATTCTTTCATAAGAACTTGCTTTAGAGTGATGAATATTTCGATGTTTCACTAATTATAGATGTGTTCGAGCATGTTCCTGATTACATGGGCTTTGTGCAGAGATGCAGGCAAAAGGCACGTTACAAAATCTACCACATCCCGCTGGACCTGCACGTCTCATCTGCCTTACGCGACAGTTTTTTGAGCGCTCGGTTATCGGTCGGGCACATGCATTATTTCAGCCAGAAAACAGCGCTCGCCACTCTGACCGATACGGGCCACGAAATCATCGATGTAAAGCTCACGCCCGGCGTAATCAAGCTATTCAGAACACATCCCTCGATCAAGAGGGCGGCGGCGAATGTGCCGAGGATGATTGTGGGTTCATTCAACCCCTCTTTGTCGGCGCGACTATTTGGTGGCTATTCGTTCCTCGTCCTAACTCAGTGAGCGTGCTCCTGACGGCCAGAAGCACTCACTGCTCGCATGAGGGGTCGAATGAACCGCGCCGAGGGTTTCCCCACTGCGTGAACAATGTGCAGCTCGGGTGCATAGCGTACAGGGACACTATCAAGGGCCTGTTCTGATCGGGCCGCATGTCCACGATCGTTCAGTTCCTCCTTCTGCATCTGTCTATCCGAATTGGGATATGACGCAGCAACAGCTCTGCGCGGTATAAACTGGTTCCTGGACATAGCTCCACCATCAACAAAAACTCTTTGAGTGCAATCAAGGCGGGGTGACTAACCATGAGCTTGCGCGATATCGGTGAATTTTTTGCGAGACACGAACTCACTCGCGACGATCGGCTCGGCGCGTGGGTACGGTTTGCGTCCTGGCAGTTTCGCAGCCGCTTGCAAAATGAACTCGTCGTGCCTTGGATAGGCGGCCAGCGACTGCTCGTCAGGCGTGGCATGATGGGGGCAACCGGAAACATCTACGCGGGTCTGCATGAGTTTCCCGAAATGCTGCTGCTGCTTCATCTGCTGCGACCCGATGACTTGTTCCTCGATGTCGGTGCGAACGTCGGCAGTTATGTGGTGCTGGCCTCGGGCGTTTGCCGCGCTAGGACTATCGCTTTCGAGCCCGACCCGAACACCGCGGGGGCGTTGCGACGTAACGTGTCGATCAATCAGCTCGACGAACTCGTTACTGTACATGAGGCAGCAGTAGGCAACGTTGAAAGCATGGTCCCCTTCACCGTCGGACTGGACACGGTCAATAAGGTTGCCCAACCGGGTGTAACTGGCACGCGAACGGTACGGCAATGCCGCCTTGATGACGTGGTACCTGCTGACAACCCCATCATGGTGAAGATCGACATTGAAGGCTACGAAGAGGCGGCTCTAGATGGGGCTCATGTCTTGCTCGCCAAGCCGTCACTCAAAGCCATCGAAATTGAGACGGTGACGGAGAAGGTCAAGGCGCTCTTGCAGGACCACGGATTTTTGCAGGCCGGTTATGATCCCTGGACGCGCCGCTTGCAGCCCGGCAAGGCGGCCCGGACGAATAACACGCTGTATTTTAGAGATCTGGATTTCGTGGAAGCGCGGCTGGAAACGGCTCCGTCGGTCACGGTCCTTGGCCGCTTGATCTGAGGAGCAGACAGGAGCAACACATGGTCACGTGCCGTGTGATCGTTATTCGACAAGGAGCGCGGCGCGTTACCGCTTTCGCTGGTCACCGACGCCGCATGGACGTCGTTATCTATTATCACTGTAATGGCGGCTCGTTTTCCGACTACGCCAAGTCGCGAGGCTCGTGCAACGTGACGGATTTCGTCATCATCCCGAAGCACCCAGAGATTGAGCAATCCAAGCGTGTGCGCTGGCTTGGCTGGGAAGTGCGCGACGCTATTAAGCGCGTTACCGCTCATCGCGAAATGCGCGAGAGGATGTCGAGGGCGGCGGCCCGCCGTGACGACAACACCTGTGGCCAGCGCTTCCAGGCTATTATTTCCAAGCTCACCGGTCAGCCGGTAGCAGTCGCCGGCTGACCGCTGTGGATCTCACCCGCATAGGCACCGAGATCGGCGTTCTGTCGCTGGTGCCCATTGTCCTTATGTACGTGATATCGGCGAATGCTTTGCCCCTTGGCACACTGTCGCTTCCTTGCATGACGATGCTTACGAGCTTCATCTATTTCTACCTGATGCCTGTGGTGGCGCTGGCCGGCGGTGACAACGGGTTCTTCGGCATGTTCATTAGTGACATGGCATGGACACACTTGGCTGTGCTGATCTACGCTGTGGGAGCAGGCTTGGCTTTTTTCACAAACTGGAAAACGCTCAGGATCGATCCGGTCGTCCGTTATGCTACGGACCGTGAATTCGACGTCATCATCTACCGCGGTCTTTGGGGGCTGGCCCTATTGGGAGCGGCCGTGCAGGTCGCCCTCGGCAAGCTAAATATCCTGGGCCTGCAAAACTACGTGTTCGCCTTCGACGAAATCGCAAAGTTGGCGTTTTTAAGTGAAGCCTTCAACCTGATGGTGCCGTTGACGATCATTCTGCTGATACGCGAGAGGTTCAACTTGCGATCACTGATCATCGTCGCGATCATCCTCTGGGCATTCCTGCAAGCCGGATTCCGCTTTCGCATCATCATTTTGCTCGCCGCCGCCGTGGGAAGTTACGCTTCGCTACACGGAATGAAGATCAGAATGGTCAGAGGAGTCTTGGGGTGTATGGTCGGTCTCCTTCTTGTAAACGTCATGGGTGTTATCCGGCGTTACGGCGAAGGAATTGATTTGTCGAAACTGTCGTGGGAAAGTTTCGATGGGATGACAAGCAGCTTTGGCGGCGAATTCGGCATCGTCTATGTGCTCGACTTCATGGCAACGAATCCACTGCCGCCGCCGGTCCCGCTCGATCCGTGGGTCGTGGGCATCGCGCGCCTTGTGCCGAGCTTTATGTGGCCGGATAAGCCAGTTGCCGAGTACATGACGCACCTGATCGACGGGGCAACGGTGGCGGGAGCAGACAAGGCAGGGATTGCAGCTCCACAGCATGTCGAGATGCTGCTGCAGGCTGGCTGGTGGGGACTATTACCTTTGGCCTTCCTGTACTATTGGCTTGCATGCCGTCTGCTACGGGTTGCAGCGAGGTCCTCTTTCGAGGTTCGGCTGGCGACCTACATGCTGGTCCCAACCTTTTTTGGCTTCTACATGCAGACCCGCGGCTATTTTTTCCAGATTTTCGTCGACTTTTTGTTCACCCTTATGCCTCTTTTCATCCTCACGAGGCGGCGCAGGCGCGCCGGGGTGCGCGCGCAATTCGGCGGCGGACCAATGCGCTGGCCGGCAATCCCCAGGATGTAAAGTCGTGTATGAGGTTTAGGCCTTGAAAGTGCACATTGACTGCATGCCGCTGACCGTAGGGGGTGGCGTTCAGGTTGCTATCGGCGTCCTCTTCGGGCTAGCGGACCAGTCGAGGGTTGCCTGGACTGCGGTCGTGCCGACAGCCTTGAGATCGATGCTGCCGGGTAACCTGGCTGAGGATCGGCGGATCCGGTTCGTGTGCCGTCGCTCGATCGCCGACCGTGTTTGCCTTCCGCCACTTCTGCGCAGGATCGAGCAAGATGCCGCTCCGGATGTCGTGTTCACAGTGTTCGGTCCGCCGCTCCTGAAAGCGAGTTCGCCGCATGTCGTAGGCTTCGCGCTGCCTCATCTGATCTATGAGCGCGATCAAGAAATGCCGAAGCCCTCGCTTATAGATCGCGCGGCTGACGTGGTGCGACGCCATTCATTCAGGAGCGCGGACCACGTGGTGGTCGAGACAGCGACGGCGCGCGAGCGTGTTTCCCGTCGGCTCGGCATCGATAGCGCGCGTGTCTCCGTCATAGCGAACAGTCGCAACCCGCTTCTGCAGCGTCTGCCGGATCCCGAAGGCAGAACCAAACGTGTATTCGCAATCCTCATTCCATCCGCCTACTATTGGCACAAGAACCTCGAGCTTGTGCCCAAGGTGGCAGCGGCTCTGCGGCAGTTGCAGCCGTCGTTTGACTTTGTGTTCCGTTTCACGCTTTCGAAAACGAGCCGCGAATGGCAAGCGATCCTTGCCGATGCCACGCGCCTGGGTGTCGATGATCGGCTTGTAACGCTGGGCGTTATCAGAATCTCCGAGCTTGCCGCTGCCTACCGGGATGCCTGCGTCGTTTATTTACCGACGCTGCGCGAGATTTCGAGCGCTGTCTATCCGGAAAGCTTTTTCTTTCGGCGGCCACTGATAACAACGGACATGGATTTTGCGCGCGAACTGTGCGCGGATGCAGCACTGCTCGTCGAACCTCGGAATCCGGTTGCCGCCGCCTCGGCGCTCCTCAGTCTCGCGCAATCGCCCGCACTGGCAAGGAGCCTCGTTGCGGCTGGCGAGCAGAGATTGCTTGCCACCTATCCCACGCCCGGGGAAAAGTTCGAGCTTCAGATTGATCTGCTGTCGCGGGTTGCTGCGACTGCACATCAGCGCAGGGTTTCTTACGCGCTACCGGAACTCAGCGAAGAAAGGCGAGGACAGCGACGCCAGTGAAGAAAGTCAATGCAGATGCAGTTTATTTCCATGGCGCCGTAGCCGCAAAGTGGGACGCGAAATATAGGAGTGGCAGCTTCCGCAAAAGGTCGGACTTCTTTGTGGAGCAGGTGTTACCGTTTATCCCGGTACCCGGGCATTGGCTTGATGCTGGCTGCGGAAGCGGCTATTTCAGCCGGATGCTGACTGCCAGAGGGCTGAATGTCCACGGTATCGATGCCTCCCGGCCGATGGTCGACATGGCTCGTGCGCTAGCGGACGAGGCCTCTCTAAGTGATGTGCTGGTGTTCGACCCGGTGACGTCAGTTGAAAGGCTTCCGTTTCCGGACCATCACTTCGAAGGCTGCATCTGCCTTAGCGTGCTCGAGTACCTGGACTACCCTAACCTTTGCCTCGACGAGCTTCAACGCGTCCTGAAGCCAGGTGGCCTTCTCGTTCTGTCTGTACCTCATCGTTTGAGCCCGATTCGCCTGATTCAGAGGCTCGTTTTCGGAACCCTGAGGGCGATAGCGCCGAGAAACTGGGAGTATGCAACTCTGTCGAATTTTGCCTTGACGCGCACGGAGGTGGCGTCCTTGCTTCGTGCACGGGGGTTCGCGTTACACCGGATTGCCCATTTTGACGCTATGATCCCGAGCTTCGCTCGAAGAGTGGTGCCGCCGAGTCTGATGTTCGTCGTTGCGCGAAAAGGGCAACTCAGCAAACCTCGAGCGAGCCTGTCTGGCGTCGAATAGTGAGCGCCTATTCTTGTGCGCTCTAATGAGCAGGAGATCTTTTCGCCGACAGCCATGATAGTGACGATGCTTCTGCAACTAACGAAGGGTGCCTTTAGTGCGGAACGCTCGGGCGTTGTCTTGCGTACGGCGCTGACTTCCGTCGCAACTCGGGTCGTTACGACATTTGCATCCCTTTTGACGGTGCCGCTGGTGCTGCACCATGTCGGCCCCGAGCGTTACGGTATTTGGATGGCCGCTATCGCGCTCTCGACATTTTTTGCGTTGGCGGACTGCGGTGTGACGAAAGGTTTAATCGCCGAGGTGGCGAAGGCCCATGGCGCTTGCGATAGGGAACGAGTGCGGGTTCTAATCGCCTCGGCGCTTGCGGCGACAATCGCGTTTGCATTGCCGTTTGTGGCGATCGCCCTCGTCGCCGTTTCGCTGGTCGACTGGGCTTGGGCCTTCAATCTGTCAGATCGTGGGCTTGAGCACGAGGCGGCGCTTGTGGTTGCGATAATCTGCATCACGTTCGCCGTGGCCTATCCCGTTACCGTGATCCGCGAGGCGCGGCTTGGGCTGATGCAGGGGCCTGAGGTCAACCTTTGGGATTTTCTCGGTGTTATTCTTGGGTTCGGTGGCTTGGTCCTTGCCGTCGAGACCGGGGCTGGGCTGGTCGCTATCGCCGCCCTCTGGGCTTGCGGACCTGCCATTGCGCGAGCTGTCGCGGCGATTATCTTTCTTGCGGGGCGAGGCCGGGATCTGCTTCCGAGGTGGCGCAATGTCGATATAGGCGTGAGCCGAGCCCTCGTTGGGGGCGGGGCAACATTCCTCGTCTACACATTGACGCAGGCCTTTGCATTGCAGTCGGACCAGGTGCTGATCGCGCGTTTCTTCGGTGCTGAGAAGGTGGCTGAATACGCGGTGGTTCAGCGGCTCTTCTTGCAGCCGCAGGTACTGGTAACGCTGGGACTCGCCGCTCAATGGCCAGCGTACGGCGAAGCGCTCGGGCGTGGCGATTTCGGCTGGATCCGGCGGCATCTGCAACACTCCATTGTACTTTATGCGGCATTCGCCGCTTTGGCGTGTGGGCTGTTAGGCGTTTTCTGCGATCCTATCTTGAAAATTTGGGTCGGTAACGTCGCCGTATCGCCGTTGCTTGTAGGCTCGATGGTCGCTCTCGGTATAACAGCGGCAGTGGCGAATGTGTTGGCCTTTTTTCTCCTGTCGGTGGGCCTTTCGCGACGCTTGCTCATAGCTCAGGGCGTCCTGACAGTCGTCACGCTGCCCTTGGAGCTTTTGCTCATTCCGCGCATCGGGACGCCAGGCGCAGCCATTGCGGCGACATTCGGCTATTTGCTTGCCTATGTTCTTCCTTTTGTGTTCCTGCGTGATCGTCTGCTGCCGCAACTGCAGATCCGTCGGTCTTCTGGCTAAATGCTAGTCCCTACGTCGTAGCGCAGAGGGAGCGAGTGAGGCGCCTGACATGATTTACATGAGCAGCGTCCCGAAGACTTCGAACATCTATATCCCGTAGTTGCTCGGGTATTTCATGAAATTACCCCACAGATCAATACATCATTAGGCATATTTGCCAATCGCCCAAAGGAGCTCGCGAGGCGCTCCTGCAATTGCCAATTCAATTTACCAAAACTTAAAGCGCTTTCTACTATCAGCTGCATACAGTTAACTTGAGTGCAGGAGGCACTTTGGACAGTAGGGATGAGGCCGCAGTAGCGGCCGAGAAGGGCAGCAGAGGGCTTGTTAGCCCTCTTGGAAGTCGAGAAGCGGAGGCCGTCGATACGGCCACGAAAGGATGCGTAATGGTTACATTTTCTCAGCGTAACGGCGCGCTATCTGTTGGAGGCAAGTCACAGCAACTCGCTCCCGCTAACGGATCGCGCAAGTACATAATTGTTCAAAATCCGGGGACGGCCGCCGGCCAAAATCTGAGCGCTGCCGAAAGCCTATTTATTCGCTTCGGGCTCAATGCTGGTGTCAATGATGGAACCAGCTTCGAGGTCCTGCCCGGCAGTTGTATGGAATTTGACACAGTGGTCTCGACCGAGGCGGTGTCCGTCAACGCGGCCACTGCCGGGCATCGTTGGATTGCGGTGGAGGCCTGACATGGCAATTCAGACACCCCCACAAACGCTGCTTCAACTCGCGAACGTTTGGCTAACAGCCCAGCAGCTGCCGCCAGGCACAGCCGCTGCTCCGTCGCTGACTTTTGGCGACACCACAACGGGCCTCTACGGGCCTGGTGCCGGCCAAATCGGCATGTCAACCTCGGGCGTACGAGCATTTCTGCTCGACGGGACCGGCAACAACTTCGCCGCAGGAACCGGTACTTTGCAGGCCATTTCGACCGGCAGTAAGAACGTTGCAATCGGATACGATACCGCCGCGAGCCTATCCAGCGGCAGCAATGCCGTGGCTATCGGCAAATCGGCGATGACATCGCAGACCGCATTCGCGCCGTCCTACATTGACCCGAATGGCCTCAACACTAACGTTGCCATCGGCCCCAACGCGCTCGCTACGACGGGGATATCGTGGGGCAATGTCGCCGTCGGCCGCAACACTCTACAGAATCTAACCAACAACCCATCGTCCCCTGGCTCACCCGACTACCTCACGGCCAATTACAACGTCGCCATCGGCGATCAGGCTGGTCAGTCCATTACGACTGGCTGGGAGAACATGCTTATAGGAAACCACACTGGGCTGTATCTCACAACTGGATCAGTCAACACGGCGATGGGCTCCGAAACTCTGAAGCAGTGCACGACTGGTATAGCGAACTCGGCCTATGGCGTGTCCGCTTTGCAGGGTCTCACAACCGGCTTGCAAAACACCGCATGCGGCGCGGGCGGAGGCGGCATCGCGAACGACCCAAGCTGTCTCACATCCGGGAGTAATAACACCTACCTCGGATCGCTCGCGACCAATCAGAACATTGAAGCGATGGCAACCGCCAGCGCGTCGATCGGCGCGACGACGATCTCCGTCGCGAGCGCTGTCGGGCTTTCGGTGGGTATGCTGGTTTCGGACGCGACGGCCTTTGCGGCTGGCAACAATCCCATCCCGGCAGGCTCAATTATCACGAACATTGCCGGAACGACAATCACGCTCTCCAAGGCTATCGTCTCGCCCGGCGTTGCGAATGGCGACTACATTACGTTTTATGGGACGCCAACAGTCCTGACGACGAGCGCAGCCACTGGCTCGGGCAATGTTCTGACGTTCGCGGCAGTGCCTTATAACGTCATTGCTGGACTTTCGGTCTACGACCTGACGTCAGCCTCCGCCATTCCGGCTGGCACGACCGTGACGAGCGTCACCGCTACCACTGTTACGCTGTCCACAAACGTGACGGGCGCCGGCGTTGGGAACGGCGACAAGATCAGCTTTGTGACCTCGCAGCCAACCTATATGACCGTTATAGGGTCGGGCGCCACAGGGAACCGCTATGGAACGGTCTTTCTGGGCCGCTATCAGGATAGCGTTGTCATCGGCGGGTCAGCAGTCACAGCGACGGCTGGGCTTTCCATCGGCCCTTCAAACTATCCCCGCGCTGCGCTCAATCTGGCGCAAAGTATCAACACATCGCCCGCAAACGGCGATGTGTGGGTAAGCGCCAGCGGCTTAAACGGGCAGTTCAACAATCTCAACTATCTGCTGAACAGCACCCTCTATTACACCGCGCCCCAGACAAATGGGTATACGCCATCGGGCGGCAACATCTGGGTGGGTCAGAACGTTGGCAATACCACGCTCGCCCCATCTACCTTGTCTCAGCAGGCCTCCTTCAACACCGCTGTCGGCGCCGGCTGCGGACAGGCGCTAACCACTGGGTTCAACAACACGTTTCTGGGGCAAGGCAGCGGTAACGGGGTCAATACGGGCCACGATAACACCCTGGTTGGATACGACAATTGCCCCGTCCTGACCTCTGGCTCTGATAACACAGCCGTCGGCTCTCAGCTCGGCGCAGCGTTGAACACGGGCGCTCTCAACACTTTGGTCGGGTACGATTCAGGCCAGGCGCTCACGGCGGGCAACAACAATACACTCTTGGGCGCGTCCAACGGTAATGCCATGACGACCGCCTTCGGAAACACCTTTGTCGGGTCAGCCATTGGGGCTGGAGTGACCGGCTCCGCCAACACCATGATAGGCTTCGCCATCGGGGGCGGTATCACCTCTGGCGCCAATAACACGATCATCGGGGGCGCGCTCACCGGCCTTAGCAACTCCTCCAATAACATCATTATCGCCGATGGTGCAGGCAACCGCCGCTTCAATGCAAACTCCAACGGCAACATTGGCCTTAACGGATTCGGCCAATATGGCGGCGGGGCGGGCGTGGTTTACATATCGAACGCTACAACAGCCCCAACATCAAACCCAGTCGGCGGTGGCATTCTCTATGTCGCCAACGGGGCGCTCAAGTATCGTGGTTCGAGCGGAACAGTGACGACGCTTGCACCCGCATGATCCGAGCGTCGCATTGAATGAAGTTTTGACAGCGGCCAGCGTGGCCGCCGTCTCCTGAGTTGAAACGGAGGCATGTATGATTCAGTTGGATTTGACGAAGGAGGACGCCGTGATTCTGACGGCGGGTCTCGATGCCCTCACCCGTATGTTCGGCGCCCAGCTGGCTAATGCGGGAGGCTTGGCTATCAACGAGGTGCTGGTCAAAATCTCCGCGATCGAGGCCGCATTGGGTAAACTGAACTCGGCAGCGGCAAGCGCCCAGGCATACACGGCAGCCAACGGCACTGACCGCGGCGAGCCGACTGGGGCGATCATCAGCAACTAAGCAACTAAGGCTGGCGCAAAATCGATGGGAACTCTCGTGAAACGGATGGACCGCGCGCTCTATGCGGACGCGTCCAATAACTGGGATGATGAGATTTTGCGCCAGCGCATCCTGGCTCGCATCCGGCCTCACTTCGTGATCCTGGATGTCGGGGCGGGAGCAGGCATCCTGCCGCAGATGAATTTCAGGGGGGTGGCGGCTCGCGTGTGCGGCATCGACCTAGACCCGCGCGTGGTCGAGAATCCCATGCTGGATGAGGCCAAGGTGGCAGACGCCGGCGCCGTTCCCTACGCCGATGACTGCTTCGACCTCATATTTGCCGACAACGTGCTGGAGCATATTGAGGAGCCATCCAAGTTCTTTTCCGAGATCACTCGCGTGCTGAAGCCAGGTGGTCTCTTTATTTTCAAGACGCCAAACAAATGGCACTATGTCCCAACCATCTCAAGGCTGACGCCGCACTGGTTCCACCAGTCATACAACGAGTTGCGGGGGCGGTCAGCCGAGGATACGTTTCCGACCTGCTATAGAGCCAATTCGCGAAGCGATGTTTCTCGCCTTGCGGCCCAGGCCGGACTTCAGGTTGAACGCCTTGACTGTATCGAAGGCCGACCTCAGTATCTGCGCCTTTCCGCTGCAACCTACGCAGTCGGCGCGGCTTACGAGAGGGTCGTCAACGCGTCACGCCTTCTTGAGGGACTGCGCGTGGTGCTCATTTGTGAACTGCGAAAGCCGATGGCCAAATCAACCTGCCTTTAATGGGATCGCTTTGCCATTGGTTGAGGCATCGCACCTCGCGCTGGTGTTGCTGGATCTTGTAAAATACCAAATCTCTGTATTCGGCCTGCCGCCGCAGGCATCAGTGGTTAGGCTCCGACAAATACAAGCGTTCGCACATCACACAGGGTTCGGAGAGTCCACGCATGCGCGTTGTGATCCAGGCGGCAATTGTCGCCTCTGCTTTGGTTCTCGTCTGGGCTAACCTTTCTTCACAGACGGAAACAGTGGTCGCAGGGGACGGATTCAGCGCCGTTCCTGTTTCAGCGGGCATCCAGCTCCGCTGGAGGCCAGATGTCGCCCCGAACGCCAGGATAGAGCGGACATCCGCAGGGGGGAGCCCGGAGATCATAGGCTTAACTTCGGGCCGCTCCGAGTTCGTTGATCGCACGGCAGCCGTCAATCGCCTCTACACCTATCGCATCGCGGGGCTTGAGCACTCGGCGGTGGCGGTCCGCTCTGATATTCGGCAGCCCTTCGACTGCACCGGGATACCGCAAGTGCCCGCACCGCTGCTCGGCGTTGACCGCACCGAGGTCTTCGACGCCCCGAGCGGGAGGCAAGTCAAATTCACAATTCGCGCGCCGGAAGAGAAGCCAACTGTCGTCGACGTTCCGCCGTGTGGGCGCCGGCCCGGCTGTAGCGACTATGCCAACATCAAAGCGGCAATCGCGGCCATCATCAAGGCTGGTGGCGGCCGAGTTCAGCTCGAGGCCGGTGTGTATGCAATAAGTCCGCCGCGGGGCGCCAAGCTCTGGTCCCAAATCGAAATCGATCGGGCGAGCGACTTGATCTTCTCCGGCGCTGGCCAGCGCGATGGGCTTCCGTCGACACGGCTCGTGTTCGATGCGCGCGAGAGCGGTGGGGAGGGGCCGGAACTGATGCAAGGGTTGGCGATCAGCTCCGGACAACGTGTGCTGGTGCGTAATATCGCCATTGACTGGAACCTCCCGCTTGCCATTCCCGGCAAGGTTGTGGATGTGGCTCCCGGCGAGCAACGGCTTCTCGTAGACGACGGCGCTTATTACATTCCCGACCCGGCCAACCCACCGACCATTACAATCATCGACGCCTACGATCGCGAGCATCGCGTTTACCATTTCGCTCCCTGGGCGCGCAGCGGCTTCGTGCCTGGCGCTGTCCGTTTCAACCCCAATTTTGATAGCGACCAGAGCTATCATTTCGACTTCCCGGGGCGCACGATCCCCGCTGGCAGCTCCGTAATTGCTATCGCGCGAACCGGCGTGGCCGTGCATGCGGCCGGCAAGTCGAGCGATATCTCATTTGAAGGCGTGGAAATTTGGGGCGGCGGCGGGGCCGGATTCGTTTTCGGGCCCAACGGCCGCGGCTACAGGATCACCAACAGCAAAATCACCCGCAAGCCCGATGCCTTGCTCGAACCGGGGGAGCGGCCTCGGTTGATCTCGCTCCATGGCGATTCAGATGCGCGCGTTACGCAGGGCGATATTCTGATCGAGAGCAGTGAATTCGCGTTCACCGATGACGACGGCTTCAACATCGTTGGCGTCATGGTGCAGGGCATGGCGGGGACTGAGATCCGCTCTGCGGACGAGATCCGCTTTGTCTATAGCGGCTTCGACCCGTTCGCCAACGTATGGTCGGCGGAAGACGTGTTGCAGTTGTTCGATCCCGCAACCCTGAAACCGCTGTCGGCGGAGCCGGTGCGTGTTGCTTCACGCGTCGATACCCGTGATCCGGCAACCGGAACTTACACTTTCACCTTCAGGCTCGCGACGCCGGTACCCGCTCTTCTAGCCTACCGCGGACGCAGCCTTGGCGAACTGCCGTTCCTGGCCGATCCCGGGCATGACAGCGCTCCCTTCGTTCTTCGCGGTAACTGCCTTCGCGACAGTGCTGGTGGCCGCTTCATCGTTCAGTCGGGTCCGGGACTCATCGAGGGGAACGTGACGGCAAACACCGGCGCCTCCGGCATCGAACTCGGAGCCAACCCCGTGAACTGGCGGGAAGGCCCCGGCGCGACGGACGTGATCGTGCGCGATAATACTGTCATTGGTTCCGGCTACTGGTTGTCCGACTACGACGCGAAGGGTACGCTGACAGGCGAGTTGACGGGTTGGCTCGCGGGCGCCGGCATCAGTATCAACGCTCTGTCCAAAACCGGCTTCATGGCGCAAGGATTGCCAAACGGCTGGTTGCGCATCGTCGGGAATCATGTGGTGAACACTCCAGGCCTCGGCCTGCTTGTGGCAGCGGCCCACGACGTGGTGGTGGAGGGAAATACCGTCGTCAACGCCAACACAGTTCCTTTCGTCGCCGGGTTTGAGCAAATGCAATGTGGGGCGCGTTCGCATGGCTTCACTCCCAACGGCGCGGGCCAGCCGTGGTGCTTCGGCAAGGTTGCGGCACGGGGGGCTTTGATGGTCCTCGATACCGACCGCGCGATCATCTCCGGCAATGTTACCCAGGGAACAAGCAAGGGAATTTTCGTGAGCGGACTCCCGTAGTGGGCCCATGACGCGCGCGCGGTTGAAGATGCGAAGCTACCCGCGTTTTAGGCAATAATTTCCCGATTTAAGATGCGAAGAGCCGCCTCGGTGCCGAGGCGGCTCTTTTGCGTTCAGGTGCTCGCCTTCTGAGCAGGATGCATCCTTAGATCGCTTGGACCCTCCGCAACAATTCCTCTTTGCTCTGGCTCCGATAAACGCGCGCTTGCGGCAGGTGTGAGATCAGGGACAGCGAAATCAGCGAGCAGGCTGGCGCCACCGCCGTCCCATCGAACCATTGAGCCAAGGTTCGCGGGTGCGTCTGAAGCCAATCCGCAAGCTCCTCGAGTCCCAGATCGTGGGCCTGCATGAAGGAGTGCAAGCGATCGGCTACGCTCCCGCTAGCATGCGAGACGCGAAAGGTTTTCCCATTCACGGGCATCAGTTCCTCCCAGGCTTTTTTCAATGCGATGCTTCGGATCGGCACCGCTGTTAATCATTTATAACGTAATTGCTGCGGGAGGTCACTTACATTCTATTTGTTGCTCAAACGGACTCGCGTTGTAGAAAGCATCCGGGATGTGCTCCAAAAACTCTTGGATGCACAGCCCACCAATCACGATAAACGCCATTCCACGTTCAACCTTAGCCGGAACAAGTATCAATTGACCATCACCAAATTGTTTTCTATGTAGTAGCTTGATATATGAACTCCGGGCCCCATGATATTCTGTGAATAGGTTTTTGTCGCTCAATCAGAGTCAGAAAAGTCGGCTGTTCTGAAGCGACGCTATATTTGCAGGAGCTTTCATGTCCGGTTCGACAAAATTACCGAAAGACGTTCGAACGCAATTGGGAGTCGGAGCGATTCTCACCATTGCTGGTATGGTCTGGATTTTCGTCATCTTATTTATTTTGAAACCGGATCAGATCGTTCCCACAAAAGATGCCCTCGGCGACGCCTATGACGGGATGCGCGCACTTGCGGGCATCCCGTTTGACCATTGGACCCTAAGAACGGCGGGAGAGCTGGCAGGAAGCTTCGTTGTTCTCCTGCTTATGAATATCCTCTTTGTTGTGGTCCGGTATGGCGGCCTTACCTTGCTTTTCTTGGGAGGCTTCGCCCTTTTCGAGGCTATTTCAGAGGTTAGAAAAGCTCGGCGTTAAGCCAATGTTATCGGCATGGGCGAACAGAAGTTCAGTTACTTCGCCTTTGCTGCGATGCCAGCAAGGCCAGCATCGAAAATCCCGCCGATCGTGGATGACGCCTTGGCGTCGTCCGCACCCTTTGCGTTGAAATTACTGGTCCATATCACCTCGGAGCCGCTTCCCTTCGGTTCGACAGCGAGGGTGGCTTTGTAGTTTGCGACCGGTAGCGGGCTCTCCTCAATGGTGTAGCTGTAGGTCTTTGCCTTGTTGTCCCAATTCGTTTCCTTTTCCAGGATTGTGCCCCCGCCTTTCAGGGAAAGCGTCCGGAACGTTGCGCCGTCCTTTTTGGAGATTTCACACTTTTCGATTGCCGGATGCCAGTTCGAATCCCGCAAAAATCGCCAATGGTCTTCCAGACCGCGTCGGGCGAGGCCGGCACATCGACCGCTTTTTTGACGTCGAGCGCGAAGGCGGAGCCGGCGAAGCAAAAGCTCGCAGCAGCAATCAAGAAAGCTGATTTTTTCATTGTTCCCTTTGGGGTTAGACGTTTCCTTCCGGCCCCATAATGCCTGAAAGAAGCTTAGTTTTCACGTTAATCCTTTGACGGAGCCTCTTTGAGCGGCCGCGCGGATTTCGTTGAGGCTTTGGCGCGGCGTGATCGCTTCTGGATCGATACGAAGCTCCAGGATGGACGGCATTCCCGACGCTTGGGCCGCTTCGAAGGCGGGCGCAAATTCTTCCGTAGTGGTGACGACAGCGCCGAACCCGCCGAACGCTCTCGCATAGGCGGCAAAGTCCGGGTTCGTCAGATCAGTCCCGCTGACGCGCGCCGGATAGGTCCGCTCCTGGTGCATGCGGATCGTGCCGTACATCCCATTGTTTACAACGATGAAAATGACCGGCGCATTGTACTGCATCGCGGTCGCGAATTCCTGCCCCGTCATCAAAAAGCAGCCGTCCCCGGCGAACGCGACGACCGCCCGCTTTGGGTGGACGAGCTTCGCGGCGATGGCAGCGGGCACGCCATAGCCCATCGACCCGGACGTTGGCGCAAGCTCCGTTCCGAACTGCCGGTAGCGGTAGAAGCGGTGGACCCAGACGGCGAAATTGCCGGCGCCATTGGCGATGATCGCATCCGGAGGCAGGGCGCGGCGCAAAGTGGCGATCACATCTCCCATTTGCAGCGCGCCCGGCGTGCGCGGCGCAACCTGCCAGGCTTCGTAGGCTTTCCGCGCATCGTCCCGCCAACTGCGCCAGACCGAGCTATCGACAGGATCAGTGTTCGCAAGCGCCGCGCCGCAAAGGCTCCAGGCCCGGCATTGATGGCAAGGTCGGGCTGATACACCCGGCCCAATTCTTCTACGCTTGCATGAACATGAATGAGCTGCTGTTTGGGCTTCGGAATATCGAGCAGCGAATAGCCTTGCGTCGGCATTTCGCCGAGGCGTGCGCCAAGAACAAGGAGCACGTCGGCGTCCTTTACGCGCTGGGCAAGGGCCGGATTGATGCCGATGCCGACATCGCCCACGAAGCAGGGACTGTCGTTGTCGAAGTAATCCTGCCGCCGGAACGATGCCGCGACAGGCAGGCCGAGGCTTCCGCAAAGCGGCGCACGCGCCGTGCCGCATCTGCGTCCCATCCCCCTCCGCCAACAATCGCCAACGGGCGCTCCGCCGCAGCGAGCAGCGTTCTGAACTTTGCCATCTGTTCAGGAGAAGGGTGGGGTTCGACGCGCTGGTAGGCTTGCGGATCGGCGATTGCTGCCTTCTCGCGCAGCATGTCCTCGGGCAGCGCCAGCACGACGGGCCGGGGCGGCCCGAGACGGCGGTGTGGAACGCCCTGCTGACATATTCGGGGATGCGCGCCGGGTCGTCGATTTGCGCGACCCATTTGGCCATCTGCCCGAACATGCGCCGGAAGTCGATCTCCTGGAATGCTTCGCGGTCCATCATGCCGCGCCCGACCTGGCCGATGAACAGGATCATGGGCGTCGAATCCTGCCTCGCCACATGGACGCCCGAGCTGGCATTTGTCGCGCCCGGCGCGCGCGTTACCATGCAGATGCCGGGGGCGCCGGTCAGCTTGCCGTAGGCTTCCGCCATCATCGCCGCGCCGCCTTCCTGACGGCACACAATGAACGGCATGCTGTCGCGGTAATCGTAAAGCGCATCCAGAACAGCAAGATAGCTCTCGCCCGGAACGCCGAAGATCATTCGGACCCCATGCAGGCGAAGCTGATCGGCCAGAATTTTCCCTCCGGTCCTCAAAGCCGGCTGCGGCATTCACCCTCCGGTGCAGTTTTTTCGCGCCTATAATGGCGGGTTGCTCCCGATGTTCAAGCGCGTTCGTTAAGAGAGGAAGGAGCGATAGGTTGTCGAGCCAAGGCGGCCGTCGTTAAAATAATCTGCTAAGGGATCGGCAGCGCCATTAAGACATCCTAAACCAGCGAACCGCTAGTCTGCGCACTTTCCTTGAGTGCGCCTCGTGAAACAGGAGGCTTCCATGAAATTCTTCGTTGACACTGCTGACGTGGCCGAGATCCGCGACCTCGCAGAGAAGGGGCTGCTCGACGGCGTGACCACGAACCCTTCGCTTGTCGCAAAAGCGGGGCGGGACTTCATTCAGACGGTGCGCGAGATTTGCGCCATCGTGGAGGGACCGGTCAGCGCGGAGGTCTCGGCTCTCGACGCCGAGACGATGATCCTGGAGGGGCGGAAACTGGCGGAAATCGCGGACAACGTAACCGTGAAGGTGCCGCTGACCTGGGACGGCCTCAAGGCCTGCCGCACGCTCTCGCAGGCGGGCATCATGGTCAACGTCACGCTGTGCTTTTCCGCGAACCAGGCTTTGCTCGCCGCGAAGGCAGGCGCGAGTTTTGTTTCGCCTTTTGTCGGCCGTCTCGACGATGTGGGCGAGGACGGCATGGCGCTTATTCGCGACATTCGCACGATTTACGACAATTACCCCGATTTCGGCACCGAAATTCTGGCGGCCTCGCTGCGCCATCCGCGGCATGTGACCGAGGCCGCGCTCGCAGGCGCCGATGTTGCGACCGTGCCGCCAGCGATCTTGAAGCAGCTCGTCAACCATCCGCTCACCGATAAGGGCCTCGCTCAGTTCGCGGCGGATTGGAAGAAGACGGGGCAGAGCATTCTGTAGGAACTCATGTCAACCGGCGCGCCAGATGAACAGGGGAAGCACCCCTCACCCCAGCCCTCTCCCGCGCAAGCTCGCCTTGGCGAGCTTGCAACTCAAAATGACCGCATCCGCAAGCGGATGCGGTTGGAAGAGGGAGCAAGGCGCACCCGTTGCAACGGCGTCCCTTCTCCCCTTGCGGGAGAAGGACAGGATGAGGGGTACACCGTCGCCTCTGATGTCCAAGAAGCCGTCGCAGGCTGGCTCCGCTATCTCGGCGCGGAGCGGCGCTATGCGGAAAACACGCTCGAAGCTTATGAGCGCGATGCGCGGCAGTTTCTGTCCTTTTTGTCCGCAAGAGAACCGGCAACGCTCGCGCGGCTCAACGCGCTGACACCGGGCGATTTCCGGGCCTTTCTCGCATCCCGCCGCGACGACGGCACCGGCAGCCGCTCACTCGCGCGCACGCTGTCCGCCCTTCGCTCGCTGTTCCGCTATCTCGAACGCACCGGCTCCTTGCAGAACCGCAGCGTTCTGGCCGTTGCCTTGCCGAAGCTTCCGCCGCGCCTGCCGAAGCCTCTAACGGAAACAAAGGCAAAAGACGTGGTCGACGAAGCCGCGCTCGAAGGTGAACTCAGCGATCACCCATGGACAGGGCCACGCGATCAGGCCGTCTTGCTTCTGCTTTATGGCTCTGGCCTTCGCGTCTCCGAGGCCCTTGGCCTCGACCGCAAGGATGCACCGCTAGGGCCGCGCGACGTGCTTCGCATCAAGGGCAAGGGCGGCCGCGAACGTCTTGCGCCGGTTCTCCCTGCGGCGCAATCCGCCGTATCCACCTACCTTGAGAAGTGCCCGCATCATCTTGAGCCGCAGGGTCCGCTTTTTGTGGGCGTAAAAGGTGGACGGCTTAACCCGCGTATCGTGCAGCTTCTGATCGCGCGGCTTCGGAACAACCTCGGCCTTCCCGCCACCGCGACGCCGCACGCCTTGCGGCACTCGTTCGCGACGCATCTTTTGAGCCGTGGCGCAGACCTTCGCGTCATCCAGGAACTTCTGGGGCACGCCAGCCTATCCACCACGCAAGGGTATACGGCTGTTGACCGCGACCGCTTGTTTCAGGCTTACTCCAAGGCTCATCCGCGGGCTTGATTTGTGGGCCGCCCGCTTCGAAAACCTGAACCGCACATCATGGACGAGCGAATCGCGGTATTCGCGCCGGATGTTTGTGGAGGGAGGGCGCGATGGGCATTCTTCTGGCAGTCGCCAACCGCAAGGGCGGCGTAGGGAAATCGACGATCACGACCATGCTTGCCCACGGCTTCGCCGCCACCGGCGAGCAGCGGGTGCTCGTCGTTGATCTCGACACGCAGTGCAACTCCTCGATCATCCTCATCGGCGGCGAAAAGTGGGAATGGGCGCGGAGCAACAGGAAGACGATCGCGGACTATTTCAACGATAAATATGACCGGCCCAGGCTCCGGCCGGACGATTATATTCTGCGGCAGGTGGGCGATATCGAGGCTCCGCTCGGCGAACTCTCGGTTCTCTGCGGTTCGCTCGACCTGGAAGACCTCGAAAACGAGTTCCTGCACAATCGCGCCCGCGCCGGACAGGATTTATACGCGGCCGAGCAGGGGGTTACCGGGAGCCTCACCGACATGATGAGTGCGCTCAGCGATGAGTTCGATGTCGTGATTTTCGACTGCCCGCCGGGCCTGTCTTTCTCGACGAAGGGGGCCCTTCGGCTGGCGCACAAGGTGATCGTACCCTTCCGCCCCGACTTCGTGTCGAGCTATGCCGTCGACCGGATTTCGACCGTCATCGAGGACAAAGAGCGGCTGGACGACGTCATGCTGATTCCGAAGGAGAAACGCAGGTACATCGGGCTCGTGAACTTTTGGCGCGATGGAAGCTTTCAGCGATTGAATTACGAGAGGGTGGCTGCGGGCCATCCGGTGATGCACACTGCCATCCCGGAAGACGACGGCATCGCGCAGGCCTTCGAATATCGTGGCGAGCCGCTCTCCATCGAAGCGAAATACGGGTCCGGGGCTGAGGTGGTTCGCGCGCTTTGCAAGGAAGCCGTCAATTCGATCATCATGCGCTTTCAGAGGGAAGCTGCCGCATAGGGGCTGGCTGGCAGGCTGCGATGACGGTCACAACAGAAAAGAACGGTCCGGTTACGACGGTGATCTTAAACCGCGGGCACGCGCGGAACGCTGTCGATCCGGCAACAGCGGCGGATCTGGTTGCGGCGTTCGAGGCTTTCGAGGCCGACAAGGAAGCCCGCGTCGGGGTCTTCTTTGGCGATCACGGCACATTCTGCGCGGGCGCGGACCTCAAAGCCTTTGCCAGCGGAGGCGACTGGCGCGACTGGGTTTGCGCCGACGGGTCCACAGCGCCCATGGGTCCGTCGCGGATGTTTCTCTCCAAACCGGTGATCGCTGCCGTGGCTGGGCATGCGGTTGCGGGCGGCCTCGAACTTGCGCTTTGGTGCGATCTGCGCGTGGTGGAGGAAGACGCGGTGTTCGGCGTCTTTTGCCGGCGCTGGGGCGTACCGCTGATCGATGGCGGAACCGTGCGCCTGCCGCGCATCGTGGGCCATGGCCGCGCTCTCGACATGATCCTGACGGGCCGGTCCGTGAAGGCGGACGAAGCCCTGGCTTTCGGGCTTGCGAACAGGGTTGTTCCCAAAGGCGAGGCTAGGCGTGCGGCGGAACAGCTTGCTGCCGAGATCGCGGCCTTTCCGCCGCTTTGCGTGAAAAGCGACAGGCAATCCGCCTATGAGCAGTGGGACCTGACGCTCGGCGAGGCCCTGATGAACGAGTTGCGCCTCGGTTATTCCACGCTTAAATCGGGCGCGGCGGCTTCAGGCGCTTTGCGTTTTGCAAGCGGTGAAGGGCGGCACGGCCGGTTTTAGAGAATCCCTCGTTATTGTTGGGCGGCTTCGGCATCCGCCACCCGGATGTCGTGCCAGCTTGTTCCGAGGGTGGAACGGTCGAAGGAAACCGACTTCACGATGGCAAAAACGCGCGTGCCCGTGCGCAAGGAAAGGCGCTCGACGGAGTAACGCGTGAGCCGCGCCACCAGCGCCTCGCCCGAGCAATCGAGTTTGATCTCCACCGCAGGTCCATCCAAGGGGCCAATCTCTGCAATAACGGCGGGGATGACGTTCAGGGCGCTCACCTCGTCGGGCTGCCGCAAAGCGATCATCACATCGCGAGCCTTGATCTGCATCCGCACGCGCCGTCCTTGCCCGATGTCGAGGCTCGGGATGCGCCATTGGCCAGCCCGCGATGCAAGCGTCGTGAGGCCGTAAGCGTCGTCGTGGCTTTGCACAACGGCCTCGATCACAGCTCCTGTTTCCTCGCCGTCGACCACGGGCAGAAGATCGAGGCGCTGCATCAGCTCGATCGTCGGGCCGGCCGCGCGCACCTTGCCGCCCGCGAGGATCACCAGCGTATCGGACAGCCGCGCAACCTCGGCAACGGAGTGGCTGACATAGATGATGGGGATGCGGGCCTCGTCGCGCAGGCGTTCGAGATAGGGCATGATCTCCTGTTTGCGCGGATCGTCGAGCGAGGCAAGCGGCTCGTCCATCAAGAGGAGTTTCGGCGAGGCGAGGATCGCGCGGCCAATGGCGACGCGCTGCTTCTCACCGCCCGAGAGCCGGTTCGGATAGCGGCTGAGCAGATGCTCGATGCCGAGCAAGTCCGCGACGCGAGCGAGCTTCCCTTCCTTGCCGGACAACCGCGTGAACCAAGCGCCGTAGAGCAAATTCTGGCGCACGCTCAGATGCGGGAAAAGACGACCTTCCTGAAACACGGCGCCAAGCTGCCGCCGATAGGGTGGCAGGAATATCCCGCGATCCGAATCGAAAAGCGTCGCACCATCGACGACGACGCGCCCCCGCTCGGGCCGCAGCAATCCGGCAACGACGTTGAGCAGCGTGGTCTTGCCGGAGCCGGAGTGCCCGAAAAGCGCAATGAAGCGGCTCTCGGCTGCGAACGCGGCGTCGAGCGTGAAACCGCCGAGCCTCTGGAAAGCGCTGACTTCGATCATGTTGCGACGTGCAGGCTGCGGCCGGCGCGGCGCGCAAGAAACTCGGATAACAACAGGGCCGACATCGATATGACGATGGAGATGACCGTGAGCCGCAGCGCGCCCGCGTCGCCGCCCGGGACTTGCGTCAGCGTGTAGATCGCGGACGGCAAAGTCTGCGTCTCGCCGGGAATGTTCGAAACGAAGGTGATGGTTGCGCCGAACTCGCCCATGGATCGCGCAAATGAGAGGATCATGCCCGCGATGATGCCGGGCACAATCAGCGGCAGCGTCACGGTCAGGAAAACCCAGAGCGGGCTCGCGCCGAGCGTTCCGGCCGCCGCTTCAAGCCTCGTGTCGACGGACTCGGCCGATAGCCTGATCGCGCGCACCATCAGCGGGAAACCCATGATGGCGCAGGCGAGGGCCGCGCCCGTCCATCGGAACGAAAAGACGATGCCGAAATATTCATCGAGAAAGGCTCCGATGGGGCCTCTCCGGCCGAAGGTGAGAAGGAGCAGATAGCCGGTGACGACAGGCGGCATGACCAGGGGAAGATGCACGATCCCGTTCACGAGAGCTTTTCCCCAGAAGTCGCGCCGCGCTAACGCCATGCCGATCGCCAAGCCGAACGGCAGGCTCGCGACCATAGCGACGGTCGCAACGAGGAGGCTCAGCCTGATGGCCGTCCATTCGTCCGGGCTCAGCGTCCACCACTCGGTCAGGATCGTGTCTCCGCTTTGCTATTTCAGAACCGTGAAGCCTTGCGCTTCGAAGAGGGGGGCGGCCTTTGGCGACTTGATATAGGAGTAGAGAGACAATGCAGCGTCCGTCGCTTTCGTGGTCAGCGCAATCGGATAAATGATCGGCGGATGGGAGTCGGCGGGAAAGGTGGCGACAATCTTGACGCCTGGATCGGACATGGCGTCCGTCTGGTAAACGATGCCAAGGGAAGCCTCTCCGCGCGACACAAGCAGAAGGGCAGCGCGTACGCTCTCAGCCTGCGCCAATTTGCTGGCGACCTGCGGCCATAGTCCGAGCTTCTCAAGAGCGGCCTTGGCGTATTTGCCTGCGGGGACCGAATCGACATTGCCCACCGCAAGGCGACCGTTGCCGACAAGTTTGCCAAGGTCGGCGCCTTCCTTCAGATCAATCGCTGCGTTGCTATCCTTGGGGGCTATGAGAACGAGCTTGTTGCCGAGAAGATCGGAGCGGCTTTTCGTGTCGATCAACGCTTTCTTCTCGACGTAGTCCATCCAATCGAGGTCCGCCGAGATGAAGATTTGCGCCGGCGCGTCTTGCTCCATCTGCTTTGCGAGCGTTGAACTCGCCGCGTAGCTCGTCTTTGCTGTTTGGCCCAACTCTTGCTGCCAATTCGCAGAAACTTCGTCGAGCGCATTTTTCAGGCTAGCGGCAGCGAAAACGATGACGGAAGCCTTGGCATCGCGGTCTTGCGCTAAGGTGGGCTGGCCGACGAGAAGGGCAGAAAACAATAGCGCTGCGGAGAATGACGCCGCCAAGCGTGCTCTTATGCTCATTCTTGTACCCATTTATCAATTGCAGTGTATCGGTCTGTATATAGCTCTGGGGGCGCCCTGTCGATCTCAAGACCCGTGGCTCGTGCCTTATAAACTGGCGTCACACCGTTCACGCAGAATTCAAGACATGCAGCCGGCCCGAGAGGCAGGTTCGATCCAGGTCATCCTGGCATTAAGAACTTGCGCGAAGAGCCGCTTTTCAGTTTTCTTTCCTTAGGCCGGTTGTGGCGGCGCTCTCTTGTGGAGTTACGATGATCGATACGCTCAACTCCGGCATTAGCGGCCTTCCAGAAATGGAGGGACTGCTCCTTGATGACATTCGCCTCCTGACTTCGCTTCTCAGCGAAACGATCCGCGAACAGGAAGGCGTTCAAACCTTTGAAACGATAGAGACCATCCGCCGCCTCAGCACCGCCTTCGAACATGAAGCCGACCCCGAAGCCGGCCGGGAGCTTGACCGGCTTCTTGGCTGGCTCAAGCCCCAGGAAGCCGTGCAGGTCGCCCGGGCGTTCTGCTATTTTTCCTATCTCACGAATATTGCCGAGGACCGGCATCGTATCCGCTGTACCGCCGCAGCCCTGACCAGGAATCCGGGCGAGGAGGCGCAAGGCAGTCTTGACTGGACTTTCAAGCGTCTGGCCGAGGCTGGGATTACTCCGGAACAGACATGCGAAGCGCTCAAGGGAAGCCTGGTGTCGCCCGTGCTCACGGCCCATCCCACCGAAGTGCAGCGCCGCAGCATTCTTGACGCCACAAGCGCTATCGAGCACTTGCTCGCCGCTCGGGAAACCTTGAGCAGCGAACGCGATCTCAAACGCAATAAGTCGCTGATGCGGGCCAGGATCGTCCAGCTCTGGCAAACGCGGCTTTTACGGTTCGCGCATCTCACCGTCGCGGACGAAATCGAGAATGCGCTCCGGTTCTATCAGTCGAGCTTCCTTAGAGAGATCCCGCATCTTTATGCGAACCTTGAAGAAGGGTTGGGCATGGCCGTGCCGCGGTTCCTTCAGATGGGCTCCTGGATTGGCGGCGACAGGGACGGCAACCCGAATGTGAATGTGGATACCCTTGTGCGCGCCTTGCGCCGTCAGTGCGAGGTGGCGGTCCTGCACTATCTGCACGAACTCAACGAGCTTCGGGTCGAACTGCCGATGTCTTCGCGCCTCGTCGACTTTACGCCGGAACTTCACGCACTGGCCGATGGAGCGGACGTCAAGGACCCTCATCGTGAGGATGAACCCTATCGCCGCGCGCTGGTCGGCATGTATTCCCGGCTTGCGATGACGCTCCAGAAGCTGACGAACAAATCGTCTCCCCGGCGCGTTCAAGCGACGGCGGAGGCTTATGATACCGCGGAAGAACTGCTGTCTGATCTGGCTATCGTGGAGACCTCGCTCATCGCGAACAAGGGCGAAGCGCTGATCGAAACGCGGCTGCGTCCCTTGCGGCGCGCGGTCGAGGTTTTTGGCTTCCACCTTGCCACGGTCGATCTCCGCCAGAACTCCGACGTTCATGAAGAGGTGGTTGCGGAACTGCTCGCGGCGGCGCGCATCGTGGGCGATTACCGCAAACTCGACGAAGAGCACAAGCAAAGCGCGCTTGTCAGTGTCTTGAGGGATCCGCGTCCGCTTCGAGTCCCTGGGGTCGTGTACTCGTCACAGACTGCGAGCGAGCTTAAGATCCTGGATACCGCTCGCGAGCTTCGAAGGGCCTATGGCAAGCGCGCCATCCGGCAATACATCACGAGCCACACCGAAACGGTCAGCGATCTTCTCGAAGCGCTTGTTCTCCAGAAGGAGGGCGGGCTTATGCAGGGCGTGCTCGGCGATCCGGGCGCGCACGCCGATCTGATCGTCGTCCCGCTTTTTGAGACCATCGCCGATCTTCGCCGCGCGGAGCACATCATGCGCGACTTCTATGCGCTGCCGGGCATCCGGGACATGGTCCAGGCGGCCGGAGGCGTGCAGGAGGTCATGCTCGGCTATTCGGACAGCAACAAGGACGGCGGTTTTTTCACGAGCAACTGGGAGGTTTATCGTGCTTCCGTCGCGCTCGCGAAATTCATCAAGGAGGAGAGTGGCATCAAGCTGCGCCTGTTCCACGGCCGCGGCGGCACGGTGGGGCGTGGCGGCGGCCCGAGCTACCAGGCGATTCTCGCCCAGCCGGCGGGCACGGTAAATGGCCAGATCCGCATGACGGAGCAGGGCGAGGTGATCGCCTCGAAATATTCTCATGCGGAAATCGCGCGCGGCAACCTGGAAGCGCTGGCGGCGGCGGCGATCGAAGCGACGCTGCTCACGCCGGGCCGGCCTGTCCCCGATGAGTTTCTGGAAGCGGCCGAACAGCTTTCCGAATCAAGCATGAAAGCCTATCGGGCTCTCGTCTATGACATGCCGGAGTTCAACGAGTTCTTCTTCGCGGCCACACCCATCTCGGAAATCGCGGAGCTGAACATAGGCTCGCGCCCGGCGTCGCGCCGGGGCACGCATCGCATCGAAGACCTTCGCGCCATCCCCTGGGGATTTTCGTGGGGTCAGGCGCGCGCCGCCCTGCCGGGCTGGTATGGATTTGGATCGGCGGTGCGGGCCTTCGCAAAAAAAGCGCCGAGGGAAAGAACCGAATTGCTCAAGCGCATGAGAGAGGAGTGGCCGTTTTTCCGCACGCTCCTGTCGAACATGGACATGGTGCTCGCCAAGGCGGATATGAGGCTCGCCAGGAAATACGCGGAAGAGCTGGTTCCCGATCAGAAGCTCGCTCATAGTGTGGTGACCGCTTTGCTCGTCGAGTGGGACGCCACCGTGGAAGCCTTGGACCGGATCACGGGAACGACGGAGCGCTTGGCCGACACTCCGGCGCTCGCGCGGGCCATTACCCGCCGCGTGCCTTACATCGCGCCGCTCAACCATCTTCAGATCGAACTCATCCGGCGATGGCGGCGCGGACAGCATGAGGAAAAGACGAGGCGCTCGATCCTGATCGCGATAAACGGCGTTGCCGCCGGCCTGAGGAACACGGGCTGATCCGTGTCGTACAGCCCGAGGCAGGTTCGCATTTGCCGCGCTAGACGGATTGGGGCAAGAAACGCGGCGTATAAGGCGCTCCAGGGTGGGCTAATCGAGAAAAACCACCTGATGGAGACGAAAATGAAACTCAGCGCAAGAAATGCTCTTAACGGCAAGATCACGAAGGTCGTCAAGGGCGCCACCACCGCTCACGTTCTCATGGATGTGAATGGCGTGACAATTACGGCTTCGATTACAAACGAGGCAGCCGAAGAGCTGAAGCTGAAGGAAGGCCAGAATGCCGCTGCCATTATCAAGGCTTCCGACGTTATGGTTGCGGTCGATTAAGCGGCGAAGCGTAAGTTCCGCGACGGCGCTGGCGATATTTGCCATCGCCGCCGGCGTGACGCCCGGATTTTCCGCAGCCAAGGATAACCCGGCCTGCGAACAGTTCGCGTGGTCTATCCAGCGGGAGTTCGAGCTTCTTCGCGATCCGTATCTGGAAATGGACTTCTCCGGCGCCACGCTCGGTTCAGTTCCAGACAAAGGCCTCGTCATAGAGCTTCAGCCGCATGCGACCGTAGACTATGTGCTGGCGCCTGGAGGAGAGCCGAAATCGGACGACAGTTTTGCGGGGCTTCTTTTCATAAAGGACGTACCGCAGGCGGGCACATATCAGGTCACGCTGTCCGAGGATGCGTGGATCGATCTTATTCAGGATGGCAAAGCGCTGCCGCTCGCGGCTGAGACGATCGACTCGAATTGCAGCGAGGCCCGCAAGAGCATGCGCTTCCGGCTTGAGCGCGGCCCTGTCACGGTGCAGGTCAGCGGCGCCACCTCGACCCTGATCAAGCTCGTCATCCTGCCGGTGGAGTAGCCCCGCCGCCCCTGTTAAGGCCCCTCATCGGCAGCCCGGCGCGCTTCCGTCACGGCGTCTTGACGTTGAGCTTTGTGTTCAAGATGGTGGCGCCTTCGAGCTTGCTCGGCAGGCTCTCGAAGGTGCCTGTACCGGTGGCATTTGCATAGAGGCCGGTGCCCGACAGGATCGTATAGACCCCGTGCCGCTGGCCGCCCTTGATCTCGCCGGAGAAGCTCGCCGTGATCGAGGAGCCGTCCTCGAACCTGTAGGTGCTAAAGCCGTGAATCGGCCCGTTGCCGTTCAGAAGCTCAGCCTGATAGATGAAATCCTTCGTCCCGACGCGGCCGTCCTTGAAGGCGACGACGCCGAATACCTTGCCCATAACCATCGTCTGGCCTTCGATATTCGGGGCTTCGAAGGTCTTTACCTCGAGCGGATGAATGACGTACCTGAACTCGATAACCTGTTCGCCGGCTGAAGCCGGGACGGCAAGGAGGCCGCTCAGCGCAAGAGTAGCAAGAGAAACTCGCATGGCGTGGTCCTCACAACTGCAAGAAAAACTCGAGATGCAGCAGAACAGATGATCCGCTGGACGAATTATAAATGTACACCCGTTTACTGCACCGGACAATACTCACAAAATCTTAAGCTGTGCGGATCATCCAAGCAAACCGAACCGCTCAAAGCTTATAAGTCGTGCTCCACCGCCGGCAGGATCGATGCGGACCTGTGGATGTGATCCTCATTTGTCGTGGGAGGCCCTGGCGCCACCTCGCCGTCTTTGATTTTGCGCGTCACCGCGAGGCGCAATGCTTTCAGTCAAGCCGAGGTCAGGCATCGGCATCCTGTTACTTTTCCGGTAATGGCCGCGACCACACCGGTCATTGCTTTGGGGGAATGAAAGAGCTAGTTTTGCTCACTTTCTCCACACTTGAACACCTCACGCCTGCCTTTTAACGAAAGGCGTCTTCATGGACGAACCCCAAGCCCAGTCTTCTCTCATCCGCCTGTATAGTCCGGATGATTTCGCCGGTATGAGGCGGGCTGGACACCTCGCCGCCGCGACGCTCGACTTCATCACGCCTCACGTGAAGCCGGATGTGACCACAGCCGAGCTGGATGAACTCATGCAGCGGTTCATGGAAGACCGCAGCGCCATCCCTGCAACGCTTGGCTATCGCGGATATCCCAAAGCCAGCTGCATTTCAGTCAACCACGTGGTCTGCCACGGCATCCCAGGCGACAAGCGCCTGCAGGAGGGCGACATCGTGAACATCGACGTGACGCCCATACTCGACGGTTGGTATGGCGACACGAGCCGCATGTATTTTTGCGGCGATGTCAGTGTGAAGGCGCGCAAGCTGGTCGATATCACCTACGAGGCCATGATGCTCGGTATCGCGCAGATCAAACCCGGCGCAAACTTTGGCGACATCGGCCACGCCATCCAAAGCTTCGCCGAAAGCCACCGCTTCTCGGTCGTGCGCGACTTCACAGGTCATGGGGTGGGACGAGCCTTCCACGAACCACCGAAGGTTCGCCACTATGGCCGCTCAGGCGAGGGTCCCACGTTCCAGGAAGGAATGATTTTCACCATCGAACCGATGATCAACGCGGGCCGTTACGGCGTGAAGATTCTTTCTGATGGCTGGACAGCGGTTACGCGCGACAAAAGCCTGTCCGCGCAGTTCGAGCATACGGTTGGCGTCACCAAAGACGGCTGCGAAATTTTCACGTTGTCGCCTGCTGGATACACCAGGCCGCCGTATTCTGCAGGTTAGCTCCCTCGCCAAGGCACCCCAAAACCAGCGGAAGAGGCGGGTTTCGAAAAATGTTCGAGCTGCGATGTTTGCTTTCCGATCCCGCAGCGGACGTTTCGCGGGAGCCCGATGCCCGCTGAAGGCGTGGTCAAGCAGGCGCTTCATGGGCCGAAGGGCGCGACGCGCTGCTCGCAGATGACAGCATCTTCCGTTTTCCTTCCCGTGAAGCAAGGTCTCTCCAGCTTGCTGAAGGCCGGTGCGCATATCGCCGTGAAGGACTCAATAATCAATCACCATAGTCAGGAATATAGCCATACCCAGAAAGGCAGATAGAGATGGCCTCCTCTTCAGAGAAACGGCAACTCAACTGACAGGCTTCCTGCCAACTATAGGTTTGGGTGATATAAGAAAGGCTCGGGAAATCCGGTCTGCAAACAGAGACGGTTCGAGTCGTACTGAACCAACAACTGTCTGCCCTTGGACGTCCCGCTTCTTCCGGCTCACAGCTAGAGGCTAGCGCCTGGCCAGTAGACAATACCATCAACAAAAGACCCAGCAATTTCACAAGTCCTCCCATCAAGACCCTGGACGAGCAAGATACAGATCAAATCTCGTGCCTCAAGTCTCCGTCGGCTAAAAATGCGCTATATGGATTGAGGCGGCACCGCCGCAGATGGCGACTGTCCTGGAAATGTTTTTCATCGAGGACACCGAGAAAACGGTCCGCGACCTACCGCTTCTGATAAGCGATGGTGAGGGCGAGAAGCCATCCTTCGAACGCCCATTTGCAAGCTTGCTCTGCTTGTCGGACTTCATTTCGCCGATCCAGGAACGGGCCGAATTGATTGCCTATGACCGTCCCAACAGCACGGCCCAATATGGGGCCGATCGCGTTTTGGAGAGTTGCAAGAATTTGGGAGACAGGGAAATGGCGTCAGACATTGCAACATTGCTTTCGAAAATTTAGAGCAGTTTTGCCCCTTATTATATCGCATCGCTCTTGCGGGCAAAGGGCCCGTCCACAAAAATCAGCGATCGCCCACACTTGTCGCATGGCCGCAAAGTCAGCGCGTCACTAACCGTTCCCACTTCCGGAATTGGCGAGCGCGTCTGAGCCAAGGGCTTGAAACGGGAGCCGCCGCGCCACGCTTGTGGTTATGACCTGAGGGGCAACGGCGGGATGTTGGCAGCTTTGGAATGCCGCGCGCTTCGTCATGTGTGGCCGAGAGAAGCGCGAGCCGGAACTCCCCCCATCATCCAGCGCAAGGCGAAAGACCCGGCCATCCTGGTAAACGAGCCGTCGCCGCGTCACTGCGTTAATATAAGGATGGTTAACAGGAGCGCGCCGGATTTATTTCCGCTCACAATTATGCTTAACAAGCATTTTATTCCTGCCGGAATATCTTCCCGCCGAGCCTGCTTCCTGGCTGGAAGTAATTCTGATAAACCATTGAAATAAAACAACTATCCTTCACTTATGACATCCCATTAAATAGAACTAAATGCCGGAATTTTCCCATTAACTGGGCTCGCAAAAGTCCGTTAAATATGTTTTGGCCGCTCATATTAACCACGCTTGCGCCTTTCGGCAGGCCGGATCGCACACCGGCGGCGTTATTGCGTTCTAAATTTTATCTTTAAATATCAATAGCTTGACGTGAATTAACCTCTCGGCAAGACGCATTTCCCTACCATACCGGCTCGATCCGCACGCCAGCACAAACCGGCCCGAGGGGTTCGAGATGGAGGACCAGTTTTACGAGCCTGACCTCAAATTTGTTTTCTCGGGAGCCATCCGTGGTTCAGTCCCAGGGAAGCGGCGACCCCTGCTAAGGCCCCGCATCGATAGCCACCGTGATCACGTCGCGGTAGAAGCCGGCGCGCTGGCCCTTGACGGCTCCGATCCGGACGTCGATGGGAATGGCGACACCCGATTTCGTCGTCGCTCCCTGCCCAAGAGAGATCGTCCTCTGCAGCGAAAGATCAACCGGCGCCGCTCTGTTGACGGCAATCGTATACGGCACGCGCCACCGCCCCTCGGCCATCGCCACCGGATCGATGGGCATCATCATTCCGGCGTTGTCAGAACTCACCACCAGATGAAAGCCCTGATTGGAATAGGCGAGCAACTGCACCGAGCGCGTGGCCCCTTCGACGAAATCGCCGAAGTTCACCGTCGTTCTGCGGCCGCCGCCTGCGACCGTAAGCGTCATTTGCGAATTCACGCCGATCATCACGGTGAGGGGCGCCTCGGCGGCTTTCCTGTAGGCGCCTTCTCGCGCCCTGTAATACAGGCCGAGCGTCAGCTGATCGGTGTATGTTCCTGGCCCAGCCACCTGCCCATCTCCGACCGAGATCATTGCATGCATCGTAGTGGTCTGATTGGCGGCGATGGTGACCCCGATCGCGGCGCTGCCGCCAGGCAGTGTAGTCGGCGGAGGTGTCGCCCCCTGCGTCGCGGGACCGGAAGCACCCAGCACCTGATAATTCAGTGCTGAGCCGTCCCCGGCCTGCGCCTGCGGTGCCCCCAGCCGGAAGAAGGCGAATGCCGCGTCGCACGGCTTGCCGTCTCCGTTCCGCACTGTGAACGACACCTCCGCCATCGCCGCACCCGCCTGAAACGGATTGTATATCAGCGGCTGCTGTGTCACCGGCCCGAGCAGGCTCAGCTGGCACGCTGAAGTCGCTGTCGCAGACAACGCGAGCCAGGCCGCTGCCACCGCCCATCGCCTAATTCGTCGCATCGTCAGCCTGTGCTTCGATGATCGGCGGCTTCTGCTGCGGCGCGCGGGACGGCTTTAGCGTGCCTGCGTTATGGAGGCCGATAATGCCGTCCGGGATTTCGATGACATAGCAAGTCGGTCCCGGCTCTGTCGGCATCTCGATGATCCATTTGCCCGGCGCGAGCCCCTGTGCCCCGAAGCTCCCGGTGCGGTTCGTGAACAGTTCCACCTTCCGGCCGTTTTCCTTGTTCGCCTCGTGAGCTTCACCGGCCAGGAGCGGGAGCGGCAGTCCTTCTGTATCAAGGAGCGTCCCCGTCGCGGTGACGGTATAAGCGGAACCGGCCATGAGTTTATATCCGGCCTTGTAGGGCGCCTTCATATCGAAGGCGGCGCTGCCGAGGTCGTAGCCGGCGGGCGCGCCCGGGGCGTCATAGGTTAACCGCGACTGCCGGTAGGGGGTCGCACTCGATACTACGGCTGGTCCAAGCCAATCCGTCTCGGCCACACGCAACTCTGCTGTCCCGATCACAACGGGACTACCCTGCAGGCTTTCATGCGGCGTGATGAGCGCAAATCCGCTCGTGACGCGACGGCCCATGCCCCACGCGCCATCGGCATAGACCAGGCTCGTCGAAACGCCGGCAGAGGTGAGCTCCTGTGTGCTGGTGGGACGGGTCAGTCCGCCATAACCGGGGCCGTCGAAACCCGCCCCATGGCTGAAGTAGAATTCAGCCCGGTTGGCGGAGTAGGAACCGGAAGCGCTTACATCGCTCTGCCCATCCGACTGCGTCTCCGCCGTTGCCGTTGCCGACCAGGCGCCGACGCCGGTCTGTTCGCTCGACTGGGTGAAGTTGGTTTGAGCCGTCTGGCTGCGGCTGTCGTAGCTCGCAGAGGCGGTGGAATGGGCATCGGGGCTCCAGGCAAGGCGCAGGAAAGCCTGGAACCCGTTCTGACTATTACCGCAGCAGGTGTTCGTGTCCCCCGTCTGGTCTTGGCCGTAGCCGAGGGAAATCGAGCCGGAGACAGTGTCCGAGATCGGCATTGAGATGCTTGCATCCGCTTGCCAGCGGTTACCCGGGTCAGAAGCAATCGCATGGTCCGCGAAATAGTAGGTAAAGGAGAGGCCTCCCATTAAGCTCCAGGGGAGCTGCTGAGAATAGGATGCTGCAACGTAGGCGCTATAGTTGAGCGGAGCTGCATAGGTTCCCATAGTCTCGAAGTCGTGGGTTCGATATTCGCCGGTGATCCGAAAACTGGAATTATAACCGAACCAGTTGAACTTGTCGTAGTCATAGCCCAGCTAAATCGCGAAGCCCGCGCCGCCGCTATAGGTGTCGCTTGCCGCGACTTTTGTTGTGAAGAAGCCGTCCTTTGTCTGTGCTGCGACACCGGCTCCCGCCATGACAACGTTCGTGTCGGACTGGAAGTTGGAATTCGTTGTCAACCAGTCCAGGACGCCGGTTCTGTAGAAGCCTGTCACCGCAGGCTGATCGAAGAAATACTGCCGCTGTGCGTAGAAGCTGTTCGCCGCGTTCTTGTTAACAAACGTCGTATTGATCGGACTGGAAATCGCTGGAGAAAGACCGGATTCTACGACGCCCATGTCGTAAGACTTGATACCTGCGTTGACGGACCATTCGCTGATGCCTGGCGCCAGCAACTCCTGTCCGGAAAAGCCGGTAAACTCGAGGGTCTGACGCTGGCCGCTATCGTCTTCGATAATCAGTTTCACGTTATTCGCCCCTGGGTTCAGCGGAAGATCGGTCAAATTGTAGTTTCCGGGGCCGAGCCTGATATGCTTCATCAGGACGTTGTCGACAAGAATGTCCACATTCGATGGCCGCTCGATACGGAAGGAATGCGCGCCTGTCGGTCGGATCGACTTTTGCGGCTGGAGCTGCCCGTAGGCTACATCGGCGGATATGCCAAGAAGATCGGGCGCCGTCTGGAAACCCGTATAAGCGGGGGTGACATCGCCCATGCGAAGGCGGATCGCCTCATCCGGCAAATCGTAGACGAGCCGCGTTCCTCTTCTGTAGAAAATATAGTCCTGGAAATAGCCCGGGCTGAACCACTGCGAGCCGGGATTGTAGAATGTACCTTCGGCTTCCACGACGTAAGGCCCGACGCGTACCGCGCCATCGAAATCGATCGTGGGAGCTTCGACGCCGGTGCCGCCGTAGGCGCTTTGGCCCATGTAGCTGGCGGTCAGATGCATGTTGAGATAGGCGCTCACATAAGCTGGCTGCTCAAGCGTCGCGCTCACTTCTTCTGCGTTTTGCATAAAGTTGATGGTGGTGGTTGGCCGCTGATCGACGGTCGGAAAAACTTCCAGATCGAGGTTGAGGGGGTCATAGCGCATAGTGATGCCCCGGTCTTTAAGCGTCGCTACGGAGAGGTAACTCGGTTTCTCGCCGAGAAGCTCGCCCGGTGCTTTTGTTTCCAGTTGCTGCGATACCAGTTGCACGTCCGAACTCGGGGTGCCGGGGGCCTTCTTGCTTACCACGCTGCCGCCTGCCACCTGAACGGTTTGCTCCTGAGGCATAACGAGAGCGGCGGTCAAAACCTCAGGGATATATATTTTTGCAAGATAGGTTTTCAGAAGCTTCGCGTCGACGAACAGCTTGTCGTCTGCGGTAATCTCGATCCCCACATCGCCAAGTCTTGCGCCGTCGACCTTCAGCGGTACCTCGATCTCGTAAGTGCGGCCAGTGGGATTGAGCTTCACGACAGCCGCCGGGGGATCGTCAGTTACGACCTGTGATTTCCAGCCGCCCGGGGCGGGGGCGGCCAAGGCCGCCGACGCAAGCGAAAGGCTTGCCGTCATATACCCGACCGCACGAAGAGACTTTCTCATCACCGACGCTCGTGCCCCAAGGAGGTGGATGATTGAAATTCTGGCGGTGCAGCGTCCCCATCGCGGCGACCGTCGCTATTTTGCTATTTTTGGCTTGTAATCGACGGTCACCGAGATCTTGCCAGCCTCTCCTGGAACGTCCGCGGGAACGAGAATGCGCCGCTTCTTGCCCGGAAGCACAACCCCATAACCGACCAACTGCCGAAGCTCGCCCGGGGAGATGACCTTGCGCCAGCTGCCGCTCTCAAGGGTGAGCTTCGCGTCGCTGAAGTAGGAATACATCATGCTCGGATTTTCGACTGTGATGGCCGCGCCATGCTTTTTACCTTGAGTAGCAGCTTCAGCGCTAACGACCTTCAATGCCGACTGCGCTCCGGCAGGAGCAACACTTACGATCACACCGAAATCGAACACCATCTGCACCCCGCTCTCACCCGGCTTCATCTTCACGGGAAGCTGGTTCACGGAGAGCATGTAGGTCTGGCTCTTCTTGATATCGGGAGCGCCGATCCACTGGATGCGGAAGCTTTGCGTTGCGCCCGCTGGAACGACAGCTTGCGGGGGAAACACAAGGAATTCATCGCTCGCGGCGGACTCGGTAGTCTTGCCGTCTTCGCCTATGTCGAGCCTCTTGACGACAACTTCGACCGGCATAGGCGCTGCACCGTCATTCACTACCTGGATGCTGGAGCGAGAATTAGCACCGATCGAAACCATCTCCAACGACAGGGGCTGAACATTCACAGCGTACGCCGGAGTAAGTCCGGCGAATGCAAAAAATCCTGCCACTGTGAGGCAAGCCCGTTTAACAAATACGCAAGTCATGGTGTCTCCAACTGGTTTTCCTGCCAAAAGTAAAAAGATATGACTGCCAGCGAGCCGGCTCGGAACTCAATCCGATTCCTTGGCCCTAACTGGTAGGAACCCAAATTCCAAGTAAGTTCGATAGGTGGATTTACTTAGGCCGCTGGCCCCGGCGGCCAGCGGCTAAAACGGTCCATTAGATGGTTGGTGAAAGGTTGACCGTCAAAACGTCCTGATAGTTGCCAGCGGCAACTGGGCTTGCCCCTGCGGTGATTGAGAAACCGAAATTAACGGCTTCGTTCCCTAAAGTATCGGGCTTAAACTGCGAGGTGAATGTAGAGAACGCCGTGTTTGCCGTTGTCGGCACCGGCACGTAGCTGCTGGGGGAAACGCTGTCGTAAACCACTGCGCTGTAGCTGATTTTATTCGCGGCGCTATTCGACTGGTTTGCCAAGCCGCCGTTCGCGGAAACGAGGGACAAGGCGCAAGGCTCATTAGCGTTCATCTGAAAGCTGCCGGTCGCAGACACTGCCTCGACGACGCCGCCGGCTGTGCCTAAGTTGGCGATCTGCAAATTGCCAGTTTTTCCGCTCGCAGAAAATGCACCATTCGTGACATTAAATGTTCCGGCACTAGCGATAGTGCAATAACCAGGTACCGTACCCTGGATCGTGATTGAAAACTGGTCGCCCGCGCTACCCGCATTCGCCGCTGAAACCAGCGCCAGCGCGGAAGTCGCGCAAGCAAGTACAAAAATCTTCGTCATGGTGTGCCCCTTTTCAAGTGCGTTAGTAACATGCGTGGCATTTAAAGTGCCTAATAAATGCTGCACCTCGGAACATAACATTCCGTACACCTGGAGACATACTCTCCACAGCTACCAAATAAACGCCTACATAGCTATAATTACACTTCAACGCGTCTAGTTATACGGATGGATTTATTGTCAGCAAAAGAACGTCCTGATACTCGCCAGCAGCTAATGGGGTCGAGGTCTGTGGAATGCTAAAGTCAATGGCCACCGTGCTGGCTCCCCAGAAGAAGGGCGCCGGGATGGTGAACTGGCTGACTAATGTATTGGGTGAAAGACCGTTCAAATGAACCAGCGTACCTGATCCTGATATAGTATAAGCGTCGGCGTAATAGTCACGGAAGGTGCCTGTCTGACCGGCGGTGATGTTTTTCAGTGCGCCATTTGCGGAGGTTAACATATAGTTGCATTGTGCATTGGCATAGACAGTAAAGTGAACGCTTCCTGATATCTTGCGCCCGGTGGCATCCGAATTGGCAAAGTTCATACCGAAATCAATAGTTGGCGAACTCGTGGTGGAGTTTGTAACAGTTGCCGCGGTGTCGAGGCTGTAAGTTGGCGCCGTGCCGATTTTGCACATAGGCGGGAACTGATTGGCGACGCTAAGCTGGAAACCACCGGCCGCGTTTGCGGCATATGCGACAACGAGGACGGAGACGCCGCAGACAATCTTGAAGACCCTCGTCATGTTATGACCCTTCCGAAAACCTTGAATTCATGTTCCGTACCATCCGCTGGTTAGGGCTTGACACTCACGAATACCGTCAGACGATCGGTATACTGTCCTGCCAGCAACCTCGCCTGGGTAGCGCTCCAGGAGATCCGTGTTTCAGCCTGCTGGTTGATCGCTATCTTCTGGCCCGAGTCCGTGAATGTGCAGCTGATAGCGCCCTGCTTGATAGATTTACTGCTGCAGGTGTCGTCAATTGAGCCGCCGAGCGTCAGCGGGATCGTGATGTGCACGTTGTAAGCGACCTCGATCTGATCGCGGGATACGGCGTCGGGCGCGTTCGTGAGCCGCAGGGCTCCGTTATCGGATTGCATTGTGTACTGGAAGGGTGCGTTGCAATCGACCGTGAAAGCGAACTTCGCCGAGCCCGCTTTTCTGGGGTCGCCCGCATTGACGGGAACAGCCGTAATGCTATTCGCGCAGTACGGCTTGATCGTGCCAGTGACTTCGATCTCAACCTTGCCAACTGCCGCGAGTAGGGCAGTGACGGGAAATGAAGCCCCGCCGAGTGCCACAGCCATCGCTGCAGCGCTCGCATAAAAGCGCCCAATAGTCATTGTGTGCCCCACGCACAAATGTGAATTCAATGGGCAGGGGATGTGCGGGTTCTAGCCGGAACTCGGTCCCTCAACGTGTGCCCAGCAAGGTCAGTTGCAGTTTGCGAATTGTTAACCTTGCGTAGTTGAGTTCTAGACCCCTCCCCGAACGCCCGCAACGGCGATTTTCACGGATGTGGCAAAAGTGTTACGCGCTCCGGCGTACACAGTTCTACGCACAATAAAAAAACCATTTTAAATCAAGGGGTAAGGTATTTTTGAATGCTAAAATTGTCCGAAAATCAGACCATTCGACTGAAGATGTTTTACACATTTTGTGTAAACACCGTGGAATCGGTACTGATTCGCGGTGTGTTACAGGCCAAACTTACGGCAAACTTGGCGGGCAAACGGCCTTCTTCGTTCGAGCGCTCAAGCCCTCCGCTGCAGCTCCACGACATCGCGGTAAGGAATGGCGCCGATCATCACGCCCTCGCCGTCAACGATGGGAATGGCGCGGAAGTTATAGCGCACAAACAGCTTGGCGGCATCCTTTACCGCAGCCTCAGCCTTAAGAGTTACGAGGTTGGTTGTCATCACGTCCTGAAGGCGGTCCTCAGGGCGCGCTTGAACCAGCTTGTCGATCGCCCCGACGAGTTTGCCGCCCTCGTCCACCACATAGACGTACAGGACGACGTCGGCGCTTCACGCAACCAGTCGCTCAGCCCTTTGAGGCCGATGCGGCGCAGGAAGGCTGCCTGGGAGCAATCGATATCGGTCGCGTAGAACTCGCGACCGATTTTCCATGTCTCATGTTTTGCGCCACTTGGAAAAAGCGCACCCCACGTTTACGGTGGCAATGATGTCGCGAAGCAGGCCCCGCGCCCGCATCAAGGTTGTGCAATTGCAGGGCGCATTCCTTGAATGCGCCGCATGGGCGCGCGAGGTACCCGCCGATGAGAAACGCGCAACCGGCCGGTTCTGCCGGCTACACCTTCCCTTTGATGCTGATCATCGTGGCCGCGATGGCTTTCGGCGCGATGCGCCTCGACCTTGCTCAGAGCTATCGGTTGAAGCGCGATAAGGAGGCGGAGCTCCTTTTTCGTGGGCTCGCCTATCAGCGCGCCATCAAGGCATTTTATTCGAAGAACAGCCGCTATCCGCGGCGGCTGAAGGAACTCGCGGATGACCGGGATTTTTCAAAGCCCCGCTTCATACGACAGCTCTACAAAGACCCTGTGACGGGCGGCGATTTCAAGCTCATTGTCGGATCGGAGGGTGCAATTACGGGAGTTGTGAGCGCAAGCAGGGATGTGCCGTTCAAGACGGCTGACTTCGACAAGCAGCTGAAGGATTTCGGTAATGCTAAAACTTACGCCGACTGGAAATTCGAGACAAAGCCTGAAAGCGGGCGGGCGCCACAAGGGACCGCACCGGAGGCATCCTCACCAGATTTTCCGGCACGCACAGGCCATTAGCAAGAAAAAAGCCGCGAGAAATCGGCCCTGGCGGCTCAGTAGGGTCCGGGGAGGAAACCTGGACGGATTTACTATGAAACCGAAATGCAATGGAGGCAAATCTGTTTTTCTTCCGGCGCACTAAATGGCGCTTTTGACGCAGTCATTTTTGCTTTATCATGGGAACAATTCAAGACGGCGAAATACCTAAACTTCAGGCCTTTTACAGGACCGGTTGTCGCAGTCCGGGAAACACCCGGAACTTTACTTGAATACGAGTGTTACTGCTCGGCTTTGGTTCTGGCACAGGGTTTGCGTATTATGGACAAGGACTTTCATGTGGTGGTCGCGGGGTCAGGTGACCCAGACCTTGTCAATGAAATCATGGGCCTTATCGGGCGCTATTGCGAGGCCAATGGCGTCGTTCCTTGTCCAGTCGAACTGCGAGACACGATGTTGGCCGTCGCTGCGCTTGCCCATTTGGAGGCCGGTAGAATGGAGTGTACGGCCACTGCCATGAGCGCCGAGGACTTCGCTGACGCGGCTCGTGAAAACTTCCGGGACGTGACGGGGGTGCTCGCGATGCCGGTATTTTGCAGGCAAGCCACCGCTCCCCTTCGGCACTGAGTTCTTTTTATCACCTGCGACGACGTTCCGCCGCCACGCAGAAGACATGCGGGACGCCCCTGGCGTTGCAATAAAAAAAGGCGGCAGCCTGATCGTCGCGCGTCTTGCCTGATTGGACGATGGCGGGCAAGATCGCCGCGGCGCATCTTCCTCCCTCGCCAATCGGCAGTCACACCCTACCTTTAGGCTCACGGCACACCTTTTCCCAAATAGCATTGCATGGCACCGAACCAATGATTTCACGGCGCGACCTTCTTATAACGACCGCGAGCGCGACGGCCGCGCTCATGTGCGGCGCAGCATCGGCTTCGGAGCGGCCCGGCCTGACCGTCGGGGCGGTTCAATTCGGCACCCTTCACTGGCTTCTTGATGTGATCAAGGACCGAAAGCTCGACGCCGAAGAGGGGTTTGAGCTTTCGCCGCGCATGGTGGCCACCCCCGGTGCAGCAAACATCGCCCTTCTCGGGCATGAAGCGGATGTCATCGTGACCGATTGGTTCTGGGTGATGCGCCAGAGAAGCCTCGGAGGCGATTATCTCTTTATGCCTTTCTCCGCGGCTTTGGGCGGGGTGATCGTCCCGGCAGACAGCCCGATCAAGAGCGTGGCCGATCTCAAGGGAAAGAAGATTGGCGTCGCTGGAGGCCCGATCGACAAGAGCTGGCTGCTTTTGAGGGCGTACGGCATCAAAAGCGGCGCGGGAGATCTCGCGGCCACAGCCACGCCCGTCTTTGCCGCGGCGCCGCTCCTGAACGAGCAGGCAGCGGCAGGAAGGATCGACGCGCTTCTCAATTTCTGGCCTTTTGCGGTGAAGCTCGAGTTCGACCGGTTACCGCCAGTTGATCGCGGTTTCTCAAATGATGACGTCGCTTGGCATCGAGGACCCGCTTCCGCTCTTAGGCTTTGTGTTTCCGGCAAGCCTTGCGAGTGACAGGCGTGGCCTGTTGCAAAGCTTCTCGAGGGCCGTCCAAAAAGGGCAATCCATCCTTGCAACGTCGGATCAGGAATGGGAGCGCATCAGGCCGCTCGTGAAGGCGAGCAGCGATGAGGAATATCGCATGCTGCGAAAACGGTATCGCGAGGGTTTGCTACATAGCTGGAATGCGCGCGACCGCGAGGCGGCACGGAAATTATTTGCAATTGTGCGCGAAACGGGCGGCGAAGAGGTAACAGGGGCCGGCGTAAATTTCGATCCCGGGGCTTTTTGGGATGGCTTTGTTCTCTAGTCCACTCTCAGAAGGGCAGGAAAGACGCACCGCTAAAGCGGCCGTTCGACGTGAGCCGAGCGCGAAGGCTCGCGGCAGGGGCCGCTTGCTGGTTAGCGCGGTCTCGCTCCTGGCTTTTTTTGCCGTCTGGGCTTTGGCGGCCTGGATCGCGCAGTCCCGGCATTTCCCGGACCCGCTCGCAGTCGGCGAACGCATTGTTGCCGAGACTGCATCGGGCCAGCTCCCCTTTCACGTCGGCGTGACATTGGGCCGGGTCGTCGCAAGTTTCGTGCTCGCCGTCGTCATCGGCTCGGCAATCGGCTTCGCAATGGGCCGCTTTCCGCGGCTCAACCTTTTCTTCGACAGCTGGCTCATTCTTTTTCTCAACCTGCCCGCGCTCATTGTCATCATTCTTTGCTTTCTCTGGTTCGGACTGAACGAAGCGGCGGCGATCACGGCGGTTGCGCTGAACAAGATTCCCAACGTGGCGGTGATCATACGGGAGGGAACGCAGGCGTTGTCGCCCGCCTACGATGATCTGGCCACCGTCTATCGTTTTGGATGGTGGACGAGGCTCCGCCAGGTGCATCTGCCGCAACTCGCTCCCTTTTTCGCGGCGGCGGGCCGATCAGGGCTTGCCATTGTCTGGAAGATTGTGCTCGTGGTCGAACTTCTCGGGCTTTCCAGCGGCGTGGGATTCCAGCTGAACACCTTTTTTCAGCTCTTCGATGTCACTGGCATCCTTGCCTATGCGGCGAGTTTCATCGCCGTCATTTTCCTCATCGAGACATTTGTCATGCGCCCCTGGCAACTTGCAGCCAACAGATGGCGTCAATGAGCGCGTTTTCCGTCAATATATTGCGGAAGGCCTATGGCAGCGGCGAGGGGCCGAGGCTGGCAATCGCCGGCCTCGCTTTCGAGGTTCAGGACGGCGAGCTTGTCTGCGTGCTGGGCCCCTCAGGCGCGGGCAAGACAACCGCGCTGAACATCATCGCCGGACTGGATGCCAACTTCGAGGGGAAGGTCTCGTTTCGCGACGCCAAGCCCCAGCGGCTTTCCTACGTCTTTCAAGACCCGCGGCTTCTGCCCTGGCGAACGCTGATTGAGAATGTCGCCTTGCCCTTGAAAGGCAAGGCCGATGCGCTTGACATTGCCGCCTCCTGGCTCGATCGCGTGGGGCTTTCCGGGGGGCACCAGCTTTACCCCGGACAGGCATCCGTCGGCATGCAACGGCGAGCGGCCATCGCGAGGGCCTTTGCTTTCGGACCCACAGTTCTTCTGATGGACGAGCCTTTCGTTTCGCTGGATGAGAAAGGGGCGCGGGAACTGCGCACCCTGTTTATAGCGCTTTGGAAGGCCGAACGCGTGACCACGCTGTTCGTCACGCACAATGTCGCCGAGGCGGCCGAACTGGCCACCAGGGTCTTCGTGTTTAGCGGTTCTCCCGCGAGACTCGCGGCGGATATCGATCTCCGCGGAGAAGAGGCAAGCGGGGATAATGCCGAGCTGCTTCTGCGGTCAGCGCTTGATGCGGCTGATGCGAGCCATTCCCTTTCCTGACCTGGCGTTGCTTTCACAGGATTTTACTTAGTTTGCGCACAGAAGCCTCTTACAATTCCCTTCAACGCGTTTTTGCATCGGAGGGAAATTATGAAGTCCTGGTTGTTTCTGGCTGTGGCGAGCGCGCTTACGGCTTCGAGTGCGCTTGCGGACGACGGCGCGAGCTTCGTGAACGGGGATTGGATTGGAACAGGGTCTTTTCAGCTCGGCGGAGAGATCATGGCTTGTTCCGAAGTGAAGATGAGATTCGGAGGTTCCAAGGCGACTTATGTGGTTCGGGAAGCCTCGATGATGTGCGGGACCGGTCCCAAGCAGGATTTTACGGCGGTCGATGCATTCAGCGTCAAGGAAGACGGCCAAATCTATTTCGAGGGGGGAACCAATACGACGCTGGCAAAGGAGACGAAAGTCGGCGTCGTGAAGGATAACAAGTTGCGCACCGTCAATCCGATCGACACCGGCGGCGTGGATGACATCTCCATGCAGAAAGCAGGAGACTTCCTGATCTACAATCAGATTGCGGGCGTTCCGGGCGAGACGCCGGCCTACAGCCTGATGGCGATTATGAAGAAGGATCCGTCAGCCGCAGCCAAACCTTGAGCACAGGTCCTGCGGCTCGCAAAGGACACCGCCTCTGACCAATGAAGCTCTTGGCGTCGCATCCTCGCCTTAGGTGAAGGCAATTCTGTCGCGCCGCCATGTCTTTGCCTCAACCTCGTGCGCATGCGATGTCCTCATCGGCAATAAAAAAGATTCGGCATGATCAGGCATTTTCTTACGGCGCTCGTTCTCTCGGCTGTGTTCACGACAGCCGCCCCCGCAGCGCAATGCGGCGGCGACTTCCGCACTTTCGTCGGCGCGATGTCACGCGAGGCCGCTGCTGCGGGCATTTCCCGCTCGGTCATAGACTCCGCGCTCTCGGGTGTCTCGCCCGATCAATCCGTCCTGTCCTTCGACCGGCGCCAGCGCGGCACGTTCCAGATGAGCTTCGAGCGCTACGCCTCAACCCGCGTGACCTCGGGCCGCATCCAACGCGGGAGGCAGCTTTTGCAGCGCCACGCCGCGCTTCTGTCTCGCATTCAGCGGCAATTCGGCGTTCCGGCTCCGGTACTTGTTGCGATCTGGGGCCTCGAAACCGATTTCGGCAGCGGCGACATGGGTAAGCTGCCGGTGATCCGCACGCTCGCCACCATGGCCCACGATTGCCGCCGAACCGAGCTCTTCCAGGGCGAGCTTCTTGCTGCCTTGAAGATCGCGCAGCGCGGCGATCTTTCCTTGCGCGACATGATCGGCGCCTATGCAGGCGAAATCGGCCAGACGCAGTTTCTGCCATCGTCCTACATCAAATACGGCGTCGATTACGATGGCGACGGCCATGTCGATCTGAGACACAGCGCGGCTGACGTGCTTGCCTCGACGGCCAATCTTTTGAAAACCAACGGCTGGCGCCCTGGCGCGCCGTTCGGGGAAGGGACCGCGAATTTCGAGGTGATGCGCGAGTGGAACCGCGCCGAGGTCTACCGCAAGACGATCGTCCTGTTCGCCGAGCGGCTGGCGGGCCAATGAAGCACGGGCGAAAGACCATTTCTGGCTTCGCCGCAAGGGCGGGGCTTTCGCGGCCGGCTTCATCCTTGTCATGGGTGAAGGCGCCGCGACTTATGGCGGTTCATGTGAGGCGTTCAGTTCGGCAAACTCTTGGCGCCGTCAAAGGCGATGCTTCGCGTGGTAAGTGCGCCGCCGCGAGCCTGAGCAACATGCCGCGTTTTGAGAGTGGACGGCGGCTCATCCTCCAGGAGCGGGCACGCTACGAAACAGGCCTGATTTTCGAACCCGGCCTGACCCGGTGGTACACGCCGCTTTTCCAATCACACTGAAATAATCGGATGATAGGCACAGGTCTGACAAGTCAGCTTCGTGATTGTTTCATCGAGGATCGTTGGAGGGAAACTTCGGTGAAGACAGAAGGTAAGCAGAGAGCCTCGATCCAGCGCCATGCCGAAACTGCTCTTGATCACCGCATCCTCCGATGAAATTCGTAGAGTCAGGAGTTCCCGGTTTCTCAATTTCCAGCAGATCACGATGCCATATCTGGCGGCCCGAGCGCCCTCGGAATGGCAGGTCACTCACGTCGACGAAGAGGCGGAGCGCATCGACTGGCGCGCTAAGCCCGATGTCGTCGGCATCACCTTTCATACGCCGAGCGCATACCACGCCTACAATCTCGCGGCTCGTTTCAGGTCGCGGGGCACCTGCGTTGTCATGGGCGGCCCGCATGTGACGCTCCTCCCCGAAGAGGCCGGGCGGCATGCCGATGCGATCTTCGTGGGAGAAGCCGAGGGTGTTTGGGAGGAGTTCCTGAATGATTTTGTCGCGGGAACCCATCGGCGACTGTACCGACAGGAGCGTCCGATATCTCTTGAAGGCGCTCCAATGGCGCGCAAGGCGCTTTATCACCGAGGGGATTTCACGAACGGGGTCCTCTTCGCGACGAGGGGATGCCCCAATCGCTGCGAATTCTGCGCCGTGGTGGCCATGTACCGTCACAAGGTTCGGAAGCGGCCGATCGCCGAAGTTGCGGCGGAGTACGGCTCTTTCCGAGGGAAAAGAATCATCTTCTGGGACGACAACATCGCCGGCGACAAGCAGTACGCGAAAGCGTTGTTTCGTGCGATTGCGCCCTATGGCAAGTCGTGGAGCAGCCAGGCCACCATTGATGCAGCCTCCGACGACGAGTTTCTGGATGCGGCCGCGAAGAGCGGGTGCAAGCAATTGTTCTTCGGTCTGGAGTCAGTCTCGCAGCCAAGCATGGACGGGGTTGGCAAAAAGCTCAATCGGGTGGAAGATTATGCAAACGTCATCGGCCGCGTTCATGCTCATGGTATAGCCGTTCAAGCCGGGATTGTCTTCGGATTTGACCAGGATACCCCGGCAATATTCAAGGATACTCTTGATTTCCTGGAAGAGACCGGTGTTCAGAACGCGACGTTCAATATCCTAACCCCATATCCAGGCACGCCGCTGTTCCAGAGACTTGAATCCGAAGGCCGAATAGTGACCAGAGAATGGCGGAAATACAATGGACGGGCCGACGTGGCGTTTCAACCGAAGCAAATGAGCGTGGATCAACTTCTGGCAGGATTTCGTTATGCCAATAAGCGTTTCTATTCTCTTCCCAGCATTGTCAAACGGCTGCGCCGCTCGCCTGTTCAGATAGGGTGGGTTCTGCCTTTGAACCTCTTGTATGCGTTTTCGTGGGCTAGCAGGTCGCGGAAAAACGATGCGGCCCATGGTTCGACAAGCTCACCATGAGGCCCGCGCCGTTGATATCACTCGACTTCATCCTTGAGCCTGTCGAAGGATGGAGGCAGGATTTCCGCCTCTTTCAGCATCCTGCCAGAGCCCAAGGAGAAGCTGGCCATCAGTCGGGGTTGCACCGGAGGTAAGACGCTGGCGGCCCATGCCAACGCACTCACTCTATTAACCAACGGTTTTGCGTAATTTTACTTCAATTATTTACAGAAATAAGCAGTTTTTGCAAAACCATGGAATGACGGCGCTGTAAATCAAGGCCTTCCGAGAGAGGTGCTTATATGCTTACCTATGGCCCTTTTACAAAACGAAACCAATTTTTACCGGATGTTAAGCGACGCTTCCCGGATGAACCGCACCAGCTTTAAAAGGCAAGTTCGTTTTAAGCGCTCGCGGCAATCGGAGCACGAACATCCCCCCAAGACGAGACCTCTCTCCATTCGTTCACACTCACCGATAAGCGGCGAAGCCACTTCCATAGGTGGCGACCTTAAACTATGTCATTGTCAAAGGGATCGCTCCGTTCGCCCGCGCGAGAAAGGCTTTCGGCATGCCCAATGACGCCATCCAGTATATTCAGCCAGTCTATCGGCCGCCGAGCGAGGCGGAATCCCTGATCTTGCCCCTCACCAACGGCTGCTCCTGGAACAAGTGCACCTTCTGCGAGATGTATACCGCTCCCCAGAAGCGCTTTCGCCCCCGCGCCGAGGAGGAGGTGCTCGACAGCATCCGGCGCTGCGGCGCAGAGTTCGGCGGCGAGGTCAGGCGCATTTTCCTCGCCGACGGCGATGCGATGACGCTGTCCACGCGCCGTCTGGTGAACGTGCTCGAGGCCATCAAGCGCGAGCTGCCCGCCGTGCACCGGATTTCGAGCTACTGCCTGCCGCGGAACCTCCGCAAGAAATCGGTCGAGGAGATCAAGGAGCTGGCCGCGCTCGGCCTTTCGCTTGTCTATGTCGGCGCGGAATCGGGCGATGACGAAGTGCTGGCCAAGGTCAACAAAGGGGAGACATTCGCGACCACGCTTGACGCGCTTGAAAAGCTCGGCGAGGCGGGGATCAAGCGCTCGGTGATGATCTTGAACGGTTTGGGCGGCCAAGCGCTATCCAAGCAGCACGCGATGAACTCGGCGGCGCTGATGAACGCTGCTCAGCCCGAATTTGTCGCCACCCTGGTCGTCAGCTTTCCTCAAGGCGAGGAGCGGCTGCGGGGCGATTTTCCAGCGTGGGAGCCGCTCAGCATTCTCGGTCTCATGCAGGAGATGGAGGTGTTCATCTCGCAGCTGGAGCTGAAGCGAACCGTATTCCGAAGCGACCACGCCTCGAACTGGCTGATCCTGAAGGGCACGCTGGGGGCGGACAAGCCGCGGCTTTTGCAGGAGCTACGGACGGCCATCGCGGCGCCCGAGGCGGCCCGGCTGCGGCCCGCCTGGGCGCGGGGACTGTAATACGATACAGATACTGAGCTTCTTCACGGCCGCAGTGTCCGAATGATCGACAAGCTCGAATTTCTGATCGCCATCGCGCACGAAAAGCACTTCGGGCGCGCGGCTGAGGCATGCAGGGTCACGCAACCGACCCTCTCGGCGGGCCTGAAGCAGCTTGAGGAAACGCTCGGCGTGATGCTGGTGCGCCGCGGCTCGCGGTTCCTCGGCTTCACGCATGAGGGCGAGCGCGTCCTTGAATGGGCGAGGCGGATCGTCTCCGATGCGCGCGGGCTCAGGCAGGAAGTGGAGGCGCTGAAGCGCGGCCTGACGGGCCACTTGCGCATTGCGGCCATTCCGACCGCGCTTCCCATCGTCGCCGCTCTGACAACGCCCTTTCAAGTCCGCCATCCGGAGGTTCGCTACACGGTGTTCTCGCGCACCTCGGAGGAGATCCTCGAGCTTCTTGCCAATCTCAGGATCGATGCCGGTCTGACCTACATCGACAACGAGCCCTTAGGAAATGTGACCACCATAGCGCTTTATCAGGAACGGTATTGCTTGCTGACGGCGGCCAATGGCAATTCCTTCGCCGAGCGCGCGTCCGTGACCTGGGCCGAAGCTGCAACCGTGCCGCTGTGCCTGTTGACGCGGGATATGCAGAACCGCCGGATCATCGACCGCAATTTACAAAAAGGCGCGCCGGATATTACGGTTATGCTCGAAAGCAACTCCATGATTGTGCTATTCTCCCACATTCAGTCCGGGCGGTGGTCGAGCATCATGCCCGAGAAACTGACCCATATTTTCGGCTTGTCGGCCAAGGTTCGAGCCATTCCCATCGTGGACGAAAATGAGATTTACACGGTGGGCCTCGTAGCAGGGCCGCGCGAGCCCCTGACGCCGCTGGTCGCGGCGCTCATGCTGGAGGCTAAACGGGTCGCGGCCGCGCTCGCAGCCTAGAGTAGTTGATAGAAGATCTCTATCAACCCACGAGCCAGCTTTATTGATTTACGGCCACTTTTCTTGTTTCATTTTAAAAAAAGAAACGAAGGGGAGGAGTCGTGACGAAGGCCGTCGTGGCCATTGCTCGTACCGTTCTCGAGCGGCACTCTACGCAGGAGGGCGCGCTGCTTCCCATCTTGCGTGATCTTCAGGACGAATTCGGCTATCTGCCCGAACCGGTTTTTCCGCTGGTTGCGGAAACATTGAACATCTCCCGCGCCGAGGTTTACGGCGTGGCCACGTTCTATCACGATTTCCATCTAGAGCCGCGCGGCGAGCACACGATTACGCTTTGCCGCGCCGAAGCCTGTCAATCTGTGGGCGCCGTGGTGCTTGGCGAACGCGCGAAGGCGAGGCTCGGGCTCGATTGGGGAGAAACCACAGCCGATGGCCGCGTGACGCTGGAGCAAACCTTCTGTCTTGGCCTGTGCGCTTGCGGACCGGCTGCGATGATCGATGGAAAGCCGGTCGCACGGCTAACAGCGCAAAAGCTCGATGCGATCATGGCGGAGGTAGGCGAATGAGAGTTTTCGTTCCGATCGACGCTGCCGCGCTCGCGCTTGGAGCCGACAAAGTCGCCGCCGCGGTGCGGGAAACGGCGGAGGCTCGCGGGATCGCGGTCGATATCGTCCGCAATGGCTCGCGCGGAATGTTCTGGCTCGAACCCATGATCGAAGCCGAGACGCCGCAGGGGCGCATCGCCTATGGCCCCATCGATGCGGGCGACGTCCCGAGCCTGTTTGACGCCGGCTTCCTGGACGGCGGTTCGCACCCGCTGCGCATCGGAAACCCGGAGGAGCATCCCTTCCTGAAGCGGCAGACGCGGCTTGTTTTCGAGCGTTGCGGCATCACCGATCCGCTTTGCCTCCAGGATTACCAAGCCTACAAGGGCTTCGAGGGCCTCAGGCGCGCCATCGAGATGGGGCCGGCCGCGACAATCGACGACGTCATTCTTTCGGGCCTGAGAGGCCGGGGCGGAGCCGGCTTTCCGACCGGCATCAAGTGGCGCACCGTTGCCGAAACCAGCGCACCCCAAAAATATATTGTCTGCAACGCCGACGAGGGCGACAGCGGCACCTTCGCCGACCGGATGATCATGGAGGGCGACCCGTACTGCCTGATCGAGGGCATGGCCATCGCCGCCGTCGCGACCGGCGCCACGCAGGGCTATATCTACATCCGCTCCGAATACCCACACGCCGTCCAGACGATGGCCGAGGCCGTCATCCGCGCCCGCAAGGAAGGGCTTTTGGGCGAGCGGTTGCTGGGCTCCGGCCATTCCTTCGACATGGAGGTGCGCGTGGGCGCTGGCGCGTATATCTGCGGAGAGGAGACCTCTCTTCTCGAAAGTCTCGAAGGACGGCGCGGCCAGGTGCGCGCCAAGCCGCCGCTGCCCGCCCATAAGGGCCTGTTCGGCCAGCCGACCGTCGTCAACAACGTCCTGTCTCTCGCCTCGCTGCATTTCATCCTGGTGGACGGCGGCGAGGCCTACCGCGACTATGGCATGGGCCGGAGCCGCGGCACGAAGCCGATCCAGCTTGCGGGCAACATCAAGCATGGCGGGCTGTTCGAGACCGCGTTCGGCATCACGCTCGGCGAACTCGTGGACGATATCGGCGGCGGCACGGCAAGCGGCCGGCCGGTGCGCGCCGTACAGGTTGGCGGCCCGCTTGGCGCTTATTTCCCGCGTGCGCTGTTCGACACGCCCTTCGATTATGAGACGTTCGCGGCCCGTGGCGGCCTCGTCGGGCATGGCGGCGTCGTGGTGTTCGACGACACCGTGGACCTTTGGGCTCAGGCGCGGTTTGCCTTTGAGTTCTGTGCGTTTGAAAGCTGCGGAAAATGCACGCCCTGCCGGATCGGTTCGGTGCGCGGAGTCGAGACGCTCGACAAGGTCCGGGCTGGGATCAATCCGGCCGCAAACCTCAGGCTCATCGACGAGCTTTGCGAGGCCATGAAGTTCGGCTCGCTGTGCGCGCTCGGCGGCTTCGTCCCTTACCCCGTCACGAGTGCGATCAAATATTTCCCCGAAGATTTCGCGCGCCGGCTCCCGGCTGCAGCGGAATAGGAGGTTCTCTATGAGTCTCGTCAACGAAACGGATTACGGGACGCCGGCGTCAAAGTCCGAAAAAATGGTCACCCTGACGATCGACGGCCAGACGATGACAGCGCACGAGGGCACGTCCATCATGCGCGCGGCCGCCGAAGCCGGGAACATGATCCCGAAACTCTGCGCGACCGACATGGTGAAGGAGTTCGGCTCCTGCCGCCTCTGCCTCGTCGAGATCGAGGGGCGCAACGGCACGCCCGCATCCTGTACGACGCCGGTCGCCCAAGGCATGGTGGTTCGCACGCAGACGGAGCGCTTGAAGCGCATCCGCAGGAGCGTGATGGAGCTTTATATCTCCGATCACCCGCTGGACTGCCTGACCTGCGCCGCCAATGGCGATTGCGAGCTGCAGGACATGGCGGGCGTGGTTGGTCTTCGCGATGTCCGCTACGGCTACGAGGGTGAGAACCACACCAAGGAAGCGAAGGATCAGTCTAACCCCTATTTTACCTACGACCCCGCGAAATGCATCGTCTGCTCGCGTTGCGTGCGGGCCTGCGAGGAAGTGCAGGGCACCTTCGCGCTGACGATTTCGGGCCGGGGCTTCGACAGCCGCGTGTCTGCGGGCATGGCCGAGCCGTTCCTGCAATCGGAATGCGTGTCGTGCGGGGCCTGCGTGCAGGCCTGCCCGACTGCGACGCTCAGCGAGAAGTCGGTCTACGACATCGGCACGCCCGAGCATTCGGTCGTGACCACATGCGCCTATTGCGGCGTCGGCTGCGCCTTCAAGGCCGAGATGCGCGGCGACGAACTCGTGCGCATGGTTCCCTACAAGGACGGCAAGGCGAATCGAGGCCATTCCTGCGTGAAGGGCCGTTTCGCCTGGGGCTACGCCACCCACAGGGACCGCATCCTGAAGCCCATGATCCGCAAGTCCATCCACGATCCCTGGCGGGAAGTGAGCTGGGACGAGGCCATCGGCCACGCGGCCTCCGAATTCAAGCGCATCCAGGCGCAATATGGCAGGACCTCCGTCGGCGGCATCACATCCTCGCGCTGCACGAACGAAGAGACGTTTCTCGTGCAGAAGCTCATTCGCGCGGCGTTCGGCAATAACAATGTCGACACCTGCGCGCGCGTTTGCCATTCGCCGACCGGATATGGGCTCAGCACCACGTTTGGCACCTCGGCGGGCACGCAGGACTTCGACAGCGTCGAGCACACCGATGTCGTCATCATCGTTGGCGCAAATCCGACGGACGGCCATCCTGTTTTCGCATCGCGACTTAAAAAGCGGCTGCGCGAAGGGGCCAAGCTCATCGTTGTCGACCCGCGCCGCACAGATCTCGTACGCACCCCGCATATCGAGGCGGCCTACCATCTGCCGCTGAAGCCCGGCACGAATGTTGCCGTGCTGACGGCGATCGCCCATGTCATCGTGACCGAAGGACTCGCGAACGAAGCTTTCGTGCGCGAGCGTTGCGATTGGGACGAGTTCCAGCATTGGGCCGAATTTGTGTCGGAGCCCCGTAACAGCCCCGAAGCAATGGAAGCGTATACGCATGTTTCAGCCGCAGCTGTTCGAGGCGCGGCGCGGCTTTACGCAACCGGCGGAAATGGCGCGATCTATTACGGCCTTGGCGTGACCGAACACAGCCAGGGCTCGACGACCGTCATGGCCATCGCAAACCTCGCCATGGCTACAGGCAACATCGGCCGTCAGGGCGTCGGCGTTAATCCCCTGCGCGGCCAGAACAACGTGCAAGGCGCCTGCGATATGGGTTCCTTCCCGCATGAGTTGTCGGGCTACCGCCATGTTTCCGATGATGCGACCCGGGAGATGTTCGAAAGCCTCTGGGGCGTTCCGCTCGACCATGAGCCAGGGCTTCGCATTCCGAACATGCTCGACGCTGCGGTCCATGGCTCGTTCAAGGGCATCTACATCCAGGGCGAGGACATTCTGCAATCCGATCCCGACACCAAGCACGTCTCGGCCGGGCTGGAGGCGATGGAATGTGTCGTGGTGCAGGATCTGTTCCTGAACGAGACCGCAAATTATGCGCATGTCTTCCTGCCCGGCAGCACCTTCCTCGAGAAGAACGGCACCTTCACCAACGCGGAGCGCCGCATCCAGCGCGTGCGTAAGGTGATGGCGCCCAAGAACGGCAAGGAAGACTGGGAAATCACGATGGACCTTGCCGAGGCGCTTGGGTATCCGATGCGCTACGATCATCCATCCGAGATCATGGACGAGATCGCGCGCCTCACCCCAACATTCGCGGGTGTGTCTTATGAAAAGCTCGACGAGCTGATCTCCATCCAGTGGCCCTGCAATGCGAAGGCGCCTGAAGGGACGCCGACTATGCACATTGGCGGTTTCGTGCGCGGCAAGGGCAGGTTCATGATTACCGAATATGTCCCCACCGACGAGAAGACTGGGCCGCGCTTCCCGCTGATCCTTACAACGGGCAGGACGCTTACCCAATACAATGTCGGCGCTCAAACGCGGCGCACCGCCAACGTGGTCTGGCATGACGAGGATGTTCTCGAAATCCACCCGCACGACGCCGAACAGCGCGGCATCCGAGAAAAGGATTGGGTCCGGCTGGCCAGCCGCGCAGGCGAAACGAGCCTTCGCGCCGTGGTTACCGACCGGGTCGCGCCGGGCGTCGTGTACACGACCTTTCATCACCCTCTGACGCAGGCCAACGTCGTCACGACGGACTTTTCGGACTGGGCCACGAACTGCCCGGAATACAAGGTGACGGCCGTTCAGGTCTTGCCGTCGAATGGTCCGAGCGATTGGCAGGACCGCTACAACGCATTCTCGGAAAAGAGCCGCCGCATCGCGTTGGCCGAGGCAGCGGAATAAATGGGGCGTCCGGCGGCAATCGAGGTTTCGCGGTTCAAATGGAGCGGCGGGGCTTTGAGCGCCGGACGCCGGACCATCCCGGACGAGGTTCCGGTTGCGCTCACCTATGACGGGACCGCCTATGCCGTCATGATGGCGACGCCGTCGGACCTTGCCGATTTCGCGCTCGGCTTCAGCCTTTCGGAAGGCGTCGTCGATCAGGCATCCGAAATCGAAAACCTCGAAATCATCGAAGTGGACGGGGGCGTTGAGGCTCGCATCTGGCTGCAACCAGCAGCTTCGGCCCGCAATCGGGGCCGCCGGCGCGCTATCCTCGGGCCGACGGGCTGTGGGCTTTGCGGCGTGGACAGTATCGCTGAAGCTTTGAAGCCTTTGCCTAAGGTGGGAAACAATGCGCTTCGCATCCCGGGCGCGGACCTGATCACCGCAATGGCGGCCCTTCAGAAGAGGCAGGTCCTGAACGCGCAAGCCCGCGCGGTTCACGCTGCCGGGCTATGGCTCGGCCAAGGCGATCTTCTCGTACGGGAAGATGTTGGCCGCCATAACGCACTCGACAAGATCATCGGCGCGGCCGCCGCGTCGGCCACGTCCGCAAGCAATGGCGTGGTGCTTTTAACGAGCAGGGTCTCGGTCGAACTCGTTCAGAAAACGGCCCGGCTTGGCGCGTCCATTATCGCCGCAATTTCCGCTCCAACAGCTTTGGCGGTGAAAATGGCCGATGAGGCGGGCATCACGCTCGCGGCTGTCCTTCGCGGCGAGGACTTCGAAATTTTCACAAGGCCGGAACGCATCACCGGGGAGCCGCGTCGCCATGAAGCCAGAGAAACTCGTCATGATGGCCAATCAGATCGGAACCTTCTTTGCCAGTCAGAAGGGGGATGAGGCGATCAACGGGATCGCCGACCACTTTAAAAAGTTCTGGGATCCGAGAATGCGCGCCGCGCTTCTTGCCCATTTGGAGGCGGGTGGGGAGGGGCTCGCCCCGCAAGTGCGGCGCGCCGCCGAACTGCTCTCTCACGAGCCCGGTCGGCCTTGATGGTTAGCGCGGGATGCCGCTTGTTTTTCAGGTCGGGCACGTCATGCGCCGTCGAAAGTCGCGAGGAGTTCCAGCACGAGGTTGACCGGGGTCCGCTGCTACGGTTGCGACGCCATCGCCCGCGCCGAACTGCATCGAGGCATCCGGGTGACGATTGCCGCCCTGGAAGGCGCTCGCGATGCGCCTTTTGGTAAAGGGATCGTTCGTGTGCAGAAAAATTAACCGAAGACGGTTAACAGGAGCGCGCCGGAATTATTTCCTGCCATGTGTTTGGTTAAAAAGTTACTCATCAGGCGAAAAATCTGGACCATCGCGGCTTCGTGAGCCGATAGCAATAAGATGACGTAAGTTGTTGAAAGATTGCGTATTTTTATGGTTAATCAATCACCCTATTAAATAGAATTTAATGCCGGAATTTCCTCATTAACGGGACGCGCAAAAGTCCGTTAAATATATTTCGGCATCGCGAATTAACGGTTGCGAGGAGCCGGAACAGCACGGCGGAGGCGGCGCGATGGCGTCCCGTTCGGTCCTTTTTCCCAGCATTCTCAAGGGCTGGAGCGGGCTGCCGCTCTGTTAACCCGCCGGCAAGACGTTTTCGCCGAAGATCTTTCAGGATCAGGAATGCGGACGAAAACGTAAGGGGTAATTTGACATGCAGAGCCCAACATCCGCCGGGTGTATACAAATGAGGGACATGAAGGCCCGCGTTCGATGGCGTGCGATGCTCACAATCCGGGCGGATTAACCGCAATCAATTCAGTGGTGGTTTTGGGGGCGATGCGCGCCGCATCAGGCTGGCACGACGTCCCCTGGCAGAAGCATCTGATCAATCTGCGAAAAGCGCCACCCATCGTCGGCTCGGTCGAGTATCCACACCAGATCGAAGCGTTTTGCCGGCCATTTGTCGGGAATGCCCGGCAAGTTGCCTGCAATTTTCCGCGCTATGCCGGGGATTGGGTCATGTGACCAGCAAATGAGGGAGGCGCCAGTGACGCCGAGAATAGCGTCGAAGAGCAATGCATCATCGCTCCTGGCAAATTCGTGGTGGACGGTGATGCCGAGCGCCGTCGCGAGGGGCAAAACGGTATGAAAGGGACGGAGGCTTTTTGTCGTGTTGTGGGGCTTGCAGGCGAAAATGGCCGTTGGAGTCGCGATGCCATTGCGATGGCTTTGCCCGATCGGAGCGAAGAAGCGAACCAGCGCCCCTGCGCGCTGCCATCCACGGACTGAAAGCTGATCCGGGTCCGGGCGCCCCGCCTGGTTGACACCGCGTATGGTTTCATTGGGTTTCTCGGCGTGCCGGATGAGCATGACTTTCGTCAGCGTCCTATCCTCCCCTGTCTGCTTTCTGAGGGCGCGGGTTCACCAAATCCTTCACTTCCCACTCAAACTGTTCCCATATCGGAGCCCAGAAGGATATTGCAAGTCTTGGAATGAGGTCGCTTTTTGGTCAGCGGCGGCGCAAGCCCTTGCCGGGAATGTTATAAGCCGGGCAGCGACTTCGCTCGTTCGGGAGCACCTTCAAAGATCAAGAGTTAAATACACGATGGACACTCTAAACAAGAAAGCGTTCGGCAGCCTTGTCGTTCTATTTCTCGTGATGGCTGCGCTCTTGTTTCTGCCAGCCGGAACGACCCGCTATTGGCAGGCGTGGGGGTATCTTACGGTTTTTTGCGGCGCCTCGCTTCTTATCACACTCTATCTCGCAAAGAACGATCCTGCGCTCTTGAAGCGGCGTTTAAGCGGGGGCCCGTGGGCGGAGAAAGAGCGGGCGCAGAAGATCATCATGGTCTTCACGTCGATTGGGTTCATCGCGCTGATCGTGGTGCCCGCGCTCGATTTCCGGTTGGGATGGTCGTCCGTGCCGCCATCGCTTGTCGTGGCAGGGACCATATTGGTCGCTATCGGATACTATATTATTTTCTTAGTGTATAAGGAGAATACGTACGGCTCGGCGACGATCGAAGTCGCGCAAGGTCAGAAGGTTATTGCGACCGGGCCCTATTCGGTGGTGCGCCATCCGATGTACTCAGGCGCTCTGTTCTATCTTATCGGAACGCCGCTCGCACTTGGATCGTGGTGGGGCCTCGTGCCTTTCATGGCCATGCTGCCATTCCTGATCTGGCGGATCTTCGATGAGGAGGCATTTCTCGTGAGCAACCTCCCGGGATATGCCGAGTATCGTCATCGGATGCGGTACCGGCTGGCGCCGGGCCTATGGTAGCGGGCCGAATAAGCCTTCTCATTCGCGCGCTGTCGCCGACGATGCACAGACAAACGCGCAGAGCTTGCAGCATGCGCATCAAGCTGCCAGGACGGGCCTTGTGAGGCATCGCGGCCGCAAGCCGATGGCCGCCGATTGGAGCTTGCTCGCGAGGTCGGCAATGCGATCGAAGCCGGCTGCGATATCCGACATCTGTTGCTTTGCCTTTGGATCACTGAGCGCCTTGCTGAGCGCGCGTGCTTCGGCTGCATGCTTACGCCAGAGTTGTACATTACAGAGTGTCGTGTTCATTTCGTAGCAATCACAATACCTGATAGACAGCGGGAGAATGTGCTGATCCCGGACGCGTGGTCAGGATACGTTTCTTTTTCTCAAGCGATTGGATGATCGAGTGAACCGAGCCCAGCGGTATGTTCGCTGCTTCGGCCAGTTCGGCAGCTTTTATCTCAACAAGGTTACCCTCACCCGCCTTTGCGCGAAGTGTTTCGAGCACTGCGTTTTGGCGCCCGGTAAGTTCAGGGGCCGCCCCGTTCGGCCGCATAATGATTTCTTCTTCAGTCGTGGATGCGGGCTCGACTGGAGGAGGGAGTGAAGGTTCGGTCGGCAACTCGACGAACTGACTGTTCTCCATATCGGCGTATTTTCGGGCCCGCGCTGCGTCATAGAATATCGCGACCACTTCCAGCGTGCGCGGCTTCCCCGGGTCAGTTCGAACGACGGCGAAAGCGCCGTCCTCCAGCGCTACGGTTCTGAATATCTTCCTGTTGCTTCCCATGGCCCCATCCTCGTCTAGATCTACCCGCCTTTAGTCGGAATCGATTGAAGGCGGAAAAGTTGGATTCTAAAGTGCTAGAGCAGCTTATAAGCGTCCTAATGGATGCGGGCTGCTCTAGAGCAAGCATCACCCGGATGGATAACGCGCGTGCCGTAGTAAAATTCCCATTTCTAAAGGATTTATAATGAGTTAACGCTCAGGACTGGCGTCAGGCCGTAGAAGAAGGGCATTCACTATACGGCCGGGCAGTCGGGACGCGGGCCGCCCTGGTATCGCCAACCGCAGTCCTTCAGTAAGACCTCGGCAGACCAAGCACATGTTCAGCAAGGAAGGCGAGGATCAGGTTCGTGGAAATAGGTGCCACCTGATAGAGGCGCGTTTCGCGAAACTTTCGTTCGACGTCGAAATCCTGCGCGAACCCAAACCCGCCATATGTTTGCAGACAGGTGTTCGCGGCTTCCCACGAGGCATCTGCGGCAAGCATCTTGGCCATGTTCGCCTCTGCGCCGCAATTTTCGCCCGCTTCGTAGCGCCGGGCCGCGTCGTGCACCATAAGTTCCGCCGCGCGCATGGAGGCATAAGCCTTCGCGATCGGAAACTGGATGCCCTGGTTCTGCCCGATAGGGCGCCCGAAAACGATCCGCTCTTTCGCGTAAGCCGTGGCCCTTTCCAGAAACCACTTTGCGTCGCCGATGCATTCCGCCGCGATGAGAATCCGTTCGGCATTCATGCCGGAAAGAATATAGCGGAAGCCCCGACCCTCATCGCCGATGAGGTTGGCGGCGGAAACGCGGACATCGTCGAAGAAAACCTCCGTCGTGGCGTGATTCATCATTGTGCGGATCGGCCGGATGGTCATGCCCGCCTTCTGCGCCTCGCGCATATCCACCAGAAAGACGGAAAGGCCATCCGTGCGCCTGGCAGCCGGCTCTTTCGGCGTTGTACGTGCCAAAAGCAGCATCAGATCGGAGTGCTCGGCGCGGCTCGTCCAGATTTTCTGGCCGTTGATGATGTAGGTGTCGCCGTCGCGTCTTGCGGTTGTCTTGATCGAGCTTGTGTCGGTGCCGCTTGTGGGCTCGGTCACCCCAAAGGCCTGCAGGCGAAGCGCGCCCTTCGCGATCTCCGGCAGCCACGTCCGCTTTTGCCCTTCGCTGCCGTGTCGAAGAAGAGTGCCCAAAGTGTACATTTGGGCATGACAAGCGCTGCCGTTGCAGCCGGCGCGCTGGATCTCTTCGAGGATTGCCCCCGCAGCCGAGAGCGGCAAGCCGGCACCGCCATATTCCTCCGGGATGAGCACCGACAGAAACCCTTGCTCGCTCAAAGTCTCCACGAACTCGGCAGGGTAAGCCATCTCACGATCGAGCTTGCGCCAATACTCGCCCGGAAAGGCTTGGCACAGTTTCGCAACCGCGCCCCGGATTTCACGCAGCTCGGTGCTTTCTTCAATCGCTTCGAACGTCATGTCCTGCCTCCCGGTGCAGCTATTATCCAGGAAATTGGCTTCGTTTGGCAAAAAGCGAAAAATGGCCGCTCACATCCGGAGCCATCCAGTGGAAGAAGCACACAAGACCATGCCGGCTCCTCTTGCCCGTTGCCTTGGCATTTGTTATCCCTGCAAGCCGGATCGATAACACGGTCACGCTCACATCTGGAGGGGTGCTAGAGTGGTTGAATAGACCGGTCTTGAAAACCGGCGTGCGGGCAACCGTACCGTGGGTTCGAATCCCACCCCCTCCGCCAGCGCCATACTTTTTCTCTTTAAAAACAATTACTTACGTCTTGCATTGGCTAACATCCTGTACTGCTTTTCGACATCCTTCTCGATTGGCCCGGTCCTGAAGTCAAAGCGGCTCACATATGCTCAGAATGAGCCTTTCTCAAAATGATCCTGCTGCGTGAAAAGAGCGATGCAGGTGTAATATATTATACCAACCGTCGGATTTGCTGACTCATTTGCTTGTTCACATGGCTGCGGCGCTGTGATTCCCTGAAATGATTGGTTTCGCTTTGGGGATAGGGTTGATGACCGTCAAAATCACACGCTCGGAGTTTTCAGCGGAGGAACTGCGGCGCAAGGCTGGCCGCGTTCGCGACGCGAACCAATCTCGGCGGCTGTTGGCGCTGGCTTCGATCCTGGAAGGCGCGCCTCGCGGCGACGCCGCCCGGAACGCCGGCATGGACCGGCAGACTTTGCGCGACTGGGTTCACCGCTGACAAACTCAAAGGAAGATCAATACTGCGGCCAATCAATAAAACCTGATAGATTGAAGTCGGCCGTGACGCCTTTCCTTTGAAAGTGCGTGAGAAGTTCCGGATGAAGCTGAGTAACAATGCCGCCGAAACGATACTTTTCGTAGCAGGGATTGCAACGATCTAAATACCATTGCGGAATGTGGTGGCCTTCGCGACCGAAGTGGAACGGTCTACGACAAAAGAAGCATTCATGCGCTGCTTTGGACTGAGGCATCTACGACTTTCTTTAATCCATTGGAATGAATACTGAATTCACCAAGTTACGTTTTGGATTCGGAAATCGTAGCAGGCCTTATACGAGGCGAAAAGCGGTCATTTCGTCCCAAGTACGTGGATCCCGGTGCCCCCTTCTACCGAATGCCAGGGTTTCGTGGCGGCGTGGAGGAACGCGACCGCGGGAGCGAGCCATTCGTATGCAAAGGTGGACTATCGGCTTTAGTTGGATGCATCGCGCAGCGCCTTGCGCATTACACGGGCGGCTCTATTCAACTCGCCTAACCGCCCGCAATCAAGACGTCGCCCGTCATCGCCTGCATCACCGATGCACGAGACTAAAGACCTCCTCCGCCGCATCTACGAAGCGAAGACGAGGCCGTAACCTTGGCTCTCATCCGCGCTTACGGGACTGACTTTACGCCGGAGGAATTTAACGAAGCCGGGGATCAGATCGATAAGGAGTTCTGCATCACGCCGCGGTAGGGCGCCGTGGCGATCGGTTCCAATCGCTGCGCTCATTTTGGCCGCGGGCGGCCTGAGGGAACGGCTTTCTGCGTCTCCTGCGCGGCGGCGTCTTCGCGTCCAGAGAATCCTGGCGCGGCAATTCTTTGCCTTCTGCGGTGCGCCTCGTGCGAGTCCTCGAATTGCTCACAGCCTTGACGGGCTCTTCGAGATCGCAGGCGGCCATTTCGCTGCCAGCCTCTTGCGTAAGCGTACGTCCGAGAAAGCGCTCGATGCTGCGCAGGCTGCTTCGTTCGCTGGCATCGCAGAAGGAGATAGCGACGCCGTCGCTCCCCGCGCGTGCCGTCCGGCCGATCCGGTGAACATAGTCTTCCGGGACGTTGGGCAATTCATAATTGATGACGTGACTGACGCTGTCCACGTCGATGCCTCGCGCGAGGATATCGGTCGCGACCAGCACCCGCACCTTTCCATTTCGAAGATTTTCGAGAGCCTTCTGCCGCGCTGCCTGGCTCTTGTTTCCGTGAATGGACTCGGTTGGGATGCCGCCTTGGAGAAGCCGTTCCGCGACCCGAGTGGCGGAGCGTTTGGTCCGGGTAAACACGATGACCCTGCCGAACTCCGGCTGATCCAGCAGCCGGGCGAGCATGGCTTGCTTATTCCCAGATGCGACGTGATGAACGCGCTGGTCGATGCTCTCCACGGCAACCGTCTTCGCCGGAATAGTCACGCGGATGGGATCGTGAAGTATTTCGGCCGCGAGGGCTTCGATTTCCTTGGGCATGGTCGCCGAGAAAAGGATCGATTGCTTCGTCCGCGGCAGCAACTTCATAAGCTTTCGTACATCTCGGATGAAGCCCATGTCGAGCATCCGGTCCGCCTCGTCGATCACGAAGAAACGTGTTTCGCTGAGATCGACGGTGCCCTGAGATACATGATCGAGGAGGCGCCCTGGGGTTGCGACGAGGATATCCACGCCCCGGCTGATCGCCCTGACCTGGTTCCCGTATGCGACGCCGCCCATGAAAAGGGCGCTCGTCACTTTGAGGTGCTTGCCGTAGGTCTTGATGGCGTCGGCAATTTGCACCCCGAGTTCCCGCGTCGGAGCGAGAATCAGCGTCCGCGCCGTTCGCGGTTTGGTCTTCACGGGCTGCCCCGTGAGAACTTGGAGGAGGGGCAGGGCGAATGCCGCCGTCTTGCCCGTTCCGGTCTGCGCGAGGCCGAGCAGGTCGCGGCCCTGCAGGAGATGCGGAATGGCCTTCTCCTGGATTGGCGTCGGCGTTTCGTAGTTTTCGGCTACAAGAGCGCGCAATAAGGGCGTGATAAGCCCTAGAGCTTCGAAGGTCGTTGAAGTCACGAGATCGTCCTTTAAGCCGCGCGTGCATCCCAAACGGCGCACGTCCAGACGGCATAGGGGCCAGATCCACGCGCAGCTGGACGGCCGGATTGTTGAAAATGTTGCGGCAGGAAGGCTAATAGAAAATCTATGCAGCAAACTGCACGACCGCGATGATGGCGCACGCTGTCACGGATGCGGCACCTTGTCAATTTTTACCTTTGGCAGAGGATGCGCTCGTGAGAGCAACGATTTAAGCGAAGTTTGCCGGACACGCCAACAAATCGTCACCGCCGTCATTCCCGAAGTTTGTTTAGAAACATTCTTCTTCCAGTTTCTTGAGTGCGCTGAGGGCCTCGGCGTCGTTATGCTCTTCAAAAAGCTCGACCATGTAATAGACATGGGAATGCAAGAGAAGAAGCTTGTCGGCGGTACCGGATTCGCCAGCCTCGCATTGCTGCAGTCGTTGCTTGAACCGGTCCCAGAAAGCATTCCCTTTCTCGCGGTCGTCGATGTACCGGTGCAAGTGTCCAAGGACGGCAGCGACATTGCCTTCGAAATCGATGTCCAAAAAGCTTACATATCGATCTGGCGAAGAGGCGCCGCTCGGTTTCGACGATGGTGATCGCGTGTCCATATCAGCCCCGTTTGAATGTGGCGAACATGACAAGACCCGCCAGAACACGAAATAAAGCAAAATTCGGACCAGGGGATACGCCGCCTGCGCGAACGGCCATAGGCGGCGTAAGAGCGGCGACCATGCTGCCGAGGGCGGCGATGCCGCGTGGGACCACGATTTGCGCCGTCGGCGATCTGGACCGCGTTGGCCGAGACGGCATTCATGGATCGGGGATGCCTGCCCATAAAATTGAAGAGAGAAAGCACCCGAGATGGATTTGATCGATTTGCGCTCTGATACTGTCACCAGGCCATCCGAGGCGATGCGAGCGGCAATGGCGCGCGCCGAGGTCGGCGACGACCAGTATGGCGAAGACCCCTCCATCAATCTGCTGCAGGAAAGGATCGCCGCGCTCTTGGGCAAGGAGGCGGCCCTCTTCGTACCGAGCGGCACAATGGCCAACCAGATCGCATTGAAGCTTTTGACGCGCCCGGGCGACGAGGTCGTCACCGGGGCGGAGGCCCATATCGTCTGGCACGAGTTCAGGCGCGTCCTCTGCGAACTCCGGTGTGCAGTTCGCGGTCGCCGGCGAGCGTGGCACATTCAAAGACGGGGACTTCAGGCAAGCCTGGAAGCCCAGAGCGCATATGGTCTTTCCGCCCACAACGATGGTCGCCATCGAAAACACGCATAATCGAGGCGGCGGCGTGGTTTTCCCGCAGGACGACATCGTCTCCATCTGCTCGGCAGCCCGTTCGCTCGGCGTCGCCACTTATTTGGACGGGGCACGGCTGTTCAATGCGGCGGTTGCCAGCGGCCGATCCCTGGCAGAGTTGGCAGCCCCCTTCGACACGGTATCCGTTTCGCTCTCAAAGGGAATGGGCTGTCCGGTTGGAAGCCTCATAGCCGGCACGGCAGACGCGATGCACAGCGCCGTACGCGCCAGGCGGATGCTCGGCGGCGCGATGCGGCAAGCCGGAATTCTTGCGGCAGCGGGCTTGTATACGCTCGACCAAGGCATGGCACACTTAGCCGAGGACCATGCGAACGCACGCGCCATCGCGGAACGTGTCGCTGAGACAGAGGTGGAAATCGATATGGCGACGGTGCAGACAAATATCGTTGTCTTCCGGTTACCCGGCCACTTGCCGGACGCGGAAACTGTGGTGCGACGTGCCAGAGAACAGGGCGTTCTGGTTTTTGCGTTCGGCCCGCGGACTGTTCGCGCCACCACTCATCGTGACGTCAGCGCCACGCGATGCCGGCGCGCGGCCGAGATCCTCGCGTCGATATTGACGCCAGCCGGCGATTGAAAGCCGCACAGCCCTTTGTTGCACCATGCGCTTGATGTAAACAAGACCTTCAAGGGCAAGAAGCGGCTTCTGGCGTAGCGTGTCAGAATGGGAGAGCGGCGATGGAGCGTGTGACAATCAGCATGTCCGACGAGTTCGCAGGCGAACTCAGCGCCTTTATGGAGAGCGCAGGCTATGCGAATCGCTCCGAAGCCTTGCGGGATCTTGCGCGCCTTGGTTTGCAGCACGCGCGGCTCACCTCGGACAGCAGCGGCGAGTGCTTTGCCACGCTGTCCTACGTGTTCAACCACCATACCCGCGAACTGCCGAAACGGCTGACCGGCGCGCATCACGACCATCATCACCTCCATGTGGCAACGATGCATGTGCATCTCGACCATGAAAACTGTCTCGAAGTGGCGGTGCTCCGTGGGAAGGCCGAGGCGGTGCGTGACTTTGCGAAGGGCGTTATCGCGGAACGCGGCGTTACGCACGGTCAGGTGAGCTTTATTCCGGTCACGCTTCAAACTGAGGCGCATTGGCATGGCGACGACACGCCCGCCGGAAATCACATTCATGCGCATCCGAAGGAATGACGCGGATCATCGCCTTTGTGAGCGGAATACCTGCTTACGACTCGATGCTCTTCTCCGATCTAACCGGCAGGGGCTCCAGCCGGTCATAGTCCATGAGGCGGTAAAGGACCATCGAGACCGCCCATGTCCCGGCGAATACGCCAATGATAACGTAGCCAAAGATCCCGAAATTATCGTTGATCGCGCCAATGGCCTCCCAAAAGCTTCCCTTGAGCGCAAGCTTGCCGCCGATCAGATTGAGCGTTTCGAAGCTGCCGATGATGAGCGCCACGAGCACCGAAACGAAGGTCATGGTCATATTGTAATAGAGCTTGCGGACAGGGTTCACAAAAGCCCAGCCGTAAGCTCTCAGCATGAGAATGCTGTCGGTGGTGTCGACAAGGGACATTCCGGCGGTGAACAGAGCCGGAAACACCAGGATCGACCACAGCGGCATCCCCTGCGAGGCGCCTGCCGCCGAGAGGCCGAGAAGCCCAATCTCGGTTGCCGTATCGAAACCGAGGCCGAACAGAAGCCCTAACGGATACATCTGCCAGCTGTGGCGGATTGCGCGGAACAAAGGCCGGAACACACGGGCGATAAAGCCGCCACCGCTTAAGAGGATGTCCAGATCCTCTTCCACATAGGCGCCGCCTGCCTTGACGTGCCGGAAAGTTTTGGTGACGGCGGCGAGGATAAAAATGTTCATGATTGCGACGGCAAGCAGGAAAGATGCAGAAATCAATGTTCCTGCGACACCGCCAATGGCTTTGAAAGAGTTGATCTTGTCATCGAACGCCGCCGCTGCGAGAGCAATGGCAATGGTGCCGAGCCACACGACGGTGGAATGACCGAGCGAGAAAAAGAACCCCGCCGCAGCGGGCCGTTTGCCCTCCTGCATGAGTTTTCGCGTGACGTTGTCGATGGCCGCGATGTGGTCCGCGTCCACGGCGTGGCGGAGCCCGAACGTGTAGGCAAGGAAAGCGGTTCCAAGCTGAAGCGGGTAATCCTGAAAAGCGATGAGAGCCCAGCCCCAGGCAGCGAGGTTCGCGAGCGCCAGGATTGTATAAAGGGCGGTTATTCGTCCCCCTGCGCCTTCCTGGCAGTCGCTGAACAGCTGGAAGCCTCTGCTCCCTTTGTGTTCTTTCGGATCCACCGATACTCGATCCTCGCCTAGCGTTGCCAACGTGCTTCGCCACAGTAAGATCTTTCTCAGTAAAAATCATACAAATTTCTCTAACGCAGCGGAATCAGGAAGGCCGTAGCTTGATTTCGCTTGCGGCCCCAGGTTCTCAGGACCGTTCCAGTGAAAGGTGAGAGGGAAATTCGATCCATCACGGGAGCTGCCACCCAGCTTGTTGGCGAAAATGTCTGAACGAGCGCTTATCGGGCAACCGCTTGGCTGCCTTCGATATCCGCCTCACTCTACTGGCCGCCCAAACCTGTCATCTGCTGCTGCTCGCGCTTGACCGGCGGCGGGTTCCATTTCCCGGTTAAAGCCTCCGATTTCGGGGCGTACATGCGCAGCGTAAGATTGAACGGAGTTTTGGGGGCGGGAAGCCAGTTCGCATCCTTGTCCGCACCGGGGCTTTCATTCTGGAAATAGAGATCGAGCGAGCCGTCAGCGTTGGCCTTCAAGGGCATCCAGCTGCTGAGCGCAAACCGGTTCAAAGGATTTGCCACCTGATAGCCATCCAAGTCATAAAGTGTGACCGACCAGAAGGCATTCACCGGCGGCAAAGCACCCTTTTCGAAGTGGAGAGTGTACTTGCTAGTCCCGTCGAGGGGGCTGCCGGATTCGTCGCCGAGGTTCAGCGGGTAAATGGCATCTTCCGGAACATTGGCGCCGAGGCCGAACTGAGCGACGATTGCCCGCTTGAGATAATAGTTGCCATAGACGCCCATCGTATCTGTATTCATCGACCAGCCGTTCACCACTCGCGCAAGCGTCGGCACTTTCCAGGCCATCAATTGCCGTGCATTCTCAGGAGCGGTCGCTAACCCTGTGCGAATGGCCGGATCAGCCGTGTCCAAGTCGAAGCTCTTGCCCGGCTCGATGCCGATTTTCTTCAATTGAGCAATGATTGGCTGATCGGTGATGTGCGGCGGTATCACCTTGAGCAACTCCGCTGCATAGGCGAAAAACTTCCCCGCCGGCATAGCGTCGACCTGCTCCTTCGGCGGTGTTTTCATGTCCACCGCCGGATCGATGGTCACTTTGGGCGGCGTGGGAGTTTTGCCCCATTCCGAAAGCGGCGTGATTTTGTAGCCCGCCTGAATTTTGCGGACCGCGGCGTAATCGTCCGGGCCGTCGGTTTTCGTCCGTCCAATGATCCAGACATAGGGCGTGGGCGCACCGATGCGCGCCATGCCTGGGGGAACGTCGCCTGTCCAGCCGGGAGGCGTAATCAGAAAATCGCCCGCTTGCGTGCCTGTGGTGCGCCAACCGGGCGAAGCGAACACGTCGGTCCACATGTCGAGCATCGGCAGCAGATAGTAACGCCCATGGGTGTCCGGCGCAGAAACGACCATCGGTTCCCTGGTCAAATCGAGCCAAGCGCTGGAATACAAGGTATCGAAGTTCGGCCGCACGACGCCTTTGAAATCGGCGGGCGGATAAGCCGGGATGTTGCTGAACATGTTCATCGGACCCTTGCCGAGTTCCTTGCCGGGTTCGATGTTGACGGATTGCTTGCGCGTGACGTCCATCGTAATGAGCGGATAAAAGTAAAGATAGGCGTCGACGCCGATAGCGTGCGCTTCCTGCTCGGTGACAGCGGCCTGTGCGGCGGCTGGAAGGGCGACGAGGAGCCCGGCTGACATCGCCAAGCCGATCAGCCCTGTCAAAATTATGTGCGTCATTTGAAAATCCTCTGTGCAAAGACTTCGACTTCACCTCGACACGCCATCGGAAGATCGCGCGGTTTGTTTCAGATCTGGCGGAGATTGAAATGCGTCAATGAGTGACCTCCGAATTTTGGGCCGTTTTTTTGACCAGTGTTCAGACTTCCAGACGCGGCAGAAGTTTTCTCAACATGAGGGGCGCGTGAAGAGAGCCCCGAACGTCTATCAGGCTGCTGAAAAAACGCCGTTGGAGACCCGGTCGTGCGAATATGGATCCTTTCGCCTCATCATCGGGCCAGTCGCCAAGCCCATGCTGCGCGGCGTGGAGCGCGTTGGCACTCAGTTCACGTTCACGCTCGCCGCCTATAATCTGGTCCGGCTGCCAAAGCTGCTCGCGGGTATAGCGAAAAACAGGAAACAGGCGGATACGCTGCAGACCAGAACACGCTATCGAGACATCCGCCGAGACATACTGTTCTACCCGCTCGCTTTTTCGGCGGGCTGCCATAGGCATATTCCGAACCTATCCCAGCCGAGTTCCGCTGTGCCAAGATGGACGGGAATGAGAAACTCTGGGGCCGAGGTCGCCGTGACTTTTATCCGGGCGAATGAGCGCTGGAAAGCCTCGTGGGCTCCTGGCCATCGATCGATTAAGTAAAAGGAGAGGAAAAATTTCAACCTGGATTCCAGAATGTCAAGCGATAGAGGAAACCGACCTCAAAACCCTTGAAGGATTGGGCTTTGCATGGATCGAAGCCGATGAAAGCCCACAAGAAAGCAAAGATGACTGCATCCTGCTTGGGTTTTACGTTCACCCGATCTCATGCATACCATTTGCTGCAATCGTGGTGAAAGACGCTGATTCTATAATCGGGAAAAAGTATCTATATTATTGCGAGGAAGGTGAAAGCGTGAAAGAGAGTCTTGATGTTAACGGTAATATTTGAGGTACCCCCGGATTGCCGCATAAAGAACGTGGCGGAACGGCAGGAACGTGTCTAAAGCGACTTGAAGCCGCGGCGGTAACTGCGGACACGATGCGAATATCTGATCGTTTTGGCACCCCTTCCCGTGTCGGAGGTTTGCGGAGTGTCTTTGGGGCCACTTCCCCAGTTACGGTACAAAAGCCTGCGGCGGGAGATCATAAGACCGAAGTTCGAACCAATCTCATCAACTAGGAAACGCCATGTCAAAAGGCCAGAAACGAAGCAACCGCGAGCCCAAGAAACCTAAAGCCGTTAAGCCCAAAGAACCGGTAGCAGGGTCTTTCGCACCAAATCTGACAAAGATGAAGACCACCCCGAACTCAGCCGGCAAGAAAAAGACTTTCTGATACTCACTTCATCTTGCGGCATGGGAAGCTCGGCAGGGCATAAACTAGCGAGCGCCGCTACTGGCATGCGCCGCTGGAGCCGGGGTTCATACCTGCTGAAGAGGCAGGCAGCGATGCGTTAGTCCGGTCGATAGCGGGTTTTATTACAGAAAGTCCCGCTCGCAACGATCGAGCGGTTTTAGCTGGTGCAGCGAATGCCCTGTGGTGAAAAACCAACGCCAATTTCACCTCACGCGCGATGGCGGAGCAACAGGAGCACAACGCCGCGTACGGCGGCTGGATCGACCATATCGAGGCCCACATGCAGACCACGCCATGCGCGCGCCTGGCTCACCGATGCGCGCCGCAGGGACGATGGGATGCGATCAAGCGCGGTGCATCTTGAGGAAGCGGTGCAGCACGTGCAGGAAACTCAAGGCGTGCCTGCGGTCGCCACAAACCTGGGCTTGCCGGATATAATCCACGATCATGTTCCGGATTTCTTCGACGCCGTTCTCTACGCTCAACATGGAACTGACAAAGCCGGCTGCCACGATTTCGGGGATGTGCTCGTGTTCCGCGATGACAAGCACCACCTCCCTGGTCGCCCCGCAGAACGCAATGCAATCTTCCAATGTAATCATAGTCTCTATTATTTAGCCTTATCTGCCGGGGCAACATGATTAATATCAAAGATAGAAGATGATAAATGCCGCAGTAAACCCCGACAGGCAGAGTTCAGGCTAAGATCTTCTAGAGTGAAGATCGCGCCGGGCGATGCCCGAGCCTTATGGCGGCGCGGCCGCACTCTTGCTGTGCAGCCTCGATCCTTCTTCCTCCGGGCCATGCGATGCCGTGTGCGGGGGCACTCACTCGTCATTCTGCCAATGCAAAATGAAACGATTTCTGGGAACGGATGGGGTCCGAATTCGGACAAACCGATTGCCCCTTCCTCTTATTTTGCCATGTGTCCAGCATCGGGTACAATTGGCGCGATACGACGGAAAATACGCCTTGTTGAGCTTCAACGAGAGAGCGGCGAAGACGTGGCGAGGACAGGCTGCCAAAACTCGATCATGAAACAGAAGGTGTCTCGTCTCGCATATCTTATGTCCAGCGACGGGGCGCCGATCATGCATTCGGTCGCCCTTGTCACCGAGGTGCGGGTTCGATTGCGCTTATTGTGAATAGTTACTTAACAAAGAGGCCTCAGGCAGTGCCGGGGAATTGACAGCGCCGTTTGTTACTCGCAGCACCGTTATAGAACCAAAAGGGAGGAGCACAGAAATGGATACCGCACAAAAAGACGGACGCGATCTCGGCGCCGTGGGAAAAGATCTTGAGACAGTCAAGAGGATCTCGAGCGCTATTGGCGAGATTACAGAAAAAAGTCACCATCTTATCAGTCAGTATCTCACGAATACTGAAAAAGATGATGGGTTCAAGATCATGCACCCGGCTATCGTAAGCAAGTCCTTCCAGGACCTCGCAATCAAGGCTTGGGAAAACCCGGCCGAGATCGTGAAGGCGCAAGTCGATTACTGGAATAGCATGGGCGAGCTGTGGCAAAGGGGCATGGCCAAGTTCCTGTTGAACAAGGAGTTCGAGCCGGTAGCGGCCCCGGCGCCGGCCGACCGCCGCTTCAAGGACGAGGCGTGGGCCGAGAACGTCGTTTTCGACTGCATCAAGCAGTGCTACCTGTTGACCGCCCGGCACCTGCAATCGGGGGTCGACCGGGTCCGCGGGCTTGACGAGCACACGACCAAGAAGGTGCAGTTCTATACCCGGCAATTCATTGACGCGATGTCGCCCACCAACTTCGCGGCGACCAATCCCGAAGTCCTGAAGAAGACGATCGAGAGCAAGGGCGAGAACCTGCTGGAAGGCGTCGCGCACATGCTGCAGGACCTGGATCGCAACCACGGCAACTTCAATGTCAAGATGACCAATCTGGAACACTTCCACATTGGCGAGAATATCGCGACGACGCCGGGCAAGGTCATCTACCAGAATGAGATGATGCAACTGCTGCAATACACGCCGTCGACCGAGACGGCACGCCAGCGCCCGCTGTTGATTGTGCCGGCATGGATCAACCGGTTCTATATCCTCGATCTGCAGCCGAAGAACTCGTTCGTCAAGTGGGCGGTCGACCAGGGCCATACGGTATTCCTCATATCGTGGGTCAACCCGGACGAAAGCTATGCCGACAAAACTTTTGACGAATACCTGCTCAAGGGTCCGATTGCCGCGCTTGATGCGATCGAGCAGGCGACGGGTGAAAAGGAGGTCAACGCCGTCGGCTATTGCATTGGCGGAACCCTGTTGGCCATCACCGCGGCCTACATGGCGGCGAAGCAGGACAAACGGATCGTCAGCTGCACCTATTTCACGTCGCTGTTCGACTTCTCCGACCCGGGCGAGATTGGGGTCTTCATCGACGAGGCGCAGATCGATCTCCTGGAGAAGCACATGCGGTTCAAGGGGATCCTCGAAGGCCATCATCTGGCCGAAGCCTTCTGCATGCTGCGCGAGAACGACCTGATCTGGTCGTTCTTCGTCAAGGATTATCTCCTGGGCCAGGAGCCGATGCCGTTCGACATCCTGTTCTGGAACTCGAACTCGACCAACATGCCCGCGGCCATGCACGGCTTCTATGTGCGCAACATGTACCTCCACAATCGCTTGCGTGAGCCGAACGGCATCACGCTCGGGGGAGAAGGCATCGATCTTCGCCGCATCACGATTCCCCAATACTTCCTCTCGGCCAGCGAGGATCACATCGCTCCGTGGAAATCGACATACGCCGGAACTCAGCTTGTGTCCGGTCCGGTGAGATTCGTCCTGGGGGCCTCGGGCCATATCGCCGGAGTGATGAACCCCCCGGCCGCCAAGAAATATTGTTATTGGACGAAAGACAAGATTGCCGCCACGCCGGACGAGTGGATTGTCGGCACGGAGCGCCACGAAGGATCGTGGTGGGGGGATTGGGATCAATGGGTCAGCCAGTTCGCCGGAAATTCGGTGCCGGCCCGCCAGCCCGGAGACGGCGCGCTCACGCCGATCGAAGATGCTCCCGGTTCTTACGTGAAAGAGACGCACACCTTGGACAAGCCTGAGCAGGCCTTTGTCGACCGCGTGCAGGGTGCCTTGCAAACCCTCGATGTCCCGACGAAACACGATATCGATGCGCTGTCGGACCAGGTTCACGCGTTGGCCCAGATGGCGACCAGACTGTCGGCCCGCATCGAAGAGACGCAATCCGGCGTCAAGACAAAGGCTAAGAAGAAGTCAAAACACCCTCATGCGTAAGCCATGCGCACCCAGGGATGGATAAAGAGGGCAAACGCAATTCGTCGGGCGGCGGCGTTGCATGGGGCGGCCCGCTCGGCGTTATGGCGGGATTCAGGAGGCCTTGACGTCGCGAGGGCGTTTTCCGATGACCAGCCGGAGTATTTGGAGGCGCCGGTAGCGGCCAGGACGTGCCCGCACGATACGTCTGCATGGCTGTGAGGTAAAAGGCCTGCAACTTCACGCATGCGAACCAAAACACCATGATCAACGCCTGCGGCTGCCAGTGCGTTATGCCTGAACTCGGCTGGCCGGCCGCCTCGCATGCGGTCCGGGCCGCGGACAGAGACAAAGTACCACCATTAGCCTAGGGCCGACGACTTGCCCTAAGCCTCGCACTCTGGCACATCTCATAATGGTTGTGCGATGAGGAAAGTGGCCATGCGCGTTCTCGCTTCTCTGACGGTTCTCTTGATCGCTAATTTCGCTCCCGCGCTCGCCGCGGACGATGCGCTGATGAAGCAGGCTCAGGCCACTTTCGAGCCGATCCCCCTGGAGCCCCCATCGGCTAAGGACGGTGTTACGACGCCGGCGAGGATCGAGCTGGGAAAGGCGCTTTTTTTCGATCCCCGCTTGTCGCTCAGTCACAACATCAGTTGCAACACCTGCCATCAGATCGGGCTTGGCGGCGTTGATGCGCTGCCAACGTCCATCGGTCATAAATCGCAAAGGGGGAGCCGGAACGCGCCGACTGTCTTCAACTCCGTGTTCAATAAGGCCCAATTTTGGGACGGCCGGGCGGCAGACCTGAAGGAGCAGGCCAGCGGCCCGATGCAAAACCCGTTGGAGATGGGTACGAGCATCGAGCATGTCATGGAAATGCTGAAGGGCGTTCCCGGTTATGCGAAGCTGTTCAAGGATGCCTTCCCATCGGAGACTGCCCCGATCACCATCTCGAATGCGGCGACGGCCATTGCCGCATTCGAGGGGACCCTTCTCACGCCAAACGCTCCCTTGGACAAATATCTCCGTGGCGACGCGGATGCTTTGACCGCGGATCAGAAGGAAGGTCTGAAGCTGTTTATCGACAAGGGCTGCGCCACCTGCCACGCGGGCATCAACGTCGGTGGCCAGACCTATGCGCCATTTGGAGTCGTGGAGAGACCGGGAGCGCGTATCCTGCCTCCAACCGACAAGGGCCGTCTCATTGTTACACACACGGCGAGCGACGAGTACGTATTCCGTGTGCCGGCACTTCGCAACGTCGAACTGACGCCGCCTTATTTCCACAGCGGCAGTTCCTGGGATTTGCGGGAAGCGGTTCGTGTCATGGGGACGAGCCAGCTCGGCCAGAAGCTCACCGATGATGAGGTTTCCAAGATCACGGCCTTTCTCACCTCGCTGACAGGCGACCAGCCGCAGGTTACATACCCGATCTTGCCGCCAAGCACGTCAACAACTCCGAGGCCGCCGGAATAGGCTCGAAGCTCGCAAGCTTAGGGCGCGGAAGCCCTTCTAGACGAGAGTGCCCGCCTCGCGCGGGCATTTTCATTTCCAAATGCAGCGATCTTTCTTTCCCGAGGAAGCCGCCCAGCGCGATAGCATATCGTCAGTCTACTGGTGTTTTTGCTGCATCTATTCCCTGGTATGTCAGCTTTTTTGTGCGAAAGTCGTTGCGCAGCGATAGTGCCCATAATATTTTTATATCCAGCAGACGCTGAGCTTAAAAGCGCTCTGCCAGTTTTATTCCTAGACGTATTGCCTGGATATACTTCCCTATACAATACCCCTAGCGCCGCATCGCTAGGGGTATTTGCTTTTTTGTGATAAGGATTCTGTGAGCCTTATTTATATGCAGTGGTATACTGTCGAGCGGCGTACAAAGTCTATTCGGCTTGTAGGAAGGCCGCCGCGTACAAAGGGTTCCTGATTGCAAAGCTCAGCCTGAACTGAGTTCGCCGTCTGATGCCCTGTACCAGAGACCCAGCGTTATTCAAGGCGGGGAAACCTGGCTGACGGGCTCAGCTTCGCGCGCCTTTCCGGTTTCCCGGTAGCCTTGAGCGCTACACTCGCCCCCTTATGGTCGCGGGGACAGCCACGGTTTCGCACCGCTTTCCTCCTGAGAGGGCCATCGCCCGGAGCTTACGCGCGCCAACGATCCGTGTCCCGGTATTTTGACTTTTATGAAAGCTGAGGCGAATGTGACACGGAATTTGCATGGAAGGTCTTTTTGTTGGCGTAAAATTGTGTGCAAGCATCGCGGATGCTGGGAATCGATGGGACAGGCGCCGCTTGACTAGAGCTCAATGACGTGGGAGGCCGCAGCACAATGATCTTAAACGGACAGTTGAGATGGAAACTCGTGATCGGGCTTCTCGCGGCAGTCCTCTTTGACACGCTTCTTCAAATCACCTGGAAATCGGCCGTTCTCGAAACCCCTTCCGACCCTTCGCCCATAGCAGCGATAAGCTCGCTCCTGAGCAATCCGGCCCTTCTTGGGATCATCACGATCATGGCCCTTCAGTTCTTCAATTGGCTGATGGTTCTTGCCCAAGCCGATCTCAGCTATGCAAAGCCTGTCGCGTCCTTGAGCTATGCATGCGTTCCCATTGTATCGGTTTTGATGCTGCACGAGGCTGTCGACGCTTTCGAGATTGCGGGTGTTGTTTTCGTTATCGCCGGCGTATGGTTCATCAGCCAGACCAAGCCCATGACCATGACAGAGGACACGACCACACTTCCATGACTGGAACCACCTTTGGCATTTTGCTCGTCGTGCTGTGCGCCTTCCTGGAGGGGCTCGGGCAGGTCTTTCTGAAGAAATCGGTGCTCACCAAAGTCCGCTGGTTCATGTGGATTTCGGCCGGGGTCGTTGTGCTTGCTCTGCAGGCGCTGATCTACACCGAGGCCTTGAAGCTGCTCGACGTCAGCGTGGCTTTTACGATCTTGAGCCTCAACCTGATTGCTATAACCGTCCTTTCCCATTGGATTTTGCGGGAGCAGGTGACAAGAACGCGATGGATTGGCGTCGGGCTCATTTTTGTCGGGGTTGCGCTCGTCATGGCCAGGGCCTGAACGGTGTCCTTCAGCACGAACGCGGGCTTATCCACTAATCGCTGGAATCGTTCTATTATTGCGGTCAAGATAAGGATTCTGCCGAAAGTTTCCGCTTCGATCTTATGAAACAAAAGCGCGTCGGATCTGTCCTCTCCTGTGAGGTTTACTGCAGGAGCCGTTAGTAAGACACGGCCTTGCTTCGCTCAAGGAGGACTGGTTGAATGAAAGCCTTGTGCTGGCAAGGGGTTGGAGGCATCCGTTACAAGACGGCGCCCGATCCCAAGATCGAAGATGGCCGCGGCGCGATCGTCCAGGTGACGAGTTGTGCGATCTGCGGCTCCGACCTGCACCTTTGCGATGGGTCATGCCAGGGATGACGACATCGTGGGCCATGAATTCATGGGCGAAGTCGTCGAGGTCGGAAAGACCAACAAAAAGCTGAAAGTGTGCGATCGCGTCGTCGTGGGCGGCTTTGGCAGCAGCAGGCGCAAGGCTGCAGTTGGTTTGGCCGTTGGCGCTGGTGACGGCGATCGATTTGATCTGCGCCCAGACCCTGTCTGCTGACAGTAAGCGCGGCAAGACACGCATCCCCGATTACGGCAATCGGACCGGCTTGCCGAAGATCGCGGCGCAGATGCGCGGTGCGGCGGCGAAAGACTTCAAAATCCCCGCGGATATGCGCGCCGCGCCTGTCGGCACAGGTGCGTATCCATAAATATCCCGCAAGCATTGTGTACGTTTTTGACAGTCTAGTGTACAATTTATGGCTAGGCTCAAGCGTAAGCCTAGCCTTTTCCAAGCTTTCCTTTAGATCGATTTTTCTGAACTTAGCGGGATGTCGATATTTCGTGCTTGAGAAGGGCAAGACTTACCATATTTTGTGTTTACTCTTCTGCGGCCGTCATGTCATTCCTGGCATGCACCGAGGTTCTTCAAATACGATTGTCTTGGCAACGCTTCCATGGTCTTGGTATTCTGAATATTCACATAATCCAGGGTTTGGCCGTGCCAAGATCTTCCGACCTTTTTTATCAGTTAAGTTCGAAGTGGACGGACAAGCACAAGGTTGCGATCGAGACAGGTGCAGGAAAGCTGTATCGTTATAGTGATATCTCCGCCGCCACATCGCGCTTCGCCGGCGCGCTTGTGGCCGGGGGGGTGAAGCCAGGCGACCGCGTCGCCGCTCAGGTCGAAAAATCGCCTGAGGCCCTGTTCCTCTATCTGGCTTGCCTTCGCGCCGGGGCCGCGTATCTCCCGCTCAATACAGCCTATACTGAGCCGGAACTCGATTACTTTCTGCGCGATTCGGAACCATCCGTTTTTGTCTGCCGCCCCGGCATGAGTGAAGCAGGGGCACTGTGCGAGAGGGCAGGGGTGCCGACGCTATTGACGCTCGGGACGGACGAAGATGGCACGCTTCCAGCGCATGCCTCCGGGCATCCGGAGGTTTTCGAAGACGTGCCGCGATCGGCCGACGACCTTGCGGCGGTTTTGTATACATCCGGCACGACAGGCCGCTCCAAAGGCGCGATGCTGTCGCACGGCAACCTCACGTCCAATGCGGCGGCGCTGGCTCAGGCATGGCGGTTCACATCCAACGATGTGCTGCTGCATGCGCTGCCGATCTTCCACACCCACGGCCTCTTTGTGGCAACCAACGTCGTTCTGATGGCGGGAGCCTCCATGCTGTATCTCCCGAAATTCGATCCGAACGAGACTTTCCGGCTCTTGCCGCGCGCCACCACGATGATGGGGGTGCCGACCTTTTATGTCCGCCTCCTCGACGACGCCCGTCTGACGCGCGAGACGACAGGGCAAATGCGCCTTTTCATTTCCGGCTCCGCGCCCCTTCTGCCGGATACTCACCGCGGTTTTCTCGAAAAGACCGGTCACTCCATTCTTGAACGCTATGGCATGACGGAAACCGGCATGAACACCTCGAACCCTTACGAGGGGGAGCGCGTGCCGGGCACGGTTGGACCGCCCTTGCCCGGCGTCGAAGTTCGGGTCGCCAACCCCGAAACGGGCGAGACGCTAGGCCCTGAGGACATTGGCATGATCGAGGTGCGCGGCCCGAACGTGTGCAAGGGCTATTGGCGCATGCCCGAGAAGACGAAAGCCGAGTTCCGGGACGACGGCTTTTTCATAACCGGCGATCTCGGCAAGATCAACTCCCGTGGCTATGTCCACATCGTAGGGCGCGGCAAGGATCTCATCATCTCCGGTGGCTTCAATGTTTATCCCAAGGAAGTCGAGAGCGAGATCGATGCCTTGCCCGGGGTGATCGAAAGCGCCGTCATTGGAGTGCCCCACCCCGACTTTGGCGAAGGGGTTATGGCGGTCGTGGTGCTGGAGAAGGACGGGGAGTTGCAGGAGAACGATGTGGTCGAGGCGCTGAAGAGCCGCCTCGCGAATTACAAGCTGCCCAAACGCGTATTTTTCGTGGATGACCTTCCCCGCAACACAATGGGCAAGGTGCAAAAGAACCTTCTCCGCGATGCCTATGGCGACCTCTTTCGCGGGAAGTCCTAGTACGCCGCGCGGGAAGCCCGTTTAACCCGCGGGCCTGCGCAGCATCGCCTGACGAAGCCCGTGCCTGGGCAGCATCAGTCAACACAATTTTCACAAAATTCTATGGAAGTGTGGCGGTCAGGTTGGTTCTAGTCGGGAGCAACAATCGAAATGCACTCTACTCTCTATAATGCGCAGCTCTGGCTCGGTCATGCCGAGCAGGTTCGTACCCTCAGCAAGGCGGTAACCGATCCCCGGACAAAGGAGCATATGCTCAATGTCGCAGCCGGTTTCGATCGCATAGCCCATCTTGCGGCCCAGTTGAAGTCGACGAATGGCAGAAGCGCTCGAAACGATCGCCTGATGAGCCGTCCAGTGCGTGCCGCGGCTTGAACCACGGCGTCATCCTCCTGAAACACCACCTTTTGAAATGCCACCTTTTAAGGTGAATTGAACCGCACCTTGCTGCTGGTGCAGCGCCAAAAATTTTCACCCCCGTCAGCATGCAACACGAGATCAAACCGCCTTTAATCGGAAATCGATTAAGGCGGAAACCTACCGCATCCTGGGCAATCGATAACGGATGGCTCACCACCATCTTTCGCAGCAATGTGCCCCTTCGGCCCGTAGATGTCGCCCAAGACATGCTAAATCATATCGGTTAAATCGATGGCCGCAGTGCAGCAAATGCACTGGAACCAAACTTGACTGACCTACGGTCTGCAATCCGATGACCTGTCGTTCGCGTCCTCGTGCTGCGATTTATGACTGCGATCTTGCGAGCCGATCTTGATACGAGTATTTCCGAAGCGATGGCAAGTCCACGTATTGATCACGCCTTTGACAAGGCAGCACGCAGCTATGACGCCACCGCCATGATTCAGGTTCAGGTGGCCAAGACGCTGGTCGCAACCGCCCCCGTATCCACGCCGCGAAGCATTCTTGATATCGGCTGCGGCACCGGGTTTGTGCTGACGCAGGCGGCGATGCGCTGGCCGCAAGCGGAACTCACGGGGCTTGATAACGCACCTTCGATGTTGAGCGAGGCAAAGCGGAAAATAACGCGCCTTGCTATCGTTCGCGCCGATGCTGGCGCATGCGATTTGGCCCAAAGAATTCGATCTGATCTTTTCCAGCATGATGCTTCATTGGCTTGCGCAACCGGCGGACGTGCTGCGTCGCTGGCAGCGGTGGCTGACGCCGCAAGGTGTTCTCTGCGTGGCCGTCCCTGTTGCGGGAAGCCTCGGCGCCTGGCGAGACCTATGCGACGAGGCGGGGGTAGGCCACGGTCTTTGGTCTTTTCCAACCCCCGATTTCGCAAATGGTTTTGCCGGCGACCGTGTCCTGCGGCATCACGCGATGAGCTATGAGTCCGTCCTGGAATTCTTGCGCGCTTTGAAGAGGTCTGGCGGCAGCACGCCGCGTCACGATCATACGCCGATTTCCTCTCCCGAGATGCGAAAGCTGGTCCGGAAGGCCCGTCGCCCTTTCAGCATCAGCTATTGCATTCTCTACACGCATGTAAGAAGGACCACTATCGATCCTGACTGATTGAACAGATTTGAGGACATCATTGGCATCGACATTCAGGGTTCAGCTCAGTGCCTGCAGGACCTCGGCTCGAGGAAGGAGTTGGCCACGAACGCCCCGGCTGCTCCAGGCGCTCCGTGCCTCCTTTTTAGCCATGCGTGCCCAAAATTTGCCCGGTGTGACTTGGCGACTGCGACAAAAAGTGCCATCCTTCTCTCTTGGGAGGATAGTCGCATGTCGGAAAGCGTGTACAAGGTCGTCGAACTCATCGGCACCAGCACTAACTCGTGGGAGAAGGCGGCGGCCGCCGCCGTTGAGCGGGCTGGCCAAAGCTTGCGTGATCTTCGCGTCGCAGAGGTTGTGCAACTCGATCTCGTGATCGAAGAGGGCAAAGTGTCGGCCTACCGGGCAAAATTGAAGGTTTCCTTCAAATACGAGGGCAAAGACTGATCGCCGTCCAGGTGGTTCGAGCGGAGTGCGGAAAAACGGGGTTGGTTGCGGGCGCAAGCCTGAGGCACAGCCCGGTCGTCCGGGAACGACGCCCGCAATCCGGGAGAAAGGGGCGTTTCGATCCGTAACGGCCCCGGAGATATGCACCGAGCGTATTCCGGGGCGACGATGAGTGGGACGCTGCGTCCGATTAAACGCACGATGCTCTGGCCGCCGCCCTGCCGCTGGCGGCCTGTAACGATTAAAGTCCCGCGAGAGGGCGGGACTTGAGATCGTCTTGGGGGTGCGCTGGACGGAAGGAGCTTCCCTCCGTCTTTCGATCCTATGACCCGAGCAGCGGTGACGGGTCCACGGGCTTCGCGTTCTTCCGGATCTCGAAGTGGAGCTGCGGCTGGTTCGCATCCCCCGTCACGCCGGCCGTTGCTATGGTCTGACCGCGCTTCACCACATCGCACTTCTTGACCATGATCTCGTCCGTATGGGCGTAGGCTGTGACATATTCCTCGGCGTGCCGGATCAGGATGAGGTTGCCGAAGCCCGGCAGTTCATCGCCGACATAGGCAACGACGCCATTCTCAGCGGCCTTGATGGGCGTGCCCTTGGGAACCGAGATCGTCAAGCCCTCGTTCACGGTGCCATCGCGCTGCGGGCCGAACTGGCCGATAACGAGGCCCTCGACAGGCTTGCGGAAGGTCTTGCCCATGCGAGGAAGCGGATTGGCGAGGGCTGCCTCGCAAGAGGGCTCGGTCTGTTTTGTCGTCGTCATCTTGACTTCAGTCGACGGCTTCACATGCTCGGCTTCCTGCAGGGTGCCTTCGGAGTCGGAGGCAGGGGCAGCCGAAGCGGAAGCATGGCCGCGCGGAGCTGTCCGGTTTTGAGGGGTGGCTGAAGCCATGGCTTGCCTTGGCGCCGTCTGACCCGGAATCGCGATGGATTGTCCGGCCTTGAGCGAGCGCGCGTCTGGCAGGTTGTTCGCCGCAAGAAGTTGCTGCTCCGTCAAGCCATGAGCGCGTGCGATGGCCCCGACGGTTTCGCCTCTCTGCACGGTGTAGCATTGGCCGCCCGTGCATTCGGCGACTTTCGCTCCGGGTACGCTCGGCGCTTGGGCGAACTTCGATGGACCTGCGGCTGGGATGTAAAGCCTGGTGCCGGGCATGACGGGACCGCCACGGAGGCGGTTCACCTGTGCGATCGCCTCGACGGTCACGCCGTGACGCTTGGCGAGGGAAAGAAGAGTTTCGCCAGGCGCAAGCGTTACCACTTTTCCGCGCGACGCATCGGCAACGGCAGGACCGGAGGGCCTTGCCATTTTCCTGCCGTCTGCGGGCGGCGTGTTCCCCTGATTAGGCCCGTAATACGCATAGTCCTGCGCGGGCGCGCGATCATATCCGCGGCCATTCTGCTGATTCTGCGACTGCTGCTGATAGCCATAAGGCCCGCTTCCCGGATCCTGCGGCGGAGGCGCGTAACTCGAGCCGCCACCGTAATAACCCTGGGGGGGGCCGCTATAACCACCGGGAGGCGGAGCGTAACCTCCGGACGGCGGCGGCGCAGGGGGCGCATAGCCTCCGTTCGGCTGATCGTAAGGCGAGTAGACGCGCGGCCCCGCATATGTCCCATCCGAAAGAGGGGCAGGGCCGTAGGGGCCATAGCCATCGGCCGTCTTCACTCCGGATGACCCGGAAGACTGTTGCTCAACAGGGGGAAGCTCGACCCGGGACACTTGCAGATATCCCCCAGACTGGTCGGGGCTGGCGCTCGCCAGCTGATAACCGCTTTGCGGTTTCGGTTGAGAACTCGCTGTTTCTCGAATGGGGCGGTATTGGGGAGCGTTGATGGCAGCCGTTGACACCGGCTTGGAAGGAGGAGGCGCTGCCTCATACCCGCTTCCGAAGTCCAGACTTGTGAGCCGCTCCGTCCCCGCGCTGCACCCACCCAGAAGAACACAACCCAAACTGATCTTTACAGCTGCGCGGACAACTCCGGGCCCGCGCTTGCCCCCCGCATGCACTCTACTCATCGCCGCACCTCACTTTGCGATAAAAGTATTAGCGGCGGAACACTTAATATTAACTTAAACGCTTGCTATTTTTTCACGCTGCGGGCGCACAGGCCTTGTCAATAATCGCGAGGCACGAGCGGCACGAACTGAACGGGGATTAAAGATTGGTACTCCAAATGCCCATTCATCCGCGTGACAAGCGTGATCCGTTGATCGTAGCGGGGCCCGAGTGGAATAACCATGGCTCCGCATGGCGAAAGCTGATCGAGAAGCGCGTCAGGCGCCTGCCTCGCGCCGGCCGTGACAATGATGCGATCGAAAAGCCTCTTGTCGGGCCATCCCTTGGTGCCGTCGCCGAGGATTGCCGTAATATTGTGAATCCCGAGCCGTTCGAACCGCTGCACTGCCAGATCGTGCAGTTCCCGATGGCGTTCCATGGTGTAAACGTGACGCGCGAGCTGAGAAAGGATCGCGGCCTGGTAGCCGGAGCCTGTTCCGATTTCGAGGACATCCTGGTCGGCCGCGACGTTCAGCCGCTCGCTCATATAGGCGACGATGTAGGGTTGCGAAATCGTCTGATCGCATTCGATCGGCAAAGCCTGGTCCGCATAGGCTTGCGCCTTGAGGGCATCTTCGGAAATGAAAAGCTCTCGCGGAATTTTGGCGATGGCGTCAAAGACGCGAGGGTCTCCGATCCCGTTGTGTTGCAGGCTGTATAGAAGATCGCGCAGCGCTTCGTCCATGAGCACCACTCCCGGAGCGGCCCTAGTGTCCGGTCTCCGAATTGCCGCTAACTTGCAGCGCTCTCGCACGGCAATTGCGAGACGCCACCTGCAGGCCCGCTCCTTTTACGCCTCCAGAAGCCCTGTCAGCTTCCGGCACGTATCACTATGCGTTAAGTTCAGATAAAGAGGCGTTACCGATATCGCGCCCGACCTCACCGCCCAAAGGTCCGTCCCCTTGCCGGGATGCAGCGACCGCGGTTTGAACCCGAGCCAGTAGTAGGGGTTGCCCCGCGTATCCATGCGGTCTTCGATGCGCAAGTAATCCTGATCGCGCCTGCCTTGTTCTGTAACCTGAATACCCTGGACTTTACCTGGTTCCCTGTCCGGGAAATTGACGTTCATCAATACATCGCGCGGCCAGCCCGCCTTCATAAGCTTGCGGACCAGATCGGCGCCCAGTTCGATCGGCGTTTCCCAATGGATTGTCTTCGGATCTTCCCAATCGATAGCGAGGCTCATGGCGATGGACGGGATGCCGAGCATGGTGCCTTCGATCGCGCCCGCAATGGTGCCGGAATAGGTGACATCGTCGGCGAGGTTCGCCCCGCGGTTGACGCCGGACAGGATGAGGGTCGGAAGCTCATCCTGGAGAATGTAGCGCACCCCCATGATCACGCAGTCGGTCGGCGTGCCCTTGACCGCGAAGACGCGCTCCGAGAGCTTTCGCAGCCGCAGCGGCTCATGCAGCGTCAGCGAATGCGCCGCGCCGCTCTGGTCGGTTTCGGGCGCGACCACCCAGACGTCTTTCGAGAGGTCGGACGCAATCTTTTGCAGGACATCGAGGCCCGGCGCCTCGATGCCGTCGTCGTTCGTGATGAGAATCCGCATGCGGGTTTTGTACGCTATGCAATACCCTTCGTCAAAAAACGCCGCAGGCATTATCGGGTGTCGGTTGAAGCGTTTTGTTATTCCACGATCCCGAATAAGGCTCCGCCTGGGATGACGACGTGCAATCCGTCATCCCGGCAAACGCCAGCGGCGTTTCCGGGATCGTTACACTCTCAAGCCTTCTGAGTGACAGCTATGCGGTCGAGGCCGCCCATATAGGGCTAGCAGCGCGTCCGGGACGCGGATGCTGCCGTCCTCGTCTTGATAGTTCTCGATGACGGCGATGAGCGTGCGCCCGACCGCGAGGCCGGAGCCGTTCAGCGTGTGCACGAACTGCACGTCCTTGACCTCCTTCGGGCGGAAGCGCGCCTGCATGCGCCGGGCCTGGAAGTCGCCGCAGTTGGAGCAGCTCGAAATCTCGCGATAGGTGTTCTGGCCGGGGAGCCAGACTTCGAGGTCGTGCGTCTTGCGCGCGGCGAAGCCGGTGTCGCCCGAGCACAGCACGATGACGCGATAGGGCAGCGCGAGCCGCTTCAGGATTTCCTCGGCGCAGTTTGTCATGCGCTCGTGCTCGGTTTGCGATTGGTCCGGCGTCGTGATGGAGACCATCTCGACTTTATAGAATTGGTGCTGGCGGATCATGCCGCGCGTGTCCTTGCCCGCCGCGCCCGCCTCGGCGCGGAAGCATGGTGTCAGCGCCGTGAAGCGGTAGGGCAGATCTGCTTCGGCGAGGATGCTTTCCCGCACCAAATTTGTCAGCGGCACTTCCGAAGTTGGGATAAGCCATGGCGCACTGTTTCGATCGCTTGGCGTTAAGCCCGTCATATTGAGCCGTCTGCTCGAGCTCGCGGATGATCTCAAGAAGACTTCTGCCGGAGCAATGACTTCGTTAACTCGATCCTAGTCTTGGGTCTTGAAATTCAACGTGAAACTTGGCGTCCGAGGTAGCGCCGGTCTTGAGCGTGAACTCATCTGGCTTTGGCCAACTCCTAGATTTTGTAGAGAATAAGTCGTCTGCAAATTTTGGTAGCTGCGCGGTTCCAACAGCGGCTTCATCTTTAACAAGCAACGGCGGGTTGACCTCCGTAAGCGCCGATGCTCGCCGGTCTGCACGTCGAGCATGAACTGGCCAAGCGCGCGTTCGAGCCGCGCCAGCCCGCCCTTCAGCACCGTAAACCGCGCGCCGGAAATCTTGGCCGCCGCCTCGAAATCCATCAGCCCCAGCGCTTCGCCGATCTCGAAATGCTGCTTCGGCTCGAAGCCTTCTTTCGCGAAGTCGCGCGGCGTGCCCCAGCGGCGCAACTCGACATTTTCGGTCTCGTCCTTGCCGTCCGGGACATCGGGCGCGAGCATGTTCGGGATACCGGACAGCAGCGTCTTCATCTGCTCGTCGAGTTCGCGCTCGCGCCGCTCTCCCGCCGCGATCTGATCCTTCAACCCGGCAACCTCAGCCATGAGCGCCTCGGCCCTCGCCGGATCGCCGCCCTTGCCCTTCGCCTTGCCGATCTCCTTCGAGGCCGCGTTACGCCGCGCCTGCATGTCCTGCAGCGCTGTTGTGTTCGCGCGCCGGTCCTCGTCGAGTTTCAGCACCGCCGCCGACATCGGCGGCAGCCTGCGCCGCGCGAGGCCGGCATCAAAATCCTGCGGGTTTTCCCGGATCCATTTGAGATCGAGCATTCTCGTCTCCAAAACAAAAAAGCTGGTTTGCGCCAGCTATAGAGGCGTCATGGACACGCGTCCAGCGTGGGCGGCGCTGCCGAGGCAAGCATCTGTTGATGCGGGTGTTAAAGAAGCACCCAACTGGCCGGAGGCTGTCACATCGCTGGAAGGGCTGATTGCGGTGAAGATGCTTTTTGATAGTTGAAAACTACTCATCCACAGATTGCCCAAAAGCTGAGCTCGCGCAAAAATTAGATGATTCTGATTTCCAAGTCCCTTCTTCGCTTTATAGCTGATTTAAAAAGCATACTCTTGGAGCTGTTATGCCGCTTTTGATTGCGATTTCGATTCTCCTCATGTTTTCCGCTTCGGCTATTGCCCAGGAACAATCGCAGATGGCGACTCTCGTGGGGCGGCATTTCCTGTATACAATCCAAACCACGCCTGAAGGCCAAGATTTTGGCTTTTTTGTCCCCAGTTCGCGCTGGCCGCACGAGAAGGACGGCGTCACCATCGTGTACGTTTGCTGGGAGAACTACACGCCCGCGATGCAACGGGAAACTCAGCTTGTTCAAGAGGCGGTGACGGGGACTTGGCAGATGTACTCCAAGATCGAGTTCCGCGGTTGGAAGCCCTGCGCCAACAGAAGCAGCGGCATAAGAATTCTCGTACACGACGACGCCAACGATGGCCCTCACACGAAGGGTTATGGCCGCGACCTCGACGGCAAAGAACATGGGATGGTGCTCGATTTCACCTTCGACGCCTGGTCGGACTCATGCAAAGGGACCCCCGAAATGCGGGACTCCTGCATCAAGTCCATTGCCGTGCATGAGTTCGGCCACGCAATTGGGTTCGCCCACGAGCAGAACCGCCCTGACAAGCCGGGGGAGTGCAGAGAGCCTGCTCAAGGCGAAAGCTCCGAGGCAAAGATGCTCACGCCCTATGATGCTCATTCGGTGATGAATTATTGCAATGAGAAGTACAACAATAATGGACAATTAAGTGCTTGGGATATCGTCGCTTTGCAGCAGATGTATGGAGCAAGATAGATGCGCTTCATCTTCCAATCTGTCCTGCTGCTTTATTTCTCATGCAGCCTATTGTGCCAAGCCTCGGCCGAAGTTTCTTTGGACGCGCACAAGCTATCCGAAATAGTAAGTCAAACGATAGTTTACATAGCTTTCGATATTACTGACCCTGATACTGGAGTTAAGAGCACTGTTCAAGGAACCGGCTTTGTGGTTTCTACAAAGGGACATGTCCTGACGGCTGCCCATCTTTTTCGCAATTGGAACAAGCAGGCCGATAGAGACAAGAAAATGAATTAAATTTTGGGAACGCTTTATGATAAATCCGGCTATGGCGGGAACCCTCTCATTCTACGTATCGTGAACCCGGGCAATCCTGATTTCGAGGATGTTGCTCTCCTCCAATTGCCGTCTGTTGCCGAGGACTATCGCGCCGCGAGTTTTTGCTACGACTTGGCCGATAATTCCGGAATGGGCGACGACTTTATTGCGTTTGGCTTTCCCTTGGACCAGAATCTCCAGCCAGTTCGCGGCATGTTGGGGAGCAGGAACGCATCCGGCGGCCGGTGGGCGGCGGCAAGCCTACTGGAAGAAGGCATGAGTGGAGGACCTGTTTATCGTTCCGGCCACTTGATCGGATTAGTGAAGGGCGGAGTTCCAAATATCCACGCTGTCCAATCCATTACGCCTATTCGTCTGGCAGCGAATTTTCTCAGCGAAACAGGCGTCAAGGAGCAATGCCCTATCGAACCTTTCCTCACGGCATCGGTCGCGGCATCGGTTGCGGCATCCGTTGCCGCACCGCCTGTTCCGGATTCCGACACCCAACACATTGAGCCGATACTTATTAAGCTGAAAACGCCCTATGCGCCGGTGAGAATTACAAATGCCAAGACAAACGAACTGATCGCGAGCGGCCCTGCCGATGGAAAGGGTGAGTTCAGCTTTAATTATTATATTGAAGAAGGTTTGAAACGAACAACACCTCAGTAGAGCCAAAAAGCCCGCAGGTCCCTCTCCCTTGCGGGAGAAGGACAGGATGAGGGGTGCTGTCCTAGACCCCGTCCGGGCCGCCGCCATGCGCGGACGGCAGGTTGGATTCGGCGTAATCGGCAACCAGCACGATGGAGCCGGTCGTGGCCCGGCTTTCCAGATCGCGATGCGCTTGCGCCGCCTCGGCCATCGGATAGGACTTGCTGACCTGGATTTTTACGTGCCCCAGCGTCACCATGTCGATAAGGTCGCTGGCCGTCTCGAGAAGGCCCTCTCGCGTGGCGATATGGGTAAACAGTGTCGGCCGCGTCGCATACAATGAGCCCTTCTGCGCGAGGATGCCGATGTCGAAAGGCGGCACCGGGCCTGAAGCGTTGCCGAAGCTCGCCCAAAGCCCGAGCGGCTTGATGCAGTCGAGCGATCCGGGAAAGGTGTCCTTGCCGACCGAGTCATAGGCCACATCCACGCCGTGGCCGCCGGTCAGCTCCTTGACGCGAGGTACGAAGTCTTCCGCGCGGTAGTTGATCACGTGCGTGCAGCCGTTCGATTTGGCCAGCAGCGCCTTCTCCTCGGAGCCGACCGTGCCGATGATCGTCGCGCCGATCGAGGAAATCCATTGGCAGGCGATCAGCCCGACGCCGCCCGCCGCGGCGTGCCAGAGCACGACGCTGTCCTTGGTGACGGGGTAGGTCTTCTTGATGAGATAGCGCACCGTCATGCCTTGCAGCATCATGGCCGCCGCCGTCTCGTAGGTGATCGTGTCCGGTATTTTCACGAGCCGGGCCGCTGCGATGAGGCGTTCCTCGGCGTAGCCTCCAATCGCTCCGGCATAAGCCACGCGGTCGCCAATGGCGACTTCGGTCACGCCTGGCCCGACCGCGACCACCTGGCCGGCGCCCTCGCTGCCAGGCGTGAAGGGAAAGGACGGCTGCTTGTAAAGCCCGGTCCGATGATAAACGTCGATGTAATTCACGCCCGCCGCATATTGCTTGATCTTGGCCTGGCCCGCCCCCGGCTCGCCGACTTCGATATCTTCCCAGGTCAGGACTTCGGGGCCGCCATAGGCATGAATGCGGATTGCATGGGGCATGGATGACCTCTTCTTCGAAGGGCGGCTTGGCGACGCCCGGAGTTTTTAAGCACTTTGCCACAAATGTTTTGGTTGGCAATGGTTGGTGGCGTGTCCAGGATCCTAAACCCCGAAAACGGTTTTGCGTTGCGAAAAGTCTTGGAAGGTCAATTTGTCAGATGATCGCCAGTCGGACGGCAAAAAGGCCGTGAGGACCTTGTCCCCACGGCCCGCTCACCTGACGAGCAAAGGCGAAGATAGCCGCCTGTATCTCAGAGGATGTAGGGCGCCAGGGGAGCAAGCGTGATGATCGTGGCTAATGCGACTGCTGACCATTCCCTTACAGTAAAATCGCGAAACATTGCCATTTGACATCTCCTGTCTGAAGTTCAACTAACCTCATTACGCCGCAAAGGCTCGGCTGGATGGTTTTTACTGCGTCACATATACTTGAGCTAAACGTGATCATAGATAGCGCATGCTTGAGTTTGGCGTGATAGATCGAGCGCAGGCGTTTTCAACAATCTCGAAACCTGTAGCCTTGGCCGTTGCGCTCTCGTTCCTCCGCGATCATGTCGCTAGCAGGCCGCTGAAAAAGGTTTTTCGGGTTGCGCCGATGCGCTGTAGGAGCGAGCTGAATGGCAATTGAGCAATCTGTCCCGCCTCAGTTCGACCATCGGTTGCGACGTAATCCTGAGGCAAAGCCGCGTCATGTGCGCCGCAAACGCCGTACGCATGACCGCACCCGGCGCGAGACGTCACGCCAGCAAAAAATCCCTGCAACCAGGGAGCCATCCACACTGACGAAGTGCGGAGGAGCGCCAGGATGACAATCCGCTGGCCGGATTAGCGAAGTCTGCTTCGCGCAGCCCGCGTCCATTGCGGGCGATTATGAAAGGCAGGTTGGCCTATGGCGCGGGCAGGCGGCGATCAAACCTCCTCCGGAACCTTCAATTTTTCCCGCAGGATGGCGTTCACCGCATCCGGGTTCGCCTTGCCGCCCGTGGCGCGCATCACCTGCCCCACGAACCAGCCGAGCGTCTTCGGCTTTGTCTGCACCTGCTCGACCTGCTTCGGATTCGCGGCGATGATCTCGTCCACCACCTTCTCGATGGCGCCGGTGTCGGTCACCTGCGTCAGGCCGCGTTCCTCCACGATCTTCCCGGGCGCATCCGCTGTCTGAAGCATCAGCTCGAAGACTTCTTTCGCGATGCGGCCCGAGATCACGTTCGAGGAGATGAGATCGATCAACTCGCCGAGATGCGCCGCCGGGATCGGGCTGTTGGAGATGTCCTTGCCGGTCTTGTTCAGCGCGGCGAAGAAATCGCCCATGATCCAGTTCGCGGCGAGCTTCGCGTCGCGGCCTTTGGCGACCGTCTCGAAGAAATCGGCAGAGGCGCGGTCCGAGATCAGCACGCCCGCGTCGTAGGGCGAAAGCGCATAGTCCTTCATGAAGCGCGCGCGCTTCTCGTCCGGCAGTTCCGGCAGCGCCTTCTCCAGTTTCTTGACGAAAGCATCGGTCAGTTCGAGCGGCAGCAAATCGGGGTCGGGGAAATAGCGATAATCGTGAGCCTCTTCCTTCGAGCGCATGGACCGCGTCGTGCCGGCCTTGGCGTCGAACAGCCGCGTTTCCTGCTTGATGCTTCCGCCATCCTCCAGAACGTCGATCTGGCGGCGCGCCTCATGGTCGATGGCTTGGCCGATGAAGCGGATGGAGTTGACGTTCTTGATTTCGCAGCGCGTGCCAAGCGGCTCGCCAGGGCGGCGCACGGAGACGTTCACGTCGGCGCGCAGCGAACCCTCTTCCATGTTGCCGTCGCAGGTGCCGAGATAGCGCATGATCGTGCGAAGCTTCGTGACGTAGGCCTTCGCTTCCTCGGCGGAGCGGATGTCGGGCTTCGACACGATTTCCATCAGCCCCACGCCGGAGCGGTTGAGATCCACATAGGAGCAGTTCGGGTCCTGGTCGTGGAGGCTCTTGCCCGCGTCCTGCTCAAGGTGCAGGCGCTCGATGCCAACCTCGAAGGAATAGTCCTTGAGATCGACGATGACGATGCCCTCGCCGACGATGGGGTACTTGTACTGCGAAATCTGGTAGCCCTGGGGCAGATCGGGATAAAAGTAGTTCTTCCGGTCGAACACCGAATGGTGATTGATCTGCGCCTTGAGGCCGAGGCCCGTGCGGATCGCCTGGGCCACGCATTCCTGGTTGATCACCGGAAGCATGCCCGGCATTGCCGCGTCGACGAGGCTCACATGGCTGTTCGGCTCGCCGCCGAAAGCCGCCGACGCGCCCGAGAAAAGCTTCGCGTTCGAAAGCACCTGCGCGTGCACTTCCAGGCCGATGATCACTTCCCACTGGCCGGTTGCGCCGTCGACGAGGTTCTCTTTTCTTATCTGTGCCATTGGTTCAAGTCCGATTTCTGAGGCCTGGAAGAGGGCCGGAATGTTCCAAACCGCGTTACCATTTCGGAGGATAGCGAAGCCCGATCACAATCGTTTTCGAAACGGGCAGCGCAAAGCGCGCTCTGTGAAAGGTGATCCTGGCCGCGATAGGGCTCAGATCCTGGGGAAGAACCTCGCTATAGCCGCGGCCTTCCAGCGGCCTGTGGAACAGCCCGGTATCGAGGATGCCATTGTTGTTCTCATCATGAAACACGAAAGCCGCGTAATCACCCTGCGGGATGTCTCTGAATGTATAGGAGACCGTCAAGTTTTGAAGGCTCTCGATCGTTCTCCGGCAGACCGATGCCTGTGAAAAGTCGCAAGGTAGGTCCCCCGGCCGCTCGTCCCGGAACTGAACCCTGCTGGGGTCGGGAAATGACGAGTTGTGTTCCGAATCCGCCCAGAGCATGAGAACGACGCGGCCCTTGTAGTTCCTGAGCCCGCTGACATCGACGGTCAGGTCCGCATTTTGGGCGCGCGCTTCACCAGCGGCTAATGCTGCTGACGCAAGCACCGCCCCCATCGCCAAAGCAAGCGCCCTGAACAGTCGAGGGAACGCCGCCGCAGCCGTCACGACTCCCTCTCCCGGCCGCATCCGCCTGCGGATGCGGTCTCTTTAGGTTGCGAACTCGCCAAGGCGAGTTCGCCTGGGAGAGGGCTGGGGTGAGGGGATGTGCCTTCGAAACCCGGCATTCTAGTCTTTTGCCTCGCCTTCGCGCTGCGCCAAATTCTCTTCCTCGTACTGAATAAACCAACCAATCATCTGACGCCAGAGCGCAACCGCAAGCTCCGGCGGCAATCCGCGCTCTTTCGCACGCGCCTCCACCTTGTCGATCACCTGCCGGATGCGCCAGGGCACGGTTGCTTCGGCCGGATTGTTCTTCAGCTGCCACGCCCGGTCGACATAGGCGAAGCGCTCGGCCACGAGATCGATAAGCAACTCGTCGATGCGGTCGATTTCGACACGCACCTGATCCATCCTTTGGCACTCTTCCGGTTTACGTTGCGCCATTTTGCTTGTTCCTGGGCTTCTCTTTCGACGCCCCTTTTTTGGTTGGCATCCCGGCTTCGGCCGCCGCCGGTTTCTTCTTCGGCGCCGGCTTCTTTGGGATGGGCGCCTTGGAGCCTGCCTGCTGGCCTTCGCCGCTGCCGTTCGCCCACCAGGGCGCGGGGATCGGCATGCGGCCCACGGCGTCCTCGATCACCTGGCCTGCCCGAAGGACAAGCGCCTCGTCGAACGGCTTCCCGATGATCTGGAGCCCGAGCGGCAACCCTTCGCTCGAAAAGCCGGCGGGGACGGACAGGCCCGGAAGGCCCGCCATGTTCACCGTCACGGTGAAGATGTCGTTCAGATACATTTCGAGCGGATCGGAACCACCCTGCGAGCCGAGCGCGAAGGCGGGCGTCGGCGTGGTCGGCGTCAGGACCGCATCGACCTTTTCGAAAGCGTCATCGAAGTCGCGCTTGATAAGCGAGCGCACTTTCTGCGCCTTCAGGTAATAGGCATCGTAATAGCCCGCCGACAGCACGTAGGTGCCGATGAGGATGCGGCGCTTGACCTCCGCCCCGAAGCCTTCGGAGCGCGTCTCCTCATACATATCGATGATATCGCGGCCGTTGACGCGAAGCCCGTAGCGCACGCCGTCATAGCGGGCGAGGTTGGACGACGCCTCGGCCGGAGCCACAATATAGTAGGCGGGCAGGGCGGACTTCGTATGCGGGAGGCTGATATCGACGATTGTGGCCCCGGCATCCTTGAAGATCGCGATGCCCTTCTGCCAGAGCGCCTCGATCTCGGCCGACATGCCTTCGACGCGATATTCCTTCGGGATGCCGATCCTCAGCCCCTTCAGCGGCTGGCCCAGCGCCTTTTCCAGGTCGGGAAGCGGCTTGTCGACGCTTGTCGAATCCTTGAGGTCATGGCTCGCCATGGTCTGGAGCAGGAGCGCCGCGTCGCGGATCGAGCGCGCGATCGGCCCCGCCTGATCGAGCGAGGACGCGAACGCCACCATGCCCCAGCGCGAGCAGCGGCCGTAGGTCGGCTTGATGCCCACGGTTCCGGTGAACGCGGCAGGCTGGCGGATCGAGCCGCCCGTGTCGGATGCCGTCGCGCCAAGGCATAGCCCTGCGGCGACGGCCGAAGCGGAGCCGCCCGACGATCCCCCCGGCACAAGCCTCTCGGTTTTGTCCTTGGCGCGCCACGGGCTGATGCACGGCCCGAAATGGCTCGTCTCCGTGGAGGAGCCCATCGCGAACTCGTCCATGTTCAGCTTGCCGAGCATGACCGCGCCCGCATCCCAAAGGTTTTGCGTGACCGTCGATTCATAGGGCGGCTCGAAGCCGTGGAGGATGTGCGAGCACGCCGTGGTGCGCACGCCCTTCGTGCAGTAGAGATCCTTGATGCCGAGAGGGATGCCTTCGAGCGCGCGGACATCCTTGCCCGCCGCGAGCCGCTTGTCGCTCTCCTTGGCGGCGTCCATCGCCTTCTCAGCCGTAACGAGCACGAACGCATTCAGCGCCTCGTTGCCCGCCTCGATGGCGGACAGGCAGGCCTCGGTGAGTTCGGTGGCTTTGATCTCCTTGCCGCGCAGCTTGTCGCGCGCTTCCGAGATCGTCAAACTGTTCAATGTCATGGGATTATTCGATGACCTTCGGGACAAGGAAATAATTGTCTTCGGACTTCGGGGCGTTCTTCATGATGTCGGCGGCCTTCCCGCCGTCGGTCACGACGTCGGTGCGCATATGCAGCTTCGCTCCGCCAACCGAGGTCAGCGGCACGACGCCCTCGGTCGGGATCGCGTTCAGCTCCTCGACCCAGGCGAGAATGCCGTTCAACTCGCGCTGCAGGCTCACCGCCTCCTGCGACGAAACTTTTACTCGGGCGAGGTGCGCGATCCGCTTCACCGTCGCCTCGTCGATCTGGGACTTTGTCATGGCTGTCTCTGATGTGGGTGGCGCTATGTCTAGAGTCAGCGCCGCGCCGTCGCAATCATTTCTTTTTTGGTGTGCGCAGCTATCTCCTAAGACAGTGGACTGCTTGCCGCGGTTGTCATCCCGGAAGGGCGGAGCCCTATCCGGGATCGTAACATACTGAACGCCAGCAGTTTTACGATCCCGGCTCGCGCTTCGCTTGGCCGGGATGACGGGGTGCGCAAGTGAGGCGTCCCCAGCTATTCACCGGGCTTGCGGATACGCTCCTTCTTATGCAATGTGCGCGAAATTATAAGGATGAGCCTGCGCTTCGGGGGCACAAGGCATGTTTCGGAATGCGGCGCGCATTTTCATCGCCGTGTGGTTGATCGCGACGGCGCAGGCCGCGCTGGCGGAAAAGCGCGTCGCGCTCGTCATTGGCAACGACAAGTACGTCAATCTTGCCGCCCATGCGCAACTGGAGCGCGCGGTCAATGATGCGCGGGCCGTATCGCGGGCTTTCACCGATCTTGGCTTTGACGTGACCGAAGCGGAGGATGTGAGCCGTTCCACGTTCAACGCCAAATGGCAACAATTCCTGCTCAAGGTGGCGGAGGGCGATGTCGTGGCTTTTTATTTCTCCGGCCACGGCATTGAGGTCGAAGGGCTGAATTTCCTCATTCCCAGCGATATTCCTAATGTCGAGTATGGCCGGCAGGAGCAGATCAAGCGCGAGGCGGTCAGCGTTTCCGAGCTTCTCCTCGATCTGAAGAAACGAAAGCCGGGCGTTAGCCTGCTCATCCTTGATGCCTGCCGCGAGCACCCACTGCTGGCCCCGGATGGATATCGAGGCGTGGGAGCGATTCCAGGCGGCCTTGCCAAAATGGACGCGCCCAACGGCACATTCATCATGTACTCCGCCGGGGCAGGCCAGACCGCCCTGGACAGGCTTCCGCCCCCGCTGACCGATCCCGATACGGTCAATTCGGTTTTCACGCGCAAGCTTCTCCCTCTGATGCACCAGAAAGGCATCGAAATCGCTGAACTGGCGCGAGAGGTAAGAAAGAAAGTGCACGCCCTGGCCGCGACTGTCCCCCATGAACAAACGCCAGCCTACTATGACGGCGTGCTTGGCAGGTTCTGCCTCGCTGGGTGCGAGGCCGCAGCGGCGTTCCCATTGCCGAAGGACATGCCTTCAGAGGTGATTACGCAACCGGATCGCGCGTCTGCAATGCTGCGGGCGCCGCTGCAACTTCAGGACTGCGGCGGCGTTTCTGTTTCGGTGGCGAAGCCGCAGGCTCTGCTTTGTGTAAAGCCCGGCTCCGGGCAAAGCTTCAGGGACTGTCCGGATTGCCCCGAGATGGTGATCGCGCCTTCGGGCAGCTTTTTGATGGGCTCGCCCTCTGATGAGCTGAAGCGCTACGATGACGAAGGCCCTCAACACAAGGTTACGATTGCGGAACCCTTCGCAGTGGGGAAATTCGCGGTGACCTTTGCGGAGTGGGATGCTTGCGTGGCGGCAGGCGGATGTGGCGGATACCAGCCGAAGGACGAAGGCTGGGGCCGTGGCGACCGTCCCGTCATCAACGTAAGCTGGGACGACGCCAAAGCCTATGCTTCCTGGCTGTCTAAAGAGACCGGCAAGACCTACAGGTTGTTGTCGGAAGCGGAGCGGGAGTATGTGGCGCGAGCGGCGACAACGACGTCGTTCTGGTCGGGTTCGTCGATCGGACCAATCGGGCGAACTACGATGGCAGCGCCGATACCAATGAGTGGGACGGCAACGTAAAGCTCAGGCAAAAGACGGTGCCGGTTAAGTCATTCGAGCCCAACCCTTGGGGGCTTTATCAAGTTCACGGGAATGTCTGGGAATGGTCGGAGGATTCCTGGCACGACAGTTACAGCGGCGCCCCGGTGGACGGGTCCGCCTGGACAAGCGGAAAGTACCGAACCCGTGTTCTTCGAGGCGGGTCCTGGGGCAGTCATCCGAGGAACCTCCGCGCGGCGAACCGCAACAGGGACACACCAGTCGCTCGGTACAGTTATTATGGCTTCCGGCTTGCCAGGACGTTGCATCCCTGATCTTTCCTACGCCTCGGGGCACGGTGCTTGCGAGAAAAGCGACCGTCAGTCCCGCGGCCGGCGGCTCCTTTTCCAGTGGTGGTGTATCCATCCGATCATCGTAACGAGCAGACGGTCATCAACGCGGGATGGCCAAGGCGGCGGGCCTGGGCCGCGCCCACTGTGGCGTCTGCGCCTCTATTCCCAAGTTTGTATTAATCTGTGCAATTATCGCTGGCGAACCTTATTCAGTCTGTTTAAAGAGCGTACACATTCTGGAGAAGCGTTAACACTCTGGTAATACAGTTTATGGCTCGGTTTGCGATATTTTTTACGACTATGGTTCTCTGGGTCCTGGCGCATTCGCCGACAGCATCGGCCTGCCCTGCGACGCCAAGCGTGGATGCATCGAATCCCACTGCTTACAAGGACCGCGGGGATAGGTGCGAGGGCATTTTTCGGCAGCAGGTTGCCGCGTCAGCGCAGCTTGCGCTGATCGGCGTTCACCGGCATTCGCCAACTTTCGAGCCAGGCTCAGGAAAGCCCCTAACAGTGACCTCCGCTGCGCAGTCAGGGGCGGCGCTCGCGCTTCGCGTGCTCTCCTCACGGCCGCGGCAATACTACCGCATGGATGCAACGCTACACGGTAGCTCATTTGTCTGGAAAAGAGACGTCATCGACAATCCAGCAATTCAGCTTACTCCTTCAGAGGCCAAGGCGTTACTGTGTGAAACGTCTTGCTCAGTGGCAAACCCAAAGATTTATCCAGTCTCGATTGTAGAAGCGAAAGCTTCGCGAAGTCAGGGGATTACCCTGTGGTTTCGCGCAGCAGTGGATATTAAGCAGCTTTTCATTACGCTACGGCCTATTGGGGGCCAAGCGAATACAGAATTTGAGGAAAGCGATGTTCTCGACGGCAGGATGCTGCCCGCAGGCGCAGCGAAAGATGTTTTCGCAATCTTGAAAAGCGGCTCCTACTCGCTGAAAGCGATCGCCGTACCGGTGGGCGCTGAGGCCATGGATGAGGTAAGAGCTCAAATTATTATTCAGTAGACGGATTTTTTTCCGATGAGAAAAGTCATTGCCATAGCTGTCATTATGGGCAGCATCACGCTTGCTCTGAGTTCGATCAAGCTTCCAAGATCGGCGATCGATCTGGACGCATCGACGCAGACCGTTTCGATTGGCGTAGCGAAAGACACAGTCCTTGATCCATTTGTGGTTACAAAAGTTGTCTTCTATGCTCCGGGCGAGTTCGACGACGCAGCGTTTAAAACAAGTGTTGCGGTGACAAAAACCGAGGCGTCACCAGGACAAATGACGCTTCAGGGCTTGAAATTGGAGCCTGGCTCGACGCTTAAAATAAGAAAGCAACCGGGCGCAGAGAAGACATTTGATCTTTTCCTCAACTCCCCAGGACCGTCGCAATTTTCCCTGCTGACACAAGGCGGTATCGAAACAGCTACCGATGGTTCGTTGCGTTCCGTTCAAAGCCCGGTCCCGAAGTCGTTTCGCATAAATGTCCCGGAAGGGGTTGCGCGCCTCGTCATTTCGCTTGCCGAGGACCAATGGCTCGAGCGCCTTCCTCTATCGGCAGCCTCGCTATCGTTTTTCGATGGCGGGGAAAAGAACGGCGTCCCGTATCGGTTCAGCGCAATCGATAGCGGCCGCGTGCGCTTCAGTGAAATCGAACTCGATGACGGAAAAAACAGAGAACTCGAACTGCGATTGGGGCAGCCCTTCTTCCTTGAGCCAGCCTCAAACGGGTTTGTGCGATTTCTCAAGCTGTCGCAGGAAGGCATTGCTCTTCAATACACAGGCGCCGTATCGGCTCTTGGCACTGGATGGGAGGGGCTTGCTCCGACAAGTCATATGCCCTCAATTCTATCCTACTTGTTTTCGCTTCAATGGCTGAAGCAGTCCCTCTCGATCATATTGTCGGTCGCTGGGCTATTCATTGGATTAGCGCTAAGATGAAAACTATATGTTCGCTCTATTTGTTGACTGCATTCCTGGCATCCTGTACGTCAATTCCTCGACCTTGGGAGTTCTCTCAGCCCGAGCCTGATGCAGCGGTGATAAAAGAGGCTTCTCCACGCATCCCCTTCACTGGCGACACCTGCAAGGCTCAGGCATCTGCCCAGAGACGAGCGGATCAGCTTCTTGTCACCATCTCCACCAAGTTTGCAAGCTCCGGGGGCCAACAGTTTGGTGCGGGCATTATACTATCAGTCAAGGGAACGACAGCCTACATTCTGACCGCGAAACATGTGGTAAGCAGCGCGGGCGCAGGCAAGCCGACAATTGAGGTTGCGATAGAGACTGCCGATGGCGCGCAACACAAGTTAATCGCGGAAGTGGCAAGCCGGTTTTCATTGGCCTCCGAGCCGTATAGGGACACCGCGATCCTTCAAGCGGACTTGAGCCGGGCAGGCTTCGTCCCCGCGCCGGATTGGGCCGTGCTCAGAAGTCAGACAGACAGAGACCTCAGAGACTTCGTCGTGGTTGGCAACCCTCGCGGCCGCGGTAAGACGAGCACTCCGAAGGGTGATGGCGACTACAGAACTTCTCAGGAACTTCGCGTCAACTCAGGGGTCATGGAGGCCGGATATTCCGGGGGCGGCGTTTTCAACTCTTCACTGCGGCTGGTCGGTCTCGTTTTCGAAGATGGCGGGCAGTATGCTGCGGCCTACCCAATCGATCCCGTCATCGACCTCTTGAATAAAGCCGGCGTCCCAGTTGATCTCAAATTAGCGCCAGAGCCCAAAAAGAATATCTATCTTAGCGATGTCGAAGGTTCGACCCCAGAACTAAGAGAGGCCGGGCGCGCCGTGATGACGGACGCACTCGAAAAAAACGGCTTCGAGGCGACTTGCGCCAGCGGAAACTCCTATAAGTTGAGTTCTCATTCTTACAGGAACGTCCAAATCCGGAACTTCGTCAACTGTCGATGTCGTGCCAACGCTTTTTGGGCCGGTCGGTGGAAAGCTGCAAGTTGAGAAAGAGCAAGTCACTTTCATCCATATGATCGGCAGCTCCGAACTCCATTCCGTTGATGCCCTCGAAGGTAAGTTGAGTGATGCGTCGGATAAGTTGGTAGCAAAAGTTGTATCAAAAATGACAAACCCTTGAAAAAACTTAGATTAGAAAAAGCACGGGAGAAAATAAAATGCGATACTCACGTTGTTTGAACACTATAGTGCGTTTTTTTTCCATTTCGCAATTGATCGTATTGGCGGGTTTGCTTGGCGTGATGCCGTCAAGGGCAGATGACGTACCGGCGGTGCAACCTAGCTTGTGGTCTGTCGGCGTAATTGCGGGAACGTTGGGTCTCGGCGGGGAAGTTTCGTACCTGCTCCACGACTACGTCGTTCTGCGCGTCAATGCATCGTACATGGATGTGAGCTGTGACGGAATCGTTGGAGCCTACGGCGCGACGTGCAATCATGGCTATAACATTACAAGTGTTTTCGCTGGCGGCATTTTTGACATTCATCCATTCCAAAGCGGCTGGCGCGTATCGGGGGGTGTCCGGTATGTCGATGCGGATTTCAAAGACGTCACATCAGGAAGTATTCATCTTGGCGATAATCAATACGCGGCGGGTCAGATTGGAACGACAACAATATCGGTTCGCAATACCAATCCGGCCGCCCCTTACATCGGATTCGGTTATGACTCCTCGCATTTCTCGCAAGATGGGGCAGGTTTCAAACTCGGTATAGATTTGGGCGCTCTTTATGCCGGCGATCCTGACGTAACAATTACGACGACCCAGAGCGTTCCAGGTCTCGACGCTGACATCAGTAAGGAGATCTCAAAGACCAAGAGCGACCTGAGAAACTACTACAATTTTTATCCGGTCGCGATGGTTTCAGGCCGCATGAGCTTTTGAGTTTTCGGCGGGAACACCAAGAGGAGGCGGTCCCGCCCCACCCCACTCGAACAAGGCGCAACTGAAAGCCCCCTCGGGCCGAAGGCGGGCCGTATTTAATCCGATGCCGCCAACAACCGTCGTCGACCCGGCCAAGCGAAGCGCGAGCGGGATCGTTGCGGACGGTTGGCCCCGAGCTGTTGACACGCCCGGATACGGCGCGAGCGCCGTTCCGGGGAGGCGAGGGGAGAAAGTCTTGCCGGGGAGCGAGACGGAGACCCAGCGCTCGCTTCAACGCGCCGTTTCCGCGCCGTCTCCAGTCGATAGAGAATAGACTCGGTCGCAATGGTAAACGGATCGTTGCCGCGCCGATGTGTTAATTCGAACCTGGTTAATTTTCGCGCGCTGGAATCAGTTCTGGTCCAAAATGTCCTAACAATTGGTTTATTCGGCGCGAGATGGAGAGCCGCGCGCCTTTGACCGGACGCGAATAAGCCGCCTAAGCCATTGAAATTAACAACGTAATTTATAGATCGCGCCCCATTAAATGGAATTTAACGCCGGGATTTTTCCACTTAGTGGGACGAGCAAAAGTCCGTTAAATATGTTGAGGCTTCGCCTGTTAACCCTATCCGCGCCAATTGCAGCCTCGGCGCGCGCTCCGGGGCGCGCATCCTCTGGCTATTTTTCCTATATAAATCAACGACTTACTGCGATTAACCTCTTGGCAAAGCGCTTTTCGCTAGGATCCCGCTCAGCCAGCAAAACAGCTGGTTTTCGTTGAAGCCGCACTCGATTTTGGTCCAAAGCCACAATTATTTTGGACCATTGTCTGGTCCATGGGGAAAATGGCCATGCAGATTTCAGTAACCGACGCCAAAGCGCAGCTGACCGAGCTTGTGCGACGCGCCGAGGCTGGCGACAAAATTGTGCTGACCCGTCACGGCCAGCCCGTGGCCCGGCTCGTGCTATTCAAGGCCGCGCGAGAGCGGAGGTCCCGGCGCGATGTGGTCGAGGCCATGCGTCAAGCTGCCCGGGCCGAGGCGTTTCCAGGGCTCAGTGCCGAGCGGTATGATCTTCTTTTCGGCACGGAGGGCCTGGATGAATCACGAGGGCGGTGGCGCTGATTGCGGCGCGAAGACCGCCTCGCAGGCTGTGTTACCGAGCATGGATCGGCGGCTTTGTTCACGATACTGGCAACTGACGGCTGCATCCCGTATAACACTCCCGTGAACTGGGCATCACGGCGCGCTAGTGGCGCGCGGAGGAGAGACTATGTCATCGCGTTGGACGCCGGACAGCTGGAGGCAAAAACCTATCGAGCAGCTTCCGGAATATCCCGACGAGGCGGCGCTTGCGGCTGTCGAGAAGGAACTTGCGAGCTTCCCTCCGCTCGTGTTCGCGGGCGAGGCGCGCTGCCTGACGAAGAACCTGGCCGAGGTTGCGGCCGGGCGCGCCTTCGTTCTGCAGGGCGGGGATTGCGCCGAAAGCTTCTCCGAGCATGGCGCGGACACCATTCGCGATTTCTTTCGCGTTTTCCTGCAGATGGCGGTGGTGCTGACCTTCGCGGCGAGCCGCCCGGTCGTGAAGATTGGCCGCATCGCGGGGCAATTCGCCAAGCCGCGCTCAACGCCGACGGAAACGCAAAACGGCGTGGAGCTGCCGAGCTACCGGGGCGACATCATCAACGACATCGCGTTCACGGCCGAGGCGCGGACACCCGATCCTCAGAGGCTGCTGAAGGCCTACCGGCAATCGGCGGCGACGCTCAATCTCCTCCGAGCCTTTGCGCAAGGCGGCTATGCCGATCTCGATCGCGTCCACCAATGGACGCTCGGCTTCGTGAAGGACAGCCCCGCCGGGAACCGCTATGAGGAGTTGGCGGGCCGCATTTCGGAGACGCTCAGCTTCATGCGCGCCTGCGGCGTGACGTCGGAAAATTCGGAGCGGCTCCGCACCACCGATTTCTACACGAGCCACGAAGCGCTGCTGCTCGGCTATGAGGAAGCCTTCGTGCGGATCGATTCGACCAGCGGCAACCACTACGCGACATCGGGCCATTTCCTCTGGGTCGGCGACCGCACGCGCCAGCCGGACCACGCGCATATCGAATTCCTGCGCGGCATCAAGAACCCGATCGGCGTGAAGTGCGGGCCGAGCATAAGGGCGCAAGAATTGATGACGCTCATCGACGTCCTGAACCCAGCCAACGATCCGGGCCGCCTGACGCTGATTTGCCGGTTCGGCGCGGATAAGGTCGCAGCCCATCTCCCCGATCTCATCCGCGCGGTGAAGCGGGAAGGCAAGACCGTGATCTGGGCCTGCGATCCCATGCACGGCAATACCATCAAGGCGGCGAGCGGGTTCAAGACGCGGCCCTTCAACGCGATCCTGCGCGAGGTCGAAAAGTTCTTCGACGTCTGCCAGGCCGAGGGTGTGTACCCAGGCGGGCTTCATGTCGAGATGACGGGCAGGAACGTCACCGAATGCACGGGCGGCGCGCACTCGATCTCGGATGCGGACCTGTCCGACCGGTATCACACCTATTGCGATCCGCGGCTGAACGCCGATCAGGCGCTGGAACTCGCATTCCTCGTCGCGGAGCGGTTGCGCCGCGACCGCGTCTATGTCGAGCCGAAGCTTTCTGCGCTCTCTTGAACGAGCTTCGATATCAACGATGGGGCGGCAGCATACTGCCGCCCGCCTTGGGCAGCGGGCCTAAAACCAATAACGAACTTTTGTAGTTCCCTATTGCTAAGAGGCGTTTCAATTGTGGCCTGACAATAAGGGCTCTTCCCATGGATATCGCCGTCCGCCACAGTCTCCCGTTCGACGAGATCCCCCTTTTCGCCCGTTTGCCGAAGCCCCAGCGCGATGCTTTGGAGCGGCAAATCCGCGTTTGCCGCTTCGAGGCAGGCGAGCGCATTTGCGGGGAAGGCGAACCTAATCCCGGCCGCTTTTACATCGTGCTGGAAGGCGAAGTCTCCCTGTGCAACAGGGGGCAAGCCTTCTCCACGCACACAATGGCGGATTACGAGGTCGCCGTGCGCCGCAATAACGAGGTCTTCGGGACCATTTCGTTTCTTGACGGCGAAGCGTTTTCCAGCAGCGCGTTCGCCAAGACGCCTTTGACGCTTGGGGTGCTCTGTTTTTCCAAAGCCGGTTCATCGGCAGAATTGAGAAAACTTCGCGCGGCTGTCGTCGCCGAACTCAGGCGGCAACTCACATCCGATCTGCGGCTCTCGATCGCCGACCGCTTGGGAAGCCTGCAGCAGGAAGCCGAATTTGCCCGCTACAAAAATGCGGTTGGCCGCATCGTCGTGACGACCCTGGCCATTCTGTCCTTCTATACGCTGCTCCTGAGCCTCCTGCCGCAGTTCATGGTCGCGCTCGCGGTTAACTTCGCGATCAGTCCGTTCATCATCATTATCTTTGCTTCGGTCATGGGGCCGGTCATCCTCTATAGCGGCTTTCCGCCATCGTTTTTCGGCTTGCAGACGGCCAATTGGAAAAGCGCCCTTGCATTTTCGATTGCGGTCTCGCTTGGCTTCATCGCGGTGGGTGCGCTCTTGAAGTGGCTCCTGATCAACACGACCGAGACCTTTGCCGGTCTATCGCTTTTCGGCGTCGCGGACGTGAAGGTGGGTATGCATCAGGTGATGATGTCGCCGCTCTACTGGGTCGCTGTCGGGCTTTATCTTCTGCTGACGCCGATCCAGGAATTCGTTGCCCGCTGCTGCCTGCAGGCCCCGCTCTACGCGTTCCTCAATGGCACCGAGTTTTGGCGCAGGATCTGGTCCATCCTGGTCTCGAACCTCGTCTTCGCTGCCGCGCATTCGCACATCAGCTTCGCGTTCGCGGTCGCGGCCTTCATTCCCGGGTTGTTCTGGGGCTGGATCTTTGCGCGAACGAACTCGCTCATTGCGGCATCAGCCTCTCACTTCATGATCGGCGGCGCGGGCATCTTCCTGTTCGGGATTGAGGACGTCGTCTCAAGGTTGATGCACGGCGTGATGAGCGCGATGGGATGAGTTACAGCTCGCGCCCTGCACCCTCGCGGACGCCGCCGAGAGGGGCACCCTCGCGGACGGGCTTGATCGAAATTGCGAGCCCGGTCGAATCGTCAATTTCGATCAACGCTCCGCAGATGGTCGCCGGTCCAAGCGCCGGGGTGAAACGGCTGGACGGGATGCGCGCCGTGAACCTGTGCAAGGGCTCGCCCTTGTCCATGCCGATGATGGAGTTGTAGTCGCCGCACATTCCAGCGTCGGTCATGTATGCCGTGCCGTGTGGCAGCACCCGTGCATCCGCAGTCGGGACATGCGTGTGAGTCCCGATGACGGCGGTCACACGGCCATCGAAGGCAGCGCCAAACGCCTGCTTTTCCGATGTGGCTTCGGCATGGACGTCGACGAAAATGACGTCTGCGCCGAGCTTCAAGGGACATGCCGACACTTCGCGCTCGACAGCTTGAAAAGGATCGTCGAGCGGTTCCATGAAAACGCGTCCCTGCACGTTCAAAACCAGCACGTCTGCCCCGTTGGCCGCCCTGAAAAGTCCGGCTCCGCCGCCGGGCGTGCCCGCCGGAAAATTCAACGGCCTGAGAAGGCGCTTTTGGCGGGAAATGAAGACAAGCGCTTCCCGCTGATCCCACACGTGGTTTCCGGTTGTGACGACGTCGGCGCCCGCGTCGAGCAGGTCCTGAAAAATGACCTCGGTGATGCCGAAGCCGCCAGCCGCGTTCTCGCCATTCACAATGACAAAGTCGGCGGCAGCGCGCTCTCGAAGCGACGGGAGCACGTCGGAGACCGCGTTCCGGCCCGACCGGCCCAAGACGTCGCCGAGGAAGAGAAGCCGCATGGTCAACTCCCGCAGGCTATGACGCGCGAGGGCGTAAGGATCATGTCAAGCGGCTCGTCTTGCGGCTCGCGGGGGATCTCCGCTAATTCCTGCTCATCGAAAGCAACCCCGATGGCACGAACACGCTGGCGCGCTCTCACGTCGCGCAAGTACGCGTCGTAATAGCCTGCGCCGTAACCGAGACGGTTGCCCCTTCGGTCGAAAGCGACAAGCGGCACAAAAAGGAAAGGCGGGTCTCTTTCAGGCTGCGTTTCGAGGGGCTCGTGCAAGCCGAATTTTCTCCGCTCAAGGGCCGAACCCGGCATCCACTCCCGGAAGGAGAGAGTGAGGTTTTTTCCTGTGCGTGGCAACGCGATGCAAAAACCGTGAGCGTGGAGGAGGGTGAGAAGCGGCAGCGGATCAAGCTCCGCGCGAAGCGGATGATAACCGCCTATGGCGCAGGCGGGACCGAAGGACTGAACGAGCGATACGCCTCTCCCGGCGACGGCTTGCGCAGCCGATGCCCCGCACTTAAGCCAAGTCTCCTTGCGAAGCGAAAGGGCTTCCGCCCTCAGTCTCGACTTCTCTTCGGATTTCAGATCCTGATGATGGATGGATTTAGGCCGCACAATTCCGGTCAATATCAATGGAGCCGCGAAGGCCGTCGGGGCGTTTCGATCCCCTGGGTCCCTGGTAAACAGGTGGGCGCCAAATAACCGAGGCCACGGCCTCGGCAGGGTCAGCTCCCTTAAGGATCTTATAGGGCCCGGGTATTCATTGAGCCCCTAACGCACCCCGCAGCAAATTCCATATAAAAGCATGCGGACGAAATTGCTAGCCCCGCAATGACTTCATCGATAAAAAACCAGTGCGCGAAGGCTTAATGTTTTTCCGCCGCCGCGCTTGTTTACGAGGACGCTAGAGAAGGATGCCACGATGACAGGCGTAAATTATATGGCGGCTGTGGGCCGAATAATGATGGCTGCAATTTTTCTGGTGAGCGGGTTCTTGCACGTGCTGCATCTCTCCTCGCCAGCGGATGTTCGCGCGCCGATCGCCGTTGTCACAAATCCGGACTGGGCTTTCTACATTGCGACCGGGATCGAACTGGTTGGCGGCACTTTCCTCGCGCTTGGGCTTGGAACGCGCTATGTCGCTCTCGTGCTGGCCGTCTTCATGCTTGCGATGTCAATCGGCTCCGATTTCGGCCAATTCGACCACTTCCTGAAAAATCTAGCCATTGCCGGCGGTTTGATCCAAGTCTGGTCTTTCGGTTCAGGCGGCCTTGCGATCACGCATAGCCGCCCGAGAACTGTTTAGCCGTTGGCGCGTTGCAGCGGTTCGACCCGGCTTGAGGCTTCCAAGGCTCGTGACAGGTCGCGCTGCATGGCCTGCGCACCTCCGTCGATGACATGATAGGCGCGCGAGTCGGCGATTTGACGGAGCTTCTGAAGATCCTCGCGCGCGTCCCAAAGCTGGTCGGCCATCATTATGGCTGCCATCAGGAAGAGCCTGTCATCCTGTACGGCCTTCGTCCCGCCCCTGATCCGCTGCACATGCGTGTCGATTTCCGCGGCGAGCTCTTGAATCCGGGCCTCTTCTCCGTCCCGGCACCCCATCCTGAAACTACGCCCATTTACGACTACTGTGACTTGGGCCATCGCCCAACCCTCCTTCGTCAACAACACGTCCAACAATCGCCGAATTGCCGCATCGGGCTGGTGGACACGCACTGCGTCGAGAAGTCTGCGGCTCGCGGCCCCCACCGCGGGCGCAGCCTCCCACACAGAGAAGGTTAGCGAAGGGAAATGAATAAACAGTAAAGTCGCAGGTGCACGTTGCCCCTATAGGTTTAGAGATTTTGGAAAACGCCGGTCCTTTCGGTGACGCTTCTCGAAAAGGTCAGCCTTAATTGGAGTTTGCATAAAAGGTTGCGCCGGCGCGGCTTCCAAAGCATTTTGCGGTCATGCTGCATATCAACGATCTGAGCTTCCGCATCGAAGGGCGGCCGCTTTTCGAACACGCGACCGCGGCCATTCCGGAAGGGCATAAAGTCGGCCTTGTCGGACGCAACGGCACGGGCAAGACGACGCTCCTCCGCCTGATCGCGGGGGAGCTTCACGCCGATGATGGGACCATCGGCTATCCTAAAAACGCCCGGCTCGCGCATGTCTCGCAAGAGGCGCCGGGCGGCCCCGAGTCGCTGCTCGAAACCGTGCTCGCCGCCCATATGGAGTTGGCGGCGCTGACTGCGGAGGCCGAGACGGCCCACGATCCGCATCGCATCAGCGAAATCCATACGCGGCTTGGCGATATCGACGCGCATTCCGCTCCGGCTCGGGCCGCGCGCATTCTTTCCGGCCTTGGTTTCGACGAGGAGGCGCAAGCGCGGCCTTGCGCCGAGTTCTCAGGCGGATGGCGCATGCGGGTCGCGCTTGCGGGCGCACTCTTTGCCGCTCCCGATATCCTGCTTCTCGACGAGCCGACGAACTATCTCGATCTTGAAGGCGCGCTCTGGCTAGAAGATTTCATCGCCACCTATCCGCACACGGTTCTCATTGTCAGCCACGACCGCGATTTGCTTAACAATGCCGTCGACAGCATCCTGCACCTGAACGAGAGGCGGCTTTCCTTCTACACGGGCGGTTATGACCGTTTCGAGGAGACGCGGCGCGAACAGCAGCGGCTGCAGTTGAAGCTGAAGAAGACGCAGGACGACGCGCGCAAAAAAATGGAAGCGTTCGTCGAGCGGTTTCGCGCGAAGGCGACAAAGGCGAAGCAGGCTCAGAGCCGGTTGAAGGCGCTCTCGAAAATGCAGCCCATTGCGGCAGAGGTCGACCAGCAGGTCGTGCCGTTCCGCTTTCCCTCGCCCGAACGGCCGCTTGGCAATCCCTTAATCCGCATCGAGGGCGCGAGCGTCGGCTACGACCCCGATAAGCCGGTGTTGCGCAGGCTCGACCTGCGTCTCGATTGCGACGACCGCGTGGGTCTGCTCGGCGCGAACGGCAATGGCAAATCGACGCTGGCGAAGCTGCTCTGCGGGAAGCTTGAGCCCCTTTCCGGGTTCCGCCGCGCTTCGAAGAAGCTCGAATATGGCTACTTCGCCCAGCATCAGATGGACGAACTGCGGCCAGAACTTTCGGCCTACAACCATATCGCGGAGCTGATGCCGGATAAGACCGAGGCGCAGAAGCGGGCGAAGGTAGCTTCTATCGGCTTTGGCGCCGACAAGTCGGATACGCCGTCCGAGAAACTATCCGGCGGGGAAAAGGCGCGGCTGCTCTTTGCGCTGGCGACGTTCCACGCGCCGCATCTTCTGCTTCTCGACGAGCCGACAAACCACCTCGACGTGGACAGCCGGGAGGCGCTGATCCACGCGCTGAACGATTATGAAGGCGCGGTCATCCTCATCAGCCACGACCGCCATTTGCTGGAGGCGACGGTGGATCGCCTCTGGGTCGTGCGCGACGGCGCCGTGACGCCTTACGATGGCGACCTCGAAAGCTACCGGCAGGAAAGCCTCGGCGGGCGCGGAAAGTCCAACGGTTCCTCGAACGGAAGCTCGCCAGCGATGGACGCCAAGAGAACGCGCGAGGAGGAACGCCGCCAGACCGCGCAACGCCGCGCGGAGCTTGCGCCGCTTCGCAAGCTTCTCACCGAGCACGAGCGCCGCGTCGAGGCCTTGCAGAAGAAAATTGCCGCCATCGATTTCAGCCTTGGCGATCACAGCCTGTACGAACGAGAGCCGGACAAGGCGCGTTCACTGACTCTTGAACGCGCAACCCTGACGAAAGAGCTTAAGCTGGCGGAGGATGATTGGTTCGAAGCCTCGCTTGCCTACGAGGAAGCTGCGGGTTCTGCCTGAAGTTTAGAACCGTTATAAAACAAGGAGTTTTAAGATCTAAGTTCCTGGTTTTAAGCTTTCATAGGTTAGAATGATTTTAAAGACTATTTCTTATTGCCTTGTTTACCAGAACAGCTTATCTCTTCTTTTGTTCCTGAACAGAAGGCAGGCTCCGGCGAATGATCATCTGCTCCTGTAGTGTGCTGAGCGACAAGCAGGTTCGTGCCGCGCTTGAAGCTCCCAACCCTCCTCGCACGCCGTGCCAGGTCCACAGGTGTTTGGGCTGCGAGCCGCAGTGCGGGCGCTGCGTCCGGTCCATGCGGGAGCTCATTGAAAGGGCGCGCCTTGATACGCCCGCTGAAACATTCGGTGCGAAAGTCGCCTGAAGCCTCTCCTTGATTTTCTGGAAAGATCCTACAAGATCGCCGGTCATAGTCCCCCGCAGGCCGATCCAACTCGGCCTCACCGCGTTATACCTTGCGCCGAAGACCGGAGAAAAAAATGAAGGGCGAGCCCAAAGTTATCGAATATCTTAACGCCGCGCTGCGTCACGAGCTGACGGCGGTCAATCAATACTGGCTTCATTATCGCCTGCTGGATAATTGGGGCTACAAGGCGCTCGCCAAGCAATGGCGCAAGGAGTCCATCGAGGAGATGGAGCATGCGGACAAGATCACCGTGCGCATCATCTTCCTGGAAGGCTTCCCCAACATGCAGGTGCTCGACCCGCTGCATATCGGGCAGACCGTCAAGGAAGTGTTCGACGCCGATCTCGCGGCCGAACACAAGGCGCGCGACCTCTACCAGGAGGCGGCCACCCACTGCCATGCCGTGAAGGATTATGTGACGCGCGACATTTTCGAGAAGTTGATGCACGACGAGGAAGAGCACATCGACTTCCTCGAGACGCAGCTCGACCTCGTGGACAAGCTCGGCATCCAGCTTTATTCGCAGTATCATATCGGCGGGCTCGAGAGCGACAAGGATTAACCGCTCATATTTGCGGGTCGCCTCGCTTTTTTCGTGGCCGGCTCGACCCGGCCATTCAGCTGCCCGATCTTATGCCAACCATGACTCTCACCGGGCCGAGCCGTTCTGTGCGTCACGTTCACCCTCGGCGCGGCTCGGTAAGCTGTGCCCTGGCATCGGTTCCTGAAATCTGCATGGCCATTTTCCCCATGGACCAGACAATGGTCCAAAATAATTGTGGCTTTGGACCAAAATCGAGTGCGGCTTCAACGAAAACCAGCGGTTTTGCTGGCTGAGCGGGATCCTAGCGAAAAGCGCTTTGCCAAGAGGTTAATCGCAGTAAGTCATTGATTTATATATGAAAAAGCGCAAGAGGATGCGCGCCCCGGAGCGCGCGCCGAGGCTGCAATGGGCGCGGATAGGGTTAACAGGCGAAGCCTCAACATATTTAACGGACTTTTGCTCGTCCCACTAAATGGAAAAATCCCGGCGTTAAATTCCATTTAATGGGGTGCGATCGATAAATTACGTTATTAATTTCAATAGCTTAGACGGCTTATCCGCGTCCGGTCAAAGGCGCGCGGCTCTCTCATCTCTGCGCCGAATAAACCAATTGTTAGGACATTTTGGACCAGAACCAATTCCGGCGCACAAAAATTAACCAACGCCGGATTAACACATTGGCGCGGCAACCCTTCGTTTACACCGTTGCACCGCTTTGCGCCTTTCCGCGGAAGACTTGGCGTCGAAACGCCCGTGCGATCGGTGCGAGCTTCCCGCTGTTGTTCGGTCAAATGGACGCCCAAAGTCGAGCCTGGTCATCGCAAGGATCAGAACCGGCGACGGCAACACTCGGTTTTAAAAACCAAGCTCGCTGAAGCCAATGACCGCCGCCGGAACCTCGAATCGTCTCGTGACTTTTTAAGAGTCTGAGGATTGGGCCACCTTAAATAGCGGCCCTTGTTCCCATTCCGGCGAGGTTATTGCTCATAGGAGATCGCAAATGACTGAGGACGGTATCCAGACTGGAACGCCCGGCGCGCTGAAACAGACCGGCGTGGCTGACTACATCGTCCAAAGGCTCGCTGCGGAGGGCATCAATCATTGTTTCGGGGTTGCTGGCGACTATGCATTTCCGCTCTGCGATGCTGTCGACCGAAGCAAGGAGGTAAAGTGGATCGGTTGCTCGAACGAACTCAATGCATCTTACGCAGCTGATGGCTACGCGCGCATAAGGGGCGCGGCAATGTTGGTAACCACATACGGGGTAGGCGAATTGTCGGCCTTGAACGGAGTGATGGGGGCCAAGGCCGAACGGTCTCTCATTTTTCATGTGGTTGGGATGCCGTCTCATCAGAATCAGCGGCTCCACAAGATCGCACACCACACATTGGGCGATGGGGTTTTTGGTAATTTTGTCAATATTTCCGCCCAGGCTGCATGCTGCCACGCCGTAATCGATCCGGATAACTGTATCATAGAGATGGAACGGCTGGTCGCGGAGGCGCGCCGCAACAATCAACCCGCTTACATTATCGTCCCCTCCGACTATGCGTTATCGCCAGTCGTACCGGCGAAAGTCGAGCCGTTGGTGCTCAAATCCAACGAAGCCTCGCTCAAGAGCGCACTGGAAGCAGTCACTGAGAGGCTGAAAACCGCTAAATCGATTGTTGCGCTGCCGGCCTTTACCATCGCGCGCCTTGGGTTACAGGAGCAGGCTCGGAAGGTGATTGAAGCACTGGGCTGCCCCTTTGCCACGACTTCGATGGAGAAATGCATCATCGATGAAAGCCACCCACAGTTCGTGGGTCTGTATTCCGGCGCCGCCTCCGCCGAGGAAACACGGCAAGTCGTTGAGGCGGCTGACCTGGTGCTTGATCTGGGGGGCGTTAGTCTCAACGATATTACCACCGCAGGCTATTCTGCCCGGCTTGATCTCGCGCGCTTCATCACGATCGGTCTCAACGATGTCAGGATGGACGATCAGGTCTTCGATTCGGTGCGTTTGGGCGATATGCTAACGGAGCTTTCGAAGATTAAGTCCCCGGCGCCGCCCTACAGACGAACACGTCAAGAAGCCCCTGCAATAAACGGAGCTTCCTCGGACAAAATTACTATGGATGTTCTTTATCCGCGCTTCGCCGCTTTCATTCGGCCAGGCGATATCGTTGTCATGGAAACTGGCAGCTCAAGCCTGGGCATGACGCCAATGACGCTTGCCGACGGCGTCCGGGTGGAAGCCCAAGTCTTGTGGGGATCGATTGGCTGGGCGACGCCAGCTGCCTTGGGCATGGCGATCGCTGACCCAACTCGCAGAGTTGTTCTGGTCACTGGCGAAGGATCTCATCAGTTGACCGCCAATGAAGTTGGAAGCATGGGCAGGTTCGGTGCAAATATTGTCGTCTTCGTGCTCAACAACGAGGGATATCTGATCGAACGGGCATTGGAGGAGAACCCGAACTGGACTTATAACGACCTCGCTCCTTGGCGTTACTCTGAATTGCCGAAGGCTCTGGGGTGCGCCAATTGGTTCGCGGCGCGCGCAGGCACGCTCAGTGAGCTCGACGCTTCGATGAAGGCGGCACGCGACAGCAAATCCGGCGCTTACATCGAAATTGTCGGGGGACGAATGGACATGCCGCCGGCCCTTGCGTTCGCGCATGGCCGTTTGAAAGCTTTGTATGGGGCTACGCCATAGGCGGAACACCGGCGGGATTGCTTATAGACCGGGGTTGAAGAGCGTTAAGGAGCTTCAACCTTCCGACGCTGCTTGCCAGCGCAAATTCCGGTTGCTGGCGTGCGCAATCGACGATGGATAAGTCCCCAAGCCCCCGTCGGCTCAGCTCTCCCCGTTGCTTGTGCTTTCCTCATCGAGAATGCGCACGCTTCGCATGTAGGAGGCGTAGGCTTTTTCGTCCGTGTCTCCGATCGCGAGCACGCCGAGCTTGCCGAACTCCGAAAGCGCGCCGATCAGGTGGAACACGACGCCTTCCTGGGTCGCGGCGTTGAAATGAAGGCCTTTCGTCGCGGCGATATCGATAAGGTCCGAAGGCGTCAGCCCGCGATAGTGGTCCCCGTGAAGGTTGTCGGACGAGTAGTAGGAGCAGGGCTTGCCGGCGGCGCGTGAAAAAAAGGCCGGTCTTCGTATCGTAGCTTCCGGCCGTCAGAAACTGCAGCATGAGGAAAGGATGCGTCGTGCCGCCTTTGCGCAGGTTGATTTCAATGGCGTAATGCCGCCAGCCGCTGCCTTCGGGCACCGAGATGAAGTCGATGCCGAAGCGCCCCAAAACGCCCTTGGACGCAAGAACCTTTGCGGCGCGGAAGCCGAGGTCCTGAATTTCGAGCCTATAGTCCGCGTCGGCCGGAAAGCGGCAGCCGAGAAAAACCTGGCTGTTGCTGCCGCCTAGAACCTGGTCGTGGGTCGAAATCACTTCGAGGTTTCCTGTCGGATCGACGCGGAACTGAGCCGAGGGCGAGCGCTTCGTTTTCCCTTCCACAAATTCCTCGACGATTCCGCCCATAGCCTCGATTTTTTCGAGATAGGCGTCGAGCGTCATGCCATGAGCCTCGAAATTGAGGTCTGGCAGTCTCTTCGCGATCCACGCTTTCAGCCCGCTCTCCGGCGCGCCGCGAAAATCGAAAAGCGCGTTGCCCTCGCCGGAGAAGCCTTCGTTGAGTTTCACCACCGCGCGCTTCAGTTCGGGCTTCTGTTCCTTGAGGTCCGCCAGCGCTTCGGCCACATCGTCCGCGCTTTCCAAATCTTCGGAACCGGCTGGCAGATCGATCCCCGCTTCCTTGAAAATTTTGCGCGAGCCGCTCTTCGAACCCCAATAGGCGAGGTCGGGGTCGGTGCCGTAGATCGGCAGGTCGAGCTTCAATGCGAGTTTTTTTTCCAGCGGCGTGACCGTAAAGAAGGTGATGTGAGCCGACGCAGGATCGGGGATCGCCTCCTTGATCTGCTGGATAAGCCTTGGCCTTGCCAGGATTTTCGCCGTCAGCGCGATGTCCGACCTGTCGTAGCACGATAACAGCAAAAGGCGCTGGCGCGCGTGCTGGCCCGGAATGCCCGGCAACAGATGCAGATAGTAGTCGATGATCGGCTCGGCGATGGGCGTGCTGGTGACGTAGATGACGCGCGTGCGCGGGAAGCGCAGCAGGAGAAGAAGGCAAAGCAGCCGCTCCTCGTAGTGATGGACGCCCGCGATCCTGGACATCACCTCGCGGTCGAAGGTGATGCTCGGGACGATGACGACGGTGCGAGGCGCGGCCGGATCGCCGAAGACTTCCGGGAATGTGGCGCAAAACCGCTCCTGGAGCGCTCGCGAGCGGGCACGTTCCTCCGGGCCGAAAGTAACGGCGTTCGCCTCACTCAAGGGCTTGTCCCGATGTTCGCTTATCAATTCATCCCACACACTTCTTAGAAAAGCTAACGGCTTTGCTTGCATGGATCAAGCAAAGCCAGTTGGTCCCGCTTGCCGCGAGTTCACGCTCAAATGTCAAATTCAAAAGCTCCACTGGAAATAAAAGATTACAAGTCATCCTTTTGAGCCCCACATTTGCTTTTTCGAGTGTGCTGCAAGCGGATGCAAATGCTGGAATTGGGCCACTTGAGCCTTTGAGGAAAAGACAAGATCATGCCAGCGGTTCCCGGTTCGGAAGACGTCGCCGTCAGCGTTCACACTCTCATTGCGGAATTGGGTGTGCCGCGCTCCGCCGTCCAGGCCGGACCGCTTGTCGTGCGTTCCCCGATCACGGGGGAGGCCGTCGCCCGCGTCCTGCCGGCGAGCGGGCATGAGAGTGACGCCACGATCAGGGCTGCTCATGCCGCTTTCCTCGTCTGGCGCGACGTGCCGCCGCCGAAACGCGGAGAGCTTGTCCGCTTGCTGGGCAACGAGCTTCGCGCGAACAAGGCGGCGCTTGGTCGGCTCGTCACCATCGAGGCCGGCAAGATCCTGTCCGAGGGGCTCGGCGAAGTTCAGGAGATGATCGACATCTGCGACTTCGCCGTCGGCCTCTCGCGCCAGCTCTACGGCCTGACCATCGCCAGCGAGCGGGGCGAGCACCGCATGATGGAGACGTGGCATCCGCTTGGCGTGACCGGCATCATTTCCGCTTTCAACTTCCCCGTCGCGGTCTGGGCCTGGAACGCGGCGCTGGCGCTTGTGTGCGGGAACGCGTGCGTCTGGAAGCCATCCGAAAAGACGCCTCTGACCGCGCTTGCGACGCAGGCCTTGTTCGGCCGGGCCTTGGCGCGGTTCAAGGAGGCGGGCAACCCTGCGCCGGAAGGTCTCTCATCGGTCATCCTCGGCGCGCGCGATGCAGGCGAAGCGCTGGCGGATCACCATCTCGTGCCGCTTGTCTCGGCCACCGGCTCGACCGCGATGGGACGCGCGCTTGCCCCCCGGCTTGCGCAACGATTTGCGCGCGCGATCCTCGAACTTGGCGGCAATAACGGGGCGATCGTTTGCCCGTCGGCGGATCTCGACCTCGCTCTGCGCGCCGTTGCGTTTGCGGCGATGGGGACTGCGGGCCAGCGCTGCACCACGCTGCGGCGGCTTTTCGTGCATGAGAGCGTTTACGACCGCTTCCTGCCGCGCCTCAAGCAGGCCTATGCTTCGGTAAAGGTCGGTGACCCGCTTGAGCCGGAAACGCTGATCGGGCCGCTGATCGACGGGAGCGCCTTCGCGGCGATGGAGCAAGCGCTCGAAGCAGCAAAGGCCGCGGGCGGCATTGTAACGGGCGGCGCGCGCATGACCGAAGCCGTGCCCGCCCATGCGTTCTATGTTCGCCCGGCGCTTGTCGAGATGCCGGGGCAGGCGGGGCCTGTCCTGAAAGAGACGTTCGCGCCCGTCCTCTATGTGATGCGCTATCGGGACCTGCCTGAAGCTATCCGGCTGCACAACGCTGTGCCGCAAGGGCTGTCATCGTCGATCTTCACGAACGATCTGCGCGAGGCGGAACTGTTCTTGTCGGCGCGCGGCTCCGATTGCGGGATCGCCAACGTGAATATCGGCCCGTCGGGCGCCGAGATCGGCGGCGCGTTCGGCGGCGAGAAGGAAACGGGCGGCGGGCGCGAATCCGGTTCGGACTCGTGGAAACTCTACATGCGGCGCGCCACGAACACCATCAACTACGGCTCTTCGCTGCCGCTCGCCCAGGGCGTGAAATTCGAGGTATGAGCGCACTATGGCGCGCCGGAGTTCCATTCATCCGCTTGGGTCGAACCCGGACTCGCCGTTCCGATAAGATAGGGGCAGCTTGATCTTCAGCTGAGGAAATTGCTGCGCGCCCGGTATTCGAGGCGCGCGCTGGGCTTAGCGATGCCGTCGCGGCACGGTTTCGACTTGATAATCCTCAATTCACGAAGGGTTGCAAAGCAACGTGAAAAGAGTTCCCTGTGATCTTGATCGACAACTCAACTTGATCCAAGCGGATCTCTGGTTCTCCCGCGTCGGGAGACCATGCCGGCTGCCAAGCCCGGCCTTCCTTCAATCAATTTCTTAGGTAACCCTCTTATTAATACCTCAAGCGATTTATAAAACATTTTCACGCCGTGCTTTACCTCCCACGGGTCGTGAGGCGCCCGGCGCATAAACACGTATCTTTCCGCCCGACGCGGAAAAAACCTTTTATAGAGAGTACTCACGCTAGAAGTGAAAACCCCATCAGCGTCAAAAATTAGGTTCAGCTCTGCAGCTCTTTGAGACGCATGAACGAGTAACATTTTAATCGCATCGTCACTGCCTTTTATTGGAAGGCCGTCCTCGCCAAGGCGCCTGCGCGTTGTAAGCCAGTAGTACATATATGATTTATTCAACAGACAAGCGATGGCTGCAACGGTTTCGCAGTTTTTGGTCTTTGCGGCAAAGACTATGACTCCACTCGCCTCAACGTCTTTCTTTATCTGCGATTTTGTTTGCCCAGCCTCAATAAGGTCCTGAGCAAGTTTAGGATCAGCATAACAGTTCTTGCCACCTGCAGTTAGGTTAGCCAGATAATAATCTATGAATTCTTTAGCAGAAACATCTTCTGTTACATGGAAACTGCAAGCAGCTCTTTTAATGCTATTCCTATGTTTTTTGTGAAGCGTGCCCAGAACATCGGGATCACACGGCATCCGCAAATAGGTTGACTCGTTTCTACTTCTAAAGCCCGCCGTTCGAAACGTCTCAACAAGGGCTGGGTCACAGTCCGCAGGCTCACAAACGAACCTATATGATATCCACCGCCCGAGTTGATTTAAAAGCAAAGAAACAGCTTGAGCCTTTTCTTCCCCACTTAGAGAGGGGTGAATAACCGGCCCGTTAATATGGGACCAGCCCGGCATGTTCCCGCGAACAAAAATGCGGTATTTCCTGCTTAACATAACGGGCAAACAAGCCACGATCTTGCCGCCACGGTCAACATAAGCGACCATGAGGGTTCCATCGCCTTTTGCAATGTCAATGAACCATGGCTGCGTGAAGGGTGATCCGAAACGGTCCAGAAATTCGACAAGCTCAGGACTGAAGGCACAGACAGAAAGGGCCCTCATAAGAACTACCCCCGCAACGCTTTACGAAGAAATTCTATATGGTTAATCGCGTTTATTCAAATGCATTTTGGTTTCTATTAAAGTGCGGAGGTGCTCTTGATCGATCTCACCCGGCCTGGCAACAGCGAAGCCCTATCAAGATTAATTGTAGCGCAGCCAAGGCTTCGGGCAGTCTGAGCCTGTTTTTTTAGCAGCGGCAGGCCGGCTCAAAAACCAAAGATGAGGCGAATGGTCGCGCGGCCAGCGGCGCGGCGGTCATGCCCAGTTATGGTCCAATTTTGTGACAAAGTGAAAGCTGCATTGCGCGCGCTTTGCGAGTGCCTGACCGGATCCGCAGCTTATCCCCCAACTGGAGGCATTCCCGAATTGGCCCGATGACCGCGATCGGCCTGACACGGAGAGGCACGCTTTTCCAGGCAGGTTGCCGCCTGTCGCTTGCGAAGGAAATCTCTCGCGCAGCCCCCTTCGATGCGGGTTAGCCCGCCAAAAAAAGTCCCTCTCCTTTTTGGGGAGAGGGATAGTCTGGCGCCTGAATGCTAGGCCAAGACGGCTGCGAACTGGGACAGCGCCTTGTCGATGTCCTCGCGCGTAATCACAAGCGGCGGCGAGATGCGGATCGTGTGCTCTTTCGTGTCCTTGCAGAGGATGCCGCGATGTTTCAGCGCCACGCAGTAGCGCCGCGCGCCGCCCGCGTCGGGGTGGAGTTCGAGGGCGAGCATCAGGCCGCGCCCGCGCACTTCCTTGATGGTGCGGCTGCCGATGGAGTTGAGGCCCTCGCGGAAATAGGCGCCCATGGCCGCCGCATTCTCGATCATGCCTTCCTCGGTAATGGCTCGAAGCGACGCGCGGGCGACGGCGCAGGCAAGCGGATTGCCGCCAAACGTGCTTCCGTGCTCGCCGGGCCGCAACACGCCCATGATCGGCCCGCTGCAGAGGACGGCCGACACGGGATAGAAACCGCCGCCGAGCGCCTTGCCCAGCAGCGTCATGTCGGCTTCGACGCCCTCGTGCTCTTCGGCGAGGAGCTTGCCCGTGCGGCCAAGGCCGGTCTGGATTTCGTCGAGGATCAGGATGATGCGCTTGGCCGTGCACAGCTCGCGAACCGCGCTCACATAGCCTGGCGGCGGCACGAGCACGCCCGCTTCGCCCTGGATCGGTTCCATAAGAACCGCAACCGTGTTCGGGGTTACCGCTTGCTCAAGCGCTTTTATATCGCCGAAGCCGACGATCTTGAAGCCTGCCGTGAAAGGGCCAAACCCGGTGCGCGCCGTGGGGTCGGTGCTGAAGCTGACCACGGAAATCGTGCGGCCATGAAAATTGTTCGCGAAGACAATGATCTCGGCTTGCCCCTCGGGCACGCCCTTGACCTCGTAGCCCCACTTGCGCGCGACCTTGATGGCAGTCTCGACCGCCTCCGCGCCGGTGTTCATGGGGAGCACCTTGGTGGACTGCGTCAGCGTGCACAGCTCTTCGCAGAACGGCCCAAGCTGATCGTTGCGGAAGGCGCGCGAGGTGAGTGTCAGCCGGGAGGCTTGCGCCACCATCGCATCGCGGATTTTGGGATGGCAGTGGCCCTGGTTGATGGCTGAATATCCAGCAAGGCAATCGAGATAGCGGTTACCCTCGACATCCCACACATAGACGCCTTCGCCGCGGCTCAAAACCACGTCCAGCGGCTTGTAATTGGATGCGCCGTAATCCTTTTCCGCCGCGATGTAATCCTGCGGCGTCTCATAGGAACGCGGAGCGGCCGGGGGTGCGATATCGAAAGCCATGCTTGTAAAATCCTTCTAAATGTTGGCGAAAGCAGTTTTAAGGTCGAGCCGGAGCGTCATGCAGTAGGCGCCGCCGCCCGACATGATAAAGGGCCGCAAATGAACGGGCGAAACCGAGTAGCCGCGCTCTTTCAAAACATCGGTGAGGCGCTGGGTCGGTTCGGCCATCACGATCTCGCGCCCGATATTGACGGCGTTCACGGCAAAACGGGCGGCGTCCTCGTCGCTCGCCTCGATGCGGAAATCAGCCGGGACGTGGTCGCGAATGACCGACAGCGACAGTTTCGAGAAGGCAGGCGGATAATAGAGGACCGCGCCGCCGCTGAGCGGCACGAAGCAGGTATCGAGGTGATAGAAGCGGCCCGAGACGAGTTCGAGGCCCTTCATGGGCATTCCGAAGAAGTCCTTCAGCGAGGCGAGCGATTCAAAGGACGAGCGCGGCCCGAAACCCGCCCAGAACAGCTGCCGGGACGCATCCCAGATGCAGTCGCCCGCGCCTTCCTGCCAGATGCCTTTCGGCTGCTGAGCCACCTCACGGAACGTGCCGAGATCTTTCAGCCGTGCGAACTCGGCCACGAAATAGCGCTCTTCTCCCTGCCGCTCGTGGTAGCGAAACCGCGAAACCAGAGCGCGCCCGTTCAGGACAACCGCCGAGTTCGCCGGGAAAACCATGTCGGGCAAGCCCGGGGCGCCGTCCATCATGACGACGCGCGCCCCCGCTCCTTTCAAGGCCGCCGAAAGGCTCGCCGAAGCTTCTCGTGCTTCCTTGCGGTTCTTGGCTTCGTCTTTCCGCCACGCCTCCGGTGTCATCCAAGGGTTGATCTTGTAGGACACTTCGAAGTGGCTTCCATCCGTCATCAAAAAGGTGGGCGTATCTGTCATGACAATTCTTTAACGATTCCCAGCGGTTACACCTCTTCAATAATTGCTGAGTTTTCGCCAATCTTACACCCAGCAAGTTGCTTGAAAGTGGCGAAACGCTTATCAATTTGCACAATGGAATTGGCAAAGTGTCAGACGGTGCAAATGGACAATACTGACAGAAGGCTCGTTTCACTTTTGCGTGATAATGCGCGATTGCCTGTTGCTTCGCTGGCGGCGATCCTGGGCATCTCCCGGGCCACGGTGCAGAACAGGATCGACCGGCTGATCAGGGATGGCACCATCACCGGCTTCACGATCAAGCTCAGGCCGGACGCCGAGCCGGCCGCCATCTGCGCCATCATGATGATCGAAATCGAGGGCGAGCGCTCGGAGCACATCCTGAAGGCGTTGCGCGGCTTTCCCGAAGTGTCCGCCATCCACACGACGAATGGCCGCTGGGATCTGGTCGTGGAACTCACGACCACGAGCCTGGATACGTTCGACAAGGCGCTGAGGCGCATCCGCGAAATGAAGGGCATCGCAAGCTCGGAAACGAGCCTGCTTTTGTCTACTCAGAGGAAGTGACGCACCAGAAGCAAACACCCTAGGGTTCGCCAGGGAACGCCTTCGCGTTTTTGAGCCCTTCCGGCAAGCATGCATGCGAGCTTTGTGCCCGGGAGTGGACTCGCCCGTTTTCTCGCCATCATATGCGCACCAAAGTTGCTCTGAGGTCTATTTCAGGTCAACCGTGACGCTGTTGATTTTTCCGTCGAACGCGAAAGGCCGTCTGTCGAAATAGTCGAGCGATACCGGCGAGCCGAGATCGACGCCAACATCCAATGTTTCGCTGGCGGTAAAGGCCCCAGCCACGGTACGCTTCACGTCGAGTTGGCCGACTTCGGCGCCATCGACCGTCAACACGATTGCCGCTGCCGCGCCCGGCTTTGCGATGGTGGTGTCCACCTCGATCTTGTGTTTGCCGGCTGCAAGCTTCTCTTTCGACCGCCCGATGTAACGCTCGATAATCATCATGTTGTATTCGTAAACGAGCTGCCCATCGTCCACGTAAAGCGTAAGGCCGCCGCTCGCGCCGCCAAGCGCGTAGAGAACGCCCGACGCATGGTCGCCGAGTTCGGCGTCGATCGCGACGTGGTTGCTCTCACGGCCAAGTCCCGGCGCAGCGAACTCCGGCATTCTCGTCGTGGTCGCGTCGAACCGCCAGCTTTTGTAAGGCGTCGCAATGCGGTCCTCTGGGTGAAGGCGAAGCCAAATCCCGGCGCCAATCGGGAACACCTTATTTTTCTGGGCTTCGGCCAGAAAAAGGTCCTTCATCTTGGTCAGGCGCTCAGGCTCTTTCCCGGCGAGATTTTCGCCCTGTGAGAAGTCCTTCGTGAGGTCGTACAGCTCCCAGACGTCCTTGGCTGAATCCCAGTCCTTCAACTTCGCCCCGGAGCCCGCGGTGTCCCACGGGATGAGCGGCCCGAATGTGCAGGCATACCAGCCGTCGTGATAAATGCCGCGGCTGCCGTTATTGTCGAAATATTGCGTGTGCTTGTGCGTCGCCGCATGCGCGTCCGCGAAGGTGTAAGCCATGCTGACCCCGTCGATGGGGTCCTGCTCGAAGCCATCGACCACTTTCGGCGGCTTGATGTCGAGGATCTCGTAGATCGTCGGCACGATGTCGTTCACATGGTGGAACTGCGACCTCGGCGTCTTGTCCGGCTTGATGCGCGCGGGCCAGGAAACGGCCATCGGGTTGCGCGTGCCGCCGAAATGCGAAGCGATCAGCTTCGTGTATTGGAAAGGCGTGTCGCCGGCCCAGGCCCAGCCGGCGTGATACATGTTGTCGACTTTCGGGCCGCCGAGCGCGTCCAGACCCCCGAGATTATCGAGCGCCTTGATATGCTGATCGAGCGTGCTCGGAATGCCGTTCTGGGCCAACAGTTCGCTGATGGTACCCCGCTGGCCTTCGGCGCTCGACCCGTTGTCGCCCCAGACGTAAAAGACGAGGGTGTTCTCTTTCACGCCGAGTTCGTCGAGACCGTCGATGAGCTTGCCGACCTGAGCGTCAACATGCTCGGTGAAGCCGGCGAAGACTTCCATCAACCTCCGCTGGAACGGGCGCTCCGCCTCCGGGATGCTGTCCCATCCGGCCAAGCTTTCCGTGCGTGGTGTCAGTTTCGCGTCCGCCGGAATCCAGCCCAACTCCTTCTGGCGCTTGAAGACGCGCTCGCGCAGGTCATCCCAGCCGTCATCGAAGCGCCCTTTGTATTTGTCGGCCCACTCCTTGAAAATGTGGTGCGGGCCATGTGCAGCACCCGGCGCCCAATACATGAAGAACGGCTTATCGGGCGAGAAAGCGCGATGGCGTTTCATCCAGGTGATCGCCTTGCCGGCAAGGTCTTCGCTCAAATGATACTTTGCGTCGTGCGGCGGCTCGACCGGGTTGAAGTTCTCATAGAGCCGGGGCTCCCATTGCGACGTCTCGCCCGCCAGAAAGCCATAGAAATAATCGAAGCCGACGCCCTCGCCCGTCGGCCATCGCGTGAATGGACCCATGGCCGTGGTCTCGGTGGCGGGCGTGTTGTGCCACTTGCCGAAGGCGGCGGTCTTGTAACCATATTCGCCAAGCACCTTGGCGAGCGTCGCCGATGTTCTCGGGATAACGCCCGTGTAGCCGTCCCAATCCACGGCGCGCTCGGCGATGGTCCCGGACCCGACGCGCTGATGATTGCGTCCGGTCAGCAAGGCCGCCCGCGTCGGCGAGCAAATCGCGGTCGTGTGGAAGGTGTTGTAACTGATCCCCTCATTGGCGATGCGCGACAGCGTCGGCGTATGGACCGGGCCGCCATAGGTGTCGGGGAGCCCGAAGCCCACGTCGTCAAGCAGGACGATGAGAATATTGGGTGCGTCCTTCGGCAGATGGCTTTTCTCGACGCGCCGATGGTGGATGGAGTCCTGCAATCGGGGTTCGGCCACGCTCGCCGAAGGCGCCGGTAGAAAAGGGAGGACGGATCCGTCATCGGGACCGGCGTTCGCCGCGCTTTGGAAAATCGCCAGTGCCACGATCGATGCGAGGGCGGCCATGGCGGCGCACCGGACAATATTCGAGAACCTCAAAGCGATCCGCTCCTCGATGCCGTAAAAACAACTTGATCAAAGCATTACAGACCGGAGTGTGACACGATCGGCCCTAGCGTCAATCGAAATGGTATGCTCTCGATCTGCCCGAAGCTGGCGCTCCCGCAAATCGCCCGCTACGGATCCGAAAGCAAACATCGCCGCTTGAGCAATTTTCAAGAGCCGTGAAGCGCGCATTCATATTGAACATGCCCCCAGCGTGCCTTCACGAGCCTGTTTCATGAAAATTAACCATCACGTTCTTGTAACTTCATTTCAATAAGACTTAAAATAGAGCAATTTCACAAAATCCGTCCAAAACCGCAAAAATCCGCCGTCGTAAATTCAGGCCTTCGGAAGAGATATTTATATACTTACCTATAGGCCGTTCTACGAAACGAAACCAATCTACAGAGATTCTTAAGCACGCCTCCGGATCGGGGAGAGCCTGCGAAAGCACGGTCACTTGAGCCCCTGGCAGCAAACCGCGCAGGATTCCCGCCGCCGCACGAGGGCGTTGCATTCGCCCGGCGCATCGGCCAAGTTTCCGCAATGCCGTCTGAATTGACCCTTTTTCAGGATGATGCCGCCGACCGGACGCTAGCGCGGAACGTGCCCGCCACGGTGCCGGTGCTTCTTCCGCTGGCGCTTCATGAGCCTTACACCTACGAGGTGCCTCAGGGCGAAGAGCTTAGCCCTGGCGATTTCGTCGTTGTGCCGCTCGGCCCGATGAAGCGCATCGGCGTGGTCTGGCGCGAAACCGAAGGCGGCCGCAAGCCGGTCGATCCGAAAAAGCTGAAGGCGGTGATCGAGAAGCTCGACGTGCCGCCGCTGCCTGCCATCAATCTCGCCTTCGCGGACTGGGTCGCGCATTACACGCTCGCGCTAAAGGGCATGGTGCTGCAGATGATGATGAGCGCGCGGCTCGTCTTCGAGGCGGAGGAGCCGCGCTGGGGCTTTCGCCTTGGCGGCGCGCCGGAACTGCGCCTTACCGAGGCTCGCAAGAAGGTGCTGGCCGCGCTCCAGGATGGCGAAGTCTGGGCGAAGAAGAAGCTCATGGATACGGCCGGTGTGAGCGCGGCGGTCATCGACGGGCTTGCCGAAGCAGGCGCGTTGCTCCGCGCCGAGCTTCCCCGCGCTCGCCCGCTCTTTCCGAGGCCGGATTTCGCGTTCGCAAGCCTGACCGAAGCGCAAGCGAAAGCGGCTGAAACCCTGTGCGCGGCCATCGCAAAGGGCGGCTTCTCTTCGACGCTGCTCGATGGCGTGACGGGTTCGGGAAAGACCGAAGTCTATTTCGAAGCCGTCGCGGAGGCGCTGCGGCGCGGGCGGCAGCAGGTTCTCATCCTTCTGCCGGAAATTGCGCTGACGAGCCAGTTCCTGCAGCGCTTCGAGGCGCGTTTCGGATGCCGCCCCGGCGAGTGGCATTCCGCCGTCTCTCCGAAGGAAAGGGCGCGCACATGGCGCGGCGTAGCCGAGGGCGACGTGCGCGTCGTTTGCGGCGCGCGATCGGCATTGTTTCTTCCCTTTGCCGATCTCGGCCTCATCGTGGTGGACGAGGAGCACGACCCATCCTTCAAACAGGACGATCGCGTGACCTATCAGGCGCGCGACATGGCGGTGGTCCGCGCCTCGCTCGGCAAAATCCCCATCGTGCTGAGTTCCGCGACGCCGGCGGTCGAGAGCATCGTGAATGTGCGGCGCGGGCGATACGCGCACGCTGTCCTGCCAAGCCGCTTCTCGGGAAACAGCCTTCCCGATGTGGAGGCGGTGGATCTCAAAGTCACGCCGCCCGAGAAGGGGTCCTGGATCAGCCCGCCGGTTGTCGAGGCCGTCAGCGCGGCCCTTGGGCGAAACGAGCAGGCGCTCCTCTTCCTCAATCGCCGGGGCTACGCGCCGCTAACCCTCTGCCGCGCCTGCGGCCACCGTTTCAACTGCCCTCAATGCACGGCTTATCTCGTCGAGCATCGCCTGCGCGGGCGGCTGATCTGTCATCATTGCGGCTTCACACTGCCGTTCCCCAAAAGCTGCCCATCCTGCCACCGCGAAGGAATGCTGACCGCGTCCGGCCCCGGCATCGAGCGCGTGATGGAAGAGGCCGCCAGCCGCTGGCCCGCCGCGCGCATGATCGTGCTCTCGAGCGACCTCGTCCCGTCCACCTCGGCGTTGCGCGAACTCTTAAGCCGCATCACGGCCGGCGAGGCCGACATCATCGTCGGCACCCAGCTTGTCTCGAAAGGCCACAACTTCCCGAAGCTCTCCTTCGTGGGCGTGGTCGACGGCGATCTGAGCCTTGCCACCGCCGATCCGCGCGCGGGCGAGCGCACGTTCCAGCTTTTGCATCAGGTGACGGGCCGGGCGGGGCGTTTCGGTGCGCCGGGGCGGGGCTTGATCCAGACGCATTTCCCGGAGCATCCGGTGATGCGGGCGCTCGTTACCGGCGACCGCGAGGCGTTTTACGAGGCGGAAATTGCCATGCGCGAGGAGGCCGGGCTGCCGCCCTTCGGTCGTCTCGCCGCGCTCATCATCTCCGCCAAGACCAAACCGGAGGCCGAGTCCTATGCGCGTGCGCTGGCTCTGGCCGCGCCCGAAGCCCGCCTGATCCAGGTCTTGGGGCCGGTCGAAGCGCCGCTTGCCATCATCCGCGCGCGCCACCGGCAGCGCCTGCTGGTGAAGGCTGCGCGCGAGGCCGATCTGCAAGGTTACCTCACCGAATGGCTTTCGCGCGTCGACCCCCCGCGCGGCAGCCTCAACCTGCATGTCGATGTCGACCCGCACAGCTTTTTGTAGCTCGTATGATGGCGCAAACGCCACGTGCTTCCAGGAAGGGCTCAGGGCAACGCGGTGATTGGCGGATTGCGAAGGCCTAGAACCCTCTAGCTGAACGAGGGGAAGCGCTAGAGGGTTCATTGGGCCTAAACCAAGGTTGCCGTTTGTGATGAACAGCATCTTTTCCATAAATTTGTAAATGTGAGTTGTCAAGCTTCGCGCAAGGTTCTGGCTTTTTGCTCAAGGGTCTTGCGTCAGGCTCAGAAATTCGTTCCGCGCGCGCACCGAGGCGAGCGCCGAACGATGTCGCGGGAACCTCCGTGTTTTGCAACGCGCGAGGAGCTTCAACGGGATAAGGGTAAGGAAGAGGGAGCGTCCGGTCACAATCCCTAGCGGCGAGGAAAAGGCTGTAGGGGGGGTGCCGCCAGGGATTGTCGGGTCTCGTAGGGGAACCAAGACCTTTTCTACCTACTTTTTGAAATCCGCCCCGTCAATGCAGAGGATTTGTTACACTTATTCCATGGGGAAAAGTGGCGCCGTTTTGGGGAAAACGAACCGGCGGTAAATCTCGCCAGAGGCTGTCCCGCAAGCTTGAAGTGCCAATCGTTCCTCTGATCGAATGAGACAACTGATCGCGCCTCTATCTCGACAGCGTGTTTCCTTGCCTTGACCCGTAATGCCGGGGAAGGCAAATATGCCCGAGACAGCCCGGAAGCTCCGTGACGGCACTCAATTCTCCGGGATCAAAGCGTTTCGAGTGGGGGCGGGTGCGCAAGATCATCAAAATGGCGGTGCTGCAGCACGTCCCGTTCGAGGGGCCTGCCGCTATCGCGGATTGGGCCGCGGCGCGCGAGATCGAGAGTGCGGTGCGACATCTTTATCGGGGCGATCCCTTGCCGGAACTCGCCGAATTCGACATGCTGACGGTAATGGGCGGACCGATGAGCGCGAACGACGAGGCGGTCTTACCCTGGCTGGCGCCGGAAATAGCGCTGGTGGGGGATGCGGTCGCATCGGGAAAGCTTGTTCTTGGCGTATGCCTCGGAGCGCAGATCATCGCAAAGGCGCTGGGCGCGAAGGTCTATAAAGGGACACAGAAAGAGATCGGCTGGTTTCCGGTTCGCGCCGAAGCCGCGCATGGCTTGTTTGATGGGCTTCCGGTTGAGTTCATGGCCTTTCACTGGCACGGCGAAACATTCGGATCTCCCGGCAAAGGCCGAACGGCTCGCATCGACGCAGGTGACGCCAAACCAGGCTTTTGCGGTTGGAAAGACGGTTCTTGGCCTGCAATTTCACATGGAAGCCACAAAGGAAAGCGTGAACGCCCTCATCGAAAACGCGGCGGGCGAGATCGGCGACGGGACGTATGAGCAAAAGCCGGACGCGATCCGGGGAGGCGCCGGTCATTGCGCTGCCCTCCGAACGCATTTGGACCGCATGCTCGACAATTTGACGGGATTTGCAGGCAGTTGACCGGATTGAGGTAGCGATGGCGCAGACACGAACCCCTTCGAAGTTCTTCAAGGCTCTCGCGGCGGGTGCTCCGGCTCCGTTCGTCGAGAAACCCGTGCGTCTCGAGCGCATGATCCATTTTGTCGCGCCGCAGGTCGAGAAGATCCGCGCCAAGATCCCGGAGCTGATCAAGCAGGTGGATGTAATCTGCGGAAATCTCGAAGATGCGATCCCGGCGCAGGACAAGGAAGCGGCGCGGCGCGGTTTCATCGAGATGGCGCGCTCGAACACTTTCGGCAGCACCGGGCTTTGGACGCGCATCAACGCGCTGAACAGCCCCTGGGTTCTCGATGACATCGTGGAACTCGTGGCCGAGGTTGGCGAGAAGCTCGACGTGATGATGATGCCGAAGGTGGAGGGGCCCTGGGATATCCATTATCTCGATCAGCTGCTTGCGCAGCTGGAGGCGAAGCACGGCGTGAAAAAGCCGGTCATGATCCACGCGCTGATCGAGACGGCGGAAGGGGTCAATAATATCTCGGAGATTGCGGGGGCGAGCCCGCGCATGCATGGCATGAGCCTTGGCCCAGCCGATCTGGCGGCGAGCCGCGCCATGAAGACGACCCGGGTCGGCGGCGGGCATCCTTCCTATGGCGTGCTGGCCGATGCGAAGCCCGGCGACGCTTCGCCACGCTCCTTCTATCAACAGGATTTATGGCATTATACCGTTGGGGCTATGGTGGATGCCTGCGCAACCCACGGCATCAAACCTTTTTACGGGCCGTTCGGGGACTTTTCCGATCCGGGCGCCTGCGAATTGCAGTTCCGGAATGCCTTTCTTCAAGGCTGCGCGGGGGCGTGGACGCTGCATCCCTCGCAGATCGAGATTGCGCGCCGCGTCTTTACGCCCGACCCGGCGGAAGTCGCGTTCGCAAGGCGGATCCTGGAGGCGATGCCCGACGGTACCGGCGCGGTCATGGTGGATGGCAAGATGCAGGACGACGCCACGTGGAAGCAGGCCAAAGTGATCGTTGACTTGGCAGATATGGTCACCGCAAAGGACGGACCGGCGGCATGACACGTTGCGCCAAGTTGTCTGGCAGTTGAGAGTTAAAGGCAGGTCTATCGCGTAAAACATGCGGAACAACGTTCAGAACGTCATGATCAAGGAACGGCACGCGAGATATACCATCGGGGAAGTGGTGAAGCACCGCTTCTTCCCGTTCCGCGGAATCATCTTCGACGTAGACCCGGAGTTCAACAACACCGAAGACTGGTGGCTCTCGATTCCGGAAGAGATCCGCCCCTCGAAAGACCAGCCTTTTTATCACCTGCTCGCAGAGAACGAGGAGACGGAATATGTCGCCTACGTATCCGAGCAGAACCTTCTGCCGGACGATAGCGACGAGCCGTTAAGGCATCCGCAGCTCGATGACCTGTTCGACGAGCTTGAAAATGGCGGATACCGCTTTCGGGGCTTGAGCGCGAATTAGCAACGCTACGCGTTGTCATGCCCGAAGCCGCTTGCGGCTATCCGGAGCGTCTCAAGTTCACTCGCCGGACCTTTTACGATCCCGGATAACGTCGCCGGCGTTTCCAGAACTTGATGACCTGGATGTTTCCTCCAGTTCCGTCGTCCTGGCCGCTCTTGGCGGCTGCCATCCAGAAACACACGGTATTTCAAGGTGTGACTGGACGACCGGGTCAAGCCCGGCCATGACAGTGGAGCGAAAATTAGCCAATGTTTTCATGGCTTCTCTGCCAGCGGAAACATCGGGGTCATCAAGTCTGCTAAACCTTGATGCCGGAATGCATCGCGGCGATGCCGCCCGACAGGTTCCGATACTGCACGCGCGAAAATCCGGCCGTTTCCATCATGCGCGCGAAACGGCGCTGCTCGGGGAACCTCCGGATACTGTCGACGAGGTAGCGGTAGGGCTCGGCATCTCCGGCGACGACGCGGCCGAGAGCAGGGATCACGGCATCCGAATAGGTATGGTAGATCGAGTTGAGGAACGGGACTTCGACCCGCGAAAATTCAAGGCACAGGAAGCGGCCGCCCGGCTTCAGGACGCGGAAGGCCTCGTTGAGCGCGGACTGGATGCCCGGCACATTCCGGATGCCGAATGAGATCGTGTAAAAGTCGGAGGTGTTTTCCTTGAAGGGCAGCGACTTGGCGTTCGCCTGCACGAAGCGGACATGTCCGAGGGCATGCTCATCGGCGAGGCGGCGCTCGCCTTCTTCCATCATCTCACCGCTGATGTCGCAAATAACGGACTTGGAGCCGGGGCCGGCGGCGCGCAGGAAGCGGCGGGTTATATCGCCGGTGCCGCCCGCAACGTCGATCAAGAACGAGGCTGTGGAGCGCGAGGGTGCAAGCCAGTTGATGGCCGCGTCCTTCCAAAGTCGGTGCACGCCGCCCGACATCAGGTCGTTCATGAGGTCATAGCGGGTGGCCACGCGGCCGAAGACGGTATTGACGAAACCCTGAAAGCCAAGGCTTTCGATCTTATGGTCGTAGGCTGACATTCCGTTCGCTCCCGCAAATTCGCGCAAGTCTTGACGCACAGCTTCACTATTGTAAACGCGGCATTGTGTTTTGCGGAATAAGGGGGCGCAACCTTTGGCGCCGCTCTTATACTTTCGTCGCGCACAGCGGTGCACTTTGGTGCAATGCGGCAAGAAGGTGTCTTGCGCACTTGATCGATGAATGAAATGAGATAGCGCTTAGGACCGCTTTTCGCAGATGCGAAGCGCATAGGCGCTACTTGCGAACCGGAATATTAGACCGTTCTGCACGTTCGTTCTGTCAGCGCCCAATCTAACCCAACAAAGCACCTTAATGCACCTGTTACGATCCCATGCTAAAGCTGCGCAGATGTTTGCAGCAAGGATACCTGGGTCGATCATGGGCTTCAAGAGCTCCGCCCCCCCCATTCCTCAAGGCGTTGCGGCAATTCCTCAAGGACATGCCGGGGCGCTGGCATTGGCGGCGCTTGGCGTGGTTTTCGGCGATATCGGCACAAGCCCGCTCTACACGCTCAAAGTCGTGCTCGGCTCGAGTGGCGCACAAGCCGCGGATCGAGCGATGGTGCTTGGCAGCCTCTCGCTGATCTTCTGGTCGCTCATTATCGTAACGTCGCTCAAATATGTCGCCGTCGCCATGCGGGTCGACAATCACGGCGAGGGTGGCATCATGGCGCTGATGGCGCTGGTCGGTGGCCGGAAGGGTCTTCGCGTCCGCAATAGAAAGCGGTCGCTGATCGTGGCCGTCGGCTTGTTTGGTGCCGCACTCATCTACGGCGATGGTGTGATCACGCCCGCCATCTCCGTGTTGTCCGCGCTGGAAGGCCTGTCGATTATAACGACGAGCCTGGAATCGTATGTCGTGCCGGCGACAGTCTGCATTCTCGTGCTGCTCTTTCTCGTGCAGCCGCGCGGGTCAGCATCCATCGGGAAGCTGTTCGGACCCATCATGGCTGTCTGGTTCCTGTGCCTCGGCCTTCTCGGACTGTGGGGTATTTTTCGGAATCCATCCGTGCTCGAGGCGGTGAACCCGGCTTTGGGCTTAAACTATCTCGTGTCGGGCGGCACAACATCCTTCCTGGTTCTGGGCGCCGTGTTCCTATGCGTCACCGGTGCGGAGGCGCTTTATGCGGACATGGGCCATTTCGGCCGCCTCCCCATTCAATGGGCCTGGACCTTTATTGTCTTTCCCTGCCTCGTCCTGAATTATGCCGGGCAGTCGGCGCTCGTCTTGAACGGCGCTCCGCTCTCCGAGAACATGTTTTACGCGCTTTGTCCGAGGGCGTTGCTTGTTCCTTTCGTCGTTCTCGCGACCGCGGCAACGATCATCGCCAGCCAGGCGATCATCACCGGGGCGTTTTCCATGACGAGGCAGGCCATCCAGCTTGGCTGGCTGCCGCGTCTTCGCATCACGCAGACATCCGCGCTGGGTTATGGGCAAATCTACATCGGTGTCGTGAACTGGTTCATGATGGCCATAACCATCGGCCTCACGGTGGCCTTTCGCAAATCGGATAACCTCGCCGCGGCTTATGGTATCGCCGTGTCCGCGACCATGCTGATGACCACGGTGCTTCTCTACATCGCCATGGTCGAAAAACTGAAATGGGGCACGGCGGCGAGTGTTGCCGTAGCTGGAAGCTTCGCGATCGTCGACAGCGCCTTTCTGATCGCCAATTCGGCCAAGATCGCGGAAGGCGGCTTCGTGCCGCTTGCGCTTGCAGCTGTGATCTTCTCCCTGATGTGGATCTGGCATTCCGGCCGCGATGCCATCATGCAGGTGTTGAGGTCCAAATACGTGAGCACCGACGCGTTTTTGAAGACCCTCGCCGAGAAGAGCGTGCCCCGCGTGCCCGGAACCGCAGTGTTCCTGACACGGTCCAAAGAAGGCGTGCCTCCGGTCATGTCCTGGCACATCAAGCACAACCGGGCGCTCCATGAGCGCGTGATGGTCATTAACGTGTCGATCGAGCCCGTTCCCTTTGTTTGCCCGGAGGACCGGCTTCGTTTCTTCCCGGAAGCGCCGAATTTTTGGCGCGCCACGGTGAATTTCGGCTTCATGGAGAGGCCGGAAATCCCGCCCATCCTGACGGAAGCAAAGGAACGGGGCTGTGACATCAACCTCGACGACGTGACTTACTATGTCGGCCGCGAAACCGTTGTTCCCCGGGCGGACGGCAAAGGTCTTCCGAGATGGGAAGAACTTATTTTCGCGGCCATGGAGCGCAATGCCGCCCAGGTTACGGACTTCTTCCGGCTCCCTGTCGATCAGGTGGTCGAGATTGGCCGTCAGGTTGCGATCTGATAAGTCTTTTGCATCGCAGCATGGAAAGGCGACGGTAGGCGCGTTCCTCTGAAAGGGGCCCTGGTGCGTCGAGGCGCCGGCCAAATTGAGATGAAGCTGTATATCTGCCACATTCAACCGGCAGGACTATAACATTCGTTGATAAGAGATTTGCCATGTCGCGTGCCCCGCAGCCCTATGATCTTGTGATCGTCGGCGCCAGCTTCGCTGGACTAGCCGCCGCCAGAACCGCGGCCATACGCGGCCTTAAGGTCGCCGTTCTTGAGGCGAAGCCGTCAGCTGGGCATAGCATCAAGACCGCGGGTATTCTCTTCAACGAAGCAGCCGAGGAATTCGATATTCCTCATGCGCTCACGCGAAAGGTGTATGGCGTTCGTCTTTACGCGCCGAATTTGAAGCATGTCGATCTGTTCGCGCCGGGCAGTTTTTTTCTGACGACGGAGACCGGGCGGCTCCTCAACTGGCTGGCCCAGGAGGCGATGCGCGCGGGTGCGCACATCTTGTGGCGCACCCCTTTCAAGGGTGCCGAAAGGCAAGGCGGCGTTTTCGTCTTTTCAGGCGTCAACATCTCGGCCCGGCACATTCTCGGGGCCGACGGAGCGCAGTCTCTGGTCGCGCGGTGCTTCGGGCTTGGGCGCAACCAGCGTTTTCTGTCCGGGATCGAGGTTGAATATGACGGCCTGGAAAAGGCTGATCCACGCTTCCTCCATTGCTTTCTTGATTCCGCTCTCGCGCCCGGCTATCTGGCCTGGGTCGCGCCGGGGCCGTCGGTCTTCCATGCGGGCGTTGCGGCAGGCCGGGGCAGGCGCCCGCATTTGCGTGCCTTCCTCCGAAAGACTGAGAGTATTTTCGGCTTCGAGGGCGCGCGCGTCATGTCCCGGCGGATGGGGCGCATTCCCTGCGGTGGGATCGTGAAACCTTGGGCCACGGACGGAGTGACTCTCATCGGCGATGCTGCCGGGATGGTCTCTCCGGCAACCGGCGGCGGGATCGGGACTGCTTTCCACTTTGGCCGGCGGGCGGCGCAGCTTCTGGCTGACCACCTCTTGCATTTGGGGCCGCCGCCCGAAATCGCGCTCGCCAAGGAGATGCCGCGGTTCTTGGTGCAGCACGCAACACGCTTCGCTCTCGACCTCGCCCCCCCGAATGCTCTCCTTTCAGCGGTGCTCAGCACGCCCCCCATGCGCTGGTTCGCTCAGCACGTTTATTTCCGCGAGCGTGGAGGAAAAGGGCTCAGCTTCGCCGATTTCCAAGCCCGTCTTAACGGACTGGAAAGGCCGCCGGTTCCATTAAACGGCGGTGCGCCGGGAAATCTTCCTTAGCTTGCCTGGGGTTGCCGTCTCGCAATCGCCCCTATGTCGTATTGCGGCATGGATCGCTGTCCCCTACGTGATATGCTCAAATCTAAACTTATTCGCCAGACCCGAATGGAGGACTTCATGCCGATGCACAAATTCCTGGAGTGGCATGCCAGTCAGTTCATGACAAAGAATGTTACGACCGTTCCGCCCACCATGACCTTGCGCGAGCTTGGCGAACTTTTCGACAAAAACGACTTTAATTCCTTTCCTGTGTTGGATAATGGCGAACTCCTTGGTTTGGTAACGAAGCTCGACTTCCTTAAGGCGTTTCTTTTCGACACCGGTCATTTGGTCCCGCACTACAATGAAGTCATGACCTTGACGGTGGCGAAAATCATGACAAAGGACGTGGTTCACGCTGATCCGGAAACGCCGTTGACCCGGGTGCTGGAACTCATGGTCAAGCTGAGAACAAGGGGCGTTCCGGTTCTGGACAAAGGCAAGCTTGTCGGCGTGGTATCGCGGACAGACCTGATGCATGCGCTCTCGACCGCCACGAAAGACGATTGAAACCTCTTGACTAAGGGATAAGCACGCCCGCGCCCGTCAATGTGCCGTCTCGCAACGCGGCGAGGGCTTCGTTGGCTTCGCTCAGGGGGAAAAGCTGGACCGTCGATTTCACAGGCACCTGTGGTGCGAGTGCAAGGAATTCTGTCGCATCCCGCCGCGTAAGGTTTGCCACCGAGCGCAACACGCGCTCTCCCCATAAGATGCTGTAGGGAAAAGACGGGATATCCGACATATGGATTCCGCCGCAGACGACGATGCCGCCTTTCCTGACGGCGCGGAGGGCAGCCGGAACCAGGGCGCCAACAGGTGCGAAGATGATTGCCGCGTCGAGATCCCCTGCGGGTCTCTCGTCTGAGCCGCCAGCCCAGCAGCATCCAAGAGACCGCGCGAATTGTTGCGCCGCCGCGTCGCCTGGCCGCGTGAAGGCGTAAACGCTGCGGCCTTCCCAAAGCGCGACCTGTGCGACGAGATGCGCCGCCGCCCCGAAGCCGTAGAGGCCGAGCCTTTTTCCGGGGCCAGCCATTCTCAGAGATCGGTATCCGATGAGACCGGCGCAGAGCAGCGGCGCCGCCTCCGGATCGCCATAAAAGTCGGGGATTGGGAAAGAAAAGGCCGCATCGGCCACCACGTAATCCGCGAAACCGCCGTCTCGTTGGTAGCCGGTAAATTCGGCGTAATCGCAAAGGTTTTCCTCGTGATGCATGCAAAAGGGGCAGTGGCCGCAGGTGTGTCCGAGCCAGCCCACGCCGACGCGCTGCCCTGTCTTGAAGCCTGCAACGCCGTCGCCAAGGCCCATTACCTCCGCGACAATCTCATGGCCGGGGACAATGGCGGCGCGGCAGGGTGGAAGATCGCCGTCGACGACATGCAGGTCGGTGCGGCAGACCGCGCAGGCCCGCACTTTCAACAAAAGCTCACCCGGCTTGGGCCGTGGGTCCTCGCGGATCTCCAACTCCAAAGGGTGGCGCGGCGCTTTCAAAACCATCGCTCTCATGGGATGTCCTCCGCAAGAAAAGGCAGGCCGATCATACCATTGAAAATCTGCATGTAAGAGCTTGACTTCAATCAAGGTATTGTTTGTGTCGATGGACAATTTAGGCATGGGCCTTAGACCGAAGGAGCCGAGCCGTGACCATAGAACAGCAAACCGGATATTCAGATTATCCAGTCACCCAGGAGGCCCGTTTCAATCTCATCGGCGGCGGGATCGCCTCGCTCGCGGCGGCGGTTTTCCTGATCCGCGACGGCAAGATTGCCGGCCGGAACATCACCATATTCGGCGATCAGCCGAAGCCCGGCGGCAGTCTTGAGGGCGCGGGCTCGCCGGAAACAGGTTATATAGCCCGCGGCGGCCGGGTCCTCGAGGCGCATTACGTCTGCACCTACGACCTGTTCTCTTCGATTCCCGCTCTCGATGGCTCCCGGTCCGTCACGCAGGAAATTTTCGCCTGTAACGAGGCGCTGAAAACCTATTCGCATGCGCGCCTCATCCGCGACGGCCGCAAACTCGATTCGCCAGAGTTCGGGCTGACCGAAGGGCACCGCCTCCGCCTCATCGGTGTCGCGCTCAGTCCCGAAAGCGTGCTTGGATCGAGCGCCATCGAGGACCACTTCGACAAGGCTTTTTTCAAGACGGACTTCTGGGCGATGTGGGCGACGACCTTCGCCTTCCAGCCCTGGCACAGCGCCGTTGAGATGAAGCGCTACCTCATGCGCTTCGTCCACATGATGCAGGGGTTCAATCGCCTCCAGGGCATCATGCGGACCACCTATAACCAATATGATTCGATGGTGAGGCCGCTTGCGAAGTGGCTTGATGATAAAGGGGTCCGCTTCATCACGGGCACCGTCGTGTCCGACATCCAGTTCGAGCGCGTCAGGGACGCTCAGCGTCCTTCCGCGCTTATCCTGGAGCGCGAAGGGCGCACCGAAGAGGTAAAACTTTCTGTCGACGATTATGTGATCGTGACCCTCGGGTCGATGGCGGATTCCGCAACGCTGGGCGATATGAATAAGCCTGCGCCTTACCAGCCGGAGAAAAAGGGCGCGGGGTGGCATCTTTGGGAGCGGATTGCGGAAGGTAGGCCCGAATTCGGCAAGCCCTCGGCGTTCGACAGCAGGCCCGATCAGTCGAAGTGGGTGTCGTTCACCGGCACGCTGCGCGATCCGGCCTTCTTCGGTATCGTCAAGGAATTCACGGGCAATGTCCCCGGCGAAGGCGGCTTGATCACCTTCGCGGACTCAGGCTGGCTCCTCTCGATCACGCTGCCGCAGCAACCGCACTTCATCGGTCAGCCCGAGGATATCGATATCTTCTGGGGGTATGGCCTTTCGATCGACAAGCCTGGCGACTTCGTCAAAAAGCCGATGGGGGCCTGCACCGGACGCGAGATCATGACCGAGGTTCTGGGCCACCTTGGCGCACAAGAATCAGGCCGGCGCTGTGCTCGACAACGCAATCGTTCTTCCGCGCATGATGCCCTATGTGATGAGCGAATTCCTGACGCGGTCGCCCGGAGACCGCCCGCATGTGATCCCGAAGGGGTGGTGGAACCTCGCCTTTGCGGGCCAGTTCTGCGAGCTCGCGGACGATACAGTGTTCACCGTCGAGTACTCCGTCCGGTCGGCACAGACGGCGGTTTACTCGCTCCTGCAACTCGATCGCGCCCCCCACGCCGTTTACAAGGGGCATCACAACCCGATCGTGCTGTATCGGGCTTTCATGTCGTTGCAGAGCTAGGGTGCGTCCGGAAAAGTGCGAAGCGGTTTTCCGATAAAGACGCAGGGCAAACAAAAGCTTAGAGCCCGCTTTTGATTCGATCAAAAGCGGATAGGCTCTAGGGTGCGAAGCGGTGCTCGCTCTCGCAATGGCCGGGCTTGACCCGGCCATTGCGAGTTGCGATTACGGACTTCACTTTTCTGCGGGCGACGCGCTCGGACGTTCAGCAAATTGAGATGCACCGAGCTCAAGACCTCTACAGGGACGCTTTTTACAGTGACGACGCCTTTCAAAAAAGTACTTATATTTTGCTTATATGCCATCTTACGAAAACGAAGCCAATTTTAACCGGTCGCTAACCCATAGCTTGGGAGACCCCAATCGGCGATATGGGTCGAGCGCTCAACCCTTCCCTGCAGTTCGACCAAGCTCGCAGCTCGCTCAGCCCTTACGGTCTTCCGGCGGATCGTCTTCGAGCGCGCGATAGGCCGCGCCTTCGAGATCCTCGAATTGCCCGGATTTGAGAGCCCATATGAAACCGCCAAGCCCCAGGCCGCCAAGAAAAAGTGCGACCGGGATCAGCCATGCAAGCGAGGTCATGCTCTCAGCTCCAGCTTCGCCGTTCGCAGCCGGATTGCATTCAACGTGACGAGGATCGACGAGGTCGACATCGCGATCGCGGCCACGAGCGGCGTCACAAACCCTGCCATCGCAAGAGGCACGAAGACAAGATTATAGCCGAATGCGACCGCAAAATTCTGGAACGACATCTTCCGCGTCTTGCGCGCCGTCGCCAGGAGTTCGACGACCGGCAAGAGCTTCGCGCCCTGAAACACCGCATCCGAGGCGGTCTGGCTGATGTCGGCGGCCGTTGCGGGGGACACAGAGGCGTGAGCGGCCGCCAAGGCGGGGGCGTCGTTGAGCCCGTCGCCGACCATCAAAACGCGGCGGCCTTGCGCCTTCAAGGCTTCCAGCCGCTCGATCTTCTCTTGCGGTTTCATGCCCGCCTGCCACTCTTCGATGTGAACCGCCTTTGCAGCAGCTTCAACGGCTTCGCGGCGGTCGCCGGAGCAGAGCGAAACGCCAAAGTGCGCGTGGCGCAGGGTATCCACGGTTTCCCGGGCATCCTCGCGGAGCTTATCTTCGAACTTGAATGCGACCGGCTCCATTCCAGGTTGTCCGTACCAAAGGGAGGCAGAAGCAGCGCGGGCCGGATCGACGCCGCACCACCCCGCTGAACCAAGGCGCTCCTCGCCTGCTTCCGTCACGCGGCGAAGACCGAAGCCAGGAACTTCCTCGACACCGCCGATAGAGGGAACGGCGCCGAACCGCTCCTTTGCCGCCTGTGCGACGGCCTGGGCATAAGGATGGCGGCTCGCTGCGGCAAGCGCTGCGGCTTCGCTGAGCGTCTCGTTGCCGATGGCATCGCCATTTGCCAGCGATGGGATGCCTGCGGTCAACGTGCCGGTCTTGTCGAACACGGCTGTATCGGTTTCGGCAAGTCTTTCGAGCCCGTCCGCCGCCTTGAGCAAAATGCCGCGGTCGAAAAGCCTTGCGGACGCGGCCACCTGCACGGCGGGCACGGCCAAGGCCAGCGCGCAAGGGCAGGTGATGATGAGAACCGCAATGGCGATGGTAAGCGAAGCTTCCCAGCCTGCGCCCGCAAGCATCCATCCGATAAAGGCGGCGGCCGCAAGCGTATGCACGGCCGGTGCGTAAAAGCGCGCCGCTCGATCCGCAAGGCGGACATACCGCCCCCGAGCCTGTTCGGCCGTCTCCATCAGACGCGCGATCTGGGCGAGAAGCGTATCGGCTTCAGCGGCGCGCGCTTCCATCTCGACCGGTCCGCCGAGGTTTACGGAGCCAGCATAGACGAGATCGTTCGCGGCAACCTCGCGCGGCATCGTTTCGCCTGTTATCAGGCTTTCGTCGATAGCGGTGGTCCCCTGCGCGATCACGCCATCGGCTGGGAAACGCTCGCCTGCGGCCACCGCGATCCGCATGCCGGGTTCGACAAGTCGCGAAGGCAGGCGCTCGACCGATCCGTCGCTCGCGATGACATGCGCCCATTGCGCCTTCAGGCCGAGCAGGTTCTCGGCGGCGCCGCGGGCGCGGACGCGGACGCGAGCATCGAGATAGCGGCCGATCAGGAGGAAGAACAGGAGCGTGACCGAGGCGTCGAAATAGACCTGATCGCTGCCCCTGATCGTTTGGTAAAGGCTCATCGTCGTCGACAAGAGGATGGCGAGCGAGATCGGCACGTCCATGTTCGTGCGAAAGCGTTTCAGCGCTTGCCAAGCCGAGCTGAAGAAAGGTTGTCCGGCATAGGCGACCGTTGGCAGCGCGATGATGGCGGAGAGCCAGTGGAACAGGTCGTGCGTTGTTTGGTCGGCATTGGAACCCGACCAGACCGACACCGAGAGCAGCATGATATTGGCGGCGGCGAAGCCTGCCACAGCCAGACGGCCGAGAAGCCGCCGCCCTGTGTTCTCGCCCGTGTCGAGGGTTTCAGGCGCGAGTTCGGCGGCCTTGAACCCGATCCGGGCGAGCGCATCGACGAGCGGTGCTGCGCCTGGCAGCGCTTTTTCGAACACCACGGTTGCCCTGCGCGCTGAAAGATTGGCGCGCGCAGAGGCGACGCCCGGCACCTCAAGCAGCGCTTTCTCGACCTTGCGCATGCAGCCGCCGCACGTCATGTTCTCGACGGCAAGCGTTATCGTCTGATGAGCGCCACACGGCCCGGCGGCTCCGCCAATTATGGGGGCGAGGGGAGTGGCAGCGGGGCTTTCCAGCTCTAGTGTGCCGGGCTGAGCCATAATCTTTCCTTCACGTGGTACGTGGCCGTTTCGCTGTGGCTTGCCTTCTCTGCCGTGAAGGCCATGACCCAGCTTCCGGGCCCGATCTGGCCGAGCGCCGCTTCATAGACTCCGGTATCGGCTTCCTTGAAAGCGAGGCTGCGGTCGTCGTTATCCGAAGCCGGACGGCCGAAATTCCCGGTCACGGCCAAACCGGCGACAGGGGCTCCCGCGCTCGTGGTGATTACGACGCGCAGGCGTTCGCCTTTATGGATTTGCGTTTGGTGGCGCCATTGGAGCGCGTTCTGGGTGCGTTCCTCGGAAAGGATGTTGTTGTAGCGTAAGCCCACTTCGTAGCTGGCGCCCCGTTCTTCGCCCGGGCCGGTGCTCAGCGCGAAGTAGATAAAGGCAGCGTTCACAGTGCCGATGACGGCAAAAGCGCCGAGCAGAATAAACAGGATATGCTTACCGGTGAGACGCGTTTCCGACGCAGTCACGCTCATTGTCCGGGTCCTCTGAAGTTGCTGCCGCGTTTGGTTTCCGTTCCGTCCTCGCTATCGCGCAAAGTGAACGTCATGCTGACCGACGCGGGAAGCGCCGCCGCCTTGTCATGCGGGACTGTGACATAGATCTTGATGGATCGAACATCGTCCGGCTTGACCTCTATAAGTGGATTGTTGCCTTCGATGCCGACGATTGAAATCCGCGCTTCGGGCAGCCCGGTCACGCCCAGCGCAAAGCTGCGCGTCTCCTGGCGTTTGTTGAGGAGACGGACTGTATAGCCATTGCGGATGCCGCCATCCTGGAGCTGGACGAAAAGCGGGTTCCGGTCCGAAACGACATTCATCTCGAGAACCGTTTTCCGTGAGAGACCGAACAGCATGATGCAGCTGACGAGCGCGAAGAGTCCGGCGTAAAGCATCGTCCTCGGCCTGACCAACCGGAACGGGCTGCGGTCGCCGTGTTCCTCGGCCTGGAGATTTCGAAATGTATCGTAGGCGATCAGCTTTGTGGGCCGGCCGACCTTGGTCATGATTTCGTCGCAGGCATCGATGCAGAGCGCGCATTGGATGCATTCGAGCTGCGGGCCGTTGCGGATATCGATGCCCGCGGGGCACACCGCCACGCATTGGGTGCAATCGATGCAGTCGCCCCTGCCTTCCCAGCTATCGCCTTTCTTGTGCGGACTGCGCGGTTCGCCACGGAAGTCGCGATAGGTGATCAGGAAGGAGTCGGCATCGAACATCGCGCCCTGGATGCGAGGCCAGGGGCACATATAGGTACAGACCTGCTCGCGCGCGATGCCGCCCAGCGTGTAGGTCGTTGCCGTGAAAATCCCAAGGAAAATGTATGCGATGGCTGGCGCGTCGAAATGCCAGAACTCGGACAGAAGCGTCGGCGCATCGCGGAAATAGAAGACGAGCGCCCCGCCTGTAAGGATGCCGATGAGGAGCCAGCTTAAATGAGTGCCGCCCAGCCGCCACGCCGTGTTGAAGGACCATCCCGATTTGGCGAGCTTCATGCGCGCGTTGCGGTCACCCTGCCAGAGACGCTCCACCATGATCATGAGGTCTGTCCAGACAGTCTGCGGACAGGCATAGCCGCACCACACGCGTCCGGCCAGCGCGGTGACGAGGAAGAGCGCGAGAGCCGATAGGATCAGGATGCCGGTGACGTAATAAAACTCCTGCGCCCAGATTTCGAGGCCAAAAAAGTAGAGGCGCTGATGGGCGAAATCGAGGAGCACAGCCTGATCGGGCAAACCTGGTCCCCGGTTCCATCGGACCCACGGCAATCCATAATAGATGCCGAGCGTCACGATCATGATGATCCATTTGATCCGGCGAAATTTGCCGCGGACCAGCTTCGGATAGATAGGCTCACGCGGCGCGTAAAGAGTGTGTTGCTCTTTCGCGTTAACCGGCTTTGCATCGAGGCGCTGGATGCCGGGCGCGGCTTCCTCGCCAAGCGAAGCGGCGGCTGGCATTTCGTTCATGGCATACTCCAAGGCCAAGGCACGGGCGTAGAAAGCGTCGCAGCAGCTCATGGGCTTGCCCTACAGTCGCTCTCCTGAATAAGGAGATTGTAGCGAAGGGAGCGGTGGAGCGTCATTGAGAATTCTTCGCGCCTCCTATGCCGCTCCCTTGCGAGTTCCAAAGGTCTACTGGCCGCCTCCCAGTGAATGCACATAGATGGCAAGCTTCTTGATAGTTGCGGGATCGAGGCGATCGACCCAGGCCGGCATCACGCCGCCATGTCCTGTTTCGATCTGGTGCCTGATGGCGTCTTTTGTCCCGCCATAAAGCCAGATGTTGTTGGTCAAGTCGGGCGCGCCAAAGTCCTGATTGCCTTTGCCCTCCTCGCCGTGGCACGCCAGACACCCGCCGTCGCCGTGGAAAATGGCATTTCCGCGTCCCGCCGCCGCATCATTATGCGGCAGCTTGGAGAGCGAAAGCACGTATTCCGCCGCATCGTTGATCTGATCGGGCGTCAGGAGGCTGTCTATCCCGAACTTCGGCATCTGGGAGACGTGCGCGTTGTCGTTGCCGCTGCGGACGCCATACGTGATCGTCTGCTGGATCTGATCCAAGGTGCCGCCCCAAAGCCACTTGTCGTCGTTGAGGTTCGGGAAACCGGGAGCCCCTTGCGCGCCGCGGCCATGGCACGGGGCGCAGTTGTTCATGAAGGCGGCCTTGCCGCCGGCGAGCGCAAAATTCAGAAGTTCCGGGTTCGCCTTGATGTCGGCGAGGCTCGCCTTGGTGATGGTGTCGTTGATCTTGGCCTGTCCGGCCCGCACCTCATCCAGGCTCTCCGCAACCGAAGCGCGCTGACTCCAGCCGAGCAAGCCCTTGGTATAGTTCGAGACCAGAGGCCAGGTCGGATATGCCACCCAGTACCCGATCGCCCAGATAATGCAGGCATAGAAGACATAAAGCCACCAGCTGGGGAGCGGCGTGTTCAGCTCCTTGATGCCGTCCCATTCGTGGCCGGTGGTTTCGACGCCGCTATGGCTGTCGATGTCGAGCTTATCGGCCATTGCTGCCTCCCGTATTGAAATCGTCTTTTTCCAGAGGAATGCGGCTGGCTTCTTCGAAACCCTTCTGGTTGCCGGGCCAGAAAACGAAGACGAGCACACCGATGAAAAGGCCGACGAAGATGAACAGGCCCGTCATCGCCGATAGAGATTGAACAGTTTCGTAAGTCATGAGCTCGTCCTCAGCGCAGGTTGGGGCCGGAGGCGTCGTATTTCGCGAAGTCGACCAGCGTGCCGAGCATCTGCAGGTAGGCGATGACAGCATCCAGCTCAGTCGGTTCGCCGGCTCTGCCGTCGAACTTGCGCACTTGCGCCTTTGGATAGCGCTGGACTACCGCGGCCGCCCCTTCGCTGTCGGGATTGCTCTGCGCGACAAGATCAACTTTCGCATTCTTGATCTCGTCTTCCGTGTAAGGGACACCGACCTCGCGCAACGTCTTCAGGCGTTCGGCGATATCGCCGTATTCAAGCTTGCGCTGTCCGAGGAAGGGGTACCCGGGCATGATGCTTTCCGGCACGACGGCGCGCGGATCGGTCAGGTGCGCAACATGCCAGTCGTCGGAGTATTTGCCGCCGACGCGGGCCAGATCCGGCCCTGTCCGCTTCGATCCCCACTGGAAGGGGTGATCGTACATGCTCTCGGCGGCAAGGCTGTAATGGCCGTAGCGTTCCACCTCATCCTTGAGGGTGCGGATCATCTGACTGTGGCAGAGATAGCAGCCTTCCCGGATGTAAATGTCCCGGCCCCTCAGCTCAAGGGGCGAGTAGGGGCGCATCCCCTCCACCTTCTCGATTGTCGACTTCAGGTAGAAGAGAGGCGCGATCTCGACGAGGCCGCCGATGGCGACCACGAAGAGAATGCCGAGAAGAAGGACGAGGGAGTACTTCTCAAAGGGTGCGTGGCTGAGTTTCATGATCGCCTCCTACTCGGCCGGAACGGCTTGGGGACCGCGCAGCTCTGGCGCCGCGGCGATTCGGGGTTGGTCGACGAGATCCACGGACTCGTCGCCTCGGATCGTGCGCCACACGTTGTAGGCCATGATCAAGCCACCGGTGAGATAGAGCACCCCGCCGATCGCGCGGATGATGTAGTAGGGATGCATGGCCTCCACGCTCTCCACGAAGGAGTATTGCAGGACGCCGTTGGCGTCGGTCGCTCTCCACATCAGGCCCTGCATGATGCCGGACACCCACATCGCCGTGATGTACAGAAGGATCCCGATGGTGGCGGTCCAGAAGTGCCATTCGACAAGGCGCTGCGAATAAAGCCCCTGACGCTTCCAGAGCCAGGGAACGAGGCAATAGATCGCGCCGAAGGACACCATGCCAACCCAGCCCAGCGCGCCGGAATGAACGTGGCCGATGGTCCAGTCGGTGTAATGCGACAGCGAGTTGACGGCTCGGACGGCCATCAACGGGCCTTCGAAGGTCGACATGCCGTAGAAGGCGACGGAGACGATCAGGAAGCGGAGCACGGGGTCGGTACGAAGCTTGTCCCAGGCCCCGGACAGCGTCATGAGGCCGTTGATCATTCCGCCCCAGGACGGCATCCACAGCATGATGGAGAAGGTCATGCCGAGCGTCTGCGCCCAGTCTGGCAGCGCCGTGTAGTGCAGGTGATGCGGCCCGGCCCAGATATAGAGGAAGATAAGCGTCCAGAAGTGGACGATCGAAAGCTTGTAGGAATAGACAGGCCGCTCGGCGCGTTTCGGAACGAAGTAGTACATGATTCCGAGGAAGCCTGCGGTCAGGAAGAAGCCCACGGCGTTATGCCCGTACCACCACTGGGTCATGGCGTCCTGCACGCCGGAGAACGCGCTGTAGCTCTTTGTGCCGAGGAAGGAGACCGGCACCGCCAGGTTGTTCACGATATGCAGCATCGCAACCGTGACGATAAAGGCGAGGTAGAACCAGTTCGCCACGTAGATGTGAGGTTCTTTCCGGCGCCAGAGGGTACCCAGGAATACGAGCAGATAGGCGACCCAGACGATGGTCAGCCAAAGGTCGACATACCATTCCGGCTCCGCATACTCTCTGCCCTGTGTTACGCCCATCACATAGCCGGAAGCAGCCATCAGGATGAAAAGCTGATAGCCCCAGAAGACAAACCAGGGAAGCCAGCGGCCCCAAAGTCGCGCCTTCGAAGTGCGTTGCACGACGTACATCGAGGTCGCCAGGAGAGCATTGCCGCCAAAGGCGAAGATAACCGCTGAGGTGTGAACCGGGCGCAGCCGTCCGAAATTCGTCCAAGGAAGATTGAGGTTCAGCGCCGGGAACGCGAGCTGCCATGCGATCAGATCGCCCATCAAGAAGCCGACGACGCCCCAAAAGACCGTGGCGATCGTCGCCGCTTTTACGACGTTGTCGGCGTAGTAGTCTGCCGGAACGCCCGGCCTGCTTGTGAAAGCCTTCCTGGAGAGGAAAGCGACGGCCGCGAGAGCGAACAGCGAAAAGATGATGGCGTGGAAAGCCATGACCGAGTCGACCGCTTCAACCGAGATAAACAATCCAAGAATCAATCCGCCAAGGGCGGCGATCAGCGTACCCCAATCGAAAAGAGCGGCGCCGGTCCCTTTCGTGCTCGCAACTTCCATCATGATCTCCCGTTAATCCCGGCGCAGCCGAGCCTTTTGCGTGCGATCCGCGGGAAAGAGACATGCGCCCACAACCGCATACGAGCTTTGATATCGGTCAAATTGATGGACGGCGGAAGTTTTTCCGTGGAGCGCATTTCGCCGCAGGCTACGCTTCTGATTTTGTTGATTCTCGTGATCAAGACACGTGCAGCGAAGCCCGTTGATCTTGATCAAGGCATACGAATGGCTAATGCGCATTCTTTGCATGATGGGGATTCAGGTACGAACGCAAAGTGGATGAAAAGGTGAATCAGCACTTCGGCTCCGATGCGGGTCACAGGCCGCAGCCTGTGGGCGAGGCGTTTTTAACGCTTCTGGAGCGGGACCAAATGCGCCTGCTGCGGCTTTGCGCCACGCTGGAAAAGATCGCCGACGACCTTCCCGGAACGGGCCTGCATCGAAGGACAGGGAAGGTTCTGGCCTTTCTCGAAAAGGCCTTCGCAAGGCACGTCTTCCTTCATGAGAAGTGTCTCTTTCCGCTCATCAGCAGCTTGGAGGAGAAGAGGGAGCGCATTGAGCTTATTCTGCGCGAGCTGGAATTCGAGCACGCCTCCGATTGTGGCCTGATCATGGAGATCACGTCCGCTTTCATGGGCCGCGCTGGTGTCGAAACACAGATGCTGGGCTATCTGCTACGGGCGTTTTTCGAGAACTACCGCCGCCATTGTTCGTGGGAGCGCAACGTTCTTTATCCCATCGTGCGCATTCACCTCGCAGGCGGCACGCCACGGAAGCAGCATGACGCGCTGCTGCGTGCCTCCGTTGGGAAGAATGTCTCGGACGCCATACTCAAGACGGCGGCTCTCTGTTGACCCGCGTTTTCGCTTGCCAACGGTCGAGATCACTTTCCGATTGTCATCAGGCTTGCGTTGCCGCCCGCGGCGGCGGTGTTGACGGAGACCGTTCTCTCTTTCACGAGCATCTCAAGCCTGTATTCCGGATTGCCATGAAGAACCGGGATGATCGGGCCTCGGCAACGCGCCAGGCTTTGCGCGATGGCTTGAAGCCTTGCCTTATCGGAAATAAGCACCGCATCGAAGCTGGAGGTATCCCACGCGGCGGCGCTTGCAATGCGGGCGCGTAAAGGCTTCGGGAGGCCATCGAGCACGCGCCTTGCCGCCTCATTGTCTTGCAGCAGAAAGCGATTGCCGGTCGCAAGAGCAGCCCCGAACTGATGCAGCGCCTCGGGGATTGATGCCGCGATTCCCAAAACGGTCCCGCGCGGCAGAAAGCGGAGCCGGTTGTCTTCTCCGACCGGTCCTTTGAGCGTCATCTCGACCGGCAGAGGGGTGTTTTTTCGGTAGCGGCCGAAGGTTTCGGCAAGCTGCGCGCCTTCAGCTTCGCTCAGGAGGCCGCTTGCACCGACCTCGATCCATTTTGCAAGCGCGGCCAGAGGTTCGAGCTTCTTGTCATCCCGCACGCCCTCGAGCCGGGGATGGGGGCCATTCCGAAGCAGCCTGTGAATATAGAGAGGCCCGCCAGCTTTCGGCCCCGTTCCGGAAAGGCCCTCGCCGCCAAAGGGCTGAACGCCGACCACCGCGCCAATCATGTTCCGGTTCACATAGATGTTTCCAACGCGGGTGCGGTTCACGATAAAATCGATGGTTTCGTCGATGCGTGAGTGAATGCCGAGCGTCAGCCCGTAGCCGGTGGCGTTGATGCCGTCGATGAGATTCGGCAAGTCGTCGCGCTTGAAGCGGATCACATGCAGGATCGGGCCGAAGACTTCGTGCGTGAGTTCGTCGATCGAGTCAATGCGAAGGAGCGTTGGGGCTACGAAAGTGCCGCCCGGGGAGGAAGGATCGAAAGGCGCCTGAAACAGAATACGGCTGCATTTGGACTCGACATAGGCACTGAGGGCGGCCTGAGCGCTCGAAATCGATGACCGGACCGACATCGGTTTCCAAACGTGCCGGATCGCCCATATTCAGTTCAGCCATTGCGCCCTTCAGCATCTCGAGCACGGGATCGGCAATGGTGTCCTGAAGGCACAGCACGCGAAGAGCGGAGCAGCGCTGCCCTGCGGAGTCGAAAGCGGAGCCAAGCACGTCGCCCACCACCTGCTCGGGAAGCGCGGATAAATCGACGATCATGGCGTTCTGTCCGCCAGTCTCGGCGATCAGCGGGACGTCGCCTCGCGCAGCGAGCGTGCCCTGGATCGAGCGCGCCACCTCGGTGGAGCCTGTGAAAACGACGGCTTGGGTGCGCGGATCGGCGACGAGGGCCGCGCCGATGACGGAGCCGCGCCCCGGAACGAGTTGAAGAACATCGCGCGGAATGCCTGCCTGGTGAAGCAGCCTTACCGCCTCCGCCGCAATCAAGGGCGTTTGCTCGGCCGGTTTTGCCAGCACAGGATTTCCGGAGGCGAGCGCTGCCACGACCTGGCCTGTGAAGATCGCAAGTGGAAAGTTCCATGGGCTGATGCAGACGGCAGAGCCGAGCGGCGTATGCGGTGCGGCGAGCACGTTTCGAGCCTGCGCCGCATAATACCGGCAATAATCGACGGCCTCGCGCACTTCCGAGACGGCGTTCGGCATGGACTTGCCCGCCTCGCGGATGAGAAGGGCGCTGAGTTGCTCCATCGATTGTTCGATGAGGTCGCCGCCGCGTTCGAGGATTGCGGCGCGTTCGCCCGCGCTCGTGCTGGCCCAGCGCGGAGCGGCGGCAGCGGCGCAGGCCATCGCCGCTTCGACATCCTTCTCAGTCGCAGCCACAACAAGGCCGACGATGTCCGCATGATCGGCCGGGTTGCAGATCGCCTTCTCGACCCATCCTTCGGTTGCAGGCGTCGCGAGGATGGGCTCGGCCTTATACGAAGCGCCAGTGCTATCAGCGACGGTACGCTCCAACTCGCCGCGCGCACTCGCGTCGGACAGATCGAGCCCCCTTGAATTTTTTCGTTCCGGCGCGAACACATCGCCCGGCAGGACAATCAGCGGATGCGGCGCGCCGCCCTGACGCCTTGCCTCGGCGACCGGATCGGCGATCAACTCCTCAATAGGAATTTTTTCGTCCACGAGTTGATGGACAAAGGAGGTATTGGCCCCATTCTCGAGAAGCCGCCGAACGAGATAGGCGAGCAGCGTCTCGTGCGTCCCGACCGGCGCGTAGATACGGCAGGGCCGGTTGAGGTTTTTCTCGCCGACCACGTGCCCATAAAGCGTCTCGCCCATGCCGTGCAGGCACTGGAACTCGTAATCGCCGATTTGAAAGTACGGACCGGCCATGTGATAGATCGCCGCGAGCGTATGGGCATTATGCGTCGCGAACTGGGGGAAAACGGCATCGCGGCGCGCGAGCAGGCGCTTCGCGCAAGCGAGGTAGCAGACGTCGGTATAAGACTTTTGCGTGTAAACCGGATAGCCGCTCAAGCCGTCGACTTGCGCGCGCTTGATCTCGGTGTCCCAGTACGCGCCCTTGACGAGGCGGATCATGAGGCGGCGCTTCGTGCGCTCGGCGAGATCGATGAGGGTGTCGATCACGAAAGGAGCGCGCTTTTGATAGGCTTGCACGACGAAGCCCAGTCCCTGCCAGCGCCCAAGCGCGCTGTCATTCGCGAGCGCTTCGAAAAGATCGAGCGACGGCTCCAGTCTGTCCGCTTCCTCCGCGTCGATGTTAAATCCGATGCCCTGCTGGATTGAAAGCAGGGCGAGTTTTCGGAGCCTGGGATAAAGCTCGATTTTGACGCGCTTCATCTGCGTGTAGCTGTAGCGCGGATGCAGCGCCGACAGCTTCACGGAGATGCCGGCGGACTCGTGAATGCCCTGCTCGTCGCTCGCGCTGCCGATCGCGTGAATGGCATGCTCGTAAGCGTCCATGTACTTGGCGGCGTCATCTTCGGTGAGAGCGGCCTCGCCCAGCATATCGAAGGAATAGAGAAATCCCTGCTCCTCGAAGGGCTTGGCGTGCTCGAGCGCTTCCTCGATCGTCTTGCCGGTCACGAATTGGCGGCCGAGAAGCCGCATCGCGAAATCCATGGCCTTTCTTATGACCGGCTCGCCACCCCGAGCCAGGGCCCGGCTAAGCGACGCGGCCAGGCCGTGCTCGCTGCTTGTTGCGACGAGTTTGCCGGTTATCAGCAAGCCCCAGGCGGACGCGTTCACGAACCAGGACCGGCTCGCGCCGACATGCGCGCGCCAGTCGCCGTGGCTGAGCTTGTCGCGAATGAGAACGTCGCGCGTCTCGTCGTCGGGAATGCGGAGGAGCGACTCTGCGAGGCACATCAGCGCCATGCCCTCGGGAGTTGAGAGCGAGAACTCTTTCATCAGCGCCTCGACCCCGAAAGCATGACCGCGGTCGGACCGCATTTTGGAGACGAGGCCGTGGGCGAGGCTTTGAACCTTGGCAGATAGGGCCGGATCAAGACGCGCTTGCTCGACCAGCGGGGGGATGCAGACCGGCTCAGGCGCGCGGTAGGCAGCCCTGATTGCGCCGCGCATTTCTTCGCGGCAATCCTGGGCGTGGTTTGCTTCCTGCAGAACATCCACTGGTTTCGCATCCATGGAAGAGGCCCTCGCGTCAAGCATGCCGCTGAAAGCGGTGGAAAAGCTAAATCCCCACCTTGGATATCGGTCCCGCTCCCGCCCGTCACAAGACAATTTCCCTTGCGCTCGCATCTTATCGGCTTACTATGACTGGCCAGTCAGTCATTATGATGGGCGCGATGATAGCGAAGCCAGCAATGAAAGTGCAGGCCGCTCCCAAAAAGGGTGTCCCGGACCCTGCCGAGAAAAGGCGGCCAACACAGGATGAGCGCCGCGCGGCAATCCTCGCTGCGGCTCTCGATGTGTTCGCTGAGAACGGCTTTGCTGCTGCGAGGCTCGACGATGTTGCACAAAAGGCAGGCGTCGCGAAGGGCACCCTATACTTATATTTTCCTGACAAAGAGGCGCTGTTCGAAGCGCTCCTCCAGGGTCTCGCAGGCCCCGTTCTCCAGCGGTTCGAGGCGCTGTCGGCCGATCCGGCATTGCCTGCGAGCGCGATACTCGGCGGCATCCTCGCCGTGTTTCAAACCGAGATCATCGGCACGAACCGGGAGCGCCTGATGCGCCTCATCATCGCGGAAGGCCCCCGCTTCCCGAAGATCGCGGAATTCTACCACCGCGAAGTCATTATCAAGGGCCGCGAAATCATCCGCACCATCGCCGCCCGCGGCTATGAGCGTGGCGAGCTTCCGTCGGATGCGATGGCGAGGTTTCCGCAGCTGTTTTTCGCGCCCCTCCTGATCGCCGTAGTCTGGAGGTCGATGTTCTCGCGGTTCGATCCGCTCGATGTGAACGCCATGATCGAATGCCATCGCAAGCTGATGCTCGGCCTCAAGGATGAGGAGACTCCCAAATGAAGCGCCCCCCAAAAGCGGTACTCATCGCCCTTCTCGTCGCGGGCGGGCTCGCGGGCGCATGGTGGTACAAGACGCGTCACTCGGGCAGCGGCGAACTCGTCTTGCAAGGCAATGTCGAGGTCCGGCAAGTCAATCTGGGATTCAAGGTTCCTGGCCGCATCGAGACTTTGAATGTCGATGAAGGTGACCGCGTGCGCACCGGCCAGGTGCTGGCGTCGCTTGAAAAGATCTACTTCGAGGACACGCTCGCCCAGATTCAGGCTCAGCTCGGCCAGTCGGAGGCCAATTATACGAAGCTGAAGGCCGGCAATCGACCGGAAGAGATCGCGCAAGCCAAGGCCCTGGTGGCAGAGCGGGAAGCGACGCTGACGAATGCGAAAATTACGAGGAGCCGGGCCGAGGCCCTTTTGAAGACGCCCGCAGGGTCGCAGAAGACCGTTGACGACGCGACGGCCGCGGAACGGCAGGCTGACGCCTCGCTCAACTCCGCGCGCGAGGCGCTACGGCTTCAGGAGATCGGCTTCCGAGCGGAGGATATCGCACTCGCGAAAGCGCAGTTCGATGAGCGGAAAGCGAACTTGCAGGTGGCCGAGCGCCAGCTGGCGGACGCCGATCTGATCGCGCCGAACGACGGCACCGTATTGAGCCGCGTGCGCGAGGACGGGGCCATCGTGCAGGCCGGCGAGACGGTCTATGTCCTGAGCCTCACGTCGCCCGTCTGGGTCCGCGCCTACGTTTCCGAGCCGGACCTCGGGCGCATCAAACCCGGTATGGAAGTGAGCGTGCATACCGACATGCAGGGCGGGAAAGTGTACAAAGGCAAGGTTGGGTTCATCTCCACGGCTGCGGAGTTCACACCGAAAACGGTGGAAACGACGGAGCTGAGAACCGCGCTTGTTTACCGCCTCCGCGTGGTCGTTGACGGCACGGCGGATGAACTGCGCCAGGGCATGCCGGTTACGATCGACCTTCAGCCAGGGCCTGAAAGAACCCCTGTTGCGAGCAGTACGCCATGAGCGGCGAAGCCGTCGCCATTGTTGACAAACTGACGAAGCGCTTCGCGCCAAACGGGCCGCCCGCGCTCGATGCGATCAGTTTTTCGATCAAGAGCGGACAGGTTACCGGCGTGGCGGGGCCGGACGGCGCCGGCAAGACGACCGTGATGCGCCTGATGGCAGGGCTGCTCGTCCCGACCGAAGGCAGCCTTACGGTCTGCGGCCTCGACACCATCAAGGACAGCATCGCGCTCCATCGCGCCATCGGCTATATGCCTCAGCGCTTCGGGTTATATGAAGACCTGACCGTGCTCGAGAACCTCACGCTCTACGCTGATTTGCGCGGCGTTGTCGGCAAAGCGAGAACCGAAACCTTTGAGCGCTTGCTTGCCTTCACAGACCTCGCGCGTTTCACGAGCCGCCTTGCCGGGAATCTCTCGGGTGGCATGAAGCAGAAACTCGGCCTCGCCTGCGCGATGCTGAAGTCGCCCAGGCTTCTCCTGCTCGATGAGCCGAGCGTGGGTGTCGACCCGATTTCAAGGCGCGAGTTATGGCGCATGGTCCACGCGCTGACCCAGGAGGGCGTCGCCGTGGTTTGGACGACGGCCTATCTCGATGAGGCGGAGAATTGCGCGGAGGTCATAGTCCTCAACAATGGCGCGCTTCTTTACAAGGGCGACCCCAAGGTCATGACGGCGCATATCGGTGACAGGGTTTTCCAGGTCGAAGGCGCGGGTGGGGAACGGCGAACGCTCTTGGCGCGTGCGCTTTCGCGGCCGGAAATTATCGACGGGGTTTTGCAGGGCGACTCGGTGCGACTTGTCGTGAAAGAGGATGCACCCGCGCCAACGCCGCAAGAATTGGCGGGCGCTGAGCCAATCACGATTGAGCCCGCAAAGCCTCGCTTCGAGGATGCCTTCGTGGCCATGCTTGGCGGCCAGCCAAAGCGCACCCTGGATCTGAAGGCCGCTCGGCAGGCAGCCAGCGAAGGCCGGGCGGCTGTCGAAGCCGTAAACCTGACAAAGAAGTTCGGCGACTTTACCGCCGCCGACCAGATCTCGTTCAGCATCGAGAGGGGCGAGATTTTCGGCCTGCTCGGTCCGAACGGGGCGGGGAAGTCTACCACCTTCAAGATGATGTGCGGTCTCCTGCGTCCGACCGGCGGAACGGCGCTTGTGGATGGCTACGATCTTTACAGCGCTCCCTCCGCCGCTCGCGGGCGGCTTGGATATATGGCGCAGAAATTCTCGCTTTATGGCGATCTCAGCGTACGCCAGAACCTCGATTTCTTCGGCGGCGCCTATGGGCTTTGGGGCGCGAAGAAACGCGACGCTATCGACCGCGTGGTGGCGGCCTTCGATCTTGGGCCACATCTTGGCGTGAACGCGGGCACGCTGCCGCTGGGGTTCAAGCAGAGGCTAGCGCTCTCTTGCGCCATTCTCCACAACCCCCCTGTGCTCTTCCTCGACGAGCCGACCTCCGGCGTCGACCCGATCACGCGGCGCGAATTTTGGGGCTACATCAACTCCATGATCGCCACCGGCGTGACGGTTATGGTGACGACCCACTTCATGGACGAGGCGGAATATTGCGACCGCGTCGCGCTTATCTATCGCGGCAAGAGCATCGCCATCGATACTCCGGACGCCTTGCAGGCGAGCGTGCGGACGCCGGCGCTGCCCAACCCCACGCTCGAAGATGCATTCATTGCGCTGATCGAAGCCCAGGATAGGCGGGAGGCAGCATGAGCGATTTAGAAACGCTTGAGAGGACAGACCTCGCCCCTCAGCCTTCTCCCGATAGGAAATCCGACGCGCCCGAAAACAGGGCCCGCCCAGATGTGGCGGCAGGAGACAAAGGCGGCAGCGTCCGTCGCATGCGCGCGCTGATCCGCAAGGAGATGCTGCAGATCATCCGCGATCCGAGCAGTCTCGTGGTCGCGGTCGTGCTGCCGTTGCTCCTGCTCTTTCTGTTCGGCTTTGGCGTCTCCTTCGATGTGACGAAGATGCGTATCGGCGTCGTGATCGAGAACCCCAATCCAGAGACGGAGATGTTCCAGGCGTCGCTTGCGAACACGCCGTTCTTCCAGGTTCGCGTTGCCCATGACCGTCGCGCTTTCCTCGACGATCTTACGGCCTCGCGCATCGAGGGCGTGGTCATCCTGGCCGGCGATTTCACCCAGCGCATCGGCCGGGGCGACACGGCGGGCGTGCAGATCATCACCGACGGCACCGATCCAAACACCGCAAGCCTCGTCAACGCCTATGTGCAAGGCGCGTGGCAGATCTGGCTCTCGCAGCGCGCGTTAAGCAGCGGCTTACAGGCGAAAGCGCTCATCTCGACCGAGCCGCGCGTCTGGTTCAATCCCGAGCTTGAAAGCCGCCGCTTCCTCGTGCCGGGGTCCATAGCGCTCATCCTGATGATGATCGGATCGCTGCTGACCGCGCTTGTGGTCGCGCGCGAATGGGAGCGCGGCACCATCGAGGCGCTGCTGGCGACGCCCGCCAGCGTGCCGGAGTTTCTCGTTGGCAAGGTCGTCCCGAACTTCTTCCTGGGCTTGGTCGCGATGGCGATCTCTGTCGGCTTTTCCATTTTTGTTTTCGACATGCCGCTGCGGGGCTCGATCTTCAGTCTGCTCGCGGCGACAACGGCGTTTCTTCTCGTGGCGCTGAGCGCCGGGCTGCTCATCTCCACAGTGGCGCGCACGCAGTTCCTCGCGAGCCAGATCGCGATGATGGCGTCCTTCCTGCCGGGCCTGTTTTTCTCAGGCTTCATCTTTGAGCTTTCGAGCATGCCGGCGCCGCTTCGCGCCTTCTCGGCGCTCGTGCCGGCGCGTTACTTCGTCAAGAGCCTGCAGACCATCTTTCTCGCGGGCGACATAGCTTCGGTGCTCGTGCCGAGCATTCTCATCCTCACCTTCATGAGCATCGTCCTGATGGCGCTGACTTGGCGCAACTCGAAAATGAGGCTCGACTAGAGATGCCGCCCAAACTGATCGCGCTTATCATCAAGGAGCTTCTTTCGGCCTTCCGTGACCCGCGCACGCGCATTGCGTTTATCGTCCCGCCGATCATGCAGGTGTTCCTCTATGCCTATGCCGCGACGCTTGAAGTCACCAACGCGCCCATCGGCGTTTATAACGAGGACTGGGGCCAGAGTTCGAGGCAGCTCATCAGCCGGTTCGAGCAAGCCTCGGCGTTTTCGACGATCGACTATTTCAAGAGCGAAAAGGAAATCCAGCCCGCGATCGATAGCCAGAGCGTGCTTGCGGTCGTCCGCATCCCGCAGGATTTTTCGCGGCGCATCGCGGCGCGCGAGCCGGTGAGCGTGCAGGTGCTTCTCGACGGGCGGAAGTCGAACAGCGCGCAGATTCTCAACAGCTACATCAGCGCCATCGTCGCGAATTACGCTGCGGATGTCGTCCTGGGCGAGGAGCGTCCCGATGTCAGCGCGGTCCTGGACCGCTCCTGGTTCAATCCGAACCGCGAGTACCGGAACACGATGGTGCCGGGGCTTGTGGGCACGCTTACCATGACGACGGTGCTTATGGTGATGGTGATGTCGGTTTCGCGAGAGCGGGAACTCGGCACCTTCGAGCAGCTTCTCGTCTCGCCTTTGCAGCCAATCGAAATCATGATCGGCAAGGCCGTGCCGGGGCTTATCATCGGCGTGGTACTCGGGACGGTCATAACGGGGATCGTGACGCTCGTCTTCGGCATCCCGCTCACCGGCTCGATTTTCGTGCTTTATGCGGGGCTGATCGTGTTCACGCTGGCCATCATCGGCGTTGGGTTGTTCATCTCGTCGCTCGTATCGACGCAGCAGCAGGCGATGCTAGGCGCAATGGTCTACATGATGCCCGCGATGATGCTTTCGGGTTTCACGAGCCCCGTGCAGAACATGCCCGACTGGCTGCAACCTGTGGCGCTCTTAAACCCGCTCACGCATTTCCTCGTGATCGTGCGCGGCGTGTTCCTGCGCGACATGCCGATGGCGCTTGTCGCGGAGCGCATCTGGCCGATGGCGGTCATGGCTGTTTTCACGCTGACGGCGGCGAGTTGGCTGTTCCGGCGGAAGCTGGGATGAAAAGGACGGAGTTTGCCGGGCCTTGATCACCCGGCTTGCAGGCCAACCGGCTTTTTGCATGTTCGTCGCCAATGGCGGCATCTCGCTCCCCTCCCCAGTCCGCTCGCACTTGCGTTTGCGTACCGGACGCCGCAGATATCGCAAACGATGCGCCAAGGGGTCTCGGTCATGCTGCACCGCAAAAATGTCCTAGAAAATTTGGCAGAGCCATGTCACCTTCATGCCAACGATGCCCCCATGCGTTTCGGCAGGAGGAGAGCATGACCTACGATCCCCACACCACCCACAAGGCAGGGGCGGCGAAGCTGGCCGGTTCCGCGACGCTCACCTTGCATGACAAGCAGTATAAGCTTCCGGTCATTTCAGGCACCAGCGGGCTGAATGTGATCGACATCACGAAGCTCTACGGCCAGTCCGGCGCTTTCACCTACGACCCCGGTTTTGCCTCGACGGCGAGTTGTAAATCCGACATCACCTTCACCGACGGCGAGCACGGCAAGCTCTTCTATCGCGGCTATCCCATCGAGCAGCTGGCCGAGCACGGCACCTACCTGGAAGCCTGCCACATCCTGCTTTACGGCGATTTACCCAACAAGGAGCGCTACCTCGATTTCAAGAAGCGCGTCACCTCCCATACGATGCTCCATGAGCAGATGCACCGCTTCTTCTCCGGTTACCGGCGTGACGCCCACCCGATGTCCGTGATGATCGGAACGGTTGGTGCGATGTCCGCCTTTTTTCACGACTCGACCGATATCACCGATCCGGCGCAGCGCGAACTTGCCTCTCTCCGACTTATCGGCAAGATGCCGACGATTGCGGCGATGGCCTACAAATATTCCATTGGCCAACCCTTCATGGTCCCGCGGAACGACCTCGATTACGCCTCGAACTTCCTCTACATGATGTTCGGGGTGCCGACCGAGACTTGGAAGGTCAACCCGGCGTTGAGCCGCGCCATGGACCGCATCCTCATTCTTCATGCCGATCACGGGCCCAACGCGTCGGCCTCGACGGTGCGGCTCGCCGGATCCTCAGGCGCCAATCCCTTTGCCTGCATTGCGGCGGGCATCGCCTGCCTCTGGGGTCCCGCCCATGGCGGCGCCAACGAAGCCGCCTTGAAAATGCTCATGGAAATCGGCACGGTTGACCGGATCCCGCTTTATATCAAACGCGCGAAAGACAAGAAGGATAAGTTCCGCCTGATCGGCTTTGGGCATCGCGTTTATAAGAGCTTCGATCCCCGAGCACGCATCATGAAGGAGATCTGCAAGGAAGTGCTCGAGGTTACCGGCGTCAAGAATGACCCGCTCTTGCAAGTGGCGGCTGAACTCGAGCGCATTGCACTCCAGGACGACTATTTCATGGAGAAGAAGCTTTTTCCCAACATCGACTTTTATTCGGGGGTCGCACTAAGAGCACTGGGTTTGCCGACCTCGATGTTCACGGTGCTGTTCGCCATGGGACGCACCGCGGGCTGGATTGCGCAGTGGAAAGAAATGATCGCCGATCCGGAGCAGAAAATCGGGCGGCCGCGCCAGCTTTATATCGGCGAGAAGCCACGCGAATACGTGCCGTTGGAGCTGCGTTCCTAAAGGTACTCGCGTGCCGCTGGAAAAGATTTCTGGCCTATCCACGTTAGGCTTGGCTGCCTTCCGGCTCGTTGGCCGCCACGCCTCTCGGTAATTTATGAGTGGCTTAACCCCCTGCATTTCCTATCTTTTCGAGTGGCGTGGTCATCGAATGATCGAGGGCTGCCGGCAGTGTTTTTCGAATGCCAGGAGCATTGGATCCGCCGCCGCAAGGGTTGCGTGCGGGTACTCAAGTGAAAAAAAGAGGTGGGGGTGAAGAAGCGTGCAGGCTGCCTGACGGGAAGAAATGAACATGCAAAAGAACCTGCTGATTGCTCGCGATGAGCGGCGGCGAATTATCTTCGCGAGCGTGGTTGGCACTACGATCGAGTTCTTCGACTTTTACATCTATGCTACAGCTGCCGTCTCCGTATTCCCGCTTCTATTTTTTCCCCACGGCGAGGGAACGGCTGCGCTCCTCGCGTCCATGGCTACTTTTGGCGTCGCATTTGTAGCTCGTCCCATTGGGTCTGTCATATTTGGTCATTTTGGTGACAGAGTGGGTCGCAAGACCACGCTCATTGGTTCGTTGTTGCTTATGGGGCTTGCCACCTTTGCTGTAGGCCTGCTGCCGACTTATCATCAAATCGGATTGCTGGCGCCGGCCCTCCTTGCGATTTTGCGTTTCAGCCAGGGACTGGGGCTTGGCGGAGAATGGTCCGGTGCTGCCTTGCTTGCCACCGAGACCGCCGCGCCGGGCAAGCGGGCGCAAGCGGCGATGTGGCCTCAACTCGGCGCACCCTTTGGCTTCTTGTTGGCGAATGGTTTTTTTCTGGTCCTCACGATTGTCTTCGGATTTCGATCCGGCTCGGCTCAGATCGACGACCACTTTTTGTTGTGGGGCTGGCGCATACCGTTCCTCATGTCCATCGTCATGGTGTTGATCGGTCTCTATGTGCGAATAAAATTGCACGAGACCCCTGTTTTTGCCCGCGCCGTCGAACGAGGAGAGAAGCTTAAGTCGCCATTGGCTCAGGTTTTGCGGAACAACTTTAGCGAACTCCTGCGCGGCACCTTTATGATGGTTGCGACCTATGGTCTTTTCTATTTAATGACGACCTGGATTTTGTCTTATGCCATCGGAAAGGTGGAACTGGGTTTGCTTGGCATTGACTACCGGGAATTTCTCATTCTGCAGCTGATATCGGTTCTCCTGTTTGCCGCGTTCATTCCCATATCGGGGTACTTCGCCGATCGCTTCGGACGGCGTCCTTTTTTGATTGCCGTAACAGTCGCCATCATCCTGTTCGGCCTGAGCTTCGGCGCCTTTTTGTCCCCTGGAACGATGGGCTCCGGCGCTTCGGCAAATCGTGGTCTCATGCTCTCGTTTCTGAGCCTCGGCATGATCCTGATGGGCCTCACCTTCGGTCCCATGTCAGCGCTCTTGCCGGAACTCTTTCCCACCAACATTCGCTACACCGGCTCAGGCATAGCCTATAATATGGCCTCGATCATTGGCGCCGCCTTGACACCTTTCGTGGCCACCTGGCTCGCATCGAACTACGGGCCAGGATTTGTCGGCTTCTACCTGGCCTGCCTCGGGGGACTGACGCTGGCCGCCCTTCTTCTGAGCAAGGAAACGCGGTCCACGAATCTGGAGACTATGGAGGAAGAGGCAGCAGCCGCCGCCATCGAAGCGACATCTCCATAGGCACGGACCCGTTCCCGGCCTCGGCTCATCGACAAATACGCGTTTGTTTCCCTTCAAGCTGACCCGGAGTTCAAGGACGAACTGACGCCCTATCTCAAGGCGTCCGAGCCGGGCCGCTTCACGCAATCCGGCTTTCGGCCAACCGGCATTTTGTATGCATCTGGCGTATGTCGGCATCCGATTGTCAATTTGTCCCTTACGCTGGCGCCGGCTTTCCTTACCTGAAAGATCTTCGGCGAATTCTCCTTGAGGGCAGGTTAACGAGAGCTCCAGCCCGCATCAACCCTTGATAATCGCGGGAAAATACCGACAGGGACGCCATCGCCGCCGCCTGGGCTGCAGCTGTTCCGGATGCGTGCAAGCGTAAATTTTCGAAGCTGAAACATATTTAACGGACTTTTGCTGTCCCACTTAATGAAGAAATTCCGGCATTAAATTCTATTTAATGGGACGTCACAGGTGAGGAAAGTCTGTTTCTTTTCAGAGGTATAGCAGAATTATTTCCCGTTACATCGAAGGCGCGGCGCTCCTCTTCCGCGCCGGAATAAACCGCTTCTTAAGCATAATGGTGAGCGGAAATAATTCCGGCGCGCTTCTGTTAACCCTATTCGGTTAACGCTGCGGCCGGCTAAGGCGACGGCAACGATCCGTTAACCGTTGGCGCTCGGTTTTGCGCCTTGGAAAATCGAACTGTTCTGGTTTCGCCAACGAATGAAGGGGAATTGCGGGAGCGATTTCCTTCGCACGCGACAGGCGGGGATCTGCGCTGAAAGTGTGGAGGTGGAACGGGGTGGGTGGGGCCTTGCCGTGAGCGAAACGATGCTCACTTAGGTTCGTATGGCGTATGGGTCTTCGTTCATCAAGCCTTGTATGCCGGCATCGCGTTCACGGCCGCCCGAGAGCGAGGCTTGGCTGCATGAGATCGAGCTCGATGGCTGGCGGGGCCAATTGCACAAATGCGGAAGCCTGGTTCGGCTCTACTCGAAGCGCGGCAACGATCTGAGCTTCAGGTTCCCGGATATCGTGGCGGCCGCCGCGCAGATGCCGATCGGCGATGTCGTGCTCGACGGCGAAATCACAGCCGTGAACGCGGACGGCGTGCCGGACTTCGAAGCGCTTCAGCGGTCGGACAAAGAGGCGATGCAGGCCTTTTGGGCATTCGACCTGTTGAAGAGCGGCGAGGAGGATCTGCGCGCGCGGGCGTTTGTCGAGCGGAAGGCGCGGCTTGCGACGCTGATCGGGGAACAGAAGAATCCGCATCTGCGCTACGTGGACCATTTCGAGGATGGGGAAGCCTTGCTCGAAGCGGGTGCGCGGCTTGGGTTGAAAGGCATCGTCTCGAAGAAGCGGAATGCGCCGTATCGCTCCGGCCCATCGCATGCCTGGCTCACCATCAAGACGAGCGCGTGGCGCGAAGCCAAGCAGGAGCGCCTGCAATGGTCCAAAGCCCGAGCCGAGCGCACGGCGCTGCGCGCCGATGTCAGAGCACTCAAGGCCGAGAGCAAAACGCACAGCGAGCTTATAGGCAAGGTCAGCGGCTTGATTATCGAGATCTACCATGGCCACGAAGTTGTGGCGGAAACCGCGCGGAGCATGGAGGAGCGGGTTTTCCGGCTTGAGAAACACGCGGGCTTTGTGAAAGTGCATTAGCGGAAGGCAGGGCGTTGACGGAGCTGGCGCGGCTGCTGTCGGCTTAGCTATTGTCTGGCAGGGAGAGGGCAGCAAAGCCGCACGGATAGGCATGAGGCTTGCAAGCCCGGCTTAAGCAAAGCACAGTGCCCGCAAACAAATCCAAGCCGCCCCGCCAGGAGACACGATGGCCCTCCACGTCGCGCTGACCCACCGCACGGAATACACCTACGACCGCCTGACCGGCCTCGGCCCGCAAATCGTCCGGCTGCGTCCGGCTCCGCACTCGCGGACGCCGATCCTGTCCTATTCGCTGAACATCACGCCGAAAGATCATTTCATCAATTGGCAGCAGGATCCGTTCGGCAATTACCTGGCGCGGCTGGTGTTTCCCGAGAAGGCCCGCGAGTTCAAGGTCGTGGTCGATCTCGTGGCGGACATGGCCACGATCAATCCGTTCGACTTCTTCATCGACGAATATGCGCAGGAATTTCCCTTCAAATATGACCCGGAGCTCAAGGAAGAGCTGACGCCCTATCTCAAGGCGTCCGAGCCGGGGCCGCTGCTCAAGGATTATATTTCGAAGCTGCGCATTGACGCGAAAACCACCATCGACTTCATCTGGGCCTTGAACGGGCAACTCCAGCACGACGTCAAATATCTCATTCGCATGGAGCCGGGCGTGCAGACGCCGGAAGAGACGCTGCGCAACAAGTCAGGCTCTTGCCGCAACTCCGGCTGGCTTCTCGTCAATATCATGCGCAATTTCGGGCTGGCGGCGCGCTTCGTGTCGGGCTACCTGATCCAGCTCAAGGCCGACCAGAAGTCGCTCGATGGCCCTTCGGGCACGGAGCAGGATTTCACCGATCTGCACGCCTGGGCCGAAGTCTATGTGCCCGGCGCAGGCTGGATCGGCCTCGATCCGACCTCGGGCTTGTTCGCGGGCGAGGGCCACATTCCGCTCGCCGCGACGCCGTCACCGCAAAGCGCCGCGCCGATCAGCGGCGAGCATGAAGAGGCGCAGGTCGATTTCGCCTTCACCATGAAGGTGACGCGCATCCTCGAAAGTCCGCGCGTCACGCTGCCCTACACCGAGGAGCAATGGAGCGCCATCGCGAAGGCCGGCCGCGAGGTCGACCGCCGCTTGCAGGCTGGCGATGTGCGCCTTTCCATGGGCGGCGAGCCGACTTTCGTCTCGATCGACGATGTGGACGGCGCGGAGTGGAACACCGACGCCGTCGGCCCGACAAAGAGGCTCTATGCCGAAAACCTCATCCGCCGCCTGCGCGACAAATTCGCACCGGGCGGGCTTCTGCATTATGGCCAGGGCAAGTGGTATCCGGGCGAACAGCTGCCGCGCTGGTCCTTTGCGGTCTATTGGCGCGGGGATGGGCAGCCGCTCTGGGAGGACGACAAGCAAATCGACAGCGAAATCCCGTCCAAACCCGCGACGCAGGCCGATGCCGGGATATTCGCCGCGACGCTTGCCGAGCAGCTCGGGCTGCCCGCGGACGCAGCCATGCCTGCTTACGAAGATCCCGCCCATTTCCTTCTGGTCGAGCAAAGGCTGCCGCTCAATCTGGATCCGGCCGATAACAAACTCGAAGACCCTCAAGAACGCGCCCGCATCATCAGGGTGTTCGAGCGCGGCCTCGACAAGCCATCCGGCTATGTGATGCCGATCCAGGTCTGGCACAGCCAGGCGCGCGGGCGAAGCTGGGTCACGGAGCGCTGGGCGTTTCGGCGCGAGCGGCTGTTCCTCCTGCCGGGCAATTCACCGGTCGGGTTCCGGCTTCCGCTCGGATCGCTCCCCTATTTCGGGGCAGCGAATGCTTCTCACGTGATCCCGATCGACCCGTTCGCGGCCCATGCCGCGCTGCCGCCGCGAGACGCGCTCCTGCGCGACAGGCGGCAATCGGTTACGTTGCTTGAGCCTCCCATCTATACGGCTGCTCCCACGGAGGTTTTCGGCTCGGTTCGGACCGCGATGGCCATCGAGCCGCGCGACGGGCACATGTGCATCTTCATGCCGCCGCTTACCGACGCCGAAGACTACGCCGCCCTCGCGGCGGCCATCGAGGAAACAGCGAAAATTACCGGCCAGCCCGTTCACATCGAGGGCTATCATCCGCCATCCGACCGCCGCCTCAACGTCATCAAGGTCACGCCCGACCCCGGCGTCATCGAAGTGAACATCCACCCCGCCACGAATTGGGACGAGGCTGTCTCCATCACGGAGACGCTTTACGAGGAGGCGCGGCAGACGCGGCTCGGCACAGAAAAGTTCATGGTCGACGGCCGCCACACCGGCACCGGCGGCGGCAACCACATCGTGCTTGGCGCAAGCATACCCGCCGACAGCCCGTTCCTGCGCCGCCCGGATCTGCTCCGCAGCATCATCGCCTACTGGCAGAACCACCCATCCATGTCCTACCTGTTTTCGGGGATGTTTATCGGGCCGACGAGCCAGGCGCCGCGCATCGACGAGGCGCGCAACAACTCGCTCTACGAAATGGAGATCGCGTTCAAACAGGTGCCCGATCCAAGCGAAGGCTGGATCCCCTCCTGGCTTGTCGACCGCGTCTTCCGCAATCTGCTCATCAACTCGAGCGGCAACACGCATCGCGCAGAGATCTGCATCGATAAGCTCTACTCTCCGGACAGTTCGTCGGGGCGGCTCGGCCTTGTCGAGTTCCGCTCGTTCGAAATGCCGCCGCATGCGCGGATGAGCCTCGCGCAGCAGCTGCTTTTGCGCTCGCTGATTGCGTGGTTCTGGGAAAAGCCCTTCAAGCGCCCGCTCATCCCGTGGGGAACAGAGCTGCACGACCGCTTCATGCTGCCGGAATTCGTCTGGCAGGACTTCAAGGACGCGATTGCCGAGCTGCGCGAGGCCGGTTTCCCCGTCGAGCTGGAGTGGTTCGCGCCGCATTTCGAGTTCCGCTTCCCGGTCTATGGAACCGTGAACTACGACGGCATCGAGATCGAGCTGCGCCAGGCGCTGGAGCCATGGCATGTGCTGGGCGAGGAGGGCGCGCCGGGCGGCACCGTCCGCTATGTGGATTCCTCGCTCGAACGCCTGCAGGTGAAAGTCAAAGGCAACCTCGGCACGCGCTACCAGCTGACCTGCAACGGCATCACGGTGCCGCTGAAGCCCACAGGCACGCATGGCGAGGCTGCCGCGGGCGTGCGTTTCCGAGCGTGGTGGCCGTCAAGCTGCCTGCAGCCGACCATTCCGCCGCACACGCCGCTGGTGTTCGATTTGTTCGACAGCTGGGCCGGCCGCTCGGTTGGCGGCTGCCGGTATCATGTCGCGCATCCAGGCGGGCGGGCTCACGATACCTTCCCGGTCAATGCGCTGGAGGCCGAGACGCGGCGGCTGGCGCGCTTCGAGACCTTCGGGCACACGCCGGGCTCGATGCAGCCCTTCAATCCGGGGCCGAACCCGAGCTTTCCGCACACGCTCGACCTGCGCCGCATCGCTTTCTGACGGAGCAGCCCGCGTCCATTTGGGCGCGGGCTGCTCTGGTATTTTAAAGTCGATCGACTTTGCTGCCGTTCATCGTTTCCGAAAAAGGCGGGTTGATCTAGGCTTCGACAATGGGCTCGAAGCCGCCGAAGATCATGCGTTGCCCGTCGAAGGGCATAGCCGTCTTGCCGGGCTGCAGCCGCGGATCGTCCATCGCCTTCCTCATACCCTCGTCGCGCGCCTGACGGGACGGCCAGGCGATCCATGAGAAGACCACGGTCTCGTCGGGCTTCTTCTGCACAGCCTTGGGAAAAGAGGTGACCTTGCCGTCTGGCACATCGTCGCCCCAGCACTCGACAACGCTCGAGGCGCCATGCTCCTTGAAGACGGCGGCCGCCTCTTTTGCATGCTTTGCGAACGCGTCACGGTTGCTCGTGGGAACGGCTATCACATATCCGTCGACATAAGCCATTGCGTTTCTCCCTGGTTCTTTCGCTCTATCCAGAGGGAAAACCACACTCGCCGACAGGTTTCAAATCAAGCGCGCGACCGGAGCCACATCGATTGTTGAAGATGGGGGCCCCGATGCCTATTCTGCGCGGTACGGCTCAACGGCTTCCTAATCGGTGTACGATCCGCAAGGCTTGGCGGGCGCCGTTGCCGGCGGCGGTTCGGTCTCGCGGGCGCTGGATCTCGCGGCGACGCGGTCATACCAGGTCATAAGGTGCGGCGACGCTTTGAGCATCTCCGCGCTCTCGGGCTTCAGCCTCATGAACCAGATCACCGGAAACAGGAACATGTCAGCGAGGTTGAAATGCTCGCCCGCCAGATAGGGGCGCGCCGCGAAAGCGTCGTCGAGCACGGAGAAAACCTTGCGCATCTTGGGGAGAATGGCCTCGATCACTGCCGGGTCCGGTACGCCGCCGGGAGCATTGAGGTACGCGGTGATGTAGGTGCGAGCCAGCACCGGATCGATGGTGGTCAGGATCATGGCGATCCACTGTTCCGTGATGGCGGCTCCTCTTGGATCTCGTGGCACCAAGGGAGGCCCGTCAAAAGCTTGATCGATATAGGTACAAATCGCCCGGCTTTCGGCGAGCGCCAGATCGCCGTGACGCATGCACGGCACCAGTCTGAAGGGGTGGATGGCAGCCACTTCCGCAGCGTCCGGGCGCACGATGGTGAGCGTGTACGGAACGCCCTTTTCCAGGCAAGCCATTCGAGCTGTGCGAACAAAGTTGCCCCAGGGGGCGCCGATGATCTCGAGTAAAGCCATGTTCGCCTCTTCTCCATTCCATCGAAAGGCCTGCTCAGCGCAGGCGAGCGGAGCAATGCGCCTGATGTGGGGTGGCCTTCCTCTGGATGGCTAGACGTCATGATGCATTGCGACAGTCACCAATTTTCAATTTTTTGCGTTGGAAAGGTGACTATGCCCTGGAGGGCTGGGCAGGAGTTGGGGCGTTGGCCGATACCCATAGAGCCAGACCTGGAACTCGTCCTCGCTGATGCGCGCCACACCTTCGGCAAGCGTTGCGTCGCTGTCCGGCTTATAGGACGAAAATCCCTGGATCGCGCTGCGCGCATAGATCGCCTCCGTGCGCGGGACGCGGCTCAATTCGTAGCCTTGAAGCGCTGTCTCTACATCGGGCGCGCCGGACAGGCATTCTGCGATTTCATAAGCATCTTCGAACGTCATGTTCGCGCCCTGGCCAAGCGTGGGCACAACGGGATGAGCAGCGTCACCCAACAGTGTGACACTGCCGCGGCTCCAGTGCCGCAATGGAGGTCTGTCGCAAATCGGCCGCTCGACAATATCGGCCGCGGGCGTCGCCTTGACGATGGATTCGACGAGGTCCCCCCAGCCTGAATAAATAGCGAGAACGAGGTCCTTGACGCGGCTTGGCGACGTGGGAGGAGCGGGCTCCGCCATGAGCGCGCCTGCGCTCCAGAATGTGCAGCCTTCGCCCATATCGAACATCATGAAGTTCTTGCCGTCCGGCGCCGTGAAACCTGTCGAGCCGTTGGGGATCAAATCCTCATGCGGAAACTTTATGAGCGCCCGCCATGACATGCGGCCGGCATAGGCCGGAGCGCCGTCATCCATGAGCGCTTGCCGGATCACGGAGTTGATTCCGTCTGCCCCTATCAGGAGGTCCGATTTGGCGCTTTTGCCGTTTTCGAAGAAGACCTTGACGCTGCTCTTGTCCTGCTCGATGGCCACACAGCGATGATTGAGGTGAAGGACGCCTGAGGGCAACGCCGCGGCGAGGATGGATTGCAGCCGCGACCACGTGATATTCAGCATGGGCTGCCCGAACTTCTCCGCGAGCGCAATCGGCTTCGAGATGATGATCTCTCCAGTGGCGCGCTTCATGGTGAGGCTTCGGACTTCGCTGCCGTCCCGTTTGAGCGTTTCGACGATCTTCGGGTCGATGGCGGCAAGGCTGTTCAAACCGTTAGGGAACAGGGTCAGGCCCGCTCCGGCCGGACGCAGCGCCTGCGCCCGCTCATAGACCTGAACCTCGAAGCCCTTCCTGAGGAGGGCGACGGCGGTCGCCAAGCCGCCAATTCCGCCTCCAATGATCGAAATACTGACGGCTTTCATCACTCAACATCGTTTTGTGAACGGGGACTGAAGCTAATGCATTTCGGGTGCCGCGCCCTCGTTATGAAGGCTTACGCAGCCCCAGGATTCTAAGCGGCCGCCGCAAAAGGTCGTGAAGGCTTCACGGCTGGAAGATCAAAAAGATGTAGGTCGCGAAAATAATCAGGTGCACGAAGCCATGGAGGATGTTGCTCCGGCCGGTTCCGAAGGTGAGCGTGCTGATGAGCAAAGTCAGAAACAGCAGCACCATGGCCTGGTTGTCGAGGCCGAGGATGAGGTTCTGTCCGAAATAAAGCGTAATACCGGCCACGGCTGGAACGGTCAGGCCGATTGTCGCGAGCGAAGAACCGAGGGCAAGGTTTATGCTCCGTTGAAGCTCGTTCATGCGGGCCGCCCTGAATGCGGCGACGCTTTCAGGGAGGAGAATAAGCAGAGCAACCAGGAAGCCGGAAAGCGCCGAGGGGGCACCGGCATAGGCAAGCCCGGTTTGGACCGATGCTGCAAATGTCTTCGACAAGAGGACGACGGCCGTCAGCGACGCGATGAGCAGAACAGCCGGATTGCGCACGACCCTCCATCTGGTATCCGCCAAGGGCGCCAAATCATCCGGATCGACGTCAACTTCGGTAAAAAACTCCCGGTGCCTCACCGTCTGGATGTAAAGAAAGATTCCATAGAGAAGAAGCGTCACAACGGACACGAAAACAAGCTGCCCCAGCGCCAGCGTGGGCCCGGACGAGGTGTGAGTGTAGTTCGGTAAAACGAGGGTCAGAACTGAAAGCGCGGTCAGGACCGCGAGATAGGCGCTCGCGCCCTTGACCTCGAAATCCTGTTCCCGGTACTGGATCCCTCCCGCAAGGATGCAAAGGCCGACAATACCATTGCAGACGATCATGATCACCGAAAACACCGTGTCGCGGGCCAGGGCCGGGTCGCCCTTGCCGCTCAGCGTGATCGACATGATGAGCGCCACCTCGATGATCGTCACGGCGATGGTCAGCACGAGCGTTCCGTAGGGCTCGCCCGCCTCGTGCGCGATTTCCTCCGCGTGCAGCACGGCCGCGATCACGGTGGCAAGCAGAACGGGCAAAATCGAAAGCGAGACGGCGAGCCCAGGGTTTGCCGTCCCTTCTGAAGACCCCAAGACCTTGATCCCGCCGTAAAACGCGAGCGCCACAAGGGGGGCTAGAACGCGAAGCGAGATTTTTGGAAGCATTCCCATCATCATGGATACCCAACAAATAAATCGTTAATGAATGTGCAGTGGTGTCGAGCGCGTCGTGGGGAGAGCTTCCCGCACATGCTTGATCTGTGACGGGCTAGGCAGCTCACTTATGCCCAGCCGACAAGCGGGCATCCGGTTTACGGCTCTTTGGTGCCGCGCGAAGGAAATTAGGGGTAATGCCCCAAATTCTTCATCGCACTCTGCGGTCAAAGTTTCTCGTGTGGCGTGATAAGGTTGGAAATGATCTTGTAAAGATTCGAGTTCAACAATGCTTTCGAGTCTTCTCGTAGAGAATAATAGTCATCGGGCGGGGCAGCAACGCGCAAGACCCCAATCGTGTAACAAAGCGTCCCCGACTTCCTGTCTCTCGAAATTCCGTTCGCCTTTTCGGACGTATCGTTCCACATGTCGTCGATAGAGAGACATTCGCCGGGGTGCTCCCGCTTGATTCTCGAAACTTCCGAAAACAGGAGCCCCACCGTCTCGGCATCCAGGTCGAATTTAAAACCTTTCATTACGTTTCGTCGCCAAGGCAGCCCCTTTAGGGGATAGGTGAGACAGGCACCGCATCTGCCATCCTCGGTCAGCCCAAATTGGCAACGCGCGAGCATGCGAGCTTCTTCTCCCGGGCGAAAATAATATAGGTGCCTGGACATTGCGGTCCCTTCAGCAAAAAAATAACCGCACTCTCCTGAACAATTTGCTTAGGCGTCGAGCGCGTCGCGGATGGCGAGGAGGTCGCGCCAGGCATGCCGCTTCGCGATGGGGTTGCGCAGCAGGTAGGCGGGGTGCAGCGTCGCCATCGCGCGCGCGCCCGAATAAGTCAGCCACTTTCCGCGCAGCTTCATGATGCCCTCGGTCGCGCCGGTGAGTTGCTTGGCGGCGGCATTGCCAAGGAAGACGAGGATTTTCGGGGCGAGAAGCTCGATCTGGCGCTCGACGAAAGGCTGGCACACCTGTACTTCCTCCGGCGAAGGCGTGCGGTTGCCGGGGGGGCGCCAGAATACGAGGTTGGTGATGTAGACATCGGCCTCGGTCAGGTTGACCGAGGCCAGCATGCGGTCGAGAAGCTGTCCGGCCCGTCCGACGAAAGGCTCGCCCTGGATGTCCTCATCCTTTCCGGGCGCTTCTCCGATCAGCATGAGGCGCGCGGTCTTGGAGCCCCGAGAAAGGCACAGGCGCGAGGCCGTTTTCCTCAAGCCGCAGCCCTCGAAATTTTCCAAAAGCGCGCGCAACTCATCCAGGCTCGCGGCGCTTCTCGCCAATTCGCGAGCGCTCATTACGTCGGCGGAGGTTTGAGGTGTGGTTTGCGATGCAGGTTGCTGCAGCTGAGCGCTGACCCGCTCCAGAGGTTTCCGTTTGATCTCCTGCGGGGAAGCTCCACTTAAAGGGGCAGGGCGCATGTCTGCTTGAGGTTCGCGGGCAAACCAATCCTGCGGCGCATCCGCGACGGCCTCATCGACGCCCATCGCCCTGTACCATTCGAGCAGAACCAAAGCCTTGTCCGCAAGCGCGCTCATCGCCGGCACAATGCCACGGTGCGCGGATTAATCAAGTTGGCGCAGCTGCGCGTTTGCCTGTACACACGAATGAAAGGCCGGGTCACGTCCAGAGGCAGGGGAGGGTGAGATGGAAGCCAATGGTGCAGCCGTGATCGCTGAGGAGCTTGAGCTTCCCGAGCGGGAGACGATGGAATTCGACGTCGTCATTGTCGGCGCCGGGCCTGCCGGGCTTGCAGCCGCAATTCGGCTGAAGGAGCTTGCTGCGGCGAATGGCACCGATATATCCGTCGTGGTTCTGGAAAAAGGCTCGGAGGTTGGCGCGCACATTCTCTCAGGCGCGGTTATCGATCCTGTCGGGCTCAACGCCCTTTTCCCCGACTGGAAGGAGAAAGGCGCGCCTGTCACCCAGCATGTGACGCAGGATAAGTTCTATTATCTCGGCGAGCGCGGCGCGACGAGCATTCCGCATGTCCTGATGCCGCCCCTGATGTCGAACAAGGGCAATTATATTGCCAGCCTCGGCAATGTGGTGCGCTGGCTCGGCGAGCAGGCCGAGGCGCTGGGCGTCGAAATCTACCCAGGCTTCCCGGCAGCGGAAGTCCTGAAGGACGGCGAAGGACGCGTCATCGGCGTGGCCACAGGCGATCTCGGCGTCGGCCGCGACGGCAAGCCAAAGGATGAATTCGTGCGCGGCATGGCGCTTCTCGGCAAATATACGCTGATCGCCGAAGGCGCACGCGGGTCGCTCGCCAAGAAGCTCGTCCGCGATTTCGGCCTGGATGCGAACTCGTTGCCCCAGAAATACGGTATCGGCCTGAAAGAGCTGTGGCAGATCAAGGCGGAAAAGCATAAGCCCGGATTGGTGCAGCACACAATGGGCTGGCCGCTCGAAGACCGAACGGGCGGCGGCTCCTTCATGTATCACTACGGCGAAAACCTCGTGTCGGTCGGGTTCGTCGTTCACCTCAACTATGTGAACCCGTACACGAGCCCGTTCCACGAATTCCAGCGCCTCAAGACGCATCCCCTCATTGCGCCGGTCTTGGAGGGTGGCAAGCGCATCGGCTATGGTGCGCGCGCGATCGTCGAGGGCGGCTGGCAGTCCATTCCGAAGCTGACCTTCCCGGGCGGCGCGCTGATCGGATGCAGCGCCGGCTTCGTCAATGTTCCCCGCATCAAGGGGTCGCACAACGCTATGCTGTCCGGCGTCGCTGCCGCGGAAAGCGCATTCGCGGCGCTTCAGGCGGGGCGAAGCGGCGACGAACTGCTCACTTATGAGGAGAGCGTTCGCAGGGGGCCGATCGCGCGCGACCTCCAGCCTGTTCGCAACGTCAAACCGCTGCTTTCACGTTTCGGGACGCTAAAAGGCACACTGATCTCCGGACTCGACATGTGGCTGAACACGATCTCGACCTCGCTGTCGCCCACGCTCAAGCACAACAAGCCGGACTACGCGGTGCTGAAGCCGGCGAAAGAGTGCAAGCCGATCCAATATCTGAAGCCGGACGGTAAGCTCACCTTCGATATCCCGTCGTCGCTCTTCCTGTCCGGCACGAACCACGAGGAAGATCAGCCGATTCACCTGGTCCTGACAGATCCGGAGGTGCCGGTCCGAGACAACCTCCCCGCCTATGCGGAACCTGCGCAGCGTTACTGTCCCGCGGCGGTCTATGAGGTGGTGACGAACGCGGAGGGTAAGCCACGCTTTCAGATCAACGCGCAGAACTGCGTTCACTGCAAGACCTGCGACATCAAAGACCCCGCCCAGAACATCAACTGGCAACCTCCGGAGGGCGGCGGCGGCCCGAATTACTCCGGAATGTAAAATGACCTCACTCCCACAGGAAAAAGTTGCATTTCGAAAGCACCGTTGCTCTTTCGTAAGAGTTCCTGATTAAGCTCTAGCTTTCAGAAAATTGAGCGCCGTGCATTTTGCGGCGAGCAATGGCTTGCGCTCGAAAGCAGGTGGTGGGGGCCATGAACGAGCACAGTGCGGGGCATGAGGAGCTTCCGCGAACCACATATCTGGATCATACGTTAAGGCGCGCCAGAACTGCAGCCGAGCAGCGGTCCCATCGAACCGTAACCCTCGAGCATCTGCTTCTTGCCTTGCTGGACGATCCAGATGCCGGAAGGATTTTTCAGATGACCAGGGCCGATGTCGCGGTGATCCATAGCACCGTGGCTGATGCCGTAAATAATCGCATGGCTTCCCTCGTTGCGCCCGGCAGCCGGCAAGCGAGTTTCAGCTACCGGTTCGATTGGCTGTTTCAGTGCGCGAACGAGGATGCAAGGGGCATGGGGCGTCGCGAGGTCGACGGGGCGCTCACGCTTGTCGCCATAGCAAAAGACGCGGAAAGCAATGCGTCCGGAATTCTGGCTGCGAACGGCTTCAATCCACAGGCCGCGTTGGAGTTGATGAAAAAGCCGCCCCCTGCGCAGCGGGTGGCTCAGACCGCGCCGAAGTCTGCTTCCAAGCCGGAGGCAGCGGCACGCAATTCAAAGGGGGATCAGAAACCTGCAAACGGCAATCTTTCGAGACCGCCAGGTTCGCCATCGGCCGCCAACCTGACGGACGGCGGCGCAAGCATGGAGGATATGATTGCGAGCGTTCGCACGATTTTGGAGGCCGAGGAATTAAAGGAGCGCGAGCTTTCTCAAAGGGTTTCGCCTGCGCCTCGTTCCGAAGCGCGCGCGAAAGGAAATGGCGGAGCATTGACGTCCGGCGAGCACGCCGGCGAAGGTGGGCGCGTTGAGCCGAGGATTGGCCCATCGCAGCCCGTCGGGCGCGTCTTGCACGATGCTTCCCGTGTGAGCGGATTTTCTGAAGGCATCGCTCCCGCATTCGATCTTGAAAAGGCTCCCAAACCGGAAAAGCGAGCCGCGCCGCCCAGGCCCGCCGCGCGCGGCAAGGCAGGAAACCTCGCTCTGTTGGCCAAGATTTTCGAGAGCGTGCCCCGCAAGGCGCGCGTTGCCACGCCCCAGAAGGTTCAGATCGCGATGTCGAAGGAGGAAGCGGGGCTTCTCTTTGGCAGGCTGCCACGGCACGCGCCCCAACAGGCAGCCGGAACCGAGCCCGCCTGCCGCGCCATTACCGTCCGCTTGACCGCGCCTCAGGGCGCATTCAACCTGGAGGCGCTGACGCCGGAAACCCAGTGGCTTCTAGACCGATCCGCCAGCGAAGCCTTTGGAACCTGGGCCTGGACGGCTGTTCCGGGCGCCAGCGGATTACACTATCTGAAAGCCTCGATCTCTGCGCGAGAGGTGAGCGCGAACGGGCCGGCGGCCGCGGCCGCATTGCCGGACCAGACAATCAAGGTTCGGGTGCGCGACAATTTCAGGCTCGCGTTTGGAGGCTTCGTTCGCGCCGTCTTCTTGCTGCTTGCGGGAGGCGGCTTGACCATGATGGCCTCCTACGCCCTGAAAATTGCCAGCAAGCTTCACTGAGCGCGGCGTCCGAGCGCCATAAGCTGTCGCGCCTTCGCGAGCCAGCGAAAGCAGAGCGCTGGACCGCGCGCGTTTACTCTGGTTTTATAGGGAGATAATTCGGCAGAAGCGTTTTGCCGATCGATAAGAATAGGGCCAATGGGGAGGGGACAGGATGCGTGCCATGGCGCATGCGCGGGTGGATGCTGAGCATCAGCCGGATTTGGAAAAGCTCATTCATTCCAAACAGGATAGGCGAGGGCGCGGCGTTTTGCGGCGGCTTGCAAGTCACCCCTTGCAAGGCGCGCTCTTTAGGGTATCGTTCCGCGGCGCGGTAGACAGGCGGTCTTGTATGGCGAAAATCGGGGTTCCCCACTTTCACAACGATATTGGGGTTGAAAAAATACATATAGGCGTCAAGGAGTTCCAATGTATGGGGGCAAAGCCTCCGATGGATCATCCCCACGTCTATCTCGATATGGGCGCCGACGATCAGATCGTTTGCCCTTACTGCTCAACCCTCTTCATTTACGACGCCAATTTGCGGCCTGACCAAACCGATCCACCCTATTGCCTATTCGAGCCACAGGAGGCCGACGCGCGATGAAAAACGGCGCATCACCCAAGGAAATTATCGCGATCGCAGGCGCTGGCCTTGCTGGCTTAAGCGCCGCCATAGCATTGAAGCTCGCAGGCTATCCCGTGGAGATCTTCGAGCGGGAGCAAAATCTGCAGCCCATTGGTGCAGGCATCCAACTCGGTCCAAACGCCACGCGCATCGTGGAGAGCTGGAAAATTTCGTTGGTTGGGACGGCCTTCGAGCCCGACGCGATCGAGCTTCGCAATGCGCGAAGCGGAGCTCTCCTGAATACTGTCCCGCTTCGCTCGGCTGCGCGCACGCGCTATGGCGCGCCTTACGTAACGCTTCTGCGCAAGGACTTGCAGACAGCGCTTCTCAACCGCGCCCGAGACCTCGGCATCCCGATCCGGTATGCCTGCCCGGTAACAGGCGCAGTAAAAAAGCCCGACGGCCTTGAGATTACCGCAGGAGGAAGGACTTTCACGGTGGGCGCTCTCATTGGCGCCGATGGCATCAACTCGGCCGTGCGAAAGCTGGCATGGTGCACGACGGCGCCATATTCGACGCAGGCCGTGGTTTGGCGCGGCATCGTGCCGATCACCTCCGTGCCGCCGGAACTCAGGAGCAACGTCGTCCTTTGGATGGCTTCGGGCGGCCATTTTGTCCACTATCCCGTGTCAGGCGGCTCCGCCCTCAACTGCGTTCTGGTCCTCGACGATGACTACAAATATGCGGTCGACGGCGCGGCCTCCGATCAGCGGCCTTAGCTTCTCGAACGGCTGAGCAGTTGGGCCGAGCTACCGCGCCGCGTCATCGGCTTCGACCAATGTCTGGCAGCCCTGGCCGCTTTATGGCGTCGAGAAATGGGATGGAGGCCACGGCCGCATCCAGACCATCGGCGACGCATGGCATGCCATGCGTCCCTTCCTGGCCTCGGGCGGCGTCATGGCTATCGAGGACGGCGCCGCGCTCGCGTCTTACCTGGAGGGCGCCACGATCGAAGAAGGGCTGAAGCGATTCCGGGAGAAGCGCGGCCCTCGTGTATGGCAAGTGGCGGAGCGCTCGGCGCTGATGGGCCGGATTTACCATTGTCCGCAGCCTTTCGATGCGGTCCGCGATCTCGCCATCAAGCCGCATCGGCATCGAGCTGCTTGAGCGAAACGATTGGCTCTACGGCGCGCAGGTTTGACAAGGCTCCGGGGGGCGCACAGGCGCCCGCTCCGAAACTCCGCATGGATCGTCGCCGCTGCCGCAGGGCAGCGTGCGAACGCCCTTCATGACGGTCTATAGCCAAGCAATGGACAACCCGCAGGGCATGGCTGGCACAGAACGAGACCCTTCGGTAGAAATTTCCGGCTCGCGACTCTTTTCATGCTTTGTGCAAAATAAAATGCAAAAATCCCACTCTGTTAGTATATATTTCTACATTGATATCACATAAGCGAGTGAACTTTTCGCGCATTGAAACGCTGGCAACGGACTTATTCTTTTCGTTGCCGCAGATGCTGCGGCCTCTGGCGTCTCACTCAGCAACAGCGTAAGTATTCGAGGAGGCATGCGCGATCGCGTGTCAGAGCAGGCCGCCTTCATTTGAACGCGGATAAGCTGCCCTAGCACTTAAGATTCATCAATTTTCCGCCTTCAATCGATTACGATTATAGGCGGGTCGATCTCGGGTGCCCGCGCCCGATGGATCGGATGAACGCCGTAACGACTACAAGCGGCAGCGGATCCGGTCCAGCAACACGAACCGGAGGCTGTCATGGCTGAGAACACATTCAGAAAACCCATCGCGCCCCGGCCGGGGCCGCATCTACGGTTCCATCCTCGAAACCATTGGCGATACGCCGATCGTGCGCCTGGACAAGCTCGCGAAGGAAAAAGGCGTCAAGGCCAATCTCCTGGCCAAGCTCGAATTCTTCAATCCCATCGCCAGCGTGAAGGACCGTATCGGCGTCGCCATGATCGAGGCGCTTGAGAAGGCCGGAAAGATCGAGCCGGGCAAGACCATCCTTATCGAGCCGACCTCGGGCAATACCGGCATCGCGCTCGCTTTCGTGGCCGCGCAGAAGGGGTACCGCCTGATCCTGACCATGCCGGAAACCATGTCGATCGAGCGCCGCAAGCTGCTTGCGCTTCTAGGCGCGGAACTCGTTCTGACGCCGGGGCCGCTCGGCATGAAGGGCGCTGTCGCAAAAGCGCAGGAACTGCTCGCCGATTATCCGAACGCCATCATTCCGCAGCAATTCGAGAACCCGGCAAACCCCGAGATCCATCGGCGCACCACGGCCGAGGAAATCTGGAACGACACCGCGCATACGGTTGACATCATCATTTCCGGCGTGGGCACCGGCGGCACCATCACCGGCGTCGGGCAGGTTCTGAAACCCCGCAAGCCAAGCCTGAAGATCATCGCGGTCGAACCGGAGGAGTCGCCCGTGCTGTCGGGCGGCGCGCCTGGGCCGCACAAGATCCAGGGCATCGGCGCGGGCTTCGTGCCGGGCGTCCTCGACCGCAGCGTGATCGACGAAGTCGTGAAGGTGAACAGTCAGACGGCGCTCGAGACGGCGCGGCACGTCGCGCGGCTGGAAGGCGTCCCGGTTGGCATCTCCTCGGGTGCGGCTATTGCCGCCGCCATCGAGGTCGGCTTGCGCCCGTCCTCGGAGCGCAAGAACATCGTGATCATTATCCCGTCATTTGCCGAGCGCTATCTGTCGACCGCGCTGTTCGAGGGGCTCGCGTAAGCTTTCCGTTATGGCCGGGCTTGACCCGGCCATTCAAACCCTTCTGTGCGTTGAGGTTATATCTCTGCATGCGGACTTGATCCGGGATCGAGGCTGGAGGTGACGAGCGCGCGGCCGGCAGATTGACTATACCGCAGCGGCGCGGTGCTCTGTCCAGGTCAGACCTTCGCGCGCGTAATAGAAGCCGTTGATGAAGGGGATGTCGTCCGACATCTGCAGCAAGCGCGCTTCGGCTTCCTTCGGCGCGAGCTTGCCATCCAGCACGTCACGATAAATCGAGGCGACTGCAACCATGTCCATGTGCTGAGGCGATACGCGGAAGTGCGTCACGCCCATCTTTCGCAGCGCTTCAAGCTCGTCCAACAGCACGACATAGCCGTGCGACTGGGTTGACGTGCCGCTGATCGTCAGCAAGTCTTCGCCGGTCACAGTCGTCGCTGACAGGCCATTCGGATCGAGCCCGCAAACGAACTGGCATGAAGTCCTTGGTGAGGCCGTGGCTTCGCGCGTGATAGCAGCGCATCGCCACCGAAAGCGTCTGGCGTCCGAAAACCATGACTTCGATTTCGGCTGGGGTGTTGGCCAGCACCTTTATGGAGGTCGCAGGAGCCTCGACCGGCAGCACGATGCGGAACGCGCCGTTGCGGAGCACGAACTCGCGGGCGCCTTCGTTGAAGACGTTGACGAAGGGGCCGATCACATGCGGCTTTCCGTGGAGCGACTGGAGGCAGGCGACGTCATTCGCTTCCACCACGGCGTCTTGGCTGGCGTGCTTTCCGATGTCGGCCATCTCACGCGGCGACGTGACAAGCGCGTTCGTCGAAATGACAACCTGCTTGCCGGCGCTGCGAAGCCGGTCGGCAACCTGATAGAAATACTCCTCGAAATACGGCTCCCGCTTCGAGCAAATGACCTCGCCGAGATAGACGCAATCGACAGGCGCTTCGTCGGCGATCTTGAAGTAGAAGTCGCGGCGTTTCTCGGCGTCCCAATGATAAAGGAGCGGCCCCAAGGTTAGTTGCGCCTTGGCCGTTCTCGCAGTCGCGGCTTCCATCAGCGCCAGCCCTTCTTATACGCGCCCGTTGTTTGCCGCTTGCCTTCGGCGAGACCCGACAGGTCGTTTGCGTCTTTGCGCTCACCGTCGGAAAGTGCGTCGACCGCCTTGCGGAAGGCGGTCACAACCTCGCTGACATAGGCGCGGCTGCGCTGGCGGCCTTCGATCTTCAACGCCGTCACGCCAGCCTTTTTCAGCTCCGCAAGAATGTCGATGGCGTTGAGCGCGATCGGCTCCTCGAACAGGTAGGAGGCGGTCCCGCGCGTCACGTAGCGCGCCTTGCAAGGCGTCGGATACGCTGCGGGCTCGTTCTTGCTCACGCGGTTCAGCACAACGTCGCCGAGGCAGGAGAGAACATGATCGCCGTCTTCCTTGTAGGTGACGTGGCTCGCAGGAGCGCAAGCGCCTTCGCTCGTTGGTGACAGTCCGGTCATATATGATGACAGGAAGCAGCGGCCTTCCGACATTGGGCCGACGCTGCCGAAGGCGAACACCTCGATTTCGAGGCCGGTCTCTTCGACGGCCTTGGCGACTTCCTCGACCGAGAGCACGCGAGGAAGAACCACGCGCTTCACGCCGAACTGATCACGGAAAAAGTTGATCGACAGCGAACTCGCCGCCGAAGCCTGCACCGAAAGATGCCGCCGGAGGTTCGGGTGCTTTTGCGTCGCGTAATCAAGCACGCCGAGGTCGGCGAGAATGACGGCGTCGGCTCCTGCCGCGGCTGCATTATCGACGGCGGCCTGCCATGACTTCATTTCGCCCGCCGGCGGAAACGTGTTGATGGCGACGAGGACCTTGCGGCCCTTCTTGTGCGCATACTCGACCCCTTCGGCCATCTCCTCGACGTCGAAGTTCAGCCCGGGATAATTGCGGGCGTTCGTGCGGTCGTTATAGCTGCAATAAACTGTGTCCGCGCCTGCCTCGATGGCGGCCCGCAAGGCTGCGGGCGAACCGGCGGGACAGACGAGTTCAAGATACTGGGTCATGTTCGGTGGCTTTTTTCTTCTCCCGGACTTCCAGTTTGGAGAGTCGGGTCTTGAGGGTCTTGATCTCGGCGTGAAGGCCTTCGCGCTCGGCTTTCCAGTCGGCTGCGCCAGCTTCCTCCTCGTGGAAGGTTTCGTGAACGGCGGCCGCGCGGTTTTTCGCGGCCTCACGAGCGCGGCCAAGCGCTGTCAGCACGCGTCCGACAGGTTTCGCGAATGGGCCGAACATGCCCGTTATGTCCGCGAACAAATCGATTTCCTCCCGGTCGAGCGTATTGCGAAGCCCCACGATTGCAGCAGTGTCGCCGGTGATGACGAGGCCGCGCGTGAAGAACAGCGCATCGCCATCGATGCGGCCTTCGAGCAGGTTCAGGAGGATGTCGAGATTGCCCTTGATGTAGGCGTCCGCGGCTCCTTGACCGCTCTTCTCTAGAACACGGACCGTTGGCTTCTCGTCGCCGCCGTACTTCAGTTCGAAACGATGCGGAAGATCGGTAGGCTCAACATAGATGATGGACGGCTTCAGCCGGGCCAGATTCTGGAAAAGCTTAGGGTGGGCGCGTTCCATGCCGCGCAGCAGCATGGCCACGGCGCGCGCCAGAACGAACGGCGGCGTGACATGCATCGCCCCGCGGACGATCGGCGTCGGCAAATTTGATGGCTTCATGGCGGCGATGATGTGTAAAGATGAAGCGCGGGTCAAGCTCGACTTTGCGCGTCATCTGGAAGCGGTTTTTGCCCGGAGCGCGAGGCAGGCGCGCTTGTCTAAATCACAGCGCGGGCCTGATGTTGAGCTTCCGTCGCCACAGAGCGATTCATGATCCCTTAGGGCTTCGCCGCCTGGCTCGCTGCGAGAGAGTTTCACAAAAGCGATTAAAACAATCCTGATGAACGGGACACACCCGCAATGACAGCCGGATACTTCGACGCAAATGCAAGGACTTACTCGTTTGTGGCGACGTTGCCTTGAAAACGGTCCGGTCGTGCCGAAAATCCGCCGCGCTAATGAAGGAAGCGAGGGGCTGGCACGGGGAATCCGATCATGAATGAAATGCGCAGGCGGATGAGTCCGCTGCTTGCGGGGGCTGTGTTGCTTGCCTCGCTATCTGCACTGCGCGCGGAGGACAAGTTCCCTGCGGGGGAGATGCTGTCAAGTTGCCAGCCAATCCTGGATTCGGCGAAAACGGCCAAAAACCTGGACGAACTTGAACTCGATAATACGTTTACGTCGGGAACCTGCTGGGGCGCTTTCTTGAGCATTCAGCAATTCATTGTTACGAGGGTCGAAGGCGGGAAGAACACAATTCTGCAGACTTGCGTCCCGCCAGAAACCACGCTCGTGCAGATCATTCAGGTTTTCGATCTTTTCGTCCGGTCCAATCCCAAACGGCAGGACGAGCCGTTCACGAAGATCGCGATTGCGGCGCTTAGATCGGCGTTTCCATGTCAGTGATCCATCCCGAAAAGGCGAGGCCTTGTCAGGGATTGTAACGAATTGAAGTAACAGGGGCAAAAGTCCGGGCGCCCTCGTTTGGCAGGACTTCATGGCGGACTCATTTGGTGACTCCCTTGGGGGATGGCCGAATCAACCCGCGATAATTCGGGGCTTGGCCTCGAAGAGCTGAAGGCGTTGCTGCTGCAGGCTCTGGAGGACAATGCCCGGTTCAAGGCAGAGAACGCAGCGCTGCGCGAGGAGATCGCGCGTCTCAAGGGGTTGAAGGGACGCCCCAAGCTCAAGCCCAGCGGCATGGAGAAGGCGGCGGAGACAGCCGGCGCGAAAGGCGGCAAGCGCAAAGGGCGCCGTGGCGCCAAGCGCTCAAAACTTACACTTGACGAAACCCGCATCCTCAAGCCGGACAGCCTTCCGGACGGCGCCCGTTTCAAGGGCTACGAGGACTTCATCATCCAGGATATCGTCATCCTGCCGTGGACGGTCCGCTACCGGCGCGAGCGCTGGCTGCTTGCGTCCGGCGAGACTGTGGTCGCGGCGCTGCCAAAGGGCGTCGCCGGTCATTTCGGGCCGAACCTCAAGCGCTTCGTGGTGAGCCAATACCACCAAGGGCAGATCACGATCCCGCGTCTGACCGCGCAGCTGACCGGCTTGGGCGTCGAGATTTCCAAGCGGCAGATCGTGCGGCTCTTGAGCAGCGGGCAAGACGCGTTCCTTCAAGAAAACATGGACGTCCTGCGCGCAGGGATGGCTTCGGCGTCCTGGCTGACCGTCGACGATACGGGCGCTCGCCATAAAGCCCGGAACGGCTTTTGCACGCATATCGGCAATGACTGCTTTGCGTTCTTCGCAACCACCGGCTCAAAGAGCCGGCTGAATTTTCTCGCGTTGCTCAGGGCTGGGCGCGACGACTACGTCATCAACCGGGCCGCCCTCGATTATATGCGCGAGCACAATCTGCCCCTGGCGACTATCGCCCGTTTTGGGGACGCCGAGCAGCGCTTCGCTGGCCGCAAAGCCTTCATGGCCCATCTCCAAAAACTCGGCCTTACGAACCTTACGGTCCAGCCCGACCCGGTCCAGATCGCAACCGAAGCCGCGTTGTGGGGCTCGATTGCCGAACAGGGCCTTCTGGACGGTACAGTCGTCGTCTCCGATGGCGCCGGCCAGTTCAGGATCGCGGAACACGCGCTCTGCTGGGTCCATGCGGAACGTCTCATCCACAAGCTCGATACGGTCTGCACGGCGCACGTCCAGGCAAAGGAGCGCATTCGCGCCCGCATCTGGCGCCTTTACAAGGACCTCAAGGCGTACCGCCGGGCGTCAACTCGGCGCCGCGCCCGCCAACTTGAATGCCGCTTCGACGCCATCTTTTCCACCGAGACGGGCTTCGTCACACTCGACAGGCTCTTGGCGCGGCTTCGCGCGCAGAAAGACGAACTGCTGATGGTGTTGACGCGCCCCGACATTCCGCTCCACACCAATGGTTCGGAAAACGACATCCGCTGCCAGGTCACGCGACGCAAGATCTCCGCTGGAACCCGCTCCGATGCAGGCCGCGACGCACGAGACGCCTTCCTTGGGCTCATGAAAACCTGCGCCAAGCAAGCCATCAGCTTCTGGGACTACCTCGGCGACCGCCTCGGAGTGCTGGAAGCGCCTGCCGTCCCAAGCCTCGCCGCTCTCGTCCGCCAGCACGCCGCACCCTAAAGGCCCGGACTTTTGCCCCTGTTACGAATTGAAGCGCCGACCTTCTTTCAATCCCAGCTGCCGCTTGCCGGTTGGCGCGTCCGGCAATACCCGCTTATTATGGCTCCGTTCCCGTCAGTTCGCGGTAGGCATGCCATGTCGCATAGCCGATCAGCGGGAACGCGATGGCAAGTCCTGCGAAAAGCGCCGCGAAACCCATCGCAATAAGCCCAACGATGAGGACTGCCCATAGGATCATGGCAGGCCGGTTCAAATTGACGGCCCTGACGCTGGCGTTGACGGCGGTGATCACATCGACCTTACGGTCGAGGAGCATCGGCACCGCAATCGCGGATATACCGAAGGCAACCGAGGCGAAGATGGCTCCAACCGCCGTTCCCATAACGAGAAGCCCGAGGCCGTGTGGCGTGAAAAGAAGGGTCGGAACGAAGTTTTCGACGGGTGGAATGTCAGAATTGCCGAAGAAGAGCATGAACATGAGGGAGGCGATCTGCATCCAGAAGAAATAGAGGAGCAGAAGCAGAACGCCGAAGAATGACAGCTGTCCTCCGGATTGCTTCACAGCCGAAGCGATATCCTGAAAGGACGCGCGTTCATTGCGCTCCCTTCGGCGACTGATCTCATAAAAGCCGACCGCGAGCAGCGGCCCGACCAGCAGGAAGCCCCCCGCAAGCGGCAGCATCAGGGGCAGCGCATTGGTCTGCGACAGCTGAAAAACGAAGGCGTAGGCGGCAGCGGCGAAAACGGCGCCGTAGGTCAGGCTTATGACTGGAGCCGACCAAAGATCCCTCCACCCAGCGGCGAGCCATGCCCAGGGGGCATCAAAGGCGACGCGCCGAATGGCAGGCGCTTGTGTTAACGATTGTGTGAACGTCGGCGCGTAGGGTGCGGCGGTCATGGGCGCTATCTCCCCGGTTAGCCGCCCCCTGGGACGATTTTACAGGTGCGGCTTTATCTTTCCCTTGATATAAGTCAAATTTGCTGGCTGCTTCAAGAGGCTTTCGTTAAGCTCAATTCCACCGGGTGAGACAGCGAGCGGCCAGCGAGGAGATTTTTGTGTCGTACGTCGAAAACGTGACCCGCTGCACCACATGCGCTATGCGCCACAGGGCAATTTGCGATGCGCTCAGCGCGAACGAGATCCAGGCTCTGAACCGCTTATCGAGAAAGCGCACCGTGACGGCCGGTCAAATGATCCTTGGGGAAGGTGAAGCGCGTTCTATTTTCGCGAATATCGTTTCGGGCGTTGTGAAACTCACAAAAACTCTCGATGACGGACGGCAGCACATCATCGGCCTGCTTTTCGCGTCCGATTTCCTGGGCCGGGCCTTCCGCCAGGACAATCCCTATTTCGCGGAAGCTGCGACGGACGTGGAGCTTTGCGTGTTTCCGACCGCCGGTTTCGAGAAGCTGTTGAACGAACACCCGGGCTTGGAACACCGTCTTTTCCAGTTCACGCTCACCGAACTCGACGCCTGCCAGGAATGGATGCTGCTGCTCGCCCGCAAGAAAGCAGAGGAAAGGGTTGCGAGCTTCCTGCTCATGATCGCAAAGCGCGTCCCGAACCTCGACGGCGCCGTCTCGGCGAAAGAGAATGAGGTCCGTTTCGTTCTTCCCTTATCGCGCAACGAAATCTCGGACTGCCTCGGCCTGACCATCGAGACGGTCAGCCGCCAAATTACGCGGCTGAAAACCAAGGGCATCATCGAGTTGATGAATTATCGCGAGATCCTCATTCCGGACATTCGCCGCCTTCAGCAGGCCGCTTACGACAGCACGGCCGCCTGACGCCTCGTAGAGCTTGTGGCGCGCCGCGTCCGGCATCGCGGTTGCTGGGCCCAAGGCTACCCCGGCCCGAAGCCGGGGCAGCGTGATGATCATTCACAAGGATAGAGTTGATGTTCCATTACGGCGCAGTTCCGGTCCCGGTTGATGTATAGCCTGTTTACATCCTGGTTGAAGTAATCCCGAGACTGCACCGCACGTCCATCTTGGAGGCGATAAGCGATGGTCCGATATTCGGGGTTCTCTTGTGCCAGAACCACTGCAACGGCGCCAATCGAGATCGAAGAAAAGGCAATGATAGTCGCGATTGTGGAACGCATTGGAGCCTCCGTAGGCTGGCTTAGAGTGCGTCCTGAAAAATGCTAGGCTCTAGCCAGCCGGTCGTTGTGCGCGGTCTTATAAAACCGCGCCTCAAGGGCGCGGTTAAGTCCGGCGCTCAGCCGCCGTGTGGGGAGCACGCGTACTGTTCGGGAAGCCATGTAGAATTAAAGCAGGAACTATCCCGGCTCCTCCCTGTATAGTTGTAATACGAGTTGTCGTAGATGGTCTCGCTTTGCGTTGGGCGCTGCTGCCTGACGTGTTGTCTAGCATCCGATGCTGTCACACATGATACAGACAGTAAAAGGCTGCCAGCTATTATTATGAAGGTTCTCATGTTTATTTCTCCGCGTTACGGGAGATGCCAATGAAATCCCATCCGCCTTTTTCTGGCGCGCTACGCACGTTCCGTCTTCAGGAACTAGTTCCAGACAACCAGCAATGGAACTGTGTTAAACGGACTCCCGTTCATCAATTTTCTATACATCGGTCTTGTTCAGCGTGAACTTATGTGTAGAACAAAAACCGTAACAAGCAGCTTTATATTCTATGAAATAATGCGTCGTCACTCGAATGGGTGACATGTAATCATTTATTCGTGTTTAGTCAGTAATTACTAAAGTTTCTAGCCCGAGCTAATATTGTTAGGACTAGAGTAGACTGCGTCTAACACAAGTAATGTCTATGGAATAGATCGGCATGTAAAGGCGCGTTGGTATAGCAAGAAACTCACCCTGCCGCATCGCAGGCCGCTGGTTTTTGATGCCATCAAGCAGCCTTCGCTAAAGGTTGGAGTTCGGCCTTGAAGCCGAGCTTGGCTAGTCTGGACGGCGATCAAAATAGCCGCCCCCAAAATCCGACGCCATTTTTCAGCATGTGATAAATCGCCGTGTGAATCGACGCCGCCACTGCGCAGATCGCTTGCTTTGGCCCGCGTCGACTTTTCATCCGGTTGTTGTAAATCCCTTCTTCCTGATGGCCGCCCAGGCGCATTAGACGAGCAACGTCTTGAGCCAAGGCGCGCCTTTGCGAAGCCTGGAGGATTTGCGTTTGCTCGCACTTTCGTTCTGGCCCGAAGACAAGCCTTTCCAAGAAAGCAGGTGCCCATCGGTTGCAAACCGGCTCAATTCGGTCCAACGCACTGCCCTGTCTCGTTTTCAGCCGGTTCCAACCGCCGTTTTTAGAATGCGTGTCGATCCATTGCTGGTAACAGCGCACGCACCCAAGCGGAACCGGCCAGCCCTGAGTCACTCCGCCGCGCGCACGAACCTAATGCGATTCACTTATTGCTGCGCATGTACTTAGTTCCGTTTTTGCTCGATCCATCCGACGATGTGGGACGGAAAGCGATCCTCAGGGATCTTCCTTTCGCTGATGGCCATTCCGCGAATTGATACGCCGGCCTCGAAAACCGTCTCCTGTGTCCCCGAGACAAGCGGATGCCACCACCGAAGTTCTTCCCCCTCGTCGAGGAGGCGATAGGCGCAGGTCTCGGGAAGCCAACCGAGACGGCTGACATCATCGGGGGTGAGCTTCACGCAGTCCGAGACATGGTCTTGCCGGTTGCAGTAGTCCGAGCACTGGCACGATCCAAGATCCAGCAGCTTGCAGGCGAGCCGGGTAACGGCGATTTCGCCGGTATCTTCATCCTCGAGCTTGATCAGACAGCATTGCCCGCAGCCGTCGCAGAGCAATTCCCACTCCGCCGCCGACATTTTATCCAGGGTTTTGGTCTTCCAGAACGGCTCATTGACGTCCCCCGTCTCAGACATATTTTTGGGAAGAGCGTGGCCGCCTGCCCCTTTTTGTTGTTTTGCAGACTCGTTTCTTGGCATAGTACCAGCGGTTAAGATCAATAGCAGCGGCGGACAAAGGTGCGGGACTGGATTTTCAAACCGAACCGGCGCAACCGTTATATCGTTAATTGGCTTGCGCTCGAACTCGTGGATCAACTCCACCCTTTACGGTTTGTACGCCAGATTTAAAGACTGGTGGGCAAACTACAACAATTTCTTCGCCCGCTTCCGCCTGACCGGTTTCAGGCGGTTTGCGGCAGGGATTTTGTCTGACGTCCTGACTCTTGGAACGGCGGCCGCTGCCGTGGTGCTGATGTTCGAGTTGCCCGCCATCGAGCTTACCAAGAACCCGAACTGGCGCACCGGCAGCGAATTCAGCGTGACCGTCCTCGACCGCTACGGAAATGAGATCGGAAAGCGGGGCATCCAGTTCTCGGATGCGGTGCCGCTCGAGGAGGTTCCCGATAACCTCATCAAGGCGACGATGGCGACGGAAGATCGCCGCTTTTTCGAGCATTTCGGCATCGACATCATTGGTACATTTCGCGCGATCGTTCAAAACGCCCGCGCGGAAACGGTGGTCCAGGGCGGCAGCTCGCTGACGCAGCAGCTCGCGAAGAATTTGTTCCTGTCGTCGGAACGCTCGCTCCAGCGCAAAATTCGCGAGGTTTATCTTGCGCTCTGGCTCGAGTTCCACCTGACGAAAAAGGAGATTCTGAAGCTCTATCTTGACCGCGCCTATCTTGGGGGCGGCACCTTCGGGGTCGAGGCGGCTTCTCAATTCTATTTCGGCAAGTCCGTGCGGGACATCAATCTGGCCGAAGCCGCTGTGCTGGCCGGCTTGTTCAAGGCGCCGACGAAATACGCGCCGCATTCCAACCCGGCTGAATCGCATGCGCGGACGAATCAGGTTCTGTCGAACCTCGTCGAGGCTGGGTTCATGACCGAGGGCCAAGTGCACAGCTCCCGCCTCAATCCGGCGAAGATCGTCGATCGCCAGGAGGTCTATGTTCCGAACTACTTCCTTGATTGGGCCTTCGAGGAAGTGCAGCGGCTCATGAAAGGGAAGGGCGAGTTCGTCCTTACCGCGCGCACCACCGTCGACGTGCCGCTCCAGAAGCTTGCCGAGCAGGTCATCGAGAACACATTCGAACGAGAGGGACGCAGCGCGCGGGCGAGCCAGGCGGCGCTCGTTTCTATGGACACAGATGGCGCCGTTCGTGTCATTGTGGGCGGCCGGGATTATGGCGACAGCCAGTTTAATCGCGCCACGCATGGTGAACGGCAGCCCGGCTCCTCCTTCAAGCCCTATGTCTACCTCACCGCGATCGAAAATGGCATCAAGCCGACGAAGGTCATGCAAGACGTTGCTCCGACCTGCGGAAACTGGTCTCCTCATAATTACGGAGGTGGGATCAGCGGAGGATCCATGACGCTCTACGACGCGTTGAAAAGATCCGTGAACACGATTGCGGTAAAGCTATCTCTGGACGTCGGGCGCGAGAAAGTGCTCGAAACGGTCCATAAGATCGGGCTGACATCGGTTCGCAAGACTTGCTCGATGGCGCTGGGCGACACTGGCGTCGCGCCGATCGATCATACGGCTGGGTATGCCGTTTTCGCCAATGGCGGCAAAGCCGTTAAGCCGTACGCGATCACGGAACTGCGGAACACGCGCGACGAGGTCGTCTATTCGCGTGAACGCGACGAGCCGCCTCCGGCTCAGATTTTCAAGCGAGAAGACATCGAGACGCTGAACACGATGCTCGAAAAAGTGGTGAGCGAAGGAACCGGGATGGCAGCCAAGCTGGATTTTACAACCGTGGCAGGAAAGACCGGAACCAGTTCAGGCCCGCGTGATGTCTGGTTTATGGGATTTACCGGCCAATATGTGACAGGCGTCTGGTTTGGAAACGACGATTTCAGCGAAATGGCAAGCGGCACAACAGGCGGTCACATGTCCGCTCCCGCCTGGCATGAATACATGATGGCCGCGCACTCCAGCATGGATATCCCGCAAATTCCGGGGCTTCCGCTCCACCCAAGGCAGGTCGAGGAGCGCCAACGCCTGTCCGAAATTCGGCGCGAGGACCCTAGCTTTGCTGGCGGCGGGACTCAGGATGCGGCGAAGCGCATGCCTTCCAAGACATGGAAGATGCTGACCTCGCTATCGAAGCTGTTGAAGGAAGCGCCGAAGCTTGATGCGTCGTCCAGGCCGGAGAAAGGCGCAAGCCTGGACAAACTGCCCGTAAGGACGCAATAACGGCGCTTCAGAAGCACTTCGCCGGCTGTTGCGCCCATATAAAATCAAGGTGTAGGTTTACGAATCGATGCCCTTCCTGACCCGATTCTTGCTGTTCGCGAGCATCGCCCTGGCTTTGGGCCTTGGGACGGCTTGGCGGACGGTCAGCCACGGTATTTTTGCGAGCACGGTTCGCTTCGGACCGTGGGCTTACTGGTTCCGGCAGGGTACGGCTGATGCAGATCCCTATACGATCGCCCACATTGCACGCGAGGGAACGCTCCCGATTACGGCAGCGGCCGAAATGACCTTCACGGCGACACGCGACAGCACGGGCGCGAGGCTTTCGGGCGACTGCACATACGAGGTACGCGGCTACTCGGTCCCCGCGCTCTGGTGGAACATCGCCGCATTCAGGTCTGACGGGGAAGTCATGCCGAACAAGACAGGCCGGTCCAATTTCACCAGCGCCAACATCTCTACCGCGCCGGACGGGTCTTTCCTGGTGCGCGTGTCGCCGGAGGTGCAACCTGGAAACTGGCTTCCGGCCGAACGCGGAAGGCGGGTGGTTCTTCGCCTCGAGATCCTAAGGCCGCTCTCACCTGATAACCTCCTCAAGTCGGGAGACGATATTCTGCCCGCCATCACGCTCGTGGAGTGCTCGTGATGGGCACCTACCCTTGGGTCATCGGCGGATTTGTTGCTGGCGGCATCATCCACATTCTGTGTGTCCTCGGCATTCCAGCGCTCGCCGAGCGAGATGCGTGGTCCCGTCTGTCGGCCACCATGAAGCCGAACACGCTTGTCGTTGCGGATGGGAAAAGTGGGGGCGGTGGCCTCCCATTCTCGCCGCCGGATGTGATCAGCGCCTACTGTCTTTTCGATATCTCGGAGCGTAACGTCGTTGTCAGGTCGCCGCTGAGCGACGGGCCATGGTCGCTTGCCGTGTCGACCCCATCGGGAGAGAATTTCTACCTCGTCACCGGCGCTGACACCAAGAAATCCGAGGCGCGCCTGATTCTCATCCGCCGCGACCGGCTTTCCGAGGAGTCGGCGACGGAAAAGACAGAGGAGGGCGAGGACCAGAATATCGTCGTATCCCCAAGCGAAACAGGATTCGTTGTAATCCGTGCCCCCTTAAGAGGGGAAAGTTTCCGTGCGCAAGCCTTGAGTGACCTTAAAAAAGCACGCTGCAACATCCAGCCTTTGGAACCGATTGTCGCTGCGGTCGTTGAGCCGCCCGCTCCCGAAGTCAAAATCAACGACCCTGCAAACCAGGGACGCGCCCCCCGGCGGCACAGAACACGCTGAAGCGCCCCATGCCGGCCGGCGGATTGTTATCCCGGCCAAACGAAGCGCGGCCGGGATCTCAAAAATATAGGTGTCTTTAATATGCTAGGATCCCGGATAAGGCTTCGACTTTTCGGGACGACACCTGCGGCGATCGGTTAAAACGGCCGGCAAACTCTGTCTGGTCGGGCGAGCCGCTCTTCGATTGAGCCGCTACGATAGGACCTTGGCGGTTTCTCCCAAGAGATGGCGTCCTTGCGCGGCTTCCACCTCCAATATCCAGATATCAGGATCGCGGCCGGCTTGCCGCGCAAGATATTCGTCGGCTTCTGTTTCCCGCGCGTGGGGAGAATATACGGGCTGCCAGGCCCGGCCTTCCTCCATGATCAGCGTGGCGCTCGGGGTCATTTCGGCAAGCTCCGCTGAAAGAGGCGCGTAAACCTGAGCCGTACCGTCCATGGCCGCCACCTTGATGTAGATCGCTCCGGCGTCGGCATCGCCGCGCCGCACGAGAGCGGCGTGAACGAAGGCTGAGTTGACCCGTCGCAGATAGGCGCTCACCCAGATATGTGACTTTACACGCATGCTCCCCTCTTTTGATGCAGGCAAAAGCGGACGCCCGCCAGCGCAGCCTTCGCTCAGGATCGGATGTGACCCACTTTCCGGCAGCTGTGGCGCACACCACGGCTACCCGAAAGCATGAAAAATCGTGTTATCGAAAATCGCGGCTTTTTAGGGTATCCGTCCAACTCGCGTTAACTCTTGAAGTCCTCGCATCGCCGCCTGATGCATGACCAACTTCATCGCCGCGCCCGAAGCGCAATCCAAATTCGTTGGCTTCAGGCTGAAGACGCCGCAGCATAGGGGTCCAGTCGCTAAGACGGCGGCTGACAACGTGGATCACATTACTCTCTTTTTGCAGGATTCCCTCGCATAAAATCACCTTCGCTCCAAAGACGGCTCTGCGATAAGTCTCGGCCACCTTGGGCCAGACGATCAGATTGGCGGCGCCCATCTCGTCCTCCATCGTTATAAAGATCGTGCCTTTCGCGGTTTCCGGCCGCTGGCGGAACAGCACAAGGCCCGCAATTCTTACGAATTTTCCATTGGCCAGTTTCTTCAGGTCCGCTGCCGTAATCATCCCCTTGGCGCTGAGTTCCTCGCGCATGAACGCCATGGGATGGTTCCTGAGCGAAAGGCCGAATACCGCATAGTCTTCCGCAACCCCCTCTTCCTTCTTTAAAGTCGGGAGTTGGATGTCATCATCGTTTCGGAACCGGCTTCGCAGCCCGCCGGACTCGTTACGAATGAATGGTTTGGCATTGTGAATGTTCCCGGTCCTTTCAGTGGCGTCTCCGGGCCTGAAAAGCGGCAGTTCGTTGGCCTCAAGGCCCGCGACATTCCAGAGCGTTTCGCGGCGGCCGGAATCGAGCGAACCGAAAGCATCGGCGCGGGCGAGCGTGAGCATGGCGGCAGGCCTAAGATTTGCGCGGCGCATGAGGTCTTCCGGGCTTTTAAAGGCCCCGCCTGCCTTCCTCGCTTCCATGATGGTTTTGCCGTCGTCTTCGCGGAACCCGGCAATCAGGCGCAGCCCGATGCGAAGCGCATGCTGGTGTTTTTGAGGTTGGCTCCCCTCACCGTGCCTCTCTCCCCCTGGGAGAGGGGACGGCGCTTCAACGGCCGCGACCGGACTCCCTCTCCCGAGGGGAGAGGGATGGGGTGAGGGGAAATGACCTCTAGAAGCAGGTTCCAGCGTATGATCCCAGTCGCTCGCATTCACGTCGGCGGGGCGCACCTCGACGCCATGCTCCCGCGCATCGCGCACCAGCTGCGCCGGCGCATAAAATCCCATGGGCTGGCTGTTCAGGATCGCGGCGGCGAACACCTCAGGGTAATAACATTTCATCCAGGCCGAGCAGTAGACGAGCAGCGCGAAGGACGCCGCGTGGCTTTCGGGAAAGCCATAGGTGCCGAACCCCTGAATCTGGCTGAAGCAGCGCTCGGCGAATTCGCGTTCATAGCCCTTCGCGAGCATGCCGTTGATGAACTCGTCCTTGAACTGTCCGATGGTGCCGACCTTCTTGAAGGTGGCCATGGCGCGGCGCAACTCGTCAGCGCGGCTCGGCGAAAAGCCCGCCGCCACAATGGCGATTTTCATGCACTGCTCCTGGAAGAGCGGCACGCCGAGCGTCTTTTCGAGAATGCCCTTCAGCTCCTCGCTTGGGAAAGTGGCTTTTTCAATTCCTTGGCGGCGCCGCAGATAGGGATGCACCATGTCGCCCTGGATCGGGCCAGGCCGGACGATGGCGACCTCGATGACGAGATCGTAAAAGCATTGCGGCTTGAGCCGCGGCAGCATGGTTTGCTGGGCGCGGCTTTCCACCTGGAACACGCCGATGGAATCGGCTCGTGACAGCATGGCGTAGACGACGGCATCCTCGGCCGGCACGGTCGCGGGCGTCAGGTCCAGCCGGTAATGTTTGCGCAGAAGATCGAAGCCTTTGGCGAGGCAGGTGAGCATGCCGAGCGCCAGCACGTCCACCTTCAGCATGCCAAGCGCTTCGATATCGTCTTTGTCCCAGGAGACGATGGTGCGCTCTTCCATCGAGGCGTTCTCGATGGGCACAAGTTCATCCAGGCGGCTCCGCGCGATGAGAAAGCCGCCGGGGTGCTGGGAAAGGTGCCGCGGAAAGCCGATGAGCTGGCGGGACAGCTCAAGGCAAAGCGCGAGCCTTAGTCCAATTCATCGAGGCCAAGGCCCGCAAGTTCTTGCGGATCGATGCCCTCCTCGCTCCAGCCCCAGATCGAGCCCGCAAGCGCCGCCGTGACATCGGGCGAAAGGCCGAGCGCCTTGCCCACTTCGCGCACCGCTCCGCGAGTCCGGTAACAGATAACGGTAGCGCAAAGCCCGGCGCGATGCCGCCCGAAGCGGTTATAGACGTACTGGATGACCTCCTCACGCCGCTCGTGCTCGAAATCGACGTCGATGTCGGGCGGCTCCTCGCGCGCGTCCGAAATGAAGCGCTCGAAAAGGAGGTTTGACCGGGCGGGATCGACTTCGGTGATACCGAGTGCATAGCAAACGGCGGAATTGGCCGCCGAGCCGCGCCCCTGGTGCAGGATTTCTTTCTCGCGGGCGAAGCGGACGATGTCTTCAACGGTGAGAAAGAAGGGTGCGTAGTTATGGCGCGCGATGAGCGCGAACTCATGCTTGATCTGCTCCACGACAGCGGGCGGCGCACCGCATGGCCAATTATGCGGCGGATAGCGCCGCTTGAGCCCCTCCCAGGTCAGCCGTTCGAGCCGCGCTTGTGGGTCTTCGCCGTTGGGCGCAATCTCGTCGGGATATTCGTAGGTCAGTTCCTTGAGGCTGAAAGCGCAGCGGCTTGCAAGTTCAGCCGTGTTGGCGATCGCTTGCGGGTAGTCCGCAAACAACCGCGCCATTTCGCGTGCGCTTTTGAGGTGCCGCTCGGCATTGCGATTGAGCCTGAAGCCGGCTTCGTCCATGGTGCAGGTCTTGCGGATGCAGGTGAGAACATCCTGCAGGCGGCGGCGCGCCGGATCATGGTAGAGCACGTCGTTGGTCGCGAGGAGCGGAACGCGTGCGGCTTCGGCGAGGTTGGCGAGACGATGAACCCTTTTCGCATCGTCGCCATGAAAGCGATAGGAGGCGGCGAGATAGACGCGGCCTTTAAGATGCGCGGCCAGATCATGCAGATGCCGCTGGATGCTTTCAGTTTTTGCCGGGGTTTGGAACGCATCGTCCGGCGGCGCCACCGCAATGATCTGTTTTTCCGAAAACGCCAGGAAATCTTCAAGCCAAAGGTGGCATTCGCCTTTGGGGATCTCGGTTTCTTGGCCGCCATCGCCTTGGTCGTCATGGCCGGGCTTGACCCGGCCATCCAGCTTTAAAAGCTCAAGCTTCTGGATTTTATCCCTGGATGGCCCCCTCAAGGGCGGCCATGACAAAGAAGTTCCTTTGGCTCTTAGCTGCTTAAAAACCCGATCCGACTTCCCAACCGTCAGCAGCCGGCAAAGCCGCCCATAAGCAGCGCGGTCTTGGGGATAGCACAAGAGATCGGGCGAACCGTCCTGAAATGTCAGGCGGCAGCCAATGATCAGCTTCACGTCCAACTCTCGGGCCGCAAGATGAGCGCGCACGATGCCTGCAAGCGAGTTGCGGTCCGTGATGGCGATGGCGGAAAGGCCGAGTTCTGCAGCGCGGACGATGAGTTCGTGAGGATGCGAGGCCCCTTCCAGAAAGGAGAAGTTCGTCGTCACCTGAAGTTCGGTATAGCTACGCATGGGCTTGTTCCCTTGCAGCCAGATACCGGGCTTCAATCGTCGGCCCGGAAAGCGCTTCAGCGCCTATCCGGGGTCTTGCCCATGCTCGGCCGGTGTTTGGAAAGATCCCGGATGGGCGCAAGCGGCTTCCGGGATGACGTTGCTTGGGGATCATGCGAACACCCCTTGTAGGTACCAGCGGGGCGGGCGCTCGCCTCCATAAATGCCTTCGCGGAAGACCCAGAAGCGCATCCCATGGACGCTTTCGACGCGGTAATAATCGCGGACCTGATCGTCGCCGGTTTCGCCGTTTGACCCTAGCCACCATTCGGGAGAGATGCGCTCCGGGCCGTCGGCGCGAATGACACGATGCACCACCTTCCGCCACCGGAACAGCATCGGCGGCGCGTCGGGGATTGCGGCGGTCACGTCAATGGGGTGAGGCCGCCGGAAGAGGCGGATGGGCCTTTCGGCGATGGGCACCGTCATCCCGGAACCGGCTTGCCGGTATCCGGGATCTTTTCGATGACGGCGCTGGTGACTCTTTGCGATCCCGGATAACGCTCTTGGCGTTTCCGGGATGACGGGAGCCCGTTGCACGGCTCGTTCGGGGATGTAGCTTTCCCGCGCCGCTATCCGGTAGGCTCGGCCTTCGCCGAGCCTGTTCTCCAGCGCGTCGATCAGAACCGCCAACTCTTCGGCGCAGGCTGCACTTTTCACCTTGCGCAGAATGTTTGTCTGTTGAGCCGCCAGCGGTTCCACATGCGTTGCGGCAAGGGCTGCGATATCAATCCCGAAACCCGGATCGATCAGGCCGAGCTTCTCCCGGAAGAGACGGAAGATGCGGGCGGCGTCACGGACGGGGAGAGCGGTCGAAACAGCCTGCATTTGCGCGCTGCCGTCGCATCTGAAAAAGCTGATTTCGAAGCGCTGGCCGCCCTGCCGTTCGGTTTGCAGGCGCGCGCAAAGCATGTCCAGAAGCTTCAGCGTGACCCGTTCCAGGTCTTCGGGCGCAGAGATGGGTTCGGCGAAGCGTAGGAACTCGATCCAGGGCGAAGGCGGCCGTAGAAACTCGATCGTTTCCGGCGCGCGGCCCAGCGCTTTGTCGAGCTGAGGCAAAAGATCGGGGAAGCGTCGCGCAAGACCGGCCCGCGGCAGCTTTTGCACATCGCCGATGGTGAATAGACCGAGCTTGCGAAGAACGCTTGCCGTTTCTTCGCCGATGCGAAGCCGCTCGACGGGCAGCGGGGCGAGAAGGGCGGATAAGCTACCCCTCATCCTTTCCTTCTCCCGTAAGGGGAGAAGGGCCGCCGTTGCAACTGCCGCGACTTGCTCCCTCTCCCCCTGCGGGAGAGGGCTGGGGTGAGGGGGTGCGATCAAATAAGTCTTGGCCTGGCGGGCGAGCGCATAGGCCGCCCCGAAGGTAGGCGTGATGGCGGCGCGGGCCGGAATGCCGCGCGTTTCAAGACGCGCGATCAGGTCTTCGGCAAGCCCGTCTTCGTTCCCCCAGAGATGGGTGCATCCCGTAATATCGAGCCAGAGGCCAGAAGGCAGGGCTGGGGCGGTTGCGGGGCTGTAACGCTGCGCCCAGGCCGCGAGCTCGGTCAAAGCTTTCTGAACGGCTTCCGGTTCGGCGTCGGCGCAGACAAGCGTGGGATATACGGCCAACGCACCCGCCAAAGGCTGATGAATGTAAAGTCCGGCGCGAATGGCAGGCTCGTCGAGGGCTGCGATGCGGCGGATGTTGCCATGCTTCTCAAGAAGTGCGAGCGGTTCGTTGAGGTTTGCGAGCCGGGGCCGCTTCAACCTCGCGAGCCTCATCGCAAAGTTCGGCAGCCACACGAACATGGCCCGCTTCAATGCCTTCTCCGTCTGAGCCATCCAACGCCTCCACAATCCACGATGCCGGTCTGCCGTTGCGGCAATATTCGAGATCGAGCCGCCAGCAGGGCGGCCCGATGCCGGGTTGCGTCGTCCCGGAACCGGCATGCCTGTGATGAAGCACTCGCCCCTCATCCTGTCCTTCTCCCCTCGGGAGAAGGGACGATGTTGCAAGCTCGGCGTGCTCCGTCTCCCATGGGGAGAGGGGGGCATGACGGGAGAAACGGCTGGTTCCGGGATGACGATGAGGGACAGCGCTCACGCACCAGCGGGTGGCCGCGGCGCCGCTCGGGCCGGAGCCAGCCTTGGAAGACTTGAAAAGGGGCCGCCGCAGGAGAAGCGCTGTCACACCCGACTGACGGGCGGCCGCTTCCAGCCTTCGCGCCGTCTTCAGGCTCAATGCCGCCGCCTCGCCTAAAACCGTGGCAAGCGCGCGCGAATGCAAAGCCTCCTCCATGACACTCAAAATCTCGTCGTCCTTCCTGCAATCGACCCAGACGATGCGCTGGGCGTCGAGGCCGAAGCGGGTGAGACCTGGCGGATAGCAATCGGTTCGGCTCGAAGCCCATAGCGCGTATCCTTCCCGGATCCGCAATATCCTGGCCGCCACCGTTGCTGCAAACGCCGTCATCGCAGGCGCAAGTTCGGCTTCCAGCCCATCCGATCGGAACTCGTGAAGCGCGCCAAGCTGCAAGCCGCCGTGAGGAAGCGGCGCGTTCATCCGCTCATCCTCAAAAGGCAAAGTTTGATCGCCCAGGCATGGCTCCAAATGGTACCCCTCAAGGGCGCGGACCTGCATCCGTAAGGCTTCAAGCTTGCTCATCACACGATTTGATCCCGTTTTGTTCTCTTTTTGTACCAGAAGTTGATTGGGGTCAACCCAAAAAAGCCGCCTGAGGCGAGGGCATAAGCGCCGCTTTTCCGCCAATAATTGGATGCATACGCGTATCAACCGTTAATGATACCGCGCCTCTCTTCCAAGAGATCGCTTTCACGGGACCGTGATTTGGGAAATATAAAGATCTGGCACTAATTTGATTTAGATCAAAGTCGCGCTATGTCCGGATTTCGCCACGTTTGCGGCGCTTTGACCCAACGAAGAACAAACTTTTCACAGGGGGCGATGCGGTTGGACTGAATAAGATCAGCCTTGGCTGATGTTACATAGGCACGATGCAATTAACTCTATCTCCAAAAAGACCGGCAAGGCATCCGCTCGCATACTGCAATGTCCTGCCTCCGGCCCATGAAAGATGACATTCGGGAATTAGATGCTCACACATATTGCCTCGTTAACGTTTTGTTAGCCATGTCAGGGGCATTGCTTTTCCCAGGCGAGAAATAAATCAATGAGATAGGGAAGAAGATTGACCTGATGCCCTTGTGAAACTAGAATTATGAAATTATCTTTCGCGCTCTTTTAGATCGTTTGCGGTTGGCCATGACATCTGTTTTAACAGCGCTTGAAAGAAAGTCAGACGGCGACGCCCTTTCCGTAAACGAAACACTTGATCCCTCAGAAACATTGATAAGTTTACTAGAGCTTGGTCAATCAATCGACTGTAAATTGCAGCCTTTCTTCGGATCGAAAAAGGCGCCGATGAGCCGAGCCGACATAGTGGAACTTGTAAAAAGCGCGGCGGTCGAACCAGAATTCTCTTAAAGACTGGTTCACGATGGCGGCAAGCGCCAGAACGCGAGGCGACGTTCTCAAAACATACTCGCTTACCCAGCTTTTCAGGCCCGACCAGTCTCTGGTGGAGTATGCCTACACTCTCGCTCAATCAGGTGTTGTCACTCTTGAAGACTTGGTAAGTAAGAAAGAGAGCGCTATCTTCCGGAAGCATCCCACTTCCCGGCGCAATCGGGCTGTGATTCGCAGGAAGCTTAAAAAGCTAGCCTTGCGCTTTGCGGATTAAGAGAACAGATTTTTATTTGGATCTTTCAAGAGCTGAAGCCGTTGCAGCTCATAAAATATCTTTACTTGACTTGCATTCTTGAACGAAAATTTCGGATAGATATCAACATCCTCATAATAGTGGCATCCCTTCCAATGAAGTCGTCTCTCCACATATAACGCTTTTTGTCGGCCATCTTTGCGGTTATGAATAGGATACACTAGAAAGTTTTTTTGCAACACTTCTTCAAGGAAGCACTGCGTGAGAACCGCAGTCCGCCAAGTGACGGGCGCTCCTTTACCCAAGTCTTTGAAAAAGTCCTCACTCAATTCCTGAAAAGTAATCAATGAGAAATAGGCTTCGAGATCAATAGAAAATTTCTTGTTTATCAAGATGCTCATCTTTTTGAACGCATCACAATGCTCTTCTTGGAAATTTGCTAGTTTATAGACCGCAGGGCAAATCCGAAGCCGATTACACAAACTTTGACACTGCCTGGATCGAAATTCCTCCGTATATTGGAACAAAGCTAGCACGCGGCCACAGGCACGCTCAAAATCAGAGTTTGATTTAACGACATATGAGTGATTCCGTGGACTGAGCTTTATAACCGAAGGCAGATCGTAATTCTGCCACGAGGCCGGGACCTGAACCACACCGTTGCGTTCTTTGAGAAATCTCAAAAATGAGTATCTTGTTCGTGAAAGCGCGATGTCATCATACCCACGAACATGGAAATAAGCCCATTTGCCAAACGACTTTCGCCAATCAGATATCCCAACAAAATCCAAAGGTTCAATTATGTCAAAAGGACTGTCAGGCAGCTGCACCATGCGACACTCAAATAGTATGAGCCCTCAGGGCTTCGTTATTGTAAAACGCACAACTCAACTAACGTAAACGCTGCATTAGGAACGGACCACCGTTAAATACAATTTTAAAGGTCCATCCTATTTACGATACCGCTTGTTGGAGATTACAGGCGACTTTTCAGCGCATTACAAACCGGCAACTTCAGGCGCCGACAGGAATTTGGCCCCTAAAAGCTGTTTAAAAGGCTCTTGCGAAGGACGCAACTATTGCACCCGTTTTTCTGCCAAGTCCTGGGATGAAAATGAATTGGCGCGCCAAAAAACGATGTATTCTGAATGAGAGGCCGTCACCAAGCAGCAAGCTTGTGACGGCCCCGGGTAAAATAGCGTCGCGATAAGGGACGCCGAGCGGTGTCGTTGCAGGACGCCGCTTTTCAAAGGCTACCTTACTCGCGCCGCCCGCTCAACTCTTTTGAAGGAGGCGCGCTGATGAGCTCATCAGCCAATGATCGCGCGCGCGGCGACGCGCGCCACACACCTTTGATTATCGGCCTATTCCGGGGGATCCTGGCGTCAATCATAATAGGAATCGTTGTGGGCGTTATTCAGGGCGATAGAATTGTCAATGAGCTTAAAGCCTGGCGTGAAATGATATGCGTCATGGTTGGGCCATGCGGCAATTCCAAGCCTGCGATGCCAACAAAACCCGCATCCCCTAAACTCGGGGACTCTCCCTGCCGTTGCTGCAAATCGTCTCCAGAAGTTCCGTGCATAATCTAAATCGCAAGGACAGGTTTGTCTCTCGTCAGTCAGGTTCGACTGGACCCGCGACGGCTACGCCCCCCTGCCCAAGCGCGACCAGCAGATGCTTTATCGTTTCCCGGCTCCGGCAGGCAATCTCGCCGAGGGCCGGGAAGTTCCGCATTCCCGTTCTCGATCATCGGGAGGGCGCGTAAGCGTGGCTCAGACTGCTGACAAAGCTCTGGCCAAGGCGGGAGCTTTTTGATCGAGTGGGTCATGCTGAAGAAACCAATTCCCCAGACCGCGCTTGAGATGGTGAGCATCGATGGCCTTGTTCCGAAGGATCATCTCCTTCGCAGGCGGTCGAATTTTGATTACCCCGCCAGGGGAGGAATGACGAAGATATCGAACGTCACTTCCGGCATCCGCCGCGTTCCAACTTGCCGCGCGATCTTGAGCGAGGTTTGCTTCCAATGTCCTCGAAGAAAATTGGAGGCCTTGCTCAGGCAGGCAGAATCCTCGTGAACGCAAGCGATGAGAAGCCCATTTTGCTCGAGCTTGGCGGGAGTGACCCAAAGCGCTCTCGTATAGTCGAGATTCACGAAGCTCGAGGGCCGGTCTGCACTATAGAAGCTGATGCCGTTGGCCGTGTTGGCATCCGCGCCAATGTATTTGAGGGGCGTATGATTTTCGGAACGCCAAACCTCGGTGACGCTTGCCGCGAGTTCCCGATAGGGAAAAGCGAGCGATGGTCCAGCCTTTTTGGAGGCCATCACAGAGCCGGCAAATGGCGCGCCGGCGAGCATTACAAGGGTCACCGCGACGGCAGCGCCACCCGCCAGATAGAAGCAGCGTCGTCCATCCAGCGGTGTCATCACTTGCATGAGAAGAAGCGGCATCAGAGGAAAAATGCCTATCGCCATGATGGCTTCGATCTTCAACTGGAAAATCAGGGCCGCCGTGATGGTCAAAAGGGGAGGGCCCAAAACCAGCAGGGCAAGAAATCTGCGCCGCGACTGCGGAAGCTGCTCACCCTGCTCCTTTGTGCGCCCCTTTCTTGTCGCGATGGACGCCAAATAAATAAGAGCCGCCATCGCGGCCTGAACAAGGAGCAGATCGAAGACAAAGCGCGCGACGTACCCCCCTGTAAACAGCCATCCCTTCCCGGTCAGGCCCAGGGCATAGGCGACGGGCGGGGCATTCGTGTTGAGCGCCCAGAGGAGATGCGGCAAGACCAAGGGAGAAAAGACGCCTACGGCGATCCACGGCAGAGGCGAAAGCAGATACCGGCGTCCGTTTGGATGAAAAATCAAGGACAACCCGCAAGTCGCGAGCAAAAGCACGGCATAGTACTTGGATAGGATGCACGCGGCCGCGAGAACACCGAAAATCAGGGCATCGCGCTTACTCAAAAAGTCTACAGACCTTACGAAAAAGTACAATGTCCACGGCCAAAGCGAAATGAAGATGGTGTTGGCGTTATATTTGTAGGCGTTGAACGTGTAGAACGGGGTGGCCACGAGCAAGAGCGTTGCGGCGTGCCTTTCCCATCCCTTTATGAAAAGTCCGATCAGCATCCAGACGCCGAACAGGCCTAGCGTGGCATTGACGGCTTCCAGCAACACAAAGGACGTGTTTGTGTTGGGAAACAGCAAGAACCAGGCTCCCACAATCCACGCCCAGAAAGGCCCGTGCTGATTATAGCCGAGCTGAAATTCCTGTCCCCAGGCATAGGCTTCGAAAAGATCGAAATGAAGCGCCCTGTCGGCGTTCAGGATTAACTCTGCGGCCGCCCAGGCTGAGAAAAAACAGGACGAAAGCGGCCGCCACGATCAGGTTTTCCGAGGAGGAACGGACCCCAAGGGAATCATCGACTAAGCGCGTTGCATGGCGCTCTAACATTGCGGTGCGTCCTGTATCTGTCGGAGAAAGTTAAACGCAACACTGCACGCCTTTTCAAAGCAAAGCAGAATGAAGTCAACATCAGGGCCTTCGTCGTTTACAAGTTTATGGGGCCGCGGAGATCGAAAAGACGAGGCGTGCTTTCCGGTGTTTTGAGAAGCGGCGGTCCCCCACATGGCCAGGATTAAGAGACCGATCAAAGGCGCTGCGATGAAATCACATGAAGATCAGATAATCTCTCGACCTGGTTGAAAATGCCTTTATCGATCCATCCTTCGAGATTACGCGCCTGCTCGCCCGCGACTGCCACGCCTGCCGCCTCTGGGAGAACGCGACGCAGACCGTATTTGGCGAGGGGCCTGCGCCCGCGCCCGTGGTCCTGATCGGTGAACAGCCCGGCGACAAGGAAGACCTTGCTGGGCGGCCTTTCGTCGGCCCTGCCGGCTTGAAATTGAACGAGGCGCTCGAAGAAGCCGGCGTCGAGAGACAGAAGGTCTATGTCACCAACGCCGTGAAGCACTTCAAATATGTGCCGCGCGGCAAAATCCGCCTTCACCAGAAGCCGGTGACGGTCGAGATCAAAGCGTGCCGCCAATGGCTCGAGCGCGAACTCGATTTCGTGCAGCCCAAAGTCGCGGTCGCGATGGGCGCAACGGCAGCACAATCGCTATTCGGCAAGTCGATGCCGATCAACAAGAACCGGGGACGCCTCATCGATCTCGGCAACTGCCAAGCGCTGATCACGATCCATCCGTCCTACCTCCTGCGCATCCAGGAAGAAGCCGACGTACAGGCGGAATACGTCCGGTTTGTCTCGGATTTGAAGCTGCTCCTGCCGTTCGTGAAATAATCTCGCCGCCCAGCACGCCTTCTAATGAAACAGGAGGCTTCTTGAAGACAATCATTGGTGCAGCAGCGATGGCGGTTCTCGCAGGCATCGGAACCGCTCAATCCCAGAATAGTGCTCCGGGCACAAGAGGGCAGCCAGGCGTTGGCCAGAAGTTTCCGCGAACGACGGGAGAAATGCCCCGCACGGCGCGCAACGCTCCCAATTCGGGGTCGACCGGCCCTGCAGCCGCTGTCACTGGCGGTAATAATGAAGGGTCCAGGGAAGTAAATCCGTCTGGCGGCAACGTTTATTCCAGTCCGAATAACCTGGGTCCAACCGGTCAATCCGGGTCTCAGCGCTAGAATCGAAACTCGGCAGGTGGCACGGAAACACTCCGCCCCCTCATAATCCCTGAATAGGAAGTTCCCGACCTGAAAGCCGTCGCGCGGCGAGGTGAGCAAAACGCAGTGTAAGAGTCTTGCGGCGGCTGCCCAGGAGCGGCACCGTTTTCGGCTCTCTCTCCAGCACGGCGTCGTACTCGTCGGCGATAAGAAGGCCAGCGTCGGCAGGCAGAATGTGAGTTGGGAAAGTGGGGCCGACGGCAAAGAAAAAGCGGTCGCACCATTCGAGATAGTCCTGCCATTTATGGTCTGCGCGGAAATCGGGCACGCCCGACTTTACCTCTACAATCCAGATTTCCCCTTTTGCCCCCAGCGATAGAATGTCGGCCCGACGCCCGCTCTTGAGCGGAAATTCCGTGAGCGTTCCATGCCCCATCGCCTCAAGGAGGCGCACCGCGCCTCGAAGGGGCTTGGGCGCAGGCCGCCCCCCGACGCGTAACGCAGATGTGCCCAGGCTGTCGTCAAACGTTACCAAGATGGACCTAGTTCTCGATTAGGTTGTTGCTCAGATTTCCAGGGATCGGGATTGAAATTCCCAGAATTTACAAAAGGGCAATACACTTATGCCGCTCGACGACCGCCCCCCCAGCGCCGAGGAGGATAGGCAGCTTAAGCTTTCTTCCGGCCTTCTCGCAACACGGCGCTTCTCGCTTGATATCGCCGAGCCGCTTTCGGCTGAGGATCAGGTTGTCCAGGCCAACGAGGACGCAAGCCCCGCCAAGTGGCATCTGGCTCACACCACATGGTTTTTCGAAGAGCTTGTGCTGAAGCGCTTTTTACGCGGTTATGAAAGTTTCGACGAGCGCTTTTCCTATTGCTTCAATTCCTATTACGAGAGCCTTGGCCCCCGGCATCCGAGACCGAAGCGAGGGCTCCTGACGCGGCCCTCGGTTGAAGAGGTGCGCGCCTATCGCGCCCATGTTGACGAGCATCTCGGGCGGCTCATGGCGCAAGCTCTATCGCACGAAGCACTTTGCCTGATCGAGACCGGCATCCATCACGAGCAGCAGCACCAGGAATTGATGCTGACGGATATCCTCGCGCTGTTCGCTGAAAATCCGTTGCGCCCGGCTTATTGCGAAGCGAAGCCAGCGGTAATAGGCGGCGCTGCCGCACCCGGGCATTGGCGCTCGATCCCTGGCGGCATTTACGAGATCGGTCATCGGGGAGCAACGTTCGCATACGACAACGAAGAACCGCCGCACCAGGTTCTCCTCCGGGATTTTCAACTCTTCAGCCGCGAGGTTACGAACGGCGAATGGATCGCCTTCATGGAGGCGGGCGGCTATCGGACGCCGTCGCTATGGCTGTCGGATGGCTGGACGACGGTGCAGCGCGAAGGGTGGGAAGCGCCCGGCTATTGGGAGCTTCGCGATGGTGCCTGGCATCAGATGACTCTGCATGGCCTTCGCAAGATTGAGGAAAGCCGCGCCGTGACGCATGTCAGCGCCTACGAAGCGGACGCCTTCGCTCGATGGGCGGGTCATCGCCTTCCAACCGAGTTCGAGTGGGAAGTCGCCTCGCGCGGACAACCCGGCCCCGCGCCGCTTGATCTGTCCCATCTCCTGTCGAAGCCCCCATCCAGCGACGGCGTATCGTCCCTTTTCGGCAGCGTCTGGCAATGGACGCAAAGCGCCTATCTCCCCTATCCCGGGTATAAGCCCGCCACTGGCGCGCTCGGCGAATATAACGGCAAATTCATGTGCAGCCAGATGGTGTTGCGCGGCGGGTCGCTCGCCACTCCCGACCGGCACATTCGCCCAACCTACCGCAATTTCTTCTATCCTCATCAGCGCTGGCAGTTCATGGGCCTCCGCCTTGCGAGTGACATATAATGGGACAAATCGTTCAGTTTCCAGGAGCTCGCGTCAGCGCCGGAAAAGACTTTCGCGACGCCGTGCTCCAGGGTTTGTCGCTGCAGCAAAAGAGCGTGCCAAGCCGCTTCTTCTATGATGCGCAGGGCTCGGAGCTTTTCGAGCGCATCACCGAATTGCCGGAATATTACCCGACCCGCACTGAAATCGGCCTCTTGAGATCCTGCGGCCCGGAGATCGGCAAGCTCCTTCCGCCGGGCGCGGCCGTAGTAGAATTCGGTTCAGGCTCAAGCCGGAAAACCGAACTCCTGCTCCACGCGCTGGAACGCCCCTTCGCCTATGTCCCGATAGAAATCTCGGCGGCGGCTCTCTATCCGGCCGCCCGTCGCGTGGCGCAGGCTTTTCCCGGCCTCGGCGTGCATCCTGTTCTTGGTGGATTTCATGACCTCGACGGGATGAACCTCCCGCTCCAGGACCATTTTTGCGTGGGCTTTTTCCCCGGATCGACGATCGGCAATTTCAACCGCACAGAGGCCGTCCTTTTTCTTCGGTCCGTGCGGCGCCTTCTCGGCAAAAGGGCCGCGCTCCTCGTCGGGGCCGACCTGCAAAAGCCACTCGACGTTTTGCTTCCCGCCTATAACGACGCCGCGGGCGTCACTGCGGCCTTCAACCTTAACCTGTTGTCGCGGATCAATCGGGAGCTATCGGGCACCTTCGACCTCGCCGCATTCGAACATTCCGCGATCTACAACGAACGCAAAGAGCGAATCGAGATGCATTTGCGGTCCGTCTGCGATCAGCGCGCGACCGTGGCAGGCCGCACTTTCTCGTTCCAGACCGGCGAGACGATCCACACCGAAAACTCCCACAAATATTCCCTCGCCGGCTTTCGCTGGATCGCGGCGCGTGGTGGATGGCAGACGGTCAGAAGCTGGGCGGACGAGAACCGCCATTTTTCCCTGCATCTTCTCACGTAATACGAACCGCAATAAGTCGCGGCACCTTTGCCCGTGGACTTTCAAAAAAAAATTTTTATATTATTACTTATGGTGTTTCTACAAAACAAAGCCAATATCAACCGGATTTTAAGCAACGCTATCCAGGATGACCCGGACGTTAGCTTTTGAGCGCTTGCGGCAATCGGGTGCGAACCTTCCCCCCAAAGGCAGAGACGTCGCGACCGACGAGTTGAAGGGCGGCTCCGGGCTTCAAGCGTCACAATTGGCGAGGGCGGTTGCAGTCTGCGGCGAACCCTGAGAGAGACGCTCCAGCCCGCTCGTAATGAGCGGGCGTGGTCCTCTTCCGGTACGCGCAGCCAGCACAGCTAATTCATGGACCAGCCATGGCTGACGACGAGCGACTGTCCGGTGAGGGCGTTTGTCGGGAAAGCGGCGAAGAAAAGTGCCACCTCGGCGACATCCTCCATGGTCGTGAATTCGCCGTCGACCGTCTGGCCGAGCATGATCCTTTTCACGACTTCTTCCTCGGAAATCCCAAACGTCTTCGCCTGTTCGGGGATCTGCTTCTCGACAAGCGGTGTTAACACGAAGCCGGGACAGATCACGTTCGACCGCACGCCATGAGCCGCGCCCTCCTTCGCCAGCACGCGGGAAAGCCCCAGTAGGCCATGCTTCGCCGTCACATAGGGGGCCTTCAGCGGCGACGCCTCCTTGGAATGCACCGATCCCATGAGAATGACCGAACCGGATTTCTGTTTGTACATATGCGGCAGGCACGCCTTCGTCGTCAGGAATGCGCCGTCCAAATGGATGGCGAGCATCTTCTTCCACTCGGAATAGGGGAACTCGTGGACAGGATGAACGATCTGAACGCCCGCGTTCGACACGAGAATGTCGACCGTTCCAAAGGTCGAAACCGTCTTTGCGACGCCCGCGTTGACCGCTTCCTCGCTTGTCACATCCATCTCGATCGCGATGATCGTTTCCGGTCCGCCAAGCTGGCGCGCGGCCCTCTCAGCTTGTTCCATCTTGATGTCGGCAATGACGACGCGGCCGCCCGCCTCGACATAGCGCCTGGCAATCGCGTAGCCAATTCCGCTTGCAGCGCCGGTGACAATCGCAACCTTCCTATCGAGTCTCATGATCGGTCCTCTCTTACTTTCGACTTTACTGGCCTAATAAAGCGGCAGCGGGAAATAGCGTAGCATCAATTCCTCATAACGGCCGGATGCCTTCACGCGCGCCAGCGCATAGTCCAGCACCTCGCGCAGGCGCCCGTTTCCTTTCCTGATCGCAATTCCGACGCCGTCCCCGAAATAGCGCGGCTCCGTGTACCCCTCGCCCTTGAACTCGCAGCACCGGTTCGAACTCGTTCCCTGAATCCAGAACATCAAGGAAATACCATCGCCGAATAAGAGGTCGGCATCCCCGTTCTTGAGCGCGGCGCGCGCCTGCTCCGGCGTGTCGTAGGGGAGGATCTTCGCGCGTTCGAAGAAGTCGCGCAAAAAGGCCTCATGCGAGGACCCGCGAACGACGGCGATCCGCTCGCCTCGGAGTGTCTCCACCGAAATCTCCTTGAAGCCGTTGCCTGCCTTGGCCACGAAACGCGCAGGCGTCGTGTAATAGCGGCTTGTGAAATCCACATCGGCCAGCGCTTTGCCTGTGATCGCCATCGAGGCGATGACCGCATCGGCCTCGTTGTTCTTGAGAGAGGGGACGAGCGTGCTCCATTCCGCGGTGTTGATGTCGCAATCCACCGAAAGTTCACGGCAGATCGCCCGGGCGAGATCGATATTGAAGCCGGTGAGCCGGGCCTCCTCGTCATAATAGTTGAAAGGCGGGTAATCGGCTTCCGTGAGCACGCGCAACCGGGGCAGCCACGACCAGTCAGGCTTCGGCCCGACCTGCATGTCGCGCCATTTCTGCACCCTCTGTGCGTCATCCGCTTTGATCGGCGACGGCGCAATGACGGTTAGCGCGCAAAGAGCAAGCAGACAGGCAAGAAGCAAGCCCCGCGTGGGGAACAGGACATCACTGAATTTCACCCGCAACCTCCGGTTCGTAGACAAAAGAGCCGCGGCAGGATCGTGTGTCATAGTTCTCAAGAGTTTTGCGTATATGGAACAAATTGATTGTGATCGCGCCCGGGTCCGGTCTTCCCGCCGAGACCATAACCTTTTCGAAAACGATGGTGCAAGCGGCTGTCGGTCCCGGCCACCGCTTTCAGCGCTTGATTTCGAGAGCGCCGTTCTCAGCTCCCTTCGATGTCCTCCACACGTCATCCGGAAGCTCAAGTCACAGGCACGGGAGGCCCGCGTCGGGCTTATCCAGGCCGCCATCGCGTCTGGAGTCTACAGAGCCGGAGACGTCTATGAGCATCTTGCCAGGAAGCTTTCTCTCGCGGACAGCAGCACCCCCTGCCGATTGCATCTGCCATCCGCCCCGGAGCAGGCCTGGATGTTGCTCGAAAAGCCCGTTCCGCTTGCCGCTCATGCAGAGGATGTCGTAGCCCTCAACGGGCAGACATCCTCGATGCAGACGCTTATCACGCTTGCCTTCAAGCTTGGCGAGAAGCGAAAGCGTCTGAAACTCGTCACCCGTCAGGAGCTTATCGACCTTGTGACGCGCACCCACGGGCGTGTCCTCGTCGGCCGGGCCGTGGCGGAGTTGATGAAGGCGCACCCCGATTGGAGTGCGAAAACGGGCCTGGCCTCATGGCAAGTCTATTTCGGGGCAATCATAACCGGCCTCGCGTTGGGCGCGCTGGCGTTTGCGCCACGGGAAACGCTCACGCTTGGCTCGATCGCGCTTTCCTTGTTCTTCCTGCTTGCGATCCTCTTGCGTTTTGCGGCTATCGTAAGCCTTCTCGCCCCAGAGACGGGACAAAAACGCCAGCTGCCGCCGCTTTTGTCCGACGCCGAATTACCGCGCTACACCGTGTTCGTCCCTCTCTTCAAAGAGGTGGAGATCTTGCCGCATCTCGCCAAAGCTTTGCGGAACCTCGATTACCCCCCGGCAAAACTCGACATCAAGATCGTGCTGGAAAGCGTCGACACGGCCACGATCGAGGCCGCTTCGAAGCTCGATTTTCCCGGCAATGTCGATCTCATCGTGGTTCCCGACCGGCAGCCGCGCACGAAGCCGAAAGCCCTGAATTACGCGCTGCAATTTGCGACCGGGGATCTCGCGGTCATTTACGACGCCGAGGACCGCCCGGAGCCGGATCAGCTTCGGAAAGCCGCGACCGTTTTCCGCCACGCATCGCCGAAAATTGCCTGTCTGCAAGCGCGGCTCGACTATTTCAACGCGAAGGAAAACTGGCTCTCGCGCCAATTTACGATCGAATACGCGACGCTCTTCCGGGGGCTCCTGCCGCTGTTCGGCCGGTTTGGCCTTCCGCTGCCGCTTGGCGGCACATCCAACCATTTTCGCATCGGCGCCTTGCGCGAGCTTGGCGCGTGGGACCCGTTCAACGTGACCGAGGATGCCGATCTCGGCATGCGGCTGCATCGCGCCGGCTACAACGTCGAGACACTCGATTCGACAACTTATGAGGAGGCGTGCTGCCAGACGATGCCCTGGGTGAAGCAGCGGACGCGCTGGCTGAAGGGGTGGATGCAAACCTTCGGCGTACACATGCGTGCGCCCTCGGCCACGTTGCGCGAGACGGGACTGACAGGGTTTCTCGCCTTCCACGCCTATTTCGCGGGTATCATCGTTTCCTCACTCGCTCATCCCGTCTTTTATGTGCTGCTCGCCACCGATGCGATCCAGGGGACGCTGTTCCAGCGAGGAGCAGGCTTGAACGACGATATTCTGCTTTGCATCGCGCTCCTGAACTTTGTCGGCGGCTATGCCGTCAATCTCGCGCTTGGCGCGCTCAGTCTGCGCGGCACGCGGCACAAAGGGTTGTGGCCGCATGTGATCCTCATTCCGGTCTATTGGCTGTTTGTGTCGGCGGCGGCCTACCGCGCGGTGTGGCAGCTTATACGCGCACCGTTCTACTGGGAGAAGACGGAGCACGGCGTGTCGAGCCAGCTGAAGCCCGCTGGCTCTGCCGCATGATTGCTTACGCGACGGCGCCCCGGTTTATGCGAACCGGGATCGCTTTGTAGGCTGGCGTGCAGCTCTTCGGTTCATGATGCGACAGCGGCACGAGCGGGGAGGCTTCGGGGAAATAGGCCGCGGCGCAGCCCTTGGCTATCGCGTGCTTCACAATGCGGAAACCCTGGACCTCGCGCCTGATGGCATCTTCCGATACGGTTTCCAGGTTCACCGTTTCGCCCTCGTCGAAACCAAGACGGCCCATGTCTTCCTCGTTCATGAAGAGAACCATTCGGGTGCCATTGATTCCGCGTAGCCTGTCGTGAAAACCGTAAACGGTGGTGTTGAACTGATCGTTGCTGCGAACCGTGGTGAGGCGGAGGACGTCATCGGGGACCTTGGTCGCAAGTTTGTCTCCGGCCGGGTTCTCCGGCACGAGGAAGTTCGCGCGCCCCGTCTCGGTTTTCCATTGCCGATGCCGCGCCGGGATGGGCCGCTCGAAACCGCCGGGCGTGAAAAGCCTTTTGTTGAAGTCCCGGAACATCTCAGGCCAAGTTTCTTCCATGGCGTCGCGGACCTTGCCGTAGTCGCCGACCCATTCGTCCCAGGGCACTTTCTGATTTAACGGCAGCGTCGCCTTGGCAAGCTCGGCGACGATTGCCGGTTCGGATAGAAGATTGGGGCTGGCCGGTTCAACCTGTCCTCGCGACCCGTGGAAGTATGCGGTTGAATTCTCCATCGAGACAGCCTGCTCGCCACCTTTCTGGCGATCGATCTCGATGCGGCCGAGGCAGGGAAGAAGATAAGCCACCTTGCCGTGAATGACGTGGTTTCGATTGAGCTTGGTCGCGATCTGAACGGTCAGCGGAAGTTTGCGCCAAGCCTCTTCGACCTGCGGACCATCCGGCAAGGCTCGCGCCAGGTTTCCGCCGAGGCAAACGAACGCTTCCAACTCTCCCTTCATCAGCGCCATCACCGCGCCCATGGTGTTCAAGCCTTTCTCGCGCGGCGCTTTGAACCCGAATTGTTTCTCCAGCTGGTCAAGAGGCGCAAGCTCCGGCTTCTCGGTGATGCCGACCGTGCGCTGGCCCTGGACGTTGGAATGGCCGCGCACGGGCATAATATTGCCTCCCGGCCGGCCGATATTGCCACGAAGGAGGAGCAGGTTCGCGACCATCTGCACATTCTGCGTTCCCTGAAGCTGCTGCGTGATGCCCATGCCGAAGATGCCAAGGCAAGCCTTGCTCTTCGCGTAAGTGGCGGCCGCCTTTTCGATTTCTTCCCGGCTCAGTCCGGAGCCCTGTTCTATGGTTTCCCAGCTCGCATTGCGGCAGTAACTCGCGAAGTCCTCGAAACCGTGGGTGTGCTCTTCGATGAATTCCACATCGAGAACGCGCTCGCCGCCCTTGGCCTTGGCCTCGTCGTCGAGCGCAATGACAGCCTTGCACAGGCCGGTCAGCATCGGGATGTCGCCGCCCGATTTGATGAGACAGTATTGCGTCGCGATCTGAGTCTCCGCCAGCGTCAGCATCTCGATGGGATTTTGCGGATTGGTGAACCGCTCAAGGCCGCGCTCGCGCATCGGGTTGAACACGATGAACTGTGCCCCGCGCTGCCTTGCATGCTGGAATTCATGCAGGATGCGAGGGCTGTTTGTGCCGGGGTTCTGGCCGATGTGAATGATAAGGTCGCAATGCTTGAAGTCTTCCAGCGTGCCTGTTCCCACCCCCGCGCCAATGCTTTTCGGCAGGCCCACGGACGTGCTTTCGTGGCACATGTTCGAGCTGTCGGGCAGGTTGTTGTGCCCGTATATGCGTGCGAAAAGCTGGAACATGTAGGAGGTCTCGAGCGAGGCGCGGCCTGAGGTGTAGAACACGGTCTTTTTCGGGTCGCACGCTTTCAGCCGCGCTCCGATGTCGCGGAAGGCTTCGGCCCATGGCACCGGGACATATTTGTCTGTCTGCGGGTCCCAGCGAAGCGGCTCGGTGAGACGGCCTTCTTTCTCCAGGTCGAAATCGCTCCAGGATTCGAGTTCCGTGCAGGTATGCTGGGCGAAGAATTCGCGCCCGATGCGCTCGGAGGTGATTTCCCAGGCGGTCGCCTTTGCGCCGTTCTCACAAAATTCGAAGGGGTAGGGGTCGCGCGGCTTGGCCCAGGCGCAGGACACGCACATGAAACCGTCCGCCTTGTTCTGCTTCCACAGGACAAGGTCCCGGCCCACCGGAACCTCTTCTCGAAAGAGGTGCGCGGCGACAGACCTGAGCGAGCCCCAGCCTCCTACCGGACCCGGATAAGGCTCGAAGCTCTTCGACTTGGTGAGCTCGCGTCCTTCGTCAGTCTTCGGCGTTGGAGAGGCTTCTTCGCTCGTGACGACGATGGCGGCGTCTTTGGTGGCGGGTTGGGGGGCATCCTGGTCGAAATCTTTATGATCGACCGCTTGGGTCGATGATCTGCCGAGGTCCTCAGCCATGCAATGTCTCGCTCTTGACAGGTGCGCGGTGCGGCTTTCCCGCTGGCGCTTCGCAACATTCATTCTGTCAAGAACGCCGCCCCGCTGATCGTTCCCAAACGTACGAAAGAAGCTCGTGCTTACGCGCCCTCGTGCCTTTTCGGATGGAAGCAAGAACGGACCCTTAGAGCATTCGCCCCCTTTCATCAGTTGGAGCTCTTCCAGGCGCGTCGCCCTGTGAAATTTGACGGCCGGTTAACTCGATTGGGTTCGTTTCGTAAAACTGGGGTTAAGTAGTTACATGAGTAATTTTTCGAGGAATGTCATCGCGATTGCGTAATTCTATGACGTTTAGCATTATCCATTTAGAATTTCAGGAAACATTGGGTTACTCGGGAAGAGCTCCAAACCTTCACGCGCGCAGAGGAAGTAACGCTTTTTTAAGAGAATATGAAAGGCTTATTAACCGAAACTGCACCGAACAAAAGTGGAAATCTCCCGTACCGCCGATGACTCCATGGGCAATGACGTCAAGACTGATGACCCTTCGTTAATGCGCCGACGTTAAAGCCTTCAGCTCCTTCCTGGCCGTGCCAAAACTGCCAAGCTGGTAGACCGATGCCCCCGCAGGCGAGAAGGTGAACGCCTCGAACGGTTCGGCTAGCATCTCGTTCAAGGTGGCTTCGGTGGCGATGCCAGTTGTGACGTGCGGGTTGAATTTCTTGCCGGCAGCAATCGTGACAAAATTGGCCACATAGTCGATCAGGAACGCTTGGATGTCGTGGCCGTCTTCGGTGGACATGAAGGCTGCGGCGGTCCCGGATTTCTCCGTGTAAGGCGCGACCGCGTCGATGAGTTTTCGTTGGAGCCTGAGCAAATCTTCTGTCGGCTCGACGACAATGCCCGCAAGACCGACCGGCGGCGAGGGGATGTAATAGGACTTGAACGCCGTCAGCTTCCAAGTCGTCGGCTTCTCACTTTCCAAAACTTTGTTGGCCGCGGCATAAACCTTGTCGAGGTCAGCCGTTCGGACGAACTGCTGCAGCATGGTGACGTGCGGCTGGTGAGTTGCGTCCAAAGCAAATCCCTTGGGAAAGGCCTTGAGCAGGCGGGCGTTGGCGGCCTTCGCATACTGCATCATCGTCGCGTCGGGCTCGAGCGCAATATCGATGGCCGTCACTGCATTCTGCTGTGCGCGAGGCGCGGTCGAACAGCCGAGCAGCGATAGTAAGCCGATGCCGAGCGCAGCCAAAATTTTATGGTGGTTCAACATTATATGAAATTCCGATGCGGCAAATTCCGGTCCAGGGCCTGGCTTTAGCCTCGTCTGTCAGTGTCTGATCAAACGGCCCCGGGGAATTTCCCGGGGTGCGCAAATATTGGATGGTTAATTACCGGTGGGCAACGGAAGATTGAAGCCTTCCTTCTTGAGCTGATCCCGAAGCCACTCGAATCTCTGGTAACTCGAAAGCGTGATGGGGCCGGTGTAAGTCAGGCTTTGGAGCTTGCGAGGCGGGTACTGAACGTAGGTTTTCATCAGCTTATTGATCTCTTCGCCCATGACCACACCCATCCACGTTCTCTCCGTGTAGTTATTCATGAAGATGTCGTAGCGCTCCTGCGGGTCCTGCCACAGGTCGAAGACTTGCGGGACGGTGGCCACATACTTTTCAGCGCCCTTCCAGCCAAGGTTCGAGTCCACCGCGAGCGCGCCAGTTTGCTGGCCGTCATCGCCTCTGAGATTGAAGACGAACTTGTAATTGTTCCAGCGGACGGCGCCGGGGCTCAGCTCATTTTCGGTGAAGTAGAACCAGGATTTCCGCGCAGAGCCCCCCGTTCCGAAGAGAACCGGCGACATATCATAGCTGTCGAAGATGATGGGTTGGCCCTCGCGGTCCTTCTCAGGCAGTTTTGTGCCTGCCAGTGACGCAAACGTGGCCATGAAGTCGAGGCCCCCAACGATATCGTAGTTCCTGGTTCCCGCCTTGATCCTCGGGCCCCAGGCCATGGCGGGGACGCGGTTGCCGCCCTCGCGGACGGTCCCTTTCGTGCCGCGGAACGGCGTGTAACCGGCGTCGGGATAAACGTCCTGCCAGGCGCCGTTGTCGGTCGTCCAGAAGACATAGGTGTTCTTGTCGATGCCGAGCGAACGAACCTTGTCCAGGATATGGCCGATACGCGTGTCAGCCTCGACGATGGAGTTCGCATACTTGCTCTTGGATGGCGATTTGTGGATGAACTCCGGGGCAGGCAGGTTCGGTTGGTGAACCTTCATGAAATTGACGCTCATGAAGAACGGTTTGCCGGATTTGGATGCTTTATCCAGATAGTCAGTCGATGCCTTCTCCACATACTCATCCAGGAACGGAATCCCGACGACGCCCTTTCTCCGGAGTATTCACATACTCCCCGTTGACCTTGAACTCCTCTTTCGGCTGCTCGCCGGCGTTGCCGGACAGCGCGCCCTTGGTCACCCTGTCGAACATCGCGCGAAGTTCCGGTGGCATGTCTGGAAACCACTCCGGGTCGCCATAGGTGTAGGCGTTCAGGTGGTAGAGAAAGGCGTACTTCATTTCGTCGTAGCCTTGCGCGTTGGGCAGCGCATAGTCGGCTTCGCCGAGATGCCATTTCCCGCTGAAAAAGGTCTGGTAGCCCGCCTCTTTCAGCACCGACCCCAAAGTCCATTCCGCCTTCGGCAGGCCGCCGCCCTGTCCCTGGAAGGCCACCGTGGTCATGCCGCTGCGGTTCGGGATGCGCCCGGTTTGCATGGCGGCGCGGCCGGGGGTACAGCTTGGCTGGGCGTAGAACGAGAAGAAGGTCATGCCTTCATTCGCCAGGCGCTCGAGGTTGGGCGTAGGCATGCCGCGCCCTGGGCCTCCTCCGTAGGGCGCCAAATCTCCATAGCCGAAATCATCAGACACGATCATGATGATGTTCGGCTTCGACTTTTGCTGTTGGGCCGCCGCAGGCCAGCTTGCGAGCGGGACCGCGACGCAAGCCGCTAACAGTCCCAACCGATACTTCTGATTGATTCGCATGAACTTACACCAACGCGTTAGGTTTGATCGATCAGTCAGTAGACTGCTTGATAATCGCATCCCCATCAGCCAATATCAATGCATCTATTTTGTCCTTAGCTCGTTCTTAGCTATTGAGTGCATTGGGAAAAATCACAGTGGGAGGCGGAAAGATGATCAGCAGAATTCGCGCTGTCGTGTCGCTTGCGTCTGTTAAGGCGATCGCGCTCATCCGTTTTCTGGCGGTGCTGCTACTCTTATCTGCAACCATTGGCGGAGCGCTTGCCGAGGCAGTTGATCCGCTCCCGTCGTGGAATGACGGCGACGCCAAAAAGGCTATCTTGAGTTTTGTGACCGCTGTGACCCGCGAGGATTCGCCTGATTTTGTGCCGCCGGCGGAGCGCATTGCGACCTTCGACAATGACGGGACATTGTGGGTGGAACAGCCCATGTATACTCAATTGGCCTTCGCGATCGACCGCGTGAAAGCGCTGGCGCCGTTACACCCCGAGTGGAAGGACAAGGAACCTTTCAAGGCCGTCCTCGAAGGCGATTTGAAGGCCCTGGCCGCGTCCGGCGAGAAGGGGCTGGTTCAGCTTCTCATGGAAACCCATGCGGGCATGACCACCGAGCAATTCACGCAGATTGTGAAGGATTGGCTTGCAACCGCGCGTCACCCGAAATTCGACCGGCCTTACACGGAACTCGTGTATCAACCCATGATCGAGTTGCTCGCTTATTTGCGCGTGAACGGCTTCAAGACCTTCATTGTCTCCGGCGGCGGCGTCGAGTTCATGCGGCCGTGGACCGAGCAGATCTATGGCGTGCCGCCCGAGCAGGTCGTGGGGTCGAGCATCAAAACGAAGTTCCAGTTCAAGGACGGCATTCCAGAACTGTTCCGGTTGCCGGAAGTCCACTTCATCGACGACAAGGCCGGCAAGCCGGTCGGTATCAACGAATACATTGGGCGGCGCCCGATCGCAGCATTCGGCAATTCAGATGGCGATCTTGAGATGCTCCAATGGACCACTCTGGCAGGCGGCCGCCGGTTCGGGTTGATCGTCCACCATACGGACGCGGAACGCGAGTACGCCTATGACCGCAACTCGGCCTTTGGCCGGCTGGACGCCGCCTTGGACGCAGCAGCCGCGAATGGCTGGACGGTCGTGGATATGAAGCGGGATTGGAAACGCGTCTTCAAGTTCCAGTAGGTGTTCTCAGGCGCTTTCCGGAGCCTTAAACGCTTCGGTAAAGACGCTCAAACAGCGTTAAGGCTCCCCACGACCTAGACCTTCGGATGCGGCGCGAAACTCGTCAGCCGCAAAAGGGTTGTCGACGAAAACTCACATCTGTCCATGACTGTCAGGCTGACAGTAAAGTTTTATGACATTATGCAACTTTTATCGTCAAGCAGTAAAGATTTGAGATCTTTTGCCTGTCTAAGTTGTGGAAATATATATATTTCAACCGGTTTTCTTCGGTGGAAACTGCATAGGCTTCGCTTTTTTACGAAAGGCAGCAAATTTCCACGAGGCATCGGGCTGCGCATTTGGTAAACTTCGATGGCGTCGGCGTGCTTTTTGTCAGTGGGGGGCGAATGCAACCCTCTCTGACAGAATTCACTCTGATCCACTTGGTCAGATCTTCTGATCTGGAAAAAAAGGCGTGTTTTTGGTGCGGTTGGGCTGCGGGTGAAATCTCGAGGCCACGGCCAACCTCAAGGGATTAGCCCTAGCTGAAGCGCGTTATAAGCACGAGACAGTTATTCAAACAGGAGAAGGCGAGGAATGGCGACCATCGATGTGACCGCGAGAAGTGCGGCAGACAGCGGGGCGGGCCTGCTGAGCCGCAGAAGGATCATTGCCAAGACTGGTTTTAACCGATGGCTTGTTCCTCCGGCGGCGCTCGCCATTCATCTTTGCATCGGCATGGCCTACGGCTTCAGCGTGTTCTGGCTGCCGCTGTCGAAGGCCATAGGCATCAGGGCTCCGGTTGCTTGTCCCGATATCGGGCTTGGCCAAGCGCTCATCACGACAACCTGCGACTGGCGCGTGGCCGATCTCGGGTGGATGTTCACCCTGTTTTTTGTCTTTCTGGGGCTTTCAGCCGCCGTTTTTGGCGGATGGGTCGAACGCGTGGGGCCAAGAAAGACAGCCATTGTCGCCACCTTTTGCTGGTGCGGCGGCCTTATGATCTCCGCGCTCGGCGTGCGCTATCATCAGCTTTGGCTGATGTGGCTGGGGTCGGGCGTTATCGGCGGAGTGGGCCTCGGCCTGGGCTATATTTCGCCTGTCTCAACCCTGATCAAATGGTTTCCGGACAAGCGCGGCATGGCGACCGGAATGGCTATCATGGGCTTTGGCGGTGGGGCCATGATCGGCTCTCCGCTCGCCGTTATGCTGATGCAATACTTCCAGACGCCCACGTCGGTCGGCGTTTGGCAGACGTTTCTTACGCTTGCGGCCATCTACTTCGTGTTCATGATGGGCGGTGCGTTCGGCTATCGCGTGCCACCGGATGGCTGGCAGCCGGAAGGGTGGTCGCCGCCGCTCAAAAAGAGGTCGTTGATCACGACGCGCCATGTCCATGTGCGCGATGCGTACAAGACGGTATCGTTCTGGCTCATCTGGCTCGTGCTCATGCTGAACGTATCGGCAGGAATCGGGGTGATCGGCATCGCCTCGCCGATGCTACAAGAGATCTTCGGAGGCTCTTTGGTCGGAAAGCCGGATCTGACTTTCGCTCAGGTCCAGGCCGATCCTGGATTTAAGGCATCCGCTGCAGCGATTGCAGCAGGCTTTGTCGGCCTTCTTTCTCTGTTCAACATCTTCGGCCGCATCTTCTGGGCATCGCTCTCCGATCATATCGGCCGCAAAGTGACCTACGCCATCTTCTTCCTGCTTGGCATCGTGCTTTACGCGGCGGCGCCTGCTGCGGCGCGAGAGGGAAGCATCGCATTGTTTGTCTTGTGCTTCTGCGTCATCCTGTCGATGTATGGCGGCGGCTTTGCAACCGTGCCTGCCTATCTCGCCGATATTTTCGGGACGCTGTATGTGGGCGCGATCCACGGCCTCCTGCTGACAGCCTGGTCGACGGCGGGTATCGTCGGTCCCGTTGTCGTCAACTACATTCGCGAAGCCCAGATCGCCGCGGGCGTGCCGCGCGATCATATCTACGACTTCACCATGTATATCCTGGCCGGGATGCTTGTCGTCGGCTTCTTCGCCAACCTTGCCGTCCACCATGTGTCCGAGAAGCGCTACATGAGCAACGCGGAAGTCGAGGCCATGATGACAAGGGACGAGGAGCCTGCCTATCACGGCTCTCGCATGATCGGCCGAGGCAAGATCTTGACGCCAGGCGCGTTTTTTGCGTGGCTTCTTGTCGGCATCCCGCTGGCATGGGGCGTTTGGGTCACTGTCCAGAAGGCCGTCGTTCTTTTCTAGTTCCACACCGGCCTTGCCGCCGACCCCCATGACTGAAAATGCGCCGAGCCCTGTGGCATGCTCCAGGGCTGGCCACTGGCAAAGAGGTCGTTCCTTCCAGGTGTGCGCGAGCCCGTTTCTAGCTGGACCTGCGCGACGCTGTTCTGAATCTTCTCGATGAGGTGCGACGGTCGGGAAACCTGGACATCAACCGAAACGTCGAAGCTGTGCGCCTTTTTGCGAAGCGCGACGTGCTTCCGCCCGCATTTTGCAGGCATAAAAAAAGCCGCTCAAAAAGCGGCCGGTGGTGTTTCTTTCTTTTAAGACTTCCCCTAATGGTCTTCCAGTTTTTGAAGAAGACCATTAGGGGATTAAAGGTGGCAAAGTTTCATTTCGTCGAGGATTACGAAAAGCACGTCGCACGCCTGATCAAATCCTACCCGATCGATACAGCCATGTCCCTGGCGGTGGGCGGTGACTTCGATGCGATTGGCGCGATTGAGCGGGACATCATTTTTTATGCCGGCTTGCACGATGACATGTCTTTGATCGATCTCGGATGCGGGAGCGGAAGGCTGGCGAGCGCCCTTTCGGCATCTAAGGTAAAGATCAATTATCTCGGCACAGACATCGTTCAAAAACTACTGGACTACGCCGCAAAAAAGTCGGATCGGAACTATAAATTTAAGCTCCACCGCGAACTTTCAATACCGGCTCCGTCTTCGTCTGTTGATATAGTCTGCGCCTTCAGTGTGTTTACGCACCTATTGCACCATGAAACCTACATCTATATGCAAGATATTTACCGGGTCTTGAACACGGGGGGCAAACTTGTCTTCTCGTTTCTGGAAGTCGCGGAGCCCGCACACTGGCCCATTTTCGAACGCACAGCGAATAACCAGAGGAACAAGACAACACCTCACCTGAATTCGTTTATTGAGCGCCCAGCGATCGCCGTATGGGCAGATAAGCTTGGTTTTTCGCTTTTGGAATTTATAGATGGCAGAGCCGCCGTCCCAGGAAGCGAGGCTCTTGGCCAGGCTGTCGCTATCTTGCAGCGCAATTAGCGCTGCTCAATCAGGATGCTCTTCTCACGATCGATCTGCGGGAAGCGATTTTGCTGTGGTTGCGGCCGGATGGCATTCATGCTCGCGACGTTGAGAGAAATCATCTCGTTGCGAAAACTCTCTGTCGCGCCGCCTGGCGACTTCAAGCAGCCCCATAAGAATGCTTTCGTCGACGCACATCCATTCGTCGGCCTCCGCCCCCGGAGTTCGAATCCCGACAGCGCAACCGTTTCCAGAGTTTGCGCTTGTGGCAAACGAGTTGCCGTCAGTCAATCCGAGCGGGAACTTTTTGGCATCGAGATCTTTGACCTACAGATCCCGGCGATCAGATATTCAGATACATTCGTCGCATCGGTCGAGGCAGCGGTGAAAGCCAAGAATGACGCAGTCGCCGCTGAAAACACGGTGAACCGTATTCGTCATGAAGGTGAGCGGAAAGGTGTTACGACCCGCGCCGAAGCCCAGATTGCCCGCGCTCAGGCGCAAAAACAGTCTCAAATCCTTGCCGCGGAGGGTTAAGCTCGCAGCATCGAACTTCGCACGGCGGAAGCGCAGGGCATCCGCGTTCGCGGCGACGCTGTGAAGGAAAACGCGCGTGTGACCGATCTGACACTTGCCCGGCGTTTGGGGCGGCAGCCGCCGCGAACAATTCTCGGTGAACACGCAGCTGTGCCGTTTTTCAATCTTTGGAACAATGGCATGGCATCACAATCGGCGCAGGCTTCGCGTTAAGGCTATGTTGCGCTTCGTTCGAAAAACCGTCATGCTGCACTGCAAACAAGACCAACACGTCGAGCTACCCGAGCGAGGAGCGTTTTATGAGTGAGGTCATTGCGTTCAAGCAATCCACAACCTCGAATTCAGGAGGCGGCTTGAAGGATCTTTATGAAGTCGGAGAGATTCCGCCCCTCGGTCACGTTCCGGAAAAGATGTACGCCTGGTCGATCCGCAAGGAGCGCCACGGTCCGCCGGATGAGGCGATGCAGATCGAGGTGCTGCCGACCTGGAAGCTCGACAGCCATGATGTGCTGATTTTCGTCATGGCGGCAGGCGTCAACTATAACGGCGTCTGGGCTTCTCTCGGCATTCCCATTTCGACGCTCGATGGGCACAAGAACCCCTATCACGTTGCAGGGTCGGATGCTTCCGGCATCGTGTGGGCTGTCGGCGCGAGGGTGAAGCGCTGGAAAGTCGGCGACGAAGTCGTTGTGCACTGCAACCAGGATGATGGCGACGACGAGGAGTGCAACGGCGGCGATCCCATGTTTTCGACCTCCCAGCGAATCTGGGGATATGAGACGCCGGATGGTTCATTTGCTCAGTTCGCCCGCGTGCAGGACCGCCAGCTCATGGCGCGCCCGCTGCACCTGACCTGGGAAGAAAGCGCCTGCTACACGCTGACTTTGGCAACGGCTTATCGCATGCTGTTCGGGCATCGGCCGCATATCCTGCGACCGGGCCATAACGTGCTGGTTTGGGGCGCGAGCGGTGGTCTCGGCTCGTTTGCGGTGCAGCTTTGCGCGACTTCGGGCGCGAACGCGATCGGCATCGTCTCCGACGAGGACAAGCGGGACTTCGTCATGTCGCTCGGCGCGAAGGGAACCATCAACCGCAAGGATTTCAAGTGCTGGGGGCAGATGCCAAAGGTCGGCACGCCCGAATATGCGGAATGGTTCAAGGAAGTCCGTAAATTCGGCGCTGCGATCTGGCAGCACACCGGCAAAGGAAACAACGTGGACTGTGTCTTCGAGCATCCGGGCGAAGCCACCATTCCTGTTTCGGTGTTCGTGGTGAAGCGCGGCGGCATGGTTGTCATCTGCGCGGGCACCAGCGGCTACAATCTCACTTTGGACGCTCGTTATCTCTGGATGCACCAGAAGCGCCTTCAAGGATCTCATTTCGCAAACCTCTTACAGGCGAGCCAGGCGAACCGCCTCGTCATCGAGCGTCGAATTGACCCGTGCATGAGCGAAGTTTTCCCCTGGACCGACATCCCGAAAGCGCATATGCGCATGTGGAAGAACGAGCATCGGCCGGGTAACATGGCGGTTCTCGTCAGCGCGCCGCATACTGGCTTGCGTACATTCGAGGATGCAATCGAGGCATCCAAAGCGCGGTTCGGTTGACGACCCGGCTTCGCTCTAACTCCGCGCAACGCGAAAAGATACGGAGCCAAGCATGACGCGAGCAGAGGATTTATTGAAGGCGCTGAACGGCCTCAAAAATGCGGCCGACAACGAGCTGAGCGGCGAATCCCACGACGTGGCTTTGCGGCATATCAAGGGCTTGTTCCGCCTTGCCGATTTTGACGGCGAAGACACGGGCGAGGGGGCAAACGAAGCGTCCATACCGTTTGCGCAGGCGATTGCCGATGTTCGAACTCAGGCCGAAGGGGAAATGTCGGGCAACGCGTTCTATCTCGCGTCCAAGAGCCTCGACGATCTGGCAAATCTGTCAGCCGCTCCGGTAGGCGCGCCGCCGGAGCATGCGCCAGAGGCGGTGACAGAGCCCGCGCCGGAGGGCAGCCAAACGCCTGCCAAATCACCGCGGGCCGAAGCTGCGCCAGTGGGACCCAGGTTTGACGAAGTGGCCGCGGCCTCGAAGAGGCGCGTCGAAGAGGTTGCCGCAAGCCTCGGCTTGGAAATCGTTCATCACCATGAGTCGACCGTTAAGGATTACCATGAAGCGTTGGAACTGGAGAAACGCAGTTCCGAACCATGCTCCATGCCGGAAATAGAGCCATTCGCCGAAGAGGCGCCCCCGCCCCCCGTTCCAAGCCCGGAGGCGCCCCCTGTGGTGGAAGTGATCGAAGCGGCGTCGGCGCGCGAAGTGGCCGAGGCAACGCACGATTTCGGAATTCCGGCTGCGGAAGCCGGGCCGGTGCCGGAATATGCCGCGCCTCACGAGGAAGCCGCGCCCCAGGCAGAGGCGCCCGTCGAATTCAAGCCGGAACCGGTGGTTACCGCTGCTCCGCGAGCCGAGCCCGCTCCGGAACCGGCGCCTGCGCCGCCGGTGATTGTGACCAAAACCGAGCCACGGCCAGGCCGCGCCCGCGCCCGGGGCGCCGCCGGTTACCGCCGTCAAAAAGACCGATGCCGCTCCAAAACAGCATGAGAAAGAGCCGGAGAAGACATTCTTCAGCCTGTGGCTCGACATGGTGTTCGGCCGGAAGAAATAACGCCGGCTCGTGGCGGCGCTATGGGATGATGAGCGCCACCACATAGACGCGAACGCAGCAGCCGAAACCGGGCATTTCGAGACCCGGTGCCGGCATGCTACGCTCGGTGAAATTTGAAGAACTGCACGAAGGAGAAGGCAAGCATGAGCCTCGCCGCCGACTTGAGCGTCGCCACCTCTTCACTCTTGGCTCCCGACCTGCTTCGGCTCTGCGACGAGGCCGCGGAAAACGCCGAAAGGCTTATCCGGCGTGCGGTTGTGGCCGTGCGGGCCAAGGTCAGCGCGGGCGACGCTCTTTCGAGCGAGTTGATGGAGCGCGAGCAGCACGCCTGTCACGGCCTCGCATGGCTCGCCACCTATTGCGAGGGAATCAAGCAGATGGCGTCGTACGCGCGGCGCCTCAACGAAGATCATCGCTTGGGCGAGATCGAAGCCCTTCTCACGCAGATCGGCATTGGCGAGTACGCGGCGCAAGTCCTCGGCGGCATTCCCATGAGCCAGTCCGAGTTCATACGCTCTTTCGATCTCGGTCTTGAGGCCCGCGATCGCGAGATGTTCGCGAGCGAGGCGGTTGTCACGCTCATCAAGGCCAATAACCCGAAGGCACGCGCGCGGCTCGTCGAGTTGGTGCAGCATGCTGCCGGCACCGGACATTTCGGCGATGGCGGCCTCGACGATACGCTGGAGGCGATGCGCGGCGAGATCATCCGCTTCGTGGATGCGGAGGTGAAGCCCCATGCCCATGAGTGGCATATGAAAAACGAGTACATCCCGCTCGAGACCATCGCGAAGATGAACGAGCTGGGTGTTTTCGGCCTGACGATCCCGGAGGAGTTTGGCGGGCTCGGCCTCGGCAAGGAGGCGATGTGCGTCGTATCCGAGGAGCTGAGCCGGGGTTACATCGGCGTCGGTTCGCTCGGCACCCGTTCGGAAATCGCAGCCGAGCTTATTCTTGGCGGCGGAACGCCCGAGCAGAAGGAGCAGTGGCTGCCGAAGATCGCGAGCGGCGAAGTGCTGCCGACTGCGGTCTTTACCGAACCGAATACGGGGTCGGATCTGGCGTCGCTCAAGACGCGCGGCGTGCGCGACGGCGATGTTTACAAGATCACTGGCCAGAAGACCTGGATCACCCATCCCGTGCGCGCGGACCTGATGACGGTGCTGGCGCGGACCAATTCCGCGGAGCCGGGCTATCGCGGGCTTTCCATGTTCCTGGCGGAGAAGCCTCGTGGCACGAACGAAAACCCGTTCCCCGCGCAAGGGCATGACCGGCGGCGAGATCGAGGTGCTCGGCTATCGCGGCATGAAGGAGTACGAGCTGTCGTTCGACGGGTTTGAAGTGCCCGCGAACGGGCTTCTCGGCGGCGAGGAAGGGCAGGGCTTCAAGCAGCTGATGCAGACCTTCAAATCGGCGCGCATCCAGACGGCGGCGCGAGCCGTCGGCGTTGCCCAGTCCGCGATGGACATCGGATTGCGCTATGCCATGGAGCGCCAGCAATTCGGCAAGCCGATCATCAATTTCCCGCGCATCTCCGACAAGATCGCCATGATGGCGGCCGAAACCATGATCGCCCGCCAACTCACCTATTATGCAGGCCGCGAGAAGGACCAAGGCCATCGCTGCGATCTGGAAGCGGGCATGGCGAAGCTGCTCGCGGCGCGGGTCGCGTGGTCGTCGGCGGACAATGCGCTGCAAATCCATGGTGGCAACGGCTTCGCGCTCGAATATCCGATCAGCCGCGTGCTCTGCGACGCGCGAATCTTAAGCATTTTCGAGGGGGCAGCCGAAATCCAGGCGCAGGTGATCGCGCGGCGTCTCCTCGAAGTGAAAAACTAAAGCAATCCACGCTCTCACATAGACACAGACCGCTCCAGCAGCCTGTCGTCTAGCGCAAATCTCCCACCTCAGCCTTTGCACGTTCTGGGGAAAGTCCCGCATGAAAGGCGAGATGACATCCAAAGCAGGAGCCGTGACAGCAGTGCACGCCGGGATCAATGTCTGTAAAGTGTGGCCCGACGTCTATCTGCATCCCATTGGCCAATAACAAGGAAGGCTGCTAGGCGCGGTTGCGGCGATGGCGCTCAAAAAGAACGAGAATGAAGGCGCCTAATGCCGCAATTGCGATCCAAGCATTATCCCCTCCGATTTCAGGGACTGGAGTACAAACCGAGGGGCCGCCAATTTTACATGGTGGCAGCGTAACTTTTGTTGCCCAGGCCGGCGCTGCAAGAAGTAGGGATGAAATAGACGCGGCAGCTAGAGAAATAAAGCGCATGGCATTCTCCATTGTCAAACAATTAGATAAGGACTGAAGCTAGAACCGACCTACGGAGTTGGCCACCAACCCTGGGTTGTACGCGCAGCACAACTGTAAATATAATCCATGCGTTACCGGAAAAGCATATTCTCCTTCATGCTAGAAGCACTTTATGCATAGCCCGGCCCTTTTAAATCTCTGCGCCGGTTCCTGCTAAGACGCTGGCGGAGCTTCAGGAACTTGTTCTGGCGCGCAAGCCGACAAAGCCGATGAGACGGTGCTGAATTAGGAGAATGCGATGGACGAGGTTCGCGGCCGAACGGCATTGATAACCGGCGCGTCGGCTGGCATCGGCAAGGCTTTTGCCGAAGTCTTCGCGGCCAAGGGCTGGAACGTGGTGCTGACGGCGCGAAGGCTGGAGCGGCTGGAAGCGCTGGTCGACGAGCTTTCGAGAAAGCACAAAGTTACGGCAACGCCCATCGCAGGCGATCTCGCGCAGCCGGACGGCGTCAAGCAACTCATCGAAGCCATAAGCGGCCACCGGCTGATGGTCGATGGCCTCGTCAACAACGCCGGATATGGCGTTCCCGGATATTACGCGCGCACAAGGTGGGAGGACCAGGAAGCCTTCCTGCGTGTCATGGTGACCGCGCCGTGCGAGCTTGCGCATGTTCTGCTGACGCCAATGGTTCAGCGCCGTTTTGGGCGCATCATCAACGTCGCCTCTGTCGCGGGGCTGGTGCCGGGTTCAGCCGGACACACGCTTTATAGTGCGGCCAAGGCGTTCATGATCAAGTTCTCCCAGTCGCTTCTCCTCGAAAACCGCAAAGCGAATGTGCTGACCACCGCGCTGTGCCCCGGTTTTACCTACACGGAGTTCCACGATGTCACGGGCACGCGCGAGCAGGTGTCGCGCTACGGCAAGCATTGGTGGAGTTCGGCAGAAGAGGTGGCGGCGGCAGGCTATGACGGCGTCATGGCTGGCCGGTCCATGGTCATCACCGGGCGGCGCAGCAAACAGGTCGCGGCTCTGATGAAAGTCTTGCCGGATAGGGTCGCGCTTGGCATGGTGGAAAGGCAGTCGAAATCCTTTCGGGCAAAGTAGAGAGTTCCCATGACCGCTGCCATTGTGATCCCGGCGCGATATGCTTCGTCGCGTTTCCCAGGCAAGCCGTTTTGCGTCGTCTCCGGCGTCAGCATGCTCGAAAGGGTGTGGCGAATCGCGCGAAGCGTGCGGCAGGCATCGCGTGTGGTGATCGCCACGGAGGACGAGCGCATTTGCGCACACGCGCGCTCCTTCGATGCCGAAGCCATCATGACGTCGCCCGCATGCGGCAATGGCACCGAGCGAGTTTACGACACGGTCAAGCGCGTGGCGATTTCCCAGGACATCATCCTGAACCTGCAGGGAGACGCACTTCTGACGCCGCCCTGGGTGCTGGAGGCGATGATCGACGAGATGATCATCGACAGGGCGCCGGAACTGGTAACGCCCGCCGTCCGCCTTGAAGGGATGGCACTTGAAGAATTCGTCGAGCAGAAAAAGGAGAGACCCGGCAGCGGGACAACAGTTGTTTTCGATGTGAAGAAGGATGCCCTCTACTTCTCGAAGACGATCATCCCGCATATCCGAAACGCGGGCCATGCCCACATCTACCGCCATATCGGGCTTTACGGCTACCGCAAGGCCGCGCTCGAGCGGTATATGACGCTGGCGCCCACGCCGCTGGAGCAGGCGGAGGGCTTGGAGCAGCTTCGCGCGCTTGAGCATGGCATGGTGGTGCGCGTCGCCGTGGTCGACTACCGCGGGCGGACGCACTGGTCTATCGACGCGCCGGGAGACGTGGCGGTCGCAGAAAATATCATCAGGCGCGAGGGCGAACTTCTCGAAGCGCAAGCCGGCGGCAGGGTCTGATGCTGCTTCTGCTCGCGCGCCACGGCAACACGTTTGAGACTGGCGATAAGGTTGTCTGGGTCGGAGCGCGAACCGACCTGCCGTTGACGGCCAGGGGCAGGGAACAGGCGGCAGCGCTGGGCGAAGGTTTGCAGCCCGTGAAATCAGCCATCAAGCGTATCGTTTCGGGGCCGCTCAGCCGGACGCGCGAGCACGCCGCCCTTGCGGCGGAGGTGCTCGGCTTCGATGGGCAGGTCGAGGTTGACGAGCGTCTTCGTGAAATCGATTACGGTCTCTGGGAAGCCAAATCCAACGAGGAAATCCATGCGTTGGGGGGCGCCGAGGAACTAAAGTCCTGGGATAAGGCTGGCATATGGCCGACATCGCCGGGGTGGTCGCCGCCTCAAGTGATCATTGCAGAGAATGCGGTACATCTCGCGCAAAATCTTGCTGCGTCCCTCGCCAGCTACGATGCCGCGCTTCTCGTCACCAGCAACGGCATCCTCAAATTTTTCCTGAAACTTGTTCCGGGAGCCTTCGAGGATATGGCCGCGAGGGGATTGCTCAAAGTCTCGACAGGCAAGTGCTGCGCTCTCGCCTTAGAAGCAGGCGCTTGGCGGGTTGTGTTCTGGAATCGCCCGCCAGACTGCTTCGCGCTCGATTAAACAAACTTTGGTAATCTGCCCGGCAATTGTCATCCTCATCCCAGCCAGGTGAAGCGCGAGTTCGGCACCTCAACCTGTAATGATCCCGGACAAGGCTTCGCCTTTCCGGGATCTCGATTACCCGTGGCCATCCAGAAAACACACGGTATTTCGAGTTATGGCTGGATGGCCGGGTCAAGCCCGGCCATGACAGTGGAGCGAAAATTCGCCAATGTTTTCATGGCTTCTTCTGCTAGCGGAGACATCCTCATCAAGTTCCGGCATGACGGTGGCAATCCGTTGGCGCGGCAATCCTAGGCCTGTGTCTTTGCCAGCGCTTCCTCGGGCTTGATGGCGATCAACCTCTGCATCATGCGAATTTTGCGGTTGGCGAAAAGAACGTTCGGGATGTCAATTTCTTCTTTCCTCGCGCCCGTGGTGATCAACAGCAGGTCGGCTGCTCCGAGCCCCACGACGTGGCGGAAGAAATCATTGGCCCGCTGCTCGAACAGCATTCCCCTCGTGTCATAGCTCTGCTCACCGCTTCCGACCAGATGCTCTTCGGTGAGTTGCCCGGGTCTGAGACGCCAAAACCTAAGGCGATCAAAGAAGAAAAATCGCGCCAGCCAGATGACCAGGAGGAGGGTGGAGAACGTCAGGTAGAATCCAAAATTCATATAAACGGTGAGCTGGGGGATGAGCCGGAGAATGTTGTCCCACCATCCGAGCCATGCGAACAGAACGGTTAAAAACGCTATGGAAAGCAACCCCACGACCGAGTAAATTCCCCGTGCCCTCTCATTCGTGAACATCATGATGAGGGCCAAAATCACGATGAACGTGATACCGAGGCCTGTATTGGGGTGGACAAGAATTTTTGTTCCGTTCGATACGGAAAGTGTTTCGCCAAAGAAATAGGTAATCGCTGCCAGAATATAGCCGGTCGCCCAAACCGGCCACCAAAAGAAAATAGCGGATCTGCTGTAGATCCGAAGTTCCGGCAAAGCAGCAGGGTCCGGCAGGTCTGAGGGCCGAAGGTCGGTTTGACCACCATGATCGTCTAGGACCTCGTCATGCAGCCTGGGGTTGGCGGCATTCTCCATGATATCCTCCGAGAAAAAGCCGGCGAAGCCCGGCGCTGTCCCAACGGATAGGAAACTCAACGCTTATGCTTGAAGTTCCGCGGTCGAGCGCATCGCAAAAGTCACTAGAATTCGAAATAACTTCTCCGCGACCATTCATTCGGATGACGCAATAAGCCCTTACTTTCTTATAAATATCTCTCTATATCTTACAGGCTCGACAGGACGTGAGAGTTGATTCCGCCAAACCACCGTGAAACCATTGCTTCCATGAAGGCGGAAATCCCTCGCCTGCGGCGCTTTGCGCGGTACATGACCCGCGACGCGGATTATTCGGACGACCTTGTTCAGGAATGCCTCACGCGTGCAATCGCCAATATCGGGTCGTGGCAACCGGGTACAAACTTACGGGCCTGGCTTTTCGTCATTCTCAAAAACGTTTTTCGGAACGATAAGCGCCGCGCCCAGCACGACATGGCCTACCGCAGCGGCTTGGAAAGAGATGCGCCCCTTGTCGCACCCGCCCAGCAGCATAATCACCTTGTGCTGTCGGAGGTTCAAGAGGCCTTTCTTCAACTCACGGAAGATCACCGTGAGGTGCTGATGCTGATTGCCGTGGAGGGCCTCCGATATGAGGAAGCGGCGACAATTCTCAACATTTCCGTGGGCACGGTGAAATCGCGGCTTTCGCGGGCCCGGACGGCGCTTCGCGCTCTCATCGACATTCCGCACGAGTCCGAGCGGGACTAAGCAGCCGACCGCTGCCATAATCCGGAAAGGCGAAGCCTTAGGCCGGCAAGCTCTACGGCCGCGCCCCGAGCTCGAGATATGGCCGCGAATGAGCAGCTCCACCCTCAGAATCGAGCAACTTTCCGCGTTTAATCGCTTCCGCTTAAAGGCGGGTTGATGGAGTCCTCGTCCTACGGCGCGGCACGACTTGTCCGAAGAACACGCGGACCTGGCGGCGCGCCATCTCTTTCCAGCGCAGCACCGTTCTGTAAATCGACGAGGTCTTGATCCAGTATTTTCCGTGTTCGACGTTAAGCCATATCCAGGCGTGAATGCGGCTGACGAGCCAGATCTGGCGAGCTTTCGGGCGCACGGCCGCCCATGTCTTGTCGATCAGGACGAAGCTCACGCCTTGCAGAAACAACCAGAGCAGAGCGCCCGTCCTCGGGTGCTGCGCGATCATGATTGTGGCCACAAACTTGGCAGGCTCAAGGACCGCGAGTGGCAACGCGATGCTGAACGTAGCCCAAAAAGGCGGCAGATCCTTCAAATGAGCGAAATACGGGTCGTAGACGTTGGTGATGAGTGTATGCAGGCTCGGTTTGATGTAATTCTGGACGAGCGCCGACTGTGCAATGACCCCGGCAAGCCATTTGATCTGCGGGTGAAGAACGACGACGAACAGCGCAAGCAGGACCTGGACCGTCCTCGTGACGACGCGGCCGACCAGCTTGAACGGCAGTTGCGCGACGTGGATTGAGTTCGCCAGCAAGATGGCGGTAAGGCTCGCGTTGGTCTTTAAGGTCGAAAAATGGCGGCGTTTCATCATCGAGCAGTTCGTCTCAGCGGGTCTGTTTGCACATCAGGTTGCACGAGGGGAGCGTCAAGGGCGTGCCTGAAGCGTGGCACTACCACTGCGGGATCTTTATAAGTCCGACTTCTCAGGTTTGCGCAAGCCCGTGCGTGATGATCTCAGCCGTCGTCCATTCAAAAGCGGTGTCGCGGAGCCGGCCCCACTCCGCCCAGTCCGTTGGGCTTATGCCTTCAGGAACGGGTATCGCGAAGCATTGCGAGGCCGCCGCCGGAAGCTTGGACGGCGTTTTGCTTGAAACGGCCCCCAGGACCGTTTCGAGTCGGAGGCGTTTTTCTGGCGCGAAAAGGCCTTGAAATGGAGCCAAGCGGAAGGATGGTCCGGCCAGCTGCCGATATGACATGTGCGCCGATCCGAGCGCAGGAGCGCTGGGAAAGAGAAAGACAAGGGGGGAAGCGGAGAGCTTTCCGGCAGCGGCGACGAGCGCCTCCACCTCGTTCTCGCCGCTGACGAGAATATCGTTATCGTCGGAAATGAAAGGGGGCAGTACGCCCGGCGGTGTCAAACCGGCGCGGACCGCGCTGTGAAGTCGGCCTTCTCGGTGGAACCTGGGTGCATTCTCCGAAAGCGAGAGCGATACGGCGAGGAACGGACGCTCTGTGAGGCCGATGTTGCATTCCGGCAAGGCCAGCGCGAGCATGGCGTCGATGCCCGCAGCCTCGAACAATCCCGTCTCCGGCTTTGCGGCTCGCTTCCAGGGCAACGGTTCGGCCAATTCGCGGAATGCGGCCTCGGTCTCGGCAAGGCTCGCGCCACCGGCGAGCAAACCGGCAGGGAGAATCGCACTCCCCGCCGCCGCGATGCACGAAGGGGGAGCGCCGCTCGCCTCGAAGGCTTGGAGCGCGCCCAAAATCGCGGCCGCATAAACGCCGCAGCTTGTCGCCGCTACGGCAATCCCCTTGCCGAGAAGCGCCGATGCCATCTGTGCGGCTTCTTTTGGCGAGGTGAAATCGACGAGTTGCGTGGTGCGATAAGGCCTTGGCGCTATCCAATCGCCGGCGTGCTTGAGCGAGACGCCCTTATCTTTCGCGATAAGAAGGCGGCACCGGTCTTTTCCGCGCCGGTCGAGCGCATATTGTTCGAACACCGACAAAGCCGGGTTGCCGCTCGATGCGATAAAAACGATTTCGTCGCCTTCCTCGATGGCATCTTTCGCAAACGTCGCGTCGGCTCCATCTGCGACCACAATGGTAACCTCGAACTCCAGCTCCTGCTCCTGAAGCCAATGCGCAGTGTCTGGCGCGTCGAGGGCAAGGGACCCAAAGCTTTCCCGGCGAAGAATTCTGACGTCCGCCAGGCTTTCCAAGGCGGCCACGAATGCGTCCTTCATCGCGGCATCGAGGCGTCCCTTGGCGCCGGCCGCGCACACGACGAGGCGGGAAGGCTGCGATAGTGGTGGCGAGGAGATTACTCGATCCCTGGAAAACGTTGCGAAACATGTCTCGAGAAGATCGGGATGGGCACGAAACGCTGCCGCGAGATCGACCCACGACAGCGTCAGAAGCACGGTCTCCCGCAAAGCGATCAGGGTTGTCGATGCGGGCTGCCGGGCAAAAAAAGCCTCCGCCGCGAGCGCCGCTCCTTGGCCGAATTCCTGCGCCTTCGGTCCCTTTCCGTGCTCGGCGAGGCGGCCCGACACGACAATGCGAAGGTCATCGAGCGCCCCGCCTTCAACAAGCGCAGGCTCGCCCTTGGCCAGCACCTTGAGAGCCGTAAGGTCGAAGAGGCGCGTCAGCTGTTGAGCATCCATGGCAGAGAACTGCGGGACCCCAGCCAGAAACCGGATAATGCGGGAAGACAAATCCATGGCGTTTCCATAGCGCGTGGATTGGCCCGAAAGAATGGCAGTGCCGAAACCATTGTTCCCCCGATGGCGCAATGCCTTAACGATGAAACGTCCACACCCCGAGACGCCATCCGCACATGGGAAAAGGCACTCGGCGCTTGACCCGCGCGGCGCTCAGCGTTACATGAACGTGAACTCGGCGAATGCGCCTCTTTTCCATTCACTGTTAGGTCCGATCATGTCGCGCCAGTGCGAACTCACAGGCAAGGGTGGCCTCGTCGGTCATCTCGTCAGCCACTCGAACATCAAGACGAAGCGGCGCTATCTGCCGAACCTTTGCAACGTCACGCTTTTGAGCGATGCGCTCGGCCGTGGCGTCCGTTTCAGAATCAGCGCCAACGCGCTCCGTACGGTGGAGCATCGCGGTGGGCTGGATGCCTTCCTTCTCAAGTCTAGGGACGAGGAGCTTTCTCTGAAGGCTCGCCGCCTGAAGCGCGAGGTTGTGAAGGCGCGCGCCCGGACTGAAGGCGCAGCCGGCGCTGCTTAAAGCAGCGTTCAAGCGATACGCCAAATTTTCGAGGCGTGCAGCATGAAGATTTTGGGCTCCGCCCTGTGAAGGGAGCGGAGTTCTTGTGCTGCGCAATTCAGGCCACCCGCATAAGCGCCAAAGGCCGGCATAATAACGAGATCGTCGGAGATGCAGAAGCAGCGGCCTGAAAGGCGGCGGCCAGCCGTTGGGACGCTTGCCTTCGGATGAAAATGGCCTGCAATCTCCGGCGTCTTTCGAACAGCGTTCGGTTCATGGCGGAGGATGGCGCCCTCGATCCGAAGGTCGTCCCGCCTGTCGCCGTCGCAGAATTCGGGCGCTTGCGGATCGTGATTCCCGCCAATCCACACCCATTCTTTGGCAAGAGTGCAAAGCGAGGCGAGTGCCAGTCGGTCGGCCTCGGCCATGCGTTCGCCCGCGCGTCCGTCATGAAAGCTATCGCCGAGGCAAACAACCCGCGCCGGCTGGTAGGCCTCGAAGACGGACTTAAGGCGTGCCAGCGTGTCGTGGCTGTCGAGCGGCGGAATGAGCCTGCCTCTCGCCGCTGCGCTGGAGCCCTTCTCCAGATGCAAGTCGGAGACGATGAGCGTTCGCTCAGTGGAAAGCCAGACCGCTCCACTGTGATCGAGAAGTCAAGGCAAGACCTGCAAAAATTATAGGAATTGAGGAGCGGCCCGGACCTGAAGTCTCTTCGGCCTGATTGCTCCTGTTCGCGGTCTCAGGCTTCGATGGTACTCGCTCGATGCTCACGCCGCTTTCCAATCCGTCCAGTCTTCGGACGATGAATGCATAAGAAATCGCGGAATTGGAGGCCGGTCACGCACATCGTCGGTGGCAGCCATGGCCAGGCCTACGAAAGGGTCGTGGCCTGCACCCACCACTTCGGAAAGTTCTGCTTGATCTCACGAGCGGCTTCTCCGGCGGTCTGTTGGGACGAAAAGATGCCGAAGCAGGTCGGTCCGCTTCCCGATAGCCGGCTGAGAAGGCAGCCATCCAAGCGGCGCAGTGTATCCAGAACGCCCTCAACAGCAGGTTCAAGCGCGATGGCGGGCGCTTCCAGATCGTTGCGCCCCCCCTTGAGATACGCGGCAGCGGCTTCCGGATTTTTCCAGCCCGGAAAAGAAGGCGGCGCCCCGGCCACTTCTGACTGCAGAGGCTTCGCATTCAAGGTCTTGAAGACAGAAGCTGTCGACAGCTTGATGCGAGGATTGACCAAAACGGCGGGCAGGGGCGTCAAGCCGGTAACGGGTGTCACACGCTCGCCCAGCCCGCACATCCAGGCAGCGCTATTCTGGAGGCAGACGGGAACGTCGGCTCCGATGGTAGCCGATTGCTTGAGGAAGGTCTTGGCGTTCGAGACGCTATCATAGTTCCGGAAGAGCGCGCGGATGGCCGCTGCGGCATCCGAGGAGCCTCCGCCAAGGCCAGCGGCTACGGGTATGTTTTTTGTAAGCCGGAAATGCCCGCTGATTGCAACGTCGAGCCAAGAGGCCACGGCGCGCTTCGCTTTCAGGACAAGGTTCTCGCCATCGACAAGGGCAGCGAATGGCCCTTCAAGGCTGAGGCTGTCTTCTGAGGCGGGGGAAAAAACAAGCTCGTCGCAGACATCCGCAAACACGACGAGGCTTTCCAGCTCATGATAGCCGTCGGAGCGCTTGCCCTTGATGTGTAGCGTCAGGTTGACTTTTGCCCTGGCTGTTTCACAAACGGAACCGGCCACAACGCTTTCATGCGCCGAGCTGCGCGAATTAACGGCTGAAGGGGATGTCATTGCAAACCTGGGCTGCGCTTAAACCTGAGTAACGTCAATAGGCGGCTTGAGCGCAATTGTCGACCCCGCTGAGACAAGAAGCACACCGCACATGCGCTCCCTCGGCTTTTTACCGAACGCATCAACCGCGCGCCGCAACCGTCATCCCCGATGGCGAAGCCTATCGGGATCGTAACGAATTGAAGTGCTTATTTTTGCGATCCCGGCTCGCTTCGCTTGGCCGGGACGAAACGCGAAGCGGCTGCCTATGGGTTGGCGGTCGCCCCCGGTGTTGCGCCGGGCGCTGTCTGAGGCGGGACGGGCTGCTGAAGCTCCGCCCGGGGGCCAGAGTCGTCAGGCAACCCAACGTCGAGCTTCTTCTTGATCTTCTCGGCGTCCTCAGGCTCCGGGCTCAACGTAAGGGCTTGATTCCATTGAAACTTCGCTTCAAGTTTTCGGCCGAGGCGCCAATAGACGTCTCCGAGATGGTCGTTCAAGGTCGAATCTTCGGGACGCAGTTCAACGGCCTTGTCGAGATGCTTGACGGCCTGTTCGTAGTCTTTTTGGATGTAGTATCCCCAGCCGAGACTATCGATGATGTAGCCGTCGTTTGGCTTGAGCTTGACCGCTTTCTTGATGAGATCGAAGGCTTGCGGGATATTCATGTTCTGGTCGAGCCACGAATAGCCAAGATAGTTCAAAACCGCTCCCTGCTCGGGATCGAGTTCGAGCGCTTTCTTGAAATCCGGTTCGGCCTTCGCCCACTGCTTTGTACGCTCATAGGCAATCCCGCGCGCATAAAAGAGGCCCCAGTGCTTCTTTTCCGGCGTTCCGACCAGGTCGATGGCGCGGTCGTAATAAGGAATGGCTGCTTCGTATTTCTTGCGAGCGCTTTCGATGGAAGCGAGCGTCTGCAGCAGAGTCTCCTCTTTCGGATTCTTCTCCACCACTTCCGTCAACAGAGCCACCGCCTCGTCGGATTTCTGAAGCGCATTCAGGTAAAGCGCTTTGCGGACCCTCGCATTGATGGAGAAGGGCGAGTTGTCTCGAACGGTGTCGATAACGGAGATCGCCTTGTCGTATTGCTCAAGATTTCCGTAAAGCTCAGCCAACTCCAGCTTTGCGATGTCGGAGGTGGGATTGAGGAAAAGCGCAAGCCTGAGATAAATCTGCGCGGCATCGACGCCATTATTCGTGGCCAGGACCTGCCCGATGCCGAGGAACAATTCCGCAAGCCCCTCCTCCGCGGTGGAGACCATGAGCTTCGGCGTTTTCCCGGCCTTCAATTCGGCCAGGAACTGCTTGCCGAGAGGGGTGGTATCGGCCCCGGCTTCCTTCAGCACGCTTTCGGCTTTCTCTCTGTCACCCCAGAATGCCAGATGTCGGGCAAAGGCTTCGCCGATGCGCGTGTTCGGCGGTTTCTTCTCGGTAACGGCGAGATAAGCGTCGAGAGCCACCGACTTTTTTCGCGCAACGTCGCCGATGAAAGCGCGCTGAACTGTCTCGAAATGGGTCGCCCAAGCCGCTTTGCTGGGAGACTGCAGGGCCGCAATGGCTTTATCGGCATGGCCTTCGGCTACCGCCACCCAGGCGCGCGCCAGCTTTACCGTCGGCTCCTCGGCAGAGGTTCCACGCTCGGCATTGCGGAAGTGCTCGTCCGCTTTCGCGTAGTCCCTGTGCTTGAATGCGTCGAGCCCGAGAAACACATGGGCGATCGTATTGTCGCTTTGGCGTTTCACGAGGCGCTGGGCAAGGCTGCGAGCCGAGTCGAACTCGCCAGCCGCGAGGTCAAGCTGGAAAGCCTCGTCGATGATGTCTTGATTGGCCGGATCCCTGGACAGGGCGCGCCTGTAATAAAGCACGGCGTTATCATTATCCCGCGAGGAACGCGCGACATGCCCGGCGAGATAGCTGCCGAGCAGCGAATTGACTTCCGGGACATCGGCCCTCGGGGATAGCCTGCTCCTGTTCGCTCCGAAGGCCGACGGGTCCATGCCCAAGCTGGCGGCGATGAAGCAAACGGGCACGAGGAACGCCGTCAGCCTCCACGACGAAGGCAGGGCCGCCGGAGCGAGTTTCAAGAAGAGCATATCAAAACCTGTCTTTCGATCCTGGATTGTAACATCAAGGTTACACCACTTGGCGCGCTGGCACAGCCCCCGGCGCTTGGCAGCGACCGGTCATGAGAGTTTGTCGGAGGAAGAGGTTGCTTTCCCAGACGCCTGCGTTGCCGCCGGTAAATTCGGCTGACAATAAGACGGAAAAACGGCGGCAGGCCAAGCTAAAAAAATGATAAGCGGCCAGGACAACCCGCCTTTAATCGGAATCGATCAGAGGCGGAAAAGTTGAGGTCTAGGCTTGACGATCGCGAGAAGCTTCAGCCTTGGCGGCCTTAGCGTCAAGTCTGAGCTTTACAAGCTCGTAGATTGCAAAGGCGAGGACCGGCCCCGCAACCAAGACAAGTTCAATCAACCCCAACGCAATACTCCTTCAGAAAGGCTACTCTGCTGGCTCAGGGACATCTTCCCTGGACAGGATGCCGTAGCGCGCGGCTTCGGAAAAGACGTATTCCGCAACCTCGGCGGGTTTTTCTTCGTGCGCAAGATGGCCCACACCGCGAAGGAGAATGGCCTTTGATCCGGGGACCATATCCTGAACCTTGAACGCTACATCCGAAGGAACGGCCTTATCATTGGCGGCAGCAATCAGCGTGAGCCGCGTTTTGAGCTTCGGCAGGTCCTGGGACAAGGTCTCGAGATCCCAGTTTGCCATCATGCCAAGGGCCGAGGCGACATGGGTTGAATTGCGGAAGAGACGCCCATAGAGCGCGAGCCCCTCGGGATCGATCTCGGAGCCGGTGCCCGTGATCAGGCGGCGGACCATGCCGGCATCGGCGCTCCAGGTGAACATGCTGGGCACGAACGGATTGATGAACAAGAGCCGGGCAATTCCGCCGAAAAACTGGCTTGCCGGGCCGCCAAAGGGCAGGTAGGCGCCGTTCAGGCTTATGATCGCCTTCGCGTCCAGCCGGTGATCGAGCGCCATCCTGCACAGGATTGCAGCCCCGGCCGAATGCCCCACGCCGATGTCCGGCTTGATGTTCAGGACGCTGAGCAGCGTCGCGATCGACTGGGACATTTGCTGAAGGGAAAGATGAGAGGCGCGGGGAGCTTCGGTGAAACCATGGCCCGGCAAATCCACCGCGATGACCCTGAAACGGCTCGCCAGTATTGGCCCGAACCGCCTGAAGGAATGGGTCGACGCGCCCGTTCCGTGAAGCAGGAGCGCAATCGGCCCGCTGCCCATGTCTTCGATGTGCCACCGTAATCCGCCGGCGGATACGAACCTGCTGGCGGCACGGTTAGGCCAATCGTGCCCCTCCCGGTCCCATTGTAATGCGCTCATGCTTTCGCAGCCATCCTTGCAGCCTTCGAGATCGCCGCCGCATTTGCATAAGGAAGCGGCAGATATCGTGCCGCCATTTCTTGTGCAAGCCGCTCTGCCTGAAGTTGCGGCCGCGGAGACGTATCTACCAACATTGTAGCGATACCCTCTGCGCGCAACCGGCGCCCTGCAATGCTCGCGTCATTTTGAGCGCGGTCACGCCCAGGCTTGCCTTCCGCGGTGATGTTGGCGCGGCCATCGGTCAGGAGAACGATAAGAGGAGAGATGCCTCTGCGGCGGACGTTCAGCGCAAGCGCCGCTGCTGCATTGATGCCGGAGGCGAGAGGCGTGCCTCCGCCGCCGGCGAGCGCTGCGAGGCTGCGCTTGGCGCGCGTCAGCGAGCGCGTTGGCGGCAGGAGCAACTCCGCGCCCTTGCCGCGAAACGCGATCAGCGCCACCTGGTCGCGGCGGATGTAGCACTCGGCGAGCAAGAGTTCGATGGCGCCCTTGGTTTCGGCAAGGCGCTGCATCGCGGTCGAGCCGGAAGCGTCGACGGCGAAAATGGTAGCCGTTTGCGAGCGCGCCTTCAGCCGCTTCACGCGGAAATCGTCGCTGCGAACCTCGATCTTTTCCAGGGTTCGAACGACGCCTTCCTCTTCTGTTCTGTGGTGAGCGTTGGCGAAGACGCGGCGGATCTTCTGCCAGGGCGCGGCGGCGCGCAGCGTCTCGATGAGGCTTATGGGAGAGCCGGGACGCGGCTCGCCGCGCCGCACGCCTGCGGGGCGTCCCCGGGTTGCATTCGATCTCTCGCTCCCGCTTTTCCCCGCGGGCGCATTCGACGGAACTTTCACTATCTTGCCGGACCGGTTCGAGAGGACGTGCTTCGGGATCGCGGCCTCGGCGGCGGCGATGATCATGTCGGTCAGCGGCTTATCTTCCTCCGCGGCCTTCTGCTCCTCGCTATCCTTATCCTTTTCGTCCGGGGGCGGCTCGTCCTTCTCCTGCTCCTGAGGGGGCTCCGGCGGCGCGGGCGTCATGGTTGCGCGCGGGGCGAGCACGAACAGGGCGCCAAGGGCTGCGTCTTCGTCCTCTGCCACGGTTCGCCCGGCGAGAGCCGCGGCGGCGCGAGTGGCGCGAACCGCGAAGATCGGCGCGCGCAGCGAGTAAACACCGAACGCAGAGGCCGCGGCGCAAAGGCTCGCGATGATTTTGTCGGGAACTTCGACGCTGGCGAGCAGCGCCCGCGCGGCCGCGATTTCGTCCTCAGAGGTGGTCGCGAGCGTAACGTCGCGATAGCTGAGGTCGGTGAGATCAATCCGAAGCCCTAGCCGCTCCAGCAGCGCAAGCGGCGGTGCCTCGTCCGCGCCCTCGCTTTCATCGAGGGCGATCACGCCGAAGCGCGCGGGATGGGTGACAGAAGCCGCCTCGCGCTCCACATGCACGGCGCCCGCGTCCATCACAAGGCCCAGCCTTGACGCAAGGCCGGGCTCCATGCGTTCGCAGGATGGGACGGTGAGATAGCCGCCGTCCATATCGGCGAGCAGGCCGCGCTCCGCGATTGGCTTGCCATGGGCGAGCGTTGCGGCGAGATCGAGACCGCCAAACAGACGCTCGTCGGCGGCGTAGAGCGGAAGCTTACGGAAGGGAACGTGGTCCGGCAGGATGCTGCGCAGGAATTCGACCCACTGATCGCGCACCGGCCCATATTTGGAGCGCACGGCGATGCCGCCGAGGCCGACCGGGTCTACGGCGAACAGCGAGGCCGCCATGACGGCCTCTTCCCAGAGCGACCGTTCCTCCGGTGCCGCTTCCCCGCCGCCGTTCAACATCACCCGAATGTCTTCTGCAAAGCGAGTTCGACGCGGACCGTGGAGCCGGCTTCGTCGAGCGGATCGCGGCGCAGGCGATGCCTGAGCGAGGAAGGCGCGACGATCTTCAGGTGCCCGGTGTTGACGCTTTCGCTGCCTTCATAGGCGGCAAGGGCGCGAGCAGCCCGCATCAGGGTCAATTCTCCACGCAGACCGTCCGTTCCGAGCGCGAGGCAGAGCCTGGCAGCCTGCTCCAGGATGGGTTCGGGAACGGCGATCAGATTGACGCGGCTCCGCGCGGCGCTCACCTGCCGCCGAAGCTTGCGGTTTTCGTCGCGCCATGCGGCGACGAAGGCCACAGGATCGCGCTCGAAGGCATCGCGGCGGCGCACGACTTCGATCCGGGAGGGCAAGTCTTGAGGGGTGCGAACTTCCACAGACAGGCCGAAGCGGTCCAGAAGCTGCGGCCGAAGCTCGCCTTCCTCGGGGTTGCCGCTGCCGATCAGCACGAAGCGTGAGGGATGGCGAAGGCTCATGCCTTCCCGCTCGACCACGTTTTCGCCCGATGCCGCCACGTCGAGGAGGAGGTCGACAAGGAAGTCTTCGAGCAGGTTGACTTCGTCGATATAGAGGAAGCCCCGGTTGGCACGCGCGAGAAGGCCCGTCTCAAAGGCTTTTTCGCCCCGCGTGAGCGCTCGTTCGAGATCGAGGGCGCCAACCACGCGATCCTCGGTTGCGCCGAGCGGGAGGTCCACCACGGGCACGCTGATGAAATGCGAAGCGAGCTTCCCATTCCGCGCGCGGGCCTTGCATTCTTCGCACGGTGCGCTGCCGTCGGGGTCGCAATTGAAGCGGCATCCTCTGATAGCGCGGACGGGAGGGAGAAGCGCGGCAAGCGCCCGGACGGTGGTCGACTTGCCGGTTCCGCGGTCGCCAAAAGCCAGAACGCCGCCGATGGTCGGATCGATGGCGGAGATGATCAGGGCAAGCTTGAGCTCGTCTTGTCCAACAATGGCGGAGAAAGGATATATTGGGCGTGTCATTTGCGTTCTTCTAGCGCGGTCTGGATTTGCATGTCTAGTTCTGCTCCCATGAGTGCGGCAAAAGCTGTCAGCCAAAGCCAATAGAGCAGAATAACCACGGCTCCGAACGAGCCATAAACTTTGTCATACGAGTTGAAGGCGGACACATACCACGAAAAGCCTGTTGATCCTGCAAGCCACAAAAAGGTTCCCGCTATCGAGCCGATCGAAACCCACCGCCAATGAGAATCCTTGCGATCCGGCCCATACCGGTAAACCAATGCGAGGCTCAAAGCCATGATTACGGCCAGGACAGGCCACCGCATTGTATGCAGGATGCTGTTGGAGAATTCCGTAAGACCGATGCCGTCAAGAACGCGTGGCACCGCTATAACAGCGTATATGTTGAAGACCAAGACACAAAGCGCCGCGATTGTAAACATGAAGGCGATCAGGTTCGTGCGCGTGAAGCTGCGCGTCTCTGGCGTGTTGTAGACGACGTTCAAGGCTCCCATCATCGAATAGGCTCCAAGGCGGGCGTTGATGAAGGCGAGCAGGAGGCTGAAAATCGAGGCGAGAGACAGCGACGCGCTGTTTTGTCCCGTCAAAACGACGATTTGGGCGTCGATCGCGTTCCAGGCTTCGGAGGGAAGCACGCCCTTCAGGGATACGAGCCACTGCCGCACCTGATCGGGATCGGTGAGAAGACCGAACATTGCGACGAGGAACACGAGGGCGGGAAAGATCGCCAGCAGCATGTAGAAGGCGACACCGGCTGCAAGCAGGCTGATGTTATCTTCCGAGATCGATTTCCAGACGCAAAAGAAAACCCGAAGAGGCAAAATATACCGCCGCTTCCTTGCGAAAGATATCCCCAGGCTCCGTTTCGAAGTGGTTTTCAGGTTTTGTAACGGAGTCATATCTCAAACATGGTTGGAAGCTGGTTTCGGCGAATTCGCGCCTCTGCGATTTCAGATTTAAGACACATATACGGGGGAAAGCGCTCCCGTCACACTAAATGTTGCTTGGCCTTGACCGGAGCCGGGATCTTAGATAGCCGGATCGAGCCTCTCTTGACGCCAGCTCAAAAAACGCCGGTGGTTTTTCCGCGAAGGATAAGCGAGCGTGAAACGCACAAAAGCAGCTTTGGCCACGACCCTTGCAGCGTTAACCCTCCTTGGGGCTGGCCAGCCTGCGCGCGCCGGGGAGCAGCCTTGCAAGCCTTATAGCTTCGAAGGCAACGCCTACACGCTGTGTGAAGCGCCTCTGAACCGCTTCGCGATCAGGCTGTTCTGGCAGCGCCCGGACGGCGCGCCCTATTCCTACCTCAGCGCGCTGCCGAAAACTGACGCTACTGGGGGCCCGCTCGCCTTTGCCTTGAACGGCGGCATGTTTCACCCGGATTACAAGCCGGTCGGGCTTTATATCGAGGACGGGCGCGAAATGGTGCGCGCGAATACCAGATCCGGCCCCGGCAACTTCCACCTGAAGCCGAACGGCATATTTTACGCGGGCGACGGGGAGGCCGGGGTTCTTGAGACCAACGCATTTCTGAAGAAGAAACCGAATGCGCTGTTTGCGACGCAATCGGGTCCCATGCTCGTCGTCGACGGCAAGCTGCATCCCAGGATCGCGAAGGCGAATGTATCGGCAAAGGCGCGCGATGGGGTTTGCGTCCGGGGCGCGGGCGTTGTGCTGTTTGCGATTTCGGAGGGCGAAGTGCCGTTCGACACGTTCGAGCGTTTGTTCCGGGATGGCCTCAAATGCCGGAACGCGCTGTTTCTCGATGGAGGGACAGCCCCGGCTCTCTATGTGCCGTCCGCCTCTCGCGGCGGAAACATGCTGCTCGGGCTGGGGCCGATGATCGCGGTCTACGAAAAAGCGCGTCCCTGACCTATTCCTTGCCGGACAGCATTCGCTTGGCCGGGAGGGCGAAGCGCCGCGGAGGATGCGGGCTGCTCTCTATTGATTGAGGAAGTGCTTGAGGTTGTCGATCCGCACCTTGGCCGTCTGGTTGGCGCCGCCATCCATAGCCTTCCGATACCAGTCGAAAGCCTTCGCCGCATCCGGCTCCGCATTCTTTTTGTCAATGCGCGCAAAGTAGATGGGGTCATAGGAACGGCCCATCGCCAAGGCGGCCTCCGGGTCTCCGAGCGCAACGGCCTTCTGATAAAGCTGGCGCGCTTCAAGAATGTCGCCTTCCCGCATTCGCTTGTTGCCTTCCCGAATCAAATCCTCGATCTCGGTTTTGGGCCCACCTTTTTGCTGATCGGACGACACGCCAGGGGCTTGAAGCACGGCTTGCCGTAGAGCGGTTTGCTGGGCCGCGCCATTCGGATTCGCCGGCTTCGCCTGTGGCTCGGCGTGGGGTGCTATCGCGGACGCTGAGGTCGGAACCGTCTCCGTGCTGAAGAAGGATGGAGCGGCCTTCGCAAGCTTCGGCGTCTCCGGCACGGAAGCGGGTTCCGGTTGCGGGGGCTTGATAGCCACGATTTCAGGCTGTGTCCGCGGCTGTGCCGTCGTCTGCGCGGCGGGCTCTCCTTTTGCCGCGCTCACACGGATGGAAAACTGCTTTTTCTCAGACAAAGGCGTTCGGATATTGCTGTCGAGCACTTGTACGGTGAGGAGTGCCGTGTCGGGCGTGCCCGCCGGCACGTTGATCATGAGACCATCCAGCCGGCGCGGCGGCAACAGCCAGTTTCCGCCGCCTGCGTCGACGCCAGCATTCAAGTCGCGCACCTTCTGGGATGCCGGTAAGACTTATAAGGGTCTTCTCATTCGCTTGCTCCGGTTTGACCTTTATCGCGAGCGGAGAAGGCTGACCCGACATCACGAGGACATCGGACGCAGCAATCACGGGCGCCGCCTCCGGGGGGGATGCGGCCTCGGCAGGCTTTGATGCATCCGAATCTGCGCCGTTCTTGAACCATCGCCCATATCCGGCGGGACTGGTATCCAATGCCTGGCTCGTCGCGCCGGGCGCCGTGCGGCCGCCTGGGCCGTAGGAATTGATGACGAAAACCGCCAGTGACGCCGCAATTGCGATGCCGCCAACCAAGCCGATGGCCGCCGCGCCGAGAAGCCGGCTGCTCTCCCGTTCGGATGCGTCCGCTGCTTTCGTGGCCGCCTCTTGGCTCGCAGGATAGGGCTGAGGATCATCATACGCGGCAGACGGGGCAGGCGAGCTTGCCCATTGGGCCCGAGACCGGGGCGGAGGATAGTCATGAGGCTGTCGAAAAACGCTGGGGCTGTCGCCGTTGTACCCGGTATCGGCGTGATCGGCGATCGTTCCGCGGCCTTTTCCCGGGCCCGGCTGGTAATCGAAGTAATTCAGGATCACGTCCTGGGGAGTGAGGCTGTCCTCGCTTGCCCAGCCAGGGCCAGAGGCGGGCACGTCCGGCGGCACGCTCCTTTCGGCGGGAGCGGCGGATGGCGGCTCGCCATAGACGCTCATCAGCGCGGCCTGGACGGCTTCGGCGAGTTCGTCATGCTTGCTGGAGAGACCCGCGCCGGCGTCGCTTGAATTGTCCAATGTTTGAAGTGTGCCGGAAGCGAGCGCGATCTCCGAAAGCGTGCGATGGCCTGCTTCGCCTTCGAAAGGCTGAGTTTGCTCCTCGTCACCGGCAAGTTCCTCATCGGCGCTCAGCTCATGGATTTCGTCGAAGCCATCCCAACCGGCGAAGAAGCCCTCCTCGTTCTCATGATCGAAGCTGTCTTCTCCCTCATCGGAGGTGTCTTCGCCCTCGTTCGGATCGTCGTTCTCCTGGGGCTCGACTGCCTCGGCCGGCCCGCCCGCAACGTCGCCGGCAAAAGTGCCGGCGCTTTTTTCTTCCGGGTTTTCGGGCCGTGCAGCCTTGGAGCGTTCGAACTCTTGAGAAGCTTTTTCAGGATCAGGCGACAGGGCCGCCAACTCGGCCGAGAAGGTTTCAATCAGACTTGAGGAATCCTCTGCCGGATGATTGGCTGTTCTTTTTGCGCCAATGCCCGGCTCTTCCGTCTTGGAAGAAGCCTCTTCGGGCCCATTGACCTTGGCTATCTCCGCCATTTCCTGCTCCTGTCGGCATCTCGCATCGCTGAACCTGCCGGTTGCTACTGTTGCGGCCTGTTCTGTTGCTGATACCAGCGGATGAACTTGTTGAAGAGCTCCTCCTGGTTAGCGGAGCTTCCGCGCTGAACTCTTGACGAATTTTCTGACCATCGTTTTCAGCTTTGGGTCGCCGGGCGCCGCCACGGGCTCCGTCCGATGCTCGGCATTCGCGAACAGCCATCGCTCGGCGGGCTGAAATCGCTGCCAGCCCCTGAGCGGCGCCCTGATATCGACTTCCCGCCACTTGGGACTGTAGCTGCCCGTTTTGAACCTATCGATGCTCGCGAAAAACCGCTCGGTAAATCGGGATAGAATACGAAAACGTTCGGATTGAGGAGGCAGAGAGTGGACCGCCATGACGGTGGAGACGGCGATGGTCCCGACGCTTTCATTCGGCGCCACGAGACCGGGATAATCTTCCGCGGTCATGATGGCCGGCAAATAAGCGGCCTGAAGACCGGCCAGGTATTCCACATCCAGGAAATGAACCTTGTCCTTATGGCTGATCTTGTCGAAGGCCCGCGACGGCTTGCCGCCGACATAGACGAGCGCATCCAGTTCGCCGCGCTTGAGCCGCTCGACGGCTTCTTCATGGTCGAGATACAGCGGGTTGACCGCGATCCCGTTGGCCTCGAAAACGGTTTCGGCTGTAATCGCCATACCGCTGTCCCTCGGGCCGAAGCTCACCCGGCGTCCCGTCAAATCCTGCAGGCACAGAAACTGCATCCGCGACAGGACGTGAAATTCCTCCGAATAAAGCTTCGCCACGTATTGCATGTGCGTTTGCAAGCCGGGCTGTCTGCTTAACTTGGCAAAGCGTGTTAGAACATCGGATTGAACGATCGCAAGATCGACCGCCTTGAGGGTTATAAGATCGTTGATGTTTTGTATGGATCCTTTTCCGGCCATGGGAATGATCCGCAGCTCATTTCCGTTATCGAGGACGCGAGCGAGATCACTGGCGATTCGCAATCCGGTGCTGTCGACGTCACCGGTCAGCATGCCAACCGTTCCGACCGCCGGGGGCGCGGGCGGGGGCGGCGGTGCCTTTGCGCCTCGAGGCGGGCCGGGAGGAGGCCAGGCTGTGCCTTGGGCCATCGTGGCGCCGATCGCAGAAAAAAGGATAAAAAGGCTTATGGCGAAAAGCCTGACCACTATTCATCACCCTCTAATTGATGACGGACGCCAAACGGGATGGCCGCAGCGGATAATACCATCGAAGGCAAAAGATTCGAAACGAGCGGACTACCGAAAAGAAGTACGCTTGCCACTTTTGATGACTGAGAGAAGAAAGCGGCGAAACTGTGCCACCAGGCGTTGTCTCGGCCGCGGAAGCGGCTGGCAAATCGAAGCGGATCGAAAGGAGAGAAATTCTTTTGAAATTCAGGAATAACGATCGGAAACAGGCAAGCGCGCCGGACGGGGTCCGACTTTACGCCGTTGGGGACATTCATGGGCGCCTCGATCTGCTTGAGACTTTGTCGAGCCTGATCGAACGGGACCAGAAAGGCCGCGCCGACCTGCCGGTCACTCTCATCTTTCTCGGAGACTACGTTGATCGCGGCCCTGATTCGAGCGGCGTCGTCGACCGGCTGATCAAGGGTTTTTCGCCGCCGTACACGCCGGTCTTTCTCAAGGGAAACCACGAGGATCTGCTTCTCTCTTTCCTCAACGATCCCGTTACCGGCCCGCATTGGCTCTACAATGGCGGAGACAGCACACTTTTGTCTTACGGTATCGGATTCGAGACTATTCAACGCGCGGCATGGGGCGGTCCGGAAGGGCTGGCCGAGACGGCTCGGCAATTCCGGGCTGCGCTGCCGGAGGCTCATCTTCATTTCTATAAGGAATTGAGGCTGTCCTGCCGCATCGGGGACTACTTTTTTACCCACGCGGGCGTCAGGCCCAATGTTCCGCTGGATCAACAAAGTGAACATGATCTGCTCTGGATCAGGAAGGAATTTCTGAAATCGAAGGAAGATTTCGGGGCTGTCGTGGTTCATGGTCACACACCCGCTCGAGCCCCTGAAGACCTTGGCAACAGGATAGGATTGGATACTTTCGCAGTTCGCTCCGGCAAGCTCACGGCAGCCGGCTTCGAGGGCTCCGAGCGCTGGTTCCTATCGAGTTAGATCAACCCGGCGTTTGTGATCGATTCTGGCCGGCTCTTGAAAAACGATGGTGCCCATGGTTCGACAAGCTCACCATTCAACTCATTGAATACACCCACCCTCCTCCTGAGCTTGTCGAAGAATGAAGCCAGGATTTCATGCTTGAGCAGCCTGCTGAAGGTTAGAGCAGCTTACCCGCATCCAAATGGATGAGGGCTGCTCTAGCCTCCCGGAGGCGGCGATGACTTTTCGCTCTCGGCATGATCTTCACCAATGCTCCGTAACCTTTCAAGGAGCGTTGGCAGGTGCGGGCCAATTTTTTCGTCCTCGGGGTCGGCGGCCAAGGAATCGAGATCGATCGCCTCGGCCAAATTCGCCCCTGCCGCGTCGCCGTTCTGGCGGGAGGCATGGTGTACGCCATTTCCCGTTGCAATCTTCGCCGCTCCGGCGGGGCCATCAGATCCGGCGCGCCCGTTTTCTTGACCCGCCTCGCCATCGCGAGGAGACGCACCCTTGTCTTCGACGCCATGTCGTCCGTTCGCGGCGATGGGCATCGGCGGCTCGTGTTCTTGAGCATTCCCTTTTGTTTCGCTGTCTGCGGGCGGCTCGGTTTCCTCTGCGTTGCCCGCGGTCACCACCTCCTGCAAAATTTTTGGCCGGTCGCTTCCCTCTCCATGAGAATTTCTCGGCTGCGGGGTTACAACCGTTTCTTCCGGGAGGATCGTCAGCACGGGGGATGTCAGGCTCTGGCCCCCCGAGGCCGGCGGCGAGTCCGGTAGACCACCCGGTTCCGGCGAAGCCAGGAGCGGCGTTTCACTCTGCTCAGAGGGCGGCGTGTTGGCGTTGAGCTTCAGTCTTGCGGCGAGAGGCATGGGCGAATGCGCATTTTGACGCCACGGCACCGGCCTTTCTCTGCGCGTGTCCAGCCCGCCCACACGCTTTACGGAAGGGTCGATGCGCTCGGCCTGGGATCCGCCTTTGTGCTGCGCCGATGTGAGGATGAGCTCGGCAAGCTTCTGCAACTCGCTCTTGATCACGCCAACCTGCTGAGAATCGCGATCCTGAAACTGCACGAGTTGCTGACGCAGCTTCGAGAGCTCGAGATTCAGACGGTCGTACTCGGCCCGGTAATCTTCCAAATCCCATTGAGAAGCCCGGCGAACGCGTCTTCCGCTCCGGTCGGCGGCGCTCTTTTCGAGAACCTGATGCAGGCGCTGCAGCTCTTCCTGATAGCTGGCGGCGGCCTCCTGTGTGGCGGCGAGCTCTTCATCGCGGCGGGCCAGCTTGCTCGTCAAATCCTGGAGTTCGTAGGAGCGCTCCTGAAGTTGCGCCTTGGCGGCGGTGATTTCGCGGTCAAGCTCGGGAAAGCGCTTGGTTATGGTTTGCTCGAGAACCGTGGCCGCGTTGCGCCTTTCGGAAAGCTGGAGGTCGAGGTCGGCGATCTGATCCTTCAGGGCCACAATCTGCATTTGCAGACGGCTGTTGTCCACAAGTTGATTCGCGGCCTTCTGTTTGGCGCCGGCAAGCGCGCTTTCAAGACGCCTGACGCGAACCGCAAAGGTCGCCCGCAGCTGGTCTTGCGTCGCCTCGATCTCGGCAAGCGTGAGAGGCAGCGTGCTTTCAAGCCTTTTCTTCGAGAGACGGGCAGCGCGGCTCGAAAGGGAGGGGGCGAGCAGCACGCCGAACAAGCTCGCGATCAAAAATCCGAGTGCGATCAGCATAATCGCTTGGATCATTGAACTGAGCTCCCTTAACCTTGTCCCGTCGGGCACATGCCCAACGCCCTAGAAAGATTGGGGCTGATGACAGCCACGGCAACTTCCCGCTGCGTTTGCATCTGCCGAAAGGCATCCGGCACAGTGTGTCCAACCCGCCGGACCAGCGTCCGTTCAACCGATCGCGTGACAGGTCCCCTTAAAAAGGGTTCCAGGTAGGCGAGGGCGTATATTTGAGATACCCGACATTGGCTCCCAAACGCAACCCTAACCCGGCACGAATGGGCGCGAGAGTGACATCATCGTGTTGCTGAAACTGAATTCCCACACCTCCAACGAGATAAGCGGAACCGTCGATACCCGCAAAGCGCTCGTAAATTTGCGATGGGTATTGAAGATTGTATACAAGTGTGAACGATCTCGAACCGTTCGCGCCGAAATCGTAACCGAGAGAAGGCCCTTGCCAATAGACCTTCTGCGGCGGGAATCCCTTCGTGTAGAGCGTTCCTTCGCCGTACCTCAAGCCTGCGACAATGGCGCCGCTTCCCTCTTCGCCGAGGATATAGCCGTTTGGGTGGCCATTCTTTTGAAAGGAATATTCGACAACTTTCGCAAGCCCCTCCGATGCCCCGCCGAAGAAGCTCCGTCCGGCGTCGACGATTTCATTCGGTGAATACGTCCCGCGTGGCGGCGGAGGGCCCCAAGTCTGGCCGGGAGGCGGAGCGCTGTTTTCAGGCACGGCGGCATTGGCGCTTGCAGGCGGAGCCGCGCTGTAGGGTTGGCCGTAGCCGGGATTGTCGCTGCCGCTGTGTGAGGTATCCGGGTTACCGGTTCCGCCGGCCTGAGGCGGCCTGATGGATCGCGGCGGCTCAGGCTGCTGAGGCGGAAGGTAGTCTTGCGATTGAGCCCTTGCGGGGGGCGGGTTGAAGCCAAGCGCCGCGAGCGGCAGAACGGCCAGAGTCAATAACAGGATGCGGTGGCGGGTCATCGTATATTCCGGTTTCTGGCCGTATCGAGCCAGCCGTCGTGAGGGAAATGAGTCTCCATACGCAGCACCATGCCTAGGTGTGCGCCCAATGAGGGCCAAATTTTGGCTGCTTTCAGTCCTGACCGTGTCGTCTACGCCGCCGCGAGCGCCTGCTCCAGGTCCCCGATGATGTCGGCCAAGTCCTCGATGCCGATCGAGAGCCGCACGACGTCGTCGCCCGCGCCTGCGAGCGTGCGCTGCTCCGGCGTGAGCTGGCTGTGCGTTGTCGAGGCCGGGTGAATGATGAGGCTGCGGACATCGCCGATATTGGCGAGGTGAGAAAACAGCCGCACATTCGAGACGAGCGTCACGCCCGCGTCGTAGCCGCCTTTCAGGCCGAAGGTGAAGACAGCGCCGGCGCCCTTCGGCGTGAGTTTCTTTGCAAGCTCATAATAGCGGTTGCCGGGCAGCCCGGCGTAATTCACCCACGCGACCTTCTCATGCTTTTCCAGCCAGCCCGCGACGGCGAGCGCGTTCTCGCAGTGGCGCGCCATGCGCAAAGGCAGCGTCTCGATGCCATTGATGAAGAGGAAGGCGTTCAAGGGCGCGATGGCGGGTCCGAGGTCGCGCAAGGAGAGCACGCGCGCCGCGATGGCGAAGGCGAAATTGCCGAAGGTCTCGCCGATGACCAAGCCGTTGTAGGACGGGTTCGGCTGCGAAAGCATGGGATAACGGCCGCTTTTGAGCCAATCGTAGGTTCCGCAATCGACAAGAATGCCGCCGATGGAGTTGCCCTGGCCGCCGAGGAACTTCGTCAGCGAATGCACGATGATGTCGGCGCCGTGTTCTTTCGGCCGGAACAGGTAGGGCGTGGCGAGCGTGTTATCGACAATGAGCGGGATGCCGGCCTTTTTCGCAATCGCGGCGACAGCGGGCACATCGATGAGGATGCCGCCCGGATTGGCGATGGACTCGATGAAAATCAGTTTGGTCTTCGGCGTGACCGCCGCCTCGAAGCTCGCCGGGTCGTTGCCGTCGGCCCAGACCACGTTCCAGCCGAACTTTTTGAAGGCGTGATTGAACTGGTTGATGGAGCCGCCGTAAAGTTGGCGCGCGGCGATGAATTCGTCGCCCGGCTCGAGCAGAACGTGGAACACGAGGAGTTGCGCGGCATGGCCCGATGCCGCCGCCAGCGCAGCCGTGCCGTCTTCCAGCGCCGCGACGCGGGCCTCGAGCACAGCCTGCGTGGGGTTCATGATGCGCGTATAGATGTTACCGAACGCCTCCAGGCTGAACAGCGACGCGGCGTGCTCCACGTTGTCGAAGACATAGGAGGTGGTCTGATAGATCGGCGTGACGCGCGCGCCCGTCGCGGCGTCCGGCTGAGCGCCGGCATGGATGGCGAGCGTGTTGAAGCCTGGGGCTGGTGCGTCGGTCATGAGCCGTCTCCTTCGGTTTGCGGAATTCAAAACCCGTTCGGCGCAAGAATGCAACGGGATTGGATCCGGAGCGGGCGCATGGCCACTGCCCGCGATAAACTACTTACATTATTACTTATAGGCTTTTTACAAAACGAACCCAATTAACTAAACGTTACTCTGCGGCTGCTATTGGCAAGCTGGGGTCGATACCTGGAATATAGTGCCGTTCCCCGACGGACCCCCGGCTTCCATTGCACCTGTTCCGCCACAGGCGTCAGCTTAATCACCGAACCGGCGTTCGAAGTTCCACTGGGCGTCGCGAATGCGGTCGCAAGCGAGACGAAGAAATTGACACGCAGATGCCGAAGCCGCGCCATGCATACAAAAAGCCGCTCAGCCTGCAACCGTCGGCGTCTTCTCAGGCCGCACGCTGGGATGCGGAACTCGGCCGGGTTTTTGCGTCGCGCGTTCCACTCTTCCTTGGTCATTTCCCAGATTTCGGCCTGCGTGGGGCCCATGCAGAACACCCGCTCCTCGGTGAAGACGCATCGCGCGCCTTCCTTTTCCGAGATGCGACGCGAGGCGGTGTTGTCCACGGCCTTCGCCACCCGCAGCGTTTCGTGGTTGAGCCCGTTGAACCAGAAGTCCGTCACGACCTCGCAAGCTTCCTGCATGATGCCCATCCCTTGCCAGGGCGACCCAAGCCAGAAGCCTCTGTTGTCGTTGCGTTGCGTGCTGAGACTGATGCAGCCGATCATGTGGGATGGTCCACCTTTGAGGCGGATCGCCCACAACCATTGTTCGCCGCGTTCCACGGCAGGCAAAGCCACGTCGCGATAGAATTGGAGGGCGCCGTCTTCGGGATAGGGCCAGGGCACATTACGCCCCAGAAAGCGGACGATTTCCCAATGCGGAAAAAGACGCTGCGCAGCGGGTGCGTCGTCCAGTGTGATGGGACGGAGCGTCAGCCGCTTGGTTTCGAAAATCGGTATCATGGGCAACACCAGGTTACGCAATAAAGATCTGCTAATAGCCCTTGCGCGCTTGCAAGACTATGCTTCCGAAAGAACAAAGCAGTCTTTCAACAAGAGAAATTGTGAAGCGGTCCGGGGAGAGGGCTTTCAGTCAAAAAAAATGAATTTGATGACCCCGGCAAGAACGAGCACGATCAGCACCGCCAGAAGCAGGTGGGCCCAGCCCACTCCAAACATCCAGCTATAACTCATAACGCCATCATGCATCATGGGGCACCCCCTTTCAGCCGCGTTCGCCAAGCGCGCGCGACGGGATTCGCGTCAGGCCCGCGCTGACGGGAAGAACATAGGGAAAGATACCGGCGCTTGTCATCGCCAGGCCCTGGCCCGTTTCGCTGACAAGGAGCCGCGAGATGATGGTCGCTCTGTGAAGCTGGCTTGATAGCTGCCGCGCGAGGGATTGCTGGTAGATTTCTGCGCTTTCACCCTTAAGATAACCACGCGCCGCGCGCCGCGCGCTGTGGAGCGCGATCGACATGCCATCGCCCGAGAAGGATGGGATCGCCGCCGCCTGATCGCCAAGACGCCAGACGCCGCCGCTTTCCCATGCAACATGCCCATAGGGCAGGCCGGAGATCGCGAGAGGCTTGTCCATGAGGCAGGTGGCGCCGTCGAGGCGACCCTTCAGATGCGGGCAATTGCTCTGAATGGCATCCAAGAGACTCTCCCACGATCCATAGCGGGTGGTATAGGCATCCTTGCGAACAATAAGACACAGATTTGCGCGGCCGCCCTCAACCTCCTGCAGGCCGGCATAGCCGCCCGGAAACAGGATGAGTTCGACATGGCCCGCCAGTTCAGCCGCCTGCTCGGGCTTCAAACGCCAGTACGCCTTGAAGGCGAGGCATTCGGGATGGGGCCCGCGCGTCCTTTTCCAGTCTTTCAAGTCGTGCTTGCCGGTTGCGAGGAAGACCTGCTTCGCGCTAACAGCATCGGCGCCCTCGAGGTTGACCGCCCAGGCATCGCCGTCTTTCTCCATGTCCTTGACGCGAATGCCGCGCTTGATCTCGGTCCCAGCATCGGACGCGAGCTGTAAAAGGGTCTCATCGAGGACACGACGGGATAAGCTCTGGGCCTGGAACGGAAGGTCGGATGTTACGGCGCCGGCGTGCCTGGCAAGGCGCACATGCCGGATGGGGACAGCGCCAAGCCCTTCAAGCGAAACGCCAAGATCGTGGAGATAGCGCACGCCCTCGTGGCTGATGAATTCCCCGCAGACCTTATCGTGGGCTTCTTTCTCTTTCTCGAACAGAATGACCGAACGTCCCGCGCGCGCCAGCTCCATCGCCAGCGCAGGCCCTGCCACGCCTCCTCCGATAACAGCGGCATCATAGGGTTTCATTGGGTCTCCTTCACTCTTGAGACACACAGTCTAAACGGCGTCCATGTCTCGACCCTTGCGGCACCTTCCCGCAGCCCCGCCTCTTTTAGCAGTCGAGCCCAGTCCTCTTTCTTAAAGGCGCTGGCGATCGACACCGGGCCGTCATGGCGCATGAAGCGATGCCGCCGCGTCGCCCAGAATGCGAATTTGAGGAAGTAGTACGGCACGGGGTGGCGTTCGATGTCATTGATGAACCAGCCGACGCGCGCATTCTCCTCCATCCAGCGAATGAAACGAACGAGCTGAGGATCGGACAGATGATGCGTGAACAAAGAGCTCATAATAATGTCGGCGCCGCCCTCGGGGCGGAAGTCGAAGAGATCGGCCGTCACCCATCGGAGCGGTCGGCCGGGCGCTGTCGCTTCCGACGCTGAACGCGCCGCCCACGGATTCATGTCGACGCCGATGATCTCGAGGTTGACGCCGTTTTTGGCCGCCCAGGCATCCACCTTTCGCGACATGTCGCCATAGCCGCTCGCCGCGTCGATCACGACGATACGCCGATCGTCGCCGAGGCGGCCTTCGCGGGCCAGCCGCTTGAAAAAGGAAAGCGTCGGGCGATAAGCGAAGGACAGTTCGTTCGCCTGGGTGAGTTCGCGAAGCACGCCACGGAGCTCCTCGTAGCCGACAATCTCGGTGTCCATCAGCTCCGGCGTCGTGTCCCGTTTGGAGAAATCGGGCATAGCGCTCCTTGGATCAACCCGCCTTAATCGGATTCGATGAAAGGCGGAAAAGTTGATCGGTTCCAAATTGCTGAGCGGCCCGCCTCCAAATGGACGCGGGCTGCTCTACGACAGCCTTGAAGAGCATCGTCTCCGCTGTGAGGCCGGGACCGAAGGACATGGCGCAGCCGCGCGCCCCGGACCTGTTCTCTTCCAGAAGCGATTTCAGCACGAAAAGCACGGTCGCCGACGACATGTTGCCGAAGTCGCGCAAGGTCCGCCGCGAGGCGTTGAGCGCCGTCAAAGGCAGCCGGAATGCCGCCTCGACCGCATCGAGAATGGCTCGCCCTCCCGGATGCACGGCCCAAAGCTCGATATCCTTCGGTTTCAGCCCCGCGAGAATTGCATCGGAGGCGCGCCGGATCGCCTCGCCGACCGAGGTTGGAATGCGGCTTGAAAGAACCATGTCGAAACCGAGGTCCCGGATGTGCCAGGCCATCTGGCTTGCGGCTTCGGGAAGAACCGTGGCATAGAACCGCTCGATGGAAAGCCCCCGCGGCTCCGCGCTGATGAGCGCCGCCGCGCAACCATCTGCGAAGAGCAGAAAGGGCATCATTTCCTCGAGTTCATAGGTCTCCTGGAAATGCAGCGTGCAAAGCTCAATGCTCAGCACGAGCACCTTGGCCTTTGGCTCCGAGCGGACGATATGACGCGCAACTTTGAGAGCGTTCACAGCGGCGTAACAACCCATGAAGCCGATGATCGTGCGCTCGAGGGATGGATTGAGGCCGATGCGGTGGATCATCTCGAGGTCGATGCCGGGTGCTGAGAAGCCGGTGCAGGAGGTGACGATCAGATGCGTGATTTCACTCTTTCGCTCCCCAAGGTTCAGCTTGTTGACAGCGCACTCGGCAAGAAGGGGAGCCTCGATTTCATATTGCCGCATGCGTTCGCCGGTTGAGGGAAAATCACCCGGCACGTAGAAGCGCGCGCCATTTATCGTGGCGCCTGAACAGTCTTCGGCGGGGACGACACAGGACCAGCGCTTTTCGATCTGGCCTTTCTCCACCAGGCGGTCGAAGATCGTTTGCTTGCGGTAGTCATCGAGCATATGGCGCTGGAATTGAACGAAGGCGTTGTGGACTTGGTGGGGAGGGACGGCGGTGGCGATCTCATTGATGTATACTCCGGACAAGGCGCACCTTCCTCAATCGTTAACCATTGCAGGTAAATCCAATTTGCCGAAGGCGTTGTTCGCATTCCCGCCCAACTCCGAGGATATGCGCAATGTTGGGGGGCTTCAAGCGCTGCTCCGGTCATGGCTGGGGTTTGCGGGCGGATGGCCGAAAAAGCGTGGCAAGGCCGCCTCTGGCAGAGATCGACACATTGGTTGAAAAGTGTCGCTGCTTTCGTATCCCAAGGGGATTCCGAGACGATGACGTTCAGTAAGCAGGCCCTATTAGCGAAAGCCGGATTTGTGGCGGCGCTTTTGTCGGTATTTCTTGTTCAGGCGGTGCTGGCGGGCACGCCCTCCACGGAGGGGTTTCGAGCGTGGATCGCTTCGTTCCGCGCCACAGCGCTTGAAAAAGGCATCCGGGCGAGCGTCTACAATTCCGTTACGCGCGGGCTTGTTCCCGATTTCTCTCTCCCGGACCTCGACATCCCGTCCAAGAAGCAGGCGAAGCAGCCGGAGTTCGTCCGCACGCCCGAGCAATATTTGAGCGACAAGTCCCTCGCAAACCTTGCAGAACAGGGCCGCAGGCTCTTTACCCAGTACAAAGATACGCTGATCGCCATCAAGACGGCCTATCAGATCGACCCCTACATCCTTCTTGCCGTTTGGGGACGGGAGACCGCATTCGGAACCTTCGCGCACAATTCGCGCTATAATGCGCTTGAGGTGCTGGCGACCGAGGCCTATGCCGGGCGGCGCAAGGAGTTGTTCGAACGCCAGTTCATCGATGGGCTGCGCATGGTTCAGGAGGGGGTGATCGCTCCGCAGGACATGAAAAGTTCCTGGGCGGGCGCGATGGGTCTCGTGCAATTCATGCCGGAAGATTACTTCAAGTACGCCGTCGACCAGGATGGCGACGGCAAGAAGGATATCTGGCATTCCGTGCCGGATGCGCTCGGTTCACTTGCGAAAAATCTGCATGGCATCAACTGGAATAATCAGCATCCGTGGGGCCTCGAAGTCCGGGCGCCGGCGAAGGTCGACTGTTCGCTGGGCTATCTCGACATCCGCAAACCCGTGAGCGAGTGGGCGGCGATGGGGATCACCCCGGTGAAGGGCGGAGAATTTCCTCCTGAGGTGCTGACCTGGGAGGCATCTCTCTTACAGCCCGCGGGGCTCTTCGGGCCTGCTTTCCTGACCTTCGATAATTTCCAGGTGATTCGCGAATACAACAAGTCCGATCTCTACGCGCTTTTCGTGGGCAATCTGGCAGATCGCATCCGCGGCGGCGGCGGCTTCTCGCAGCCTTGGCAGCGGATTGTGCAGGTGCAAACCTCCGACGTTGAGGACATGCAAAAGAGGCTCACCGGCCTCGGCCTTTATAGCGATACGATCGACGGCAAGGCTGGAGGGCGCACCCGAGCTGCGGTCGGCGCTTATCAGAAGCGCATTGGGCTGCCGCAAACATGCTGGCCTACCGCTGAAATTGTGGCGCACCTCAAGGCGCATGGCGGGGCTCAGACCATGAACGAGCGCGCGCAGAATTAAACAAGGCGGCAGCTTTCTCCTGTTAGTTTCGGTCCGGTCCTTAATTTCAACACGGAGGCGGAATAGGGACGAGCCGTGTGCGTTATTGAATAACCGTGATTCTAACTTGTCATGGACGCAACAAATGCCCCGCCGCCGAGCCCCTTTTTCTCGTCAATGCTTCCGAAAGGCCCCCGCCCTGTGTTTGGTAGGCGTGCTTGTATTGGCAGGTGATGGCAATCTCTGCGCGAAACTCTCGGGCCAGCAATCCAGCTTTGGCTTTTTCGCCGCGGCTTTGGCAGGCGATGATGATGAAGGTCATCATTCAAAACATCCGGCCAGCGTGGACAACGCCGGCAAGGGCAGCGGCTCCAGTGGAGAGCACGGGCCGCACAGCACCGGGGCCGGCACCGGTCACACCAAAGGTACGGACGGCAAACATAACGCGACCCCTCATACCGATGGCATCCCTTTGGGATCCCACCAGGCGTCCGTCAGCTACGATGCCAGCCGCAATATGATGAAGTTGCATGTCCCACTTGGCGGGCATCACGAGTCGCAGTCCGTGTTTCAGGCTGGTCACCTCGGAATGGCGGCGAACGTGGGCGGCCACCTTCCCGATCCCCAGGGGAAAGTTGCTACCGAAACTTATATTCGCAGCATCACCGAGAGCAAGGAAGGGCAGACGGTCCTGACCTTGGACAGGTCTGTCACCCCCGTCGCCGCACGCTATCAGAACTCGATGTTCGAGCGGAGCGAGGCAACGACGGTGATGGCCAAGACGAGTGTTCCGATCGGCGGAACTCTCATTTTTGCCGAACGAGGTGCTTGCGGTCGGCGCGGATCCGGCGTCGATTGAACGCGCCGAGGCCCTGGGATTCAAGGCCGATCCGGTTTTGACCTCGGAGGCGAGCGACCACACGATCATCCGTTTTTCCGTGCCTCCTGGATTGGATGCGGTTCGTGGCCAAGACCTTCTCAGCAAAGAACTGCCGGGGCAGCGGTTCGAGTTGAACAGGGTTTACCGTCTCTATCGCGCGTCGGCTCGCGAGGAGCCCGTCACTTTGGATAAGGCGATGCCAGCGACGGCGCCGGGCAATACCCCGACCTGCGCCGCGAACCGCTGCTTCGCGCGGGAGGCAATCGGGTGGAAAGACACGCTCGCGCCATGCGCCAAAGGGCTCAAGGTTGGGGTGATCGATACCGACATCGATGAATCACACCCCGCTTTCGAAGGTCGTCATATTCACCGGTTTGATTTCGCTCCCGACGGGCATTTGGGTGCGCCGAACTGGCACGGGACGGCGGTCCTCGCTTTGCTGGCCGGAAACTCTCTTACGAGTACGCCAGGTCTTATCCCTGACGCGGACTTCTATGCCGCCAATGTCTTCTATTCCGATGAACGCGGCGACATGACCGCCGACACGATCAGCTTGCTGAAAGCGCTGGAGTGGATGAAGAAATTCGACGTGAAACTCATCAATATGAGTTTTTCCGGTCCGCGAGATAACTTGGTGGGCGAAGCGATCGCACGTATGAGCGAAACGGGTGTCATCTTCGTCGCCGCTGCCGGAAACGAAGGTCCAACGGCGGAACCGAGCTACCCGGCCGCTTATCCCCAAGTCGTCGCCGTGACAGCGGTCACAAAAGATTTGCGCAATTACCGCTATGCCAATCGGGGACCCCACATCGATTTTTCTGCCCCCGGCGTCGATATCTGGACAGCCGCGCCTGGCGGTCGCGCAGGGTTTCACTCCGGAACATCCTTCGCGGCGCCTCACGTGACGGCGGTCCTTGCTGTGGAGCCCCCTGAAGCCCTTAAGCAGGGCAAGGCCGATCTCTTGGATAATCTCGCGGTGATGGATTTGGGCCAGGAAGGCCGCGACACGATCTACGGTCGAGGCCTGCTTTTGGCGCCATCGGAATGCACGCCGCCAGAAGAAGAGACTTCCGAGACGACTGTTGCCAGCGCGGCAGAGTAGGCGGCTTTAGACCTACTCCCAGCCGCGGCTGATGGCGGCGGTTTCTTGCTTGTCGCCAAAAGCATCTCTGTCAATCATGTGATCGACGATCGCGTCGGACGCGGCATATCGGCGACCGCAGCGGTCCTTATCCCGGACCACCGCCTCACGCCCTTAAGGAGGGAAGACCGATTTCTAGAATAATTTCGCGGTGATGGATTTAGGCCAGGAAGGCCGCGATCCGATCTACGGTCGAGGCCTGTTTTGGCTCCCTCGGAGTGCATGCCAGAAGAGATTCCGAGAGCCGACTGTTGCCGGTGCGGCAGAGTAGGCGGCTTTCGCTCTACTTCCAGCCGCGGCTAATGGCGGCGGTTTCTTGCGCGTCGCCGAAAGCATCGCCGTCAATCATGCGATCGACGATCGCGTCCAGCGCGGCATTCTCCGCAGCCGCAGCTGTCTTTACCCCGCCCTTGGCCGCGTTGCTCGCGGGAAGATGCATTTCAAGAGCCCATTTCCCATCGGCGCCACGGCATCCGAGGCCCACGAAACCGCTATCACCCGGGGTTGCGATCTCGTATTCCCGGCAGTAGGTATTCTGCTTGCTTTTGAAAGTCAGGCTGGCACGCATCGTGACAGCCTCGCCACGAACGCCGCCAATTCTGGTATCGTGTCTGCTCAATCCCTTTTCTAGGACCTCATTCAGAGGCCCGCTTGCGTAAATGTGGCCGTCGTTAAACGCGACAAGATCATTCGAACTGCTGTCGCCGTGAAGGAATGCGCCAGCGCCCACGCCGAAGGCCAGCAGCGCCACCGAGGCAGCCGCGAGCTGCCAGCGCCGAGCCGGAGCGGGGCTCCCCAACCACTCGGCGAGGCTCGTCGTGAAGTGGCCCGTCCCCTCCCTGAGCCCGTCCAGCCATCTCGTCGGGGCAACTTTTTGCGACTGCGCCCTGGGAGTTTCCGTCTCGATCGGATAGTTTAGGACGAACTCTTTGAGATACGCCGGAACCGGTTCCGCTATCGGCTGGCCGTAGAGCCTCGAAAGGGGTGCTCCGGTGGCACGAAACATTTCGACGCGCCGGCGAGATTCGGGATCGCTCTGCAGAAAGGTCTCAATTTTGGCAAGCGCGAGGGGGCTTAGCGCGCCATCGGCGTAAGCCATCAACATTTCATCGGTTACTTTGGCCACGGCGGGTCTCCAGCTTAATCGGCGCGGTTTCGAGTTCCGGATTGGCGAAGTCGTATAGAGCGCGCCGCGCGCGGGCGAGACGGCTCATAACTGTGCCAATTGGAATGTTCAGGACCTCCGCCGCCTCCTTGTAGGAGAGACCGTCCACGCAAACGAGAGCAATCAGAACTTGCTGATCGCCAGGGAGCTCAGCGATACCTTTCGATACCTCTTGCAGCGTCAGCCGGTTTTCCACCACCTCCCGGCCATCAGCGCCGGCGATGTCATAGGCCTGATCGAGGTCTACGGAATCGCCTCGCACTTTGTGAGCGCGCCGCTGATCGAGCCATATATTCTGGGCGATACGAAACATCCAGCTATCGAGCCTTGTCCCTGGTTCCCACTGATTGATCCGCGATAATGCTCGCGCGCAGGTTTCTTGTACGAGATCGTCGCCCTTGTCGGAATCTCCTGTCAAAGCGTAAGAGAACCGGCGCAGGCGCGGCAGAAAGTCCACAATCTGGAGGCGAGGGTCGCTCTTCACGTCGCCGCCTCCCCGGAACAATCGAATAACGGCCCGTGGGGCCACTTAATCCCTGCCCCAGAAAAAGAGTGTGGTGAACCATCCCAACCTGTGGCCAAAAAATGACAGGTGTGCTCCGTTGGAGCTGAGATGGCTGAATGAAACATTCTATCTCGTGGCATGCTTTCCTGCGCTCTGCGGCACTGGCTGATGCACCTTCTCACATGGCAGGAGACGCCGCTCCCCCATAAGGGCGATTTCGTCGCTACCTTTTCACGATGGCAGCGTAAGCGAGTCAAGCCGTTGTTCTCAGGTGTCAACGGGATGCGCAGTGGCATTTTGCGATCGAACCCTCAGATTCGCGCCGGAGTGTGGCGTAACGCCCACGGGGGGGCCAATAGCCCGCTTTTCGTGTACGCCAAATCGCCCCGCATTGCATACGCGATGGCGCTTGTCGCAGTCTATTACGCCTTTCTGCTTGATTGGAGGCGCGGCTCACTTTATCTTGCCCGCAACTAGATGCCCCGTTCGTCTAGCGGTCAGGACGCGGCCCTCTCACGGCTGAAACAGGAGTTCGATTCTCCTACGGGGCGCCAGAGTTCACTCAAATTTAGTCTCAGTGCGCCTTCTCGTACGCGCCAATTGGTGTCGTATGAGCAAGAACATGATTCTTTACGGCTGCTTCGACGGTTGCCTTTGTAGGCCGGTTTAGCCCGGTGGCGATAGTATCAAGCGCATAAAGCCTGTGGATATAGCGGCGACACTCAACCGGCGGACACTGGTTTCCCTTCGTCATATCGAACGCATGTGGCTCGATTTTTGGTATCGCGGACAGCTTCGTCCTGTTTGGACTAACGTCGGAAAAAGAGGCCGCACCCGCTCGAAAGGCGGCAAGCAGTGCTCGTTGCGCGGAACCCGACTGCTCCCAAAGGTGAATTGCGCTGAAGCTTCGCAAGAGCGAGTATGACAGCAGTCCTCCTAGTGAGGTTACCTCCTTCTTCTGGACCCGGAAGACCCTGCTTTTACGAGCAGGGTCTTTACTTTTTTGAGGGGCGGATTTGCGACGCCGCCTTTGCCGAGAGATACCGAAGGAGAAATCATCGTCCGGCTCCCCCTTCGCCCACGACCACGAACGGCGCCCAATGGGCAGGATGCGCGTCCTCCGGCTTCCCATGATCAATAAGGTCCAGCATGGATTGACGCATCGCTTCACCGCGGCCTATCGTCTTGTCGGCGCCGAACCGGTTTATGGCGCCGGTTATGAGTTTGACGGTCGTTTCCGGGTTGACGTCCCAATGCGAGACGAGGAGAGCCTGGGCCTGTGCGTAAATGAAAGCGCGGGCGAGTGCCGAGAGTGCTTCGGCGCCGAGAGCGCCCCCGGCGGCTGTGTTGAAGGCCGACAGGATAACCCAATCGGCGTCAAGCTTCAGCGCGGCGATCTCCGAGGCGGTCAGGTAGCCATCGTCCTCCCGGGTGGGAGTATCGGGAGGCGTCATGATCAAACCCGCTTCGGCATTGCCGGCCACCTCACCTGCCAGCGCGCCATGAGTGGCGAAATGCACAATCCGATATTTGGAAAGCTCGCCGGTTTCGCTCAAACGCTTGACCACGTGCTCCGTGGCGCGCGCTCCGAGGTAGATGTCACGAGCATCGGCGTCGACGTCGCGGGCGACAGCGCAAAGCTCGCCGGCGGTTTCGGGCAGAGGAACCTGGGCGCGCAGAAAGGAGACATCGGCCAATCCGCCGCGTGTCTGAATTTGCGCGACACCGCGCGCTTCGGCGGCTGAGGCGGCCTGGACCGGCGCAACCGCAGCGCAGGTTTTGTTGTCGCGCGCTCGCCTGGCAAGTTCTGCATAGGTGCCGTCCGGACCATCGAGCAGAGGATTACCAAAGCCGATCATCGGCTTTTTTGCCAGGCTCGGCCGGGGAAGCCTGCGCAGTGCTTTCAGCGAAGATGCAGCCGGCAAGACCGTGACCGCATGATCACGGATGAGCCAGGATACTGGCGATTTGTCATCGCCAGCGGCGGGAGGCGCCGTCACCAGAACCTGGAACGGCAATTGCATCAGCGGCCCGGATGGCACGATGAGGAGGTGCTTGCCCTTGATGAGGTCTTCGACCTGGCTGAACAAGGCTTGATAGAGCCGATGCGCGCGAGCGTAGTCGAAGGGCAGGGGCGTTCCGGCATTGCGGTCTGCATCGGTGTAGTGCTGGCCGGTCAGCTGCTCGCAACGCGGTCCCTTCCATTCCGCCTCGTCGAGACCACAGCGCAACGCCGCCACCTTTCGAGCCAGCGATGGCGTGCCCGTGGCTGAGCGCACCCAGCGGCTCGCGGTTTTGGTCACGACCCAGATGAAGCTTTCCTCAGGCACAGGCCCCAATTCGCCGGTATCGACAAATAGGACCAGCGCTTCATCGTCACCGAGCAGAGCCTGAATTTCGTCGATGGCTATCGGGGCAGGGCTCACCAGTTCTGCGTAATCGGGAAAGTTCGCCGCCAGTTCCTTATCGATCTCTTTGATTCGCGCATCGATTGCAGTGAGCCGGGCCGTGTTCGCCGCTTCGGCCTCGGCGTCGCGCTTCTCCGGCGCCTGGCTGAACGCGGCGGTGCGCAAACTATCGCGCTTCTGCCACTCGGTCACCAAATCCTGACGCTCGCGCACCAGCGCCGCCAGCACCGGATTCCCGGCTGCCCCCTGCGGCGCCATTCTCAGCAGCGACTGCGCAGCCCTGGAGCTCTGCGCCCACTGCGCGGTCTGGAACATTTCGCGCGAGAGGTCGGCGTCTGGCATCCCGCCTTGGGGCGTCAAGCGATAGGCTGTCTTCAGGAGGGCCTGGAAGCTTGCCTGATCCGCGTCGCCTGCCGAGGCCTGGCCGCCGTCCAGCAGCCCGCGCAACGTCCGAGCCTCTATTGCGGCTGTACTCCGGCGCCAAAGTGCGGCGGCGCTGAGCCAGTCTTGTTGTTTGAACCGAAGCGCCGCGAGGTCAGCGACGCTTTCGAGTGTCTGGGGATGATCGGGGCCGAGAATCCGCTCCCTCGCCTCAAGGGCGCGCTTTTGAAACGGTTCGGCGTCGCCAAAACGGCCCTGCTCACCATAAAGCGTCGCCAGCTTGTCGACGATGGAGAGTGTCTGGGGATTGTCCGCGCCGAGTACGCGCTCTTTGCCCTCAAGAGTCCGCTTATAAAGTTGCTCGGCCTCGTCGTAGCGGCGCGTAGCTTGATACAAGGCCGCCAGATTGTTGGCGGTGTCGAGCGTGAGCGGATGATCCGGACCCAGAGTATGCTCATTCGCGGTCAGTACGCGCTTGTATAGAGGCGCTGCATCTGCGTAGCGGCCCTGTTCCTTATATACCAAAGCCAGTTTGTTGACGCTCGCGATGGTATCGGCGTTCTCCGCACCAAGCACGCGCTCACGAGCGTCGGCTGCGCGCTGATAAAGAGGCTCGGCCTCGCCACGACGCCCTTCGGCTTGATACAGATCAGCAAGTTTGCTGACGCTGGTCAGAGTGTCTGGATGCTCCGGGCCTAGCAAACGTTCGCGGGCCTCAAGCGCCCGCTTATCGAGGGGCAGGGCCTCGCCATAGCGGCCCTCGGCCTCATACAGCGCCGCCAGATTGTCAACGACGGAAACGGTGTTTGGATGATCCGGACCCGGTACGCGCTCATAGGCCTTGAGCGCGCGCTCAAGGAGTGGCTCGGCCTCCGCATAGCGGCCCTGAGCCTGGTACAGCCTCGCGAGGTTGCTGACGATGGCGATCGTGTCGGGATGCTCCGTTCCGAGCACGCGTTCGGACGCCGCCAGGGCGCGCACATAAAGCGGCTCTGCCTCGCTATCGTGGCCTTGGGCGAGAGCGATGGACGCGAGCGAACTCACGCGGGCGAGCGTATCGGGATTGTCCGGTCCCAGCACACGCTCGCTTGCCTCGATCGCCCGCCTGAATAGCGGCTCGGCCTCGCTATACCGGCCTTGGGCCCTGTAATTGTCTGCGAGCGCGGCAAGGCTTTGGAGCGTCCTGGGATTCTCGCGCCCTAATACGCGCTCACGAGTCGCAAGCACGCGTTTGCAGAGCTGCTCGGCCTCCCCGTAGCGGCCCTCAGCGCCATAAAGCTGCGCCATGTTGCTGACGCTGGCAAGCGTATCGGGGTGCTCCGGGCCAAGCACCCGCTCAAATCCGGCCAAAGCCCGTTTAGAGAGCGGCTCGGCCTCCGCGTAGCGGCCCTGAAGCCGATAAAGCGATCCCAGATTATCGGCGCTGATGAGCGACTGGAGATCGTCGGCGCCACGCAGACGTTGGAAGCCATCCAAAACACGCTTCAAGAGGGGTTCGGCGTCCGTATAGCGGCCATGCGATTCATAAAGAATGCCCAGACTGGAAGCGGCAGCGAGTGTTGTTGGGTTGTCCTTGCCAAGGACGCGCTCGAACCCTGCGACGGCACGCTTGAGAAGCGGTTCGGCGTCCGCATAGCGGCCTTGGGACACGTACAGCGACGCCAAATTATAGAGGCTTTTGAGCGTATCCGGGTGGTCGGGGCCAAGCGTACGCAGGGCAACGCTAAAAGCTTTTTCAGCGATCGCCACCGCCTCTTTGTCCTTGCCTTGGTTATGGAGTTTCATAGACTGCTGATCGAGGGCGATGACGTTTGCGCCTTGCGCAGCCGCCGCAGGAACAATCATTGTAATCGCGATACATGCGAAACAGGCCGCGCGCCGAATCCACCACATGTGCGTCTCCGCAGAAGGCAACCAATCCTTGCCTTATAGGCGAACACTATGGCAGCGGCAACGCAAGCGCAGCAAAAGCTCGCGCGCAAGCTTGAGGCGGCTGATCGCGTCACGGCGCTTCTGCGGCCACCGCTGACAACAAGCGGCGCTTGCAAATATTGAAGGGCGCGTTTCGATCAGTGACGGCAATGGTTTTCAGCCTGCTTCGAGAGGCTCGTCGTCAGCACCCGGCCGATCGCGTTCTCCTCCCGCTTGCGCCGAAGGATTAAAGGACGGCCCTACGATTCCCCTAGTTGAGCCGCCGGTAAGTTGGGCGGCCGGGGCTGCGGCGTTGTATTATCGAACAAGTCAGCCCATGCCGATCTCAACGCTGCGGGCCCCAAATTCTGACAAGATAGAAAATAACAGTCGCTCGAAGCTCGAACCATGATACGCCTCTGGTGAAGCCGTCCTGGCGGTGGGCTTTAGGGGCAAGTTAGGGGAACGGCGTGGTATTCTTGAGGCGAACCTCTCGCCGTCTGGGGGCATCAGCTTGAAGAGACAAACATCATTGCTCCGTATATGGCTTCCTGTTGTGCTTTGGACAGTGATCATTGCCATAGAGTCCTTATTCGGATCGGCAGCGAACACCGGGCCGCTTTTGCAAGCCATCACTCATTGGCTGTTCGGACATTTGGACCCGGCGAGCTTCGATCGGCTCCATACCATCCTGCGAAAGGGAGGCCATTTTCTCGGATATGGGATTTTCGGTTTTCTCTGGTTTCGTGCTTTTTCGGCAACCTTTCCGAAGGCCGCACGGTTCATTTGGGCCGGCTTGGCCATCGCGTGTACTTTCTTAATTGCCTCGCTCGACGAGTGGCATCAAAGCTTCTCTTTCGCACGGACCGGCAAATTCGGGGATGTGGCGCTCGATACCTGTGGGGCCCTTCTGCTCGTGTCCGTGGCCATGGTTGCGATCCGGCGGCATCGCTAGTATGCCGTCGGGAAATCCTGCTCGCTTGCGGCGAATGCTTTCAGCATTTCCCGCGGACAACGCGGACTAACAACTTATTGACTTCTGGAAGCGAACTTGCCTCCGGCTGTACTAGTGAATCGCCGCCGTAGGCCGAAGACTTCAGCGGCAGGTCAGGATCGAAGCTCAAACGACGAATGACGCGGCTAAAACACTTGGCGCTGGTGCCACGCCCAGGCGCTGCGGATAATCTGATCCAGTTCCGCAATTCGAGGCTCCCAGCCGAGTTCACTGCGCGCTCTCGATGCATCGCTGATGAGCCTTGCGGGATCGCCCGGCCGTCGGTCTCCCAGCTTTGCGGGAACGCTCAGCCCCGTGACACGCTCCACCGCGTCGATCACCTCGCGAACAGAAAAGCCACGCCCGTTTCCAAGATTGTAGGCACGAGAAGGCGAACTGCGCTCCAGGGCTTGAAGTGCCTTTACATGAGCGTCGGCGAGATCGGAGACGTGAATGTAGTCGCGGATGCAGGTTCCGTCCGGTGTCGGATAATCCGTGCCGAAGATTGAGACATCGGGGCGGCGGCCTGATACTGCGTCCAGGACAAGCGGGATGAGATGGGTTTCGGGATCGTGGGATTCGCCTGTCTGATTATCGAGGTCGGCGCCGGCCGCATTAAAATACCTCAACGCGACAGAACGGATATCATGCGCTGCGCCGAAATCGCTGAGCATCCGCTCGACGATTTGTTTTGAGGCGCCATAGGGATTGATCGGATCCTGGTGCGCATCTTCCCGGATGGGAACGGTGTCGGGGATACCGTAAATGGCGCAGGTGCTGGAAAAGACAAAATGGCGGATACCGTGATCGCGGGCGGCCTCGAGCAGCGTGAGCGAGCCCATCACATTGTTGCGGTAATACTTACCGGGATCGACCACGGATTCGCCGACATAGGCAAAGGCGGCAAAGTGCACCACGGCCTCGGGCTTGTACTGGCTCATAACATCATCGAGCCGGCTCCGGTCGAGGATGTCGCCGCGCTCGAAAGGCCCCCATTTCACGGCCCAGTCGTGACCGTAGACCAGATTGTCGTAGGTAACAGGCAGGCAGCCCGCCAGGCCCAGGGCTTTGCAGGTGTGCGAGCCTATATAGCCGGCCCCGCCGCTCACGAGTATAGTTTTCTTGCCGTTTGTCATGATGAATGCCGCTCATGGCCGGTTGAGACTGCCGCTACGATTAGCGCGTGGAATCGCCTCCGTCGAACTCGGGTCCGCGCTTTCGCAGCCCAATCGCCTTTAGGGATGGCGATCCGCTGGACACACAAACACGTACATTGCGAGGCAAAGTTGTTGAGGTGCCTCGCACGGTTCTCCCGCGCAGTAGCCGCGCCTGTGAAAGCGACTTCACAACTGGCAGTGGTCCCGGACAGGACAGTATACGCCGGCTAGATATGCGGGTTAGACGCCATGATAGGAACGATACCAGCGTACGAATCGTTCGACCCCTTCCCGCACCGGCGTATTGGGACTATAGCCCATCTCCCGCTCAAGGTCGGACACATCGGCGCAGGTGTCGGGAACATCGCCAGGCTGCATCGGCAGGTATTCGCGAATGCTCTTAAGGCCGGTGGCTTCTTCGATCGCCGCAACGTAGTCCAGAAGCTGGATAGGCTTATTATTACCAATATTGTAGATGCGAAACGGCGCGTTCGAAGTGGCAGGGTCTGGCGCGTCACTTGACCAGCCCGCGTTCGGCGCGGCCGGGGTATCGGACACGCGCACCACGCATTCGACGATGTCGTCCACGTAGGTAAAATCGCGCGAATGCTGGCCGTAATTGAAGAGCGTAATGGGTTTTCCTTCAAGGATGTTTTTTGTAAATAGGAAAAAGGCCATGTCCGGACGGCCCCAGGGGCCGTACACCGTAAAAAAGCGCAACCCCGTTGTCGGAAGGCCGAACAGATGACTATAGGCGTGCGCCATCAACTCGTTCGCGCGCTTCGTGGCGGCATAAAACTGCAAAGGATGATCAACCCCGCTATGCTCTGAAAAGGGCATGCGGGTGTTCGCACCGTAAACGCTCGAAGTCGAGGCGTAGGTTAGATGAGCCATGCTGTTGTGGCGGCAGGCTTCGAGAATATTCGTGAACCCCACGATATTTGACTGCACGTAAGCTTCGGGATGGGACAGTGAGTATCGCACCCCAGCCTGAGCGCCCAAGTGGATCACCCGGTCGAACCGATGCTCGGCAAATACGCGCCTTACGGCTTCGGCATCAGCGAGATCAGCGCGCACGAAAGTCCACGCTCCCTGTCCTTTTCCCGACTGATTGCCGAGATCACGAAGGCGCGCCTCTTTCAGGGTTGGGTCGTAATAGTCGTTGACGACATCGAGCCCCACCACATCGTCGCCGCGGGCGAGCAGATAACGGGCAGTGTGAAAGCCGATGAACCCGGCGGCACCTGTAACAAGGACCTTCATGGTCGCCTCCAAGTCTTAGTACGGCCATCCACCGCAATAGTGGCATGCCGCCCGGTACGGCGATGAATACCACCGTTTTGAAGGCGCGCAACAACGACAAGTGGAACGCATGCTGGGATTAGGCCGCCAAGCGGATCGGCGGCGGGGTAAAAGCTCCATATCGTTTCAAATTACGACGACACGTTCACAGCACACGACCTCCTCGTATTTTGATGCTGCGCCACTGTCGCTCGCCAAAGATTTTCGTCCATGCTGATGGCGATGCCGTTTCTAGTGAGCGCGCTGGCGAAGACCGCGCCGGTAAACTGCGAGCCTTGATCTGGCGCGGCGTGCGCTGAATCAAAACCGGTTGCAACGCGATCAACGCGCCGGACTGCATCGGGGCATCCCGGGGAAGATCACGGTGACGGCCACGCGCTGCCGGCCTTCAGAGGGAACGGATTGGGTGCCAGGGGGAAAGGCCAGCGCTACAGTCGCAAAAAGCACGCGCGCCAGCCTGCGCCACATCACGGCCGCCCGCACACTTACGGTGGGTTAAGCGGCTCTCCAGGTCGTTGCCGGTCCGCGACGCCATCCAATATGGATTGAACCAATGGGACCAAAACGGCGATGGGCGAAGGCGTCGTGACTTATTGGCGGTCCGTATAAGTTCAGCCCGCTGATGATACTCGAAGGCTGGTCTATCGGCGCCTTCAAACGCGGTCCAGCGCCTGGTCAAGGTCTTCGATCAAGTCGGCGGGGTCTTCGATCCCGATGGAGAGCCGCACCAGCCCCCAGCCGATGCCAAGTTCCGCGCGCCGCTCCGCGGGAAGAGACCCATGACTCATCGTAAGCGGATGACCGGCGAGGCTTTCGACGCCGCCGAGGCTCTCCGCCAGCGTGAAAAGCTTGAGCGCCTCGAGTGCGCGCCTCACACCCTCCTCTTTCGCATCGATCTCGATCGTCGCCATTCCGCCGAAGCCCTTCATTTGCCGGGCAGCGAGTTGGTGCTGCGGGTGGCTCCTGAGACCAGGGTAGATCACGCGCCGGAGCTTAGGGTGGCCTTCCAGATGTTGGGCCACGGCAAGCGCGTTGGCCGAGTGGCGCTCCATGCGGAGTGCGAGCGTCTTCAGTCCACGCAGCGCGAGGAAGGCCGGGAACGGGTCGAGGACGGCGCCCGTCGCGTTTTGCAGAAAGCGGATGCGGTCGGCCAATCCCTGATCGCGAACAACCAGCACGCCCGCAACGATGTCGGAATGGCCGCTGAGATATTTGGTGGCCGAATGCAACACAACGTCGAAGGCGAGATCGAGCGGGTGCTGGATCATGGGCGAGGCGAAGGTCGAGTCCGCAACCGTGAGCGCGCCTGCCGATTTGCCGATCGCAGCGATGGCGGCAAGATCCGCCACCTTCAGCAAGGGGTTGGTCGGCGACTCGACCCAGAGCATCCGCGTTTTGGGAGTGATCGCCGCCGTGAACGCATCGACATCGGTTGGGTCGACATAGGTTACCGAAAGCCCGGCGGACCGTTTTCGCACGCGCTCGAACAGCCGCCACGTGCCGCCATAAAGATCGTCGCCGGCGACCACGTGGCTCCCCTGGTCGAGAAGCTCCAGGAGCGTGGCCTCCGCCGCCATCCCCGACGCGAAGGCAATGCCCGCGGTTCCGCCCTCCAGCTCCGCAACCGCTTGCTCGAAAGCCGCGCGCGTAGGATTGCCGGTCCGAGCGTATTCCCAGCCCGTATGCACGCCAGGCGAGGATTGGGCGAAGGTGGAAGAGGCATAAATCGGCGTCATCACCGCGCCGGTGCGGGGATCCGGCTCGACGCCGGCATGGACCGCGAGCGTGGCTGGCCTTGCCTTTTGAGAGTGTTTTGACAAGTCAGTCCAACTTTCTGCGCAGGTGGTTGAGGAGATCGATGCGGGTGATGAGGCCGAGGAAGTGTTCCCCGTCGACGACGACGGCGACCATCCCCGGTCAAAGAGCGGAAGTAGGCTCTCGGGCGGAGTATTTGGAGATACGGTTTCCAACTTTCCAGTCATGGCTTGCTTGACGGGGAGCTTGAAATCGAGCGTGCCTTGCGTGAGAGCCACAAGCAGGTCGGACTCGTCCAGAAGGCCGACGCAGCGGTCGCCTTCGAGCACGGGCACCTGCGAGACGTCGTAAAGCTTCATGCGGCCGTAGGCCGTTTGCAGCGTATCGCCCGATCCCACGGTCACGACTGCGCCTTCGTCGTAGCTGCGTGCGATAAGATCGCGCAAATCGCCGTGGCTTGGGCGCTGCAACAGGCCCTGCTCGACCATCCAGCGGTCATCGTACATCTTCGACAGGTACTTGCTGCCCGAATCGCAGATGAACGTGACCACCCGCTTCGGCTCGGTTTGTTCGAGGCAATAGCGTTGCGCGGCGGCGATCAGGGTGCCCGAGGATGAGCCTGCGAGCAGCCCCTCTTTCCGTAACACCGTGCGGGCCGCAGCAAAACTTTCGCCGTCCGAGATGGTGTACGCCTTTTTGACACGGGAAAGATCGCTGACTGGAGGGATAAAATCCTCGCCGATGCCTTCAACGAGCCAGCTTCCAGCCTCAACGACAATGCCGGTACGGATGTACTCCGCAAGAATCGAGCCCTTCGGATCGGCGAGAACCATCTCGGTTGTTGGAGAGACGCGCGCGAAAAACCGGGACAGGCCGGTCATCGTTCCGCCGGAGCCGACGGCCGCCACGATGGCATCAACCTTGCCTTCCATCTGCTCCCAGATCTCGGGCCCTGTGCTGCGTTCGTGCGCCGCCGGATTGTGCGGATTGTTGAACTGGTCCGTGTAGAAGGCACCCGTTTCCGTGGCGATGCGTGCTGCGAGGTCCTGATAATACTCGGGATGGCCTTTCGGCACGTCCGAGCGGGTGAGCACGACTTCGACGCCCATCGCCCGCAAATGAGCGATTTTCTCCCGGCTCATCTTGTCGGGTATGACAAGGGTCAGATGATAGCCCCGCCGCGCGGCGACGAGCGCCAGCGCCAGCCCGGTGTTGCCGGCGGTCGCCTCGATGATCTTCCCGCCAGGCTTCAGCGTCCCGGAATGTTCGGCGGCGTCGACCATCGACATCGCGATGCGATCCTTGATGGAGCCTGTCGGGTTCTGGCTCTCAAGCTTTGCGAATACGCGGCAGGGACCAAAATCGAGGCTTGTCAGCTCGATCATCGGCGTATCGCCAATGAGAGCCAGAGGCTCAGCAGTATGCGGCATCCGTATCGACCCCTGTTGCGACGCTTGCTTCGGCCGTTTTCAGCAAACGCTAAAGTACCCTTCGAGAACGCGCAGCGTCTCGCCGCCCCCTGTCGGTCTTCGTTCAGTTTCGACCGGAAGTCAAAGGAGATTTCAGCAAAAAAATTCCGGATTCCGATTGCCCCTCGGGCGAGGTTGCCAGGTTATTCTCCATCTTGATCAACAAAGGAAAAATACCGTTTGTGTTCGGTTGCGCGATAGCAGCGCCGTGTTACCGGATTGCAAGTTGATCTGGTGCTTTTTGCTTTTTCTGGGCCGGCCTTGATCTGAGCAGTATAATGTTGATAAAGTCGATGGTGTCAGATGATTATGCAGTTCTCGGCTTGACCGCAAGGCACTCTGCGGGGCCGTTGAGTTTCAGAGGTGGAAGTGACGCATACGTACTATTCCCAGGAAACTCACGGCCCGTACGGGACATTCAACCTCGGCGATTTCGATCTCGAAGATGGCGGCAGGATCAGAAACCTGACGCTCGCTTACGCGACTTTTGGCACGCTCTCGCCGAGAAAAGACAACGCCATTCTCTTCCCCACCTGGTATTCGGGCACGAGCAAGATACTGGAGCAGGCCTACATCGGCGAAGGCCGCGCCCTCGACCCCTCCCGCTACTTCATCATTCTCGTCAACCAGATCGGTAACGGTCTGTCGAGCTCACCGCATAACACGCCGTCGCCGTTCAACGCTGTAGCGTTTCCGCAGGTGCAGATCGGGGATGACACCCGCGCGCAGCAGAGACTTGTCAGCGAGAAGTTCGGCATCGAGAGGCTGGAACTGGTTCTTGGCGGTTCCATGGGCGCGCAGCAGACCTACGATTGGGCCGTACGTTTTCCCGATGTGGTGAAGCGCGCCGCGCCGATCGCCGGATTGGCCAAAGGCACTCCTCACGACCGCCTCCTCGTCGAGACTTTCATTGAAGCCATCACCAGTGACCCGGCTTGGGACGGCGGCTGGTATTCTCATGCAAGCGCGGTGCATCGCGGTTTGCGCCGGCACGCAAAACTGTTTGCCGCTGCAGGATTTACGCCGCGCCTTTTCAACGAGGAGGGATGGCGAGACCTCGGGTTTACGACCGCCGCCGATTTCGTGACAGGGTTTGTCGAGAACCACTTTCTGCCGCAGGACCCAAACAACCTGATCCTGTTGCTGTCGAAATGGAGAGACAATGACGTCAGCGCCATCGCGGGCGGCAGCCTTGAGGCGGCTTTCTCCCGCATCACGGCAAAGCTGCTCGTTATCGCTATCGAGGAAGACGCGTTCTTCCCGCTGAGCGACATCAAGGCCGAGCAGAAGCTCATCCCCAAGAGCGAATTGAAAACACTGTCCTCCGCCTGGGGGCATCTGGCGCTGTTTGGCACCGACCCCGCCTATAACGAGCGGATCGACGCCTATTTGAAAGAGCTACTGGCAGCCGGCTAGCTGGGCTCAAATTCGCGAAAGGAAACCGATCCCTAAAGCCATTGCATTAACGCGGCGTTCTTCAATGCGCGCCGTGGTCGAAATGTTGTTGTCTGTAAAAGGAACAGCTGAATGTCTGACGAAAGACCTCAAATCGATCCGTATCCGCTGAGCGCCTATGTCGCCTGGGCCGGAAAGCGCAATCGCGATCCCATTCTTCAAGCCTTCAAGACGTTCTTTCCGAAGGAGGGCGAGGTTCTGGAGCTTGCAAGCGGAAGCGGCGCCCATATCAACTATTTCGCTCCGCATTTTCCCGGTCTTCGCTTCCAGCCTTCTGACTACGACACGAAGGTTTTCGATACGATCAAAGCAAATCGCGCCGAAGGCCATAACAAGAACGTCGCCGATCCTCTCACCATCGATCTGACGGATCCCAGCACTTGGCCAGATGGAAAGGGCCAGCTCTACGACGTCATCTTTGTCATCAATCTTTTCCAGGTTGCGCCTGGCGCGATCGCGGACGGCATCGCGCAGATCGCGGCGAAAGCTTTGAAACCGACCGGCTTCATCGCGATTTACGGACCATTCAAGCGCGATGGAAAATACACCACGCCCTCGAACGAAGCCTTCGATCAGGAGATTCTCGCAGCCGATGTTCCAGAGTGGGGACTTAAGGATATCCGGGATCTGGAAAGGGCCGCCGTCAAGCATGGCATCGTTCTCAAGAAGCAACTGGATTTGCCCGCCAACAACTTCCTGCTCATCTTCGGGAGGGAGTAGAACCCTGATTCAGCATCAGCGCCTTTTCACGGCATGAGCACGACTCGTTCGCGAAACTCGGAGAGCAAAGAAAAAATTGCATTGGTTGCCGGGGTGGGCTCCAGCAACGGGCTGGGCGCCGCACTTGCGCGACGCCTGGCCCGTGAAGGGCTTCTCGTCGTCATCGCTGGCCGCACAGAGGAGCGCCTGGAAAAAGTAGCCGCTGAGATCATCGCCGCGCGCGGCAAGGCTGTTGCCGTGGCTGCGGATGTCGCCAGCGAGAAGGACGTCATCCGGTTGCTCGGCGTGGCCGAGGAAAGCGGCCACCTTGACCTTGTCGTCTATAACGCGGGCGGAAACGCCGCGTCTTCCCTCCTGCAGCTAAAAAGGTCCGAGTTTGAGTTCTTGTGGAAGCAAAGCGCGCTTGGTGGCTTTCTGGTGGGCCGCGAGGCGATCCGGCGGATGCTTCCCCTTCGACAAGGCACGGTGATTTTCACAGGAGCCACGGCTTCTGTCCGCGCGCGGCCGCCATTCACGGCCTTCGCGTCGGCCAAAGCGGCTTTACGGGCAGTTGCGCAGGGCTTTGCACGCGAGTTCGGACCGCAAGGCATCCACGTCGCGCATGTGATCATCGATGGCGTCATCCGGGGGGACTATGCGCAAACGCGGTTTGCGGATCTCGCGCGTTCGAAGGGCAAAGACGGCCTTCTCGAGCCGGAAGCCATTGCAGACGCCTATTGGGCCCTCCACCGCCAGTCGAAGACCGCCTGGACCCACGAGTTGGACCTGCGGCCATTCAAGGAACCCTTCTAACACTGCACTCTTACACAACATATCAAAGGAGATCGGGAATGAGCCTCAAGAAAGTTTTTCTCTACGCGGAAATTCAGGTTGCCATCCCCTTTACGGACATAGACTGGGCAGCGATCAATACCGCCATGAAGAAGGAGAAGGGCCTCAAGAGCAAAACCTGGCTCAGCGGCATCAATAACCACAGCATCGGCGGCTTTTACGAGTTCGATTCTTTGGAGAATGCAAGAGCATACGCAGACGGGTGTCTCGCTGCGGCGGCGCGCCAGCTCGGAGGCAGCTTGTCAGTCAAGCTGTTCGATGGAGATGTTGTGGCGGACGCCAGCCGGGGGATATCGTCGCCTTATTACAAATCCTAGGACGTGATTACGGGCCTTGTCGCCGATCTTGGAGATCCACCCCGTGATGTCGATCTCTCCCGATTGATATTTTCTCGGCGTCATGCCGACATGCGCGCCAACCGTTTTCGATGAGAAGCACCCAGGATCATCGATGGCCGCAACATAGGTCAGCCCCACAATGGGGCCGACGCCGTCACCAAGAGCCGCGTGCGGGCGTCGCCCTTCGCTGGCCCGCGAACCTGTTTCTCAAAGCCGTTCAGCTCTCGCAACAGCGGGCTCGATCAATCCCGGCACGGCGCCTTGAAAATCCTGCTTTTGAAAGCCGTTGTTCATGATGCCAACGAAAATGCCGTCGTCATCGTCTGCTGCGATTTGCGCATGATCGAGGGCGACGCGGGCCGATCCGACGCGACCCTCGATAGGAGCTTGCCTGGGATTGGCCACCAGCTTTTTTCAAGCTGCGAACATAGGATCGAATGAGGGCATCGTGTTCCTCAGGTGAAGTGTCCTGACCGCTGCCGCCCATCTGGAAGCAAGAAAAATCAACAAGCAAAGCCGCATTTTCTCAGACGCCGGTGGCGGTGCCTCGCAAGGCCGCTCCTGCGAAAACTTCTATGTTAAGTTGACCTTCGACAGTGCCGTCGGCTAAACCACAAATCGTCGGATTGGCAGTTCAAAATTAGCAACTCTACCTTGATTTGAGGAAGCTGCACCGAATGAAGTCGCTCCACCGGTCGAGAAAATTTGTTGCTTTATCCTATGGGAGATCGCCGTGCAGGATCATAGCAGGAACGGTCTAAGCAATTTAGCGCCTCGGGTGGAGACGCTTCTTACAAGGTATCGGGAGAAAAAGGCTATCCTGGGCATCATTGGTCTAGGCTACGTCGGTCTTCCCCTTTCCCTGGCGGCAGCCCGAGTTGGTCTCAAGGTCGTAGGATTCGATATAAATCCGGAGCGGGTTACACGCATCAATAACGGTGAGGCTGTTCTCAAGCATATCGCTTCGGAGACGATTTCTTCTTCCATTAGATCCGGAAAGTTTGAGGCAACGGATGACTTTTTGCGGTTGCGGGAGGCGGACGTCATCATGATTGCCGTACCGACCCCCCTGTCGAAACAGCGCGAGCCGGACCTCTCTTATGTCGTCAATACCGCCAAAGCTATCGCAAAGACGCTTCGTCATGATCAACTCATCATTCTCGAATCGACAACCTATCCGGGCACAACCCGAGAAGTGATGCGTCCAATTCTCGAAACAACTGGCTTGCTCAGTGGACAGGACTTCTTTCTCGCATTTTCTCCAGAGCGCGAGGATCCAGGCAATCAGAACTTCGAAACTTCGACTATTCCTAAAGTCGTCGGTGGCGACGGTGCCGAGGCAAGCACTCTTGCATGCGCAATCTATTCCGAGTTTATCGCAAAGACGGTACAAGTCTTGTCGCCGGATATCGCAGAGGCGGTCAAGCTCACCGAGAACATATTCCGGTCCGTAAACATTGCGCTCATGAATGAGTTGAAAGTCGTCTATGAACGCATGGGGATCAGCATCTGGGAAGTCATCGAGGCTGCAAAAACCAAGCCCTTCGGGTATATGCCGTTCTATCCTGGTCCTGGGCTCGGCGGCCACTGCATCCCGATCGATCCTTTCTACCTGACATGGAAAGCCCGCGAGTACAATATCTCCACGAAGTTCATCGAACTTGCCGGTGAAATAAACACCTCTATGCCTCAATACGTTATCGAGCGCACAGCTCTGGCTCTCGATCAAACGTCTGGACGCGGACTGAAAGGCTCCAAAGTTCTAGTCGTCGGCCTCTCTTACAAGAAAAACATCGATGATATCCGCGAGAGTCCTTCGCTGCGCCTTCTACAGCTCCTCGACGCGCGCGGTGCGCTGGCAGATTACCACGACCCATACATTCCAGCGGTAACGACAACCAGGGAATACCAGGAATTGCTCGGTCGCACATCTGCGCAGCTGACTGATGTCGGCAAATACGATGCGGTTATCATTTCTACCGATCACGATTGCGTTGATTATGCCCATATCGTTTCTCGCGCCAAGCTTATCATTGACACGCGGAATGCGTTCGGGTCACGCGGCCTTCATAGCGATAACATCTTCATGGCCTGACCAACTTCGCGTTGTGCTCCACCCCCGAGCTTCTGCGCGAGGTGTCGCCACTCAGGACTTCACCCATCCCGATCGATCGACAACTCGCGTGCGCGTAAGATCGTGGAGCGCATCTACGAATCGCTTCGCCTTGCACGGCGCCCCCTATGTTCGTCAACCGCGAAAGCGCCGAGCTTGCGAATTATGCAGCAAATGCTTTCCTTGCCATGAAGATCAGCTTCATCAACGAAATCGCAGATCGTTGCGAGGAGGTTGGCGCGAACGTGCAGCAGGCGGCGGCCGCCTTCGGCTCCGATGGCCGGATCGGCGATAAGTTCATGAATCCGAGGCCCCGAAATTCGCCTGAGTGTCGTAACGCAAGGCGGCGTTCGGCCCCCTGCACTGCTTTTGACCAACCTTGACGCAGATATAGCGGGCCGTTTTTGTGTGTATTTCTGGCTCAAGTTCCCGGTTTGTCGCGGCACAGTGTGACCTCTGCACCGCAGTCGAGGCCGCAAGCAGATGGGCGGGTTCGCCGCGTCCGACCGGTCGAGCCGAAAATCTTGGCGCACCCCTTCGAAACGTTCCTGACCGCACTCGCTCATTCATCTGGAAGCACAGCATGCAAGTTCAGCCGTAACCCTCAGTATTGAGAAACTCATTCGAGAGAGATTGCGAGTTTAACGCTGAGATGGCCAGTCTCAAGCGGAACGCAGCATCTTCGTCTCGATATGCACGCGTGTCCTCTGATTGAGAAGATTGAGAAGCAGTAAGACCCGATCACTCTCGCGGATCTCCAGGATCTGGCCGACCAAACCATCGAAGGGGCCGCCATTAATAGCGACGGACTGACCGGGCGTGAACGGCATTTCTGGCTTTTGGATCGCCCCGTCGATATCGCGCGCCTTTAAGCTTTCCACGAAACCGGGAGGAAGCAGCGAAGGTGTCTCCCCATTGCAAACAACGGAGCGTACTCCGAAAGTGCCGAGGAGAGGGCGCCAGAGATGGCCTCGAGTGGGGCGCTCAACGAAAATATATCCGGGAAAAAGCGGCCGCTTCGCATCATATGCCCGGCGAGCATGTTTGATACGCTTCACGATCATGGGGCAGTATGCTTCGTAGTCCTGCCGTCTTATATTCTCGATTGCAAAATCTTCGCGATGGGGAAGAGTTGTCAGTACCATCCATTCAGACGGAACAACGGTTTGGACGCTCTGCATTTAACTCAGCTCCACATTAGTCTAGTCAACTTATCGGGTAGGACGTTTCCCGCATCGAACGTCCGTCCCTCTACATCAGCGTGAAATTCCAGTGCATGCTCCATCGGCAAAATGTGAATTTTTCCTCGATTTGGTCCATTGTAGATATTGAGTTATTCGAATTCGGCTGGGCCTTCAACCGCCCTCGGTTGGTCATCCACTTGTTTTTGCGCCCCGCTATGCATGCAAGCCTCCCGAAGGTCGAGTGGGATGCGGCTGTTGGTGATTCTGCTGTCATGCTGGACTGGTTCTTCCGGCGTGTACTCGGCGGGCGCCTGGAAGTGCCCGACGCGCTAGCCGTCCCAAGGCTCGCGGAACCTTCTCCGCCAGTCTGCTCAAGCAGGATGGCCCAGAGTTCTGCCCCTGTTACCGACAAGAAGGGCCTCAAGAAAGCCTCGGATGACAGCATGAACCTTAAAGGTACCCGTGTCCTAATCGTCGAAGACGACCCGTTCGTTGCAATGGCTGCAAACATGATGGTGGAGGAACTCGGCGGCGTAGTCGCTGGGACGGCGCATTCGCTCGATGCCGCCAACGGGAAAATCGGGCAGTTTGAGCTCGATTGCGTGATGCTCGACGTGAATTTGAGTTGGGGACCCGTCGCTTGGCGTCGCCGCCGATTTGAACGCGCGAGGAATACCCTTCCTTTTCTGCACGGCCTACACGCATGCATTTGACGGCCTCGAGAACGTCTCGAGGGTAGCGAAGCCTTGCAACGAGCATGATTTGCTGGGGGGATTCGATGCGGCGCTCGGGAGAAAGTCGCGGCCCACCCGCCATTGACGCGGCGGTCCAGTTTCAGCCTTCCAGTACCATGGTTCAGCAAGTCTGAGACGCTTGCGAGGTTTTGACGCATCGCCAAGGCGTAACGGCGATCACGGCAAGACATGCACACGCGCATCTTTTTGAAATACTTCGTAAATTTGCTAGCTTTCTGGTCGCACCGCACGCGTATGTTTGGAAGGTGAAGCACCTGCCTGTTAGGCTTAAGCAAAGCCTTTGATTTTGATCATCCCGGCACTGCAAGAAAGCTGCAAGTATCCACGCATAATAAGAATAAAGCGAAATGCTGGGAGGACAAATGCCAGCAAGCGTGCAAGTGCTTGATGAAATCGAGCGCCGCTTTAACGTCGGAAGGCGCGAATTTCTGACTTTTTGCGCTGCAATTACCGCGACCATGGGCCTGCCCCGCGGAGCTGCTGCGGAAGTCGCTGAGGCCATCACTAAGAAGGAGCGGCCGTCCGTCATATGGCTGCACCACCAGGAATGCACCGGCTGCACCAAGTCATTCTTGCGCGCTGAGCACCCCACGCTCGAGAAACTGATCCTCGACATCATCTCTCTCGACTATCACGAGACGCTTTTTGCCGCCGCCGGCCACCAGATCGAAGCGGCGAAGCGCGCCGCCATGGAGAAGAACAAGGGCAAGTATCTCCTTGTCGTCGAGGGCGCCATCCCCATGAAGGACGGCGGCATCTACTGCAAGATCGGCAACCGCACGTCGCTGGAGTTGACGAAAGAGGCGGCCGCCGACGCCGCTGCGATTGTTGCTCTCGGCTCCTGCGCCTCCTGGGGCGGCATGCCCTCGACGCCGCCTAATCCAACCGGGTCCGTAGGCGTCGCCGAGGCGCTGGGCCGAAACGACATCGTCACGATTCCGGGATGCCCGCCGAACCCCTACAATTTCCTCGCCTGCGTGGTGCACTTCCTGACGTTCAACAAGCTTCCGCCAACCGATAGCCAAGGCCGGCCGCTCTTCGCTTACAGCCGCCTGGTCCACGAGAACTGCGAGCGACGCGCCCATTTCGACGCTGGGCGTTTCGCGCTGGAGTTCGGCGACGAAGGCCATCGCAGGGGCTTCTGCCTGTACAAGCTGGGCTGCAAAGGGCCTGAAACTTACGCGAATTGCCCCGCGGTCCTGTTCGGCGATGTGGGCATGCAGTCCTGGCCCGTAGGCACAGGCCACCCCTGCATCGGCTGCACCACGAAAGGGATCGGTTTCACGAAGCCGATCCATGCGCTGGCCGATCTCACAAACCAGCGCCCGCCGGCGATGTATCCGCACATAGCCGAGGAACAAGGTACCGGCGTCACGATACCGGCTGTCGCCGTGCTTTCGGCGGTTGCGGGCGCGGCCGTTGGCGCCGTAACGGTGCTTTCCAAGAAACTGAAAAGGCTCGAGGGCTCGGACCGTCGGGAGTAGCTGCCATGACAGTAAATCGTCGCGAATTCCTGCGCGAAGGTGTAGGCGGAGTTGCGGCTGTTGCAGCATGCGGGTCTCTGAGCATGGAACCCGCCGAGGCGAGAGGCAACAAGACCGTTCCCGACGATGCCATCGGCCTCCTCTACAATTCCACGCTGTGCATCGGCTGCAAGGCGTGCATGGCGGGGTGCAAGACCACCAACCAGCTGCCTCTGGACGACAATCTCGGCCACAAGCTCTGGGATACGCCGTTCGAACTGTCGGGCAAGACGTATACCGTCATCAAGCTCTACCAGAACGGCACCAGCGAGCATAAAGACAAAGAGATCGACGGCTTTGCTCATATCAAGCGGCAATGCCTGCATTGCATAGACCCGTCATGCGTCTCCGTTTGTCCTGTGAGCGCAATGACGAAGGATCCGGTCACGGGCCTCGTCTCCTACAACGAAGACGCCTGCATTGGCTGCCGTTATTGTGTCGCCGCCTGCCCTTACCGCGTTCCGCAATTCCAATACGATACGCCAACGCCAAAGATCGCCAAATGCGAGTTCTGCAAGGACCAGCTGGCGAAAAACGACATTCCCTCTTGCGCCAAGGTCTGCCCGACAGGCGCAACTCTCTTCGGAAGCTACAAAGGTCTCACTGACGAAATCAATCGCCGGAAGGCGATGAAGCCCGGCGAGAAGAATGTCTTCCCGAGGCGCACGGTGAGTTCTGGCGACACGCACGAGCGTGCCGCAGCAAGCTACGTCAAGGAAGTTTACGGCGACAGGATGCTGGGCGGCACGCAGGTGCGCTATCTCTCCGGCGTTTCCTTCGCGAAGCTGGGGCTGCCGACGGGGCTCCCGGAATTGTCTTATGCGTCAGTATCCGAAACCATGCAGCACAGGCTGTATGGCGGGCTCGTCGTTCCTGCTTTGGCGCTTGGCGGCCTCGTGGCCGCTGCCTATCGCGGAGGGAAAGAACCCGCACCGGAAAGTGCGGCGGCCCATGAGCCGGTCGCCAGAGCGAGCGCGCCTGTCGGCGGCAAGCTCCTCGGCCTGTTTACTGCCGTCCTGGGCGTGTTTGCCGCGATCGCAGTCTTTCTCCTCGTCAGGCGTTTCGCTTACGGCCTCGGCGCAGTTACCAACATCAACAACGGCTACACCTGGGGCATCTGGGTGGTTTGGGACGTCGTCATCGCCACCGGCTTCGCCTGCGGCGGCTATGCCATGGCGCTTCTGGTCTATATTCTCAACAAAGGCGAATTCCACCCGTTGATACGACCAGCGCTCACCGCGTCCGTGTTCGGCTACAGTCTGGGCGCCGCTTCAGTGCTAATCGATCTCGGCCGCTATTGGAACTTCTGGCACACGCTCTCGCCAGCCTACTTCAACCCGAGTTCGGTGATGTTCGAGGTCGCGGCCTGCATCTCGCTTTACATCCTCGTGCTGTGGACCGAGTTCTTCCCGACATTCCTTGAATGGCTGGGCCGTCACGGTTTGCAGAAGTCCTTCAACCGCATCCTGTTCGTCTTCATCGGCCTTGGCGTGCTCTTGCCCAGCATGCATCAAAGCTCGCTTGGCTCGCTGTTGGTTGTGATGGGCTACCAGGTCCATCCGCTATGGCAGACGCAGCTCCTGCCGGCGCTGTTCCTGCTGACGGCCATCTGCATGGGCTTCGCTGTTGTGATCCTCGAAGCGACGCTGGCGGCGGTAGGCTTTGGCCGGGACATCTTCGACGACCTGGACCTGTTGTCGAAGATCGGCAAGATCATCGCGGGAATTCTTTTCATCTATCTCGGCTTGCGTTTCGGGGACCTTGTTTGGCGCGAAGAGCTCCCGCGGCTTTTCAACTCCGGCATTCTGAGCGTCATGTTCTGGATCGAGATCGCGCTGTTCGCCTACCCTGCGATCACACTCTCATTCAGTTCGCGGCGGCGCCGGCTGTCGAAGCTCTTCCCTGCCGCGGCCAGCATGCTGGCGGGTGCCGTGCTCTATCGCATCGACGCCTTCCTGGTCGCCTACGAATATGACTCGACGTGGCACTATTTCCCGTCAGCGCCGGAGATCCTGGTTACGCTCGGCGTTATCTCGATCGAGGTGCTGGCCTACGTCTTCTTCGTCAAAATCTTCCCCATTCTGCCCGGCCAGCCGGCTGGCCGCGTCCGCTGACCGCCGCCGGGACCTAAGGAGATCTGAAAGTGTCCACGAGAATCACCATCGACCCCGTCACCCGCATCGAAGGCCATCTGCGGGTGGACTGCGAGATCAACGGTGGCAAGGTGACAAAGGCCTGGTCTTCCGGGCAGATGTGGCGCGGCGTCGAGTTGATCCTCCTCGGCCGCGACCCGCGCGATGCGTGGACGATAACCCAGCGCATCTGCGGCGTTTGCACGACGGTTCACGCCATCGCGTCCGTGCGCGCGGTGGAGAATGCGCTGAAGCTCGAAGTGCCGCTCAACGCGCAATATATCCGCAACATGATCGTAGCCGCGCACGCGATCCACGATCACATCGTGCATTTCTACCACCTCTCGGCGCTTGATTTTGTCGACGTCGTCTCGGCGCTCAAAGCCGATCCCGTCAAGGCCGCCGCCTGGATCGAGCAATATAGTGACTGGCCTCTAAACGGAAAGGAGGTCATGAAGCAGACCCAGGAGAAGCTGAAGTCTTTCGTGAGCACGGGGCAGCTCGGGCCGTTCACCAACGGCTACTGGGGTCATCCGGCGATGAAACTCACGCCGGAAATCAATCTCGTCGCCGTCACGCACTACCTTCAGGCACTCGATATCCAGCGTCAGGCGAACAAAATCGTCACCATCCTCGGCTCGAAAACCCCGCACATTCAGAATTTGGCGGTGGGCGGCGTTTCGAACCCCATCGCCGTCGATAGCCAGTCCGTTCTGACGGTGGACCGCCTTATGGCGATCAAGACCCAGATCGACAAGCTCGCGGACTTCATCAACAAGGTTTACCTGATCGACGTGGCGGCCATCGGATCGGTCTATGCCGACTGGACCGGCTATGGCGTGGGCGTCACCAACTATCTCTCCGCTCCGGATTTCCCGATCGACACAAAGGGTACCGAGTTCATGTACCCCGGTGGGTACATCCCCGGCGGCGATCTTGCCAAGTATCAGCCCATCAAAAGCTTCGGCGACGATTTCCTTGGCAAGGGCGTGGAGGAGTCCGTCAAGCACTCCTGGTACTCTTATACCGCTGGTGGCCCGCTGCACCCCTACAAGGGAGAGACGAAGCCGCAATACACGGACTTTCAGGACGACGGCAAATATTCCTGGCTCAAGGCTCCAACCTTCTATGGCAAGCGGGCGCAGGTGGGGCCTCTGGCTTCGGTGCTGAACGCGGTGGCCGCTGGCCATCAGCCGACCGTCGCGACCGTGAACAAGGTGCTCGACACGGTGTCGGCGCTGGTTGGAAGCAAGGTTGGCGTCGGCGCTCTGCATTCGACTATCGGCCGCCACGCCGCGCGTGCAGTCCGCTGCGCGACCATGGTGGACTTGCTCCAGGCCAATTGGGATAAGCTCCTCGCCAACATCGGCGCGGGGGATGTCGCGACCTTCAACAAGCCCGTCTTCCCGAAGGGCGAGATCATGGGCTTCGGCTTCCACGAGGCTCCGCGCGGCCTGCTCTCGCACTGGACCGTCATCCGTGACGGCAAGATCGCCAATTACCAGTGCGTCGTGCCATCGACATGGAACGCGGGGCCGCGTTCCGAGGACGACGCGCCGGGGCCGTATGAGGCGTCGCTCGTGGATAATCCGGTGGCGGACCCTGAAAAGCCGCTGGAGGTGTTGCGCACCATCCATTCGTTCGATCCGTGCATCGCCTGCGCCGTGCATGTCCATGACCAGGAGAGCGGGCAGGCTGTGCAGGTAAGAGCGCTATAGTGAGCGGGTCCAGGCGCGCGGTCGTTCTCGGTGTTGGCAACATTCTCCTCTCGGACGAGGGGATCGGCGTGCATGCCGTCAATGCGCTCGAGGCGTGTTACGAGATCCCGGCCGAGGTCGAAATCATCGACGGCGGCACATCCGCCATGGACTGTCTCGACCGGATCGCCGAATCCGATTTCCTCCTGATCGCAGATTGTGTGCGCGGGGGACGGGAGCCGGGGTCGCTCGTGCGGCTGGGTGACGGCGAGTTGCAGGCGTTTTTCCGGACGCGAATCTCGCCACATCAAGTGGGTTTGTGCGATGTCCTCGCCACCCTGACCTTGCATGGACTTTCCCCGTCTCGAACGGTGCTCATCGGTGCGGAACCGAAGTCCCTGGCGCTGGGCCTGGAGCCAACGCCCGAGCTTGCGTCCATGATCCCTGCCTTGGTGGAAGCGCTCACAGCGGAACTGAACGCAGCGGGCTTCAAAATTGAGCCCCGCAAATTCGCTCACGCCGCCGAATAGGAAGGAAGCCCCATGTGCCTTGGCGTTCCCATGCGGATCATCGAGAGCGACGGCTTCACCGCCCTCTGTGAGCGCCAGGGCGAGCGGCGGCGCGTGAATGTCATGCTGCTCGAAGAAGCGCCTGTGGGGGCTTGCGTGCTGGTTCACATCAATAACGCGGTGCGGTTGCTCGACGAGGAGGAATCGTCACTGATCAACGAAGCCCTGGACGAGCTTGTCAGCGCGCTCGACCGTTATGTCGGTCTTGCACTCCAATAACGGCCTTTGCCATCTTGCCCAAGATCGCCTTTGCGTGCTAACTCTAGCGCCCGCAAGGCGATCATAACGGCACTCAAGGCAGACGGGGGGGGCGCTAACACAAAGTTCGCTACTACGGCATCCATCCGGCCGTTATCTCGCATTTTGGCCGCTCAGGCACAGACGGCCGGGCAGGATCGGATGCAGAGCGCGCATTTGACGCGACCCGCAACAATTTCGTCCCTGCGACGCGGCTGCAAAGAAAAATCAGAAGTTCACGGCCGACAATACAAAAAGACCCTCGCTCTGTTTAGAAGAGCCAGGGTCAGTACAATCCAGCCTCTCAGGGCATACTTCGCGCTGCGCGCAAGGTTAAGCCTAAAGATTGCGGGAAATGAAGCGGAAAAGCATCCCCACCGCAGTCACCCATTCCACCTCCATCCCCAAGACGGGAATGTGATTACCTATTTAGGCGGTTTCTGGCTGTCCGCACTGCGGCAGGGCCCTCGTCAGATGGAGGGAGCTTACTTCAACAGCCCATCTTTCTTCGCCATATGCGTGATCAGATCGACGACTCGGGTGCTGTAACCCCATTCGTTGTCGTACCAGCTCACGACCTTGAAGAAGTTCGCATTCAGCTCGATGCCGGCCCCGGCGTCGAAGATGCTGCTGTGCGCATCGTGAATGAAATCGCTGCTGACGACTTCCTCGTCCGTGTAGCCGAGAATGCCTTTCATCGCGCCTTCGCTCGCTTCCTTCATCTTGGCGCAGATTTCTTTGTAGCTCGTGGCCTTTGCGGTTTTGAATGTGAGATCGACGACCGAGACGTCCGTCGTCGGAACCCGGAACGCCATGCCGGTCAGCTTGCCTTTCAGCTCGGGCAGAACCAGACCAACCGCCTTGGCGGCGCCGGTACTGGAGGGGATGATGTTCTGGTACCCGTTTCGACCGCCACGCCAATCCTTCCGGCTTGGGCCGTCCTGCGTCGGCTGCGTCGCAGTCACCGCGTGAATTGTCGCCATCAGCCCTTCGGTCAGGCCGAAATTGTCGTTGATGACTTTTGCGACCGGCGCGAGGCAATTCGTCGTGCAGCTTGCGTTGGAAACGACCTTGTCCGTGGCCGGGTCAAACTTGGTATGGTTCACCCCCATCAGGAGTGTTTTAACCTTTTCCGGGTCTTTGGTCGGCGCCGACAAAACCACTCGTTTTGCGCCGGCTTTGAGATGCCCTTCCGCGCCGGCGTAATCGGTAAACAGGCCGGTCGATTCGATCACATAATCCGCGCCGTTCTTGCCCCAAGGAAGCTCGGCGGGGTTCCTGACCGAGTAACACGGCACGTGCTTGCCGTTCACGACGAAGCCATCTTCTTTCGCCTCAACCGTGCCGGCAAACCTGCCGTGGGTCGTGTCATACTTTAAGAGATAAGCGAGATTATCGGAGGGCACGAGGTCGTTTATGCCGACAATCTCGAAGTTTGGATTTTCCACCGCCGCGCGAAAGACCAACCGGCCGATACGACCAAACCCGTTGATACCAATTTTCAATGCCATGTGACCGCTCCTTGTGCTTGGCTTGAGTCCCCCACGAAAAGGGCCACGGGGCGCGGATGATGTCAAGCAGACATGACGACTGGCCAACACGCCGACATGCCTCGTGGCTGATTGCAAGATGTCAGGAGAAGGACTTCGCCATCAGCCAGCTTGTGGCAGAACTTCAAAGCGTTCGCGGGCTGAAGTTAGATCGCCGCATAGGGTGCGGCCAGGGTGGCGAGAAGCGAGAGAATGGCGAGCACAACCACTATCTCCATGAGAGGATCCCGCTTGACCCGTGCATCCAAGCCCCCCCCCCGTAACACCGTCGATGCTACAGATTGAGGCGCGCCGTTGCACACGTCACCTCGTATAGCCGGTTGTTTGCCAGCCGCCCTGGGGAGCGCTTTTGCTGGAGGCTTCGTCCACCGGCTTCTTGTTGTCGGGCGTAAGCATGTATCGTGGCGGCTGTTTGGCGGGCGGCGTTCTGTTCAAGTAATCGTAGCTCGTCCGGGTCGAATAGTCCTTCTCCGTGCCGCTGTAGAAGTCGGTGTTGCTGCGCCTCGGCAGCGATTGCGACCGCACGAGATAGGGCGTGATGGTCAAAATCAGCTCCGTCCGCTGCCCCGTATCGCCGTGGTTCCCGAACAGGTGCCCTAAAATGCTGTTGGGGTCGATCCCAGGAAGGGGAAGGCCATTGAGGCTGTGCTGCTCTGTCTCGGAGATAAGGCCGCCCAGGACTGCTGTTTCGGCCTCGCGCAGGATCATGGTGGTGTGCACGTTGCGCGTACCGATGGCGTAGGCGGGCGCCGCCGCCGAGCCCAAGTTCTGGCCCAGCGAACTCACCTCGACATTGAGGTCGACGAAGATCGAATCGTCGAGGTGATATTTCGGGATCACGTCGAGCGCGATACCGATGTCGTGATATTCGTAAAGCGTGCGGCTTTGCCCGGTCGCGTCCTGGATGGACGCCGATTGCAGCGGTACCCGGTCGCCCACGTGGATCTTGGCGGCCTGGCCGTCGACGGTCCTTACGCGGGGATTAGACAGCGTCCGGGCATCAACGACGCTTTTGAGGTAGTTCAGGGTCACGGTCGGCAGGGTCACCGTGCTCTGGTTCACGAGAGGCGCACCACTCGCCAACCCTTGCAGCGTCAGCCCGGCGGTCGTCGTCGTAGCCGCAGTTGTGGCCGCAGACGCAACCGAGGTCGCAGAATTGGGCGGCGTCACGCTGACCTGGCTACCCCAGTCGATGCCCAGCTGATCGGACTTGTTGCGGTCGATCTCGATCACCTCTACGTTGAGCATGACCTCCGCCGGTTTCCTGTCGTTGGCGGCGATCAGCTTATCGACCACGTCGAGCGTATCGCGCGTATCGCGCACCTGGATCGTGCCGAGGTCGTTATTAGCGACCAGCGTCCTGATCTCCATGGACGATTTCAGAATCTCGGCCATGCGCTCCGCCTTCAAGGTCGAGAGGTGGAACGTCTTGAAATAGAGGTCCGCATACTGCTTTTTCTTGTCCGGCGTGTCCTCATAGATGAAGATCGAGTTCGGGCCCAGCACCTTGTAGCCGGCGTTGGCCGCCTGGAGCAGCATGTTGAAGGCCTGCTCGAAATTGACGTTCTTGGCGCTGACGCTCACATCGAGATTGTCGGCGTTCTTGTCGAACACGAAATTCAGATTGTAGGGCTCGCAGACCACCTGCAGCGCGTCCTTGAGCTTTGCATCGCGGAAATTGACCGCGACCGGGTTTTGCGAGCGAAAGGCCGCGAGCACAAAGCGCTGCTCATCGCCTTTCTTCATGCGGTCGAGATCGGTAAGCTCCTTTTTCAGGCCCTCGTTCTGGCCGTCGAAACTAGCGGCTCGCTCGTAGAGCGTTTCGGCCAGATCGTAATTGCCGACCGACTTTGCACGCTGGCCTTCGATATTAAGGCGCGCAAGCTCCTTGCGGCTGACCGCGATTTGGCGCGCCTGCTGCAATTCGGCGTTCGCAGGCTGCGCGAGAAGCCCCATTTCATATTTTTCGATCAATTCCTGGTAGCGTCCATCGCGGGCCAGCGCCGCACCGGCGGCAAGAAAATAGGTTGCCGCCTCGGTCTCGCCGCGTTGCAACTCGTCAAGGCCGGCGACGTCGGTCGATCCACGATAGCGCTGGCGAAGCTCCATGACGCGCCGGATGCGGAGGCTATCATCGCTATCGTTGTTCGTTATCGCGGAAGGTTTTGAAGCCGTATCGGCTCCCGCAATCGGGACAAATTCTCCCAGGCCCGCCCCGCCTGAGGAGCATGCAGAGATTAATGCGCTGAGCGCAAGAACTACGGCCAGTTTGAAATACATAATACTGTCCCATGGCGCCTGAGCCAGACTCCCCAGGCCTACGGTTGATGACGCGGAGACGCGCTACTAAACGCTACAGGACGAAATATCCGGCTGACTTGCTAAAAGAGGTGAGCTTTCCCTCTCGCAATTGCACTCAGCCGACGCAAAACGCGTGAATACCGCGTGCGCATGTGTGAAGACTGAAATCCACGCTTCCCGCCCACGGTATAATTTATGTTCGCTGATCCTAATTGAGTAGGTCGGGATGGTCCAGCAACGCCTGTCCGAAATGAGTTTGCAAATTCAAACTTTTAACATTTTCTTAATACGAGTTGCTTGCCAGCCTCACACTTTAAAATTGCAAGACTTATTCGCCGCAGCCGGGCTGAGCAGTATTGCTACTCCTCGCTCAAATGAAAATTGCGGGAGGTGCCGGAGCTTCTGTCGACGATCAGCACGTTCCTGCCTTCAATGGAGTCGACGCGCAACGCGTCTCCTTCACCGAAGGGCTCTCCAAGTCCGACCGTCAACAATCGTGGTCCCACCCGAACGAGAACCGTAACAGAATCATTCCGGCGAACGACGCCGACGGCTTGGACACTTGCCAGGAGATCAGGTTTGTCGGGGACCAGCAGATCTGGCGCCAAGCTCACCGCAGGCATCGTTGTCTCCGGTTCCCCCCTCCCAAATGCGAACAGGTTGCGGCGAGCCTCCTGCTCCACTTCGGTGTCCAGAGGCAGCAGGATGGGAAGTTCCTCGCTCTGGACAGCCCTTCTTCCCGCTTCGGTTGACAGTTGATCCGGATCCGAGCCCAGCAGCAAATATGCGATGGAAGCAGCGGCTGCCATGAGTCCGTATGCGCCATATCGCAAACGTTCGCCTAGAAACACCGTCATTCCTGCCACTCTTCAGCTGTCTCGTGCAGCATACGCTTTAGCGCCAATCGCGTCCCCAACGTCCGAAAAGGCGCTCACAAAATAAGGCCCCAGATCAACGCGCTTTTAGTCGGAATCGATTGAAGCGCAAAAATTGACCGATTTTAAATTGCTGGAGCAACTTATCCAAAACGAACCCGGATAGGCTGCTTTAGAGCGCATCCGCTTTTGAGAGAACCAAAGCGGAGACGCTCTAGGTTTTTGTTTTGTCCTGCGTCTTTATCGGAAAACCGCTTCGCACTTTTCCGCACGCACTCTAGTGTTCCGAGGCCTCATGACGTGTCAAGATAGCTTTTTTAAGTCCGCGCTGCGGTGACGTCCTGAGGAGCTCTTTCGAGTTCTGTGATGCCTTTAGATGTTTCGCCCCCTGAAGAAGTGGGCAACGAGTGAGACCAAAAGCAAGACGAGGAATACATAAAAGATGATTTTCGCAATGCCGGCCGAGGCGACGGCGATACCGCCGAACCCAAATACACCGGCAATAATTGCGATTACGAGAAAGGTTAAAGCCCAACCTAGCATGCTTCTCTCCCCTGTGTGGACTAGATCTTTAAGTGCTAACACGCCGTATTGGTAGCCGTTCCTTAGTTACCTTTCCGCCTACGGGGAAACGATCGCGCAGGAGCGGGCTGAAAGCTGACCTGATCGCGTGACCAGAGGGTGCAATCGATGGCAGCCTCTCCTGTCTCAATCAGCCAGAAGCCGTTAGCCTCGCCGCGCTTACGGCTTGAAAGTGCCGTCGGCGCGCCAACGGCCAGCATAGGCCACCCTTCGACGTCAGTCTCGACGGCATAGCTTTGATGGATGTGTCCCGACATAACGAGATCGACGCCGGATTCGGCAAATGCCGAAAGCGCCAGCTTCGCGCGGCGGACAGGCTCCGCTCTCGGAAACCCTGGCACCTTCATAAGCGGATGATGAGCCGCAACCGCCTTGAACTGGTCCGCGGGCGCTGTCGATAACGCAACTTTCGCCGCCTCAATGTCGCTCATCCTCGCCGTTCCCTCCTGCCAGCGCAGATGCGGCTGCCAGGAGCGCGTGGTGTTGAAGCCCAGCACCATGCCATCCTCCCGCTCGATCACCGGCATGAGGCCGCCGCCGCCATTCGCGGCGCGGTGATAGCGGTGAAAAGGATTGCCGAAGCGCTGCACGAGATTGAAATAGGGAAGATCGTGATTGCCCGGCAGCACCAGCGTCGGCGCTTCAAACGAGGAAAGCCACACCCGGGCTTGTTCGAACTCCCTTCGCCGCGCGCGCAACGTCAGGTCGCCCGCGATGACGACGACATCGGGCACCTGGGCATCGATCAGCGTCCGAAGCTCGTCCGCAAGCCCTTCCGGTACGCTTCCAAAGTGCAAGTCTGCAGCGAGAGCAATCTTCATTCGGCTTGGGCTGGTGGCGCAAAAACCTTCAGCGCCTTTGGATGGATTTGATAATAAAGCGGCGCCTTAAGCGTCTCGACCTCGCCATCGTTCGACAGGCGAAGCCTTTTCTTTCGTGTCCTTATGACCACTTTCCGCGCGGACAGGCTATCCAATCTGTCGTCGCCGGTCCAAAAGCCGAGCGCGGCGCGCGCGAGAACCCATAAGAGGCCCAGGCCGCTGTGAGGCTTGGCGATGTATACGCCGAGCCGGCCCTGGTCGAGCGCTTCGCGCGTGAAGATCAGCGACGGCTCACGCCTGTAGACGTTGTTCGAGACGGCGAGCGAGAGAACGCGGACGCGGCGGCCCCTCTTTTCATCACCGTCGATTGACAGTTCCAGATGTCTGCGCGATGCCAGGATTGTCCGCAGCAATTTGAAATATCCAGCCGCCCGAGGCCAAAAAGGCCGCCCTCTGAGGTTCTGGCGTTCCTGGCTGATCTCCGATGGAAGACCCAGCATGGAGTTGCAAAGGAAAATCTCTCCGTTGACTTCCGCAACGTCGATTTCCCGACACCCGCCGCAGGCGAGGGCGCGAAGTGCTGCTCGCGGTTCAAGAGGAATATTCAGATCACGCGCCAGGCGGTTGACCGTGCCAAGGGGGAGAACGCCAAGCGCAATCGTTGAGCCAAGCAGCCGGCTGGCGGCGCTTCGGATGGTGCCGTCGCCACCGCCGGCGACAAGAATATCCGGACCCGCAGCGACTGCATTGTCCAACGCCGCCTCGATGTCTTCGGGCTCCACGACATGGACCTCCATCTCATGGCCGGCTTCCTCGAAAGCCGATTCCGCTTCGCTCGCAAGCTGTTTGACAGAGTAACCGAGGGCACTTCCCGCTTTGCGATTGATGACGGCATGAACGCGCATTGATTGTCCTGCCCCGATTCCTCAAACGACCATGCGCAACACTGCGAGGCGAAACAAGGTTTCCTTATGGATTAGGGCATCGTGCGCTTCATCGGACGCGGGCATTCAGGTCCCTCATTTTGTATGCATCCGGCGACTGTTGGATCTGCATGTCAAATTATCCCTTACGCTTTCGCCAGCATTCCTCATCCTGAGAGATCTTCGGCGATTTCGTCTTGCTGGCGGGTTAACGAGTGCTGCAGCCCGCCCCCACCCCTGATAATGCTGGGAAAACACCGGACGCAACGCCATCAGGCCCCTCTGCGCCGCTGCTGTTCCGGCTCTTCGCAAGGGTTAATTCGCGA
>CAWIVD010000018.1:0-353776 GCA_963839435.1 uncultured Alphaproteobacteria bacterium
GATGTAGACCACCTGCGTGTAGACCGGATGCTCGACCCAGGTTGTGCCGTCCTGGTCGAAGGTGGCGATGCGCGCGTCGGGCGGCACGAAGTTGGGGCTCGCGGCGTCGGTCGTCGATTTGACGAGGCCGATGATGGCGGCTTTAGCCGGGCCATCGTTCCATGTCGGGAGGGGATCGCCCGGCGCCGTTTGCGCCTGCGCGGAGTTCGACAGAAATGATCCCGGCAAGAGCGGCAGCGCCGCAAGCCCGCCGAGCACGGCGCGCCGGTTCGGGCCGGATGAGGAGGATTGCATGATCGTCTCCTGTCAGTGGATGGGCCGGTCCGCCCGGCCCGGCGGTTGCCAGCGGGCGACCTTGGCCGCCCGCGTCCGTTTTCAGCAATCAGTCCTGTGGATGACCAGTACCGGCCTTGACCTGCTCCAGGACCTGAGTGAGGTTCCAGCTCTCCGGCGCCTGCATTGGCGGAAACTGCTTGTACGACTCGAGTTCCTTCAGCCATAGGAGCTGGCCGATGGGCAGCATGTTCCAGTCATACAGGAAGGCGGTGCTTGGAGCCGCCAGCGCGCCGCCAAGGCCGAGCGCCGTCTTCTGGCTTTCGCCGACAGCCTGCTCGAACGGATCACGCTTGATATTCTGCACCAAGGTGAAGTGGAACGGAATCAGCGGCAAAATCCAGCCCGTCGCCCCAGGTTGCGACATGTTGTAGTACATCTTCCAGTTCTTGTAGCGCACCGCGGAGGGTGTCGCACCCGAGAAGTAGAAGAACACATCGCGCGCGGAAGTTTTTGATTTGCCCTCCAGATATTCGCGCTGGTCAAAGCCGTCGAGCGTGGTCTTGACGATGCCGGGATATTCGCCCTTCTCGATCTGCTTTTTCAACTCGTCGCCCTTGGGGCCGCCGGCGATGTCGACCAACGTCGGCAGCCAGTCGAGCGCGGCGAAGAGCTGGTTATGCACCGTGCCGGGTTTGATGTGGCCCGGCCAGCGAACCACGAGCGGGGCACGATACCCGCCTTCCCAGGCCTCGCCCTTCTGGCCCTTGAACGGGGTGACGCCGCCATCGGGGAAGGTGATCGCCTCAGCGCCATTGTCGGTTGTGAAGACCACGACCGTATTGTCGAGCTGGCCCATGTCTTCGAGCTTTTTGAGCACCTCGCCGATATTGTCGTCGAGCTGCTTCATGCCGGCTTCGTTGATGCCCCAGTCCTTGCCGCCCTGCGTACCCAGCATGGCCTCGTACTTCGGCGACAGCATCGTCGTCACATGCATGCGCGCCGGGTTGTACCAGACGAAGAAGGGCTTGTTGGTCTTCTTCGGATCGTTACGGTCGAGGAAGTCGATCACCTTGGCCGAAATTTCCTCGTCAACCGTTCTCGACCGGTCCAGCGTCAGCTGCCCTTCGTCCTTGCAGGTCTGATTTTTTTCCGTGCCATCGGAGGAATGGCACCAGATGATCGGGCGCGGCGGCGTCATGCATGTCGCTGTTCTGGGGTCGACGGCGCCCGGAACCTCGGGAATGCCGGGGATGGGCGTGTTCTTGCACGGCGGCGCGATAACTTGCTCGGTCGGCGTCTTGTTGATGTCGGGGAAGCTCACCTGCTGCATGGCATCGAGGTGATAGAGATAGCCCCAATATTCTTCGAAGCCGTGCGCCGTCGGCAGCGCCGCGGTGTGATCGCCCAGATGGTTCTTGCCGAACTCGCCTGTGGTATAGCCGAGATCATGCAGGAATTTGGCGATCGCCGGCGTGCCGGGCCGCAGATAGGACGGGCTGCCGGGCAGTTGCGGCGGGATCATGCCGGTACGCAGCGGATACATGCCGGTAAAGAACGCATTGCGCCCGGAGGTGCAGCTCTGCATGGCGACATAGTCCATGAACTTGGCGCCCTCCTTCCCGATGCGGTCGATGTTCGGCGTCTCGCCGACCATCAGGCCTTCATGGTAGATGCCGGGCTGCATCCAGCCAATGTCGTCGCCCATGATAAAGAGAATATTGGGCTGCTTGCCTTTCGCTTTTTCCGCTTCCTCTCGTATCGCCCGCTCTTCCCTGCGCTCGTCCCGGCGATCTTGCGCCTGCGCGACGGTGGTCAGCATTGTCGCTGACAGCAGCGCGCCGGCTATGAGGCCGAATGCGTATCTGGGGACTTTCGAATGAGAGCTCATGAACTTACCACTCCGTTACCAACCCTCTATTTACTGACTAATGGTCAAGACAAAGCTACGCCCGGCTTTATGGCCAAGATGAAGCTTTTTACTGTCCACGCCGAAGTTACATTGATCAGGCGTCCGACTATTATTAACTCGTTTTCATGGTAATATCCAGTTTACCTTTGTCTGACAGCGATGCAGAAGAGGAATGAGGGGTGTTCCACCTGCTGGAATGCGCGCTGGCGCTCGAAAAATATGGCAATTACCGGCGGGCGGCTCGGCATCTGCGTGTTTCGCAGCCGACCGTCACCCGCGCCATTCAGGAGCTGGAGCGGGTGTTTTCGGTGACGCTGTTCGACCGGACAAACCGCGGCTCCGTCCCGACCGCCTTCGGTGCTCTGGTGCTTGAGAGCGCGCGGCGCGTCGCGTTGGACATCGACGACTTGAAGCGCGACATCGCTTTGCTCAAAGGGCTGGATGTCGGCGAACTCCATCTTGGCATCGGACCTATCGTTGCACAGACATGGATGCCGGATGCGGTCGCTGGGATTCTGGTCAGCCATCCGCATCTGAGGGTGCGCATCGTAACCCAGGACTGGTGGGATCTGGCCCCGGCGCTGCGCGAACGCCGCATCGATATTGGAATTGGAGAACTGGACTCCATCTCGGGCGAAACCGACATCGTTATCAATCCACTCCCCCACCGTCCGCTTCGGTTCTACTGCCGGCTAGGGCATCCGCTGATGCGGGCCAAGCGTCTGACCGTTCGACAGATCGGCGAGTACGCGCTGGTGTCGCCAAAGCTTCCCAAACGCGCTGGCGAGTTTTTGGCGGGCACAAGGGCAATCGGGAAGCTCGCGGAGAACGGGCAGTACTTCGAGCCGCAAATAGAATGTCAGACCTTGGATGGCTGCCTGCGCATCGTTCGCGCTTGTGATGCAATCGGCATCGCACCGCTGGCAAAGCTGGAGCAAGTGCCGGAGGAAGACGGCATCGCGCTGGTGCCATTTCAGCCGCCCTGGCTGCGAACGAACTACGGCATCCTCAGTCTGCGCAATCGCTCGTTGACGCCAGCGGCCATCGCCTTCTGTGAGAGGGCCGAGGCTTGCGAGCGCCTGTACCACGAACCGCGGACGCGCATTCCGAACGGCTCTCCGAATCAACGAAGTCCCCGATAAGCTGCGTCGCCGGCTGACAACGTCTCTCAGATGGCGACCATGCAAGCAAAGGGTTTTTTCCTTAGCTTACAGCCAAGGAAAGGATAACGTCGTTCCCTTTCTTGAAAAGCCTTCACCAACTCGACAAACATCCGATCAGGACCTTGAGCTTCGCCTGGCCCTCTTTGATGGCGGCGAGGAGTTTCCGGATTTCCATCGTCTCCACTGACGGCACGCTTTGCCCCGACAGCCAGAGTTTGAACAGGTCGCCAAGCCTGCCCTGATCGGCGTTCACCTTGAGAAGGGCGAGAATGGCCTCCTGATCCAGGGTCGAGTGCGGCTGAAACCCAAGCCCGAGATTACGGAGATAGGCGGACACGGACAGGCCGGTGGCAGCGGCGCGCGTTTCGATCTCGGTGCGCTCGCGCTCGGAGACGAGAACCTTGAGCGGCCGGTTCCTGTCGCGGCTTTCGTCAACCTTTCGTGCCGGCATGGCTTCAGCCCTTCTCCTTTACGGCGCGCGTCAGCTCTCGTCGAGCCGAAGGCGAGTAAGAGCGGCAGAGGCCGGTGATGTTGGCCAACATCACACATCTTGCCGTCAAAATCTTTGGCACTCTCCGACAATCTTTGTCCATCTCCGGCAAACTCCGTCAATCGGCCTGTTTTTTGCCGTTGACGCCATTGTTCGCCATAGATTGCCTAAGAATGACGGAGTTGAGGGGGTGCAAGGCGGGTTTCACGCAATCGGAGGTTTGGGGGAGCAGACCCGGAGGAAATGCCGGGGTTTTGAACCCTCAAAGCTGCCTTCATCGAAAGGTTCGTTTCTCAGTTCGGCCAGGAAAGCCGTTTCTCCGTCCCCGCCTCCTTCCGATCAGCCATCGGGAGAGCGGCGGTCAAGGCTGGCCGCTAGGCCACCGCGCAAGCGGCGCGGAACGCGGCCTTGAGGGCCGTGAGCACGATGGCATGCTTGAAGAAGAAGGGGCTGCCACCCAAAAATAGGCGGGAAACAGCGACCCTTGCGTCCCTAGCGCCCCTTTACGGCTCTAAACCATGCCAGAACAAAGACTTAATCTAGCAATCGTCAGGGACAGCAGGGTCGCGCCAGCGACCCTGTGACAGGGACGCTCCGCAACAATAAGGGACGCTAGGGCCGGTCAGGGACGCTCCAATCTTCTGTCAGCGCCCCTGAGTAAGCCTCTCTTTCGCTTCACAAAAAACGCAAACAGGGTCGCTAGGGACGCTGTCCTCTCTTTTATTAAGAGGAAAAAGGAGAAGAGAGATCCTGTTGGCGTCCGTTGGCCTGTGCCGATGAACGCGCGGTGCTTGTGATTTCGATCAGACGCTCGCCGTTCGATTTTCGCCGCGTAATGCTGATGCCCCTTTGCCGGAGCGAGGGCGCCGCAAGCGTGAGCCGGATCGACAGACGCGTGGGATCACGCGGCCAGGATTTCTCGCGCGGAGCTCCCTCCGGCGCGTAAGCGTTGAGAAGAGACAGGAGCTGCCAGCCTTTGCCCGTCCAGGCGCCGCCCTCGGCCGCAATAAAGGCCATGAGAGCAAGCGCGACGCTGTCAGCCTCAAGGACTCCGTCCGCGGCATCCGTGCTGTTTTTCTCGAACGCGGCTTGGATTGAACCCGGCTTCCAGAATGCCGCTTCGCAGGCTTGTGCCCAGTGCATGAAAGCAGCAAGCCGCGGCAGCCTTCCGGCACTGATCGGCGAAAACTCCCGAAGGCCATGGCTTGTCGCATCGAGGAGCGCTCCGAGGATACGGGGTCGTGCTGCTTCGATGAGACGATCAAGTTCGGCTTCTGGCTTCCTGGCATTGTCGGGGATCGTGCCGAGCGAAATGGTGATCGCGCGGCTTGCGAGGTCGCTCCGAGCGATCACCTCGCCGACCGAGGTGATCATCACCGGCAGGCAGGTCGAGAAGATGACCTCGTCGCCATCGGTGTGAAGTTGGCGTGCCGTGTAGGCCCCGCCGGTGGCAATGACGCAAAGCGCATCCGAGAGCCAATCGGGAATACCGGAGAGGTTGTCGTAGACGAGCACCGAGGTCTTGGAGGCGCCGACGAAGAGATCGCGTTCGCTTTGCGGCGGCCGGCGGACGCTGGCGAGATGAGGATCGACAAGGCTGCGCAAGAGCCTGGCTGTTGAGGTCTTGGCGGTGCCGCCCTCGCCGGTGAGGGCTAGGATCGGATAGGGGCCGCTGGCTCGTAATGCCGCCAGGAGCCAAGCAACGATGAGCTGAAAATCGCTGTCGTAGGCAACCGTCAGTAGCGCCCTGAGTTCGTTTATGCTGCCGCCGCGTTCCGGCTCGCACAACGCCATCATGCCAGGCGCGCGGGTGAAAGAGACGGGAGGTGTTTCGATAATGCACCAGCCATCCGCGCTGATCTCGATGGCGCGCCAGCGCTCGTCACAGAGATCGAGGTAGAGCTTGCCGTCTTTCTCGGCGCGGCGCAGAAAAACGGGCGCATGGTTGCCATGGGCGGCGATCGCGTCAAGGGTCGCGATCGCCCTGTTTAGAGCATCGGCGCTTGGGGCTCTGCCAAAGCTTAAGAAATAACGGTGCGTTAGCCAGCGCTTGAAGCCCCGGCTTTGCACGGGCCAGACCTCGCGATGCGTCTGTCGCCTAATCCCTGCATAAGCGATCTCGTCCGAGGGCGTAGCAAACAGCTCCGCGTCAGAAACCGCAATGTCGATCAAATCATCCGTCTGGCTTCGTTTCCGCCCGGCTTCGCTTTCGGGCTGTGGGACCAGCATAGGCTTGGCAGAAGCGTTCTCAGGTCGGCGGACGCGTTCCCCATTGGAAGAGTTGCGCGAAGGCCCATTCCCTCTCGTCATCCTTTAACCCGCCCGCTCTCCCGGCCATCGAGCCATCGCTCGTGGTGAGACAGCGAGAGATGGTTCATAAGCATTCAAAACAATATGCCGAACAAAATAGCGTCTGTTTCTCGCTTTAAATCAAGTCTTATATCTATGCGTTCCTTTATTTGCCGTTCTGACAACTTGCGATGAGGATTATTAAACGAGTTAAACGAATGAAATATCGACAACCGCTGACACTTTTCGTTTTGGAACCGCCACGAAACAGATAATATTTGTCCCACCCGAGCTTTCTGCGTAGAGCCATGTTTTCCGAAAGACGTCATATGAAACGAAGGGACTCTCTCCCCCCAAACTTGGCGCCGCGCGGCCTCAGCCGCATCGAAGCCGCCGCCTATATCGGCATCGGCGCCTCGAAGTTCGACGAGCTCGTCGCCGATGGCCGCATGCCGAGGCCCAAAATCATCGACAAGCGAAAGACCTGGGACAGGTATGCGCTTGACGCGGCCTATGCCGACCTGCCAAACGAGGGCGACGACATGAGCGGATGGGCGGATTTTCAATCTGCTACAATTGGCAATGGCAGTCCTAAGACTTGACTATGTGACGCGTGACAAGGATCGTCACGGAAACGTCCGTTACTACTTCCGAAGGCCCGGCAAGAAGAAAATCAGGCTCCGGGGCCAGCCGGGCTCGGACGAGTTCATGGCGGCCTATGCCGCGGCACTCGCCGGCGAAAAGGCCGAACCCGAGCCGAAAAACAAGTCGCTCGACTGGCTGTGCGACCGCTATTTCAGATCGGCCACCTTCCTGGCGCTCGAAGATTACACCAAACGCCGCAAGCGCACCGTCCTGAACGAAATCTGCGACATCACCTTCGGCGAAGGAAAAGCAGCGCGCAGGCTTGGCGCGCTTCCGTTCGAGGGCATGTCGAAGGCCAACGTCCGCAAGCTGCGCGATATGCGCGCGGATGCGCCCGAAGCTGCCAACTTCCGGCTGAAGCAAATCTCGGCGCTCTTCTCCTGGGCTGTGAAGGAGGAACACGTCAAGGTCAATCCGGCTGAAGGCGTCGAACGCATCGCGAATGCAAGCGAGGGCTTCTACACCTGGACCGAGCAGGACGTTCTCGCCTTTGAGCGCCATCATCCGATCGGAACGAAGCCGCGCCTTGCCATGGCGCTCCTGCTTTGGCTTGGCGTGAGGCGGTCGGACGTCATCTTGCTCGGCCCTTCGCACGAGAGCGATGGCCTGATCTCCTTCGTGCAGTTCAAGGGCCGGAAGAAGTCGCAGCGGATCATCACGCTTCCCATCCTGCCGACCTTGCAGAACGTCCTCGAAAATACGCCTCTCGGCAAAGAGACCTATCTTGAGACGGCCTACGGAAAGCCGTTCACAGCCCCAGGCTTTGGGAACTGGTTCCGGACGCAATGCGACGCTGCCGGGTTGACGAAATGCAGCGCTCATGGACTGCGCAAGATCGGAGCGGTCCGGGCGGCCGAAAATGGCGCAAGCGAGCACGAACTCATGGCGCTGTTCGGATGGGAACACGCGGAGATGGCGCGAATCTACACACGTAAGGCTGCTCAGAAGAGGATGGCGGTCAGCGCGGCTGCAAAGATGTCAAAAGCGATTATTCCAGGGGAGCTGCATGTCCCACCGGCTGTCCCACTCACGGAAAATTCGTTGCATTACAGTGGGATAACTAAGAAATGGCGCCCCCTAGGGGAGTCGAACCCCTCTTTCAAGATTGAAAATCTTGCGTCCTAACCGATAGACGAAGGGGGCGCTTCCAGCGATCGCCAGCTGACAGCACGATATAAGTCGGGTTTGTACAGCTTGGCAAGCCTGCAATCTTCGCAATCGACATCGGCGCTTAGCGTTTGGCGGCGGCGGCAATATCCTCGATCTGGAATTCGATGCGGTTTCGCCCGCCCCACTCGTCTCGCTCGATGCGGCCCGCCACATGGCAGGCGAGATCGCGCCCTTGCGCGAGCGCCGCGCCAATCTCCGAGTTCGCGGCCCGGAAGGCGACGGCGCTGATCTGGCTTCCGTCCACGGCCTGCAACGCGCAGCGGAGGTGGCCGCCCGCGATCTCCTTCACCATGGTGGGCCTGACCGACGGCAGACAGAATCGCGGCGCTGGGATTGCCTTGGCCGTAAGGGCCTGCGCTTTCAAGCTGCAACGCGAACTCAAGGGTTGCGGCGCGCGGCGTCAGCGCCCCGTCCACGGGAAGCACCGGCGCGGCAGCCGCTGCCCGATAGGATGGCCCAAGGCTTCGCGCAGATAGGCGGCAAGTTCATGAAGGCGGTGCTGCTCAACGGTGACGCCCGCCGCCATGGCGTGGCCGCCGCCTTTCTTCGCGACGCCCGCCTCGACCGCGCCGCGCACCGCCGCTCCGATATCCACGCCCGAGACGGAGCGAGCGGAACCCGTCGCCTCGCCTGCGCGCTCGTCCTGCGAAAAAATCAGGCAGGGGCGTTGAAACCGCTCGGTCAACCGGCTCGCGGCCAGCCCGACAAGGCCCTTATGCCAAGCCGGAGAGCCTGCGATGATGATGGGGCAGGCCGGGTCTTCGAGCAGGGCGCGGTCGGCCCACGCGGCGGCTTCCTCCACTGTTTTCAGCTCGATCTCACGGCGTTCGCGGTTCAGCCTGTCGAGAGTTTCCGCGATGCGAGCCGTTTCGGTTGCGTCGTCCGAGGCGAGAAGTCTTGCGCCAAGCCCCGCGTCGCCGATGCGTCCGCCCTGCATTGATCCGGGGACCGAGCACGAAGCCGAGCGTATAGGGCGAAGGCGGCTTGTTCACGCCCGGCAGCGTCGCAAAGCGCCTTGAGGCCGGGATTTTGGCGATTGCGCAGCACCTTCAGCCCTTGCACGACGAAAGCGCGGTTGACGCCGGTAAGCGGCACCACGTCGCAAACAGTCGCCAAGGCGACGATGTCGAGCCACTCCAGCAGGTCCGGCGCTTTTCGCTTCGCATAAGCGCCTTTGGCCCGCGAGATGCCGCTGCATGGCGACGCACATCAGGAACACCACGCCCGCCGCGCAGAGATGGCCTTGCCCGCTCAGGCAATCCTGGCGATTGGGGTTGACGATGGCGTAGGCGGCCGGAAGGTTTTCGCCCACCTGGTGATGGTCGGCAACGATAACATCCACGCCCCGCTTGGCGGCGACTTCAAGGGCATCGAAGCTCGTGGAACCGCAGTCGACCGTCACGATGAGCTGGGCGCCATCTTCGATCAGCGAGGCGATCGCCGCCTTGTTCGGCCCATAGCCTTCCGTGATCCGGTCGGGAATGTAGATGCGAGCTTCGAGGCCATGCCAGGCAAGAAAGCGGCGCAGCAGCGCGGACGACGACGCGCCATCGACATCATAGTCCCCGAAAATCGCGACGCTTCTCACCGGCGAGAACGGCGTGGCCGATGCGCTCGGCGGCCTTTTCCATATCGGTAAGGGTCGCAGGATCGGGGCATAGCGCGCGGATCGTCGGGTTCATGACATCGGGAACCTGCTCCAGCGCGATGTCGCGCGCGGCGAGAAGCCGTCCGATGATTTCAGGCAAATTATGACGCTGTGCGATTGCAGCCCCGAGATAAGCTTGCGACGGCGAAAGCCGCTCGACCCATCGGAGACCGCGAGCAGACCGCTCCACACCGAGAAAAGCGGGGCTGCCACGCGACGGCTGCGGAAGCGGCAAGGATAAAGAACGCAAGGGATGGCTCCAAAATTTTGGAGCGTCAGCGTATCTGATTCGTCTTGCGTGAACTGCGAGGGGAGGTCCTATAAACCTGTGGACGGATTAAACAATTGACGAAGCCGCTGAGAACCCCCCAGCGGCTCATTCGTCCCGCAGCCCGTTTACGGACCCGGTTAAGCGCGTGCGTTCAGCCAGTTCGCCGCCGTCTCGGGGAAGCCGCTCCAGGACGAGTTCCCCACGTCCACTTTGACAACCAGGATCTTGTCGCCGTTGGTGAGATGCTTGCGCAGCTTATCCTTGATGCGGGAAGCCGAGAGAGCCGAGACGATGAGATACGTGTTGTCGAGATGGTTCCAATAGACGTCGGAAATGGATTTGATCGAATCGGTTATTTGCTTGTCATGCGCATGATAGGCGGTCGCTTCTTTTTTTGTGTCATAGATGATCAGATAAGTTGCCATTGCGGCTCCCCCTTGGTTCATCAAATACTCAGATGTAGTGCAGGCTTGACGCGAGTCACGCCACGGTCGAATTCTGCTCGTGAATTCAAATCCGCCCCACCGGCGGTTTTCTAGAAACGCAAAAGCTCAGCTCCGCTTTGGCCTTTTTCTTCACATCGACCAGGCATAAGCTTCGCGTTAGCGCCCAGTGTATCAACACGAAAGAGATATTCACTCGGTTTCGCGCGTTTCGTTTTGCGGCCATTCGTCGCCAGACGTGTCTGAGTAAAAAAGCCGGTCGGACTGGCTCAACACTTTATATCGCGAAGTGCCGCGAAACCGCATTCAAGATCACGTTTCAGATCGTCGACATCTTCGAGGCCTATATGCAGGCGAAGCGCTGGGCCTTGCGCGTTCCAAACAGTGGCTGTTCTTGCCGCCTTGCAGTCGAAAGGCACGATCAGGCTTTCAAAGCCGCCCCAGGAGTAGCCCATGCCAAAAATGCGCAGTGCGTTCAGCATCCTTTTCACCGCCGCGCCAGGGCAGGGTTTCAGATAGATCGAGAAAAGTCCGCTCGCCCCCATAAAATCGCGGCGCCACAGCTCGTGGCCCGGATGGCAGGGGAGGGCAGGGTGCACCACCGACGCTACCTCGGGGCGCGTCTGCAGCCATCCGGCAATGGCGAGGCCCGACTTCCAGTGCCGTTCCAGCCGCACTGAGAGGGTGCGGAGCCCGCGAAGGGCGAGAAAGCAGTCTTCGCCATTGACGCAGAGGCCAAGAGATTCATGGGTGGTCGCAACCGCTCTTGTCGACGCCGCATCGCACGTGATAGCGCCGAGAAGGGCATCCGCGTGGCCGACAATATATTTCGTGGCCGCCTGGATCGAGATGTTAACGCCGTGGTCGAAGGCCCGGAAATAGAGCGGTGTGGCCCAGGTATTGTCGATGGCGACGGGGACGCCACGCCCTCGCGCCGCTTTGCAGATCGCCGGGATATCCTGCATCTCGAAGGTCTGAGATCCGGGAGATTCCGTGAAGACGAGCTTCGTTTCGGGCCTCAAAAGCTTCGCGATTTCGCCGGCAATCAAGGGATCGTAATACTCGATATCGACGCCGAGCCGCTTGAGAACGCGGTTCGCGAAGCGCCGCGTCGGCATGATAAACGCTATCGCTGATAAGGATGTGTCCGCCCGCTTCCGCGAAAGCCAGAAGTGTCGTCGAGACGGCGCTCAGTCCCGATGGGGTCAGGAATGTCTGCTGCCCCCCTTCGAGTTTCGCCAGCGCAAGTTCGAGCGCCCGCGTCGTGGGATTCGAGGGGCGGCCATAGGTGTATTCGACCTCTCGGGACTCAAGGCTTTCGGCGTCGGGGAAGAGAACCGTAGAGCCTCTGAAGACTGGCGCGTTGACGAAACCGGAGTAGCGGTGCGGGTCGCGGCCGAGTTGGGTCAAGAGCTGTCGCGGTCGCCAGATCGCTTTCATCCTTGCCGTCCTTTCCATGTTACCTCCAGGCTGCAGCGGGTTCCTTCGCCTTTTCATGGCGCATCGTCAAGTACGCCCCGCGGGAAATCCTGCCCCGCTTGCGGCGAGCGCTTCCAGGATTTTCCGCGGATAAGGCGCACTTGCAACTTGTTGAACCTAGTCCAGCTTTTCGGAGGCAAGTTCGCTTGAGCGCTTGCGGCGGATGGGGCGCGAACTTGCCTCCGGCTGTACTAGGCTTCAGCGGGCTAAAGTCTGTCCGGCTTCGAACGTTTGGCACGGACGAGCCCGCTGCCTCGGTTGAGGTGATTCGCTCTGCTTCGTGAATATGCGGGGTTCGGAATATGGCGCGACCTCGCGTTTACCATTCATCCACAGCCACTTTGAATGAGTTCGGCGTTACATCAGGCGCCTTCTTCATCCTTTCCAAGGACACGCTCCGCTGCGGTTAGTTATTGTGCTGTCTCGTTTTCTTCCGAAGATTGAGGAGCGTCACTGGCTCGCCCTCGCATCGGAGCTTTCTTTCCATCTAAGCTCCATAATTCCCGCACTTCTTTTTTGCTTCTTCTGGTGTGATACTGATTAAGTGTTAATACCCCGCTTGAACGCAGCAAGGAAACCGGTTCATAAGACCGGGTCAGAGGGACGATCACATGGATCCAGACATAGTGCGTCAGCAGGAAGATGCCGAGCGAGCAGCCGCTGGGCTTCCGCCGAAGAAACCGGTGAATGGGTCTGCAGGCCCGGTTCAGTCACGTCACGCTGTTTCCCAAGCGCCGGCAACATTGGAACCCGCGGAAACCACAGTTCCTCTGCCCGATGAAAAGCCGGTCGTCTCAGCAAGGCAGTCCTTCAACCCCAACCGGCGCGCGCTGCCGCCTATCGGCTCAGGCCGCCTGCCGGGTGAAGCACCTCCGCCGCGCCGGCGGGTTCGCGGCTTGCTGCGCCTTTTCCTTTATGCCATCGCGGGCGCAGCGGTGGGCGGCATTCTCGGCTTCGCCGGGGTTACCTACTTCAAGCTATTCGCGGACCAGACCGAGTTCTTCATCTCGAGCATGGCCGGAGGCTTCGCGCTCCTGTTCGGGCTGACGCACCTCCTGCATTACGACACCTGATTTGCACGCTGGAGGAGCGTTCTAGGAGCGCTCTTCCAGCGGAACATAGTCGCGCGGCTTTTCGCCGATATAGATCTGGCGCGGGCGTCCGATCTTCTGCTCCGGATCGGAGATCATTTCCTTCCATTGCGCGATCCAGCCGACCGTGCGCGCCACCGCGAACAGCACGGTGAACATTGAGGTCGGGAAGCCGAGCGCCTTCAAGGTAATGCCGGAATAGAAGTCGATGTTCGGGTAGAGCTTCTTCTGGACGAAATAGTCGTCTTCGAGCGCGATCCGCTCCAGCTCCATTGCAACCTGCAGAAGCGGATCGTTCTTGACGCCGACGATGTCGAGCACTTCCTTGCAGGTTTTCTGCATGACGCGCGCGCGCGGATCGTAGTTCTTGTAGACGCGGTGCCCGAAGCCGCTGAGGCGGAATGGGTCGTTCGGGTCTCTGGCCCGTTTTACGAACTCGGGGATGCGATCCACCGTCCCGATTTCCATGAGCATCTTGAGCGCGGCCTCGTTCGCCCCTCCATGCGCCGGCCCCCATAGACAGGCGATGCCTGCCGCGATGCAGGCAAAGGGGTTCGCTCCCGAGGAGCCCGCAAGCCGCACCGTCGAGGTCGAGGCGTTCTGCTCATGATCAGCGTGCAGAATGAGGATGCGGTCCAGCGCGCGAGCAAGAATTGGATTGACCTTGTATGGTTCGCAAGGCACGCCGAACATCATGTAGAGGAAGTTCGACGAGTAATCGAGCTCGTTGCGCGGATACATGAACGGCTGGCCGATCGAATATTTGAAGGCGGTCGCCGCGATGGTCGGCATTTTCGCGATCATGCGAAGCGCGGCGAGATCGCGCTGGACGGGGTCGGCAATATCGATGGAGTCGTGATAGAACGCTGCGAGCGCGCCAACCGTGCCCACCATCACAGCCATCGGGTGTGCGTCACGGCGGAACCCGGAGAAGAACCGGTTCATCTGCTCGTGGATCATGGTGTGATAGGTGATGCGATTGACGAAGTGAGCGCATTGCTCTTTGTTCGGCAGTTCGCCGTAGAGAAGAAGGTGGCAGGTTTCGAGGAAGGTGCCATGCTCTGCGAGATCGCCGATGGGATAGCCGCGATACAAGAGGACGCCATGGTCGCCGTCGATAAAGGTAATGTCGGATTTGCACGACGCCGAGGAGGTGAAGCCCGGATCGTAGGTAAACACCCCGGCCTTGTTATAGAGAGTTGAAATATCGATGACGTCGGGCCCGACGGTCCCGGAATAGACCGGAAACTCGTAATTCTCGTTGTTCAGCGTGAGCATTGCGGAGCCGTGCGCCTTGGCCAATCTCGTTGGGCGGTGGCGTTTTGCAGTCGAGCTCATGCTCTTCTCCTCAGCTGGTTAGACGCGAAAAAGGGCGCGCTTATCGCCCTGAAGGTGACATGCCTCCGCGAAATTGGCTAGTCCATTTTGCAGTGCATCATAAATGTGCGGCGCAACTAATCGCGAGCGCGAAAGCCGCCGCCGTTGGCTGGCGACGGAGCGATATTATCGAGATGAATCCGTGGCTCGCTCCCCGAGATTACCGGGCGGCAAACTCGCGAAGCGCGTCGAGGACAGCGCGGTTCTCGTGGTCGAGGCCGATCGTCATGCGCAGCGCGTGCGGCAGTTTATAGGCGCCAACATGCCGGAGAATGATGCGCTTGGCGTTGAGATGCGCGTCGGCGTCCTGCGCGGTGTGGCCAGGCTCCGTTCCGAATGGGATGAGGACGAAGTTCGCGGCGCTGTCGGGCACATCATACCCGATTTCGCGCAAGCTCCGCGTGACCCGGTCGCGCCAGAGTTCGTTGTGCGCCTTCGCTTGCGCGATATGCTGCCTGTCTTCAAGCGCCGCCACCGCTGCCTCGATGGACGGCTGCGCCAGATTGAACGGGCTGCGAATGCGGTTTATCGCGTCCGCGATGGGGGCGGGTGCATAAGCCCAGCCGACGCGCGCGGCAGCAAGCCCGTAAATCTTGGAGAAGGTGCGCGTCATGATCGTGTTGGGCGTGGTCGCAACCAGCTCGATGCCCGCCTCGTAATCGTTCGCGGTGACGTATTCGGCATAAGCGCCGTCGAGGATCAGGAGCACATTTTCCGGGAGCGCGCCTCGGAGCCGGTTTACGTCCTGGACATTGAGATAAGTGCCGGTCGGGTTGTTGGGATTGGCGATAAAGACGGCCCGTGTCCGCGGCGTCACATGCGCGAGAATGGCGTCCACATCGGCTGTAAGATTGCGCTCCGGCGCGATTACCGGCTCCGCACCGGCCGCAAGAATGGCGATGCGGTAGACGAGGAACCCGTGCTCGGTATAGATCGCTTCGTCGCCAGGCCCGAGATAGGCTTGGGCGAGTATGTGGAAAATCTCGTCCGAGCCGTTCCCGCAGACGATGTGCGCCGGGTTCAGCCCATAAAAGGCGCCGAGCGCCTCGCGAAGGAGTGTATAGGAGCCGTCCGGATAGCGGTCGAGCTGACCGGCGGCCTCGCGAAAGGCCTTCACGGCGTGCGGCGACGGCCCCAGAGGCGTCTCGTTGGAGGACAGCTTGATGACCGGCCCCGCACCCGCAAGCTTGGAGCGCCCCGGAACGTAAGGGTCTACGGCGAGCACGCCGGGACGGGGCTTAAGAGCCTCTCCGCGAACCACTGATATCTCCTTGGAAGATGGCGTTCAGAAACACGCGGCAGTTATAGACCTATCTTTATGCGCGGGACAATAAGTTGTGAGAGCTATGTTCGCCCTTATCGGAGTCATCATATTTCCGGGAGCGAACGCCGGAGGAAGCGATGAGCGAAGGCAAAGCCCGCGAAAAAATCTATCAAGAGCAAGACATTGAAGCTCGGCTCAAGGCGGAGTTGCCGCGCTGGTATTACCGCGACGGGTTCATCCGCCGCAAATACCAGACGCATGGGTGGAAGGGCACGCTCATGGTGATCAATGCGGTGGGGCATCTCGCCGAGGCGGCATGGCATCACCCCGACATTCACGCCTCCTACTCAGGGGTCGAGGTGCGACTGCAAAATCATGATGCGGGCGGGATCACGGACAAGGATTTCGAACTCGCAAAGAAGATCGAGGATGTGGTTCAGTGGCAGCCGTCAAAAGAGGCCGGCGCTTTAACCGGGACGCCGCATGATCCGCGCCACGCCTACATCAAATACGACTGAGCCAGGCTCCCCGGCTTCGCTGCCGCATATTTAATGAATTGCCAAGCTTCGCCTCGCTCCATAGGATGCGGGGCGGTAGGAGGCTGAAGCCTGAGATCTTGGGCAACATCGCTTTTTCAGGATCCCGCTAAAGTTACTCAATTTATTCTTTTTATTGGATTGCCGCCCATGACCGGCGAAAACGACACCCCAAAGAGATACCCCATTGGATCGGCGGAAGGCCGCGCGGAAGCCGAGCGGCGCATCGGCGAAGCCCAGCGAACCGGCGCAACAGAACTGGACCTTGGCCGCCTCGGCCTGGAGGAAATCCCCCCCAGCCTGCTGGCGCTTAGCCAACTGCAGACGCTGTATCTCGGCCTCGCCCAAGACGGCCGCCAAAAGCCATATTTTGGACGTACCGAAGAAGACAAAAAAGTATGCAATGCGGTGAGAGTGTTGCCTCCCGCACTCTTGAACTCACTGCTTCACCTGCAATCGCTGCATCTTGAGCACAACCAGCTTTCGTCGCTGCCGGCCGAGATCGGCAAGCTGGCCGGGCTTCAGGCGCTTGACCTTCGAGGCAACCAGCTTTCGTCGCTGCCGGCCGAGATCGGCAAGCTGGCCGGGCTTCAGGTGCTTGACCTTCGAGGCAACCAGCTTTCGTCGCTGCCGGCCGAGATCGGCAAGCTGGCCGGACTTCAGGCGCTTGACCTTCGAGGCAACCAGCTTTCGTCGCTGCCGGCCGAGATCGGCAAGCTGGCCGGGCTTGAGTGGCTTTACCTTGAAGGCAACCGGCTTTCGTCGCTGCCGGCCGAGATCGGCAAGCTGGCCGGGCTTCAGGCGCTTGTCCTTGAAGGCAACCAGCTTTCCTCTCTGCCAGCCGAGATCGGCGAGCTGGCCGGGCTTCAGAGGCTTGACCTTCAAGGCAACCAGCTTTCGTCGCTGCCGGCCGAGATCGGCAAGCTGGCCGGGCTTCAGGGGCTTGACCTTCAAGGCAACCAGCTTTCGTCGCTGCCGGCCGAGATCGGCAAGCTGGCCGGGCTTCAGAGGCTTGACCTTGGAGGCAACCAGCTTTCGTCGCTGCCGGCCGAGATCGGCAAGCTGGTTGCGCTTCAGGAGCTTGACCTTGAAGGCAACCAGCTTTCGTCGCTGCCGGCCGAGATCGGCAAGCTGGTTGCGCTTCAGGAGCTTGACCTTGAAGGCAACCAGCTCCCGCCCTGGTTTGAAAAAGCGTGGGAGGAGGGCGGCATCGCCGGTTTGGGCGCTTTGCTTCAGGCGCTCTACGAGAGCGCCGCTCCGCTGTACGAAGCCAAGCTGCTGGTGACGGGCGCGGGCAAGGTTGGCAAAAGCTGGGCGCTGGCGGCGTTGCGCGGCGAAGATCCGCATGTGGCCGTGGGCGAGCAGACAACCTACGGCGTCTATTGCGGGGAGCTGCGCGTGCCCCATCCCCGCGCTGGGCAGGGCAAGGTTCCGGGGGGTGTGGAGATCCATCTCAATACCTGGGATTTCGGCGGCCAGGACGTCTACCGCATCACGCACCAGTTCTTTTTCACACAGGAGGCCATTTTCCTTCTGGTGTGGAACCCGCGCGACGGCGCGGAGAAATGCGGCGTGCGCGAATGGCTGCGCATGATCGAGTTGCGCACAGGCGGAAACGCCAAGGTGATCATGGTCGCCTCCCATAGTCCGCGCAACAGCCCGCCCTATCTGTCCAATTACCATCGCGACAGGCTGCCGCCGGAACTCTCCGCCATGATCGTGGACGAGATCGCCATCGACAGCGAGCTTGGCGACAACATCGATGAGCTGCGCGCCATGATCGCGAAGCATGCGGCGGGGATTCGCTTCATGGGCGATCCGTTTCCCGTGAGCTGGCAAAAGGCGCGGGCTGCTGTGGCGGCGCTCAACCCGGATGCCCAGAAAAAGCAGACACCGCACATCACTTATGAGCGCTTCCTGGCCCTGTGCCGGGAAAGCGGCGTTTCCGACGAAGAGCAGATGTTCTGGCTGGCGACCGTGTTCATGCACAATCTCGGCCGCGCCATCTATTACGGCGACCGCCACCGGATGACCGGCGCCGATCCGCTGCTTGCCAACATCATGGTGCTCGACAGCGAATGGCTGTCCCGCGCCTTCGTGCAGGTTCTTCAGGACAAAGAGACAAATGATGCTGGCGGCATGCTCGATCATGCCCGACTTGACAAAATATGGCGCACGCATGGCCGCGCCGATTGGCTGCGGTTCACCTGGCACGAGCACCAATTCCTGATCTTGCTGATGCACGCTTTTGACGTGTCCTATGTCATCAGGGGCAGCGATGGCCGGCGCAGCCTTGTGCCTCAGCTTCTGCCAGCGACGGAGCCGGATCTGCCCTGGCGCAGCCCGCCTGATGCGAACGGCGTGAAGCCGGTGCGGCTCATCTGCCGGATGGAGAACGAGGCGCATGGGCTGATGCCGCGCTTCATCGTGCAGACCGCGCCCTATCACAGCTCCTGCAAGGCGTTCTGGCGGGACGGCGTTTTTCTGCGCGAGCCAACCTATGGCAACGAGGCGCTCGTCACGCTGGAGGGCACGGAAAAGCCGGTGATGACCATGGCGGTTTCGGGCGCGCAGCCCTCCTGGTTTTTGGGAGAGTTGCACCGCACGCTGCTGAATTTGCTGGCGTTCTGGCCGGGCCTGAAGAAGACGTTCTACATCGGCTGTCCGACGCGAGTGGATGGCGGCTTCTGCAAAGGCGAGTTCGCTTTCGATTTCGTCGTCGAGGAGGACAAGGAAGAACCCGACGAGACCCACAAATGTCAGGTCTGCCGGAAGAAATACACCGCCCGAGAGCTTCTCTCCGGCTACCGCGCCATCGAGGACCGACAGGCCGTTCAGTCTGTGCAGGCTTGGAGCCTCGCGAAAGAGCAGGCGCCGTGCCCGCGTACCTTCACGCTCGTTCCCGCGGATAGATCCTGGTACGACCCGCGCAAATTCGCGCCCGAGAAAGTCGCCGGCAAGAAGCTCAAGCTCACTCTTTTGTCGGAACACTCGTTGAAACCGATAAAGAGCCAGGAATTCGGCGTCAAGCCCGGTTGGGTGAAATGGCTCGGTCCGCTTTCCCGCATCGGTTCGTTGGCGCTAAGCGGAGTGGCTCTGGACTTCACCGGAGACCCAGCGAGAGAGTATGAGTACGCCGCCAAGTTTATGAAAGATTTTGGCAGCGTTGATGGCGATGCCCTCGGCAAACACTTGAAAAGGGCAGGAGGCGGAGAACCGGAGAGAGCGGATTGGCCCAGCGGCGCGGACCTGGAAGATTTGCACAAACTGCTGCAGGAGATCGGCCTTGCCCCGCATTACGGCGGAATGCAATTCGTGAAAATCCGGGGCAAGGGCTTTTTGTGGGTGAGCAAGGAGGAGGCCGAAGCCCACGCCGAGCAGATCCCCACGCTGGCGTACATCCCCAACAAAGGCTCTGCCTGACGCCGGGCACGGGAAACTCCTCACGGCGATGGCTCAAACCGCGCCGTCTCTGGGTAAACAGAACGTTGCCGCGCCTGCGCTTTAATCCTTATGTGGTTAACAGGAGCGGGGCGCGATTTATTTCTGGTCCAATTCAACCTTTATAAATGGTCCATTTGCCGCGAAGCGAGGAGCGTCGCGCTTTGCTGAGAAGCCTAACAACTTGAAAATAAACGAGTTCTCATGCTATTAAATAGAATTTAATGCCCGAATTTTTTCATTAAGTGGACGAGCAAAAGTCCGTTAAATATGTTTGCAGCGCGCCTGTTAACCGTCGAGCAGGCCTAATAAGTCGCGGGCGTGCGCTGCGGCGGGGTCGTGAGACCTTGATATTTTATCATATATTGCAATAGCTTACGTGAATTAACGTCTCAGTAAAGCGCTTTTCCTTAAGATCCAGGCTCAAGCGATCGGGGACGCAAACGAAATGGCCCAAATGGTCCAGAAAATGTAAACGAGATGTATTCATTCATTCGGTACGCTTCGCCACACTCAGATCCCGCTCTAAGGAAGCTGGGTTTCCCTACGACCTCGGAGACCGGAAGATGCCCGCTGCTTTGGATGCCTTATCAAAGCGCCAGGAAGCGCCTCAATTGCCACGCTGCAGGATTGCTCCGGTCGCACATTCGAGACGCCAGCAAAGGCCGGTGCTGGCAAAGCGAAGTTCGACCTGGGCTCCCAGCTTCATTTCCGTGAGCTTGCCAACGACCGTCGACCCGAAACCTTGCCGCTCGGGCGCCTGTACAGCCGGGCCGCCGCTCTCGGTCCAGGCGATGCTGAAGGTGTCTTCGCCCCGCTCGTCGGATTGATCGAGCCTCCACTCAATCGTGACGCGGCCTTGGGCATTGGAAAGGGCGCCATATTTCCCGGCGTTCGTAGCCAGTTCGTGCAGCGCCATGCCAATCGTCTGGGACGCAGCCGCTGTGAGGAAGAGCGCAGGACCATCAAGCGTGATCCGCTTGCCAATCAAGTCGCTGAAATGCGAAAGCTGGGTGCGAACAAGCTCGCGGACCTCGGCTCCTTTCCACTCATTCTTGATCAGCAGGTCTTGGGCCGCCGCCAGCGCCCGAATGCGTTCGCCGAAGCGGGCGAGGAAGTCGTCAGGTGACGATGCAATGGTTTGGCGCGCAACCGCTTGCACCACCGCCAGCATATTTTTTGAGCGGTGGTTGACCTCGCGCAGCAGCAGCCGGATGTGCTCTTCATAGCGCTTGCGCTCGGTCATGTCGGTCACGAGCGCAATGTGGTGGGTGGGCTTCCCGGCGGCGTCGTGCAACATCGAGACACGCTTGTGCACCCAGACGGCTGAACTGTCCTTTTTGATGTAGCGGTTGAAGACTTCCAGGGATGCGATTTCCTGCGCTCGCAGCCGCACTCCGCCGACGACATTTTCCTCGCGATCCTCCGGATGAATGATGTCTTGGAAGTGACGGTCGAGAAGCTCCGCTTCGCTATACCCCAGCAGGGCGGTGAAGGCGGGATTGCAGGAATGGAACCGGCCTTGAAGGTCCGTAATGGCGATGGGCGTCCCGGCGTCCAGGAAAATGCCGCGAAACCGTTCCTCGCTCTCGCGAAGCGCTGCCTCGGCTCGCTTGCGCTCTGTGATGTCGCGGGCCGTGCCTATCAGCCCGACAACGTTTCCCGCGGCGTCGCGGCAGGGCGCTTTGTTGCTGACAAAGTAGCGCTTCCCGGACGGGGTGGAGATCATTTCTTCGACGATCTCGGCGTGGCCTGACGCCATGATGCGGTGGTCGGTGGCCATGACGGCGCGGCCGTCGCCGGGATTGTCCAAAAACTGCGCGTCGGTCTTGCCGAGACAGGCCTCGGCCGGTTTGCCGATCGCGGCGAACGTGGCCGGATTAGCCAGCACCAGCCGGCCCTCGCGGTCTTTCACAAAGATCGGGTCGGGGCTTCCGTCGAGCACCGCCTGCAGCCGCGCCTCGCTCTCGCGAAGCGCCTCCTCGGCCCGCTTGCGCGCAATTGTCACGCCGAGGAACTGCCCCATCAACCTCAACGTATGATCCGCGTCGGCGGTGAACGCGCCGGCATGAGCCGACATCAGCTTCAGCACGCCGAATGAACGTTCGTCGTACTGCAACGGCATGACGATCATGGAGCGCAGGCCGACGCGCCTGCATGCTTCGCGATCCACGCGTGGATCGCTTTCGGTGTCGTGCGCGCGCAATATTGTGTTGCTGGTCATGCTCAGACCGGACAAGCTGGCCCCTATCTTCACCCGTAGCCCTACGAAACCGGCAGCAAGCCCGGTCGCCGCCTCGTAGACCATGTCAGCATCATCGCGAATTTCGAAGCATGCCCCATCGCAGGCCACCAAGTGCGCCATACGTTCGAGGATGAACTGTAGCAGGGCCTTGTAATTTAGATTTGAGCTGGCAATGTCGCGTTGCAGATCGAGTATATCAGCCAGTCGTTTCGCGTTGGCCCGTAGCCGTTCCTCGCTGTCCCGAAGTTCGCGCGACACAAGCATCAACGGTTCGCGCAGGCTTCCGATTACGAATACCTTACACAACAGGTAGAAGGAAAATATCTTGAGCAGGTGCCCGATCTCATTAAATAAATCGCTCATCTCATCTGATTTGTAGAAGGTGAAGCACACCTCCATCAAGGCCATCAAGACAATAGACAGGCGCAGGAGCTCGTAAATTTCCTTTGTGAGGGCGCCTCTTTTTTGATGCAGCATCCAAAGCGAAGCAACATAAAGGCCGACGATGGCGTATTCACTGTAAACCTTGAATGCAGTGAGGCCAGTGCCCGGCTCGAAGCAGATCGGAAATATCCGGAAGGTGAGGATCGACAGGATTAGCGCTGCCGTAATGGCAAAAAGCAGGGCAAAGATCGTAAGGGCGTTGAAGCGTCGCCGCGCGTCGATCGCCCAAATGCCGGCGAACAAGCCGGCAGCCTCAAGGTAGCGCGCGGCAATCCAAAATTGCGGCGCGTAATACTCGTAATCATTAAGAAACGGCATTCCCCTGAAGGAAAAGGCATGTAGAGAGTCAAGCAGGGCGACGAAAAGATATGTGGCGCCCGCAATGACAACGAAGTTATTACTGCCTGTAGCGTGCGCGCTTGATCCAACAATGAAGATTGAGAAGGCAATACAGACGCTGAAAAACTCTACGGATGAATGAAACAGCAAGTAGTTGTAGCTGGCAAGCGCGTGCGCACCGACGATTATCGCCGCAAGCGCGATGAGCTCCCATAATGTTATGCCGCCGAAGCTCTTGACCGATTTGTAGTCGGCCCATCTGCCGCGTCCGTTGCCAAACATGTTTTCATTCGATTGTTTTGATCTGGTCTCGCTTGCGCTTTCAAAGCACAGGAACCGCAAAAAATCGAGTATTTGTGCACGGACGCCTTTCGGCGCGCGCACCGCACTCAAGTGCGGCCCAAACCGCAGTGGGCGAAAATGGTAGCTGACATCTCTTAGAGCCCGCTTTTGAGGCAATCGAAAGTGGACTCTAGTTTTTGTTTCGTCCCGTGATGTCGAACTCGGCCTTGCTGCGCGCATCCATGTTAAGACACGCCGTGGCTATCCAGCGCGCCCGCAAGCCCGGCACGAAAGCCATCGAACTGTCGGGGAAGCCAGAAAAACTTGCTTTAGGATGCGAGCGCCACCACAGGCTTTGGTTGCTGATGCTCGCCGGTCAGCAGCGCGGCGAACTCCGCAAGCGGCATCGCGATGCGCTCGATGTTGTACAGTTCCATGAACTTCGCTTCGTTGCGCGTCGGCTCCTCCGGGAGCACTGCCCAATGCCGGTCCGACGACCGCTTCATGATCTGCTGCGGGAAGGCGCGCTCGATCTGCGTCGAGAAACGGCATCCGAGGAAGAGGAAGCTTCGGCCCTTGCGGATAGTCTGCACGGCTTCCGGAATTGGCGTCTGGATGTCGATTTCGGTCAGCACCTCGACAAAGTCTAAGTCCGAAACAAGGAAGTTCGCGGCAGGCGATACCGAACCGAGCGGCTGATAGAGAAGCGGCATCCAGGATGCTTCAGGGGCTTCTCGCCGCGTGCTTTGGCTGTCTCCCGCGAAGGAGTGCGTCCAGGCGCCGAAACGCTGGGGCTGACTGATCCCCTGCACCATGCCCCAGCACTCGCGGCTGGCCAGCGCCTTCTGCGGAAGATCATCGTACCATGCGTGGACTAGGAGTTTCAGGGCTGGGATCGACGCGAGATGCCGGTGCAATGCTGTCGGCTGCACATCGGCGGCGAACGCCTCCGTCATCGCTTTTACGACCGTCTTTCGGTGCTTGAAATTCTCGATGAACTGAGCCGCGGCCGTGAGGTTCTTCCGGATTTTGTGCGGCACGCTGGCCTTGGCGGTGAGGCGATCCACGAGAACCTCCGGCGAGGCGGGCAGGGGGCAGTTCTCGCCAGCGAGCGCAAGCACGCCCGCGCCAAGGTAAGGGATGACGAGACCGCTCGCCAAGTCCTGGCGGATTGTTTCAAGCACTTCGGCAGCGTTGGGGAACTCGCTCAATTCAGTGCCGCGGCTTTCCGCGCGTCGAGCCGCGCGTTCGGGATAGGGGCTTCGGACATTCTTTCTTTCCTCTGGATCAATTCTAAAGTGGTAGAGCAGCCCTCGGCCGCTGCTCTACATCAATCGGCGTGCAACGACGACAAGGCCGGTAGCCTCTTCGGGATCGACGGTGAGACGCCAGCAATGGCTGTTGCCATCGACGAGATACAGGTCGAACCGCTCATATTGCCGGAATGGCGCCTCGTCACCGAGATCGGATGGATCGCATCGCGTGACCGACAGGCGCGGGAAAGTCTGCCGGATCCTGGCGGGTGCTTGCGCGTCCGCGTCGGGGCCTCCAAGCAGCGCATCGATCCCGGCCAGTTCCTCTGCACTCAAGCCCATGACCACTCTAGCACCCTGAATCATTGATCCGCGAAACGTCAGAACCCCTCACCCCAGCCCTCTCCCGCAAGGGGAGAGGGAGCACGCTTGCGCTTGCAACAGCGTCCCTTCTCCCGACCGCACCCGCTTGCGGACGCGGTCTTCTTTGGTTGCGAACTCGCCCTCCTGGCGAGTTCTCCCGGGAGAAGGACAGGATGAGGGGGAATGGCGGGCAGCGCATGATTAATGGGTTCTATTCCGGCAGCTTGCGCGCTTCAACGGTGATCGGCAGACGCGTATCGGCGGCCATCTCCGGCAATTCCAGCCTCCAGCCATTCCCAAGCGTGATAACCCCGCCCCACATCTCCGGCTTCTCCATCGACACGACCGGCTCCTCCAGATCCTTCTTGGGGACATAGGCCGATACCGCGCCCTCGGGGGTCTTGCGGATCATGATTTTCATTGGTGTTGTCTCCTTGTCCTGCACGAGCAGGCTGCTGAAAAACGATGCTGCCCATGGCCTCATGGCGAGCCACGACGGGCTCACCATGAGGTCCAAGCCGTTGAAATCACTCCACCGCCGCGTGACGAGGAGGCCGAATGCCGTCTCGAACCATGAGCCTGTCGAAGGTTGTCGTTTGGATTTTCACCTTCTTCAGCATCCTGCTTGAGTGCGTCCGGAAAAGTGTGAAGCGGTTTTCCGACAAGACGCACGATAAAACAAAAATTTGGAGTCCGCTTTTATTCCATCAAAAGCGGGCAGGCTCTAGAGCGCGGGTTATTTGGTCGCGTCAAGGGCGCTGATCTCGGCTTCGAAGCAGCCGACGACGATCTTCTCCTTGAATTCCACGAGGTAGATGTGCGTATTGGTTTCGGTGTGAGTGCCCACGTTCAGGATCTCGCCTTTGTCTCCAGCCTCGACGAGGAGCGCATCGGCGGGCGCTTCCGGATAGGAGCCGTCGTTGTAAAGTTTCTCGACAGCGCTCACCCACTGACCCCACTGGAATTTGGGCGATTGGGGGATCATGCCGACACCTCCTCTAACGCGATATCCTCGGCCCCTTCCATCGGCTCCAGCTCTTTCAGCTTCATGCCGACGCGGTGGCCGGACTCGATGAATTCGACGCCGTAAATGTAAAATTGCTGCAGGAAGGTGCCGATGCTGACGACGTAACCCTCCTCGCCCTTCCTGACTAGGATGTCACCGATTTCCTTGCCGGGAAAAGTGCCGTCATTCTTTATGACGCGCCTCGATCGCACCTTTTCGCCATAATAGAAGACGGGTGCGTCGTTGATTTCGACGATGTCGCTGTCGCGGCTGATGTTTGTCATGTCAGCGCCTCGATGGCTTGTGCTTGGGGGCTTCTGGAAACGGAAGGACGTTGCCGCCAAATTCGGGGTCTTTCTGCGCTTCGATGCGCTTCAGCACGAGTTCGCGGACGATCTCGTCCGGGTCATCCAGCATCGCGGCCAGCATGCCGGGCACCATCCGGCTTGCGGCCTCATGGCGGACGCGCCAATCCGCATCGCGATGAAGCCCGATGAGTTCGACAGGCGAGAGCCGCCGGGCCACCGCAAGCCGGACATCGGCGTCAGCATCGGACAGCATGCGCCACAGCGCTTCATGCTCGACGCGGCCCGCAACGACACTGCGGACTTCGGGCTCCTTATCCGTGATCATGGCGGGGAGTTCGGTGGGCGAAATCCGGCGCGCAACCACGAGGCGAACGTAATAGTCCTCGTCGCGCATCATGGCGGTGAGGTCCGGTGGATCGAGCAGCGTGGCGACCCGTATGCGAACCTCGCGGTGCGGATCGGTCCGCAAATCCAGGAGATAGCGGCGCGGCAGCCGCCGTACCGCGTTCCAGCGCACGGTCTCGTCGGGATCGGATAAAAGAGCGGGCAGCCTGAACACGTCCGCCCGCTTGGTGGCGATTGCGCGCACCTCGAAATAAGGATGATCGAGGTATAGGTCGGCGAGATCGCGGTTCCAGTCGAAAAAGCGGTCGATGCGCCGTGCATAGCGGTCGTGAACGCAGGCGTGCTTAAGTTGGCAGCGACCCTGGGCCAGGAGATCGCGATGCGCGCAGTCATCGCAGGAAATCGCGCAGCCGAGCCAGTCGATGGCTTCATCGATATCAGCCATCATCGTCTCGCCCCATGCGTTCGAGAACGCCGAGCAGAACCTTTGCGCCGATCTTGTCGCTTGGATCGAGATCGAGGAGCTTGGCTATGGCGGCGCGTCCCTCTTCAACGTGGCCGAGCCGCATATTCAGATAGGCGTAGCCCTTCAGCGTGAAGAGGTAGAAGCGCGGAAGGATGGCTCCAAAATCTCCGAAGGCCGCGTCCGTGGGCTTGACCTCGCGCCAGTCGAGCGCAACGCCGTTGTCCTTCGCGGCCTTCTCGAGGCATGCCCGCGCCACGCTGAGAGCCTCCGCGAGCCGGTTCTTGTAAAAGTAGAAGCGATAGAGCCCGATCAGCACGGCGGGATGGTCCGGGGCTGCCGCTTGGGCCTGCCACAGATGCGCCTCCGACACATCGTCGTCGCGGTAGGAACTCGCGGCGAGACGCAAGTGGCGCTCGGCGGCCTCCGGCAAACCGGCCCCGAGCACGGCGGCAGTCAGGATCGCGTCTTCCCCTGGAAAGACGGCCTCTGCGCCAAACTCGGTTGCCGAACTCATGCGTTGCTCCTCTAAGCCTGAGCGCGCGGAACGCTCGTGTCGATCACGACGGTGTTCTCGACCGGACAGACAGCTACGCATTGCGGCTGATCGAAATGGCCGAGGCACTCGGTGCATTTCTTCGCTTCGATGATGTAGGTGCCGCCCTTCGTCCGGATTGCCACATTGGGGCACTCGGATTCGCAGGCGCCGCACACGGTGCAGGACGAGGCGATAATTTTGTAGGCCATTGGATTTTCTCCTGTTCTTCGAAATGAGCGGCTAGGCCGCGGTGAATGCTCCCTGGCGAATCTCCGCATCGCCGCGAGGCGCATGCTTGATCTCACCCTTTCTGATTTTGTCGAGGTAGTCCTTGAAATACGCGACCGCCGATTGCTCGATGAATTCGTGCGCGTATTTCTCGACCGGGTCGAGCCCGGCCTTCTCCAGCGTTTCTTTCGGGCAGGTTCCGATGCGCGCCACAAGAACAGCCGTGCAATCATTGATGGCGCGGATTACCGTTTCGAGCTTGTCCTCATCCCCGAAGCCGTCCTGGCAGTAATGGTCCACGCGGCGGTGGCCGACGAACTTCACGCCGGAGGTGGAGATTTCGTAAATCTGAAACTCCTTGGCGTGACCGAAATGCTCGTTGACGCGCCCGCCGCCTTTGGTCGCGACGGCGACGAGGATAGAGACGTCGCTCATCTCTTTGGCAAGCGTCGCAAGCTCTGCATTTTTGGCGTTGGCGGTTGCCTCGCGCTCTTTTTCCACACCGGCCTGATAAGCCTTGCGGGCTTCGAGGTCGTATTCGACCTCCATAGCCATGACCTTTTCAGTGGTAAATTCATCGCTGCGATCCTCACCAAGCAACCCAACCGCGTCGGCCCGGCACTGGCGGCAGTGCCGCATCATGGTCATGTCGCCTTCGCACGCATCCTGAAGCGCTTTCAGTTCCTGCGCCGTCGGCCCGCGCTGGCCTGTGAGGCCGAACGCCGTGCCATGTTCGGGCGCGGATATCAGCGGCATGATGTTGTGAAGGAAGGCGCCTCGCGCTTTCACCGCGCGGTTCACCTCGATGAGATGCTGGTCGTTGATGCCTGGGATCATCACCGAGTTGATCTTGGCAAGAATGCCGCGCTCGGTGAGCATCTCGAGGCCGCGAAGCTGATTGTCCAGGAGAATGCTCGCGGCCTCGACGCCGGTGTAACGTCTGTGGTTGTAAAAGATCCAGGGATAAATCTCTGCGCCGATCTCGGGATCGACCGCATTGATGGTTATGGTGACGTGGTCGACCTTATATTTAAGGATCGTCTCAATGTGCTGCGGCAGCGCGAGCCCGTTGGTCGAAATGCAAAGCTTGATGTCGGGAGCCTGCTCAGCCACAAGCTCGAAGGTCTTGAAGGTCTTCGCAGGGTTTGCCAGCGGATCGCCGGGGCCGGCGATGCCGAGCACCGTCATCTGCGGGATCGTTGATGCAACGGCGAGAACCTTCTTGGCCGCCTGCTCTGGTGTCAGCCGTTCGCTGACGACGCCGGGGCGGGATTCGTTCGCGCAGTCATATTTGCGGTTACAGTAATTGCACTGGATGTTGCAGGCGGGCGCGACCGCGACGTGCATACGCGCATAGTGGTGGTGGGCCTGTTCGCTGTAGCAGGGGTGGTTTTTGACCTTCTCCCAGATCTCGGGGGCGAGGTCGTTTTGGCCCGCGGCCGAACCGCAACTGGACTTTCCGCTGCCGCCTTTCGAGTTGCAGCCCCCGCTTGGCACAATGTTCAAGAGCCCTCCGCCGAGCGATTTGCTGAGCGCCTCGATGGCTTCTGACTTCTGTTCGGAATCAAACATCATCGGTCCTCGCGAAGGGTGGCCATTCCCGGATGGACCTCGCATCCATCCCGGTTTGAATGCCGCACCGCTCACGATGCAGCGAACCTCGGCAAACCCTGAAGCAACGACCGTGCCACGTTGCTAAGTTGCTGATATTTCGAAGGTAGGATGGCGGTTGGGGAGGCTGTCGCTTTTGCGACATGCGCCCCCGGCAGCGCACGCTTTTGTACGAAAAGAGACAGCGCTTTGGGGAGGTAGCGTGCAGGCCACAATTGCTGCATCGTTCGGGGGGAAATTACTCGACCGACGTTATTAGGGTTAGCCGGTCCGCAATGCCCTTAATGATTTCGTCCCGCTTCTCCTTAGCAATTTTTAGGAGCGCCTCCGTGAAAAAATTGTTCCTATCTTTCTCTGCTCCCTCATAAGACTGAGTGCGGTAGCCCGCGGCACAAAATACGACGTCGCCACGCGCGGGTTCTATCGCCGCGATTTGGGCATCGACGATCATAAGCCGCAGTCATTCAATTCAGCCGGTGGGGCCGCGACAGCTGCTCCCCTGCCGCGGTCAGTTTATGCCCTTTGACGTGGAAGGCGGTTGGTCCGGTCTCGAAGGCGAAATGTGTGCTCTCGTCAGAGACTTTCTCTCATCGCCCGCGATAGGCTTCATTATGACCATCGCCATCTCGGACGGCGCCCGCCCCATCCCTTATTGGTAAACCGTTCGTCAACGCGCTGGGTGTTAATGCGAAAGTGGTTAACAGGAGGGCGCCGGATTTATCTCCCGCCATGTTTATACTTAAAGAGTCGTTTATTCGGCGCAGGATTTGGACCATCGCGCTTTTTGATCTGAACAGGGATAAGATGAAGTAAGCCGTTGAAAACTAAATGATTTGTATCGTTAATTGCTTGCCCATTAAATAGAATTTAATGCCGGAATTTTCCCATTTATTGGGACGAGCAAAAGTCCGTTAAATATATTTCGGCTTCGCCCGTTAACCAGATCCGCGCCCGTCGGGGGCCGGCGCGCGCTTTGGAGACGCCATCTGTCTGGAAATTTTTTCCTTTAATATCAATGACTTGACCGCATTAACTTCTCGATAAAGCGCTCTTTGTTAAGATCCTGGGATCAGGAAATTCGAACGCAAGGCGCAAACAAGAAATGGTCCAAAAGATAAAAAATGGTCCAAAATGATGAAGACGGGCGCTCGCGTCCGATTAAACGCAGCCGAAAGCCCGGTGGGCAGGCGCAGGACTTCTGCTCAAGCGGCCCAGGGCGGGGGCGCGTCGCGCACGCGATCGAGGATGTCCTTCGCCTTCGCGCAGTCCTCGGCAATTTGGGCGGAGAGCGCTTCCATCGAACGGAATTTCAAGTCGTCGCGGATGAAGCCGATGAACTCGATCTCCAACGTCTTCCCATAAAGATCGCCTTCGAAATCGAACAGGAAGATTTCAAGGACGGGCAGCCCGGCGTCGAAGGTGGGCCGCGTGCCGAGATAGGCCGCGCCCCGGAGCTTTTGCCCTTCGAGACAGGCGTTCACGGCGTAGATGCCGTGCTTCAGGGTGATGCCTTCTTCGAGGCGGATATTGGCGGTCGGAAAGCCCATGATCGTACCGCGCCCCGCGCCCCCCACGATGACGCCCGAGATGCGCCACCACGAGCCGAGCATCTCTGCGGCGGCGCCGACATCGCCTTCGGCCAGGAGCTCCCTGATGCGCGTGGACGAGAACATGTCGCCGTCATCTCCCTGTGCTTCCACCACCGTCACCCCGAATCCATGAATGCGGCCCTCGTCGGCGAGAACGCCCGGATTCCCGCCGCGGCCTTTCCCGAAGTAGAAATTATATCCGACGCTCGCATGCCTGATCGCAAAGCCCTCGACGAGAACCTGGCGTACGAACTCGGCGGCGGGCAGTTCGGCCAGGGTCTTGTCGAACGGAATGACGGCCGTGAAATCCAGGCCGCACTCCGAAAGAAGCTGCAACTTTCGCGGCAGCGGCGTCAGCCGGAAGAACGGCTTTTGCGGCTGGAAGTACATCCGAGGGTATGGCTCGAACATCATAGCCCCAACCGGAAGGCCGCCCACGGGAGCTTTCGCCTTTGCCGCGTTGAGCACCACGCGATGTCCGCGATGCACGCCATCAAAGGTACCGATCGCGAGCGACCCGCCCTTCAGTCGCTGGGGTACTTCATGCCAGCCATGGACAACGTCCATCCAACCTCGCTCATTTCCTTGGCACGCGCGAAGGCACCATGAGCACGGCCTCGCCTTCGAGCACGCCCTTGTCGCCTACCTTGCAGATGCAATGGAAAATTGCGCGTCTCTTCTCCGGGATCAAGTCCGTTATCCTCACGGAGGTGATCACTTCATTGCCGATATGCACCGGTGCCCTGAAGATAAGCGTCTGCGAGACGTAGATACATCCGGGCCCCGGCAGCTTCGTCCCCAGCGCGGCCGAGATATAGGAGGCGGTGAGGATGCCATGCGCGATCCGCCGCTTGAACGGCGTTGTGGCGGCATAGGCTTCATCGAGGTGCACGGGATTGACATCGCCCGAGACACGCGCGAAGTCCTCGATGTCTTGGGCCGCCACGGTATGTGCGATGCTGGCCTCCATGCCAATGGCAAGATCTTCGAAAAAGAGCCCCGGCCCGACTTTGCTTGTCATCATGTCTCCTATGCGTTGCCCGGCGTCGCGGAAGGCTCAGCTACAGCTTCGCCCCTTACGGTCTTCGAAAATATCGCGGGAAGAGGGTGAGGGCGTACAAATTTCTTTGCCGCAAGTGCGGCTGTGTCACTGTGCGCGCACACCTCACAGGCAAAATGAGAAATTTTTGGGGCTAAACCGTTTGAGGAAAGGTCAACGCCTCAAAAGAAGAATGCATTTGCCATAATTTGCGCTAGCTAGAGCGTTCCTTTTTCGCTCCTTGCAAAGTCATCGAGATTCCCGTGAGCTTGAGCCCGCAAAAAGCCTGGACGACAGCCACCACGCACACCAACATCCCTTTGCTGCTGGCTGTGTTTCTTCTTCCCTTGGTCGCCCTTTGTCTTCTAGCCGCACCAAAGGCATCAGCGACCCCGGCGGAGGCTTTCAGCATTGGTAAGCCGCCTCTGAAGATCGTGGTTCTCACCGGTCCCCGGAACGATTTCTGCTACTCTGATCACATCGATGCCATAGAGAAGCTTGTGAAAAGCGAGCGGGACCGCATCAACAAAGCTGGAGGCATCGCCGGCTGGAAGATCGAGATACAGGTCCGCGATGATGGGGGGGACCCGAAGCGAACCGTTGCAAATATCAGTGCAGCTCTCGCCGATCCGCAGACGATTGCGCTGTTGGGCCTTCAGAGTTTGAACCGTGCGAAGGAAGTCTTCAAGGAACTCGGTCCAAGACTTAAAGAGAGCGGCATTCCCTGGATTTCCAGCATCATGACGACAACTCTGATAGCCGATTATCCGAATGTCTTCTCGATGAGCGGCTCACAGGAGGAAGAAAACGTCCCGATCATTGCGGAATTTGTGAAGGAGAAGAAGTTTACCCGGCCTGCCCTTGTCGGCTTGAAAGGGCAGCCCTTCATTGAGGCACTGCTCAAAGGCTCCGAAGAGAAAAAGGGTTTCCCGGCCTTCGTCGAAAAACATTTGCTGGCCCTCTCTGGTGCGGACAGCCAAGCCCATCAGAACGCGACCTTCGATCCGGGCGAAATCGCGAAAACAATCGAGGAACTGAAGTCGAAAAATCCCGACATCATATTTTTAAGCATCGGCGGGTGGCGCGTCCCGGCATTCCTGAAGGAATTGGAAAAGGCTGGAATTACGGCGCCGCTTTTCGTGACGGGCCGCCTTGACGATATCTTCGGTTCGCCCGCAGTGTCCTATTCCGGCGATGTCTACCAGATTGCAAGGGACGAACTGCCGAACCTCCAAAACGACAGGGTTCGAAAACGCTTGTTCAGTGAGCGTCCCGAGCAGTGGGTATTCGACGGCATCCGCAATCAGGATGCATTCGACCGGATCGAAAATGGATGCAAGGAACGCTCGGCCACATCCGCGTTCAATACTTTGTCTCGCTCCAACCTGAGGGCCATCGGGATAGGGTTGGAGTTCAGGGACATGACCGCGATGATCGCCGATATCTTGAAATCGGCGAAACCGGCGGCTGATTCCGATGATATCGCAGGGATTCGCAAATCGATTGTGAAAGGGATCCCTGCCTTGTTTGCGTCCGGCAAGGGTGCCTTCAAGGGGGCTCTCGAAGACTGGTCGTTCCGGCCTTCAACGCGCACAGCCGTCAGGACGCCTTTTATCATTGCGCGCCCGAAAGAGTTGTATAGACAGCAGCTTGCAACGATTCAATACGCTCCCTTGAAAGACAACAAGCTCAGAAAGATTCCAACCTTTTACCTGGATATTGATTTAATTGGTATTTCCAGGATCGACGACACGGACAAGAGCTTCGTTGCAGACTTTTATTTGTCGATGAGCGACGAGAATAATCCCGCCATCGACTTGCTTGAGTTTACGAATGCTTTTCTTGATTACAAGACCAACGCGCGGCAGATCACGATCCGGCCCCTGCACGAGGGCGGGGAAAGCGATTCCTATCCAAGTCACATGAAAATCTACGCTGTATCTGGCAAGTTTACGCTCGATCCGAGTTACAACAGCTATCCTTTCGACGTTCAGCGCTTCACAATCGACTTGCGTCCCAAACGCGGAGACTCCCCATTCATCGTTCAGCCCCTTCAGCAGGAGTTGCGAAACAAGCCGTTTGATGCAGAAGGCTGGGACAATAAGGATTCGTATGTAAGCTATGATCAGGATTCCATCTCGGTTTTCGATACCAAGAAACTCGAGCCGAGTGTCGTTCCGTTCTACAACTCGAGCTTCGTCTGGGTCTTGAAGCGCAGCGCGACCGACTTCTATCTCAGGGTCGTGATACCGTTGTTTTTCATCGCAATCGTTGCCTATCTGGCGATTTTTATTTCAAGCTCTCATTTCGATTCCATTGTTGCGATCCAGGTGACCGCATTTCTTTCTGCGGTCGCGCTTTACATTACAACGCCTAAAGTTGATTCAGATACTGCCACAATCCTGGACAGAATATTTGTCTTCAACTATATGCTTTTTAGCCTCATGATTGTCATTTCGATCTTGCGCGTGAACAAGTTTGTCGCAAGCACCCTGCATTTGAGACGCTCGCTTGCTATTTTGCACGTTGTCTTTATTCCCATCTTCCTCGTGGTTATGGTCTTCTATGTCTACGGGGTGGGTGGATCGGAAAGCCATTCGGAGCTGAAACTCGTGCCGGCTTTGCGAGACGGCTTTTCGCGCTTCCTGGTCTGGTTGGATGTGTAATAGCGGCGGCGCGGTGCGACGGTTGCGCTCGCATGAGAGCGCCCCGGCCATCAAGGCTGTGATGCCGCTACCCTTTTTCTGCGTCATTTCGCGTCGAAAATTCGCTCGGTTCCACCGACCGAGAACTGGCCACGGCGTCGATAAAGCTCTAACATGACGGTCGCGCTGCAAAGGGGAGCGCAAGAGATGGACCGCTTTCTCATGTGTTGTGAAACTTGAGCGCTGGGTCCATGCCGTTCCCTAATCGCATAAAAAGCTGAACCACTCGCCAGACGAGTAGGCAGTAATCAAAGGAGAGAAAGATGGACCTTTGGACATTTCTGGGTTTTGTTGCTGTCCTAGCTTTACTTGCAGCAATCGAAAAGCAGCTTATTGCGATTTATAAAGACATCGTCGAAACAAAAGTGAAAGTTGAATACATCAGCGCGTTAGTTATTAACAAGGATCTTCCGGCGTCAAAAAGCGATGTCAAGGAACGTGCGCTGACCTCGTAGAATACAAGGCAGACCGACAAGCCGACGGCTCCGTGGCATTCACTCCAGCGCGATCTGATGAAAACTCAGCGGGCGTTGGTATTCCTCCGGTTGCCAAGGTCCGGTCGTGGGCCATCAGCAGCGGAGGATACGACCGCGGTAGAAGGGTGATGAGCGCGTTCTGTCGCGACTGGCCGTCCGATGTGGACCAGCGCCATCGCGGCCAGGATCAGCGCAAACAGCCGAACAGGACGTTTCCCTGGATCGTTCCTGTTCGCCGCGCCTTCATTGTCTGCCCAAGGCGGTAAGGGGTGGCGTACGCGTGACTTGCTTATCGATCTGCGCTGGCGTGAAGAAAGAACACGGCTACCATCTTTCCGAGGCAAGCGGGCTCGTGGCGGCGCGGCTTACGTTACGGCATCTTGGGTCAATCATGCTCTGCTCCTCTGCAGCACCCTGTAGCCTCGGCTCGCATTCTCCAGATCACACCGCCTTTAATCAAAATCGATTAGAGGCGGAGAAGTTGATCGATTCTACGGTGCTGGAGTAACTTATCCGCGTCCACGTGGAGGGCGGGCTGCTCCAAGCGGCTCAAGCAAACCATATAAAGACGAATCAGTCCCGGATTCGCCATGCCACAACAGCCAAAGCCACCGTCCACAAAAGACGCCGCGCACGAGATCGCACCGCAGGAGTTGAGCCGCGCTGAAATCGACGCCTTCCTTTCGCAAGTGCGCTCTGCCCCCTCCGCTGCCACGTCGGGAAAGGGCCGGCTGATCTTCGCCATGGACGCCACCATGAGCCGCCAGCCAACCTGGGACATGGCCTTGCAGGTTCAGGCCGAGATGTTCAACGCGGTGAAGGCGGTCGGCGGCCTCGACGTAAAGCTCGTCTTTTTCCGGGGCTTCGACGAATGCAAGGCAAGCCGCTGGGTGAGCGACGCAACAGCACTCGCGCGGCTCATGACGGCGGTCGAATGCCGCGGCGGCTTCACTCAAATCCGCAAAGTGCTGAAGCATGCGCTGGGCGACGCGGCGAACGGAAAGGTGAGCGCGCTCGTCTATGTAGGCGACGCCATGGAAGAGAATGTGGACGAGCTTGCGAATCTGTCTGGGCAACTCGGGCTTCTGTCTATTCCCGTCTTTCTTTTTCAGGAAGGCTACGACGGCCGGGCGCAGGCCGCATTTTCTGAAATCGCCCGGCTCACGCGCGGCGCCACATGCCGCTTCGGGCCGGGATCGGCGGCGCAGCTTCGCGAGCTTCTGGAAGCCGTCGCCGTCTACGCGGCCGGTGGACGCAAGGCACTTGCGGACTATGCAAAAGGCCGCGCCGGCCCTACTTTGCTGCTCGAACAGATGTCGAAGCCATGATGGCTTCTTCACGGGAGTCCGGCAATTTTACCGCTTTTCGTAGCGCTGCTGCTCTTGGGCGTCATCCTTTATCTCCTCGGATGGGTGACGAAGGCTGAGGCAGGCAAGCTTGCGGCCTGGATCCGCAAGAGCAGCGCGGTTTTTCTTGTCGGAGGCGTCACTTTGATCTTTACCCGGAATCCCGGGCTCGCAGTCATGGCGGGGATGATCGCCTACTCCATCATGGCTCGCACAGGCTGGTATCCCGGGAAAGGCCGCGGCGGCCCTTCCACGGTCTCCGCGGTGCGCACGCCCTATCTTGAAATGTCGCTCGACCATACGTCAGGGGGGATATCGGGCCGCGTGCTGCAGGGGCGGTTTGCCGGGCGGGTTTTGTCGGATTTCACTCCTGCCGAGCGCGTGAATCTCCTGGCTGAATTGCGCTCGACCGACGCTCAGGGGGCGCAATTGTTCGAAGCCTATCTCGAGCGTAAGTTTCCGGGCTGGAATACCGGCGGAGAAGACAGCGGGCCACGCGCAGCCTCATCTCGCGCCATGACCGTGGACGAGGCTTATCTCGTTTTGGGCCTCGGCCGCGGGGCGACGCGCGACGATGTCCAAACCGCGCATCGCAACCTGATGAAGCGCTTTCACCCCGATCAAGGCGGCACAACCTATCTCGCCTCGCAGGTTAACGAAGCGAAGGATGTCCTTTTAAAGCAAATCAAGGCTTAGAATATCCGCAACGATAACCGCTACGAGTTCGGCATGCTTGGCGTGATCGTGTACCATTCAGGATGGAATGCGTCGTCCTGGATAACGAGCCTTCCCATCTCGGCATTGCTCTCCTTGAATCCCCGCATTTGACCACGAGGGTGTCTGTGCTCGCAGGACATAAGCGCTATGCCCACATCACGGCGCTGCGGAATGATGACGGCGCGCTGCCCGAGCTTTTGGGCATCAGAAAGATGCGATCCGCCGCGCCTTCAAGGCCATCCGAGGGCCGGGAATGGCTGCAACGCCATCTCGATTATTTACCAAGCAATTGAACGCTAAGCCTCGCAATTTCGAAGCGTCGGCTCAACCTGTTGGTGTAGGCTTTGCCGGTCAGGCCGTGGCCATGAGGCGCGGTGGAGGACGCAGCTGGCGCCCGCCAAGCCAGGATCGGACAGCGTGGGCGAGGATCCGGCGCCAGCGCTGATCGGCTGTCAACTGCTCCGCAGATTGGACCAACTCGCGCAAGAAGCGGGCAATACCCGAGAGCACGCTTGCCGCCCATCCAGCCTTGGCGTGCGAGCTGGCGACCCTCAGCGTTGTCTGCCTCGCATGGCGGCTTCGCTCTGCAATGGCGGACAGCAGCAGCGGCCGGCTGGTGATCGCTTCCAGATGTTTGTCTGGTTCGGCGAGACGCACAAACAGGCTCCACCAGTTGTAGACGAGCGCGATGAAGCGAGCCATGAGCTGGCAGCGGGCGAGATCGCGGGTGGTAAAGCCTGCCCAACCCCATTGGTTCTTCAATTCGTCGAAGGGATTTTCGCTATCGGCGCGATCGCGGTAGAGCTGGGCGAGCGTCAGAACCTCCTCCTCAAGGCATGTGACAAGCACGCCATATTCATAGGCGTCCGCGCCTGGCCCGATCTCAACGAAGCTGAGCGCCAGTTGGCCGGCGCCGGGTTCGGCGATGGCCATGCCCTCCTTCAGCCGGCGGCACAGGATGACCACCTGGCGCTGATGGCTCCAGCCTTCCAGCCGCAGCGCGTCCTCCCTGCCTTGCCAGCCTTGACCCGCATTGGTCCAATCGTCTTTGGAAAAACTCTTTTTGATCAGTTTCTTGACGTTGGCTGTAAGCCGCAGCTTGAACAGATAGGGAAGCCCTCTCTGCTCGGCTTCGCGCATCACCGCTTCGGTACCGAAGCCGCTATCGCCGCGCAAAAATGCCGGCCAGCAATCGCGCGGAATGCGATCCAGGAGAGCCCACAGTCCTGGCGCTGCATGCTTCGATGCGTGCTCATTTCCCGCTGCAACTTCGACATCGAGCACGAGGCGCAGACCGGCCATCGTGTAGGTGTGGTAGACGTGGCTGGGGCGTCCGGGCTTTTTGGGATTGTAGCCAGGCACAGCCCCTTCCTGATGGCCGTAGAGCGGCTTGACGGTCGAATCCATGTCGAGAACCCAAGGCTCGGATAGCAGTGGCGCCGTGCAATAATCGAGATGGAGTTGCAGCCATTCCCGGCCCTCGTCCTCTCCGATGGCCTTGAAGCCGCGGCGGACCGCATCCTCGCTGACGATTTTCTTCATGCCCAAAAGCTCGGGCAGCACGCCGTCATTCCGTAGCGCCGTGATATGGGCATAGCGCTTGTGTCCCGCGAGGATAGACAGCATCGTTGTGCCAAGCACGTCGCGCTTCTCCGGCGCGTTTGGGCTCGTATAGGCGAGCGGGCAATCGGCCACGAGCGCGCCGAACAGACCCGCCACCTTCAGATATTCGATGAAGAACGGAAGTTGTCCATAGGGCGTCAGCGGCGCTGTGGAATCCCATTCCACTCGCACCGGACCCGCCCAGGTGTCGAGCGTCGCCGGTGCCATTGCAGCCTCTTGCTCAATCGGCGGTTGTTCACCCCCTGGGTGAACCGGAAGGTGGCGCGTATCGTGGTTCATGTGCCTGAAAATGCGTGATTTTCAAACGAAATGGCGCTGTTAACCGCCGGATTTGGGTTGTACGACGCCGCTGCTCCCCGAGCCGTGGGTTTTCGACATGGATTCGACCGTCAAGACGCTCTACGGCCATCAGGGTCGCTAGCTCGCACGCCAAGGCCGGATGGGCCGCAAGCCTTGCCCAATCTGCGGAGCAGTTGAAGGCCGATCAGCGCTGGCACCGGATCCTCACCCACGAGATGCGATCCTGGCTCGGCGGGCGCCAGCTGCCGCCTCCTCACGCCTTATGGCTCCAGCCTGACCAAAAGCCTACATCAACAGGTTGAGCCGACACTTCGAAATTGCGAGGCTTAACGTTCAATTGCCGTTTTTTGGTTAAGGCCGCAAGGCGCCTTCCTTGATGACATAAAAAACGAGGCACGTTGCGGTGCCTCGTAAGTTCAAACGCTTTTTACAGACCCTGGAAGCTTACTTGCCCTTTTTCGGCTTGGCTGCCGATTTGGTGGGCGCAGCGGCCTTGGGAGCGGCCTTTCCGGCCGGTTTCGCAGGTGCTGCTGGTTTCTTTGCTGCCATAGTTTGTGCCCTTAGCAATAATGTTGTGGACAAGACTATCGACGCCAGATTCGGTTCCTGTAAACAAATGCCGCGCCCTACTTTCCACAAGTATTAGGCCGGGGTGATGCGGTTGAGTAACAGTTAAAGGGCAACCCGAGGCATGCGGAAGCGCAAAAGCGACTGCACCCAGCGTTTCCGGAAACGATCGAGCGACAAACTCTCATGCATGGCATTGGCAGGCTCACCAAGAAGGCGCGTGGCGATCATGGAGCGGGAATAGAATGGCGTATCCTCGAACGTGCGCGCGACATTTGCGGAATGGCCTTTGTCGCAACGCGTTTCCCGCGGCATCTTCCAGATTGCAGTACTGCCCAATGTGCAGTGCTCCGGCACCTCGACCGGCGTGACGCTGCCGTCTGCCGTGATCTCGATGCCCATGGAGGAGTTTCCCGCTTCGTGCCGAGTAACATCATAGAGGACGGCGGCTTTGCGAGGCAGACAGGCGCGAGACCAGTTCCAATAAGAAAAACCGTCCTCTATGGGCTCGTCGCCCCGGTTCATGTCGAAATAACCTGTGCCGTCCCAGGTGAGCGATGGGCTATCAAGGCGGACCTCGACATGAGCGCGCGGCGCAATCGGAGACCAACGATGGCGGCCGCCCGTCCCAAAATCAGCGACGAAGTTGGGTAGTATTTCCGGCTCGAGGGTGACCGTGCCACGCAAAGGAGCCATTGTAAGCGGCGCCTTCTCATCAATCTCGATGCGCAGCCGCGAGCCCTCCCAGATGACGGCGCTCGGTCCGATGGCGAGCCCATCGGCGCTTGGCTTCAAGGCCTTTTCGCAGCGTTCTGTCATGGCCCATCGGCCTACCCCGGGTCCATATACTGCAACATTGAGCGAGCAATGCTGAGCCGGGTCGACGTGCCCCCGAAGCCGCCTCTCCTTTGCATAATAGGGGGAGAATACGCTGCCTATGAATGCGATGATCGTCAGTCCGAAGCGGTGGTCGGCGCTGAACGCATCGATATACCACCAAGCGTAGCCATTGGGCGGAACCGTTTCATCGAAGCCAAGTCCTCGAGAAGAGCTTCCGATGCGAGTTGACCCGAAAGCGCCGCCATCGGAACGCCCGGCCCCGGATGCACGCTCCCTCCCGCGAAATAAAGACCCGGCAGCCGCGACCGGATCCCCTCCCGCTGAAAGGACGCCATCCATCCGTGGGAGGCTCTCCCGTAGATCGCTCCCCCCGTGCCCGGAAACAGTCTCTCGAAATCCTGCGGTGTCCTCCTGATCATGGCTCCTTCCATTGGCTGGAGCGTCAGACCACATGCCGCCATCAGCCGGAAGGTTTTTGTCTCGCATTCCTCTATCTCCGATCGACTGAGCGCTTTCTCATCAAGCATGGCCGGCGCATTGACGATGCCAAGGAACCGCTCGGGTCCCTCGGCAGGTTTTCCACCGCGATCATCCCGATCCTGCGCACAGATATAGACCGCCGGATAGGGCGGAAGTTTCCTTTGCCTGAAGATAGCATCGAACTCAGACGAGTAGGAGGCATTTGGAAAGAAGACTGTATGCCGCGCCAGAGGAAATCCGCGCGCCTCGGCCTGGAACGCCCAGGTGAGGGCCGACAATGAGCGGCTGCGGGCAGGAACGTGCCGGACTGCTTTCTCAACGGCAGAGCCGAGCAGCCCACTTGAAGCACTAGAGACATCGGCATTGAGAACAACGGCATCGGCATTCAGCTGCTCGCCATCTTTGAGTTTGATCCCGGTCGCTCTGCCATTCACCGCAAGCACTTCGGTGGCTTCCGTCCGATAACGCAAAACCACGCCCACCCGTCGCGCTAGTCTCTCGAGCGCAGCGGCGATGCGAACCATGCCGCCTTCCACCAGCCAGACGCCGCGCTGCTCGACATTGGCGACGAGCATGAGGGTGGCCGGCGCGAAAAACGGCGATGAACCGCAATAAGTGGCGTAACGCGCGAAAAGCTGTCTCAGCCTCGGATCGCTCATGTGCCGGCAAACCGCGCTCCAGAAGTTTTGATAGGGATTGATGCTCCAGAGATCGCCAAATTTCAGCGGACCGACGCGCCAAATGAGAGCGGGAAGGGCAGGTTTCTGCGCGCGAATGAAGGAGCGATCCAGAATGCGATAGATGTTCGCTGCCTCGCTGCAAAAAGACAGATAACCGCGGGCGTTGTCCGCTCCTGCAAAGGTCCCGATGGCGTCTAAGGTCTTTGCGACATCGGTGAAAAGATCGAGTTCGCCGCCGGCTTCCCAGGCGTGACGCGCGAGAACATCAGCCGGCTTCAGCGTAAGGTAATCCCCTATCGACGCGCCAGCCTTTTCGAAAAGGCTGTCGAACACCTCGCGCATTGTAAGAACAGTGGGACCTGCATCGATGGATACGCCGCCAGCTTGCACCTGGCGCATCTTACCGCCAGGTCCGTCGAATTTCTCGACGACTGTTACGCCACAGCCCTCCACAGCAAGCTGAACCGCAGCCGCCAAGCCTCCAATCCCGGCGCCGACCACAACAATGCGGTTTTCGTGCAAATAATGCTCTCCCAAAACGGCGTTGACATGGCGCGCAAGGACTGTCCATTTAAGGTGACAGTCGACGTGACAACTATAGATGACACTCACAGTGACGCCAGCCCAAAATATCGTGAAAGTGGATAAGCCTAACTTCCTGAATGGCTTTATGGATCGGTTTTTCGCCTTTCGTGACCGCTGCCTGACGAGCCCGCGCTTTATCCGGTTTGCCGAAACCTTTCCGCTAACACGCATCATCGCCCGGCGCGAAGCGAGTGCCCTCTTTGATTTATGTTCCGGGTTCGTCTATTCGCAGGTGCTGCTTGCCTGCGTGCGATTGAAGCTGTTCTCTCTCTTGAAGTCTGGGCCGCTTTCCGTGGATGAGATCGCGCAGCGGCTGAACTTAAGCGGAGACGCAACGGGGCGGCTCCTGACTGCTGCGGTTGGTTTGCGTCTTGTGGAACGGCGGAGAGGCGGCCGCTATGGCCTCGGTGGCCTCGGCGCGGCGATGCTCACAAGCCCTGGCCTTGTTACCATGGTAGAGCATCACGCGCTTCTCTATCGCGACCTCGACGATCCGGTCCGCCTGTTACGCAACGAGAGCCGCCTGCCGGGGCCAGACGGCTTCGGCAAGGTGACAAATCTAGCGTCCTATTGGCCTTACGCCGAAGGTGATACCGCCGTGAGCCGGGATGCCGTCTCGGATTACACCGGGCTCATGGCCGCGACGCAGCCGGCCATCGCGCAGGAGATTTTGGACGCATACGATTTCAAACCGCATCGCCGCCTGATGGATGTCGGCGGCGGCAATGGCGCATTTCTTTTATGCGCCGCGTGCCGCTTCCCCCACCTAGAGCTTGTCCTGTTTGACGTTCCTGCGGTCGTGGAGCTGGGAGCGGCCAACTTCAAAGAAGCGGGGATAGCCCACAGGGCTTCGGTCGCGGGTGGGGACTTCCTCAAGGACTTGCCTCAAGACGCCGATGTCATTTCACTTATTCGCGTTCTGCTCGACCATGACGACGAAACCGCATCGGGTATCCTTAAGTCTGCGCGCGCTGCATTGCCGCAGGGAGGAGTGCTTATCGTGGCGGAGCCAATGGCCGAGACACGCGGCGCAGAGAAAGTTGCAGCCTATTTCAGCCTTTATTTGATGGCTATGGGTCGCGGAAGGCCGCGTACGGAGCAACAATTACAGGCGCTCTTGCGGGAGGCCGGTTTTCACCGCATCGAAAGGCGCTTGACATGTCAGCCACTGCTGGTCCGGCTGCTGATCGCTCATCCTTGACGACCGACACTTAGTGTAAGTTTGAATTGACATATCAGCTGGTAAAGCTAGGATGACACACGAACTTGTGAAGAGATAAATATCTGCATGGCCCCCCTTCCAGAGTTCCCAATGGAGACGTTGGCGGTAGTGTTGCAGGAGCCTCAGCAACTCGGGCTTCAGCGGCTCGACTTGCCGATCCCGGGCGACGGCGACGTTGTCGTCGATGTGGAATGGAGCGGGATCAGCACCGGCACTGAGCGGCTCCTGTGGTCGGGGCGCATGCCGCATTTTCCGGGCATGGGCTACCCCCTTGTTCCAGGCTACGAATCTGTGGGTCGTGTATCCTGGGCCGGTCCATCTACCAAAATTCTCGTCGGCGAACGAGTTTTTGTGCCGGGCGCAAATTGCTACGGCGCTATCCGCGGTCTCTTCGGTGGCACAGCGTCGCGCGTTGTTTTGCCTGAGAGCCGGACGATTTCCATCGGCGAAGAACTTGGTGAAAAAGGTATTCTGTTTGCGCTGGGCGCGACGGGTTACCACGCGGCCTTCTCAGATAAGGGCGTCGCGGCAGATCTTATTATTGGGCATGGCGTTCTCGGCCGCTTGATCGCGCGCATTGTGATTGCGTCGGGTGCGCCCGCGCCAACAGTGTGGGAAAAGAATGCAAGCCGGTTCGGAGGGGCGTTGGGATACCAGGTTGTTGATCCGGATCAAGATCCTCGCCGGGATTATCGCGTAGTTTGCGATGTAAGCGGAAACTCATCAATTCTTGATGCGCTCGTGTCCCGGCTTGCTCCTGGCGGCGAGATCATACTCGCCGGATTTTACGCGGATCAACTCTCTTTCAACTTCCCGCCCGCCTTCATGAAGGAAGCGCGGATACGGGTAGCCGCGCAGTGGCAAAAGGCGGACATGCTCGCCGTCAAGCAATTGGTGGACAGTGGCCGCTTGTCACTTGACGGTCTCATTACGCATCGCAGTACAGCAGACGGCGCCCCAAGCGCCTATCGCGTCGCCTTCGAAGATCCGGCCTGCCTAAAGATGGTTCTAGATTGGAGAAAGTGCGTATGACTTTGGATGTAGATCAAGCGACTGCCCTCGAGCAGCAAGCGGCTGCGCTCCGCGCGGAGGCTGCTATCGAGCCTGACGCAGTTACTGCGACCGAGGTCAAGAAAGACACGCAGATCATCGCGATCTACGGCAAGGGCGGGATCGGTAAGAGCTTTACGCTCGCCAACCTCTCTTACATGATGGCTCAGCAGGGCAAACGCGTCTTGCTCATCGGCTGCGATCCCAAGAGCGATACGACTTCCCTTTTGTTTGGCGGCCGCGCCACCCCGACGATCATCGAGACGTCGTCCAAGAAGAAAGCAGCAGGCGAGGAAGTTCTGATAGGGGACGTCTGCTTTAAGCGCGATGGCGTCTTCGCCATGGAACTTGGCGGACCTGAGGTGGGCCGCGGCTGCGGTGGCCGCGGCATCATCCATGGCTTCGAGCTTCTCGAAAAGCTCGGCTTCCATGAATGGGGTTTCGACTACGTCCTGCTTGATTTTCTCGGCGACGTGGTGTGCGGCGGTTTTGGCCTGCCGATTGCCCGCGACATGTGCCAGAAGGTGATTGTCGTCGGCTCGAACGACCTCCAGTCGCTGTACGTCGCCAACAACGTCTGCTCGGCGGTGGAATATTTCCGCAAGCTTGGCGGCAATGTTGGCGTTGCCGGAATGGTCATCAACAAAGACGACGGGACAGGGGAGGCGCAAGCCTTCTGCGCAGAGGTCGGTATCCCTGTGCTGTCCGCGATCCCGCAACACGACGACATCCGCAAGAAAAGCGCTAATTACGAAATCATCGGCATACCAGGCGGGCAGTGGGCGTCCGTGTTCGAGACCCTCGCCAAGAATGTTGCGGAGGCGCCGCCTGTGCGGCCGACGCCCCTTTCTCAGGATGGACTGCTCGGCCTCTTCAAGGGTGACGCGGTCGGGCGTGGCGTTGTCCTTAATCCAGCGAGCCAGACCGACATGCGCGGCCATGAGGTGGTCGAGAAGCCGTCCCTCGAAATCGTCTACGACGTCGCGTAAGGGAGCAGTGAGTTTATGACAGCACTTGATCGCCAATCCTCTCAAGCCGCTTCCGGGGAAGTCGTCTACGACGACGCCGGACGTACCGCGGCTGCCGAGAATACGGCCGACAAGTCGAAAGCCGAGGCGAGCGTCCCGGCTGGTGGAACAGGCATTGGGTGTCACGCAGGTGCCGCCGAAATGAAAAAGGCTGCCGTCGCTGCGGGCAAGAGCGAGGTACTCGAACAGTACGCGAAGGATTATCCTCAAGGGCCCCACGATCAGCCGCAAAGCATGTGTCCCGCTTTCGGCTCGCTGCGCGTGGGTCTGCGCATGCGCCGCACGGCAACCGTGCTTTCGGGCTCAGCCTGTTGCGTTTACGGCCTGACGTTCACCTCGCATTTCTATGGCGCAAAGCGGACTGTCGGATACGTTCCCTTCAACTCCGAGACGTTGGTCACCGGCAAGCTCTTCGAAGATATCCGCGAGGCTGTGTTCAAGCTCGCTGATCCGGAGCTTTACGACGCGGTGATCATCACAAACCTTTGTGTTCCAACCGCTTCCGGCGTGCCGCTGCGGCTTCTTCCCAAGGAAATCAACGGCGTTCGCATAATCGGTATCGACGTGCCAGGCTTCGGCGTTCCGACGCATGCAGAAGCAAAGGACGTTCTGGCGGCGGCCATGCTGCGCTTCGCGCGGACGGAAGCCGAGCAGGGGCCCGTGCAAGCTCCTCGTGGAGGCAAGTCGGAGAAGCCAACGGTCACTCTCGTGGGAGAGATGTTCCCAGCGGACCCGGTGACGATTGGAATGATGCTGGAGCCGCTCGGCCTAGCAGTTGGGCCAGTTGTCCCGACCCGGGAATGGCGCGAGCTCTATGCGGCCCTCGACTGCGCTGCAGTCGCGGCAATTCATCCGTTCTACACCGCGTCATTCCGTGAGTTTGAAGCTGCGGGCCGCCCCATCACCGGCTCGGCTCCAGTGGGGTATGACGGAACAGCCAATTGGCTGATCTCGGTTGCCGAGACTTGCGGTATTGCCAGGTCAACCGTCGATGCTGCCCTCAACCGTATTTTGCCCGCCGTGCGCGACGCAATCGCGAAAAGTCCTATCAACGGCCGCATAACGGTGTCGGGCTACGAAGGGTCCGAGCTACTGGTAGCGCGGCTTCTTATCGAAAGCGGTGCCGAAGTTCCGTACGTCGGCAGCGCTTGTCCGCGCACTCGGTGGTCCGATGCGGACCGCGAATGGCTCGAGGCCAAAGGCGTTCATGTGCAGTACCGCGCCTCACTGGAACAGGACATTCAGGCGGTCGATGAGTTCAAGCCGGATCTCGCCATAGGTACGACCCCTGTGGTGCAGCACGCGAAGGCGGCTGCGATCCCGGGCCTTTACTTCACCAATCTCATCTCGGCGCGCCCGCTTATGGGCGTGGCTGGCGCGGGCTCGCTCGCTCAGGTTGTCAACACCGCGATCGCAAGCAAGGGCCGCTTCGACGAGATGAAGGAGTTCTTTGAAGGGATCGGAGAAGGCCATAACGCCGGCGTATGGGAAAGCGCACCAAAAGCGCCTCCCAAGAAGCAGGAGCTGCAGCTGAAGAAGCCGTCCGTCAAAATGCCAGAGGAGGCCATCGGATGCTGATCGCCGACCTCGACAGGGCGGGTGGCTATTGGGGCGCAGTTTACGTCTTTGCTGCGATCAAGGGGCTGCAGGTCATTATCGACGGTCCGGTGGGCTGCGAAAACCTCCCGGTGACAGCGGTTCTGCATTATACCGATGCTCTTCCCCCGCACGAGTTGCCGATCGTGGTGACTGGCCTTTCGGAGGATGAACTCGGTCAACATGGCACCGAGCAGGCCATGAAACGTGCCCACAAGACGCTGGATCCGAAACAGCCGAGCGTCGTGGTCACGGGGTCGATCGCTGAGATGATCGGCGGCGGGGTGACGCCCGAGGGCACGAATATTCAGCGCTTCCTGCCCCGAACGATCGACGAGGATCAGTGGCAAAGCGCGAACCGGGCCATGATGTGGCTCTGGACCGAATTTGGAGCCAAGCGGAAAGCAAAGGTAAAGCCGAAGGCGGCAGGCGCCAAGCCCCGTGTCAACATCATTGGCCCATGCTACGGCGTCTTTAATATGCCCTCCGACGTGGCGGAAATCCGCCGTTTGGTCGAAGGCGTGGGCGCGGAAGTTAACATGATTTTCCCGCTCGGCGCTCATCTCAATGAAGTGTCGAGACTCGCTGAAGCCGATGCGAATGTCTGCCTTTACCGCGAGTTCGGGCGGATGCTCTGTGAAGCGCTCGACAAGCCATATTTGCAGGCGCCAATCGGGCTGCATTCGACAACGAAGTTCCTGCGGTCGCTCGGAGAGGTTCTCGGCCTCGATCCCGAGCCCTTCATCGAACGCGAGAAGCACACGACGATCAAGCCGTTGTGGGATCTCTGGCGTTCCGTTACGCAGGACTTTTTCGGAACGGCTAGCTTCGCAATTGTTGCGAACGAGACTTATGCGCGCGGCGTTCGTCACTTCCTGGAAGACGAGATGGGGCTGCCCTGCACCTTCGCTATATCGCGCCGGGCAGGCGTGAAGCCCGACAATGAGGAGGCGAGGCGTCTCGTGCGGGATAAGCCCCCGCTCTTGCTCTTCGGAAGCTACAACGAGCGCATGTATCTCGCGGAAAGCGGCGGTCGTTCGATGTACATTCCGGCATCGTTCCCAGGAGCGATAATTCGCCGGCACACCGGCACCCCATTCATGGGATATGCAGGAGCAACTTATATCGTTCAGGAGGTCTGCAACGCGCTCTTCGACGCGCTTTTCAATATCTTGCCCCTAGGAAAGGACCTGGACCGGATCGAGTCAACCCCCTCAAGATTGGCTCGGCAGCTTCCCTGGGATGAGGAGGCGAGGACCCTTCTCGACGAGATGGTTGAAGCACAACCGGTTCTCGTCAGGATCTCCGCAGCAAAGCGGTTTCGTGACGCGGCAGAGAAGGCGGCCCGCGATGCAGGCGAAGGCAAGGTAACTGCAAAGCGTGTCGGATCATCCATCGCCAGTGCTGTAGATGGGAGGGCCGCATGACTTTCTCACTGCGTATTTCAGATCGAGGAGGAAGGTGAGCATGTCTGCGTATCACCCGCAATCCAACGAGCCGCACGCGCGCATCAGAGCGCGGGAGGCGAAGGAATTTCGGCTTATGTTTCTTGCCACATTTCCTCTTTTCCTTGCTGCCGGACTTGTGACGCGCGTGCTGTCGTCGCGGCGCAGTTCAAGCCAGCGCAAGTCCGTCTTTGCCGAGGCGCGAGCCGCGGCTAACACCTGCATCCCCTTCGCCTTCATGCGATAGGGGTTAAGAGATCGCCCGGCTGGACCGGGCAAACCGAACTCCATGGCGGATCACGCCATGGCGAACCCGGCCGCGAGGGTAATGCGCGGTAACTGACAGAGAGTCCACTTTAGCGGAGATCAAGCTTATGGCTCAAGAAGAAAGGGATGTCTCGCTCACCGGGCTGACCGAAGGCGAGGCGAAGGAATTTCACAGCATTTTCGTGGCGAGCTTTATAGGTTTCAGCATCGTCGTAATCATCGCGCATGTGCTTGCGTGGAATTGGCGCCCCTGGGCCCGCGAACTAAGCTCCATTCCGGACAGCGTACACACGGCTGCCCTGAACTTTGTCCAATATCTTTCATAAGGAGAAAAACCTATGTGGCGCATTTGGCTACTCTTTGATCCTCGCCGTGCACTTGTTGCAATCTTCGCGTTCCTGATCGTTCTGGCGCTGTTGATTCACTTCATTCTGCTGAGCACGACCCGCTACAACTGGATCGACACAGGTGCGGTGAAGGCTGCTGCGTCCTCGAACACCGCCCTTCCAGCTCGCTAAGCGGTTGGGATCAATCAGGATGGCGGGTGGGGAATTCTTAGACCTTACCCGCCTTCTCGGGATTTTTTCACAGGAGGCCGAGCGACAGCTCGCCTCCTAGCTGGAGGTGAGCGATGGCATTGCTCAGTTATGAAAAAAAGTACCGCATTCGAGGCGGCACCCTGATCGGGGGCGACTTATTCGACTTCTGGGTGGGCCCGTTCTTCGTAGGATTTTTCGGGGTCACCACGTTCTTTTTCGCAGTCTTGGGAACTGTGCTGATTATCTGGGGCACGGTGCTTCAACACACCGGGAACCTCTGGAAAATCAGCATCGCCCCTCCGGACCTGAAATATGGTTTGGGCATGGCTCCGCTCGCACAGGGGGGGCTCTGGCAGATCATTACGATATGCGCGGTTGGTGCATTCGTGTCGTGGGCGCTGCGCGAGGTTGAGATATGCCGGAAGCTCGGCATTGGGTACCATGTACCTTTCGCTTTCAGCTTCGCTATCTTCGCTTACGTTGCGATCGTGGTCATTCGCCCTGTCTTGTTGGGCGCTTGGGGCTTCGGCTTTCCCTATGGCATCCTAAGCCATCTCGATTGGGTGTCGAATACCGGATATCAATATTTGCACTTCCACTACAACCCGTTCCATATGCTCGGGATTGCGTTCTTGTTCACGACAACACTTCTCCTGGCTTTGCACGGCGGTCTTGTGCTGTCCGCGCTTAATCCCGGCGACGGCACTCCCGTCAAAACTGCGGAGCACGAGAACACTTTCGCGCGCGACTTGCTGGGCTATTCCACGGGAACCATTGGCATTCACAGGATCGGTCTCTTCTGCGCGCTCAATGCGGCTTTCTGGAGTGGCATGTGCATCATTGCCAGCGGACCATTCTGGACAAAAGGCTGGCCCGAGTGGTGGAACTGGTGGTTCAACATCCCGGTCTGGCGATAGGTAGGGCAAAAGATCATGGCCGAATATCAAAACATCTTCACTCAGGTTCAGGTAAAAGGGCCAGCCCATTTGGGTGTCCCCCTTTACCGCGACCAATTTGGGCGCACGGGCACCAAGCCACTCCACATCTACTTGCTCGGTATACTGGGCGACGCCCAAGTGGGGCCGATCTATCTCGGTCTGACCGGCGTGGCGTCCGCTATCTTCGGGTTCATAGCCATAGAGATCATTGGCTTGAACATGGCAGCCTCCGTCAACTGGAGTCCGGCTCAGTTCGTCAAACAGATTTTCTGGCTTGGTCTGGAACCGCCCGCGCCCGCCAACGGCCTTCACATTCCCCCCTTGAACGAGGGCGGATGGTGGCTCGCGGCCGGCTTGTTCCTGACCCTCTCCATCTTGTTGTGGTGGGCACGCACGTACCTCCGCGCCCGTCAGCTCGGTCTCGGAACTCACATTCCATGGGCTTTCGCTTCGGCGATCTGGCTCTTCCTGGTTATCGGTATCATCCGTCCGGTCTTGATGGGCAGCTTTGGTGAAGCTCCTCCCTTCGGGATCTTCCCTCATCTCGACTGGACCGCGGCTTTCTCGCTTCGGTACGGGAACCTCTATTACAACCCGTTCCACATGCTCTCAATCGCCTTCCTTTACGGCTCCACACTGCTCTTCGCGATGCATGGCGCGACGATCTTGGCGGTCAGCCGTTACGGCGGCGAACGCGAGATCGAGCAGACGACTGACCGGGGCACTGCGCTTGAGCGTGCCGGGCTCTTCTGGCGCTGGACCATGGGCTTCAATGCTTCCATGGAATCCATCCATCGCTGGGCTTGGTGGTTCGCTGTCCTGTGCACGCTTACTGGGGGTATCGGCATTCTTCTGACCGGAACGGTTGTCGATAACTGGTATCTTTGGGCCGTCAAGCACGGCTTCGCGCCCACCTACCCGGAGGTCCTCCCCGTCGTCATCGACCCGGCTACGCTATCGGGAGCACCAAAATGAGTTACAAACAAAAGAGTTACAAACAACGCATCCTAACAATAGCCTTCGCCCTGACTGGCGCAGCGATATTCTTGGTCATCTTTGCTTATTACACCTTCCAACGCCCGACCGTTGAATGGGTGCAGTGGGGCTATCGCGGGACTGGGATGGTCCAATTGTTCAATAAGCGGGAGATCAACAAACCCGCGGTGAAAGCTCTCAATGCGGTTCCGGAGGCTGAGGACAAGATTGATCCCTCAGGACAGAAGGCAGCCGACGCTTACCAGAATGTGCAGGTGCTCAAGGACATCGATTTGAACGAGCTTCTGCGCCAGATGACTGCGTTTGCGAAATGGGTTGCACCTGAGCAAGGCTGCTCCTATTGCCACAAGGACGGCGCGAACTTCGCTGAAGACGCGCTTTACACGAAGGTCGTTGCCCGCCGGATGATTCAGATGACTCGCCATCTGAACTCCGACTGGAAACAACACGTCGCAGTTAATGGCGTGGGTGTAACGTGCTACACCTGCCACCGGGGCAATCCAGTTCCGAAGAATGTCTGGTACACGCCCGTTCCGCCAAGGTCGTCTCTTGCTCTGCTCGGCAACAAAGCCGGCCAGAACAGCCGCGCGCCTGAGGTGGGGTTGACATCGCTGCCATACGATCCATTCACGCCGTTCCTTGAGGGTGACCAGCAGATCCGCGTTAACGGTCCAACTGCGCTTCCCACTACGAATCGGCTGTCTCTCAAGCAGGCTGAGTGGACCTATGGACTTATGATTGCGATATCAAAGGGGCTTGGGGTTAACTGCACCTTCTGCCACAATATGCAGAACTTCCAGTCATGGAGTGCGAGCACGCCGCAACGTGTGACTGCGTGGTATGGCATTCGCTTGGTTCGGGACATCAACAACAACTACATCAATCCGTTGACCCCTCTTTATGCGAACGTGCCAGGACGTAAGGGACCCGCCGGGGATCTTCCGAAGGCTTTTTGCGCGACCTGCCACCAGGGAGCATTCAAGCCGCTGTATGGGGTAAGCATGATCAAGGATTATCCTGCGCTTGCTGGCCCATCTCCAGAGAAGTCCGCGGTCAAGACCCAGTAACCGCCACTCTTGCCGCCGATAATCGGCGGCAAGTCTCTGTCTTCCTGCCATTGCTCAGGACAGGTATAGGAACCTCCGCTTTCGCGGAGGTTTTTTTAGCGGAGGTGAAAGGTAGCTCTGCCCATGGCGGCTCATTCCGTAGGTGGAGCGGCAAACTGATCAAGAATGGCTTTGAGCATCGAGGCTTCGGCTCTGTGGATCTCCAAGGATTGGGTATCGAGCAAAGCGGCGTCGATAGTCGCGATGTTGGAATAAAGGCGGGTCAGAGCGTGCCGGTACGCCGCGAGCTGGGTGAGATAGCGAAACGACAAACCAGCATCCGTTTGAAAGGCTCCGGTCTTATAATCCAGTATGGTGACGTCGGGTCCGTCGAAGCTAATGTGATCGACTTGACCCGCTATAATCCCCCGGCACTTTCCGAGTCGATCCTTAATCGTCACAGCAATGCCGGCTTCGGCCAAGCGCTTCTCGGTCCGGCGAGCGAAAACCCGGATGGCGAGGGCTGCAAAAGCGCCTTCCATTGAAGATTCCCTTACGCGGGCGGAGAGTTCGCCGGAAAAGGCAGAGGCGATGGCGGTCGCGGCGCTCGTGCGTTCCAACGCGGCAAGCTGCGGCAGAACTTCAAGAAGCCTATGAAGCAAAACGCCTTTTGCCCGAGCCTGATTGCGGCTGGAACTTCTGAGCTTTTCGTCCGCGTGTATTCCATCACTCTCGGGGAAGATTTGGGACGGTCGCAGAACTGGCAATGCCGGCTCGGGCGGAGCGAATATGCCGAGCCAGGGGGGGATTTCTTTCGCTGGCGCCTTTTTGAGAGAATGCGCAAGGGATTGAGACTGCAAAAAGGAACCGTAACGCCAGACCGGGCGGCCTCGAAAATCTACGCCCTCTTCGATCTTCGAAACAAGCGCAGTCTTGACTGTGTCGTACCAACATCCGGCAGGTAGATCGCCCTTATGAAAGCCCGTTATATAGAGGTGGTCGCGAGCTCAAGTCATAGCCACGTAAAGGAGCCGCCCTAATTCACGATGCTCTTCATCTTTGAGGCTATCCTTGAAGTCCGCGATGGCTGGCAGCCGCGATGTTCCCTTGATTGCCCAAACCGGAATGGGAGGTCTCCCGCCGAAGCCTTGAACGAAGTGGACCGGCACCGACGGAGCGCTGCGATTGCTGCATGTGTCGGCAAGAATGACGATGTTGGCTTCGAGGCCTTTCGCACCGTGAACCGTCATGATGCGCACTTCGTGCGCCCCCTGATCAGTCTCCCGCTTCACGTCCGAGGCGCCGCGTCGAAGGGAAACGAGGAACTCGGACAGGCTCAAGAGACCGCGCGAGCTAAACGCCTCGGCAAGATTCAACAGCTCATCGAGAGCATCGAAGCATTCCGCGCCAAGTCTGGCCGCGAGGGCCTTTCTGCCTCCTTCGGCTTCGAGGATATGAGAGAAAAAGTCGAACGGGCTCCGATTTAGTGCGAGTTGCCGCCAATCGGCAAGCTTTGCGGCAGTAATGGCATATTTGCCATCATTGTCTCCGGCGTCAGTCTGCAGCTTCTGCCAGAGAGAACCCTCCCGGTCGAAGGTCAGTTCAAAAAGGTCGTCGTCGGAGAAGCCGAACAGGGGGCTCTTCAGAGCCTCGGCAAGCGTCAGGTCATTGTCCGGCTGAAGCAGAGCACCTGCGAGCGACATCAGATCCATGACTGCCAACTCGTCGAGCAGAGCTACGCGATCCGCTCCGGATACCGGAATGCCTTCACGTTTCAGCGCCGCTTGCAGAAGTCCTGCCATAGGCTGCCGCTTTCGCAGCAGGATTAGCATGTCGCCGGGCTCAATCGGCCGATTAGCCGATGAGAGACCAACCCCGCGGTCGAGCCAATGCTTGATCTGAGCAGCAATCCTTGCGGCAAGTGCTTCGGCTGGCTTTGCACCGGGGCCGGGGGCGGCATCTGGGTCCCAGACCGTTCCCTTTTCTACCTTTTCTCCTCTCTCAGGCTCCCACAGTTCTACAAGCCCACCGCCTTTGTGCCGATGCGCCACGTGGGGCAGGGACGAACCATGCACCAGGCCGGGAAGAGCGGCTGTCACGCTGTCCACCGCAGCAAGAACAGGCACGAGTGTCCTGAAGGACAAATCGAGATCGACAGTGCGCCAGAGAAAGCCGGCTTGCTGAGCCTTCTCCTCATAAGAAGCGCCATGGCGGGCGAGAAGCTCAGGGGCCGCGCCCTGGAAGCCATAAATCGACTGTTTCTCGTCGCCTACCGCGAATAATGTCGGCTGGCAATTGCGAGCGCCTTCGCCGGAGAAGAAATCCGAAGTCAGTCTTTCTATGATCTCCCACTGGGCGTGGCTTGTATCCTGCGCTTCGTCGACAAGGATATGATCGATGCGCCCATCGAGCTGATAAAGAACCCAGTCGGTTGCCTCCTCACGGGATAAGAGGCTCAGCGTTTTGTCGATGAGGTCGTCGAAATCGACAGCGGCGCGCGCGCGCTTCTCGGCCTCGTAGCGGCCAAAGATCGCCGCCGTCAGGAGCAGAAGGGCCATTGTGGCCTCAACGACTTTGAGACCGCAGACTCGTTCGTCGACCGCGACAAAAGCCGCCTGCGCCTTCACAAGGCGATCATTCAGCTCTGGGGCCTGCTGCCTGATCGCGACCGTCATCAGGGACTTTCTAGGCTGCCCGGTGTGCGTCAGAAACGCAGTCTTTAACGCAACATGTCTTCCTTCGTTATCTTGCGCTAAAGTAACGGCTTGGAATTTTTCTGCTGTGTCGCGATCAGTTTTCGTGCCCTCGAAGAGGATGGCGACAAGGTCTCTTAGTGCTCGTTCAGGCAGCAGCGAAGCAGAGCGGGCGAGCAGGCTCTCCCTCGTGTCATCATTTTTGACCCCGAGGAAGTGTCGAAGTCTCGCGTCGATGTCACTGAAAGGATTTCGCCCATCCGAAACCCTTAAAAGACGGGTGATATCATTTCGGCGCCCAAGCATGGCCTCAAGCACGCGCGAGAAATCGGTTTCTCCCGCATAGGCGACAACCGCGTTCAAGGCGTCGCGCAAAGACCCGACCTTGGCCGATGCAAAGGCTTGGCTCTGCGCTTCGGAGAGCGCGTCGCGCGCTTCCTCCTCCGTCAGCACGCTGAAACCGGGCGGCACATTGGCTTCAAAGCTGTAGCGGCGTAACACGCGCTCGCAAAAACCATGAATCGTCATGATAGCGAGACCGCCCGGTGCGTCGATCACAGATGCAAAGAGGCTGGGGGCGACGGCCCGTTCGGCATCGCTTGGCGACCGGCCGAGCAGCCTCGACAGATTGGCTGTGAGCGTTTCTCGATCTGCCGTGGCCCATTCGCCGAGCTTCCCCAGAACGCGCGTTTCCATTTCGGCGGCGGCGTTTTTTGTGAAGGTAAGGCAGAGGATCGAGCGGGGCGCCGCGCCGGAAAGAAGCAGCCGCAGGATTCGCTGGACGAGAACGTGGGTCTTGCCGGTGCCCGCATTCGCTCGCACCCAGGCTGAAACCGCGGGGTCGGCAGCCGCTCTTTGTTTGCGCTCGGCGGCTTGCAGGAGTTCTTGAGGCGATCGCTCAGTCATCGTCTGCATCCGCCTCGTCCCAACCCGCGGACCACTCTTTCACGCGGGCAAGATGCGCATAGGGATCGCTGTCCGCCTTATCGCGAAATATCGCGCGTATTTCATAAGCATATGGCGTGGCGGGATCGTCGAAACGAGCGATGCGGAGCGCGAGACCGTTTGCAGCTGCCTGAATTGCTTCTCTGCATGGCACCCTCAATTCCACGAGTTCGCCCGGCGGCTCGCCTCCCGTAGCGACGATGTAGCGAAGCTCCAGCTCAGAACCTGGTGGGATTCCGGCGAAGGCCCCCCCCTGTACAAGAAGACCTTCGAGCGCAAGTTGTGGCGCGCCGCGCGCGGCCGAGAGTTTTGCAGCGTTCGCGCTGGTCTTGAAGTCGTAAATGCGCACCGCGCCGTTTTGGCAGATATCGATCCGGTCGGCGCGTGCTGTGACCTCGAAAGGTCCCGCTACCGCATCAAGCTTCAATTTTCCACCAACCTCGCTCTTTAATGCAAGTATCCCGGCCCGGCGGTTGTCCTCGGTGCTTGTAAACCAGTCCGCAAAGCGCGCAAAACGCGGCCGCCAGAACGGGGCGTTTTCGAGATTGAAGCCCAACTCGTCCGCAGCCTTGTCAAGGCATCGCACAAGTTTCTCCGCCGCATCCGCGGGCAAGGGACCAGGGTAAGTCTGGAAGAAACGATGCAGCGCGGCGTGATAAAGAATGCCCTTGTCGCGTGCGTCATGCGTCTCACCGGCCCGGCGCAAAGGCTCAAGGTGAAGGATATGCCGCGCATAAATCGCGTAAGGATTGGCGAACCACGTCTCGATTGCGGTCACGCTCAGGCGGCGCGGACGCGCCGAGAACGGTGGCCGAGGGGCAGGACAATCCACAGACATGACCTTTATAGGGGCGCGATGAAGACGCGCCCAGGAAAGCCACGGATTTTCAGGTTGCAAGGTTTCCTGCTTGCCAGTCCCGGCGGCGAGAGCCTTCAGTCGCGCAATCCAACGACTGGGCCGGGTCATGCTGCCGTTCACCTTCTTGGCGCGCGTGAGAAAGACGCGAGGTGCGATGGCGGCGAGCGCGGTGAAGTCTCGGGCGGCGAGGCCGATGCGGCGCTCCTCCGGTGAAAGCCCGACAAAAAAGCGATCCTTGCGATTGAGCCAGGGGCTGGGACCGCCAATTTTCGGCCAGCTTCCCTCGTTCAATCCGCCAAGCACGATCACGTCGGCGGCGAGCAGGCGAGCGTCGAGCGTCCGCCACAAAAAGAGCCGCGGATGCGGGTGTTCCGCGGCGGCCTTCGTCCTTATGGTCGAGATCCCGCCAAAGAAACCAGCATAACCGGCGATGTCGAAACCGAGGGATCGGGCATGCACTTTTGAAGCGTCTGCAAGGATTGACGGCTCGGAGTTTCCGAGGGGAGAGCGCCAATTCCAAGCTCCACGAGACGGGCCAAAACGGCGCTGTGGATCGTTGTCCATTCCCTGAAGGTGAGCGGCTCTGCTGCCTTGGACGTGAAAGGGGAAAAGGCATCGAGCACGCGTTCCGAGAACGCGCGAGCAGCCTCCCACTCCGCCGCATCGATCCGTTTCATGGCGGGGTGGCGTGCTTCACCTGCAGCAATCGCGTGTTGGGCACGCGCCAACGCGACGGGAACGTCAGCCATCGAGGATGGCCGCCACATTTGCCGCAACACGCCCAGATCGATAAGTTCTGCGAAACGCTGAATTGAGGCCGCTGCATCGCCCGTGGCGGACCTCAGAAGCGCGACAAGGTCCTCCGGCTTGCCATTTGCTGCGGTGATGACGGCTCGCAAGGCCAAGCTATCCGGGTTCGAATCCTCGATGGGATTTGGCAAACCCCAACTTGTCAGAGCATGCCGGACACGGCCAATTAATGTCTCATCGGACGTCACAAGGGCGGCCGTCTGCCCCTTGGTTTCAAGGGATTCACGCAGGATAAGCGCAATAGCCGCCGCTTCTTCTTGGATTGTTTCGGCCTCTATCAAAGCCAAGCCAGGAACAGGGTCGCCGTCCATTTTCCTTTCAGCGCTGGCAAAACTCGCCCATTGGGCTGTCGTCGAAGCAGGCCGCAGTGCCTCGCTCAGAAACGCGGAGCGCCGGCGCACCTCTTTGTCCCCGGTCGGCATTTGAAGGTCGCGGATAGCTTCGCGCTCGGTGTTGAGTTTTGTAAGAAGGTGATGCAGCCCATGCTGAGGATGCTCAGGATGGTTTCCAAGTGCAGCCCACGACTCCTCGTCCAAATTGCGGTCGAGCCCATGAAGCACAATCGCCGCGTTGGGCCGCCCTTTCAGCGTCTCCATCAGCGCCATGGTCGCGGCTACGCTTCCGGTCGATCCTGCAACGATGACGGGGGTCTCGCTCAGCCGGATGAATTCGGCCTCGATCGCCATGAGCCGGTTGCGCCGTTCCTGGGTGTCCAGCTTGCCTTCCCGTAGCTTCTGGGCGGCCCAGCTTTTACGAACAGCCCGGAGAAGATGGAGGGAAAGTTGCTCGCCGCCGGAAGATTGCGCGCTGTCGAGCATATCGATGCGGGAGAGGTCCGCCCCTTCGTTGTGCGCCTCGTCGATCAGCGCGCCGATCTCTGTCGCGATCGCGGCGGCGCTAACGGCGGGGATATCGGGAAAAAGGCGCTCGCCCGGTTCTGCAATGGTGCTGCGAATCTTCGTCGCAGCTTCAAGCGCATGCGCACTCAGATGGATCTGCCGTTCAAGTTCTGTAAAGGCGAGAGGAATGGCGAGTGCCTTCTTGAGAAGTGCAATCGCCTTCTTCGTCGGCTCCATCCGTGTTCCGTAGTTCGCGAAAAGATCCAGCGGGTCGGCGTCGCCCAGAACGCGGATGCGGGGGAGGAAGGTGGCCTCGTTCGGCGAAAGCCAGAGGAATTCAAGCTTGAGGGGCTGAACAGCCGCCTGCGAAGGCAGATAGATGGTGAGGCTCGGCAGATCATACGGCTCGGGCACTCCTGCATTCCAGATCGAGCCATCCAGAATTGAAGCCGCCAGCGTCTTCAGGAAAGGCGAATGTGCCGGGCAGTTCAGGATCGCGGAACTGCCCGCGAAAGGCCCCGGCTTAGGCTCTGAGACGCCGCCTCTCATTCAAATAGCTTTCCGCCTCCAGAAGGGCCTGCGGGGTTCCCACATGCATCCATGTTCCCTCAAGCACCACCCCGAATAGCGCGCCTTCAGCGCTAGCCCGGTCGAAAATCACGTTCAATGAGAAGGCTTCATCGTGGATGCCTTCGAAGAGCCGTGAAACTAAGAATCGACACACCCGCGAAGACGTAAGCTGCATCTTCGCCCTTTTTTCGACGCTGGAGCCACCCTCCGGTATCCACGTGAAAATCACCCAGGCCATCATAACCAATGCTCGAGTCGCGACGCGCAAGCAACAGGAGCGCTGCCATGCGTCCCTCGTCCCAGGCATCCACCAGCATCTTCAGGTTGGATTTCGAGCCTTCACTCCAGACCGAATCGGAGTTGTGGATGATGAAGGCTTCGCGCCCGATATGCGGCAAAGCATTGCGGACCCCGCCGCCCGTTTCGAGAATGCATTGCCGCTCATCGGAGATGATAATCCCAGGTGCTATGCGGCCCTGCAGGTGGGCCTCGATCTGGCCGGCGAAATGATGGACGTTCACGACGGCGCGCTCGATGCCAGCCTCGGCCAGCCGGTCGAGCGCATGATCGATCAGGGCACGTCCCGCGAGCCTCAAGAGAGGCTTGGGAACACGATCGGTGAGCGGGCGCATGCGCGTTCCAAATCCCGCCGCTAACACCATCGCGGTGTTGATCGGACCACCGTCTGCTATCTCCATATCTGGTCCAACCTTGCCCAGCTTGGCATGCGCTATGTGCCGTCGTCCGGCGTAAATCCAAGGTGGGCTTCATACCACGCTTGAAGCGGCTTGAGATCCGGATGAGCGAGGTTGCGGACCAGATAGCGTTGAATGCGTGGCAAATGTGCAAGATAGCCTTGCTTGCCATCGCGCAGCGACAGCCGTGCGAAAATGCCGAGGATCTTTGTGTTCCGCTGCGCGCCGAGGATCGCATAGGCCTTCGTGAACGAGGCGGGATCAAAATTTGGGTTCGCTTTGCACGCGCTTTCGCAATAGCGGGCGTAGAGAGTGCGCTCGGTCTCTTCGGGCACCTCAAGCCGCGCGTCCTGCAGAAGGGAGACGAGGTCATAGGCGGGATGGCCCCAAACTGCGTCCTGAAAGTCGATCACGCCAAGCTGCCCCAAGCCGCTTCGCTCTCTGCACAGAAGAAGGTTGGGAGAGTGATAGTCCCTCAGGATGAGGTCCTTGTGCTGCTTTCCAAGCCAATCCAGCAAGGGCGACCATGCGTCGAAAAAGGTGCGAGAAAGCGTTTCAGACGTGCCGCGTGCCGGAAACAGCTTGAAATACCATTGCTGAAGCAGGTCCAACTCGACCTCCAGCGCTTCGCGGTCGAAGTCGGGCACACGGTAAGACGCGGCGTTCATCATCGGAAGATCGCGCGGAGGTTTCGAAGCTCGGATCGCAAGCAGACCGTCCACGGCAAGCGCATACAAGGGATCGAGCGGTTGACCTTCGGCGATGAGAGCGCCGAAGACCGCATCGCCCAGGTCTTCAACGAGAAAGAGGCCGCGATCGAGGTTGAAGGTCGCCACAGCGGGCGTGCTGAGCCCCGCATTCAAGCGCAACCAATCGGACACGGCAATGAAAGGGATCCCCTTGCGGGCGAGATGAGCAATCTGGCAGTAGGGACGGCCATCTCGGATCGGGGGGCCATCGCTGACGGGCGGCCAATCCATGAGCATGATGACATTGGCGCCGCGCTTAAGCCTGGAGAACAGGCGGGCCGATGCATCCCCCCTGATGGCGATATACTGTGCGCCATCCCATCCGTTCGCTTCAAGGAACGCCTCAATTTCGCGAAAGCGCGCGAGCTTCCTTTGCCACGCGCCGACGCCTGCCAGCGAAACCCTCCGCGCGTTGCCGTCGCCTTCGATCCGCACATCGAGCCGGTCCGGTGGCAGGTTTCTCCGGATCACGCCGGGCCACTCGACCAGCACCGCCCCCGCGGAGCACATCTCGCTCAAGCCGATTTCTTCGTCCTCGCCTGGCCCGACCCTGTAGAAATCGCAGTGATAGATCGTATGCCGAGGGGCAGCGTAGCTGTGAACGATCTGATAGGTCGGGCTTGTCACCGTCTCCTCTACGCCGAGCGCAGCCAGCAATCCTTGCACGAAGGTGGTCTTGCCCGCGCCCAGATCGCCATAAAGCGCGATGAAATCCATAGGCGACACGAAAGGCGCAAGCCTGCTCGCCAGTGCCTTCAGCGCCTCGGGAGTGCTCAAGTCCCACACAGTCCCACCTCTGGAATCCTTCATCTCCAGAGAGTCGAGCTGGAGACCTCACCATAAATGTGGGCGTTAGTGCCGGAATCCTGCGGAATTGTGACCGGCCGGGCGGGATGGCTTATGGCAGTCTCACGCACGGTGCTTCGAGCGACCGCGGGTGAGATTCCTGCGGGTGACTCGAGGATCTTGTGTTCGGCTGAAAGGCTGAAAACCACACACGTCCGAAATCAGCCCCATTTCAAACAATTGGTCGAAGTCAAAGTCCGTTTAGCGGAAGCGCTCGGGCATCTGTGGATTGTTCGCGGGGTTGGTATCGTGTTTCGTAAGGCGCGAGACGATTTTACCGCCGACGAGAGGCTGCAAATCGGCCTCGAGCGCATTCGCGAGTTCCTTGGCGTAAACCTCCTCGCCGTTGACATAGAGCGTGAAGACCCTGGTGTGCTTCGCTTTTTTGGCGGGGTCCTCAATGGTCGCCTTTGTCCATCTATAGAGCGGAAACCCATCCACTCCGTGTTTTTCGGCCTCCGCGACATAGTCCGAAAAGGCATCGAACACCGATTTCATGTCCGTGTTGTGCTTGGCTAGAACGTCTGCGAGCGGCTTCAAGGCCGGATCGCCCACGTCGCGGCGGGCTGTTTCAGCGAAATGATCGTTCAAATAAATCCGGATCTGATATTGCAATTGGTCATCCATGGCTGATCCCCGGGGCTTGCACGAACTCGTCTCATGTGATGTCGCGGGGAAAGATGCGCAACGCCGCATTTTCCTCTATATGGCTCGTAGGCTTGGCAGGGGCGATCATGGACCAGGACAGCTACCCCGACAGTTACATTGCCGGAATTTTGCAGGAGGCCAAAAGCTTTGCGATGGTGGGCGCGAGCGCGAACACGCGGCGGCCGAGCTACTTTGTCCTGAAATATCTCATCGCGAAGGGATATCGCGTCGTCCCGATCAATCCCGGTCAGGCGGCCAGCGAGATCCTGGGGCAGAAGATTTTTGCGCGGCTGGCCGATCTGGACCAGCCTGTCGATGTCGTCGACATATTTCGGAATTCAGAGGCCGCGCTCGGGATCGTCCGCGACGCGATCGCGCTGAAGGACAAGCTCGGCATCAAGGTTATCTGGATGCAGCTTGGCGTTCGCAACGATGAGGCGGCCGCTGTTGCCAAGACGGCGGGCCTCAAGGTTATCATGAACCGGTGCCCCAAGATCGAATATGGACGATTGTCGGGCGAGATCGGCTGGCTGGGCGTCAACAATCGGCTCGTCTCCAGCCAGAGACCGGTCATGCTCGGAAAGGGCTTTCAGCAGCTTTCGATTCGGCCGCCCAAGCCCTGACATCTTCGGATTACGGGCAGGCCCGGCGGCATCGGCCTGATCGTCAGTAAGCGAAGCCAGGCCGTGCGCGGTTTTAAGCGTTTGCGAGTGCGCATTGGTTCCGATGCGTGAGCGGGTCTCCAAACGACATGAAGCACTGCAGTCTTGCGGACCCATCCTTGACAGTTGTAACGAGGATTGAGAGGAATTTTCATCCTTGAGCAGGGCCGGACTCTTACAGTTGAACGTCGACGCCTCGCGAGCGGGCCGAGTTCGGCATCTCGGCGCTACGTAATTCGATGCTTGCTTGCCAGATCAGGGCAAACTGTGAGTATGGTTCAAGCTCCGATCTCTCCCTGGGGAAAAGCTCAAGCCTTGCCCTAAGCAACTTAAGATGAGTCCCGGATGACGCCGCCTTCCCCGCTTCGCGATCTCGATGGGACGCCGTTGGCCAGAAAGATCGCCACGCGTCTCGCTTCTGATGGTCCGATTTCCGTGCACGACTACATCGAGGCGTGCCTCTACGATTCCGAATGCGGCTATTACCGGACCAAAGCTGCAATCGGGCAGGGCGGCGATTTCGTTACGGCGCCCGAAATATCGCAAGTTTTCGGCGAACTCATCGGTTTATGGGCAGGGGAGGTTTGGCGGAACATGGGCGAGCCGGCGCCCGTCCGGCTGGTTGAGCTTGGACCTGGGCGCGGAATGCTGATGGCAGACGCGATCCGCGCTCTCAAAGTGGTGCCCGGCTTTTTGTCTGGCGCAACAGTTCACCTCGTCGAGACTTCAAAGGCGTTGCAGGAATCCCAGAGGGCTGCCCTTGCTCAAGCGCCGGCTCGAATATCCTGGCATGACGAATTCGAGGACGTCGCGGATGGCCCTGCTATCCTTATCGCCAACGAGTTTTTCGATTGCTTGCCCGTGCAGCAGTTCGTCTTCGACGGTGCCGGCGGCAGTTGGCGCGAACGAGTGGTCGGACTGGACGGCGATGGTTTCAGGTTGGCGGCCGGCGCCATTGTGCAGCCCCCTCCGGAACTCGACCCCGCAGCTGCAATTGAGATTGAGGATGGCGCAATCCTTGAGCGTCGCCCCGCGGTTGGCGGTATCATCGATGCTTTCGCGGCGCGCTCGCCGCTCGCCGCTCTCATTATAGACTATGGTTATTCCCGGCTCTCGATCGGCGACACCGTTCAGGCGGTCAAATCGCATCGCTTCGCGGGCCTTTTTGATCAGCCAGGCGAAAGCGACATCACCGCGCATGTCGACTTTCCTCAGCTGATACAAGCTGCAGAGCGCGCGAAAATGAAAACGTTTGGCCCCATGCCCATGGGCGAATGGCTGTTGCGGCTTGGTCTTGAAGCGCGGGTGAGGCAGCTTCTAGGCCACGCTTCGCAAGAGGAGGCCGATGAGATGAGAGGCCGCGTCGCTCGACTTGTCGATCCGGCGCAGATGGGCGCGCTGTTCAAGGTCGTTGCCTTGACCAATGGCATCGCGATGTCGCCGCCCCCATTTGAGTAAAGGCAAAGCTTAAGAAAGCGAAGACGCATGGCGGATGGAACCGAGCACGGCGGCTCTCATGAGATCGAAGACAGGAAGGCACCGCTCCCTTTAAGGGCGGCGAGCCTTGAAATGCGCGGTGTCGCGCATGGGTTTTTTCTTCGCACGGGCGGAGTATCTGAAGGGATCTACGCATCCCTTAACTGTGGCCGGGGTTCGGGCGATGCTCGCGAACGCGTCGAAGAAAACAGGAGCCGGGCTGCGGAGGTTTTGCGGGTCCACCAAACAGCGCTGGTCGGACCATACCAGGTTCACTCCGCGAGAGCCGTCATCGCCCATAAGCCTTGGGCGGCGTCAGACGCCCCGGAAGCCGACGCCATTGTGACGAACACCCCCAATCTCGCCGTAAGCGTTCTCACCGCCGATTGCGTGCCGATCCTCATGGCCGACGCCGCGGCGGGTGTTGTCGCCGCTGTGCATGCCGGTTGGAAAGGCGCGAAAGCGGGCGTTATCGAGAGTGCAATCGAGGCAATGGAGACCCTTGGAGCACGCGGCTCACGTATCGCGGCTGCCATCGGCCCCGCAATCTCTCAGGCGGCTTACGAGGTCGGCCCGGAGTTCAAAGCCGAATTCGTCGCAGGTTGCACGGACAATGAAAGGTACTTTTCGCAAGCCCGGCCCAGCCACATTCATTTCAATTTGCCGGGATATGTTCGGGACAGGCTCACGACTCTCGGCATCGAGCACATTTCAGATGCTGGTGTGTGCACCTACAGAAACGAATCGATTCTTTTCAGCTATCGGCGTACCTGTCACCGGCGAGAGCCCGATTATGGACGCCAAATTTCTGCAATAGTGTTTCGATGATGTGGATAACTAGGCAGACAACCCCCGATAATTGCGGGTTTTTGCTGGTCGCGTCGCGAGTGTGTCCCCCGTGCCTAGACGGCGTTTGCAGCGGTCGCTAGATTTCATTCGTTAAATAGATTCGGCGGAATAATAAGTGCCGGTATAGTCAAGTACCGCCGTCCTGGAGCCATGAAAATCAAGGAGTGGAAAAGTGACGCGCGAGAACAAACCGGCCGCGCAGAGCGGAGCTCGCCGTGCTGCGTCGCTCTTGACTGGGGCGCTTTTGCTTGCGGGCCTTACCGGCTGCAGCGGTGATCTCTTTCAGAAGGGCGATACGGCCAATTCCAACATAAAGGCCAAGCCCGCAGTTGCCCTGGCGCCTGCACAGGGGATTCCGCAAAAATATGCGGGCAAGGTGAACGATCAGCTTGCAACATCGATCAAGGCAAACGGTGTGGCGATTGTCGACGCCAAGGACGCCGTCTATGTCGTCAAGCCGACCTATGTTGCTCAGGCAGAGGCTAAACATGGCACGAAAGTGGCTTACACGATCGACGTCATGGACAAAGCCGGCAACAAGGTTCGCTCCATCACAGGCGAGGAAATTGTTTCTCCCAAGCGCGGAGGCGATTCCTGGCATCACGTCACCGAAGAGGCCGTTCAGAAAGTTGCTCTAAAGTCGGCAACGGACGTCAATTCCTGGATCGAGAATCCGAACGCTTCGGCTCCCGCCCCCGCAATGGCGGAAGCCAAGCCAGCGGATACGGCTCCGGTCAAGGCGGCAGCCACCTCGGCTTCCGCTCCTGTGAGGACCGCGGCCAACACCACACCGAAGGCCCCGCGTGCGAAGGCTCCGGCAGAAACGGCGTCGCTTGCTTCCGCGGTTGATACTTCGGCGCCTGCGGCTCCGGTCCAGACAGCTGCCGCGCCTCAAGAAATCGTGGCCGTGGTTCCTGCTGTGAGCGGTGCCCCCGGCGATGGCAAGACCTCTCTTTCCGAGGCCATGAAAAAGGCACTCGGCCGCCAAGGCGTCAAGCTTACTTCGGCAGCCGGGGCTGGTACCTATAAGATCCAAGGTCAAGTTGAGCTGGGCTCTGTCTCGAACGGCCAGCAGCCAATTACCATCCGTTGGGTCGTGATCGATCCGTCAGGCAAGCAGATGGAAAAGACCGTCGTTCAGAACAACAAGATCTCCGCGGGCAGCCTGGATGGCGCGTGGGGTGAGGTCGCAGAGCAGGCGGCAGGCGCCGCAGCCTCTGAGGTCTCGAAGCTTTTGAACAAAGGTTCTGGTCAGGCCCAGGCCGCATCCGGGTCGGCTGGCTAATACGATCGTAGCCTGCTTCAACGTGCGGGTGGAATTTACACACTCGCCGGTATACAGATAACGAGCGCGCTGTTAGAAGCGCGCTCGTTGCCGTTTTGTGAACCTATTGTGACAATGGACTGCCCCTCTCATGAAGCTGGTCGCTGGCAATAGCAATAGGCCGTTGGCTCACGCCATCGCGGCTTATCTCAAGACTCCCTTGACGCAATGCTACGTGCGCCGCTTCTCGGACATGGAGATTTTCGTCGAGATCCGCGAAAATGTCCGCGGGGAGGATGTTTTTATCATCCAATCGACGTCTTATCCCGCCAATGACAATCTCATGGAGTTGCTCATCATCATTGATGCGCTCCGGAGAGCTTCGGCGCGGCGCATCACGGCCGTAGTCCCCTATTTCGGGTATGCACGTCAGGATCGCAAAACGCTCCCGCGCACGCCCATTTCCGCGAAGCTCGTCGCCAACATGATCACGCATGCCGGCACGGACCGGGTGCTGACGGTCGATCTCCACGCCGGCCAGATCCAGGGCTTCTTCGACATCCCGACCGATAATCTCTACGCGGTGCCCGTCATGGTGCGCGACATCCGCAAGCGCTTCACAGACGGCAACATCACTGTTGTTTCGCCTGACGTGGGCGGCGTGGTCCGCGCACGTGGCCTCGCAAGCCGCATCGATGCGCCTCTCGCCATTATCGATAAGCGGCGTGACCGGCCCGGCGAATCCGAGGTTATGAATGTGATCGGCAATGTTTCTGGTCAGAATTGCATTATGATCGACGACATTATCGATTCCGGCGGCACGCTTTGCAACGCCGCCGAGGCCCTCATCGAGAAGGGCGCCCGGTCGGTGGCCGCCTACCTCACGCACGGTGTTTTCTCGGGCGGCGCGGTGGCCAAGATCATGGCCTCCAAAATCGAGACTCTCGTCATTACGGATACGATCCTGCCGACGGAAGCGGTCCGGGTGGCGAGCAATATCGAGGTGATTTCGCTCGCGGGGCTGATCGGCGAAGCGATCCTGCGCACCTCGGGCGAGGAGTTGGTTTCGAGCCTGTTCGACTAATGCATCGCGCGTTGGATCGAAACGCGAACATGCGAGTGCTCCTTTGTATGCATGTGGCAAGTGGCGGCATCTGTTTGTCAACCGGTCCATGACGCGCGCGTCCGCTTTCCTTCTTCCGAAAGATCTTCACCGAAAGCTTCTTGCCGGCAGGTTAACGAATGCCCCAGCCCGCTCTAACCCTAGATAATTACGGATAATTGCGCGGAAAATGCCGAACGGAATGCATCGCCGTCGACTGCGCCTCAGCGGTTCCGGGCTGCGCGCAAGCGTTAATTCGCGATGCCGAAATATATTTAACGGACTTTTGCGCGTCCCGTTAATGAAGTAATTCCGGCATTAAATTCTATTTAATGGGCAACTTGTTAACCACAAAAAATCGCGCGACTTCAATAGGTTGCGACGCGGCATCTCCGTCTGGCCGAAGGCGCTGCGCCCCTTCGTTTCACGGTGGTATACAATATTTGACCAGAATCATGACGGGAAATAATTCCGGCGCGGTCCTGTTAACCCTATTTGTCTTAACGTCCGGCGCAGCGAACGATCCGTTTACCATAGAGCGCGCGGTGAGCGCCGTCCAAGAGGACGATGGCTCGGCCGGCGAAGCACGGCTCAAAAACATCGTGCTAACGGAGCCCAATCTAGTCGAGGCCAAAGTTGAGCTGGATAGACTTGGGCGCGGGGAGAATGGGTCGTCGGCAAAAATCAGCGAGCAGGGATATGCAGAAATAAAACGCGTTTGAGGTCAAAGCGGACTGGACAAAAGAAGCACCTTATTGTCTTTCGCTTCGCTTGCCCTTATAGAGATGGTTTGAGACACCCCCGAGTGCCGAAGGTCCGCGCGCCCGTTCGCCGCACAATCGCGCTCACCTAACACAACAGAGAAGATCATGGCGGAGCTTATTGAACTCAAAGCAACCGCGCGCGAAGGAACTGGCAAACTCGCCAATCGCGCGCTCAGGGCGCAAAAATTGGTCCCCGGCGTCGTCTATGGCGGCGAGACCGCGCCTGCGAATGTGACGCTGGAATACAAGAACGTGTTTCTGCACTATCAGACCGGGCATTTCCTTTCGACGGTCTATCTGCTCGACATCGACGGCAAGAAGGAACGCGTCATTCCGCGCGAGGTCCAAGTCGATCCCGTTCGCGATTTTCCGACGCATGTCGATTTCATGCGTGTCAGCCAATCGTCGCGGATCGACGTCGATGTGCCGGTGCAGTTTATCAACGAGGATGCCTCGCCTGGCCTGAAACGCGGTGGCGTGTTGAACATCGTGCGGCACACCATCGAATTCTCATGCCCCGCCGACGCAATCCCTGAGAAGATCACCGTTGATGTGACCGGTCTCGATATCGGCGATGCCCTTCACATCTCAGCCGTGAAGCTCCCAGCCGGTGTCACGCCGACGATCACCGACCGCGATTTCACCATCGCGACGATCGTTGGCGCGGCAGCGATGCGGCCCGAGACGGAGACGGAGGCCGCCGCCGCAGAGGAGAAGAGCGAATAGGCTTGCATGGATTTTGCAGCCCGCTTCGGCGCGTTCAGCGATGATAAGAGATGAGGATCATGAAACTGATCGTCGGGTTGGGCAATCCAGGTGATAAGTACTCGGGCAACCGCCATAATATCGGTTTCATGGCGGTTGACGAGATCGCGAGAGGCTACAGCTTCGCACCTTGGAAGAAGCGCTTTCAAGGATACACGTCAGAGGGCCAGATCGGGCTTGAGAGGTGTATTCTTTTGAAGCCGTCGACCTACATGAATGAAAGCGGACGCGCGGTTGGAGAAGCCATGCGCTTCTACAAGCTGCCGCTCGGCGACGTGATCGTCATTCACGACGAAATCGACCTGAAGCCGGGCGTCATTCGCGTCAAAAAGAGCGGCGGCAACGCTGGCCATAACGGGCTGAAATCGATTTCGGCGCATGCCGGCAACGACTATGTGCGCGTGCGCCTTGGCATCGATCATCCCGGTGATAGGGCGCTGGTCGCCAATTATGTGTTGCAGGACTTCGCCAAATCCGATCGCGAATGGCTCATGCCCTTGTTGGAGGGCGTCGCTCGCGGCATGGCCAAGCTGGTGGAAGGAAGCGACGCCGCTTTTTTAGCTGAAGCCGCCCGTGGACGAAAGCCTTCGACGCCGGCGGCAAAACTGAATGAGGCCGCCAAAGCGCATTCCTCCGCGAACGGGGTGCTGGCGACTGGCGTCGATGCCCCCGCCGCTCAACGCGGCTCCGGCCGGCATGTCGAAGAGGCCGTTTCTGAACAAACGTTCGTGCCGCAAGTCAACGAACCGCTTTTCGAGGGTTCCATTGCCGCGGATGAGGCGCTGGCGACTGAGGTCGATGCCCCGGCCGCTCAACACGTCTCCGGCCGGCATGTCGAAGAGGCCGTTTCGGAACAAACGCTCGTGCCGCTAGTCAACGAGCCGGTCGTCGACGGCGCCTTTACCGCTGTTGCAGCCCACGAGGCCGAGCTGTTTCGTGCGCAAGCCAGCGAGCCGCCCCTCTTCGAAACTGTCCCGGAGGACTGTGCCAAGAAAGAGGACGCCATTCGCGGGCCGCAGCGCCATTTCGAGCCTCGCCTGGCGGAGACTTCCGAGCTATCGGCGGCATCTTGGGAGAGCGAGGGCAATTTTCTCGTGCGGTGGTTCCGAAAGCGCGTTCGCGGCGGGACGAAAATATAAAAGGAAATCCCGGAACACCTATGGGCTTCAAATGTGGCATCGTCGGATTGCCGAATGTCGGTAAATCCACCCTTTTTAACGCGCTGACGCAGACTGCGGCGGCGCAAGCGGCAAACTATCCTTTTTGCACCATCGAGCCGAATGTGGGCGAGGTGTCGGTCCCGGACGACCGGCTCGACAAGATCGCCAAAATCGCGGGCTCCAAGGCGACCATCCCAACCCGGCTGACCTTCGTCGATATCGCGGGGCTCGTGCGGGGCGCCTCGAAAGGCGAGGGGCTCGGCAACCAGTTCCTGGCCAATATCCGCGAGTGCGACGCCATAGCCTATGTGCTTCGCTGCTTCGAGGATGACGACGTGACCCATGTGGAGGGACGTGTCGATCCGATCGCCGACGCCGAAACGGTCGAGACCGAGCTCATGCTTGCGGATCTCGACAGCCTGGAGCGCCGCCGGCCAGCCCTAGAAAAAAAGGCGAAGGGCCAGGACAAAGAGGCAAAGGCGGCCCTTGCTTTGGTCGACACCGCTCTGAGATTTGTTTCAGCCGGGCAGCCTGCGCGCCTGGCTCTCACGGAGATCCCTGATAGCGAGCATCACCTGTTCAGGCAACTGCAATTGCTGACGGCAAAGCCCGCGCTCTATGTTTGCAATGTTGACGAAGCCAGCGCCGAGACCGGCAACGCGTATTCAAAACTGGTCAAGGAGCGTTTCAGCGGCGCTGAGTCCGAGATCGTCGTCATCTCGGCAAAAATCGAGGCCGAGCTTGCGCATCTGGACGAAGAGGAACGCAAGCTGTTTCTTAACGAGCTAGGGCTGGAAGAGCCCGGCCTCAACCGTTTGATTGCGGCGGGCTATCGCCTCCTCGGGCTGATTACCTATTTTACGGCGGGGCCGCAGGAGACGCGCGCCTGGACGATTACCAGAGGAACCACAGCGCCAGGGGCCGCAGGCGTTATCCATTCCGACTTTGAGAAAGGCTTCATTCGCGCGGAAACGATCGCTTATCGCGATTTTGTGGCGCTTGGTGGCGAGGCTGGGGCGAAAGAGGCGGGCAAGATGCGCCTTGAGGGCAAGGAATATCGGGTGCATGACGGCGATGTCATGCATTTCCGTTTTGCACCCTGATCTCCAGGGCAGCCCTCGTGCATTCGGACGCGGATAAGCTGTTTTAGCGGCTTAGTCCGATTAAAGGCGGGTTGATCGAGTAAATGTGCGCGACGGTCCGTCTCGGGGTAACGAGCGCAATCGAGGTTGAGAATGCAAAAGGCAACCGAAGCCGATATCGAGCGCCGCCGTAAAGAGGCCGCCAAGCGCGCGCTGGAAGAGGCTCAGGTCCGCAAAAGGGAGCATGATGCTGGCGCCCTCCCCAAAGAACTTGGCGGACGGAAAGGCCCGGAACCCATCCGCTACGGCGATTGGGAGAAAAAAGGGATCGCTTCCGACTTCTAGCCAGCACCGGCTTCCGCGGCCCAAATCACCGCTCAGCGGCCACCAAAAAACCCGATAAAGCCGCCCATAACGCCATCAGCGGGCGCGGCGTGCGCGTGGGATCGCCGGACTTGGCCTCCGGCTCGCACTCTTCTCTTTGTCGGCTCATTGTCGGCCGCTGTGGATTTGCTTTCCTGCGTGGTGGTGTTGGCTGGCGCGGCGGCATTTCCTGGCGCACTTGCTTTCTCGCTGCCGCCCTGGCCCTGCATCCACGGCGGAAGATAGGATCTTGAATCCGGCTCTGCTTGCGAAGGCTTCTCTGCGCCGGAGTCTTCGGCAGCCGCAAAAGCAGCCGGGCCGATGATCAAAGACAAAACGAGTAAAGACGCACCAAACCGGCAGCGCGTGCGATCAGCCATTTGAACCTCTGGGAGTGCTTGAAAGTATGGGGCCGAGCGGCAACCTGATCCCAAGTCAACGTGTACGATGATTCTTCTGCTCGCGGAGCTTGGCGCCACGAAAGAATTCCCCCGTAACTCAAACTCCACACTGCAAACCTACCACGTGCCGCTTGGTTTTCGCCTAAGCCGGATGATGGACTTGTCGCTTGGATATTAACTCTTTGGATGACGGTAAATCTTAGCTATCTTGATCCAAAAAGATTGAGGGCGCCGAAAGGATTAAAGGAGGGCGTGGCCGCTTCCGCCGATGTCTGACTCTGACCGCCGGCGGCCAACCGGCGGGCAACGCCGTCGAAGATTTTCGCGAATTGCTCGGCGCCGGGCTTCTGGACGTTCCGGTCCATGATCTCATCGAGCCGGATAAGCAGCTGGGCCCCCGTTTTATCGTGCACCACGGGGTTGCGCCCGTAGCCGCCGCGCTCGAAAAAGTTTGACGTCGGCATGTCGCGGCCGGGTGACTGCAGCATCTCAAGCCCGCTCCCCGGCCCAGCCAGGTTCATCAGCTCAAGCTGCCCCCCGTTCAAATGACGGAATCCCTTTTTCGAGGCATACTCCATGATGCCGCGCAGCTTGACCACCTGCATCCAGGGGCCGACATTTCCGTCGAGGTTGAGCGCGTGCATCCCCAGCCCGTTGGCGGTTTTTGCGTAGGCCTCATGGGCAGGCCAGCTTTCGGGAACTGTCCGGGCGTCGGTGATCATGCGCCGAACGCAGGCCGCTTTGGTCCTCAGCGCCTGCGCCGTCGCGGATGAGATGTTCGGTTCTTCGGCGAGCCGCTCCAGGCGTGCGGCAAACTCAGGGCCCCATTTCCGCACCTGTTCGATCGAGTTCGCCGCCAGCAGCTGTGCATACCCGATCGCGGTCGACGCAGCGTGCCCGGTCTTCGGGTTGTAGCCTGACTGGAGGTCCTGGGTGCCTATGCCTCCAGTCTCCAGCGCATAGAGGCGCACGACTTGATCGCGTGTAAGACCGAGCCTGATGGCCTCGACCGCGTAGGAGATCATGAAATCATCTTCGCTGACCCGGTCTGGCCGGAAGCCGTAGACGGCCTCTGCCTCGCGGAGGAAGTCGGCAAGAACCGGAACCGGCGCATGGGCCTCAACGGGGGGCTTCGGCGGCCTCGGGAGGAGCGCCATGATCTCGTCCGGCCGCTTCGGACCGTTGTAGACGGGTGGCTGCTCCTTGACGTAATCCTCGACAGTCACAGCTTTCCCAGCCGCGATCTTTGCCTTGCGCTTTCGCCGCTTCACTTCCACAAGCCGCCAGTACACATCCACACGCCGGGCATAAGCGGCGCGCGCGCTTTCATACGCTTTCAGAGTCGCCTGCTGCTCGGGGGCGAGTTTCGCAATCGCATCCTGAAGGGGCGTGTCCGGCCACGCGTTTTCCGCATGCGCCGCCGGCAACGCCAGAAGCAGCGCCGCGGAAAGGGAAAGCACGGTTAATCGTTTAGACATGCGCCGGCACTCTAGCTGAATGGAAAAACAGAGACATCTAAAAAATCCCTGCGGCGGAGCATAAGGGCTGTTGCCTAACCAACGCTTGCGAAGCCACGCCACATTTCTGACGAGTTGGTAAGGCAACTGAAAGCCCTTCGGCGCGATTTCGGGCGACTTTTCGCGCGGTTCAGCGGTGTGTGTGCCGTGCCTATTCGGCCTTGAATTGCAGCCGCCTTTCGATGCGAGAGGGTAGCATTTTGGACGGACAAACGGGCTTTGCTCAGCGATCGTGGCGCTTGGCGGCAACCGTCGCCTGTCTGGGAGCAGCATTTGCGCTCACAGCCTGCGCCGGTTTCGGCCTGCGAAACGCGCCGATCAATTCAGCGCTCACCGATGAGGCGCTGGCAGCCCCCCAAGCCGCTGCAGCGCCGGTTTCTGTTCAGGAAAACGCCGAAACCGCGATCGGCCTGAGCTTCTCCGGAGGCGGCACGCGCGCGAGCGCCTTCGCTTTCGGCGTCTTGCAGGAACTGGGCAGGACCGACGCTCACACCGCATCGCGATCATCGCTGATCGACCAGGTTTCTCTTGTGTCGGGCGTGTCGGGAGGATCGGTCACCGCGGCTTACTTCGCGTTGCACGGGCGCGAAACGCTGGGCAATTTCCGCCAGAAATTTCTTATTCAGGATGCCGAATCCTCGCTGAGCACGTCCGTCAACGTCACGAATTTGGTGCTGCTTGCGAAGGGCGGCGTCAATGACCGCACGGGCTTGCCGACCTGGCTCGATGAGAATCTGTTCCATGGCGCTACTTTCAACGACGTTTTGAAGCCCGGGCGCCCGCAGCTCTGGATCAACGCCTCCGATATCTTCAACCGCACGACATTCATCTACAACACAGTCAATTTCGGCGCGCTTTGCAGCGACTTGCGCAGCTATCCGCTCTCCGAGGCTGTTGCGGCTTCGGCGGCGGTCCCGTTCATCTTCGCGCCGATCGTGATCGAAAACTACGCGGACCGCTGTACGTTCACGCCGCCCGACTGGGTTTACTCCGCAGACCGGCCCGGCGCGCCTTCAATCCTGAGGGCTTCGGCGGCGGCAATTCAGAGATACCGCGAGAAAGCCGACGTCAAATTCGTCAAGCTCCTCGACGGCGGTATGACCGATAATCTGGGGCTGAGCGGCTTCGTGCTCGAGCTTGCGGCGGCGACAAAGCCCTACCAGCCGTTGACGCCGCGCCAGGTGGTGAATTTGAAGCGCTTTCTGTTCGTCGTCGTTGACGCAGGCCGCCCGCCGGGCGGCGATCTCGCGAAGGAAGCCGATTCGCCCGAGCTCATGGACTTGATCCAGGCCGTCTCCGATACGGCGGTGGATGCGAATGTGCGCGCGGCCTACGATGCGTTCGTCGGCGAAATGGAAAAGTGGCGCGAGCGGATGATCGACTATCGCTGTGGACTGACGCCGCCGGAAGTGGCTACTCTTCGCGGCTCCACGGAAGGCTGGGATTGCCGAGGGCTTTCGCTTCAGGTTGCCAAGGTGAGCTTCGATCAGATGCGCGAACCGAGCGTTCGGGCGCGGCTCGAGAAGATTCCGACGCGCTTCAAGATTCCAAAGGACGACGTCGATCTTCTGATCTCATCCGCGGGCAGCCTGCTTCGGCAAAATCCGAACTACAAGGAATTTCTGGCGACATTTTAGGCTGGGGTTGCATCCGCGCTCGTGTGGCGTCCCGCAATGGCCTACACCACTCGCCGCACGCTCGCAGAGACATGCGTCCTGTTCCTTATGCCTGCGAGTTGCCGTGCGAACCCGCTGCGCATTGGACACCAATGCGCAGACGGGACTTCGAGAGAGCTTCCCGTCTCGCCATTTCCTCTTAAATTGAAGGGGCTGAACAGAGAAGCCGGGCGCCATGGACGAAACCAACAAGAAGCCAATCCTCTCGCCGGATGAGATCAAGCGCTATAAGCGGCACCTTCTGGTCAAAGAGATTGGCGGGCAGGGGCAGCAGCGCCTGAAAGCTGCGCGCGTGCTCATTGTCGGCGCGGGCGGGCTTGGGTCTCCGCTCCTTATGTATCTCGCTGCCGCAGGCGTCGGCACGATCGGCATCATGGATGACGACCGGGTCTCGATCGATAATCTGCAGCGTCAGATTGCCTACAAGACGTCAGACGTCGGAGCGCTCAAGGCCGAGTGCGCCGCCCGGCTTTGCCGGAGCCTCAACCCTCATGTCTCGGTAGAGGCCATGCCATTCCGACTGACGGCGGAAAACGCGCTGTCCATACTTTCGAACTTCGACATCGTCGCGGACGGTTCGGACAATTTCCGCACGCGCTATCTCGTCAACGACGCCTGCTATTTCACTCGAAAGGCTCTCGTGTTTGCGGCTCTTGGCCAACTCGACGGCTATCTCTCCACGTTCCGTGCCTATGAAAACGATGAGGCGGGTCAGCCTTTGCCGAGCTACCGTTGCCTCTTTCCCGAGCCGCCTCCTGCGGGTGCCGTTGCGAATTGCGAAGAGGCAGGGGTTCTGGGCCCCGTCGCGGGCGTGATTGGCACGCTTCAAGCGGTGGAGATCGTTAAGCTCATTCTTGAGCTGCCGGATACGCTGACGGGCAAGCTTCTGATTTACGATGCCCTTACGGCGCGATTCCAGACCATCGCGCTGAAGTGGGACCCGGAGAACCCCCTGACGGGCAGGAAGCCGGCAATCCGGGATCTCTCCGTTCACGCCTGCCCGCGCGACATGTCTTGAATTTGCCTTATTTTCGGGCGTGATCCCGCCTGTTCCTTAGACGCAAATCCCGAATCCATTGACCGGAGGCAGTCATGAGAAGGCCCCTCATACGCGCAATTCTTGCCAGCCTCATCCTTGCCGCGGCAGCCAATGAAGGCGCTGCATGTACAAATTCGGGCAGCTTCGAGCGCTGGCTTTCCGAGTTCCGCGCGGAGGCGCGATCCAAAGGTATCTCGCCTCGCGCCTTGTCCGCGCTCGAAGGCGTCACCCTCGACCAGAACGTTATCAACAGCGACCGCAGGCAGAGCATCTTCTCGCAGAGTTTTCTCGAATTTTCCGACCGGATGGCCGCGAAGTTCCGTATCGACAATGGCCGAGCGCGCATCGCGAAAAACAAGGCTGTTTTCGACAAGATCGAGCAGCAATTCGGCGTTCCGGCCCCGGTCATTACAGCGTTCTGGGCGCTTGAGACGGATTTCGGCGCCAACAACGGACACCTGTCCACGCTTCGCTCTCTGGCGACGCTTGCCTATGATTGCCGCCGTCCCGAAAAGTTTCGCGCCGAACTGGTCGATGCGCTGCGCATCGTGGAGCGTGGCGATCTCACGCCGGACCAGATGGTTGGACCCTGGGCGGGCGAAATGGGCCAGACCCAGTTCGTGCCGTCCATCTATTACAAATACGGGATCGACTATGACGGGGATGGCCGCGCCGACCTGATCCACAGCGTTCCGGATGTCCTGGCGTCGTCGGCGAACTACCTCAAAGGCCTTGGCTGGCAGCGCGGTGAGCCGTGGCTCAAGGAGGTCCGTGTACCCGAGAGCATGGATTGGGGACAGGCCGACCTCGGCATCGATCATACGGTTGGCGAATGGGCGCGCCTGGGCGTGCAGTTGGCGAACGGCGACCGGGTCCCGGAGGGACTGCAGGCGTCACTGCTGCTTCCGATGGGGCGCAACGGTCCGGCCTTCCTGGCCTTCCACAACTTCAAGGTCTATCTGGAGTGGAACCAGTCGCTCGTCTATTCGACAACAGCAGCCTACCTCGCGACGAGGATCGCAGGCGCGCCCGCCGTATCCCGTGGCCGGGGCGTGGTGCCGTTCGGCTATGAGCAGACGAAAGAGCTGCAAGGACTCTTGAGGGCCAAGGGCTACGAAGTGGGCGAGGTTGATGGCAAGCTGGGCCTTGCGACGCGCGCGAGCATCAAGAAAGTGCAGGAGAAACTCGGGCTTCCCGCTAGACTCCTACCCCAGCCCTGAGTTGATTGCGCGTCTTCGGTCTCGTTAAACGCCCCTCAGAGCGGCGCTTCATCGCGCGCTGTCGCTTTATACAAGGATCGGCCCGTGGCGGAGCTTCCCGATGCCTTCACCCCTTACGAGAACCTTGCCGAGCAACTGATCCCTTTTGCTTGCGAAAGCGATGACGGCTCGCACGATATCGCCCATATCCTGCGCGTGTTTCGCAACGCCATGCGCATCCTGCGCGACGAGGGAGGCCATGGCGAGGTGCTGGTCGCGGCGGTGTTGCTGCACGATTGCGTGGCGGTGGAGAAGAACTCGCCGCTGCGGGCGCAAGCGTCCCGGCTTGCCGCCGAAAAGGCTTGCGGACTTCTTCGCAACATAGGATGGGCTGAGATCGATATCGCCGCCGTTGCCCATGCGATTACCACGCACAGTTTCTCCGCCAATTCGCCGCCAGAGACGCTCGAAGCGAAGATTCTGCAGGATGCTGACAGGCTTGATGCAATCGGCGCCGTCGGCGTCGCGCGCTGTTTCTATATCGGCGGGCGAATGAATTCCTTACTGCATGATCTCGTCGATCCGGCGGCCGAACACCGGCCGCTTGACGACACCCGCTTCACCCTCGATCATTTTCCGGCCAAATTGTTGAAGCTGGCGAATGGTTTCCAGACCCAAGCAGGCCGTCGCCTAGCTGCCGAGCGCCACGTCCGGCTCGTCGAATTTCGCCGACAGTTCCTCGAGGAAAGCGGGTATGGACTCTCGCCCGGTTTTGAAGGGTAGGCGCGATACCTCGTTTCCGTCACCCGCCTTGGTTCCCAACCGAACGCTTGTTCTGACCTTCCTACTTTTATTCGGCCGCCGCCGAAGCGATCGCTCCGTGACAATGCTTGAACTTCTTGCCGGAGCCGCAGGGGCACTGCGCATTGCGCGCGACCTTGCCCCAGCTTGCAGGATTGCCGGGATCGACTGCGGGCCCTGCCGGTCCACGCTGACCTCGTCCTTTGGCCTGTTGCGGTTTCCCGCCAGGAGCGGCCGTGTCTCTGCCGGCCGCCTTGCGGGGCGCCGGCGGGGCGCCGTTCCCTTGTTTTGCCGCGGCGCGGCGCTCCTGCCTCGATTTCGGAGCGGCTTCCTGTTCCTCGGCCGGGAACTCGTCTTCGCCGGTCAAGGGATCGAAATGATGCGCCTGCATTTCCGGGAGCGGCATCTCTATGAACTCTTCCGGCGCGCGCTGCGTCAGAACCACATGCATAAGCTGCCCTGTTACATCCCGGCGCAAGCGGCCCAGCATGTGCTCGAACAGTTGAAAAGCCTCGCTCTTGTACTCGTGCAAGGGATCGCGCTGCGCATACCCGCGCAAGCCCACCGCCTGACGCAGATGCTCAAGGCTCACAAGATGCTCACGCCAGAGATGGTCAAGCGTTTGCAGGAGAACAGCCTTCTCGATTTCGCGCATGGCTTCCGGGCCAAGCTCCGCCGCTTTACGGGCCGCCGCTTTGTCGGCCTCAGACTGAAGACGCTCCTCTATCTCCTGGTCTGCAATCCCTTCCTCGGCGGCCCACTCCTCGACGGGAACGTCGGTGTTGAAGATTGACTTGAATTCTTCGCGCAGCCCTTTCACGTCCCACTGCTCGGCAAAAGCCTTCGCCGGAATGTGTGTCGTTACGAGTTCCTGCACGGTTTCCTGGCGCATGTCGGCGACGGTGTCCTCGACATTCTCATCCTGCATGAGATCGATGCGCTGGTCGAAGATTGCCTTTCGCTGATCGTTCATCACGTCATCGAACTTCAGCACGTTCTTGCGCATGTCGAAGTTGCGCGCCTCGACCTTCTTCTGCGCGTTGGCGAGCGCCTTGTTGATCCAGGGATGCGCGATGGCTTCGCCTTCCTTGATGCCAAGCTTGCGCAGAACAAGGTCCATGCGCTCGGCGCCGAAAATGCGCATCAGATCGTCTTCGAGCGAGAGATAGAACTTGGAAGCGCCTGGATCGCCCTGACGGCCCGACCGGCCGCGCAGCTGATTGTCGATGCGCCGGCTTTCGTGGCGTTCCGTGCCAAGGACGTAGAGACCGCCAGCTTGAAGCGCCAGCTGCTTTTTCTCGTCGACATCGGCGTTGATTTTCGCGCGCTCAGCCTCGATCTCGTCCGGGGTCGGTTCTTCGCCTGCCGCCTGCCGAGCGGCAATCCAGTCTGAAAGCCGCATCGTCGGGTTGCCGCCGAGCTGAATGTCGGTGCCGCGTCCTGCCATGTTGGTTGCGATGGTCACGGCGCCCGGCACGCCGGCCTGCGCTATGATACCTGCCTCCTGCTCGTGGAAACGCGCGTTGAGCACCTGATGCGGGATTTTATGGGGCTTCAGCAGTTCCGAAAGGGTCTCGGATTTCTCGATCGAAACCGTGCCGACGAGAATGGGCTGCCCCCTCTGCGAACAATCGCGGATTATCTCGATGATCGCGTTGTATTTTTCATTCGCTGTCCGGTAGACCTCGTCGTCGTGATCTTTCCGGATCATGGGACGGTTGGTCGGAACCTCGAGGACTTCGAGCTTATAAATGTCGCCGAATTCGCCCGCTTCGGTCAGCGCCGTACCGGTCATGCCCGCGAGCTTGTCGTAAAGACGGAAGTAATTCTGGAAGGTGATCGAGGCGAGCGTCTGGTTTTCGGGCTGAACTTCCACGCCTTCCTTTGCTTCGAGCGCCTGATGGAGCCCTTCCGAGTAGCGCCGGCCTTCCATCATGCGTCCGGTGAATTCGTCCACAATGACGACCTGGCCCTTGCGCACGATATAGTCGCGGTCCAAGAGAAAAAGCTTGTGGGCTCGAAGAGCCTGGGTCACGTGGTGGACCAGGCTTACATTCTCCACATCGTAGAGCGAGGTATCCGGCTTCACAAAGCCGGCTTGCTCCAGCATGTCCTCGATGTGCTGGTTGCCTTGCTCCGTAAGGGTAACGGTGCGCATCTTCTCGTCGAGGTCGTAATGCTCCTTCGTCAGGGGCGGGATGAACGCGTCGATGGCTTTGTAGAGACTGGCCTTGTCCTCGATGGCACCCGAGATGATGAGCGGCGTGCGCGCCTCATCGATCAGGATCGAGTCCACCTCGTCGACGATGGCGTAGGCGTGGGCTTGAAGTTCCGGGGGACGCCCGCCAAACTGGACCATTTCCGAAATCGAATACTTCATGTTATCGCGAAGATAATCGAAGCCGAATTCGTTGTTCGTGCCGTAGGTGATATCGCAGGCATAAGCCCGGCGCCGCTCGTCGTCATCGAGTTCGTGGACGACGCAGCCCACGGTCAGGCCGAGAAATTTGTAGATCTCGCCCATCCATTCGGAGTTGCGCTTGGCGAGGTAATCATTGACCGTGACGATATGGACGCCGCGGCCCGGAAGCGCATTCAGGTAGGCGGCGAGGGTGGAGACAAGCGTTTTTCCTTCGCCCGTCTTCATTTCGGAAATCTTGCCCTCGTGCAGCACCATGCCGCCGACGAGCTGAACGTCGAAGTGACGTTGACCGAGCGTGCGTTTTGCGCCTTCGCGGACAGTAGCGAACGCTTCCGGCAGCAGGTCCTCAAGGCTTTCGCCCTTGGCCAGGCGCTGACGGAACTCGACCGTCTTGCCGCGCAGTTCCTCATCGGATAGCGCCGCGAAACGAGGCTCGAGCGCATTGATTGCGGGAACTCTCGCATTATAGGGTTTCAGGCGTCTATCGTTTGAGCTGCCGAAGATCTTGGTTGCGAACGCGCCAAGAGAAATCATGATAGCCAAGCCTCACTGCCTCTCTGAGAAAAAGTGCCGCCCAAAATAAGCGGCACCGCCGCCAGAGCGCCTTTTCTTCATGGCGGTGGCTTTTTCTCGGGGCTTTTTCCGAAATCATTGAGGGCGAAGCGTCCTTCCCCTCCTTTGCAGCAGAAATAAGCAGACGCGTCCCCGCTGTCAACGCGAGGTTCGGACGCGGAAGGATAACCTTCAACAAGAATGGCAGCGCGCCCAGGAAGCGGGCAGGCTATCAGGATCGCCTTTCCTGATCCGAAGAAGCCCGCGGCTGCCCTCTCTGTGCGCCACGATCCCAATGGCGCAGCTTGCCGCAAGCTTTGAGGAAGGCTCCGATATCGTCGCGGCTCTTGAGCGCGTAAACGCCTGCGTCGAGGTCTTCCGCGATGCCAGCCCTCTGAAACAAGGGCTGAGCCTCCGCCGTGCATGCGATGTATTTGCAGTGGGTAAAAGCGTCCGTGACAAAATCTTTCGCCGCAGGTGTCTTTGCCAGGGCTTCACCGCCTTTCGCTGAGGGCAGCACGGCCACGGCGTCGTAAAGGACGGAGGGGGCGCCGTCGAGCTTCTCATCGCCCTCGATCCAGGAGTTGTCATTGGCTTTCACGCCGCCGACCTCGGGCGCAATGATCTCAACCACCGCGTTTGCGCCTTCGAATTCGGAACGCAAAGCGCGGATGAGTTCGGCGCTGACGCCATCGGTGACAAGGACGCCCAGCTTTCGGCCTTCGAACCGCTCGGGGCCGTTGCGGAGAATGCTCAACGCCTGCGACAGGGCCAGGTCTTTGCGCGTCGGTCTTGCCGCGTCCGCAGGCTTCGGGAGAGCCTTCAGGCGAAGCCCGCTCGCGACCGAGCGGGCGAGGCCTTCGTCGATATTGAGAAGATGCGACACTACGCGCGAGCGGATGGCCAGCTCCTTCACCTTGCTCAGCTCGAAAATCAGCGCACCCGCAATGTGGCATTGCTCGATGCCGGTCTGGCTTAGGTAGAACTGGCGGGCCTGGCTGTAGTGATCGGCGAAGCTTTCCGGCCGGATGCGCTGTTTCTTGCCCTCTACCTCGGCGGGGAAGGAGTGAAAGCCCTTCTGCGGGGATTCGCGAGGGCCGCTTTGTTTGCCGCTCCAGGAGTTCGGCTCGTAATTCACCCTGCCTTTGGGATTGCTGAAGGCCATGTGCCCATCCTGCTGGAAGGTGGCGAAGGGGCATTTCGGCGCATTGATGGGCAGGAAGGTGAAGTTGGGCGATCCGAGCCGTTTCAGCTGTGTGTCGAGGTAGGAAAAGTTGCGGCCCTGCAGAAGCGGGTCGTTCGTGAAGTCGATGCCGGGAACGATGTTTTGCGTGCAAAACGCGACCTGCTCCGTCTCGGCAAAAAAGTTCTCGACGCAGCGGTCGAGCACGAGGCGGCCGACGCGCCGGACGGGAACCTGCTCCTCGGGAATGATTTTGGTGGCGTCGAGCACGTCGAAGTCGAACTTATCGGCGAAGTCCTGATCGAAAAGCTGCAAACCCAGTTCCCACTCCGGGAATGCGCCGGACTGGATCGCATTCCAGAGGTCGCGGCGGTGAAAATCCGGGTCTGCGCCGTTGATCTTGACTGCCTCGTTCCAGGTCACCGACTGAAGGCCGAGCTTCGGCTTCCAATGAAACTTGACGAAGGTGGATTTTCCCTCAGCGTTGACGAGCCGGAAGGTGTGAACGCCGAAGCCTTCCATGAAGCGGAGCGAGCGGGGGATCGCGCGGTCGGACATGGCCCACATGATCATGTGCATGCTTTCCGGCGTCAGCGAGATGAAATCCCAGAAATTGTCGTGCGCCGTCGCCGCCTGCGGAAAGCCGCGGTCGGGCTCCTGCTTGGCCGCGTGAATGAGGTCCGGAAACTTGATGGCGTCCTGGATGAAGAAGACGGGGATGTTGTTGCCGACGATGTCCCAGTTGCCCTCCTTGGTGTAGAGCTTCACCGCAAAGCCGCGAACGTCGCGGGGCAGGTCCGCCGAGCCCTTATTACCCGCTACAGTCGAGAAGCGGACAAAGGCGGGTGTTTTCTCGCCAGCCCGCTGGAAAATGTCGGCGCGGGTAATGTCCGGCAATGAGTTCATAAGTCTCGAAATAGCCGTGAGCCCCGAAACCACGGGCGTGGACCACGCGCTCCGGAATGCGCTCATGGTCGAAGTGGAAAATTTTTTCACGAAAGTGGAAGTCTTCCAGTGCGGCCGGTCCTCGTGTGCCCACCCTGAGCGTATTCTGGTCATCGGAAACCGGAATGCCTTGCTGCGTTGTAAGAACGGGCCTTTCGCCGCCTGCGACTTGATGCGTCTCGCCACCCTCGCCCTGACGAACCTTTTGATCAGCGAAATGTGCGGCCGGGGACTCGTGGTTCTTACCTTGCTTTTTCATGGGGATTCTCTCTCGGACATTGGCTTTGTTGGGTGGGACTTGCGCCGCGCCGTGCCCCTGCGGGGCGGGGTCACTCTTGGTCAGAACCGTCCCTTGAAAGCCTTGTTCCGTCGTCCCCTTCGGCGCCAACGCCTCGAACTCGGCGGCTCCACTGCCGCGGCTCGCTGCCTTTGAGCGGATGAAATGCCTCGAACGCTAAAGACGTGGACGAATTAGCTCTATCCGCATGATCTGAAGATGCGATAAGATGGACTGATGGCGAATATCTCGTTGCGTCAGCTTCGCTATTTCGAGGCGCTCGCCCAATCCTTACATTTCGGGCGTGCCGCCGAACTTTGCGCCGTGACGCAGCCAGCCTTGTCAATGCAGATCCAGGAACTGGAAAAAGAGATCGGGATCGTCCTGATCGAGCGGACAAGGGCAGGGGCGAAGCTCACTCCCGAGGGCGAGGAGATTGCGCGCCGCGTTGCTTCGATCCTCGCCAGCGTCCGCGACCTTGCCGACTACGCCCGCCACAGCGCGAGCATTCTTACGGGGCGGCTCCGGCTTGGCGTTATTCCAACCGTCGCGCCGTATGTGTTGCCGAAGCTTTTGCCGACATTGCGAACCGAGCACCCAGACCTCGATTTGCATTTGCGCGAAACGCAAACCCAATACCTGATTGATGATCTCGTGGCGGGGCGGCTGGATGCGTTACTGCTGGCTCTCCCGATCGAGCATCCTGAGATTGAGACGCAAGTCCTTTTCGAAGATACTTTTGTGCTTGCGCTGCCCGCTGCCCGGCGGCTGCCGCCGAAGGCTTTCGCAACTCCCGAGATCTTCGAAAATGACCGCTTGCTGCTCCTTGAAGAGGGCCATTGCCTGCGGGACCAGGCGTTGAGCTTTTGCGATCTCAAGCAGGTCGAAAACCTGGATACGTTTGGAACCACGAGCCTATCGACCATCGTGCAGATGGTCGCCAATGGATTTGGCGTCACACTTCTCCCGCGCATAAGCCTGGAAACCGAAACGCGCCGGGCTAACATCCAAGTCTTGCCGTTTGCGCCGCCGGAGCCGCATCGCAAGATCGGCCTTGCCTGGCGGCAGTCTTCCCCAAGGAAGCTCGACTTCCGGGAACTGGGCCGGATCATCCAGCGCCTGCATTCAGAACGCGGTTGAGAAGCCAATTAGGCGGCGAAAACCAGAGCGCCCGCGCCTCGGCACCGTCCCATCCAACACAAAATGCTCTCGCGATCTTGATTGGCATCATGGAACGGGTCTGGTTGAATCATTATGATCGCAAGCGGCGGCGCTTTACCTCTATGCGTATGTCGGCCGCCAGAGTATGCAGTAGCAAATGGGGTTGAGGACTCAAGGTATGGGCGAGCCGCTTCAGCAGGTAGACTTCAACGGCATTCAATATTCCCCGATCACGTTCGAGGAATTTGCAGGCCATACGAAATATTCTCTTTTCGGGGTGCCGCGCTACCGCTGGACGGACAAGACGGTCGCCATTCTCGGGACATTCAGTACCCGCCAGTTGACTTACACGCGGAAAGATTTCACACGATTTGACACGCAGATGGGCAACTTCGCTTATCTGAAGCCGCCGGGCGGAGGCGACGCGGGGCCGTCGATTGCGCTCGGGCCTGCTTTTGACGATGCAGCCTGGACCAAGTGCAAAACGCTTTGGCAAGCCTACAGCGCCAGTACCGGCGGAGCCCAGGATTCGATCCCGCGCTTCTTCTTCCTTGGCACGATCATCTTCGACAGGAAGGTTTTCCGGTCGCATTACCTTGCGCTGGATACGATCCTGTTTGCCAACAGCCATGCGGCTGATCCGGTGATTCCCCATCCATCGAGCATTCCGGAATTCAAGTCAGATCAGCAAAAGGCTGGCGATGAAGGCAAGATCATTCCTATAAAAAAGATCGGCCCTCTCGCCTTGGACCCAGGGACCTGAGGAAAGTTACCGGCTTCGCCAGTTTCACGGGAGCTGAAGCAGGTCAGGCGCTCCCCTCTAAATTGTCAGGCGCGACTTCTCTTCCCTGGTGGGAAGTTCGCGCCCCGATCGTCGCAAGCGCTCAAGCCGAACTAAGGCGCTCCGGATAGCCGGGGCGCGGCTTAACATGAGGGCGCGCAGCAGGCCGAAAGCGGGCAAGTAATCAACCAGACCTTCTCCTGTCGGGGACTTCCCACTATTTATCAAGCAGGTTTTTGGCCTTGAAGCAGGGGTCAAACAGCGTTCGATTTTGAGCATGGCGCATACGGCGTAGAGGAGGCAGGCGCCAATTGTGCGCAGAGCGCGAGCATGGCTGCAACCGCGGGCATGAGGGCAAGATGCTTGGCTTTGCTCCTCTCGTCGCACCGCCTGGCGGCGCGAGCCAAATAGTGAAAGGCGTTCCGTGGCCCTGGCGTCGTATCGGCGCTTTCTTGCATGCGCCGTATTATCAATTTCAGTTCCCCGCGGCATGGCAGACGGGATGACGCCGCGGTCTTATGCGACGTCCTCTGGAATCCAGCCACACACCATATTCGTCGAAAAGTATAAGGACACAAAGAGATGCCAGACAGCGTGTGACGAAAACGAACGGCGTTGTTATGAACTCCAGCTGGGAGCCTACGGCTCACCTGATGCGCCTGGCTATAGAGCGTCTGCACAAGCATGTATGAAAAACGGGGAGGAATGCCGCCGAAGTTGCCACGTCTATCGCTAAGTCCAAACCGTCTGGCAAAAAAGATACTAGCCGCGGCAGGAAAAACAGCAATTCTATTTCCGCTTATCGGGGTAGTTTGCCATTTAGCTCCAATTTCTTGAATGTCTCTTCGCGCCCGTCGGAGTGCTTTACGGCCACGGTTGAGAAAGCCAACAGCAGAGACTTGTCAAAGCCAGGAATTGTTTGCTGAAAAGGCGCACTCAGCTTTATCCGCGGTGTTAATGCATTCTGCGTTTTGACGGCTTCGCGTGGAGCGCGCCCTTGCCAGGCTCGCTGAACAGTTCCGCAAGCTTCTCCATCATGGCGCCGGCAAGCTCTTCCGCGTCGCTGATGGTCACGGCGCGGCGATAATATCGGGTCACGTCATGGCCGATGCCGATGGCGATCAACTCTACGGGCGAGTAGGTCTCGATCTCATGGATGACCTGTCGGAGATGTTTTTCGAGATAGATGCCTGAGTTCACCGAGAGCGTTGAATCATCGACCGGCGCGCCGTCGGAAATCATCATGATGATGCGGCGCTGCTCGGGCCGCGCCAGCGCGCGCGCATGCGCCCAGGTCAGTGCTTCGCCGTCGATGTTTTCCTTCAGGAGGCCTTCACGCATCATCAGGCCGAGATTGCGCCGTGCGCGGCGCCACGGAACATCCGCGGCCTTATAGACGATGTGGCGCAGATCGTTGAGGCGGCCCGGATTGGCGGGCTTGCCTGCTGCAAGCCATTGTTCGCGCGCCTGGCCGCCTTTCCATTGGCGCGTCGTGAAGCCGAGAATTTCGACCTTCACTCCGCAGCGCTCCAAGGTCCGGGCCAGGATGTCGGCGCAGCAGGCCGCGACCATGATCGGCCGCCCGCGCATCGATCCCGAATTGTCGAGCAGAAGCGTGACAACGGTATCGCGGAAGGTCGTATCGCGCTCACGCTTGAAAGAGAGCGGCTGGAACCGGTCGGTGACGACCCGCGAAAGCCTGGCGGTATCGAGCGTTCCCTCCTCAAGATCGAAATCCCAGGCCCGGTTTTGCTGCGCGAGCAGTCGCCGTTGAAGGCGGTTCGCTAGCCGGCTTATGGCCACGTGCAACACGGAAAGCTGCTTGTCGAGGAAGCTGCGCAACCGTTCAAGCTCATCGACGTCGCACAAGCTTTCGGCGCTCACGAATTCATCAAACTGGCGCGTAAAGACCTGATAGCCGAAGTTTTCCGGGTTTTCGAACACGGACGTATTCGGGCGCCGGGGCGGACAGTAAGGCTGCTCTTTGCCGTCCTGTTCGCCGGGGGTGTACTCTTTTTCGACGACTTGCGCCGGTTCGCTTTCCTGATCGCCTTCCGAGCCTTCGGCTTCCTCATTTTCGGCGTCGCTTGGCTCGCTTTTCTGGTCCTTCTCGTCCTCGGAGCCCTGGCCGGGCGCATCTTCTTTCTCGTCCGCCTCGGCTTTCTCGTTCTCCTGCGCGTTTTCGAGTTGCCCTTCCATGAGTTCCAGCGCCACAAGCACGTCGCGCATAAGCTTTCCGAAAGCGGCCTGATCGTCGATTGCGCCTTCCATGCGCCGAAGGATGGAACTGGCGCGCTCGTCGATCCAGTCGCGCCAGACATCGACAATGCCGTTCGCGCCGCGGGGCGGCTTTGCGCCCGTGAGCCTTTCGCGGATCATGAGTGCCAGCGCGTCTTCGAGTGGCGCATTCTGGCGGTCGATATCGCGATCGGGCAGGCGCTCATACTGGCTGGCGAGTTTCGCGCCGAGGTTCTTTGCGACGCCGCGCATGCGAAGAGAGCCCAGGGCCTCCACACGCGCCTGCTCGACAGCATCGAAGACCGCCTTGGCTTCGCCCGAAGGTGGTGAGAGCGATGCATGCAAGGCGGTGTCGTGATGCGAAATCAAAAGCGCGATGGAATTGGCAAAACCGCGAATGACGGCGATTTCCTTGCGGCTCACAGCGCGGCTCGGCTGCGGCAGGCGGATGGTCTTGCCATCGAAGCCCGGCGTCTCAGGGCCGAATACAACATTCACCGACTTGTTTTCGGCGATCGTTCGCGTCGCAAGCGAAAGAGCGCGCTTGAAAGGCGACAGCGGATCGGGCTTTTTTTTCGCAGAAGTCGGCATTGCTTAGCTGAGCGCGATGTTTGCCGTCGACTGGCGCAACTCTTCGCCGAAGCAGCGCTGGTAGAATTCCGCCACCAGCCCGCGCTCAAGCTCATCGCACTTGTTGAGGAAGCTTAAGGTGAAGGCAAAACCAATATCGCCGAATATGGTGGCGTTTTCCGCCCACGTGATCACTGTGCGCGGGCTCATCACCGTGGACAGGTCCCCATTTACAAAGGCGGTGCGCGTAAGTTCCGCTACCCTGACCATGTTCGCCACAGCGCGGCGTCCCTGCTCGGTCTCGTATCCCTTTGCCTTGGCGAGCACGATGTTCACCTCGTCCTGGTAGGGCAGGTAATTGAGCGTGGCCACGATCGACCATCGGTCCATCTGACCCTGGTTGATCTGCTGTGTGCCATGATAGAGGCCGGATGTATCGCCGAGGCCTATGGTATTCGTCGTCGCGAAGAGGCGGAAAGCGGGATGCGGGTGGATGACCCGGCTCTGGTCGAGCAGCGTCAGCTTGCCTTGTACTTCGAGCACCCGCTGTATCACGAACATCACGTCCGGCCGGCCCGCGTCGTACTCGTCGAACACAAGCGCCGTGTTGGATTGGAGCGCCCAGGGCAGGATGCCTTCGCGGAATTCCGTGATCTGCTGCCCATCGCGAATGACGATCGCATCCTTGCCGACAAGGTCAATGCGGCTCACATGGCTGTCAAGGTTGATGCGGACGCAAGGCCAGTTCAGCCTCGCCGCAACCTGCTCGATATGGGTCGATTTTCCGGTGCCATGATAGCCTTGGATCATCACGCGGCGGTTGAAAGCGAAGCCCGCCAGGATCGCGAGCGTCGTGTCTTTATTGAAAAGATAGTCGGCATCGAGTTCCGGCACATACGCGCTCGTTTGCGAATAGGCTGGGACTTCCATGGCGGTATCGATGCCGAACACCTGCCGGACGGACACATTCATGTCGGGCAGGCCAGCCCTGATCGGTTCACCGTTTAACATCAATTCCCCACGGGGTTCTGTCTTAGCGTTTCGCTTGGTCGGAGCGCCGCTCAGCTTCTCATCTCACCAGGCCCGCCTGCTTGAGATAATTATAGGCAGCAAGGACTTCCCGGAAGCGGTCTTCAGAGCTGCGGTCTCCGCCGTTGTGATCGGGATGATGCAGCTTTACAAGCGCTTTGAACTGGATTTTGATTTCGTCAGGCGAAGCATTGTCGTCAAGATTAAGAGCTTGCAGATGTTTCTTGCGCGCCCTTTGAAACCATACGGCGCTTGGCGGCGGCCGGATTCACATTTTCGTAGCCCCGGCCGTGGATGCCTTTCAGGATCTCGAATGGATCTTGGGCGATACCGGCATCGCCAGCTTGCCGCAGGGTCTCCCGCGCACCGGGGTCGGTTCCGTGCACGCCCATGGACCATGTGGGCCGATGGCCCGTGGCGGCGCCTTTCTGGAAATCTGGACGTCGCTTTCCTTCATGCCGGCAAAATAGTTATATGATTTGTTATACTCCGTCACATGGTCGCGGCAGAAATAATAATACTCTCCTTCGCAATCGCGCCCCTTCGGCGCACGGTGAAGGCCCGCTTATTGCAATTGCGCCACTGGCATTGGGGCGCGCTCGTCCTGCGGCTCCTGGGTTTCGCACGGCGCCCCCGCGGCTTACGCGAATGCTATCGAAATATTTCGAATCGAGTTTCACGAAATGGCTTCCTACGAATGCGCTTTGGCTTAAAGCGCCCTCGCCGGTAGTATGCGGCGGCGAACGCGCCCTTACAAGGTCTTGACAGAAGACGAAATCTTGCTCCGTAAATTGGGGACATGTAACCCTTTCCGCCGTCGCGCCTGGAGGTTGAATGTCCGTCGAAAAATTTGATCCGGGAAAAGCTCACGAATGCGTTCCAGCCTTCGGAGCTGGCGGTGGAAAACGAGTCCGGCAAGCATGCGGGCCATGCGGGGACGCGCGATCATCTTGGCCGGGTAACCGGTGACACGCATTTTCGCGTTCGGGTCGTGTCCAGCCATTTCGAGGGGAAAAGCCGCGTGGAGCGGCACCGTGAAGTGAATGCGGCGCTGAAGGAAGAGCTGGCGGGCCCTGTGCATGCGCTTGCGATCAAGGCCTTGACGCCTGCCGAAGCAGCCGGCTGATTGTCCGGGAGACGGCCGGTCAGGTTTTGCGGATCAACTTTTCCTTGTATCAGGCATAAGAGCGTTCGAATCATCGAGGGATTTCAATGGCAGCTCAAATAGACGGTCCGCGCATCGCCCCTTTCTCCGGCGGGGCGCCGAAACAGCTTGTGATTCTGCTCCACGGCTATGGCGCGGATGGGAACGACCTCATCGGGCTCGGAGAGGCGTGGGCGAGTTATCTGCCGGACGCGGCTTTCATTTCCCCGCACGCGCCCGAAACGCTGCCAGGCCAGTTCTTCGGCGGCCGCCAATGGTTCAACCTCGAAATGCGAAGCGAGAGGGAGTGGGAGGAGGGCGTCCGCAAGGCGCAACCCGGGCTCGCCGCATTCATCGTCGAGGAAGGGAGGAAGGCGCAGCTTCCGCTCAGTGCGGTCGCCCTGGTGGGATTCAGCCAGGGCACGATGATGGCGCTGCAAGTGGGCCTGCGTTTGCCGGAAGCGCCTGCCGCCATCGTTGGATTTTCGGGGCATCTGGCGGGAGCAGCCCATCTTGCCGCCGAAATCAAGGTCAAGCCGCCGGTCCTTCTCATCCACGGTGCCGAGGACGAGGTGATCCCCTGCCAAGCCATCCATCTCGCCCGAAATGCCTTGGCGGCGGTCGGCGTGGCCGTTCAGTGGCAGATCCGACCCGGCCTCGGGCATGGCATCGATCCGGAGGGACTTCAGGCCGCCGGGTTGTTCCTGCGCGCGGCGTTTGGCTTATCGAACCGGCCGTAGCATTTCGTTGGACGCATGCGCCGCCCCAGGACGGGAATGCTGCCATTCCTTGATAAATCAGAGCCGCAAGTTTCAGTGTAGCGTGCGGCAATATCGCATCGTTGAGTGCGGGCGTGGCAAGCAGTTCCAAAGCGGCAGCTATGGTTTAACCTCTATAGAACGCTTTGAACGCCGCGCCACCTTGGATGAAGGTTCCAGGAATCGAGCCCATGGGCAGCCCCCAAGACGGAATCCCCGCCCTGGAATCCGGCGGCAAAAGCCCGGTTCGCTGGCGGGAACCGGGACTGTTCGCTTAGCAAGACTTGCTCTCGCTAGCGGTATTGGCGCGGGGGGGCGGGATATTGCCCGTATTGCCCATATCCGCTCCCATATCCACTGAATAGCGAGTCAAGGAAGCTCCCATTGGAGCTGTATGGGCTGCCGCGGCGCCAGACTCGCGAGGCGGGGGCTTCGTCTTCCGCGTAGTGTCTTGGATGCGCGCTGGCTTCGTTGAGTTCCACCGGGGCCAAGTGATCGCGTCCCTTGACGATCTGGTTCCATTTGCCTTCAAGCGCCAGCGTGATGCGGCGTTCGTGGCCGTAGACGTCGGGAAATGCGTGCAGCTTGCCGTCGTCGTCCACCAGAGCCGTGAAGTAGGTCATGTGAACCATGATCTTGCGCTCCATCAGGATTTCGTTGTTGTTTCCGCCCTTGTTGACGCTCTCCCTGACCTTGGCGACATCCCAGCCCTTGTCCTCGCGAAGCAGGATTTCAGCGAGCCCAATGGGGTTCTGGACGCGCATGCAGCCGTGGCTGTAGGTGCGCTTGGACGCGTGGAACATCCATTTGTCCCTCTCGAGCGCATCGTGCATGAAAACGGTGTGCTGGCTGGGGAAGGAAAACTTCACTTTCCCCATGACGCTCTTCGGACCGTTTGGCTGAATGACCTCGAAATTTCGAATATCGGTGGCCGCCCAATCGATCCTGCGCCAATTGACCGGCTCGCCGTCCCTGAGGACCTCGAGCCCCCATTCGCGCATCAGGCTGCCACCCCTCATCAGGTTCGGCAGCAACTCACGCACCTTGATGGAGTCGGGAACGATCCAGGTGGGCCTGAAGGTGATCTTGCGCAGTTGACGGCTGAAGATCGGGGTCTGCTTGTCCGTCTGACCGGTAACGATGGCCTCTATGCGTACGACCTCGCCGTCTTTCATCACCCGCTGCGTGTATTCCGGGATGTTATTCCAGACGTAAAGATCGCCCATGTCGTCGGGCATCCAGCGCCATTCTTCCATGTTGGCGAGCAGCCTCATGGCTTCGGCGCTTTGCTGCCTGTTGTGGGTGGCAAGCGCCAGATATTTCTGTCGGAGCCTCTCAAACTGCGGGTGCTTTGGGTGCAGGCCGTGCAGATAGGCGTCAGGCTGATCCGAACTCGCGATGCCATCGAGGATGGCTCGCGGCTTGAGAAGCTGAGGCCGGCGATCGAGATAGGAACTCAGCTGCTCGGACGGATTGATGATGCGCCCGCCGCGGGCGTAGCGGCCATATTTCAGGATCGCGAACGAAAGTTTGATCTCCGCGCCAGCCATCTCGTCGGGTGATTGAGCTGCCGCGCCTTCGGCCCCTAACCCCGCAGGCAAGGAAAAATCGCGAGGGTCGAGCCCCCAGTCCCGGGACCGTTTGATCTCGGCTGCAACCGCAATTGCCCCCGGGGTGAAGCCGGTCTGCGGCGCTGTCCAGAGCGGAGCAAACCTGCGGCTCTCATAAAACGACATAAGCGCCGCGTATTCGTTCTGTTCTTCGTCGCTGGGTCCCGCCGAAAGACCGGAAAGAGCTTTGCGGAGCGCCTCCGCCTCGGCGGATGCAGCAGCCGGCACGTTCAAGGGCTTCTGCAATGGCTCCGATGCCGTCGTTGACAGAACGGAGGGCTCGGCCGGTTGCCGCGGCGCCATGCTCGGCTGCGCGACGGGCGAAGGCTCAGCCTCCCGCGGAGCCGCGGCGGCCTCCTCGGATGCCGGCTCAGGCGCTCCCCTTTCAGCAGGGCGCTCTCCTGCCTTTTCGAACTCGGGGGCTGTCGGCGCCTGTTCGGCCTCTTGCTTGTCTGCCGCCGCGTCCTCAGTGTCTTGAGACGAGAGGCTGAACGACGAAGCGGGTTGATCTGGGCGCCTCGCTTCTTCGCCGAGAGGCGCGCTTGAATTCGCCGGAGACGGTTCGGCAGCCGGTGACGTGGTTGGCTCCTCGGCTGGCGAGACAGCGGTCATCGCTGGAGGGGCGGCCGGCTCTTCTGCGCGTGAAGGCGCCGACGCCATGGCTGCAATCGCCACAGCTCCAAACGCGAAGATAAGCCTGCAAATCATTTGAATGCTCCTTAGCCGGGGAAGACGTAAGCAATAAAGCCCCGGTCGAAATTAGCCCGGGGCAGCCGATCATGTAAACGATCACGCCAAAGAGTGAGGAAAATGTGGACGCAGTGGGATTGCGTTCAGTTGATCCGTTACACGTGCTTCTCACGCAACAGTACTTTTAGCCTGCCGTGATTCGCGAATTCGGATCTATTGCAATGCGACAACAGGGAGAGAGTTCAGTATTTCGCGATTAAGCTCACCCCGGCAATCATCAGTGCAGCTCCAATCAAGCGCCCGATGCTGGCCGAATGCTGGTGAAAACCGAGTAATCCGAAGTGATCCAGAAGAATCGAAGCGATGGCCGAGGCGGTCACCGTGATGCCGATATATACCGCGGCTCCCAATCGAGGCGCGGCAAGCGGCTGAGACACGAGAAAGATTGCGCCGCAAAAGCCGCCCGCCCAGGCCCACCACGGCGCCTGCGTCAGGTGGCTGAAGCCGGAGGTATCGCCATCGCGTGTGAACAGGCCCGCGACAAGCGTGAAAACGAGGCTGATGGAAAGGCTTAGGAGCACCACGCCCAAGGGATTGCCAAGCACCCTTCCCATTTCCCCGTTCGCGCCTGATTGAACGGGGTTGAGGGCGCCGGCAAGAGCGGCCAGAAGGCAAAGCCACACGATCATGATCAAACTCCGGAAGCTGATGCCGTCAGGCTTCTGAGAGGCAAGGGAGATTACCTTCGGGGACAGCTGGCGCGGCGATAAGTTCCTGCTTCTCCACAAGCTGGCAAACTTCGCCAATCTGGCCGACGGACGCCGCTCGCTCCGCGCATCATCATTCCGGTTAGAGCGCGTCCGGAAACGTGCGAAGCGGTTTTCCGACAAGACGCACAACAAAACAAAAACTTAGAGCTTATCCGCTCTTGATGCCATCAAAAGCGGATAAGCTCTAAGCGAAGCGCAAGCCGGGATCGCAAAAAGGCAGGCACTTCAGCTTGTTACGATCCTGGATAAGGCTTCGCCTTTCCGGGATGACGGTAGCGCCGATCCGTTGGCGCGTCCGACAAATTATGCTCAGAACTGCCAGTGAACGCGGCCGGCGAAGACATTCACTGGACCGCGGTCGGTGTTATAGGCGGGGTTCTCGATGAACTGATAATCAAAGGTGAGTTTCGTCGCGGAGGTCAATGAGTAGCTGTAATAAGCCTCGATGAGTTTCTCCAGGCCGGGATTGGGCAACTGCCCATCGCCGATAAGAATGCCAAGGCCCCCAAGATTGAGAAACTCCTGGTGGACGCCCGCAATACTGTTGATCACTCCGGCAATGCCAACCCTGTCGTCTGGCCTGCCCCATTGTTTTCCGGAAAACGAGACGCCCGCTTGCACGGTGCCGTCGATGTCGGTGAAATCCCACGGCTCGACCGTGCCGTCGGCCCAGCCCGCGCGAGCGAATACGCCGAGGTCCGCCGTGACCGCCTGCTCGATGTTGAGGCTTACGCCAGGCCGGGCATGGTAACTGCGAACCGGGTTGATATCGGCGGGCTGACCGGTTGCGAGCGCAAGATCGATAGCGTCCTGGAACAGGCCCGCACGGCCTTCGCTGACGAAGCCGGTGACTTTGACCTTTCCGGGTTGTCCCCACAAGTCGTGCCGTTCCTCGATTTCCCCCACGTATTGGAGTTGCTTGAAGGATGAATCAAGACCGTAGGCTTCGGGGCTGACCCCGCCTGCTGGTGTCGCCGACAAGTCAAAAACGCCGGCGCGCACCGTCCACCGGCCCTGGTACCATTCGAGAGCCGCGCCATAAGTAAAGCCCCAGGCGTCGGCCGCGTAGTCGAATGTGCCCGCATTGATCAGCGACCAGTTGAGAAAATCGGCTTTGGCGTTGTTCGCATATTGGTTGGCGTCGAAGAGGTCGGTGACGGCGAACTTTCCAACTGTGAGCACAAGCCGGTTCGCCGTTTGCGAGCCCGGGAACACATTGATGCCGCCCTCCACCTTCTCCGTTTCGCCACCAAGATCGATCGTCTGGCGAAGGAAATAGCGATTAACGCGGGCATACGGGGTCTCGGAGCCGAGTTTATAGGATTCGCCATTGGGATAGCCCGCAGCCCCATGCGTATTTCCGACCCCGAAGCCTTGATCGACTTCGGAGTTGAGCCAGAATTCAGCGCCCTGCCACAAACGTACGCCGGAAAAGAGCGTAAAATCTCCAACTTCGCGGGCCTCGCCGCCACCGGGCAGGCTGTTCGGTCCCTGGTAAGGCGACCGGATCGCGGGATATCCCTGCCAGGTGAATGTTGCCTGGCCGTGAAAGTCGAATCTGCTGGACTCCGCCTTCGCCGCGGGTTTGGGGTCTTTCTCAGAGGGAGCTGCATCGTCGCCGATTTGATAATTCAAGCCCAGTCGCACCTCGTGCTCCGAGAAGTCGGAATCGAAGTGCCGCGCGGCCGGAGAGAAGGTCACGCTGCTGGCCCCATAGCCCGTGTAAAGATATTCCAGACGCGCGGTCCAATGGGGTGCAAAAGGCGTTTCCACGCCGGCTCCCGCCGTCCAGCCGAGCCGCCACAACTTCGTCTCCTCGCCCGCGCCGCTGGCTTGTTGATTGAGCGAAAGCTGATTGTAGGTCCAGGCGAAGCCGCCCGTCCCATAGACGAGCCAGTTTCCGGCAGCGTAACCGAGGCGTCCCCGCACCGTGCCGGACATGAGCACCGTCTCGCTATAGGTCTCGGGGCCTAAAGGCGAGGCAAGCGGCGAGAGCCCGCCAATAGAGATGCCTTGGATATTCTGGAAGCTTGGGAAGGATGCGTCGGCCTCCGCGCCGATGACAAAATTGTTGGGGAGCTTGAAATTGTAACCGCCCTGAAACCCTTCGAAGAAGCTTCCTGCCTCGTTGAAGGTGTTGATGGGCTGCGCCAGGGTCAGCGAGCCTGCGGCAAAGGTTTCCGCGGGCGTGGCCGTCGTGCTGGCGGTCCAATTCGATCCACCCCACGCATAACCCACATGGCCGCCGAAGTAGAAGCCGGTCCAGGCCGCCTCGGAAGGCTCAGCGTACGAAGGTGATGCCGATTCTTTTGTGATATCGGCAGCGAAGGCAGGACAACTCGCAATCAAACTCAACGTGCCCATTGCGGCGCATAGAGCGGCCCGAGATGCGCGGGTCTGGTTGTTGACGGTCATGGCATCCCCCTCGAGCCGCCCATCGCGTTGGATAATCACGCGAATCATCTTTCGACGGCCAGGAACCAACAGCCTTGATTAGGAGAGATCGTCAACCGCCCAAGCTTCTTACTGCAGCCAAAAGCTTGCTTTGACTATGCGTCGACGCCAAAGAGCAACAGTGGGATGGATTACTTTAGAAGTATTATAAAGTCGAACTTTAGAAGTATTATAATTTTGAGATGTTATAAGACTAGGTTTGGAGTTCAAAGAACTCGATAACATTTCTCTCCGCTGGCCTTATTTAAAGGGCCGATTTGCAAACAGGAATAGCGCACCGCAAAGGCGATGCGCCGAATTGCTTTATGGCTCCAGCTCGGTATCCCAATAGAGATAGTCGAGCCAGCTTTCATGCAGATAGTTCGGCGGGAAGAACCGCCCATTGCGATGTAACTCGTGCACGGTCGGCCTGTAAGGCTTCTGCGCCGGAAACATCCTTGCCTTCGCCGGCATCTTGCCACCCTTGCGAAGGTTGCAAGGCGCGCATGCGGCTGTGACGTTATCCCAGCGCGTCTGCCCGCCTCGTGAACGCGGGATCACGTGATCGAATGTCAAATCGTGGGGAGAACCACAATACTGACATTGGAAGCGATCCCTGAGGAAGACATTAAAGCGCGTGAACGCGGGATAGAGCGCCGGCTTTACAAAGGTTTTCAACGAGACGACGCTCGGGAGCTTCATCTCGAACGTTGGGCTGCGTACAACGCGATCGTAGAACGAGACAATATGCACTCGGTCAAGGAACACTGCCTTGATCGTTTCTTGCCAATTCCAGAGGGAAAGAGGGTAGTAGCTCAGCGGCTGGTAATCCGCGTTGAGCACGAGGGCCGGAAAGTTATCCGGCGGAGATGCTAATGACGTAGATGCCGTCACGTTCACCTTTCCTCAACGTTTGCCGTTAAGTTTAGGGCCACGCTCGCACGACGTCGCTCTGACACGAGCGGGATACTACATGCACGTGTCAATTCTGTGAAGCCCACACTTTGCCTCCCCCCTGGCGTCATGATAACTTGACGCCATCCTGAGTGAACACGAGGTTGTTACGGTGGCCACTCGCAAAGAGATCGAAAACGCTCTTCGCCATCTTGCCCCCGACGTTCCCGATCATGAGTTCGGGGCCATAGCGGATCATGCCATGGACAGCCCCGGCCTGCGTAACGCCGCGCCCGAAACGGCCGCGTGGCTTTCCATGGTCAGCTTCATCCGGCACGTCCTGACCGAATATGATTCGCTCCTTGAAGAGGGCTATGAACTGGAAAGCGCCCGCCATTTTGTCATGAGCGACATGCAGGCCGTGCTCAAGGAATGGGGGGTCAGGCGGCCCCTGAATCCCAGCGAATAACAGGCCTTCGACCGCCCGGATATCCGTTTCAGCGAGCCAACAAAAAAAGTGCTGGCGCTGCGCAGGGTTTCCCCTTGAGACGGGTTCAAATCAGGTAACAGATCGCGGCCAAGGCTGCGGTGTCCGAAGCGGGAAGGGCAATCCGCGTGGCTGTTACGGCTTTTGTGCGCATAAACGCACCGCAGGAAGCGACCGGCTTGGAAGAGACGAGCGACGAGGATCTGATGCTGCAGGTCGCTAAAGGCGACGAGTCCGCGTTCCGGCGCCTGGCGAGCCGCCACGCCGCGAAGACGTTCGCACTGACGAGGCGTATGCTCGGGAACGATGCGGATGCCGAAGAGATCGTACAGGAGGCCATGCTCCGGGTTTGGGTCAATGCGCCGCGCTGGCGCCCGGACGCCGCGTTCCGGACCTGGCTTTATCGCGTGACCTTCAATCTTTGCCTCAATCGGCGCCGTCAAAAGGTTTTCGCATCCCTTGACGAAACCTCCGAGCCTCCCGATCCGTCCCCATCCGCCGCGGACGAACTCGAAAGGCGCGAGACGGATGGCTTTGTCGCAAAGGCGATTGGAGCGCTTCCCGACAGGCAGCGGGCAGCCATCGTGCTCACCTACTACGAAGGATTGAGCAACGCGGAGGCGGCATCCGTGCTCGATACCACAATTTCAAGCATCGAGGCTCTGCTCGTCCGCGCCAAGCGAACGCTTCGCGCGGAGTTGGGTGCGATCCCCGGTGCAGCAAGTTAAGGAAACCCGGCCATGATTCTTGATCGTTTTCAAGACCTTCTCGACAGCCGCGGCAGCGATCTTGCTGCCTGGCCGGATGCCGACCGGATCGCGGCTGAGCGTCTTATGGCCAGCGATCCAGCCGCCGCGAAGGCCTTCGAGGCGGCTCGCAATCTCGACCGCTTGATTGGGCGCAGCCTCGGCGGGGGAGCAGTTGAGGCCGATCATGAAGCCGTTGCGGCCCGCATCCTTGCAGGCCTCCCCAAGAAGCTTCCGGCTCAGGTTGACGGCGGCTTCAAGCGCCCGGTTCAAGCCGCCCCTCGGAAAAACCGAGCGGCGTGGACGTTCGTGCCAACACAGGGAGCGGTGTTGCCCCGGGTCGCGGCGCTATCTTTCGCCGCTGCCCTTGGCATCGTTCTCGGCCTGTTCTGGGCGCAGAAGACCGTGCTGGATGATCGTCAGACGACCACGACGGAGGAAGCTAGCGCGGACGTGACCAGCATCATATTCCAAACTGATAATGCAATCGGAACATTCTGATGAGTGATCAACGGACACTGGCTGCAGAAACCCGCCCATGGAGCAGGATCGTTTTTTGGTCCTTGGCCCTGAACGTCTTTCTGATATGCGGGATTGCCGCGTTCCTGCTCGGTTCGTCTGGTCATAAGCACGCCGAAGGTTTGAAGGGCGGGCCTGCCCATCAGTTCGAGCAACTTGCATCGCGGCTTCCGTCGGCGGATGCAACCGTGCTTCGAGCGGAATTCGGCAAGAAGTCCGAAGTCATCGAGGAAGCACATTCAGCCGCCCACCGTACCCGCGATGCCGTGCGCGCGGCGCTGAGCGCCGAGCCTTACGAAATCGAAGCTATGCGCAAGGCGATTTCGGAAGCAGAGGCCGCTCATCTTCGGCTCGACAACCTGTTGCAGGACGTGATTGCGTCCGCAGCCGGAAAGATGACACCCGCGGGCCGCTGGAAGCTCGCAGACTTCCAGCCGGGGCCGCCCCGCCGGTAGAACAAGGAAAGTCCGTCCTCTCGGAAGGGCGGAGCCCTGTCAGGTGTGCTGCCGCGTGACGTGCTGCGTTGCAGGCGCGGCTTCATCGCTTGCCGGATGGGTCATTGAGATACGGGGTGTCAGTCTAAATCGTCTGAGCAAGGCCCAAAACAGTTGCCAATACACACGTTCGTCCATGAGCTTCTCTCTAACGATGAGTTCGTTCGCCAGAATATTCTCCAGGCGATAGCCAAACAGATGCCAGAAGAGCCGTGGATCGAGCGAACCTTGACGCATTAGAATTTCGCAGTGCTCGAAGAAACCCATATAGTCTTCAGCCTGCATCCACTCTTTGGGACTTGAGGGGCCCGCTGCCCTTTCCGTCCAGGCGCCTCCGCGGCGCAGTTTCGCATGAACGGCGTCATGGTCGTGAGACATGTCTTCGAGTTGCAAAAGGAACGTCGCGCGACTTGTGCTGGCATTATGCTTTAGCTGCGCCGCGGCATAGAAGATGCCGCCGACAATTCCGATTGCACCCAAAACCTGCGCTACGTTAGCAGCAACGGACACCTGTTCCGCAAATGACATCGCCCCTCCAAAAACCCCACGGCTTTCCAGCGCTACCTCGTGCCTAACCTACGATACTCCGTATAACGCGTCGCGGGTTGAGACGCATAAACGTTAAAATTCGTAACATGGCCATGAGAGTACGGCAGAAAGCAGCGGCAATCGTAACGTCCGTTCCGTCCGGTCAAACGCGCAATGCCTTCAGGAGGGAGAGACGGCACAGTCCGACGCGGCGTCACTCGCGAATGGCGGATTGCCGCTTGGTGTCGCGCATGAAGAGGTAAACCACGAGCGACACGGCGATGCAGCCGGTCAGGTAGGCGTAGAACCAGCTTTCGTGCCCGATGGACTTGAACCAGAGCGCCACGCTGTCGACGGTGCCACCGAAGATCGACACGGTCAGCGCATAGGGCAGGCCGACGCCGGTTGCGCGCACGCCAGCCGGGAACAGTTCCGCCTTTACAACGGCGTTGATGGAGGTATAGCCCGACACGATGCCCCAGGCCGCCGCAATGAGCAGGAACGCCGTCCAGGCATCGTGAGCCTCGCGGAGCGCCGTCAGCAGCGGGATGGTGAACGCTGTTCCCAAAACGCCGAATCCGATCAGCAGCCACTTGCGCCCAATGCGGTCGGACAGAGCACCGTAAATGGGCTGCAGCGCCATGGCGAACACCAGCGAGCCCGCCGTGACGGCCGTCGTCTCAAGGTCGGTCAGCTTGACCGAAAGCTTGAGAAACTTCTGCATATAGGTCGTGTAGGTGTAAAAGGCCGCTGTACCGCCCATGGTCAGGCCGATCACCAGCAAGACCTCGCGAGGATAGCGCGAGAGTTCCCTGATCGAGCTTTCGTGCCCGCGCTTTTTTTGGGATGCGAGGTAGGATTCGGTCTCAACGAGAGTGCTGCGCATGACCGCAGCGAAGATGGCCAGAAGGCCGCCGATCGCGAAGGGAATGCGCCAGCCCCAGTCGCGCAGCTGCTCGGGTGTCAGCAGCCATTGCTGGAGGACGAGCAGCACAAGGATGGCGCAGAGCTGCCCGCCGATGAGCGTGACGTATTGGAAGCTTGAGTAGAACCCCCTGTTTTTCTCGTCGGCGACCTCGCTCAGATAGGTGGCGCTGGTGCCGTATTCGCCTCCGAGGCTGAGGCCCTGGAGGATGCGGGCCGCCGCCAGAACGACGGGCGCCATGACGCCTATGCTCGCGTAGGTGGGCGTGATGGCGATGACGAGCGAGCCCAGACACATGAGCATGACCGAAACCGTCAAGGAAATGCGCCGCCCATGACGGTCCGCGACATGGCCGAACAGCCAGCCGCCAAGCGGGCGGGCGAGGAAGCCGGCTGCGAACAGCATCGCGGCGTTGAGTTGCTGCGCCGTTTCATCGCCTTCGGGGAAGAAGGATTTGGCGAAATAAAGGGCGAAGGCGGCGTAAGCGTAAAAGTCGTAATATTCGACCAGATTGCCGACCGAGCCGATGAGGATAGCCTTCAGGCGGCGGCGGATATCGGTGAAGCCTGAGGACGAAGGCCCGAGATTAGCCGCTGAGCCGTTAGTGGCTGCGGCCGTCCGGTCCATGTTGCCTCCCGATTCACTGAGTTCATAAGCGAAGGCGGATCAGCCTACACTGCTTCGACACATGCTATTGCTAGCATAGAAGGCATTATTTCGGGGGGCGAAATGGCGGTAAACGCTAAACTGTAGCGTGGCTTCGCGCAATGGCCATCGCTCTATGCTTCGCGGCGAACGGAGCCGTTCACGCCCAGGACTCGAGAAGACGCACACCGCATCACCCATTAAGCGCCTCATCGCATTATTGGCGAAAACCGCACATTCGATCGGTCAACGTCGATGTGATCCCAAAGCTTGACGCCATCGGCGCATCGCTTGCCGCGTTTGCCGCGGAGGCGACGATTGCCAAGAATGATGGTGTGGGAGCGTGACATAGCACGGCGCGATCCTATATTACTTGCATGAACATCATCGTTTTCGGACCCACCGGCGGCACGGGCCGCGCTGTCATTGCGAAGTTGCTGGCGGATGGCCATACGGTCACAGCTTTTGCGCGCGATCCCTCGAAGCTCTCGGCCATGCCAGGGCTCACAATTGTCAAAGGTGACGCGATGAACCCCGCCGACGTGAAGCGCGCCATCCCCGGTCACGATGCCGTCGTCATAAGCCTTGGCAATCCGCAGCTGCCAATCGCCATATCCCTTGGCGCGCGCCGGAAGACGCCTTCCGACATTTGCGAAATGGGGACGCGCAACATCGTCGCCGCGCTCGGCTCCGGCTCGTCGGTTCGCGTTCTTGCCGTCACCGCCTACGGCGTCGGCGACACCCGCGAGAAGATGTCGATCACGTTCAAGATCCTGTATCAGCTCTTCTTGCGGGAAGCCATGGCCGACAAGGAACGCCAGGAAGCAGTGCTGAAGGCGTCCGGCCTCGATTACGTTCTGGTGCAGCCGGTCGGGCTTACGGATACTCCCGCGTCAGGCGATTGGGTCGCCAGCGCAAAGGGCGAAACCCGAAAGATGCGCATGTCGCGCAAGGACGTGGGCGCGTTCATCGCCGAGGAAACCGCGAACCCGCTCTATCACCGGCAAACCGTCGCCCTTTCGGGCTAATGCGAACCGCCATTAGCCAACGACGCCTTTGCCCATCGGGCCTACATAATTAGTTGTATATTTACTTATGGGGCCTTTACGAAACGAAACCAATTTTAACCGGTTGTAAACCCTCACAGGATGCCCCTCCAGGCTTGGGAAAAGCTCCATAGGAGTCGAAGGCGCCGACGGTTGATATATGCCAGCTCTATGCCGCGGCGATGAGGTCGAAATCGCCCTGAAGCACCGCGTCGAGCCGCCCGGTCCGCCAGCCTGCGACCATGTCGCGGACAAGCGGCGAGGCGCCGTTCCTGTAGCGGCGAACAAGCGTGTTTGAGGGTGCCGAGTGCGAGAGTGCGATGGCAAGCGCCGCAGGAAGCCTGTTCGGCGGGATCTCGCCCAATGGCGCAGCCGCAAGTCGGATGCGCGCTGTAACACGGTCGACGGATTTCTCCTGCCCTGGCATTTCGAGTACGTGCAACCCCGCTTCGTGCGAGAGCGTCCGATAGGCCCCGAAACCGCCGATGAGCAGCAAGGGCGACTCTTTCGCCTTCGCGGAAACCTCCGAAAGCTGCATGTTCCGCGAAGCCGCCCACGCGCGATACATCGCCAGGAGCTGTTCGCACCATTCGTCCGGATCGCCGTGGCGGTCCCCTCCGCCCTCGAGTGCAGGCTCGACGACAAGCACAGCTTCAATCGGAGCAGCCTCATGCACATCCTTGATGCCTTCGCCTATGAGGTGGAGCTGCAACGCGAGACGGGCGACAAGCTCCTTTGAAGACTTGCCTCCGCTCCCGCTTCCCCTTGCCAGGCGGGCGCGGAAGGACTCGGCCGTTTCCGACGCGGCGCGTACGCGGTCCATGAGCGCGAGCCGGCTCAAAACCTCATAGCGCTCAGGCCTAGCCCAGAAATCGGTCGCCTGCATCTTCGTGGCGAGTTCAGCTTTCACCTCCTCCCAGGCCTCGGAGGCGAAGACCGCCTGGATTGTCTCAAAGTGATGGTCCAGCGACTTGAGTTCCGCCGCTTCGCCCCTCGCGGCCAGGATCATTGCCGGAAGCGCCTGTCGCTTATCGTCGCTTACAGGCGCAACCGCTTCCGCCGCCTGGCCTTGCCCACTATCGGGATCGACGAATTCGGCCTGGATCGCCTTGCCGTCGCTGCGCACGAAGACGAACTGATCGCCCTCCGGAAAACGGCGCTCCACGATGGTCGCGGCGAGCGGCGCGATGACATATTGGTCGATCGCCCGCTTGAGCGGACGCGCGCCCATTTCCGGCGAAAAGCCCTTTTCGAGAAGGAACTCCAGCGCCGACGCCTCCCATTCCACGGCCCATTCGCGGTCCTTGAAGCCGCGCCGTTCGAGCACGCGCCCGAGTTCCTTCTTCAGAATGCTGCGCATCAGTTCGCGGCTGAGCGGTTGAAACACGATCACCTTGTCGAGCCGGTTCTGAAACTCGGGCCGGAAGGTCTGGCCGACCGCGCGCAGGATCTGATCGCTTGAAAATGACGCCGACGCTGGCAGAAAGCCGAGATCGGCACTGCGGTGGCTGGTTGCGCCGAGGTTCGTCGTCAGGATGATGATGCAATGCCGGAAATCCGCTTCCTGGCCACCGGCATCGGTGAGCCGTGCATCGTCGAACACCTGCAAGAACAAGTCCCAGACATTCGCATGCGCCTTTTCGAACTCATCGAGGAGCACAACGGAAAAGGGCTGCTTTCGCACGCGCGCGATCAGCGTATCGGTTTGCGTGGCGGGATCGGCGGCTCCAAGAATTTTCCACGTCGAAGTCGTAAGATTGGTATTCGCTCATGTCGAGGCGAATGAGCCTGTCGGCGGAGCCGAAAAGGAACTCCGCAAGCGTCTTGGCAAGTTCGGTCTTTCCCGTGCCCGTCGGCCCCGCGAAAAGAAAGACGCCGATGGGCTTGCCGGGATCGTTCAGCCCCGCCTTCAGCATCGCGATCCGGTCGACCATGGTGGATACGGCCTCGTCCTGGCCCATGACACGAGCCGCGAAATATCTGCGGATCGAGGCAAGATCGGCGCGCTCGTTGCTGTCGAGGATCGCAGCGGGGACGCCGGTGGCCTGCGAAAGGCTCATAATCACATCATGGGGCGTTACGGTCCGGTTCGCGCCCTTGACGGCACGCGATATCGCAGACTTCAGGAGATCAAGCGCGGAGCCCGGCAAACCGGTTGAGCTCAGATATTGTCGAGCCGAAGCAAGAGCGGTTTCAGCGCAGGCGGGATCGATTTCAAGGTCGGCTTCGGTAGACAGACGTTCTGTCACGGAATGGGAGAGTGCGAGCGTTTCTTCCTTCGAAAGCGGCTCGAAGCGGATCAGTTCGAACATGTTGCGCAGTTGCGGCCTGAGCCTCAAAAGCCGCGTTGCTCCTGCGGGCGAGGCTTCGGTCCACACAATGAGGCGTCCTGACGAAACGGCAGGCAGGATCTGCTCCAGGATGCTAGCCGCCTGTCCCTGGTGGGTCCCGCTGAGCGCAATCTGAAGGATGTCCGGGATATACCAGATGAGCTTCTTCGAAGCGACAAGCTCCTCGACGGCTTTCTGGATGCGTCCCTCAAGCTGCCCGAACCATTGCTGGCCCGCCATGAGATCCGCGCCGCCAGCCTCGAAGATGGTCCAGCCCTCGCGTTCCAGCCTTCTCGCAAGCAACCGCAGAAAGGAGGTCTTGCCGATGCGCGGCTCGCCACTCGCGAGTAGCGACCGCGGTGGCTGGGCCGTAACCGCCGCCTCGCCATCCTGCAACATGTCGCGCCAGGCCCCGGGCTCGACGAGCAGATCGAGTTTCTCGCCCTGGCCCCAGAAGCGCCCGAACGAGGCGAGGAAGGTGCTGTCGACGACCGCTCGCTGCTTCGCGTCGATCTGAAGGATGAGCTGGCGCGCGAGAGCGCTGTTAACGTGCTCAAGAATGCCCCTGATGAAGGGGTAGCTCGAAGCAGGAACTGCATCGAGCGCGCGTCCGAAGCTTGCGATGTCGCCGAGCCGCTCGGATTCGTCGAAATACTCCTGGGCGTCCAGCCGGATGAAGGTGTTGTCCTTCCACCATTCCTTGGCGTTGACGTAGGGCGCGCCGACGGGCGGCCTCTTCCAGCAGCCGAGAAAATAGACAAGTGCGTAATGCATGGCCCAGGGCGTGAGCCGGTCGAAGCAGGAGACAACCTGCTCGCTCGCAAGTTCACGGTCGAGACGGCCAGCCAGCCCCGCAAGCGCCGCGCATGAGAGCCCCCAGTTCGCGCCCAGCACATACTGCATCACCGTTTTCAGCGGAACGGCTTCGCTCTTGAAGAGCGCTGCGGCCTCCTGGAATGAGGGCTGGTCCAGGAATTCGCGCGGGTGGGCGGCATCCTCCGCCACGGAGACGAATTGGCTTTCGAGCTTTCGAAGCTTAATGGCGAGCGGCTCCTCCGCGGGGACGATCTCGACGAGAGCAGTCTGAGCAACGGCGGGAGGAAGCGTTTGGACCGCGGACCGGTTGCTCGACTGCGAGCGGACTAGCTTTCGCAAGGCCTTGCGCATGGGCTCGAAAAGCGAGCGCACCCGGTCGGCAAAGAAGAGGCCAACGAAAAGGCCGATAAAAAACAGCGCCATGAATTCCTCGGAGAGAAAATGCCATAAGAGCGTGGTGCGCGCGCGAGCGAAATTGCTCAAGTTTCTCGTTTCCGCATCATCTTGACCGGCTCAAGGCGCGCTATCCCCTTCTTCCCCACGACTCTGCTATTTTCGATCATGAAGCCGACATAATCGCGCGCGAACCGGAGGACGCTTGATTTCTGCACGGAGAAGGTATGTCCCGGCGTCGTTTTTCGGTTGTGCGTATTTTCAAGGTTCGGGAAAGCGGCAATGCCGAGTTCTGGATCGCGAACCTTATCGTCATGGCCTCAACTGTCCTCGGAGTTTATCTCGCGGCGCAGGCCGGCTTCAAGACCGCCCTTCAGTTCGAGGTGGCGCGGAGCGAGCGCGACGGCTACTACATGAGGCGCGCGCTTCTCGACGAGGTGAAGGACAATCTCGAATCCGTCGACGACTGGAGCCAGTCGTTCGAGAAGGCGCTTCGCAATCGCATTTCCGATTCCTACTTCCTGCCGTCCGATACCTGGCTCATGTATTGGTCCGGCAAGAATGGCTGGTCCAATGCCGGTATTCTCCCGGACGACCTGAAGATGAAGACCTTCGTCTGGGAAACCATGAAGCAGCAGACCATCACCTTCCAGCTTGCGCCGCCCCTCATTTCGGCCGTCCGCCGCTATTACGACAGCATGGACGGGAACATGAAGGACGTTCTGAGCCATCAATGGAAGGCCGGCCCCGCGGCAAAGGCGATCCTGGACGATACCCAGCACATGCGCGATGAAATCGTGCCGGCGTTCGAGAAGGACATATCGGAATTGCGCGTGAGCCTCGAGGCGCAAGGGGTGCCTGTGAAGTAGCCGCAAGTCCAGGCGACAAACTCCCTTCGCCTGCCGACAGGAGCCGCGGGAAGCCCCCCGTGGCCCAAACGCTATTGCGGCGCCGAGCCCCCGAGCTTGTCTTTTCCGTGATTGAAAACGGCTTGTCCATCAAAGAATTGGGAGCAGCCCCAAGGGCGGCGCACCTCCGGAACAAGAGTGCGCCGATGCTGCTTGTTGTTAAGCGTTGTGCTCATTTAGTCCAACAGGATTGGCAGCTGCTTGCCCCGCCACAGAGGCGGGCAATGGCGGCGTTTTTGTGCACATCGTCAGCGAAGCGCTGTGTTGCAGAGCCGGGAGAGTATTCGAGATATGCAGGAAAGAGCGGGCCGGACGCCCTATTGGATGCAGGGCAATTTCGCACCGGTCAAGGAAGAGGTGACGGCGATTGATCTGCCCGTCGAGGGCGTCATTCCCCCGGAACTTTGTGGCCTCTACGTCCGCAACGGCGCCAATCCGCGACGAGCGCATTCCAGTCATTGGTTTCTCGGTGACGGGATGGTTCACGGCGTGTCGCTGAAGAACGGCAAGGCCGAGTGGTATCGAAACCGATGGATCCGCACGCCTCCTTACGAGGGGCAGCCACGCACCATGCTTTCGCCCTTCGACCTTCGCTATAGCGTTGCCAACACGCATGTGATTGCGCACGCAAACCGCATCATGGCACTTTGCGAGACCTCGCTGCCGATAGAACTGACGCGCGATCTGGAGACCGCGGACTTCAACGACTTCGGCGGCAAGCTGCAAACACCGTTCACCGCGCATCCCAAGGTATGCTCTATGACGGGCGAATTGCATTTCTTCGGTTACAGGGCGCTGCCTCCCTTCCTCACCTACCATGTCGCGGACGCATCCGGGGCCCTCCTTCGCAGCACGGAAATCCCGGTGAAGTGCGCCACGATGGTGCACGATTTTGCGCTCACCTCCAGGCACGTGATTTTCATGGACCTGCCGGTGGTGTTTGATCTCGGTTCGGCAATGGCCGGGGTCTCCATCCCCTTCTGCTGGAGCGACAGTTACGGCGCACGCCTCGGCATCCTGCCCCGCGGCGGCGGCGTGAACCGGCTCCGGTGGGTGGACGTCGAACCGTGTTATGTGTATCACGTCGCGAACGCCTTTGAGACCTCGGATGGCACGATTGTTCTCGATGTCGCGAAGTATAGGGAGCACTTCCGCGGCGGGCCGCCCACCGATTCCTATTCGTTTGATAAGGCCGTCCTGACGCGGTGGACGATTGCGCCGGGCGCGTCGAAGGCCGAGGAACGTCAGATCGACGATCGTACGATCGAGTTTCCGAAAATCGACGAGAGCCGCACAGGACGGCCCCACAGCACCGTTTATGCGCTCGCCACGCATGGGACGCTCTCCACGGGCGTGTTCACCGAGCTTCTGAAGTACGACCTGAAAAGCGGGCGCGTGGACTCGCAAGACTTCGACGGGCTGGGGATACCGAGCGAGTTCACGATGGTGTCCGCCGGCGCGGACGCGGGCGGAGACGAGGGATGGCTTCTCGGCTTCGTCTACGACCGCAGCCGCGATGCGAGCGATCTTGTCATCTTCGACGCGCAATCCATCGCCGGTGATCCTCTCGCGAAAATACTGCTGCCGAAACGTGTTCCGCAGGGCTTTCATGGAAGCTGGATTGCGGATGAGTCCGAGCCGAATCGGCTCGAGCTTGAACTCATAATCGCAGGCTATGGCCCGCGATCCTACCATCAAAGCGACGCCGCCGAAACGCCATCTGGCGGCGTAATCCCCCGTCTTCTGTGGTGCCCGGGCCGCCTTCCATTGCGGCTGACGGCTGAATCCGCTATGGAGAAACAACGTGTATTGTGCCCGCAGTTTTACAATCGGGGCGCGAATCGGGGCATGACTTCGAAAGCGGCGTGCTCTCCAGGCGCAAGGGCTTGACTATGAAGATCGGATCAGCGGCTGCCATGGCTGTTCTTATCGCGGTTTTCCCTCATGCGGGGAATGCGGCGGATCAGTGTGACGCGCGTGCCTTTGGCGTTCAGATCGATCAAACGGCACAGGCTTTGCGCACTCTCAATCGGGAAAGTGAGAAGCGCTTCCAGGAGCGGCTTTTTACGATAGCGAAAACGCAAGGCTGGACCGAGGCGCAGAAGGCCGACAAGGCCGCGGCCGCTATGGACGACGGCAAGCTTGAGACGTTCAACGCCGAAATCGAGCAGCTTGTGGGTCAGCTTGACACTCTGAATGTGACGCCGAAAAACGATATTTCCTGCGCGCGGTTGAATGAGCTCAAGGCGGTCAACGATAAGCTCGTTTCTGTCATGAGGCAAAAGGCAGGCTTCATTCTTGCACAACTCGAGAGCGAAGCGGCGAGGCCGCCAATTTCGCCCTATTCGCAGACACCCCCCGTCGCCAAATCTGCCCAGTCACCGCAATTGGCGTCGGCGACTCCAGAGGAAACGCCGCCTCCAAACGTGCCGTGGTCGGCAAACGTCTCCAAGGCTCTTCGTTCTCCTGCGAATGTAAAAGCGACATCGCCCGGGGATACTCCTCCGAACGCCCAGGCGCCGAAAGCGGCGACGGCTGCCGAAGCGCCGCTCTCGCTTCGTCCGGCTCCGCCCCAGCAAGACAACAGGGTTGCTTCCTTGAAGCCGCCGATGAGCGATGCCCTTCCTCCTGCGACATCGTCTCCAACGGGCTACACGCCGCAGGAAATCCGCAACGCCGGTGTGGGCGTGTTCGGCACCCTGACCTCGGAATTCGCGGTGGTCATGAACCATGCGTTCGATACCTTCGGGCAGCCGAACGCTTATATTGTCGGCGATGAAGGCGGCGGCGCATTTCTCGCGGGCTTGAGATACGGCCAGGGCACGGTCTACAGCCGCGTAAACGGCAACGAGGCCGCACCAGCAAGCATTTACTGGCAGGGGCCGTCGCTCGGTGCTGACATCGGGGCCACGGGTTCGCGCGCTCTCTTCCTCGTTTACAACCTTGATGATACCGCAGGCTTGTACAGGCGCTTTCCGGGCATCGACGGCTCTGCTTATGTCGCGGGCGGCTTCGGGTTGACTGTCTACCGGAGCGGAAACATGCTCATCGTTCCAATTCGAACCGGCCTTGGACTTCGAATAGGGGCAAGCGTCGCCTATTTAAAGTTTACGGAGCGGGCGAGCTTGAACCCGTTCTGATCCCAGTCTAATCCTGGGCGGGTCCAACCCTCGGAATAAGCCTTTTTCATGCTTGTAAAGTCCCAAGGAGCCGTGCCGCAAACGGCTCAATTTCCCTTGTCGTTTCTCGAGTTCGTGTCGCTGATCGCGCTTCTCATGGCGCTGACGGCACTCTCCATCGATGTCATGCTCCCAGCGCTGCCTCAAATCGGCAAAGCGCTCGGTGTGGATGACGAGAACGACCGGCAACTCGTCATCAGCGTCTACTTCATAGGGTTCGCGGCTGGGCAGTTTCTGTTCGGCCCGCTATCGGATCACTACGGACGCAGGCAGCCGCTCCTGGCGGGGCTCGCCCTCTATATCGCAGGGACTATCATCGCGTTGTCATCCGGCTCCTTCGCAGGGCTGCTCGCCGCGCGCGTCTTTCAGGGCTTCGGCGCTTCGGCTCCGCGCGTCATCGCGCTGGCAATAGTGCGCGATCGCTTCGGCGGGCGCGAAATGGCGCGCGTGATGTCCTTCGTCATGATGGTTTTTATCGTGGTGCCGATCCTGGCCCCAGGTGTCGGCGAGATCATCCTGGAGCTTTCGGGCTGGCGCATCATTTTCTACCTTCTCTTGTTCGTGGCGGCGAGTTCGATGGTCTGGGCGTGGTTCCGGCTGCCCGAAACGCGCCATGACGAGGACCGCCTGCCTTTTTCAGTGGCGTCTATCTTGCAAGCCATCAAGCTCGTGATGACGACCCGCCAGACCGCTGGTTATATGATCGGCATGGGGTTTGTGTTTGGGCTTCTCCTGAGCTACATCGTCAGCGCACAGCAAATTTTCGTCGATGTCTACGGCTTGGGTTCCCGCTTCCCGGTGGCCTTTGGCGCCATCTCCTGCTTCCTCGTTGCAGCTTCCGGCCTGAATGCTTTATTGGTCCGGAAGATCGGAATGCGCGGCGTGTCGCATCGCGCCATCTTCGCCGGACTTGCCGTTTGCGCCGTGATGGCTCTGGCGGGCTTTCCGGAGAAGCCGCCGCTACTTATGTTTGGCTTGTATATGGGAATTGTCTTCTTTTGCTTCGGCGTCATCATGCCGAACTTCAGCGCCTTATCCATGGAGCCGATGAGCCACATCGCAGGAACCGCATCATCGCTTGCAGGCTTCTATTCGACGGTAGCGGGTGCGGCATTTGCTACAACCATCGGGCGATCCTTCGACGGCTCAGTGAGGCCTCTCTGCATCGGCATCACGCTTCTCTTCGTTGCAACGCTCGTGACGGCGCTGATCACGGAAAGGTTCAAGCTCTTGCAGCACAAAGCGGCGCCCGATGTTCACTTACCGCCCCAAGAATGAGCACGGCGCTTACAAAGCTAATTTCTCAATTGTAAGCCCCGCCGTCTTCGACTATATGCGTCAAATGGATCGGCATCCGCCAGCGAAGGTTCGCCCGCGGATGTATTTCCTGTTGGAAAGTTGAAAGCCTGCACATGTTCGAATCCCTGTCCGATCGCCTTGCCGGAATTTTCGATAAGCTGACGCGCCGCGGCGCGCTAACTGACAGCGACGTGGCAGAAGCCATGCGCGAGGTTCGCCGGGCGCTTATTGAGGCCGACGTGGCGCTCGATGTGGTGAAATCCTTCACCGACCGCGTCCGCGAAAAGGCAGTTGGTCAGGAAGTGGTTCGCTCGATCACGCCCGGCCAGATGGTCGTGAAGATCGTGCATGACGAGCTTGTGCGCACGCTTGGGGCGGAAGCCGAGCCCGTCGATTTGTACGCGCCCGCGCCAGTTCCGATCATGATGGTCGGGTTGCAGGGCTCCGGTAAGACCACGACCACCGCGAAAATTGCAAAACGCCTGAATGAGCGCGACAAAAAGAAAGTGCTGATGGCGTCGCTCGATACGCGCCGTCCCGCCGCGCAGGAACAGCTCAAGATCCTCGGCGAGCAGGTCAGCGTCGACACTCTGCCAATCATAAAGGGCCAGACCCCGCAGCAAATCGCGGCGCGGGCCATGCAGGCGGCGCGGCTTGGCGGCTATGACGTCGTCATCCTCGACACCGCGGGCCGCCTTCACATCGACGACGAACTGATGCGCGAGACCGAAGAGGTGCGCGACATCGCGAAGCCGCATGAAACACTGCTCGTGGCCGACAGCCTTACCGGCCAGGACGCCGTCATCCTCGCGCGGACGTTCAACGAGCGCATCGGCATCAGCGGCATCGTTCTGACCCGCATCGACGGCGATGGCCGCGGCGGCGCAGCGCTTTCCATGCGCGCCGTCACCGGAAAGCCGATCAAGCTGCTCGGCACGGGCGAAAAGCTCGATGGCCTCGAAGACTTCTATCCGGAACGCATCGCAAGCCGCATTCTCGGCATGGGCGACGTGGTCAGCCTCGTTGAGAGGGCTGCCGAAACCATCGACCAGGAAAAGGCCCAGGCGATGGCGAAGAGGCTGGCCAAGGGTCAGTTCGACCTGGAGGACCTGGCCGACCAGCTCAAGCAGATGCAAAAGATCGGCGGCATGTCGGGCGTGCTCGGCTTTCTTCCCGGTATCGGCAAGATCAAGAAGCAGATCGACGCCGCGAACCTTGACGACAGGGTTTTCAAACGTCAGGGCGCCATCATCTCGTCCATGACGCCTAAGGAGCGCCGCAACCCGAAAGTCCTTCAGGCGAGCCGCAAGCGCCGCATCGCGGCTGGCTCCGGCACGACCGTGCAGGAAGTGAACCAGCTTCTCAAAATGCACCGGCAGATGGCCGACATGATGAAGGTGGTCGGAAAAGGCAAGGGTGGGCTCGCGAAGCTGTTTGGCTTGAACAAGATGCCCGAGCCGACGCCCGAGATGCTGGAGGCCGTCAAGAAGGGTCAGCTTCCCCCGGAATGAAGCTGCCGGGCGTACTTGGCGGCGGCAGCCTGCCGGGCCTCCCGGGTTTGTCCGGTGGCCCGCGCTTTGGCGGCGGCCTCCCCGGCCTGCCGGGAAAGAAGAAGTAGGAGCGTGGCGTGGATAAGCCGATCAAAGCGTCAGAGTATGGGACGGTTGCCGTAAGCCTCGTCGTCCGGGATGCGAAGGCCGCGATTGATTTTTATGAGAAGGTCCTCGGTGCAAAGCACCTTTATAGCCTCACCATGCCGAATGGTGGCACCGCTCATGCGGAGTTCAATATCGGCGACACGATTATCATGATCGCGGACGAGAATCCCAAATGGGGCAATAAGAGCCCACAAACGCTTGGCGGCTCGCCAGTGACGCTGAACATCATGGTCGACAATCCTGATGTAACGCTGGCCGAGGCTGAAAAGGCTGGCGGAAAGATCATTTTCCCTGTGGCCGACCAGTTCTATGGCTTTCGGTCCGGGCGGTTCCAGGATCCATTCGGTCACGTCTGGATCGTCTCCAAGGTGTTCGAAGAGCTGAGCCCGAAAGAGATGCAAAGACGCATGGATGCCATGATAGGCAGCATGCAGGAGAAGGGCTCCGCAGAAGCGAGTAAGCCAGAGAGCTCGGGAAAACGGCTAGGTCAAAGCAAGGCCGCGAAATCAAAAACGAAGTGAAGCAATAACAGAATCCCGCCTTCGCGGGAGTGACAGCAGAGGACGTAGCAATGCCACTGAAAATCAGGCTCTCGCGGGGCGGAGCCAAGAAGCGCCCCTACTATCGCATTGTGGTCGCCGAAGCTACCGCGCCACGCGACGGCCGTTTCATTGAAAAAGTTGGCACCTACAACCCGCTACTGCCGAGGGATCACGCCGACCGCATAACGCTTGTCGAAGACCGCGTGAAGCATTGGCTTTCGGTCGGCGCGCAGCCCACGGATCGTGTGTTACGCTTCCTCGATGCGCGTGGGCTGGCCAAACGCCCCGAGCGCAACAATCCGAAAAAGGCGGAGCCCGGCACCAAGGCGAACGAGCGCGCCGAAGAGAAGCGCAAAAAGGCCGAGGCCGCTAGCGAGGCTGCATAGGCTAGAGCAGCCCGCGTCCGCTCGGACGTGCGGTTAGCTACTCTAGCACTTTAGAATTGATCAACTTTTCCCCCTCTAATCGATTCCGATTATAGGCGGGTTGATCTAGCGTCCTTCCGTCGGGAGCAGCCTGGATGGATCTGCTGAGTTTGTTCGGGCTGACCGCCGTTTCGTTGATGATTGTCTTTTACGCCGTCGAAGATCGAAGCGCCTGGTTCGTCCTCGCCTCGGCGGGGGCGTGCGTGCTCGCCAGCGCATATGGCTTTATGCAGGGAGCATGGCCGTTCGGCGTGGTTGAATTGATATGGGTCGGCGTATCCGTTGCGCGATGGCGCCAGCGGATATCGGCCCGTGCCGAAAGGGGACTGCCGGCATGACGGCGAAGGACAAGGTGCTCCTTGGGCGGATTACTGGCGTTCATGGACTCAAGGGCGAGGTGAAGATCGCGGCATACACGAGCGAGCCGGAGGACATAGCGTCTTATGGCCCGCTTACCAGCGCGGATGGTGCCCAGCTTTTCCACATAGCTATTCGCAGCGTGAAGGGCGGCACCGTTATCGCCCTGCTGCGGGGCGTCAGCAATCGCGATGAGGCTGAAAAACTCAGTGGGACAGAGCTCTACGTATCCCGCGCGGCCCTGCCTGCACCCGAGACCGACGACGAATATTATCATTCCGATCTCATTGGGCTAAATGCCGTCTCCCCGGCCGGCGAGACAATCGGTAAGGTTGTCGCGGTGCATAACTTCGGTGCGGGCGATCTTTTGGAGGTTCGATTCGAGGGCGAGCGGCAAGCCCAGCTCATCCCGTTCGAAAATGCGCATGTCCCCCACGTCGATCTCACTGCACGTCAGGTGGTCGTCCTGAGGCCTGTCTACGAAGAAGAGCAACGCGCGGAAAAGTCATGACCCTTGTCGGGCTGATTTCGGACACCCACGGCTTGCTAAGGCGCGATGTCGCCGCCGCTCTAGCTGGCGTCGATCGCATTCTTCACGCAGGCGATGTCGGCAGGCCGGAAGTCCTGGAGGCGCTTCAGGCCATCGCGCCGGTCACGACGGTTCGAGGCAACGTCGATACGGCCTCCTGGGCGGAGAAGCTGCCGCCCGACACCGTCGCGTGGATCGATGGTTTTAACATCTACATGATTCATAGCCTGCAGCAGATGAGGATAGTTCCCAAGGCGGCGCGGATGGATGTGGTGGTTTCCGGCCACTCGCACAAACCGCTCATCGAGACGCTGGATGATGTGCTGTACGTCAATCCCGGCAGCGCCGGGCCACGGCGGTTCACGCTTCCAATCTCTGTCGGGTTTTTGCGCCTGTCCCCGAAAGCTCCCATCGAGGCGTGGCTCAAGACGCTGGATGGTTAGGCCATGCGCTGGCAGGGGAGGGTACTTACGCTTTTTCCGGAAATGTTTCCCGGCCCGCTGGGCATGAGCCTCGTGGGCCGCGCGCTTCAGGATGGGCTGTGGAAGTTATCCACCAGCAATATCCGCGATTTCGCTGGCGACAAGCACCGTTCTGTTGACGATACGCCCGCCGGCGGCGGTGCGGGCATGGTCATGCGCGCGGATGTGGCGGCGACCGCCATCGACACGGCGGTTTCGGCGACCCCTGATCTGGCGCGCATCTACCTGTCGCCGCGCGGCGCGCCTCTGACGCAAGAGCGTGTTCGCGATCTGGCCCGCGGTCCCGGCGTCGTCCTGTTTTGCGGGCGCTTTGAAGGGCTCGACCAGCGCGTCATCGAGGCGCGGCAACTCGAAGAAATCTCTGTCGGCGACTACGTGCTCTCGGGCGGCGAGATCGCAGCAATGGTCTTGATCGACGCCTGTGTGCGCTTGTTGCCCGGCGTCATCGGCGCCGAGGCGTCGCTCTGCGAGGAGAGCTTCGAAAACAACCTGCTCGAATATCCTCATTATACGAGGCCGCGACTATGGGAAGGGCGGGAAATTCCGGACATTCTTTTATCCGGGGATCACGCCCGTATAGCACGCTGGCGGCGCGAGCAGGCCGAAAAACTGACGAGGCAGCGCCGCCCCGATTTGCTGGAAGGGAAAGGCCGGCCTACTGAACTCGATCTTCCGCGGGAGGAAAGCGCGTCGGATGCCCGGATCGCACCATCGACAGAAGGCCCGATCGAGGGTCCTTGATGACCTGCGTCTGACCGAGTTTGCCCGCCTCGCCCGGCAATCCGCCTCGGCATTTGCGACGTGGCACATTGCCATGAAAGCCTAGAGCCCAGATCCGAATGACGGCGATCTCTCCGGCTTCAGCGTTGAGGACGTGAGTTTCCGGCTTGCTGACATAGCACCACCCGCTGAACGCCTTGGTCTCCGCTCCCATGATGTCGAAGTAGTCGCCGATATTGGCTTCGAACGAAGCCGTGGTCGGGCTGTGTGTCTTCGGATGCCACACGTAAATAAATATAAAGGAACCGTCGGGCTGGAGCTGAGGAAGTTGAACCTTCTCGAGGCCAGGAACGTTCAGTGACGAAAACTTCGAAGCGATAATACTGATCTTCTCATGAAACAGATCTAACGCTTCCGAATGCGCAAGTTTAACCAAAAAGAGTAACACAAATACAATCGAAAGAGGAAAAATCCTCATCACAAACCCTCGGCAAGCGTAGCCGGTGACGCGAAAACATTTCCCACTATTTAAGTGTAACCTATTTTATAGGTTTGCCAAGTTCATTTCTCATTTGCTTGGACTGAGCTATTGGGATACTTATAAATGAACGTAGTTTCGCTTCCGAAGGCTGGGTGGTTCAGGGAAAGGCCACGAGTTTGCGGCAATCGAGCTTCTTTTTTCTAATGTCGAACTTTTGACTTTAAATTGTAAGGGTTTGACTGTAGACCCTGAGAGTTGCGTGGCGTTGAGTTGGAGGCGTTTTGTGATGGTTACGCATGAAGAGGTCGACGAATTTTTCCGACGCCTGCTCGCTGGCATATCCGCGCCGGCAGAGCACAGGCTGGACCCCTTCGATCAATCCAAGCAGCTCCTGTCAGCGTTCAACAAGATCAGGGATCCTCGTCTCAGGCAGGAACTTCTGGTCCTGATCGAAATCGTCTCACAAAAACCTGAACTCCTTCATGGCAGACGCGAGCGTTGGATAAAGGGTGCGTTCGCGCCCATGCATTGAGGCCGTCACGGCGCGTCACTTGCCTGTTAGGACGTCCTTCACGGCAGCGCTGGCTTTCGTCATGTCAAGCTGTCCGGCATACTTGGATTTAAGGGCGGCCATGACCATCCCCATGTCCTTCACGCTGTTCGCGCCCAGCGAGCCGACTAATTCGCGGATGGCGGCTCGCGTCTCGTCGTCGCTCATTTGCTTTGGCAGAAATTGCTCGATGATCGTGATCTCGGCACTTTCCTTGTCGACGAGGTCCTGTCTTTCGCCCTGCTTATAAAGGTCGATGGACTCGCGGCGCGACTTGATCAAGCTTTGCAAGAGATTCAGCACCTCCTCTTCGCTGATGTGCTGGTCGCCGCGGGCGCGCGCCACGTCGATGTCCTTCTGCTTGATCGCCGCATTCACCGTGCGCAGTGTCGTAGTCTTGGCCTCGTCCTTGGCCTTCATGGCCTCCTTCAAGGTTTGTGAGATCTTGTCGCGGATCATGGCTGCATCCCTTTCCTCTGCCCCACGATGTAGCGCTTTCAAAGCCCCGTCCACAAACTCATTAAGCGAGATGATAAGAGCCCCCGCCATTTGGCGTTGGATAACGAACGTCCTAGAATGCGCTGAACAGTCATTTAGGAGCAGGGCCAATGTTAAACCGAACGAAAGCTGCCGCCGCGGCTGCCATCCTTTCCCAATGGGCATACGCCGGGGAAGGCGCGCCTGGCGGCTGCGAGCCGCCAGAGACGAAGGATGGCCAGCCTTCGTCTCTGGGCGCGTTCATCTGAATGCCAAGATCAGGCCGCCAGCAACATACGATCCCGGCTCGCCCTTGCTTGGCCGGGATTACAATCCACTGACCAGATTAGCGAAGGTTGCTTAGTTCGACACCGGCCTTGCGGCCGACCCACTGGGAATGAAACGGGTTGCGGACGTTTATACCCACATCCTCAGATAGCGAGTTTCTTTCTAGCTATGATGGACCGCAACCTGGCGCCGTCCCGTCATATCTTCCCCGATGGGGTCCATATTCGCAATTTCGGCCAGAAGCTCGACATCAGGCACAACAATCTCACGGGTCGTGCGAAGTTCGATGACGCCCTTGCGTTTGAGACCGCTGATCTTGCGGCTCACGGTTTCGAGGGTCAGCCCGAGATAGTCGGCAAGCTCGGAGCGCGTGAGCGGCAACTCAAAGTGAGCGGATTTGTCGGAAACAGGCTGACCGCCGGCATTGCGCGCGCGTCTTGCGATGATCAGCAACAGGCTGGCGACGCGCTCATAGGACGATTTCCGCCCAAGCATGAGCGTCCAATCCCGGCTGATGTCGAGCTCGCGAACCGTAAATTCGAAAAGCCACCGCTCGAGTTCCGGAAACTCGTCCAGCAGCCGGTTGAAGGCCGCTCGCGGAAACGTGCACATATCGACATCGGTCGCGGCGGCGGCTGAAAAGCGGTGCTGATCGGCGAAAGTATGGCCCAGGAACTCTGGCGCATAGACAAGGCCGATGATGTGGCGCTCGCCCTCGGCGGTCGTCTTGATGAGCTTGACGACGCCCGAAACGATCGCGGCGAAAGAGATGGCCTCATCGCCATCTCTGAAAATGTACTGGTTGGCCGGCACCGTGCGCCGGCGAGCGATCGAGCTCAGCCTCTCAAGTTGCTCTGTCGACAGGGCAGCGCAAATTCCGCGATGCCGGATAAAGCAGGCTTCGCATCTGCCGGGCGCGCTATGAGCACGGTCAGCTGTATGGATGGACATTGTCTTCAAGCCAAAGCCCCGACGGCATATTGTGTGGTTTGTTCCAGCGTAAAGTCTGAACGCCCGCCTGTCCAATACCTTTGCGATAGATCAAATTAGCGGTGCTTAAATTGAGCCGGGCGCTTGGTCGCGAATGCCGCCATGCCCTCCTTCTGATCCTCTGTGGCAAAGAGGGATTGGAAAGTGCGCCGCTCAAAGAGGATTCCCTCGGCCAATGTGCTCTCAAAGGCTCGGTTTATGGCTTCCTTCGCCATCATTACGGAAGGAAGCGAGTGGCTTGCGATCTTCTCCGCGGCGTTTAGCGCCTCGTTCACGACGTCGGAAGCAGGCACGACGCGGGCGACCAGTCCGCACCGTTCGGCCTCTGCTGCGTCCATGTGACGCCCGGTCAAACACAGGTCCATAGCCTTGGATTTGCCCACGGCGCGCGTCAGTCGTTGCGTGCCCCCTACGGCGGGAATCACCCCGAGCATGATTTCGGGCTGCCCGAACTTTGCCGTTTCGCTTGCGATGATGAAGTCGCACATCATGGCGATCTCGCAGCCACCGCCAAGGGCGTAGCCCGACACTGCGGCGATAACCGGCTTGCGGCAGCTGCTAAGGCGCTCCCACGGTGCGAAGAAGTCGTGCGCAACAACATCGCTGAAGGATTTGTCTTTTATCTCCTTGATATCGGCTCCGGCGGCAAAGGCCTTCTCCGATCCGGTCAGGACAATGGCCCCGATCTCCGCATCCGCCTCGCATTGATCCAGAATCTGGTTCAACTCGGCGATGAGCTGTGCGCTGAGCGCATTGAGCGCATGGGGGCGGTTGAGCGTGATGAGTCCCACCCGGCCCCTCTTTTCGAAAAGCACAGTCTCAAAGGCCATGGCGAGTCCTTTCACAGTTTGGCTTGGCAGCGGGGGCAAAAGAAGGTGGAGCGGCCTTGCTGCACCTTGCGGTGAATAAGGGCGCCAGGGCAATTGTGACAAGGCTCGCCTTCGCGTCCATAGACGTCAAACCTGTCCTGGAAGCTGCCGCCTCCACCGTCAGCGTGGCGGTAATCGCGGATAGAGGAGCCGCCCGCGAGAAGCGCATCATCGAGCACACCCTTGATGCTCGCGCAAAGCCGCGCCGTTGCCGCTCGGCCTCGCTTTCCCTTCGCAAGCAGGCCCGCCTCGGCGTCGGGCGGCAAGCCGGCCCGGAACAAGGCCTCGCAGACATAGATATTGCCAAGCCCCGCGATGATGCGCTGGTCGAGGAGAAAGGCTTTGAGCGGCTGCGCCTTGCCGGAAGCGCGTTCCGCGAGATAGGAGGGCGAGAACTCATCCGACAGCGGCTCGACGCCAAGCGCTTTGAAGAGCGGATGCTCCACCATGGACTTCGCTTCGAAAAGCGACATGGACCCGAAGCGCCGGACATCGTTGTAGCGGATCACGTCGCCGTTGCTCATGGCGAACACCACATGGTCGTGGCGCGGATCGGCATCGTAATCGTAATAAAATGCGCCCGGCATATCGGCGTGACCCGCTGCCTTATGCAGGATCGTGAAGCGTCCGGTCATGCCGAGATGCATCGCGAGGCCGAGCCCGCTTTCCGTTTCCACGATGATGTATTTGGCGCGCCGCGTGAGGCGGGACACGCGCTCGCTCACAAGCCGCTCCACGAAATCCGCATCGAACGGAAAGCGCAAGTCGGGGCGGTTGAGCGTGACCGCATCGAATGAAGCGCCTTCCATGGCCGGTGCAAGGCCGCGCCGGATGATCTCGACTTCGGGGAGTTCGGGCATGGCTGACTTTTGCCACAACGCCAACGCCTGGCAAGCCCTTTAAGGCTTCGCGCGTTTGATCGGACGCGGGCTACCGCGTGCTCATTTTATGCATCCGGCGTATGGCGGCATCTGTTTGTCACCTTGTCCGTGACGCTTTCGTCCTGATCCTCCTTCTGAAAGATCCTCGGCGAAAACGTCTTCACGGCAGGTTAACGAGAGCTCCAGCCCGCTTCGGCCCTTGATAAACATAAGGAAAACATCGAAGGCGCCCCATCCCGCCGCCTGCGCCGCAACGGGTTTGGACTTGGCGGCAGGGTTAATTTTATGGTCCAAAAACATAATTAACGGATTTTATCGCGCCGCGCTTTCTGGCATTTATCGGCCCGAAAACGCATGTTCTGGCGCACATGGCGGCGGGAAACGAGCAAAATTAACCATGTTCGGTTAACGCGGGCCCTCGCGGCAAGGCATTGTTTACCATAGAGGGCCTGAATTGAGCCTCTATCATACAACGAATGGGAGTTTTGTATACATCGTCAAGATGCGTTTGACGCAAATTGGACCAGAAAAACAAATCGGGTGTGCTCTTGTTAACCACATTTGCATGAATGCCCGCGCGGCGAACGAAGCGTTTACGTTCGCCACGAAGGGGCGGAACCGCCAGGCATGCGGCGAGCCCCAAGATGCAATGGCCAGACGAAACGATCAGGCGGCAGCCCTGCGCTGACCCGTACCAGAAGCATGACCCCGGTCGCGGATACGGCGCAAAGAATGGGATCGTACTTCCAAGGGCCCGTTACAGAAGCGAAGTTTTACTGGCCTCCCCAACGCATATCCCTTCCCGTCGTGCTTCATGATGAATGTTGCACGATGCCGGATGGCGGTCAGGGTTCTTGCAGGCTCGGCGCGGTTTCAGAGCGCAACCGCAGTTGCCTGACTTCCGGACAGAAGCATTGTGACGCGCAGAGGCAAGCCAAGCCGCGCTGCCGATTGATGCAGCGCCGGACCGCGTTAGGCCAGCCGGCGCAGAAGGCCAGATGCGCGAGGGCCTCCGCGGCCTGAGCAAAGAAAAGACGCCTTTCGCGATCGTGACCGCCGACATGGCATTGGCCCCTGGCTGGAGTGCGAGATGCGCGATGACCTTGGAGATCGCGCCCGCCATTACCAGCGGGCAGAGCACAAAAGAGGGCGTGCGTCGCGTCTTCAGCCTTTGGGAGCAAATGCCGCTTAAGATCATTAGCGGCGATGCAGAGGTTAACGAGGCGAAGTTGGCCCCTTCTTCAACAGCCGTTAGCTTTTCGATAGTAGAGCGTAACCGACCTGCTTGAGTTATGTTGTTGCGTATGTTGAGATTGAGTTTAAAAAATATGGAGAAGAGAAATGAAAACGCTAATTTTTGATAGCCATGCAGGCCGCCTGCAATGGATCAGCAACCGGGAAGTCTATCTCGAAGCGCTGGAGGAGTATGATGTGGCAGCCAGTGTTTCCCCCCATAACGGAGGGCTACACCCTGCCAATTGGACATTTTACCGCGTGTCGGATGAGAAGGCAAAAGAGGTGGCCGATTGGTGGGAACGCGGCGGCTCTGGCGAAGAATTTCCCATTCACTAAAGATGGGTTCGCGGACGCCCCAACGGATCGCCGCCGCTGCCGTCATCCCGGCCAAGCGAAGCGCGAGCCGGGATCGCAAAAAGAGAAGCGCTTCAATTCGTTACGATCCCGGACAGATGTTTCCGCTAGCCAAAGAAGCCATGACAACATTGGCGAATTTTCGCTCCAAGGTCATGGCCCGGCTTGACCCGGCCATCCAGTGATAAGCTGAAATGCCTTGTGTTTTTTCTGGATGGCCGCCTCCAAGGGCGGCCATGACGACGGAATTGGCGGAAACATCCGGGTCATCAAGTTCCGGGATGACGAGGTGGTGCGAGCAGTTCCCCGGGATATAGTCCGTTGGTCAGATCAGCGAACTCGCCTGATTACCGAGTCAGGCCTGCTGAAAAAACATGAAATCTTGGCTTCATCCCTCGACAGGCTCAAGGATGAAGAAACAAGCGGGCTCAGGCCGCGAGGCGCGGTTTTGTCCGCGCAGATGCATCCGCCGCTTCTGGCTGCGCTTTCGGCTTCGCAGGTGCAAACACGCGCATGGCCACGAGGATTGTCGCAAGCGTCACGATGTAGGCGACGGCCTGCATGATGGACGGACGATCATCATAGCCGATAAGGGTGTGAAGCACGCGCCCCGCGAGACTGTTCGACGGCAGGAGCCAGGACGTGTCCCAAAGTGTTGTGCTCCAGAGGTCGAGGATATCGGCGCGTTCAAGGAAGGCAACGCATTGCGATGCCATGCCGGCGGCAAGGAACGCGATCAACATGCTCGTGACACTGAACAGGTAGCGAGGCGGTATCTTCACGAGCCCCGCATAGGTCAGCGCGCTCACCGAAGCCCCGGCTGCGAGACCGAGCATCCCGCCGGTAAACAGGCTCCAGCCGCTTTCTCCGTTCGCGATGACCACCCCGTAGAGGAACAGCACAACCTCGGCGCCCTCGCGCAAAACGGCGATGGCGACGACAATGGCGAGCGCGGTCAGGGTTTTGCTGCCTGCGACAACAGCCTGCCCGGCGGCCGTAAGCTCTGCCGCAAGCTCCCGTCCGTGCTGCGCCATCCAGACATTGTGCCAGCCGAGCATGATCACCGCCACGCCAAGGACAGAGGCGCTGAAGACTTCCTGCCCGACGCCTTCGAGAGCATTCGAGAGTGTGCCGGCGAAAGCGGCGAGCAGGGACGCGCCGAGGACACCTGCAGCGATGCCGCCAAGGACGTAGACGGCCCGAGACCGGACGCCCCTTGTAGCCGCGAGCACGATGCCGACGATCAGCCCGGCTTCGATGACCTCACGGAAGACGATAATGGCTGCGGCAAGCATGCTTCGCTCCTATTCGACGATCAGCACGCCCTGTGCCGTTGCGTCGTGAAATTCGCCCCTGAAAGGGTATTTGCCCGCTGCGAGCGGCTTCAGCTTAATCGTAACCTTTCCTTTGGCGGTTACAATCTTTTCGGTTCGAAGCGCGTCGCTATCGAACTCCTCGAAGCTCTCGTCCTCGTTCCTGAGCGTGATTGCGATGTCTCTTCCGGCTGGCGCCTTGAGTTCGGGAGGATCGAACACATGATCCTTGAGAGTTAGCCCAAGGGGGAAGGGATCATCGGCGCGGACGCATACGGGGTAGAGCGCGAACGCTGCCGTGAGGAGGACGATCAGAAAGCGAGTGAATGCCATTATAAGTGTGTTCGTGCTCTTGGCCGCCCGCGCAGCCTCCCGAACATATCTGTTGTTGAGTGACTATCCCGGCGCGAATAGAAGTAAAAGATCGACAAGCTTGGTATTTTCTAGTGTCGGCGAACGAGAAGCGCAATCTTTTTCTTTTTTAATTAGAGCGGTTCTAAAAAGCGCCTTTGGCTGGCTTCCGATTCTCGCGAGACTACTCGGTTATATTGCGTCCGGCATCAGGAAACCTGCTCTATCGCGGCAGCTGGCGCCCTCGCGCCCCGCATTCGGCCCCCTCAAAATAATGCGCCTCATTTTCCGCGGCAGTGCTATAACTCGGGGCCTTCGGCGGAGCGAGCCTGGAGCAGCCCGCGGCCGTTTGGACGCGGATAAGCTGCTCTAGCATTTAGGATCGATCAACTTTCCGCCTTTAATCGATTCCGATTAAAGGCAGGTTGATCTGGCAAGCGAGCTGTTATGCCTGTTCGGGAGGATCACATCCATGTTCATCGAGCTTCACGATACCGGTGGGAACATCACGCTGATTTGCGTGGAGGATATCCAGCGCGTGCGAAAAGGCGCGCACGGCGGCTCCGACATCTTTATGAATGAGCTCGAAGGCTGGGTTCAAGTGGCTGAAAGCGTGGCGGCGGTACGCGATCTCATCATCAAGACGGGCGATATCGTGACAGCGTCACAAAAAGTTGAGGGCAGCTCGAAGCCGATCCGCCTGCAGCCCCTCGATAATCCGCGCGATAAGGATCAGTAAAACGCCGCCCGCGAGGCACAGCGGGCAGCGCATTTCCGGCAAGTTTCGTCGATTACCCGTTCCAGCCGCCGCGATGATGGCCCCAGCCGCCACCGCCATGGCCCCATTCGCCGCCCTGATGGCCCGCGGCGATGTGAATAAGAAAACGGAGCCGGTGCTTCTGATCGTCGCTCAGCGACTGATAAAGCGGCTCGGCCGCATCGGCGAGCTTTCTGATTTCCGCCGCGCGCTGTGTCAGGGCGTCAGCTCGCGCCCTGAGACGGGCGATGGCGTCTTCACGACCCTTTTCCCCCTTGGCGCGTTCCCGCCACGCGGCCATGCGCTCTTGCCGCGCCTTGGCCGAATCGCGAATGGCTTGCTCGACGGCGGGCCAGTTCTTCTCCTGGTCCGAAGTGAGTTGCAGGCCGGCCTTCAACGCCGCGATGCGCGCATCCGTGAACGCCTTCAAATCCTCGGGGCCCGGCCGCCAGTGCTCGTGCTCCGCCGCGCCCTGCGGCCCCGGCGTTTCCTCGGCAAAACTCAACGATGGGCTTAACAGCGCGAGTGCGGTCAGCCCGGCGACGATGATCTTTTTCATGAAAATCCTCCGCTTATGCGTACACTCTCGATAAGGCCGGCGCGATCTTATAATCAAGCTCTTCCGGCAGTCGGACCTCGTCATATTTGTCTTTGACTGTGGCAGCCCGCTCTTCTGCAATATCACGTTGAGAAAACGGACAAGCTCGGAGCAAACCGTCTCAGCGGTTAAGCGACACGGTGTCGCTTCCGCGGGCCTTCCGGCGAAGGCAAAGATGGCGGCTTCGGAATGCACTTCGTCAGTATACTGTTTTACTTCGAGGATAAGGAGAAAAAGAAGTCTTTGAACGAATTGACCGATTTCCAGCCGGATTACTTAGAAATCAAGCCAACTCGTAACTCCCAACAAAGGCGATGTTTATTTAAAAGTATGTCATTTCCATCGCTCATTTAACTCAGCTCTATCAATTATTGTTTTGATAAAGTCGAGACTGATGTATTTTTGCCTCAATCATTAACGAAAAAGAAACTGTCGCATCTCTCCTCGATCCAGATGGAAGGCTCATGTTCGGTTCGCCTGCCAAGGTAAAACACTATCGCTCGATACACCCAGGATCCCTCTCACTCATCGCAACAAGCACCTGCATTCTCGTCGCGCTCGCCCTGTCCGCATTCGCCGGGGCGGAAGCGTCCGAGCCTCGAAATGCGGCCACGACGCCGGCACGGGCCGTTGAGATCGCCGAAACGGCCGTTCTTCCAAGCTTCTCGGCGCTCGTGGAGCGCGTCGCACCCGCGGTGGTCTCCGTCCGCGTAAAAGCGAACCCCATGGCGATCGCCGCCCACGAGGAAGAAGGCGAGGACCAGCAACCGGAGAAGGATGGCCCGTTCGACATCGCGCCATCGCAGCGCTTTTCCGGTCCCAAGGGCTTGCCGCCGCGCATGCCTTTCGGCCACCAACCGCCGTTTGGACCGCAAGCGCCCGAGGACCACGAAAAAGGGGCCGGTTCGATGCAGCCGGTTCAAGGGCAAGGCTCCGGCTTTTTCATCAGCTCCGACGGCTATATCGTCACCAACAACCATGTGGTGGAAGGCGCGATCAAGGTTGAGGTCGTGCGCGACAGCGGAGACATCCTGGAAGCCAAGGTTGTGGGAACCGATCCCGGGATGGACATTGCGCTCCTCAAGGTTGACGGCGGCAGCTCATTTCCCGCCGTCGCGCTGGGCCATGCGGAGGCGAAAGTTGGCGACTGGGTGATTGCGCTCGGCAATCCTTTCGGCCTTGAAGGCACGGTCACGGCGGGCATCGTCTCGGCGCTTGGGCGAGACATCGGCATGGGCGCCTATGACAGCTTCATTCAAATCGACGCTTCCGTAAATCGCGGCAATTCGGGCGGCCCCACATTCAACCAGGCCGGGGAAGTCATTGGCGTTAACACCGCTATTTTCTCGCCGACAGGCGGCTCGGTCGGCATCGCCTTTGCCATCCCGGCCACGATGGTGGAAAACGTCGTCACCCAACTGAAGGAAAAGGGCCACGTCACCCGCGGATGGCTCGGCGTCCAGGTCCAACCCGTCACCCCGGAAATTGCCGACGGCCTGGGATTGAAGAAGGCGCGCGGTGCTCTCGTCTCGGTCCCGGCGCCCGGAGGCCCCGCCGACAAAGCCGGGATCCGGCGTGGCGACGTCATTCTCAAGATCGACGATGGAGACGTGAAGGACGGCCGTGACATGGCCCGCAGGATTGCCGCGATGGCGCCCACGACGAAGGCGAAGCTCACGGTATTCCGTGATGACAAACACAAAATAGTCGAGGTCAAGGTCGCCGAGCTCCAGGACGACGAAAACGGAATGGCTTCCGGCAGAGGCCTGCCGCAGGCCGAGATCGAAACGCTCGGCCTGAGCGTCTCGCCGGCCATGGAAGGGCCGAACAGCCCAGGCGGTCTTGCCATCGTCAGCGTCAGGCCCGACGGCAGGGCGGCAGATGCAGGCCTGGTTCGCGGCGACATTCTTCTCACGGCGAATGGCACGGACCTTCTTAACCCCGACGCGCTGGAGAAAGCGCTCCGCACCGCAAAAGCCGCCGGGAAGAAGCACGCGATCGCTCTCGTGCAGCGCAGCGGCACTCAGGTTTACGTGGCGCTGTCAACCGACAGAAGCTAAGTCAGCCTCTCCTTGACAGACCATCGAAAGGAAACCCCGTCAGTCCGGCGGGGTTTTTTTGCGTGAGGGCTCGGACGCAAAGGAGAGGCCATGACGACAGTCCCGATCCACGCCGGATCGCCGCAGGGCGTCATCCCGGAAGGGCGGAGCCCTGTCCGGGATCGTAACAGGTTGGAATCGCCGGCGGCGTCGGTTCCCCTTCAGATGGGCGCTTGCACGGTCGCGTGCGGCAGCCTAAACCTTAGCAAAACTGCCATGGGACCGCACGATGCCAAAGATCACGCCTCACGAAGCGCTCATCTATGTCATGATTACCACGGCGGCGGCCGACCGTCAGATTTCGGATCGCGAACTCGAACGCATCGCCGAGATTGTACGGCACCTGCCCGTCTTCATGGGCTATGACGTGAACAATCTTGCGAAAACGGCGGAGCGATGCGGCGACCTTCTCAGCAATGAGGAAGGCCTCGACGATATGCTGGAGTTGATTGCGGCCGCATTGCCGAAAAAGCTGCACGAGACGGCTTATGCCTTGGCCGTCGAGGTTGCTGCGGCCGATCTCAAAGTGCCCGATGAGGAAATAAGGCTTCTCGAGCTTCTTCGCGACGCGCTTAATCTCGACAAGCTCGTGACGGCGGCCATCGAGCGCAGCGCGAGAGCCCGCCACCAGACGCTTTAGGTCTGGGCACAGGGACTCGATCTTTCGGCGAGCGTCGCCTCATGCGACGCTGCTTGCGCGTCGATCGTCATTAGGAACATGAGCTTGCTCGCCAACGTTCTCTTCTCAAGAAACAAGGAGGAGACAATGAAGGCTCTTGTGAGGACGCTTTTGGCGACGGCAGCTTTAAGCTTGGCCGCTGCTGGAGCGAGCGCGGCGAATATGAACCAGAATCAGCCTAAGTCCGGCGAACAAGGGGCGCCCGCAACCGTCGGCGCCATGCAGAACGAGGTCGGCAGCAAGGCCACGAGCCCTGAAGATGTGAGGCGGCAGACCGAAGGCAAGCCAACCATGGCTCAGTCGGCCAAAAAGGGCGATAGCAACGCGACCCACCCGGGAATGACAAACAACCCGGCTGGAACGGTGGGTGCGGCGCCTGGAACCGATTCGGAAACAACGCGTAGGTAAGTGAGACCGTCGTTGCGGTCTGTTGGACCGCAGACTGTTTTTCTGACGGGCGGCTCAACAAAGAGATCTCCGCTCTCGCTAGAAGAAAAAGCGCCGCTTTATGCGTTGGCCTTGCGGCAGCCGACACTCGCGTCGGCGCCGCTTTTTCCTGTGACTGTCGGTTCCAAGATTTTGTCGTGCTCCGACTTTATCAATTCCAAATGTCCTCATCGGCCTTGGACGAGCCTACCCAAAAGCCGCTTGGTCGGAGCGCCGGGGCAGGGACTGCAACGGCGTCATCAAGCTTGCGGATGACCGAAGCGGCGACCATCGGCGCGCCCCGCCAGCATCTATTCGACGCGCACCACCGCAGCCTGGCGCGCGATCCTTGCATTCGTTCTGCTGTATAAGAAGTAGATCGGCATTCCGACAAGAAGCCAGCCGACAAGCCTGTACCAGGTGTCGATGTCGAGCGAAAGCATCATGGCGAGGCAAACGAGGATTCCGGCGACGGGAACCAAAGGCACGAGCGGCACGCGGTAGCTCCGTTCAAGCCCCGGATGCGTTTTCCGAAGGATCATGACGCCCGCGCAGACGATAATGAAGGCGAGCAACGTGCCGATGGACGTCATGTGCCCCAGGATTTGAATGGGCACGAGCCCGCCCAGCAGGCCGGTGCCGATCATGACGATGACATTCGAGAGCCACGGTGTCTTCCACGACGGGTGAAGCGTCGAAAAGACCTTCGGCAGGAACCCGTCGCGCGACATCGCGTAGAACACGCGGCTCTGTCCGAGAAGCATGACGAGAATCACGGTGGTAAAGCCGCAGATCACGCCGAGCGTGGTCGCGGTTCGAAGCCAGGGAAAGGGCGTCTGGTTGATGGCCGTCACCACCGGGTGCGCGTCGTTTTGCAGGTCTTTGTAGTTCACCAGCCCCGTCAGCACGAAGCCGAATGCGATATAGAGGACCGTGCAGATGAGCAGCGACCCGAGGATGCCGATCGGCATGTCGCGCTGCGGATTCTTCGTCTCTTGAGCGGCGGTCGAAACGGCATCGAAGCCGATATAGGCGAAAAAGATAACGCCTGCGCCGCGCAGGATTCCGGACCATCCATAATGGCCGAACTCGCCCGTGTTTTCGGGGATGAAGGGAACGTAGTTCCGAGACTTGATGTAGAACAGGCCCACGCCGACGACCGCGAGAACGACGGCCACCTTGACGACGACGATGATGGCGTTGACGCGCGCCAATTCCTGAATGCCCCGGATAAGAAGCGCCGAGACGATGACGATAATGAAAATCGCGGGCAGATTGACGATGCCGTGAACCGTGCCGCCATCGGCGAGCGTTGCCGTCTCGAAGGGCGACAGGGTCCATTGCGCCGGCAGACCGATGCCGAAGTCGCGCAGAAAAGCCGTCACATAACGGGACCAGCTGACCGCCACCGTGCCAGCGCCCACCGCATATTCGAGCACCAGGGTCCAGCCGATCGTCCAGCCGATGAGTTCGCCGAGCGTGGCGTAGGCATAGGTATAGGCGCTGCCGGCGACGGGGATCATGCTCGCAAGTTCCGAGTAGCACATGCCCGCAAAGGCGCAGCCCAAAGCGGCAATCATGAAACTGATCACAACAGCGGGACCGGCATTGTCGGCCGCCGCAATCCCGGTCAAAGAAAACAAGCCCGCGCCAATGATAGCGCCGATGCCGAGCGCGATGAGGCTCCAGGGACCGAGCGTGCGTTTCAGGCCGCCGTGTCCGCCTTCTTCTGTCTCAAGTGCTGCAATTCCTTTCCGAGCGAACAGGGATCCCCCCTCGGTCACTGCCTGCTCTTTTGTCTCGGCTTGCAACACCAGCGTCTCCTTTGCGCGTCATCCATCGCCTTGCGAGCTTTAACAAGTTTCAGCTGCCTAAAGCCGGGCCAGATATCTTAGACTTAAGTCTATGGGCGCCAATTTGGACAGCGCAAGCTCCGTCTTGCGAAGGAACTCTCCTTTACGAACAAGTTTGTTGAAGCGACACTGCGCCACTCCTGTTGCAGAGTGGCGCAGTGCAAGCCGATGCCGTGAAGCGAAGTAAAGTGTTTCGGGGCCGTCCATAGATCGCCGCAGGCGTCTTCCCGGAAGGGCGGAGCCCTATCCGGGATCGTAACACATTGAAACGTTTTCATTTTTGTGAACCCGGCTCGGCGCTTTGCTTGGCCGGGATGATGAAGTGCTCAAGCGAGGCGTCCAGGGCCCGTGGCTGGATTAGCGAAGGATGCTCAGGCTTCGAGCTGCGCGTCGAGCGTGATGTCCGCCCTGAGAAGCTTCGAAACCGGGCACCCTACCTTGGCGGCTTGGGTGGCTTCTTCAAAATCGGACTGGGAGGCGCCGGGCACCTTCGCGCGAAGCGTCAGATGAACGGCGGTGATGGCGAACCCGCCCACCTTCTGCTCAAGCGTCACATCCGCTTTCGTTGCGATCCTCTCGGCGATCAGCCCCGCCTTTTGAAGCTCGACCGACAAGGCCATCGAAAAGCATCCCGCATGCGCCGCGCCGATCAGTTCCTCGGGGTTTGTGCCGGTCCCTTGCTCAAACCGCGTTTTGAAAGAGTATGGCGTGTCGGACAGAACGCCACTCTCGGTGCTTATCGTGCCCTTGCCGGATCTCAGATCGCCGGTCCAAACAGCGCTTGCAGAGCGTTTCATGATAAATCTCCTCTCCAGTGTTCCTCAGTCTGATGATTTATAACGAAGCAGCCACTTTTTTCTAGATGCGCAGAGGCCAACCTGCAACTGCCACCGCTTCTTACCCATATCTCGTAAGCCGCGCTCAGTGTACAAAGTGCAGGCGCGTCGATCCGGGCCATTTTTTCGAGAAAGCCGCTATGCCTTCGAGCCACCTTCAATATTTGCCGATCCCTTGGCCGATCTATGTTTTTTTGTTCGGTGCGCTCGCAATCATCGCGGCGCTCGTTCAGATCGGTCTGATTCGCTATGTATACACTCGCTTGGGCATCTCGCCACTAAGCGCGCTTCTACTGCTCCTCGCGAGCCTCTTTGGCTCTTACGTCAATATCCCCATCGCACAGCTTCCAGGGGAGACTAGCGTGGTCGGGGAGCGCGTCGACTTCTTCGGTTTTGAATATGTCGTGCCGACGGAGGTCGACTGGCCGGGCACGATTATCGCCATAAACCTCGGCGGCGCCGTCATCCCCATTGCGCTTTCCCTTTATCTCCTGTTTAAGAACAACATCTGGCTGCCGGCACTCATCGCAACCGCGGTTGTGAGTGCGGTGTGCTATGCGGTGGCAGAACCGGTGCGGGGCGCGGGCATTGCCATTCCAATCTTCATTCCGCCGCTCGTCGCCTGCGCCATCTCCTGCATCGTGGCGTGGAGCCAGGCGGCGCCGGTCGCTTATGTGAGCGGCAGCCTTGGAACGCTGATCGGCGCGGATCTGATGAATTTCCCGGCGATCCGCGACCTTGGCACGCCTGTCGCATCGATCGGCGGCGCCGGAACCTTCGACGGCATATTCGTGACAGGAATTGTCGCTGTTGTGCTGGCGAGCCTCATAGGCTCAATTGGCGCCCGCAGAGCGCATCCGGGCCCCGCTTGACCGGGTCCGGTTTGGATCTGGCCGAGGCCGATAGAGGCTGAGACGACTTTCGCCGTCAACGCAAGGGGCTTGTTGCCTCGTTGACAAGAAAACAGAAGACATTTCACTATTAGCCAAACAATCTGCGCGCGAAGCAGAATTGAGTGAGGGGAGATGAAGACGTCCAAACTTGAGGGGCTCCGTGAGCGCCGCCGCAGGATTATGGCCGGGGGCGGGGACGACAAGATAAAGGCGCGCCATGAGAAAGGCCTCATGACGGCGCGCGATCGGCTCGCCGCTCTCTTCCAGCCCGACACCTTTCAGGAGTCCGGCATGCATATCCGCCATAGCGGCCGGCATTTCGGAACCGACGGCAAGGATATCCCGGCGGATGCGATCGTCACGGGCACGGGCTACGTCAACGGCCAACTCGTCGCCGCGGTCGCCCAGGATTTCACGGTCTCGGGCGGCACCGTCGGCAAGATGCACGCGGCAAAGATCGTCGAGACGATGAAATTCGCGCAGAAATTCGGCATCCCCTTCGTTGCCTTCAAGGATTCCGGCGGCGCCCGCATCCATGAGGGCGTCAACTCGCTCTCCGGTTATGGCGATGTCTTCTACCAGAATGTGCTTCTGTCCGGCGTGGTGCCGCAGATTGCCGTGGTGTGCGGACCGTGCGCGGGAGGGGCGGCCTATTCGCCGGCGCTCATGGATTTCGTGATCATGACGCGCAACGCGCACATGTTCATCACGGGGCCGGAGGTGATCAAGGCGGTTACGGGGCGGACGACGACGATGGAGGAGGTTGGCGGAGCGGCCATGCACGCTTCCGTCAGCGGAAATGCTCATTTCGTGGCCGAGGACGACAGGCACGCGATCCAGATCGTGCATCGGCTCTTGTCATATCTCCCGGCGAATAATACCGAGGACCCGCCCCATCATATCAGGCCCGACATCGTGATGGACCGCGACGAGGCGATGAACGATCTCCTCCCGACCGATCCCGCTGAAGCGATGGACGTACGCCGGATCATCGCGCATCTCGTCGACGGCGGCGAATTGCTCGAGGTTCATGCGGACTTCGCGAAGAATATCATTATCGGCTTCGCCAGGATCGAAGGTCTCGTGATCGGGCTGATCGCGAACCAGCCCATGCATAATGCGGGCGCGCTCGACATCGACGCATCCGACAAGGCCGCGCGCTTCATTCGCTTCTGCAACATCTTCAACATTCCGCTGGTGACGCTGGTGGACGTTCCGGGCTTCTTCCCCGGGATCGATCAGGAGCGCGGCGGCATCATCCGCCACGGCGCGAAGATGCTGTTCGCCTACGCATCCTGCACCTCGCCGAAAATCACCATCGTCCTGCGCAAGGCCTATGGCGGCTCTTACATGGCCATGTGCAGCAAAGAGATGGGCGCCGACTTCGTCTATGCGTGGCCCAATGCGGAGATCGCCGTCATGGGAGCGGAGGGCGCGGTCAATATCCTCTATCGCAAGGAACTGTCCGAGGCGCCGGACCGCAAGGCGAAGGCCGCAGAGCTTGCGGCCGATTACCGCGCGCAGTTTGCCTCGCCTTATATGTCGGCCGAGCATGGCTATCTCACCGACGTGATAGAACCGTCGGAAACACGCGGCGTGCTGGCTCTCGCCTTGCGCAAGACGCTCGCCAAGCGCGAGCAGCGGCCAGCCAAAAAGCACGGCAACATCCCGCTCTGAAGCCAGGCAACTGGATCGGATCGCGGCAAAGGGAAGAAGTGGGGAAACCAAGTGCCTGACCAAGTGATCGCCTTCGTGAACCTGCTGCTCGCCCAGACCGGCATGGCCCACCTCTCTTTCGGCAATCTGGTGATGATTGCCGTTGGGGCGGCCATGATCTCGATCGCGGCCGCCAAGCGCTTCGAGCCATTCCTGCTTGCGGGTATCGGCTTTGCTTGCATCATCGCAAACGTCTCGCCGCTCTTGTCCCAGGCAAGCGATGGCGGGCTGTTCCACTATGCCTATTTGGGGATAGCCCAGCTGATCATCCCGCCTTTGATATTTCTGGGGATCGGCGCGATGACGGATTTCGGTGCGGTGATCGCCAACCCGAAGCTGATCGTTCTGGGAGCCGGGGCGCAACTCGGAATCTTCGCCGCGTTTATTCTCGCCAGTTCGCTGGGCTTCACGGTGCAGGAGGCGGGAGCGATTGGTATCCTCGGAGCTGCCGACGGACCCATCGCGCTCTTCGTGACGGCAAAACTTGCGCCGCACCTTCTGGGACCGGTCTCGGTAGTTGCCTATGCCTCCACGGCCCTGATGTTCATGATGCAGCCGCGGGCTATGCGGTTGCTGACAGTCGGACCGGAGCGACACCGGGCCGTGACCAAGCTGGAAAGGATTGCGTTTCCGATTGTCATCGCCCTCATCTTCAGCGTGTTGCTTCCGCAGATTGCGCCTTTGATGGTCATGCTGATGCTTGGCAACCTTCTCAGGGAAGTTGGACCAACCGGCCGTGTCTCAAGCGCCGCACTCGGCATGACGAAAGTGCTGACGGTCGTCCTGGCGGTCGCCATCGGATCGTCGATGGCGGCAGATAGCTTCCTCACGGTCCAGACCGCTCAAGTGATCGCCCTGGCCATTGCGGCGTTTGCCTGCGCCGCCGCGTCGACTGTGGCGACGGCGAAGTTCATGAACCTTTTCCTTTTGAAGCCGATGAGTCCGCCAAGCGCCCATTTCGCGCCGGCGCACATGGTCAAACGCGGGTTCAAGATTGTCGCCCAGCACGAGACCAGCAAAGCGATTCTGGTCCATCATGCCATGGGGCAGAACCTTGCAGGCGTGTTTGGCGCTGCCATTTCGGGTGCGATCATCCTTGCGGCCTTCGGCGCGGGCCAGCCAGCGACGGGTCAAATCGCTCTCGGCGTACCGGACAGCGCCGTCGTTTTCAGCGCACTCGCCTTCTTCCTGGCAATCGGTGCAACCGCCGGCATTGGGCTCATTCTTGCGGCTCTTTCTTTCCTCGACCGGCTGGAGCCTGTGCGCGCGGTGAAAATCCGGTTACGTGAAAGGCCGGCTCGCGCGCGGGGCCAGGCCGACGCCATACCGGACGCCCACATTGCGGCCATCTCGGCAGCCTTAGCAGCGACGATCGGGCACCACCGTATCGTTCACATCGAGCCTGCCCACAACGGTCTGGGATGGCAGGCCGAGGGCCGCGCCGCCCATCATGGATCTCATGCAATCTTCCATCCTGGCGCCTCTCAGCGTCAGCCCGACAACCAAGGAAATCGCCATGGAACGGAAATTCAAAATAACAGTCGACGGCCGCGAATATAGCGTGACCGTCGAGGAGCAGACCGACCTCGACAGCGTTGCTCATTTCGAGCCGCCGATCAGCTTCCCGCGATCGGCGCCACCTGCTCCTGCGTTTGCGCCAGGAGTCGCGACCAACTCTCACGCGACGCACCAGGTCCCGGCGGAACCTGGCGACGTGGTGTCTACTCTGGGCGGAGTGGTTGAGTCTCTTCTCGTCACGATCGGCCAAGAGATCAAAGCCGGTGAGCGGGTTATTGTCATCGAGGCGATGAAGATGAAGACACCTATAACCGCTAACCAGGGCGGTAAAGTTGCGGATATTCTGGTCGATGTTGGAGATGGCGTGCAGACCGGGCAAGTTCTGGTCAAGCTGGCCTGATGCCTGGAACTAAACAATCAGGGGTGGCCGTCTCTTCGAACAGCCGCGGCGACGTCCGCGAACAGATCCCGCACATCATACAGGTGTCTCGAGCGATTTTCCGCATCTGCCACGATCGAAGTCTGCAACTGAAACGGATTACAGACAGCCGCAATGGTGGTTTTACTGTCCAGCCTTCGCTTCATTGAAGGCGACGTAAAACGCGAAGGCTGCGCACATTTGATGGCGGGACCGCCTTTGGATGCATGTTGGCGCTTTTTCGATCAAAGGCGCTTCGGCTTCGGGATACCGAAGAAGTTCCGCAGGTCTCAGCCTGAGGCCCCGCTTCTTCCTTAGCCTGGCATGGCCGACAATCGTGCCGGGCTGCTCGACCGCGATGAGCAGATTTTTGATCGATCTCCGCGAAAGAAAGTGGAGAGCGTACGCTGATGACGCCGCTCTTTAGTTGTCGTCGGCCGCCCATGGCTTTGCTCAAAAAGCAGATGAGAGCACTCGATAATCAATTATGCGTCGCCTGCAACGCCTCTGACGCGCTCACAGGTCCGCAACTCAGCCGCCACTCGTTCCGAGCGCGAGGGGTGCAGCATCAGACGCAGCCCTTGCCTGATCTATGGCTTTCTTCCCCGTTTGCGGGACCTCGCCATGAAGAACGGCAATGGCGGCCTTGAGCTGAACGTCCTTTTCTTTTTCCCTCGGCACATAGGAGATGCTCCCCCCGGATTCTTCGGTGCCGGAATTCTTCAGGTGCCCCCTCAGCTGCGCCTCGGATTCGAACGGAAGCAAGGCTAGTTGCAGCTTGAGCTCCGGTGGAAGCTCGGGTTCGACGACATAATCCGGTTCGATCCCCGTTGCCTGGATCGACCGGCCGGAGGGCGTATAATATCTCGCGGTTGTGATACGGATCGCGCCCTTGTTCGGAAGCGGGATCATGGTCTGAACCGAGCCTTTTCCGAAGGACCGCGTGCCGACGAGCTGCGCCCTCTTATGATCTTGGAGCGCCCCCGCCACCACTTCGGAAGCGGAAGCCGACCCGCCATTGATCAGGACGACCAGCGGCTTTCCATCCGTGACATCGCCCGCTTGCGCCTCGGCGCGATCAATATCGGATGGGTTGCGGCCTTTTGTGACGACGATGAGACCCCGGTCAAGAAAAGCGTCGGAGAGAGCGATAGCCTGATCCAGAAGGCCACCCGGATTGTTCCTGAGATCGAGCACGTAGCCGGCAACCTTGCCGCCAAGGCTCTTTTTTATGTCGGCGACGGCCTGCTCCAGATAGTCGGTTGTATGTTCGTTCTCGAATGACTTGACCTTGATCCAGCCGACATCGTCTTCGACGCTATATTGGACAGGGTTAACCCGGATCACGTCGCGGACGACCTTGACGGTAATCGGCTTTGGTATGCCCTTTCTTGCGATGGTCAGGATGATGGGCGAGCCAACCGGCCCTCGCATCCTGTCGACGGCCGCGTCCATGCTGAGCCCTCTCAAGGCCTCGCCATCGATTGCCGTAATGGAGTCGCCGGCAAAGACGCCTGCCCGTTCCGCAGGCATATTGTCGATAGGCGCGATCACCTTGACAAAGCCGTCCTCCATGGTGACGTCGATGCCGAGCCCGCCGAACTCGCCGCGCGTTTCCGCCTGCTCGTCTTCGACCTCTTTCGGCGTGAGATAGCTCGAATGGGGATCGAGCCCGGTCAGCACGCCCTTGATCGCGTTTTCGATGAGTTTGGAATCATCGGGCTTCACGACGTAGTTGGCGCGCACCTGCTCGAGCACGTCTCCGAAAAGTTCGAAACTCTTATAAATATCGGCCCCGGCCGCTACGGCGTCGTGCTTCTGCGATGGCAGCAGAATGACAAAGCCGGTAGCCGCGAATAGGACGATGAGGAACGCACCAAGCGCCAGTCCCCGTTTGCGCATTACTTTCTAACCTTCTAGCATGTCTGAGAGGCGTGAACCAATGCCGGCCACGCGCTGCGCTAAGGGGAAGGCGTTCACCTTCTCTTAACGAATGCTCCTCACTGTCTCGCTTCGAAGGCAATATTTGGGCCAAGATTGGTTAATCTCGCGGTTATTCCACGATCAGTGGTGCGGCATTTCGTGCTGCGAAGCTTCGGTCAGTCCTTTCAGATTGTCCACATCCCGCCACCGATAGGCAGTGCACAGCTGCGGTTGTTTCGGAGGAAAAATGAGGCGGTGAGATGCTGGGCAAAAAAACAAAACAAGAACATTCTTAAGCAAAAAGGGATTGACAAATTGCAGGCCAAGCGGCAAACCAAGGCTCAGACCCGTAAGGAATCTGATGTTAAGAGTTAGTGTTATGATTTCGCAGGTCTTTTTCTCTTGGGAGGGGTGCCCGAGTGGCTAAAGGGGACGGACTGTAAATCCGTTGGCTAAGCCTACGTTGGTTCGAATCCAACCCCCTCCACCAAGTTCTCGAAAAATCCATTGCAAATCAATGCGTTACGCCCGAGCATGGCTAGCATGTTGGCAAAGGGATTCGCACCAACATCTGCATCAAAGAATGCCGCGCGTGCGATGAGCATTGCGATCATGTCTAGCGCACGCGCGTCCTTCTGGACTTTACGTCCGCGTCACCCTTTTAGGGTCGCCATATCGATCACGAAGCGATAGCGCACATCATTTTTGAGCAACCGCTCATAAGCCTTGTTGACATCCTGGATGCGGATCATTTCGACGTCGGCGACGATACCGTGCTCCGCGCAGAAATCGATCATCTCCTGCGTTTCCGGCATACCCCCGATTGCTGAGCCTGCGAGACTTCGCCGTCCCAGAATGAGGTTCGCGCCGATCACGGAGTCCATCGGCGTCAGGAGCCCGACCATCACCATCGTGCCGTCGAGTTTGAGAAGCGCGAGGTAAGGGTTCACATCGTGGCTGACTGGAATGGTGTTCAGCAGGAAGTCAAAGCTCGCTTGCCCCTTCGCCATCGCCCCGGCATCCTTTGACACCAGTACTTCATCCGCGCCGAGGCGCAACGCGTCCTTGCCTTTTTCGGGCGAGGTCGTGACCATCACCACATGCGCGCCGAGTGCCTTGGCGAACTTCACGCCCATATGGCCGAGGCCGCCAAGCCCGACCACGCCCACTTTCTGCCCCTTGCCGACTTTCCAATGCCGGAGCGGCGACCAGGTGGTGATGCCTGCGCAAAGGAGCGGCGCCACGGCTTTGAGGTCCACGTGAGTTGGAACCTTCACCGCAAAACGCTCATCCACCACGATCTGCTCGGAATACCCGCCGAACGCCAGCCGATCAGAAGTCGCGCTCGCGCGCATTGTAGGTCCAGGTCGCGCCCTCGACGCAATATTGCTCAAGCCCGGCCTCGCAGGGCTGGCAGTGGCGGCAGGAATCCACCAGGCAGCCGACCGCTGCGATGTCTCCGGCCTTGAACTTCTTCACATGCGCTCCAACCGCCGCCACGCGGCCGACGATTTCATGGCCGGGAACCATCGGATAGAGCGAGTTTCCCCAATCGTTGCGCGCCTGATGCACATCGGAGTGGCACACGCCGCAATAAAGGATGGCGATCTGCACGTCGTGCGGGCCTGGATCGCGCCGCTCGAAGCTGAAAGGAGCGATCGCGGACTGCGCGGACTCCGCCGCATACCCTTTGACCTTGATCATGATGTGTTTCCCTCGGTTGTGGTTGAAGAAGCGCCTTGGAGCGGGTGCCTCGATGTACCTAAGCAAACGTCGCCAATCTGGCCACGGATTGTCATCCCGGCCAGGCGAAGCGCGAGCCGGGATCGCAAAGATGTAAGCGTTTCAATATATTACGATCCCGGATAAGGCTTAGCCTATCCGCGATGACGGCGCGCGATCCGTTGGTGCGTCCGGCAAACTTTGCTTAGCGGCCCGTCATTTTTTCAAGCTGTTCGGGATACCGGTCACCTTGCACCGAGATCTTTGATGCTGCCTCACTGATCTCACCGAGATCCCCCGCCGTGAGTTCGATATTGACCGCGCCGATGTTCTCCTCAAGGCGGCTCAGTTTTGTCGTGCCTGGAATCGGAACGATCCACGGCTTCTGGGCAAGCAGCCAGGCAAGCGCGATCTGGGCGGAGGTCGCCTTTTTTCGCTCTGCAATCCTGCCAAGAAGGCCAATCAAACCCTGGTTGGCCTTCAACGCAGCGGGCGTAAAGCGCGGCAGCGTGCTGCGAAAGTCCGTACTGTCGAATGTCGTGGTCTCGTCCATCTTTCCCGTGAGAAATCCCTTGCCAAGAGGGCTGTACGGAACAAGGCCGATCCCAAGCTCTTCAAGTGTTGGCAGCACTTCCGCTTCAGGCTTCCTCCACCACAATGAATACTCGCTCTGCAGCGCCGTGACCGGCTGGACCGCGTGCGCGCGCCGGATTGTCTGCACGCCCGCCTCCGACAGGCCGAAGTGCCTTACCTTGCCTTCCTTGATCAGTTCCTTCACGGCGCCGGCGACATCTTCGATCGGCACCTCCGGGTCGACACGATGCTGGTAAAGCAAGTCGATGACGTCGGTTCTCAATCGCTTGAGCGAGCCCTCCACGGCCTCCCTGATATGCTGCGGCTTGCTGTTCAGGCCGGGTAACCCCTTCATCCCTCTCGGATCCAGCTTCGGATCAAGGTTGAACCCGAATTTGCTGGCGATCACGATCCTGTCGCGGACGGGAGCCAGGGCTTCGCCCACGAGAATCCTCGTTCGTGTAGGGGCCGTAGACTTCAGCGGTGTCGAAGAATGTGACGCCGAGTTCGACGGCTTTCCGGAGAAGGGTAATCATCTCCTGCCTGTCTTTGGGCGGGCCATAAGAAAAGCTCATGCCCATACACCCGAGCCCGGTCGCCGAGACTTCGAGGTTGCTCTTGCCAAGCTTACGTTTTTGCATAGTGTACTCCTGTTCGAAGGTCGAAGGCATTTCCGTTAGGCTTGGTACTGCTCGTCGCTGACCTTCTCCATCCATTCGACGGGGCTGCCGTTGAGCGCCTCCTGAATGGCGATATGCGTCATGGCTGTTTTCGGCGCCGCCCCGTGCCAATGCTTCTCGCCCGGTGGAATCCAGACCACATCGCCTGGGCGAATTTCCTCGACAGGACCGCCCCAGCGCTGGATACGCCCAAGGCCGGAGGTGACAACCAGCGTCTGACCAAGCGGATGGGTATGCCAGGCCGTGCGCGCGGCCGGCTCAAAGGTAACGCTCGCGGCGCGAACGCGGGCCGGGTCCGGCGCTTCGATGAGAGGATCAATCCGGACCGTGCCCGTGAAATACTCCGCTGGCCCTTTCCCGGATGGCTGTGAGCCGCTTCGCTTTATGTCCATGAATGTCCTCCCTTGCTTTGGCAACGCGGCATCAAAGACCGCTCAGTTGGCATTCTCGCAATTTAGGAGATGCCCCTTGGCAGGATTAGATATTAAAATGCGCATGAACTTATGAGCAGGATTTATGAATGAGCCGGGAGAACTTGAATGATATCATCGCTTTCCTTGCTGTCGCGCGAGAGCAGAGCTTCACCCGAGCGGCAGCGAAGCTCGGCGTTTCGCAATCGGCTTTGAGCCACTCCATCCGCGGACTCGAAGAGCGGCTGGGAGTCCGGCTCTTGACGCGAACCACGCGCAGCGTTGCGCCGACGGAAGCGGGCGAGAGGTTGCTCCGAACGGCAGGGCCGCGCCTTGACGAGATCGAAGCCGAACTGACCGCTTTGAGCGAACTGCGCGAAAAGCCCGCCGGAAACATCCGCATCACGGCTGGTGAGCACGCAGCCAATACGGTCCTTTGGCCTGCGCTGGCGAAGCTTTTGCCGAGTTACCCGGACATCAAGGTGGAGATTGTCATCGACTACGGCCTGACGGATATCGTTGCGGAGCGGTATGACGCCGGTGTGCGCCTTGGGGAGCAGGTTGCAAAAGATATGATTGCCGTGCGCATCGGCCCCGACTTCCGAATGGATGTCGTCGGAGCTCCGTCGTATTTCAGGAGGCGATCGAAACCCAGAATACCCCAGGACCTTACAGACCACGTCTGCATCAATCTGCGCTTGCCCACCTACGGCAGCGTCTACGCCTGGGAATTCGCGAAGCGCGGCCGTGAGCTCAAAGTGCGCGTCGAAGGGCAACTGGTGTTCAACAATATCGCCCTGAGGTTGGACGCAGCCCTGGGCGGATCAGGCTTGGCTTTCTTGCCGGAGGACGTGGTGCAGCGCCACATCAAGGAAGGGCGGCTTATCCGCGTGCTCGACGATTGGTGTGCCCCCTTCCCGGGATATCACCTCTATTACCCGAACCGCCGCCAGCCGACCCCGGCATTCGCCTTGCTCGTTGATGCTTTACGGTACCGGGGCTGAAGCTTTACCGCTTACCACGCCTTCGGAGTTGGGAAGATTTTCGTGGTCCCTTGACGACCGCGATTGCCCCAGCTTCAGGCGTCTTTATATCGCCGGCCGCCGCCCAAGAAAGGGAATATCTGACGCCGGCGCCCAGCTTCAAGCTACGCTCCAGTTTCGCATGTGAAGAGTTATTCAAGCACAGCCCGCGTTAATTTGGACGTCAATAAGCTCCTCTGGCAGGATGCTGAAAAAGCATGCGATCGTGGCTTCATCCTTCGACAGGCTCATCCTTCGAGACGGCGCTTCGCGACTCCTCAGGATAAGGGCGAGTGTTTTTAGCGAGTTTGTCTCATGGTGAGCCTGTGTGGCTCATGCTCGCCATCAGGGCAGGGGCAGCATCACTTTTTCAGCGTCCTGTTAGTACTTCAGAATCGATCAATTTTTGCGCCTGTAATCGATTTTGATTTGCTCTGGTACGGCAATAATCGAGGCAGATCAATACGCCTCCTGATTTCGTAACCAACCTATTGGTCTGCTGATATGCAGTTTCCCGATATATTTATAATAAACCTCGACGACCGTCGCGATCGGTGGACCCTTATAAACAACCTCTGCATCGAATGCGGACTGTCCGCGCGGCGCATTTCTGCGGTGCGGGCATCGCCCGGGTGGGTCGGTTGCGGTCTTTCGCACCTGAAATGCATTGAAATCGCAAAAGAGCAAAAAATGCCGTGGGTGCTTATACTGGAGGATGATGCGCAGTTCGGTAGCAATACTATAGATCGATTCCGTAATTTGCTTCCCTATCTATGGGAAAACCGCCATGAGTGGGAGAAGTTTAGCGGCGGTCCCACATTCGCGCCCGACTTCAATGCCTGTTGTCTCGACATCCATCATCAGGTCGTGTACGCGAACGGCCTTACGACCCATTTCGATTTGATAAACGAAGGCGGCTACGATAAAGTCTTGCAGTGGAAGCCAGAGTTCGGCATGCCGATCGACGTTTACTACTACCACCTCTCGCGCGAGAGGGCCGGCTTCAGATGCGTTTGCACATATCCTCATATAGCGACACAGCGCCCATCCATATCCGATGTCGAGCTGTCGGATGAGGTGCTGAACTACGATAATTACTTTCGATATTCCGAGATGAAAATTCGGGAGTGTCTTGATAGGGCTTCGTTCCCGGCCAGCGAAGCTGTCACCTTCAAGGCTATCCATCCCTGCTGGTGCGGGACTTTATCCCTTTCAAAAAGTGGAAGCTTTATTAGGCACGACGAAGTCAACAGCGCCGGAACATATTGCTGGAGTGCCGATCGGCTTCTTGTGAACTGGTACGATTATGAGCAGGAATCCTTTTTCAACATAGATGGGTTACTCGTCGACACGCGCATAGCTAAAGATGCTCCTCAACTTGGATGGACAGTGTCGGGATCGGCGGGCAGAAACGAAAGGTGAGCATCGCGTGTCGAAGCTGATGGCCGCTTCGCGGAAAACAGGAACCGGCTGGCGGACTGCGAGCCAGAAACGAGCATGGCCACCAGTCGCTATTCGCGAGCGCGATGAGCCCTCGCGGCGTAGCCGGTGTTGAAACTGCCTCCATCTTTCGACAGGCTGGTCGAGTGATATCAATGGTTTGGACCTCATGGTGAGCTTGTCGAACCATGGGCCGCATCTTTTTTCAGCAACCTCCTAGTCCAGGCAAAGCGGAAACGCTCCACCTGGAATGAGTTCGCTCGTCTATCTGTGACCCCAGACTATTATGTAGTTGTCCTTATAACTCAATGGGTACTCTTCAACAACGTCAAATGTTGGAAGAAGCTCTTTTAGCTCCGTCAAGGACAGCTTATCATCAGTGTAAGTCGAGCCTGGGAGCCCGCTATTCATTGTCAGATATCCTCTTCGTGATTTCAGGAATATCTTTTTAATATACAATTTTTGCAGGGAAGATGGTAATTCCGAAAACGCATAGTTGCTAATCGCCAAGTCGTAGTTCTCTGTGCCGCAACTTTGATTGATCGTTGAGCATTTATACGAGCCATTAAGATTATGCATCTCAAGGTACGTGGAAACAAGGTCAAGAACCGGAGGCAGGTCAAAAAGATGATACTGGCGTATATTGAACAGCTTATCGATGATAAGCATTTGCCCGCCATATCCAACCCCTACTTCAGCAATAGTTTTGATATCCTCTCCAAAATATTTACGAATATCCGATGCTACCTTCGTATACCTTAGGGTTGTCGGGCTTACCTGACCTATATCGTCGTACTTACAAGTGACAGGTCGTCCAATGACATCATTGATTTTTATGTCTTCAATTTTTTCCAGGTAAATTGGGTTATCTTGTCTAATTACATCGATGTATTTTCGCCCGTCGGCCTCACCAACGTGCTCTAGAACGGTTCTATAAATCGGATGAGACTTAAAAGTTGCAAAGATATCTGGGTTATTTACGGCCTGAGTAACAAAAGGAACGTACAATCCATCGTCGCTCAAGCTTCTATTTCCTGGAATGCCGAAATATTGTTTGGTTACGTCCGTCATTCAATATCTCCATTTTCTAGCTATTTTCTTTGGCGCCAAGCCGGACTTAAACCAGCGCGTCCTCGCTTAACCAGGGGAACCCAGCACGCAAAATCGTGGTGCTTGTTAACTGAAGATGCGAATTCAAACCTGATAAGGGAGTCCGATCCCTGCTGGAAAGCCCCATGGTCCATCGCTCACCTCTCCACCAATTTGGTTAGGCAATCTCGTTGCAAGATCTCTTTGTAATGAGCGCGGGGCCGGGATCCTATCTGTGCGGCCGTGAGACCAAAACCTCCCTCCCCGTGTATGACATAGTCACAACGGCTCAGGCACATGAATTCAAGCAAGGCGAAATCGACGCCGGCCAAAATCTCTCCTCCGCTTCGTTCGTAATGGCAAATTTCGCCGGGGTAGGTTTGCGTTGGGTACACCTTGCCTGCCCGGTTGCTCAGGTCTGTGCGAAACTGAACTGAATCCGATGCGATCATGAGTTGAGCTGAGCCGCCAAAGTGCCGATCGACAATGGCAGCAACCGCGCCAAACACTTGTTCGACATTCCCAATGTCATCCATGCTTGGATCCCGCCAGGCTCCGTCACCGCCTGAACGAAAGTGGACGCCAATAATCGGGCCTCTGCGTCGACGGGCATGAAAATCATTCCATAGCCCCACCATGGCTCGCTGGGGCCGGTAACTGAGTAAATAATTGAACAGAACTACCAATAGTTCTTTTTCGACGATTTCCGGAGAGTATTCAGCGCCAAATCGGGATAAGGCTCGGCCAAATTCTGTCTTTTGCAGCAGTTCCCTCTTGCCAAGCGCATTCCCTATCCCAAGGATATTCGTATGGACCCGCACATATCTATGGCCTTCGAACAATTTAGGGTCACACTGGTGAGCCGAGATGTATCGATCATAACGATAGTAGTTCTCATTATCTATCGCATCCACAATGACTGGGTTACCAAGCTGCGCTACAAGTCGAGCGTCGTTCCATGTTATCTTTGGGGCGTCAAAACAGCCGGTAACCTCAAATGGGGTCCGCCAGTCGACGAGAAAAACACGTTCGGTAAGGATCGCCATAAGGGCGCAAGACAGCATACCCTTCAAACGGTCGGCGAAGCCGCCCACAGCGCGCCTCCGCTGAGCGTCATAAAACTCAGTTGAGAACACCAGAACATCCGCCTCGGTGGCCCCGGAGACTGCTGCCTCGTGAAACGCCCGGTAATTCTCCAGTTCCGTTAATAGTTCGCCGATCATTATCAAATTCTCGGTCGCAAGCAGATCGCAGGCAGATATTTCAGATTCATGCGGGCGGTACAACCGGTAATTGTGAATAGCCGGTAAGGCGCGCGGAAAGGGTGCTTGTCATGGGCGGCTTCGCAAGCCCCCGGTTGGCTGCCGGAAGCGGCTGTACGGCGGCATTTACCGTCCTTGCGCCACAGGGTAGCCGTCTTGGACCCGATCCACGCCCGCGTTACCCAACCGCGATGAATACTGACAGTACGATCTCCCCTCGTTCGGGGATTGCGCCCAATCTGGTTTTATTTAATTCAGAGACCTGCACGCAAGTGCCCCTCCAACCCCTAGCAGCTCCGCCTAGCTGCTAGGGGATTCGTCGCTCAGTGCCTGTCCGAAAGTGAAAATGCGGGTTGGCGCGATGCCGGAAAGACAGCGATACCCGCTCCCCGCGCCCGCGGACTTCTATTGCAGCTGAACGTTTCGACTCGCATGCTCATCGGATCTGCGGAAGAATTGAATGAGCGTCGAAACGTTCTCCCAAGAGGGGTTCATCAAAGCGTTCGCCGCGAAGCGGTGGATGGCTGTTCATCGCGATGAGCTGGATTGGCGATTGTATTTGGCAGACCGCTGAAGACAGAAGGCCTGTCCTCAATTAAACTTCGCGGCGTCTCGCACACATCGCACCAGAGGTTGGATCATGAAGTTCATTAGCCTTCAATTAGCGTTGCAAACGGCCATTCTGGCCGTCGTATTTGCTGCGCCGGGCCACGCGGAGGACAAGGCCACGGCGGCTGTTTCGGCGCGAGACCTTCAGACCAAGGTCGAATATTGCCAACGCTGCCACCAGTCGTCGGGTCAAGGTATTCGCGCATCGTCTCCCATACCGCGACTTGCGGGACAACAGGTCGAATATTTCGAGAATCAGTTGCGAGCCTTTATTGAGCACAGGCGACTGCATTCTGTTATGGAGAACGTGGCACATACCCTGAGTCCGGCAATGCAAAGGGGTATTGCTGAGCATTTTCGAGATCTCAATCCTAAACCCATCGGGGGGGCTCCGAAGGAACTCGTGGCGGGCGGGAAGCAAATCTATGAAGAGGGTGTTTCCGATGCCAATATTCCGCCCTGCGCTTCCTGTCATGGTCCAGAAGCGAAAGGTAACGGAGCGTTTCCCCGTCTCGCAGGCCAACTCGATGAGTACATCCAAAGTAAATTGCTGAACTGGAGCGGGGAGCGAGGGCAGGATCCGGAAAACCCGGATACTTCAGCCATCATGCAGCCAATTGCGCACACTTTGACCAGGGCACAAATTGCAGCCGTGGCAGCCTATCTTAACTATCTGGAGTAAGACTTCTGCAGAGTATGCAGCCTGACTGCCGATGCTCCCGGAACTTTAGGATTGGTCAACTTTTCCGCCTTTAATCAACGCCGATTAAAGGCGGGTTGATCTTGGGCAGACTTTGGAGCAGGGCAGCGTTCCGGCCGCGTTGCCCTCCATCGGCCGTCTTTTGCAAGCCTGCGAAATGTGGCGACAACAGCCGTGCTGTGCGTCTTTCAGGGCGGCAACGCATCATAAAGCTCCCGCCGCCGGCGAGCGCTATGTACAAAGCGCAGGATGGCCGTCTTGTAAGCGGCGAAGCACCTTTTCGCGGTTCTCAGACCAATGATTGAAGCGATGACGGTCCGGGTTCGCCTGAAAACGAGCCTCCCGCTCCCGCCGTTTCAGCCCCGTCCGGTACAAGCTTGCCGCGCAAGGCTACAACAGTGCCCAGGATGATCAGCGCAGGACCATGCAGATCCGCCTTTGTGGCGAGATCCGCGATCGTTTCGACCGTCCCGGTAACGACCCTCTGGTTCGGCCTTGTGCCGTTGTCAATGATGGCTGCGGGCAGCTTGGGGTCGCCCCCATGCGCCACGAATTCCTGCATCAGGCCGCTTAGTTTGCCAAGACCCATGAAAATGACAACGGTTTGCCGGGGTTGGATGAGCGCGGTCCAACCGAGGCTCAGGCCATGGCCCCGGGAGTGACCCGTGACGAAAACGCAGGCCTGGGCGTGATCGCGATGGGTGAGCGGTATCCCGGCATAGGCCGCGCATCCGGTTGCAGCGGTGACGCCAGGGACGACCTGGACGGGGATGCCTGCAGCTGCCAGCGCTTCGATCTCTTCGCCGCCGCGCCCGAACATAAAGGGATCGCCGCCTTTCAGGCGCAACACGCGCTTGCCTTGCTTTGCCAGTTCGACAAGGCGGGCCGTGATCGCTTCCTGGGGCAGGATGTGATCGTGCGGAAGCTTGCCGACATAGATGTGCTCGGCCTCGCGGCGGACGAGATTGAGGATGCCATGAGGCAAGAGGCGGTCATACAGAACGGCATCGGCGCGCTGCATCAGGCGCAGAGCGCGAAACGTAAGGAGGTCCGGGTCCCCTGGCCCGGCGCCGACGATATAGACTTCGCCAAGCTGCTGGCTTCCTTCGCCATTGGCGGCACGCGCAAGGGCGTGCTCGAGCTCAACGCGCGCCTCCGCCTCATGGCCCGAAAGAAAACGGTCGGCCACGCGGCCTTCGAGGACGCGCTCCCAGAAGCGGCGGCGAGCCGACTGATCCTTGAGCGCTGCGCCAAGGCGCTCACGATAAGACCCCACAAGCGAAACAAGGCGTCCATAGGCCGCCGGGATCACGCTTTCGAGCCGCGCCCGGATCATACGCGCAAAAACAGGCGACGCGCCGCCGGTCGAGATGGCGATCACGAGCGGATCGCGGTCCACGATGGACGGCATGATGAAATCGCAAAGCTCGGGCACATCTGCGACATTGATGGGAACCTTCGCCTGTTTGGCGAGAGCCACCGCTTCGCGGTCGGCCGCAGGGCTGCCGTGTGCGGAGAACATCAAGGCGCAATCCCGAATGTCTTCGGGCGCAATGGCGCGGGCGATATGCATGAAACCCTCCTGCACGGAGATGAGGCGAAAATCATCGCTCAACGTCTCGGCGAAGACGCGAACATTTGCCCCGGCTCTCAAGGCGAGTTCCGCCCGCCGCGCCGCGACGGTGCCGCCTCCAGCGACTGCGACCGGCTTGCCCTTGATCTGAAAGAATATCGGAAGCTGTTCCACGGCCTATGCCTTCCGGGCCAGCTACGCGCTCAGCCCACTGTATCATCGTTTTAGCCTATGCGAGCGCTTTCGCCGGATCGACATCGAGAACGGTGATCCGCTTGCCTTCGCGAATGGTAACGCGAAGAAGCCGCATCTGGCGTTCGAAGTGCCCGTCGTCGAGCCGAACCCGGCGTTTATAGGGCGCGGTCAGTGATTCGAGCCGCTCCTTCAATTCACCATGCATCGCCAATGCCCGCTGCCGGCAATCGACAGGAACACCGTTCGAGCCGGTGCTACCAGTTCCGCGGCGTGCCCCGATATTCGGGCTTCATATCGAGTTCACTTGTCTATCCCGAGTTCAGGATGGACGCGTTCAGAAACTCGGTATTTCAGTCAATCTCACAAGGGGTTCAGCGTTTCCCCGCTGACGCTGCTGATTCTGCTCTTGGCCGCATCCTTCTCCTCGAGCGTCAATATCGCTGTGGAGCAGGGGAGGGCGGGCGGAAGATGCTACAGCTGCAGCTTCAGTCGCATTCGATGCGCCACCGCGAGCATGACAAAAGCATAGGCCACGGCCCAAAGCAGGCCGGGCGTACCCTCGGTCAGGAGTTCGGGCCAGGCCAGGTGCAGGGACTTCATCAGCGCCCAGACAATGTTAGGGAGCATATAAATCAGCAGCGGATTGGCGGCCGCCGGGCGAAGGAAGGCGGTCCAGCCTCGCGCCCCTTTCAGGTCAATCACCCAGTAGAGAAAAGCAAACAGCACGACGCATAGGGCGGCGCTGTAAAGGGCCCAGCTCGGCGTCGCGTCGGACTTCGATACGCCGAAATACGGTTGAAGGAAGGCTCCAAGGGCAAGCAGCGCCAGCGCCAGAAGTGCCGCCGATCCAAAACGCTGCGGCGTTCCATCTCGGCTTGTGTTGAAGAACAGGAGCGTCGTGATTACGCCGCAGAGCACAATGGAGGTATGAGCCGCGTTTCCCGACTGAGCGGTCAGCAATTGCAGAAAAGGAGAGGACTGGATCGCATCCAGCTGGCCCAGGCATGAGTAAGTCACGCCTATGACCAAGCCGATGACCAGGGGAAGCACGCGGCTGCGCCCGACAAGGTATATCGCGCTGGCAAACAGGTAGGACCACCCGATAAGGCCCAGGATGCCCCACCACTGCGGCGAAAGGCGCACACTGCCGTCCTCGCCCCCTCGAAACAGGAAGGCAAGCGCAACAAGTCCCACCATCCCGGCCACGCGCAACGCGGCGGCAAGCACCTTGTTCTGAAGCCGGTAGACGCCCCAGACCATGAGCGCCGACGCGTAGAAGAGGAGCGACCACAAGCCAATCGATAGAGGCATGGCCTGCTCGTTATAGCCTTCCTCGGCATTGACCATGAAGACGCCCAGCACCAGGAGGCCGAGCGTGCGCATGAGCACATGGCGGGCGAGTTCCCAGACCGTATCTCCGGCGGCAAGCCGTTGGGCGGTGGCGAAGGGGATCGACATTCCAACGATGAACAGGAACGCCGGGAAGACAAGATCGGGGAACGTCATGCCGTCCGAATTTTCGGGCGCGTGATAAAGCCAGGACGGCATGCCTTCCACATCTTCCAGAGTGTTCACGAAGATCATCGCGAGAATGGTCAATCCCCGGAAGGCATCGATCGCAAGCACGCGCCGCAACGGCAGCCGAAGCGGCAACAGCAGTCCCGTACTTTCGGCTCCTGCCGTAAACGTCACCGAACTCATGAAAGCTCCAAACGGAAAACAAACGCCAGGCCCGCTTGCGCAGCGCCCTCAATGAAGGAACGGGGGGATGGTGATAACGATCCAGGCGTTTCGATGGCGGGATACGCGCATTGCCGCGATGGGCGGCTTTATGAGCGGAAATTTCTCCCAAGCTCGAATGGGATGGAGGCAGAGTTACCTAAAATGACGCGGTTGCAGCTTAGCTTTCCTCGTGTATGGTTCCGGCGGCGTTTTCTAGCAGGATGCTGAAAAAAGCGGAAACCCTGCCTCCATCCTTCGACAGGCTCAGGATGAGGGCGAGTGATATCAATGGCTTGGGCTCATGGTGAGCTTGTCGAACCATGGGCCGCATCGCTTTTCAGCAACCTGCTACAGCCTATCCGCTTCTGATGAATCAAAAGCGGACTCTAAGTTTTTATTGTTGTGCGCCTTTACCGGAAAACCGCTTCGCACTTTTCCGGACGCACTCTCAGGGGAGGTTAGCGTGATGAGCCAGGTCAAGTTCGTCCTCGACGAAACTCAGATTCCCAAGTTCTGGTACAACCTCACAGCCGATCTGCCGGTCCCGCTGCCCGCGGTTCTGCACCCCGGCACCAAGCAGCCCGCGGGCCCCGGCGATCTCGAACCGCTCTTTCCGATGGCGCTGATCCTCCAAGAAGTGTCGGCCGAGCGGGAGATCGAGATCCCCGAGCCGATCCGTGACGTTTACCGCATGTGGCGGCCATCGCCGCTGATCCGCGCCCGCCGCCTGGAACAAGCGCTTGGAACGCCGGCCAAGATCTACTTCAAGAACGAGGGCGTTTCGCCGGCTGGCTCGCACAAGCCGAATACGGCAGTTCCGCAGGCCTGGTACAACAAAGAGGCGGGCATCACGCGCCTTTCCACCGAGACCGGGGCCGGACAATGGGGCTCTTCGCTGGCGTTTGCAGGTGCGCTGTTTGGCATCGATGTCACGGTGTTTCAGGTCCGCTGTTCGTACGACCAGAAGCCCTATCGCCGTGCTCTGATGGAAACCTACGGCGCGCGCTGCATTCCTTCGCCGTCGAACGAGACGGAGTCCGGCCGCGCCATTCTTGCCGAACATCCCGATAGCCCTGGCTCGCTTGGCATCGCGATTTCAGAGGCCGTCGAGGTTGCCGCGAAAGATCCCGCCGTGAAGTATTCGCTCGGCTCGGTGCTGAATCACGTCATGCTGCACCAGAGCATCATCGGACAGGAAGCGATCAAGCAGCTGGAGATGGCGGGCGACGACCCTGACGTCATTATCGGCTGCGCGGGCGGGGGCTCCAATTTTGCGGGCATCGCTTTCCCGTTCCTCGGGCTGCAGCTCCGCGGAGGGCGCAAGCGGCGCATCATCGCGGTCGAGCCTGCCTCGTGCCCATCGCTGACGCGTGGCAGCTACGCCTACGACTTTGGCGATACGGCCCATTTGACGCCGCTCGTGAAGATGCACACGCTCGGATCGACATTCATTCCGCCATCTACCCATGCGGGCGGGCTGCGCTACCACGGCATGGGTCCGATGGTGTCGCATGTGTATGAGCAGGGGCTGATCGAGGCGCGAGCTTATCACCAGAAGACCTGCTTCGACGCGGGCGTGCAATTCGCGCGCTGCGAGGGGATTGTGCCGGCGCCGGAATCGACGCACGCCGTGCGCTGCGCAATCGACGAAGCCCTCCGCTGCAAGAAGGAAGGGAAGGCCGAAACCATCCTCTTCAACCTGTCGGGCCACGGCCATTTCGACATGGGCGCCTATATCGCCTATTTCGACGGCAAGCTCGTCGATCAGGACTATGACGAAGGTGAACTCGCTGTGGCGCTGGCTGGGCTCCCGAACATGGCCGCGTAAGTCTGGCGAAGGCGGGCGTCGTCCCGCCTTCCGGCGATCACTTTTGCGGGCGTCCGCCTATTCACCGGCGACGATTTCGCTGACGCGCCAGTGGCTCTTGCCCGATGCGGCGACATCATCGATTTTCCAGGCGCCGTCTTCCCGCACGAGTTCAAAGCGAAGCACGGTTCGCTCGGTGTCCTCGTGCGACTTGAAATCCGCGACAACCACCGCTTTCTCGGGACTTTCGCTCTCGGTGCTGATCTTGAGATCGTGAACGTCCGGATCCTGGCTGTCCGAGACGACATCGAAATCGATATTGGGTACATCGCCCGCGGGCGTTCGCTTATCCATGTCCGCAAGCGCGCCGCTTAGCCGCTTCGAAAGATAGCGCTCGCGCAAGCTGCCATCGACGAAAATCGAAAGCGGCTGCTGATAATGGCCTGAAGGCCCCGCAACCCCGTAAACCTCTGTGATTAGTACGGCAGGCCCTCCTGCCTCTGCAAAAGCCACGCCGAACGACGCCATAAACAGGGACATGATGAGTAAAGCGATGCGAACCATGCGGCCTCTCCTGATCGCTGGATCAAGGTCTTGAATGAAGAGCAGGTTTGGACGGCGCTTTAGGAGTGGTCAAGAACCTGGGCTGTTTTATCCTCGATTGCCACATCCGCGTTCGAAGGCGCGGAGCAACGCAGGTCGCTCTCTTTGCTGACTGACGCCTCGTCGCTACTCCGCCGGCCCAGGCGACAGCCGCTCAGGCGTGTGCGCGTCCTTGGGCTTCTCCGCAGGCTCAGTCGCTTTCGCTGGCCCTCTCTTCAGCTTCTCCGCAATCCATTGGAATGTCACATAAAGCGGGGGAATGGCGAAGATGCCGACGAAGGACGCGAGGATCATGCCTCCGAAAACCGGCGTGCCGACGTCGCGCCTTGCAAGCTGCGAAGCGCCTTCGGCGACAACCAGCGGGTAAAGCCCCAGGATGAAGGCGAGCGAGGTCATCATCACCGGGCGGAAGCGTAAGCGCGCGCCTTCGATCGCGCTCGCGAGCAGTGGTTCGCCGTGCTCGCGCTTCTCCTTCGCGAATTCCACGATCAGGATCGCGTTCTTTGCCGCGAGCCCGATGAGAACCACCATGCCGATCTGCGCATAAAGATCGAGGGTGAGCCCGCCGAGCAGGATCGCGGCGAACGCGCCAAGCACGCCCACCGATACCGATAGCAGGACCGGCACCGGTATGATCCAGCTCTCATACAGCGCGACCAGGAACAAATAGGCGAACAGGAGCGCGAAGCCCAGGATGATGCCTGTCTTGCCTTCGGCGCGTTTCTCCTGGAACGCCGTGTCCGTCCATTCGCCTGCGAAGCCCTGCGGCAGCGTCTTTGCGGCCACCTGTTCCATCGCCGCCAAGGCTTGCCCCGACGAAACGCCCTTGGCAGGCGTGCCCTGTACCGTGACGGCCCGCTTGTTGTTGTAACGGATGAGCGCCGGCGGCCCGACAATGACGCGTGGCTCGACAAGACTTCTGAGCGGGATCATCTTGCCGTCGTTGTTGCGGACGTTGATGCGATAGATGTCGTCGATCCCCGACCGGTCGGAGGCTTCGGCCTGAACCTGAACCTGCCAGGTGCGGCCGAACAGGTTCATATCGTTGACGTAGTAGCCGCCGAGCGAGGACTGAAGGGCCTGAAACAGCGAGTTCAGAGGCACACCGAGCACCTGCGCCTTATCGCGGTCAATATCCAGATAGATGGACGGGTCTGTTGCCGAGAACGTGCTGAACACGCGGTTGAGCTTCGGGTCCTGGTTCGCGGCAACGAGCAGGCCGCGCAGCACTTGCGCGAGCGTCTTCGGATCGCCGCCTTTCAAGTCCTTCAGAACATAGGTGAAACCGCCGCCCGTTCCGAGGCCGATGATCGGCGGGGGAGGCAAGGGCACGACAGTTCCGCCCTGGATCTCTCGCAGCTTTGTATTGAGCCGCGCCATGATGCCGTTTGCGCTTTCAGCCGCGCCCCGGCGCTCCTCGAACGGCTTCAAGGTCACGACGAAGAAGGCGGAATTCGGCTGGGAATAGTTGTCGATGAAGTTCAGGCCGATGATCGACGTGTAGTCCTGAACGGCATGCTCCTGAGCCAGGATTTGCTCGGCCTTTTCAACGATCTCCGAGGTGCGCGCGACGGATGCGCCGCCGGGCAGCTGCGTGACGATGAAGAAGGCGCCCTGGTCGTCTTCCGGCAAGAAACCGGTCGGCGTGATCTTGGAAAGCCCGACAACGCCGAGCATGGAAGCAGCGACGAAAACAAGGCCGATGATCGAGATGCGCACGAGCCGGGCCACGGCAACGCCGTAAGCGTCGCGGACGTAATCAATGGAGCGCATCACCCAGCCGACGATGCCGCGCCTCGGCCCGTGGTGAGGCTTCAAGAGGATGGCGCAGAGGGCAGGCGAGAGCGTGAGCGCGTTGATCGCCGACAGGAGCATGCCAACGGCGACCGTCACGGCGAACTGGCGGAAAAGCTCGCCGGAGATGCCGGGGATGAAAGCCACCGGCACGAAAACGGAAAGAAGCACCAGCGTAATGGCGATGATCGGCGCGGTTATCTCACGCATCGCGAGCTTTGTTGCATCCGGGGGAGAAAGTTCCGGATGCTCCTCCATGACGCGCTCCACGTTCTCCACCACCACAATCGCATCGTCCACGACGATACCGATGGCAAGCACGACCGCCAGTAACGACACCGAGTTCGCGGAATAGCCGATGGCATAGAGGACGATGAACGCGCCGATCAGGCTGACCGGCACCGCGATGGCCGGAATGAGCGTGGCGCGCAGGTTGCCCAGGAAGAGAAAGACCACGAGAACGACGAGGATGAAGGCTTCGACGAGCGTCTTTTGCACCTCATGGACGGTTTCCTTCACGAAGACGGTCGGATCGTAGGTGACCTTCCACGCGAGATCCTCGGGAAAGGCTTTTGCAAGGTCCGCCATCTGGGCCTGGATGGCGTTCATGGTGGTGATCGCGTTCGCGCCGGGGGTCTGGTAGAGCGCCAGCGCCGCCGCCGCCTTGCCGTTAAGCCGTGTCTCGCGATCAAGGTTCGCCGCGCCAAGCTCGACGCGCGCCACGTCTTTCAACCGGAGCACGGATCCATCGGGATTGGTCCGGATGACGATGTTCTCAAACTCCTCGGGCGAAGAAAGGCGGCCTTTCGTTTGGATGTTCAGTTGCAGCCTTTGGTCGTCGGAAATCGGGCGAGCGCCGATGCGGCCCACGGCAGCTTGCACGTTCTGCGCCTGGATGGCGCTAACGATGTCTCCAGTTGTAAGCCCAAGCCCCGTAAGCTTGTCAGTCTGCACCCAAGCCCGCATCGCATAGTCTTGCGGCCCCCAAAGCGAGGCGTCGCCGACGCCGGGCGTGGCCTTGAGCTGGTCGAGGATGTTTATGGTGACGTAGTTCGAGATGAAGAGCGGGTCGTGTGTGCCTTTCGGCGAGGAAAGCGCGATGACGCCGAGCAATGCCGAGGATTTCTTCTTAACCGTCACGCCCTGCTTCTGTACGTCCTGCGGCAGTTTCGAAAGCGCAACCTGAACGCGGTTGTTCACGTTGACGGTATTGATGTCGGGGTTCGTGCCAAGCTCGAACGACGCGGTCAGCGTGTAGCTGCCATCATTGCCGCTGACGCTTTTCATGTAGATCATCTTGTCGACGCCGACGACCTGGGCCTCGATCGGCTGGGCAACCGTCGCATCGACGATAGCGGCCGACGCACCCGGATAACTCGTCGTGACCGAGACTTGCGGCGGCACGACATCGGGATATTGCGCCACCGGGATCAGGAACAGCGAGAGTGCGCCTGCGATCGTGGTGACGATCGCTATGACGATCGCGAGCCGCGGCCTGTCGACGAAGACGGAGGACAGCACGGCCTAGCTCCTTGCTTCTGGCATCGGCGAGGCGATGACCGGAGCGCCGGGCCGGACACCTTGTATTCCTTCGACGATGATCTGCTCGCCGGCCTTCAGACCCGACGTGACGGCAACGTTAATCCCGACCTCTGCGCCGACTTTGACACGGCGTATAACGGCTTTACCATCCTCGACGGCAAAGACATAGGTGCCCTGCTGGTCCGCGATCAGGGCAGCTTGCGGGATAACGATTTGCTCCTGCGGCTTTCCGCTATCGACGTTGACGCGGACAAGTTCGCTGTCCATCAGCACGCCGTCCGGATTGGGCAGGGTCGCGCGCACTGTGACGGTATCGGTCGCCTTGTCGACGCTGACATCGACGAAATTGATGCGCCCCTTCTCGCCATAGACTGCGCCATCGGAGAAGCGGACCGTGACCGCAACGCTCTCCCGATCGGCAGGCTTGCCCTCCTGCCGCAAAGCCAGGAATTCACGCCGGCTCACGGGAAAAACCACATACATCGGGTCCTGGCTCACGATGGTCGTCAAGACGCCGCTGTCGGGAGAAACGACGTTTCCTTTTGTGACCTTGGTCCGGCTGATCTTTCCTGTGATCGGCGACCTGATGTCGGTGTAGCCCAGATTGATCGTGGCCGTGTCCAGGTCGGCCTGCGCCTTTAAGATGTTGGCTGCCGCATTTTCATCGGCGGCTTCCGCCTGGTCGCGCTTTTGAGGGGTCCCGAAGCTTTTCTGCAGAAGCTCTTTGGCGCGGTCGAGTTCAACCTTGGACAGTATTTTTGACGCCTTCGCGCCTTGAAGCGCGGCTTCCGCCTGTTCGGCCGCTGCCTTGAACATGTCCGGCTCGATGCGGTAAAGCGGCTGTCCCTCCTTTACGACTTCCCCTTCCTTGAACAGCACGGCTTCGAGGTAGCCGGTCACGCGCGCCCGCACCTCGACGCGCTCGATCGCTTCGATGCGGCCGACGAAGTCCTTCGTCTGAGCGACAGGCTTCTCTTGTGCGATGACGGTCGTCACCGGCACTGCCTGGGGCGCTGCTTGTTGAGGCGTTGCTTTTTGAGCGAAAGAAGGCGTGCCGAGCGCTGCGAAAAGCACCGCAATCAAAACCGGGTTACGCATGCGCGGGCCTTTCCTCTTTCTTGTTCGGACGGCCCGCCAGCCTCCTGTAAAGGAGGGATGGGCTCTCTTATCGAGCCCGACCGAACCGCAAGTTTCTTATTAATCTATGTTAGGGCTGACTCAAAGCCTGCTGCGATCAAGCTATCTTGAGTTTCAGTGCCAGCTTAGAGTGATGCCAATGTCCCCTGGCATCCCGCCCGGAAAGTCGATGACCTGGTAGCGGAGCTTGTAACCTTTCTCACGCAGATGGTCGTCCCATAGGTGATAGATCTCCTTTGGGATTCCCGTGAGCGTCTTTTCCCAGCCCGGCTCCGCCTGATTGATGGCGCGTCCGTGATCGGTGCAAAGCGCGTTTGGAAAGCGGTGGACCTGCACCTCAAGCAAGCCATTGTCCATAGCCCGCTTGATCACCGTGGCGGCCAGTTTGACCTTATCTTCCTCCGACAGCCCGGAAGGCTGGCTCAGCTTCTTGATCAGGGCATCCTTCTCGGCCTGCTCCGCCGACTTCTGCCGGTCGTTTGCGGCAGCCTTTTCGGCCTGGGCTTCCGCAATGCGAACCATGACGTCCGATGCCTTGGGGAGAATATCTTCGACATTCGTGGCCATGCCGGACTACTCCTTGAGCTAAACTTAAGCTAGACTGATGGCTTATTTATCAAAGGTAATAATGCCGATAACAGATGTCCGATCATTTGACATCCATCAAGGATAAGGTGATTATTATTCCTAGACAATACCATTTTTAAGGCCGTGATGACTTCCACTAAAGGATAGTCGTTTTTCATAAAATGCAATTCTGCACCCGGTACACCATCGCACGGAGTACGCCATGAGGGATCAGGAGATGTTGAAAAAGGTCCCAATCGGTTGGGCGGCATTCTCCCGACATTTTGGCCCCGCTGTTGAGTACGCGACCGATTTGGTCCAGCGGCAGATCCTGTTTTGGGACACGTTGGGTGTCTAGGCGACAAGAGGCGCCTACGCGCGCCGCAGATTTTAGGCTCACCGCGGAAAACGTCGCTAAACTCGATGAATGACTTGCATCCTGCCTCGGCGCCGCCAGGCTTGCTTTGGTCCTTCCGGCCAGCCCGGTGGCTCACGGAATACCGCATCGCCTGGTTGCCGGGCGACGCCGTCGCCGGCATAACGCTTGCAGCCTACGCGATCCCGGTTTCGCTCGCCTATGCCGGTCTCGCGGGTCTCCCTCCGCAAGTCGGCCTTTACGGCTATCTCCTGGGTGGCTTGGGCTACGCGCTGTTCGGCTCGTCGCGCCAGCTTGCGATCGGCCCCACGTCGGCCATCTCGCTGATGATTGCTGGAACCGTAGGGGCGATGGCGGGCGGGGATGCGTTGCGCTACGCTCAGATTGCCAGCCTCACGGGCTTCACTGTCGCGGCGCTATGCCTGATCGCCTGGGCCTTTCGACTTAGCGTGCTTGTGAAATTGATCAGCGACAGCATCCTCGTGGGTTTCAAGGCCGGGGCAGGATTGACGATTGCCATGACGCAGCTGCCAAGTCTCTTTGGCGTGCAAGGCGGAGGACATAATTTCTTCGAACGGGCTGCCCTGTTTGTCCGGCATCTCGGCCAGTCGCAACCCCTGGTGTTCGCCATCGGTGTCGTCGCCCTCTTTTCTCTCTCCTTTGGCGAACGGTTGCTGCCGGGAAAGCCCGTCGCGCTCGGCGTAGTTGCGTTGTCAATCATCGCGGCATCCGCCCTCGGGCTTTCCGCTCCCGGTGTGCCAATAACGGGCGCGATCCCGGCTGGCTTACCGAGGCTCGAAGGGCCAGCGCTGCGGCTGCGCGATGAGGAGGGGATCGTTCCGCTCGCCGCGGGGTGCCTGCTGCTCGCCTACATCGAAAGCATTTCTGCTGCCCGCACCTTCGCGGCAAAGCATGGCTATGCCGTCGACCCAAGGCAGGAGTTTCTCGGGATCGGGGCCGCCAATCTCGCGACGGCGTTGGGACAAGGCTATCCGGTGGCCGGCGGGCTGTCACAATCGGCCGTGAACGACAAGGCTGGCGCGCGCACGCCGCTCGCGCTTGTTTTTGCTTCCGTGACGCTCGCGCTCTGCCTCCTCTTCCTCACGGGCCTCCTGGAAAACCTGCCAAAGGCGGTCCTGGCCGCGGTCGTCTTGTCTGCCATATCCGGATTGCTGGATTTCCCCGCCTTGTTCCGCATGTGGCGCATAAGCCGTCTCGACTTCTACGCCGCCTCGATCGCGCTTGGCGCGGTGCTGCTTCTCGGGATACTGCAGGGTATCCTTCTCGCAGCCCTGGCGTCAGTGGTGATGCTGCTGATCCGGGCGTCACGGCCGCATGTGGCGTTTCTCGGCCGCGTTCCCGGCACAAAGGCTTACTCCGACTTGCCAGACACCCTGAAAACGAACCGCTCCCCGGAGTGATCGCCTTCCGTCCGGAAGCATCCCTCCTCTACGTCAATGCCGATTTCGTTCTCGAACGTGTCCTGAACCGACTCCGTGCGGCTGGTCCGTCCGATATTCGCCTGGTGATCTGCGATCTCTCCGCCTCGCCCTATCTCGACCTCGGAGGCTCGCGGATGCTGCATGACCTTCACAGCGAGCTAGCCTCGCTTGGCATCGCACTGCGCATCGTGGGTGCCCATGGAACATCGCGGGACTTATTGCGGGCGGATGGGATGGATGAAAAAGTTGGGGGCCTCGACCGCGTCAAGACGCTTGATGAGGTCCTCTCTGACCAGGCTGGTGAAGTGCAGGGCGCCGCATAACCCAAACGAAGGGGAGAAAAAAATGAACGTGGAGCAGCCTGTTGAGAAGAAGAAACTGAAAAGGAAGGATTACGAGAAGAAGCTGCGCGATCTGCAGGTCGAGCTTTGCCACCTCCAGGCGTGGGTGAAGTCGGCCGGAGCCCGGATCATCATCGTTTTCGAGGGGCGCGACGCCGCCGGGAAGGGCGGAACGATCCGGGCCATGACGGAAAGGGTGAGCCCCCGCGTCTTCAGGGTAGTGGCGCTGCCTGCCCCGTCGGACCGGGAAAAGACTTAAATTTTCTTTCAGCGATATATGCAGCAATTTCCCGCCGCCGGTGAGATCGTCGTCTTCGACCGCAGCTGGTACAACCGTGCCGGTGTGGAACACGTCATGGGCTTTTGCACGCCGGAGGAGTACGAGCGGTTTTTGCAGCTTTGTCCCGAACTCGAGAAGTACATCGTCGACGGCGGAATTCAGCTCATCAAGATTTGGCTCGAGGTGGGCAAGGACGAGCAGGAACGCCGCTTTCTGGCTCGCATCAGCGATCCGCTGCGGCAGTGGAAGCTCAGCCCCATGGATCTCGAGATCCTACCGCCGCTGGTACGACTTTTCGGAGGCGCGCGATAAGATGTTCGAGAAGACGGACACCGATCATGCGCCCTGGCATATCGTTCGGTCGGACGACAAGCGCCGTGCGAGGCTCAATTGTATTGCCCACATCTTGAGCCTGATCCCTTACAAGAAGGTGCCGTCAGAGAAGGTTGAGCTGCCGAAACGATCCAACAAAAGAAAATATGACGACCGCGAAGTCTCTGGCCGGGCTCAAGCTCGTCCCTCAGCAATACTAGTACGCCCCGAGGGAAGTTCTGACCCATGCAGGACCAAACCATTTGACATCTGTCAATGATGCCTCCAATTGTGCGCATACGCTGCACCAGTTAAAGAGTGCGCCATGCGCGAGGGAGTACGCCATGAGCGATCGCGAAGAATTGAAAGAGCCCCCGATCGGTTGGGCGGCATTTCCCCAGTTGTTCGGCCCCGCGGTTGAATACGCAACCGATTTCGTCCAACGGCAAATCCTGTTTTGGGACACGCTGCGGCAGCGCGGAAATCAGTACCGCGACCAGAGCGCCAAGCTCGCGCCGCACGTCCTCAATTACTCGTTCGAAGTGGTCGCCGATGGCCGCACCTTCAAACGGCCGGTCAATTACGTGCTTGTCCGCATCGATCCGCCCGAAGGCGTGGAGATCGACCCGAAGGCCAGGCCGTTCGTGATCGTCGATCCGCGCGCCGGGCACGGCCCAGGCATCGGCGGGTTCAAGGCCGATAGCGAAATCGGCGTGGCCATGAAAGCCGGCCACCCCTGCTACTTCGTCGGCTTCCTGCCCGAGCCCATGCCGGATCAAACCATCGAAGATATCGGTCGCGCCGAGGCGATCTTCCTCGAGAAAGTCATCACGCTCCATCCCGATGCCGACGGCAAGCCATGCGTGATCGGAAATTGTCAGGCGGGCTGGGCGGTCATGATGCTCGCGGCGATCCGGCCGGAACTGTTCGGGCCGCTCATCATCGCCGGTTCCCCGCTCTCCTATTGGGCAGGTCTTAAGGGCATCAATCCGATGCGCTACACCGGCGGCCTCCTCGGAGGCAGCTGGTTGACGGCGCTAACGAGCGATATGGGCGCTGGCAAGTTCGATGGCGCTTGGCTCGTGCAGAATTTCGAGAGCCTGAACCCCGCCAATACGCTCTGGTCGAAGCAATACAACCTCTATTCGAAGATCGACACGGAGGCGTCCCGCTACCTCGAATTCGAGCGCTGGTGGGGAGGGCACGTCAATCTGAATGCGGAAGAAATCCAGACGATCGTCGACGAGCTTTTCATCGGGAACAAGCTTGCTGCCGGCGGTGTAAAATTGTCCGATGGCACCGCGATCGATCTGCGCAACATCCGCTCTCCCATCGTCGTGTTCTGCTCGAAGGGCGATAACATTACCCCTCCGCAACAGGCGCTCGGCTGGATTCTCGACCTTTACAGGGATGTCGATGAGATCCGGTCCTACGGGCAGACCATCGTCTATACCATTCACGAGAAGGTCGGGCATCTTGGCATCTTTGTTTCTGGCGGGATCGCCAGGAAGGAGCACAGCGAGTTCTCCAGCAACATCGACCTCATCGACGTGCTGCCTCCCGGCCTTTACGAAGCGCGTTTCGAACGCAAGACCGGCAGTACGCCCCATCCCGATCTCGTAACCGGGGATTGGGTCATGCATTGCGATCCACGAACCTTGGACGACATCCGCGCGCTTGGCGGTCATGAGCCGGAAGACGAGCGCATGTTCGCAACTGTGGCCCAGGTTTCGGAGGCCAATCTCGCCCTTTACCGCACGTTTCTTCAGCCGCTCGTGAAAGCGGCAATCAACCCGGCTTTCGCGGAGTGGATGCGCATGATGCACCCTCTGCGCCTGCAATACGAGATGCTGAGCGACGAAAATCCTTTCGGGAGCATCCTGGGCGAGATCGCCGAAAGGGTCCGCAGCAACAGGTACCCGGTGTCCCCGGACAATCCATTCCTCGCTGCGGAGAAGACTGCATCCGAGCAAATCGTCCACGCCCTCGAAAGCGTCGGGACGATACGCGACAGCTTCACGGAGACGCTGTTTCTCTCGGTCTACGGATCGCCGGCGCTCCAGGCAACCGCGGGAGTCGATCCGAAATCTTCACAGCCGCAACGCATGGCTCCGAAGTCCGCGCTTCACACGCAGCTCATTCAGGACCGCATCGCGGAGCTGAAATCGCGCATCAAAAGGGGCGGCCTGCAGGAATGCACCATCCGCGGCCTGATCTATGTGGGCCTGGCTCGGGGCGGGGTCGATGAGCGCGGCGTCAATGCGCTCAAGCAAATCAGGCTCTCCGATGAGATGCCGCGGCTCACCCTTGCCGAATTCAAGGACATGGCGCGCGATCAGTTCTTCATGCTCCTGCTCGACACCGAGGCAACGCTGGAGGCAATCCCAACTCTTCTGCCGGCGGACGCGGAACTGCGGCAGAAAGCCTTCAATTCCATAAAGACGGTTCTGGAGGCCAGCAGTGAGCTTACGGGCGAGGCCGTCGAGCGTCTGAACAAGGTCAAAGAGCTTTTTGGGCTTGGGAAAACAGGAACATGGACCGGATCGCGGGGGGAATCCTTGAGGCTCGTGCCGAAACGGGACTCTTCCGATGACGGCGGTACTTCGGCTGCTGTTCCGAGAAAAGGGGGCAAATCATGAGCTTGGTCGTTGAAGAAAGACCGCCGCACGAAAAGTATGCGCGGCTCATGGCCCGCGCGGCCGTCGTCAAGTCGCCAAGAACGATCGTCGTCTATCCTTGCGACGAGTCATCGCTCAGGGGCGCCGTCGAGGCCGCGGAAGCCGAACTTATCGAGCCCGTGCTTGTCGGACCGGCGGAGAAGATTAAAGCGGTCGCGCAGAAATTCGGCTTGGACATAAGCCGGTTCGAGATCGTCCAGGCCGAAACTGGCGAGGAGGCAGCGGCAAAAGGCGTTCAGCTCATCCAGGAGGCGAAAGGCGAAGTCCTGATGAAGGGCAGCCTCCACACGGATGAACTGATGCGGAGCGTGACCTCGAAGACCTCGGGCCTTCGAACCGCGCGCCGCATCAGCCACGCATTCATCATGGATGTTCCAACTTACAAAGAGACTTTGCTTATAACGGATGCGGCGATCAACATATTCCCCGATCTCGAAACCAAGCGCGACATTGTCCAGAATGCCATCGATCTTTACACGCACATCGCGCAGGGGACGCCCCGTGTTGCGATCCTGTCGGCTGTCGAAACCATAACGCCGAAAATTCCGTCGACCATCGACGCGGCGGCGCTCTGCAAGATGGCTGACCGCGGCCAGATCACGGGCGGCATTCTCGATGGGCCGCTTGCTTTCGACAACGCGATCGACCCGGAAGCCGCAGCAATCAAAGGCATCAAGTCGCAAGTGGCCGGTCGGGCGCAGGTTCTCGTTGTCCCGGATTTGGAAGCCGGCAACATGCTCGCGAAGAATTTCACTTTCCTTCTGAAGGCGGATTCCGCTGGTGTCGTCCTGGGTGCGAGAGTTCCGATCGTTCTGACATCGCGCGCGGACTTCTTTGAGAGCCCGCTTGGCCTCGTGCGCGGTTGCGGCGCTTTCTGCCGACGCCCGCCGCCGCGAATTCAGCCTGCCGGCGGCGTGAGCATCATGGACACGATCCTCGTTGCAAATGCCGGGTCTTCGAGCGTCAAGTTCGAGGTGTTCGGAGTCGATCAGGCAAGCGGCCTCGCCAGTCAACTCGAAGGCAAAATCGAAGGCGTTGGGACAAAACCGCATCTAACCGCTAAATCGGCTGAAGGTAAGGTTCTGGTCGAGCGAACCTACACGACTGAAGCCGTGCCCCACGTTCCAGCGGCCTTGCACACGGCAGGCGCGTGGCTGCGCGACGAGCTTCACATCCACCCGATCGCCGTTGGCCATCGCGTGGTGCATGGCGGCCCGGAATTCGATCAGCCCGTTCTCGTGACGGAAGACGTGCTGCGCCGGCTCGAGCGCTACATTCCCCTCGCGCCGCTGCATCAGCCGTACAATCTGGAGCCCATCCGGTCGATTATGGTGAACCGGCCAGGGCTTCCTCAGGTCGCGTGCTTCGACACGGCGTTTCATCGGAAGCATCCCGCCGTCGCCGATTATTATGCAATTCCTGAGCATTTCCATGCCGAGGGCGTTCGCCGCTACGGATTTCATGGCTTGTCCTATGAGTACATCGCGGCGCGCCTGATGGAGGTCGCGCCGGACATCGCGAAGAAAAGGGTCATCGTGGCCCATCTCGGCAGCGGCGCTTCCATGTGCGCGCTAAGCGGCGGGCAGAGCATCGAGAGCACGATGGGCTTCACGGCGCTGGACGGGCTGCCGATGGGAACCCGCGCAGGGCAGGTTGACCCTGGCGTTCTGCTCTATCTCATCGAGCAAAAAGGCATGAGCCCCGCCGAGGTTCAGCATCTGCTTTACTACGATTGCGGGCTGAAGGGCCTGTCCGGCATCAGCAACGACATGCGCGAGCTTGAAGCGAGCGGCGATCCGCGCGCGGCGTTTGCCATCGACTATTTCGTGTATCGGATCGCGCTGTTCACAGGCACGCTCGCAGCGGCTCTCGGCGGCCTCGACGCTTTCGTCTTTACGGCGGGCATCGGCGAAAATTCCGTGCCGCTCAGGGCGCGGGTTGCTGCAAAGCTGTCCTGGCTCGGCGTGAAGCTCGACGAGGCGGCGAACGCGGCGAAAAGGCAGCTGATCTCCACCTCGGACAGCGCCGTCGCCGTCAGCGTCATTCCGACGGACGAGGAATTGATGATCGCTCAACATACGCTGGCGCTGGTCAGGCCGATCATCTGACCCCGTGTCATCCGGCGCGGGACATTGAAAGAAAAGGGGGTGCTCCATGATCCCGCATTTCCAAGCCAAGCTTCACGAAGGCAAGAGAGGCCTCATCGTCGGCATTGCGAACGAGCATTCGATTGCCTGGGGATGCGCGGCTGCCTTCCGCGGCTTGGGGGCGGAACTGGCGGTCACTTATCTCAACGAGAAGGCTCGCAAATATGTGGAGCCGCTGGCCGAAGAACTTGAGGCGAAGATCGTCATGCCCCTGGATGTCTGCAAACCGGGGGAGTTGGAGGCCGTCTTCGATCGGATCGCCAGGGAATGGGGAACGCTCGATTTCGTCGTCCATTCGATTGCGTACTCGCCCAAGGAAACGCTTTGCGGCCGCGTGATTGACGTACCCCGTGAGGGGTTCCTGCAAACGATGGACGTCTCCGTCTGGTCCTTCATCCGCATGGCGCATCTCGCGGAGCCGCTCATGCCGAAGGGCGGCGCGCTCTTCACCATGACCTATTACGGCAGCCAGATGGTCGTGGAGCATTACAACATCATGGGGGTCGCGAAAGCCGCCCTGGAAAGCGCGGTTCGCTACATCGCGTCTGAAGTTGGTCCCAAGGGCATCCGCGTTCACGCCATTTCTCCCGGCCCGCTTGCGACGCGCGCCGCGTCTGGCATCCCGGAGTTCGATGAACTCCTCCATAAGGCCCAGGAGAAGGCGCCGACACGATGCCTTGTCAGCGTCATGGATGTGGGGCTCGCCACTGCCTTCCTCGCCCACGACGCGGCGCGACTCATTACCGGCGATACGCTTTTCATCGACGGCGGCTACCATGTAATAGACTAGCGCGCAGCGGCCCATTCAGCGCAAGCTTGCACGAGAGTTTGCTCGGCCAAATCTCGTTAAGCTTGCGCTAACGCATTCACTCAAAAATAACCACCGATTTTTAGCAATTTTATTTTAGCGGAATAGAGAGAAATATAATTTTCGAAAAGGCGGCAGAAGAGCAGTGCCGTCAAACAAGGGCGGGAGAGAGATAGTTACATGCTTACTTCGCCACCGTTTTGCAAAACGAACCCAATTTTTCATAGGATTTTAAGCAACCAACCAGGATAAGGCATGGGGCGAGTGGGGAGTGACAAGGGGCGCGCTATGGGTGAGTCGACAACGGAGCAGGGTCGTGCACCTCGCGAGCGTCGCCCCATTGTTCAAACGGCCGATGACATCTTCGAGCTTGCGGTCAAGCTCGGCCTGTTCTTCTTTCTCGTCTACTGGTCGACTGTCCTTCTGCGGCCTTTTCTGTCGATTGCTCTATGGAGCGTCATTCTCACGGTCACTCTCTATCCCGCTTATTCCTGGACCGCGCGTTTCCTTGGCGGCAGACGGAAGCTCGCCGCGGTTCTTGTGACTGCGATCAGCCTTCTGGTCTTCACAGGGCCGATCATATGGCTGGGGATGAGCATGATAGAGGGCGTTGCTTCCCTTTCCCAGCGCCTCAGCGCAGGCGACATTGCGATTCCGCCGCCGTCTGAGGAGGTCAAGAGCTGGCCGTTTATCGGCGAGCGCCTTTTCCATCTCTGGGACCTGGCTTCCACCAATTTGCACAGCGCCATCGCCGAGGCGCTTCCTTATCTCTCGCCGTTCCGGAGCACGGCCCGCAGCGTGGCGGAAGGCGTGGCCACGGGTATACCGACATTCCTTGTCTCTTTGATTATCGCGGGCGTTTTGTTTCCCCCGGCGCCTTCGCTGCTGGAAGGGATAAGGACGGTGTGCCAGCGCGTTCTTCCGACGCGTGGCCAGGAGCTTGTGAAGCTTGCGGGCGCCACGATCCGCAATGTGTCTCAGGGCGTGATTGGCATATCGTTCTTGCAGGCCATCCTGGCTGGCTTGGGCTTTCTCGTTGCTGGAATACCGGGCAGCGGTTTTCTTGCCCTTGGCGTTCTCGTTACTGGAATCCTCCAGATCCAAGGGCTGCTATTCATTCCGGTTCTCCTCTGGATCTGGACCTCGATGGAGACGACAACAGCCCTCGCGCTGACAGCCTATCTGGGGCCAGTCGGGGTGCTGAATAACGTCCTCAACCCGATTATCATGGCGCACGGCTTGAAGACGCCCATGCTCGTCATCTTCATCGGGTTGATGGGAGGCGCGCTGGCTCACGGTATTATCGGGCTGTTTATTGGCCCCATTGTTCTTGCGGTGACGTGGGAACTCATTGCGGCGTGGATAAAGCATGAAGAAACGCCCATCGAGAAATGACCTATGAGGCCTGCGAAAAATGCAACGCCTCCCGAAGAAAGCAATCCCGGAGAACGATTTTATCTTTCAGGCAACGGAATTCGCGATTAGCGTCCGAAACATATAATACCGGGATTCGACTCAGAAATGCGCGGACCGCGTTGAGCAGAGTATGCTCGATAAGTGCTAGCGTGTCCTTCTCGCTTCGGCTTTTCGGCAGCTTGCGTTTGAAAGCGAAGCGGCATTCTTCTCGGTTTCGTGCGTGATCATGTTCGCTGTCTGGTGCGGTGAAGGCTCTCGCTACAACGGAATATCGATGTTGTCTGGGAAAACTCGTAAACATTCAGGCGTGATGCTGGCGAAGGGGGGGCTTGCGGTTCTTCTTTTCGCCTGCTGTGGCCCTGTCCGCGCTGAGACGCTCAAGGAAGCGCTGACAGCAGCTTATCTTTACAACCCAACGCTCAAGGCCGCGCAAGCGCAGCTTCGCTCGACAGACAACCAGGTTTCGCTAGCCAAGTCCGGGTATAGACCTACCATCACCGGGACGCTGCAATATGGCTACGAGGACCTCAAAACGAAAATCCGGAGTGTAGCCACCTCGACCGGGTCGGTTCCCGTCTGTGCAGGAGCCGTCAATGCCAACGGCACCTGCCTCGGCGCGGTCGGCGCTCCGTTAAGTTCCTTCACGGGCAGCTCTGCCACGAGCGGCGCGTCCAACCCGCGTTCCGCGGAAATAGGCATCCAGCAAAACGTCTTCAACGGCTTTCAGACTTACAACAATGTCAAAGGAGCGGAGGCGGGTGTCGAGGCAGGGCGCGAGAACCTTCGCGCGGCCGAAGTGAACGTCCTGTTGAACGCTGCGACCGCCTATATGAATGTCGTGCGCGATCAGGCGATCGTGGAACTCCGCAAGAACAACGTAAAGGTTTTGGTCGAACAGCTCCGCGCGACGGAGGATCGTTTCAAGGTTGGTGAGGTCACTAGGACCGACGTGGCTCAGGCCCAATCGGGACTTGCCCAGGGGCAGGCCGACTTAAGCATCGCTCAAGGGACGCTCTATGGCGATCAGGCGCTTTTTGCTCAATATATCGGTCATCCCCCTCGCGCTCTGAAGGATCCTGGCCCCCCCGAAAAGCTGCTGCCAACGACGTTGCAGCGCGCAATCGACGTCACGCAGGCTGAAAACCCTGGTCTGCTCAGCGCTATTTTCCAGGAGCGAGCGCAGCAGCATGTGGTCAAACAGCTCAAGGGCCAGCTTCTGCCGAGTTTGACCGCCAATGCGAGCTATACCAAATCCGCCCAGCCGTTTGGGGTTCCCGAAGACGCCGAGGAGAATGATACGCTCCTCTATGGGCAGTTGAATGTTCCGATTTATCAGGCGGGTTCGGTCTCGGCACAAATCCGGCAGGCCATCGAGACCTTGTCGCAGGCTCGCCAGCAAGTCGATGCGCAGCGCGAGCTTGCCCGGCAGAACGTCAGCTCGCAATGGGGCTTGGTTCTCGCGGCGAGGGGCAACGTCGCGGCGGGGAAGTCGGCCGTTGAGTTGACGAGAATCGCTCTGGAAGGGGTACGCGAGGAAGAGAGGGTTGGGCAGCGCACCATTCTCGACGTGCTCAATTCGGAGCAGCAGAATCTGAATGCCCAGGTGAACCTGGTCTCATTTCAGCGCGATCTTGTCGTGGCGTCCTACGGCGTGCTAGCCGCCATGGGTCGGTTGACCGCTTACGACATTGCTCTTCAAGCAGAACTCTACGATCCGACGCGTTATTACGGCGAAGTCAAGGACGCGGCGTTTGGCTGGGGCGCTTCGGTTGAAAGCGCCGAAGACCCGCGCGTCGCCCCTGTCGCGGATCCCGGGCGCGCGCCTGGTCAAAAATCGACCGACGGACCGGCCTACACGCAGTATCTGCCGCAGATCCCATAAGCGCCGGGCGGATCGCAGCGGGAAGCCTTTCATCTTTGAAATTTGCTGGCGGGCAGGCTGTACTGTAAGGTGTTGCCGGCGCTTGGCGTCCGATCCTCGCCGACCGCAGGTATGGCCAGTTGGGAGAGTGCTGAACGTGCTGCACGCAGCGAACTATTCAGCTATGGCGAGGATGAGTGACGGCCGCACCTTCAAAATCCGCGCCCTGAAACGAGACGATGAGGCCGATGTGATGGCCGCAGTCGCGCGAACCAGCCCTCAGTCTCTCTATCGCCGTTTCTTCGGTCCGAAACGCTTCTTCTCGGATCAGGAAATCGCGTATTATATGACTGTTGACTTCGTGAACCATGTTTGCCTCGTCGCTGTGACCGACGAAGACGGGCATCCTGCTATTGTCGGCGGCGTTCGGTACATTGTCCAGGAACCGGGCAAAGCAGAGGTATCTTTCGCGGTGATCGACGAGTACCAGGCGAAAGGGATCGGTACCGCACTTATGCAGCATATCGCTGGCATTGCCCGGGAAGCGGGGATCAGAGAGTTTACGGCGGAAGTCCTGCCCGACAACATCCCGATGTTGAAAGTCTTCGAGCACAGCGGGCTATCTCTTGATGCCCAGCGTGAGCCCGACGGGGTCCACGTGGTTCTTACGCTGTCCTAGCCCAAACTTATTTTCAGGCAACGACGCGTCACCCGGCAAGGATTATTGTGGGGGTAACGGTCGGCTTCGCTCAATATCTCCGGAAGGAGCGCTCTATGGCGGCTGCGGCTTTAAGAGTTCGCCGGTTAATTTCTTCGGCGCTTAAGCCGCTGAATTTTTGTGACGAATAATTGGAATCGGCTAAGGAAAGTATGGCTCGCTGGTGGACGGTAAGATACAAAGGCACCATAGCGACACTGCCAGCAAAAAGGCCAAAACCCAGCCCCACAAAGAACTTCCACCACATACTCGTCATCCCACAAAAACTAAATACAGGTGTGTGAGAGTGCAGGCTCAGCAGGCGCATACTTTCAAAGCATTGGACTTCTCTCCGTTGCTTGTCAGAGGACAACCTGCCTACGCTATTAGCCAAATCGTAAAATACAAATTTGGTAGCCGGAATCACAATATATTGTCATGGTGATTGTGTGGATAACGGTCACGTTGCCCCAAAATTGTCCATGTTCTTTGAATAATAGCTTTCCTTTCTTGGATATCTAAACGCAAAGCATGTGAAACGGCGATCCCGTATCACCAGCGTCGTCGAGTAGGACGAGTAAACGTCTCCTTGAGAAAGGCCGGAACGCCAGAGGAGCCTGCCTTCAATCATCGATTGAGGGGAAAAGTTGCGCGATTTTAAAGGTTATCCGTGTCCAAATGAATGCGCGGTCCTCTAAACGATTCTACTCGTGTATTCTTTTCTTTGATCGTACGACTTGATCCTCACGCGTCTTAGCGTGCATCTCGTTGGATTGCGTCAAGACATGCCTCTAACTCCGCAAGGGTAGGGTCTGCTTGCTGTTTAGCGCCCCGACCGGCTTCTTCCCGATGCTTCAATTCGTCGATGCGGAGGAGAATGCTGATGACCGGGTGATTTGAAATGTTTCGCGTTTCGACCGGGCGAGGTCTGGCGCTTGCATGAGGGCGGGAATAGGCTTTCCCATCCGGCTCCCCAGGCTGATGGTCACCTCGACCAGGAAACATTATTCTATTCAATGATCTCATGACTCTACAACGACCCCAAATTTACTCTGCGGGATACCAAGACGCATGCGCTGCTTACCGCACTCGAACTGGAATTTCTGCTCAGAAGAAAGGCGGCGCGACGGCCGAAACCTGCTGACCTACAGTTTTTTGTTTTACTGCAATTATATGAAAAATGTCTTGACTATGGTTCCTGCGACACGGGTATCTCTTGGGCTCGGCGACCAGCCACGACGTTTTCGGCCTCCTTCATGGCCGTGTTCATATCTCGTCAAAGACTAATTCAATGGAACGAAATCGTTGCCGAAAGCATACCCCACGCCGGCCTTCACCGTCACATTCGATGTGTGGCTATAAGGTTCAAGGTAGTTTCCAGTGGGATCGAGAGGGGATTCTCCGTAATCAAAAGTAACCCATTCCACCCCCGCATTGACATGAAGACGACGCGTGATGGCGTAATCACCAGACGCGCCCACTTTGAAAATCGTGGCACTACCAAGCGATAAAGTGGACCCCACGATCTCACCCGGGATTGTCGCGACCTTGATCTGGGGGTCGATCGTTGCTCCCACAAAGCCGTCAACGGACAAAACGAAACGGCTCATGCAAGACCATTGAACCAAAAGGCCCCCACCGGCGTAGGCATGCGAGTAGTTCTCACCCGCATTCACCATTCTGTTCCAGTCATGATATCCGACTCCGAAATACGGTGTCGCCATGACGTCCGGCTGGGGAGCAAAGCCTTTGCCGAATCGGAGATCATAATCATAAACAGTAGCGCCGCTCCTGCCGATGAGAGAGCCGTATGGATATCCTTGGTAGGCGCCGAAATATTCTGTCTTTCCATATTCCCAGGCAAACCGCGCGTTGACATAAAGATTGTCGAGGAGCCAGTTTCGCATCAGCGAGAAGGAAACACCCGCGCCAGGCACCCAGCCTTTTTCAGTGTCGAGCGGAAACCCGTCCAGTTTCTCTTTGTAATTGAAATCGGTCGCGATGAATTGGACGCCGATCTGATTGTTCGACTGGACGATGGTGCCCGGAATCGAGAAGACGTCCGGTACGTCCTTATACCCCGCCGCATCGTTGTAAATGCCGTCCGCGGCGGCTGGCATCGTCACGGTGAGGATGCTCGCACCGATAATCAAAGTGCAACGAATCATGACAAGACCCCTCCAACGAACGGGAGCCACGCCTACAGAGTGTTTTGTAGGCGTGCAACCGAAGATTGTGAGCTGGAGCGTTCTTATTGTTAATATGTCGGGCGAGGATGCCTCCCGAGGATTTTCCGTTGTGGCGGCCTATCTGCCGGCGGATCCCCGAACCTCGGGAGCGTTGTTTACCGCGTGCGCACCAACGCCGGGAGAAAGAAGTTGTCGAGATGCTGCTGCCTCTGGGTCCTGCGCGTCCCCAACCATAAGCCTCGTTGCAAATGGCGAACCCGCGCTTGCACCTGCGCCGTTGCTGCGGCAGATTGCGTGAACTGGACATGAATGTGGGCGCGGGGCAGACGGTATGGTGCGAGCGGCGAGCCGGGTTTTCTTTGCCGTCTGGTTCTTGGTGTTCGCCGGACCTGCGGTATTTGCCGGAAACCGCGTTGCTCTTGTCATTGGCAATTCCGACTACGCGCTTGCGCCTCTCGAAAATCCCAAAAACGACGCCGACGACGTAGCGGCCGTTTTGAAGCGGCTGCACTTCACCGTCACGACGCGGAAAAACCTGACCGTTCGCGAGTTCGACAAGGTCATCGATAGCTTTGAAGCAACGGCAAAAGATGCTGAAGTGGCTCTTTTCTTTTTCTCAGGTCACGGCGTCCAGATCGACAAGCGCGGCTATCTCGCGCCCGTTGACATCAAAGCCGAGAGCGAGAGCAGTGCGCTCCGCGAGCTTGTGGCCATCCAGGAGATTGTTTCGCGCATCGAGAATGCGGCCAAGGTCAGTGTGATCGTGCTCGATGCCTGCCGCGACAGCCCGCTGCAGGAGAGGTTACGGCGCGTTGCTATCGAAAAGAACCGGGCAATCCTGCCACCCAAAGGGTTGCCGCCGGTTTCGGTCGTCGGCAGCAACACGTTGATTGTCTACGCGACCTCACCTGGAGAAACGGCGAGCGATGGCAGCAGCCGCAACAGTCCCTTTACCGCTTCTCTCCTCAAGAATATCGAAACGCCCGGTCTTGAAATCGAGCTCATGTTCAAGCGTGTCACCAGGGACGTTCTCAATGAAACTCATGGAAAGCAACAACCTGAGCGCCTCTCACGCCTTCAGAACGAGGTCATGCTGGCGCCGTCGTCTCCGGAAGGCAGGCCGCAACCGGCTCTGAGCGAGGCGGCGCAGAATTGGTCCACAATCAAAGACTTGCAAGACCCAAAAATCTTTGAAGATTTTTTGGATCGTTACGGAAGCGCGAACCCGGACTACGGTGCGCTTGCGCGCCGCCGGATTGAGGGTTTGCGCCGATCACAAGCGGCTTTCACGGTGCCACCGAAGCTTTCATCCGCGCCGCAGGAAGGCGGAACCAGCTTTACCGGCGCGGGTGCGACTTTTCCCTATCCAATCTACGCGAAATGGGCCGAAGCCTATCGCCGACAAAGCGGAAGCGCGCTCACCTACCTCTCGATTGGCTCAGGAGCCGGTCTCAAGCAGATTGCCGCCAAAACGGTGGCGTTCGGTGCGACCGATGTGCCGCTCGCCGCAACGGATCTGGCGGTAGGGGACCTTGTTCAATGGCCGATGGTGCTAAGCGCGATCGTGCCCGTGGTAAATCTCGGGGGTATCGAAGCCAGCGGGATCATAATCGACGGGCCCGCGCTCGCAAAAATTTTCCTTGGCGTCATCAAGACCTGGGACGATCCAGCGCTCAGGAAATTGAACCCGAGCATCAAGCTTCCATCCGGCGCCATTACGGTTATTCATCGCTCGGACGCCTCCGGCACAACGTTGACCTTCACCCATTACCTGTCGAAAGTAAGCCACGAGTGGCAATCCAAACATGGTCCCGGCGCCTCGGTGAGTTGGCCCTGCGGCGTCGAAGGAAAGGGCAATGAAAGCATCGTAACATTCGTTCAAAACACCAAAAATTCGATCGGTTATGTAGACGCCGCTTTTGCAAAGCAAAGCGGGTTGACTGCTGTTAGATTGATCAATAAGGCCGGTATCGTCGTCGAAGCGAATAGCAAATCCGTTCAAGCCGCTGCTGCCAGTGCCGAATGGGACCATAGCGAAGCGTCGAGTGTCATTGATCAGCCCGCAGCAAACGCTTGGCCGATCGCCGTAGCCACATTCGTCGTGATGCACAAAAAGCCGCTCAATCCCGCCGCCTCCCGGGAGGCCCTGAGATTTTTTGCGTTTGCACTCGCGAAAGGTGACACGATGGCGGAAGAGCTTGATTATGTGCCGTTGCCCGCGAATGTGAAAAACGGGGTGACGGCGCGCTTAAGCGATATTAAAGGAACAGATGGCGCGCCGCTCTATGCCACGCCCAGGTACCGCCTTCATAACTTCGCCTGAAGAGCCCATGCAGCACGCCGAAAATGACATCAGCGACTACTCCAGCCTTGAAGTGGAGTTTCATGCGTGGCGAAAGTCATGGCTGGAATCCTTGATCGATGATTACGGTATGCTGGCCCGCTATCGCCCCGCCAACGCGAGGCTTAAGCCACCCGCTCCAAACGAGAACCGCATCGTCTTTTTCGGCGACTCCATCACGGAAGGATGGGATCTTGAGGCGTCTTTTCCCAAAAAGCCCTACATCAATCGCGGGATCTGCGCGCAGACAACCCCTCAAATGCTGCTTCGTTTCAGGCAGGATGTTATCGCGCTGAGACCGAGCGCCGTTGTGATCCATGCAGGAACCAACGACATCGGCGGCAATACCGGCTCCATGCTCATGGAAGACACCGAGTCGAATTATGCCTCGATGGTGGAGATCGCCCAGGCCAATTCTATCCGGGTTATCGTGTCGTCGCTCCTCCCGCTGCCGCATAAGGAGACGCTACCATCGCGCTATAACCTCTTCAAACACCCACCAGAGACAGTCCTTGAACTAAACCGCTGGCTGAAGGACTACAGCATCTCCCACGGATGCGATTTTCTGGATTACTTCGGTGCAATGAGCGATGGCCAAGGGTTCATGAAACGGAGTCTCTCCGAGGACGGGTTACATCCAACGCGGGCTGGCTATGTGGTGATGGCGCAAGTTGCCCAGGCTGGAATAGAGCAAGCGCTGGAAAGCTAACAAGAAACCCAAAGGAGGCTGAGACGGTGTGCGCGGCTTCACGCTGCCTCGGCGAAAGGCAGGCAGCTTTCTTAGGGCCGCGCCGGCTTTTGAGCCGATTGAACTGCGCCTTGTAGGAGCTGTCTTTCTTGCGGCTGGACCGCCCGGGCGCATTGCACAAGCATCGTTTTCAGCGTGGGTGCGCCCTCGCGCAGCCGTGAGGATTTGCGTTTGCCCGCGCTTTTGTTCTGGCCGGGACACAAGCCAGCCCAGGCAACGAGATGTCCACCCGTTGGCCGCCGGCGGATCGAGGCAGCGAACGCTTAGGTGTCCAATCAAAAATGCTCCAAATTGCGTCATATTTTAAGTAATACTAGCTAATTGATTCCCAATTATGAGGTCTTGATGTGATCTGCGGACAAAGGCTGGTTGCCGGGAGTTATTCGAATTCGTATCGCCTTTGCTATCCTACTATTCTGGCGGCAGCTATACTTTTGGTTTTGCAACTTTTAATGGCTGTCGCAGACGAGAGAGCGGCCCCTTCATTGATCGATCACGCTCTCCCAGCAGCCGAGGATGGCGACTTGGCCAGCGAGGTCGTGGAACTTGACGAAAGTGCTTTAAATTCACTTGGGATCGCTCCGGAACACGCCCTGCTGGTTGTGCTCGCAGCCAAGGGCGGACCCGCAGAGAACGCAGGCATCAAGTCCGGCGATGTCGTTTTCGCTTTGAATGGGCATTCGGTTCCCGGTCTCGGCGAGTTTACCGCTGCCGTAAAGCGGGCTGGGAGCGGCGGCGAAGTTAGGATCGGGGTTTGGCGCGGGGGCGAGATAACAACTTTTCTAGTCCGATTGGGAGGCACAAGCGGTGCAGTGAGATCCGCGAACATCGAGCAGAAGATCGAAGCTTATACGGAAATTGGAAAAGTCTTCGATAAGGGCCATTTCCCTGCAATTTGGGGTTTTATCCAGTACAAGCTCGGAGAGCTATACTGGATTCGTACCGAAGGCCGTAGCGAGGATAATCTTGAGACCGCCATCGCCATTTATAATTCGGCTTTGACGGTTCTAACGCGCGAGGCTTTTCCCCAACAGTGGGCGCGGACCCAGCATTATCTTGCCTTAGCCTATATGGACCGAGTTCGCGGCAGCCACGCCGAAAACCTTGAAGGTGCCATTCGCGGGAATATGGCGGCCTTGACAGTATTGACGCGCGAGAGATATCCGCGCGAATGGGCTGAAATCCAGAATTGTCTCGGCCTTGCCTACATGGATCGAATTGATGGAAGCCGCCGCGATAATGTCGATGCAGCTATCGAAGCTTTCACGACGGCCTTGATGGTCCTGACCAAGGAGGCCTTTCCGGAAGATTGGGCGCGGATTCAAAAGCACCTTGGGCGGGCCTACCAGTCTCGCCTCCGCGGTGAGCGGACTGAAAATCTTGAAGCGGCCGTCAACGCTTATGAGGCGGCTTTGAAGGTTTCGTCTCAGACCGTCTATTCTCCTCCTGCGGCAATTAACCAGCCGCCACAGGAAGCCTCTGTTGCGGCAACGGGTTCTCCACAGGCTGCTTCGGTCCCGACAGAAGAGGCCGCGCAAACGGACCAGAAGCAACCTGCCGGCCGGCAGGCTGGCAAAGGCAGTCCCGCTCAAAGTGAATCCCCCAAAAACAACAACCGTAGAGCGAGGGGAGAAACTCCAAAAATCCGAGCATACGAGGCCAAGATGAAAGCCAAGTGCGGCGGCCTCATCGTTTGGATGGATCGGGAAAATAATGCGCATCGCCCGGGAGCGCATGGGTACGGTCAGCGGCCCGGATGGTTCGCCTGTCAAGAAGACCGGCGGGCGCGCTGATCCTCGTGTGCACGCAGCGCGCGCGCATTTGGAGATCACAACCCGCTTACCGACATGCAAGCCGGGCATGGCCGACTATGCGGCAAAGACTGTTCCGAAAGTGCTAGTGCTCCTGCACCGGTCCCTTGATCCTTGTTCGCAACCGGTCGGACACACCAAGTCACATTGGAACGTGGTGGATTTGCCACAATTTCCCCAAACTCGCCAGCCACCGATGCAGCTTGGCAACAGGGGTAGGCAATAAGCTCGTGACGGCAGGCTTCAAGGCGCAATTCCCAGCGGGTCTCGCGAAGGCGGCGCAGCACATGAGCGCCTTCTGGATGAGCCTCGGTATGGTCATTGCCGCGCTCTTGTCGAGCGTCGCGACCTTTCTGATCCTGAATGGCCTGACCTCGATCATCCCGACGAACAACGTCGTGCTCTGGACGCTCGGCATCAACGCCGCCTTTGTCGTCGCGATAATCGGGATCATTGGCTTTCAGGTCGCCCAACTTCTGAAAGCGAGGAAGCGGCAAGCCGGCGCTGGACTGCACTTTCGCATTGCCGGGGTCTTCAGTCTTGTCGCTCTTTTTCCGGCCGTTCTTCTTGCGATTTTCGCAACCGTCTCCATTGATCGCACCTTCGACACGTTCTTCTCCACGCGGGTAAAGAGCATCGTCAGCAACTCGGTCGAGGTTGCACAATCCTACATGCAGGAGAGCGGGCAGACGATCCGCTCCGATATTGTGGGCGTCAGCCGCGAGGTGGAAGAGAAGGCCGCCCTCTACCAGGAGGACAAGCCGGCATTCGACCGCTTCTTTTCGGCGGCCGTCGCGCTGCGCGCCGTACCCGCATCCTTCATCATTGACTCGAAGGGCAATCTTCTCGCGGCTGCATCGGAAGGCCCTCCCTATCGTGCTCCGCCTCTCGCTGACATAGCGCGCGCCACAGAGGGCCGAATCGTGCCTGTGAGCTGGGATCTTTCGAATGGCGTCGCGGCTCTGAAAAAGCTTGTTGGCATCGACGACGCCTACCTTTACGCCTTGCGCCCGGTAAATCCCAACGTTTTCCGGCTGTTGCAGCGCACGCAGTTCAACATCATGCAATTCGCGCAGCTCGAACAGTCGCGGGGACAATACCAGCTTGTCTTCGCGATCATGTATGTGCTGCTGGCTCTGACGCTACTCACATCGGCGATCTGGACCGGGCTCGTTTTCGCAAACCGGCTCGTCATGCCGATCCGGAAGCTCATTGGCGCTGCGCAGGAGGTCAGCCAGGGCAATTTGAACGTTCAATTTGCCGACGGGTTTGCGCGCGACGACATCGGCCGCCTCGGTGCGACGTTCAAACAAATGACCGTCGACCTGAAGACGCAGCGCGACGACATCATGACCAAGAACTCAGAACTTGATGAGCGGCGTCGCTTCATCGAGGCGGTCCTTTCGGGTGTGTCGGCCGGGGTCATTGGCGTTGATCCCGCAGGCTGCGTAACGCTTGCCAACCGCTCGGCGCGTGAACTCCTCAACCTCAACGAGGAGAGACTTATCGGCAAGCCACTCAAATCCGCGGTCCCGGAATTTGGCGAAGTCATCGACAAGGCGCGCAGGCAGTCCCGGATCAAGCCGGTGCAGACCCAGATCACGATCGTGCGCGAGACCGGCGAACGCAACTATGCCGTCCGGGTGACCCGCGAAAAAGACGACAAAGCCGATTTCGGCGTGGTTCTGACCTTCGACGACGTCACCGAACTCACGGTCGCCCAGCGGACGTCGGCATGGGCGGACGTGGCGCGGCGCATCGCGCATGAAATCAAAAATCCGCTGACCCCCATCCAGCTTTCGGCCGAGCGGCTCCGGCGCAAATATGCGAGTTCGATCACGACGGACCGCGAGATCTTCGACAAGTGCACAGACACGATCATCCGCCACGTCGGAGATATCGGGCGCATGGTCGACGAATTCTCGTCATTCGCGCGTATGCCTTCGGCCGTTTTCGAGGAGCAGGACATCCGCGAGATCGTGCGCGAAGCCGTCATTCTGTTCCAGATGAGCCGGCCCGAGATCGAATTCAAAATCGATACGCTGAAAGAGCCGCTGATCGCTCTGTGCGACCGGCGGCTCCTTACCCAGGCTGTGACGAACCTCGTAAAAAACGCCAGCGAGGCCGTTGATGCCTATCAGAACGCGAATGGCGGCGGCGAAGGAAAGGGGCGCGTCATCATCCGGCTCCGCGCGGTCGAGAACCGGTTCGTTATCGACGTTGTCGACAATGGCTGCGGATTGCCGAAAGAGAACCGCCACCGGCTCATCGAGCCCTACGTTACGACCCGGCAAAAGGGTACAGGGCTTGGTTTGGCCATCGTTCAGAGGATAACGGAGCAGCATGGTGGCGTGCTGCAGCTTGCCGACGCTCCCGCGAGTGAAGGCTATTCACATGGCGCCTGGATCAGCATGTCCATCCCGGTGTCGCTCAGTGCCGACAAGGCAGACAAAGACGAAGCAAAGCCGAATGGCAAGGCGCGAGGCACTGCGCCTGACCAGACGGCAACGCATGGGAAGGAGGGACTAAGCCATGGCGTCTGACATTCTGATCGTCGACGACGAAGCCGATATTCGCGAACTCGTGTCGGGGATCCTGGAAGATGAAGGACACAAGACGAGGCTCGCCAAAGATAGCGACGAGGCAATCCGCGCGATCGAGGAAAGGCGGCCGTCTCTCGTCATTCTCGATATCTGGTTGCAAGGCTCGAAGCTGGACGGGCTCGAAGTTCTGGCTCGGATCAAGAAACAGCATCCCGACCTTCCAGTCGTCATCATCAGCGGTCATGGCAATATCGAGACGGCTGTTACGGCGATCAAGCGCGGAGCCTACGATTACATCGAAAAGCCCTTCAAGGCTGACAGGCTCGTGGTCGTCACCATGCGCGCGATCGAGGCCTTCAGGCTGAGGCGCGAAAATAAAGAGCTGAAGGAAAGAAGTTCTTACAGCTCCGATCTGATCGGCAAATCGCCCGTCATGAACCATTTGCGCCAAAGCATCCAAAAAGTGGCGCCCACAAACAGCCGCGTCATGATCACGGGGGCGCAAGGGTCCGGCAAGGAACTCGCCGCCCGCTTCCTTCACGCTTGCTCGCAGCGCGAGAATGGGCCCTTCGTCGCGGTCAATGCAGCGTCAATGGCTGCGGACCGGGTCGAAATCGAGTTCTTCGGAGTTGAGGAAACGGGGCAGACCACGCGCAAGGTGGGCGCGCTCGAGGAGGCCCACAACGGCACCCTCTACATTGATGAGGTCGCAGACATGCCCGCGGATACCCAGGGCAAGCTCCTGCGCGTGCTCGTCGAACAGAAGTTCCAGCGCATCGGCGGCGGTCCGAAAGTGTCGGTCGACGTGCGCATCGTCTCATCATCCAGCCGCGACCTTGAGCGTGAAATGAGCCAGGGCCGCTTCCGCCAGGACCTCTTTCATCGCCTGAACGTGGTGCCGCTGAGGGTGCCTTCGCTGATCGAGCGCCGCGAGGACATCCCCGAGCTCGTTGAACATTTTGTGAAACAGATCGCACTCTCCTCCGGGCTTCCGCCCCGGGTGATCGGCGACGACGCCATGGCCGTCCTTCAATCGCATGAGTGGCAAGGCAACGTGCGTCAGCTCCGCAATATCGTCGAACGTGTGATGATCATGTCCAACAGCGACCCGGAGGCTGTGATCACGGCCGATATGCTGCCCGACGATATTGGAGCGAACGTCCCTTTGTCGTCGAACGGCTCGGGGGGTGAGCACCTTATGTCGCTGCCACTCCGCGATGCGCGCGAAATTTTTGAGCGTGAGTATCTCATGGCGCAGATCAACCGTTTCGGCGGAAACATTTCACGCACTGCCGAATTTGTTGGCATGGAGCGCTCGGCACTTCACCGCAAGCTGAGGGCGCTCGGCGTGAACTCAAACGAGCGGGCCGGGGACACAAGACACTAGTCTAGTACGCCCCGTGGGAAGTCCTGACCGATTTGCTGCGGGAACTGACAGGACTTCCCCCGGATAAGGCATACTAGCAACTTATTGATTCTAGTATAGCTTAAAGTCGATCGACTTTTCCGCCCTTAATCGATGCCGATTAGGTCGGACTGATCGAGTTCCCTTGCGCTTCATAAGCCGGATGTATTTTGGCAATGTAATTGCAGGGCGAAGGCTTGCGCAAGAAAGGCGGACCATGACACGGATTGTGTATGTAAACGGCAGATATGCACCTTACGCCGATGCCGCTATCCATGTCGAAGACCGCGGATTTCAATTCGCCGACGGCGTTTACGAAGTGTGCGAAGTTCGCAACGGTTCTCTGGTGGACGAGCGGCAGCACATGCACCGGCTCGGCCGTTCGCTTCGCGAACTCGCGATGACGGAGCCGGTGGGTTTGAGGTCGCTTGGCGTGATCTTGCGCGAAACTATCCGGCGTAACCGCGTCAAGAACGGACTTGTCTATCTCCAGGTGACGCGCGGTGTGGCGAGCCGCGATTTCGCTTTTCCTGGGCCAGCCGTCGCTCCAAGCATTGTCTGCCTTGCGCGTTCGCTGTCCCGCAGCAAGGCTGAGAAAAAGGCGGCCGCCGGGATCTCCGTCATCACCCTCCCCGACATTCGTTGGAAGCGCGTCGACATCAAGACGACAGGGCTACTCGCCCAAGCTCTTGCCCGCCAGCAAGCGAAGGAGGCGGGCGCTGACGAGGCCTGGATGGTCGACGGGCAAGGGTTCGTCACCGAAGGCGCATCCTGCAACGCCTGGATCGTGGCCGGTGCTGGCAACCTCGTGACGCGCCCGGCAGAGTTTGGTATTCTGAGAGGCATAACGCGCGAGGTTGCGATGGAAGCAGCCCGCGGGAAGGGGCTTCATCTCGAGGAGAGGCCCTTCACGGTGGAGGAGGCGAAATCGGCAAGGGAGGCTTTTCAGACGTCCGCTTCCGGGCTTGTGATGCCGGTGGTCAAGATTGATGGCCACGTCATAGGCAGCGGAAGGCCTGGCGAAATCGCTCTGGAATTACGAAAGATTTATCATAATGTGGCGGAGTTCTCTTCGCCTCACGAACTTTTAGCATGACCGAAAGGAACTGATGGACTATCAGCGGCAGGCACCGCTTAGGCGTGACTAATAGAGTTGTGCCGAGAACCGAGACAGAAGCAGGTGGGATAATCGGGTAGTGGGCAAGCGGCCAAGAGTGCTGCGCTGAAAAAACGGACAGGTCATGGCTCCAGACAAACAACAAAATTTACAAGACGCCTTTCTCAATCACGTTCGGAAAAACAAGACCCCTCTTACGATCTTTCTTGTCAACGGCGTTAAGCTGCAGGGGATCGTGACCTGGTTCGACAATTTTTGCGTTCTTCTCAGGCGCGATGGGCATTCGCAGCTTGTCTACAAGCATGCCATCTCGACAATTATGCCAGGCGGGCCTATTTCGTTTCTGGACGGAGATCAAAACGGAGAACGTTAGGACAGGTGAAAAAACTCGCCCCCCTCGAAATTTCTGAATTTCGTGCCGGAGAACAAGAGAGAATAGCGCCAGCTGATGGGGCAACGCGGGCTGTCGTCATCGTTCCAGTGCGGAAGCTTCCGCAGTTTCAGGGATCGAAAACTTCTGATTCCGCTTGTCTGACAAGTTCGGAACGTCTCATCGAAGCGACCGGCATCTCAAAAGCGATCGGTCTCGACGTTTGTTTCAGCGGCACGGTTCCGCTCACAAGCCCCCGGCCCGCAACGCTTCTCGGTTCTGGGAAAGTTGAGGAAATCGCCGCGATCATCAAGGCTGGAGATGTTACGGTCGCGATTGTCGACCACATGCTGAGCCCGATCCAGCAGCGCAATCTCGAGAAGGCCTGGAACGCGAAGGTTCTCGATCGGACGGGGCTCATTCTGGAAATCTTCGCCGACAGGGCGCGCAGCAAGGAGGGCAGGCTGCAAGTCGAACTGGCGCGGCTCACCTATCAGAAAAGCCGCCTCGTCAGATCCTGGACGCACCTAGAGCGCCAGCGGGGCGGCTTCGGCTTTCTGGGCGGCCCAGGCGAGACGCAGATCGAAGCCGACCGGCGCGCCATCAGCGAGCGCATCGATACGATCCGCAGCGAGCTCGCCGTCGTCGAGCGGACAAGGCGGCTTCACCGCAAACGCCGGAAGGCGACCGAGCAGCAGGTGGTTTCCCTTGTTGGCTACACCAACGCCGGGAAGTCGACGCTTTTCAACGCATTCTCGGGCGCTGGCGTGCTCGCAAAGGACATGCTGTTTGCGACGCTCGATCCTACGCTGCGCCGGATTGAATTTCCCGAGGGCGGCGCGTTCTTGTTGTCCGACACCGTCGGATTTATTTCCGAGCTTCCGACCCAGCTTATTGCAGCCTTTCGGGCCACGCTGGAAGAGATCATTGAGGCGGATCTGATTTTACACGTTCGAAATATCGCCGCCGAATCCTCCGACGCTGAGCGAGCCGAGGTGGAAAAGGTTCTGACCGAGATCGGAATTGGGCCCGAGGAGCAGCGCCGACGGGTCATCGAGGTCTGGAACAAGGCCGACCTGTTGCCTGGGGAGGAGAGGAGCAGTCTTTCAAAGAGGGCGGCGCAGGCGCAGCCTTCCGCCGTGTTAACGTCTGCTGCGACCGGCGAGGGCGTGGCGGAACTGGCGGCACTGGTCCGCGCGCGGCTTCAGAAAGACATGCGAACCCGCAATGTGATCGTCGACGACGGCAACGGCGCGCTCATTCATTGGCTGTATGAGAATACGGAAGTTCTCCGCCGGTGCGATCTGGACGGTGGAAGCTTGCAGTTCGAGGTACGCCTCGCCCCCGAGAGAGAGCACGATCTCGACCGGCATCTGCGGCGCGGAGCCGCTTGAAATCAGTTTTAGAAGCACGCTTCTACTGATTGCGCTTCTTGGCGTTCCCCTTGGCGGGCTGAATTTCCGCCGTGAATGCCGAGGCAACCGGAACTCTCTCTTTGGGCACGCGCTGGTAGGTGTCGAAGCCGGCCATAAGCTCCGTGAAAAGAGCACGAGCGGAGCGCTCGTCACCCGCCTCCGTAAGCGTCATATGATCGGGAGCAGCAAGCGGCGGCTTTACGCTTGTCCACGCGTGGATGGAGCACGGACCTCCCATATATTTGGCCCAATCCCAGAAAAATGCGCCGCTTTCGGCAGCCTGCCGTTTCAGCGCCAGGCGCACGGCTTCGAGACGCGGCGGAGCATGCCAGCGAGCCAGTTTTTCATCTTTGCGATCCATTAATTGGCCATAGGCGGCAGTTTCCTGCGCGTTAAGCGCGCGACATGCCTGCGCTCCAGCCGAGCCGGCAAAAGCAGGAATGCGCGCCGCATCCGGGGGACCGATGATCAGGATGGAGGCTTGGGGCGCCCAGCCTTTGATTTGGTCGATGGCAAGCTTCAGGCGGTCTTCATATTGCTTCACATCGAGCGCGTCGTCGAAGCCTTCCCGTGTTCCGTACTCGAAAATGATCAGGTCCGGGTTGAGCTTTCGGAAGTCGCTCGCAGCAAAGTCGGCGTTCCATTTCTCCATCGTCCAGGCCGTTCCTCCGGGCAATCCGACGTTCGCGTAGATCAGACCGGAGGTGTTCGTTCCGCTGGCCACAGACAGGACCGTAATTGCGCCGTCACCTCGGGGCCTGATCATGAGTTCTCTGGCTTTGGCATTAATGCGGATAGAAGTTTGGGCCGTTCCCGGCGACCGGGTTGGGACAAGTTTTACATCGCCATCCACGCTCACGGCGGCGGTGCCTTGCTGAGGACCAGTCATCAGCGTGACATCAATCCAATCGAAGGTCCCCTCCACGGATGTGAAGCGAATCCAGGCGTCGTTTGCGAACGAAGTCACCCTCGCCCCCGTGATACCGAAAGGCCCGGGGCCTTCACTCGATGCGCTCGTCAGTGACCATTGCCCGCTGCGGTCGACCTTCATCCCGCGGATCGGATAAAGTCCGGGCTGCATGAGTCCGCGGCCGGCGTTGCCAAAGCGGCCGGTGAGATGCTCTCGAAGGGACGCCGCGAACCTGTCGTCGACGATCTGATCACCGCCGAGATGGACAACGCTCACCGGCTGAGACCGTTTCCCGGCGTTCAACAATGCAAGCGCGCCATAGAAGTTCTGCAGAGTCTGCCCTGCGGGAAGAACCGTCGGCGCGTTGTTAAACCCCGGGGGCGTGTTGAGCGGCGATGGCTTCCGTGGTTTCGACCGTGGAGAAAAAGGGCGAAGTCCCGCTGTCGGGTGTGATCTGGCCTTCTACGGTGGTGGCGCCGAAGGACGGCAACTTAAGCGACAGGAAACTGGTTTTGTAGGAGCGGTTCAGCGCGGGGGTGTCTTCTGAGCTCTCGGAGAATGAGCTGCGGCTGGCATCGTCGTCGCCGCCCCAGATACTTCCGGGAAGGCACCCCCCAAGACTGGCCAAGACGCACATAGGAAAACATTGCAGGAGCGCCCGCCGCCATGAAATTTCACCACCCCGCAATTGCCTGCCCTGCATATGCACTCCAAGAAGCACCACACACACCGAATGCCACCGCTACTGCGATTGAGCCCCCGCTTCGCCCTGCCAGCGGAAGTCGTCTGCGCGGCCCTCTTTAGGGGGTAACGCGTCGCCGCGGCTCAGGACCTTGAAGTAAACGCGGTCGGCAAGGGGGGTTTGCCTTTGAATCTCGCGCATGGAGAAGTCGCCCGCAGGCGATATTACGGCGATCGCCGTAAGGCCGTCTCCAAGATCGCCGAGAATGAACTCGCCCGCCTGATAGCCTGCTGCTCCCCCGAAGGCGGCCTGATCGCGCTTCTGAGCATCCTGCGCTGCTCCAGGACGCGTTACGGTTTCAGCCTTGAAGTCGGACGCATTTGCGCCGGAGGAGGCCTTTTCCGCCGCTACGCCGGTCTGGTTTGAACCGGCGTCGGATGCCGGCGAACTCGCGGGGCCGGCCATTCCCTTTGCGGCCGAAGCGTTATGCGACCCGTTCGGGACCACGCGGGCTTGCTCCTCCTCGTCGCCAGCAAGCGGAATATTCCTTTGGGCCTTGGCGTGAGCAAGATCACGGCGCAAAGCAGTCTCAACGTAATTGGCCAGTTTCCGGTTGCCCGGGGCTGTCAAGCCGACGCCATCCCCTTCACGCAGCCGCTTCGTTTGACCCGTCAGGTCAGGACCGTAAGCGCTGTATGCGCCGAGCTGATCGGTGAAACCAGCCCAAGTTTCGATGAATTTGACACCGTTCACGTAGGCAGCCTGGCGGACTGCGTCATTCATCTGAGCCGCGGTTTCGCTAAAAGACGGGTTGCCCATGACGGGTAGGCCCACCCAGTAAACTGCAATATTGGCGCCCTTCAGTTTCTTGATGAGCTTTTCGGCTTCCTTGGCGTACGCTTCTTTCCATTCTGCGGTGCCGGGCTGTGCGCGGCCCGCGCCGGCCCTTATTGAGGCGCGATCGTTGACGCCAAGCATGATGACGGCGACATGAACGGGAGGCCCGGCGATAATGCGATCGATCTCGCCGTAGAGATCGACCTGATCCGCCCGGACCAGGCCGTTGTTCGAACGCGACATATCAGAGATTTCGACAGAACTCTCCTGCTTGAAGGCTTCCTTCAGCCCCTCGGTCAAACCTTGGCCGAGCCAGTCTCCTATGACGCGAACCTGATAGCGGTCCGTTTGCGGAAACGGCGTGATGTAGCTGGAGGAGAGAAGGCTCGTTCCTTGAGCGCGAACAGGCGGAATACCGAAGATTGCCAGAAGCACGGCCAGAACACAGAACGCCATCGGCGCCGCGAAACCACGGCACACCATGAACTTATCATCTTCCTCGCAGAACCAGCTCAAGTTCAGTGTACCCTCCCAATTTCCCGAAATTCATTGTGAGAGAATGTGTCAGGAACAAGCCGACACAGACGGTCCGCGGTTGTCGTGACAGGACTGCAACGGATCCAGGAAATAACATAAACTGCGACAATTTTATATTTGTTAAAAAGGGCAAGATCACGGTTGCCTGCGTCGAGCGTCCGGTCAGACAAAAATGAAGGGCGCTCCACCGCGGGTCCGATAAGCTTCCGTGTGGCCAGAATCTATTCCGCCCCTGAGGAGGCCGCAATTTTGGCTGAAATGTCCGCACTTGTTCTCTATATCAGTTGCAATCTTCCGACCTGAGAAACACCCGGGAACTCCTATGAGCAAGCCTATTCGCAAAGCCATTTTCCCCGTCGCAGGCCTCGGTACGAGGTTTCTTCCGGCCACCAAGGCCATGCCGAAAGAGATGCTGACCGTCGTCGACCGGCCCATCATTCAGCACGTGGCCGATGAGGCCAGGAACGGCGGCATCGAGCATTTTATTTTTGTAACGGGCCGCAACAAAGGCGTTATCGAGGATCATTTCGACCGCCAGTTCGAGCTCGAAGAAGTCCTGAAGCGCCGTAACAAGCAAGAAGAACTGCTCAATCTCGAACTCTATTTGCCGGCTCCGGGCGCTACAAGCTTTACGCGCCAGCAGGAACCTCTTGGCCTTGGCCATGCTGTCTGGTGCGCCCACGACATCGTTGGCGAAGACCCGTTTGCACTTCTACTGCCCGACGTGATCGTATTGCCGGAGGGCGAGAGCTGTCTTGGACAGATGATCAAGGTCTATAACCGGCTGTGCGAAAAATATCCCGATGAAAAGATCAACATCGTCGCCGTGGAAGAGGTCTCGCCGGAAGAGACGAGTTCCTACGGCGTGGTCGGACTCGAGGGAGAGGAGGAAGACAGGCTTTGGCGTATCCGCTCGATGGTCGAGAAGCCTGTCCGCGGAAGCGCTCCGTCAAACCTTATCATCATGGGCCGCTACATCCTGCAGCCGGAGATCTTCCAAATCCTGAAGCACCAGGAGCGGGGCGCGGGCAATGAGATCCAGATCACCGACGCCATGAAGACATTGATGCAGGACCAGATGTTTTTTGCCTACAAGTTTCGTGGCAAGAGTTACGACTGTGGGTCCAAGCTTGGCTTCCTGACCGCCAATGTGGCGTTTGCGCTGGCTAGGCCCGATCTCGCTCCGAAATTCGGCGAGGAACTCAAAAAGCTCGCGGCTGAGTTGCAAGCCAAACACGTCCCCGGACCAACTGCCAAGGCGGCTGAGTAGACTTCTCCACTGCCGTACACCTGCCTTTTTCCAACCGCACCCTTCGGCGTTGCTGCAGAGTGATTTGCTCATTAAACAGGGGCAACGGGGAAAAGCAGGGGGCAAACATGGCGCAACGGTTGGCGCGGGTTGAGCGGCGTGCAGATGCGGCACGGGAATTGGAAGCGGCCAGGGTTGCCAGGCGCTCTCTTGAGTGTGGCATCGACGGCTTGAGAGCTCTGCAGGGCGCGCTTTTCGTTGGCTTGGCTGAGGAATTCGAGCATGCGGTCGAGCTCATGCAGGCTTGTCAGGGACGCGTGATTGTGACCGGCATGGGCAAAAGTGGCCATGTCGGACAGAAGATCGCCGCAACCTTGGCTTCAACCGGAACGCCCGCGCAGTTCGTTCACCCCGCGGAGGCGAGTCATGGCGACCTTGGCATGATCACCGCCAAGGACATCGTCCTGGCGTTGTCCTGGTCGGGTGAGACGAGCGAGTTGGCCAACATCCTGACCTATTCGCGGCGGTTCCGGGTGCCGCTCATCGCCATGACCTCCCGGCGGGAAAGTACGCTTGGCAAGGCAGCCGACGTTGTCCTCGCTCTGCCGCAGGTCAAAGAGGCGTGTCCACACGGGCTTGCGCCTACGACCTCAACGCTCACCCAACTCGCGCTGGGCGATTGCCTCGCGATTGCGCTCCTGGAAGGACGGGCGTTCACGGCGCTCGACTTCAAGGTCTTCCATCCGGGCGGCCAGCTTGGAGCCAATTTGAAGCACATCGGCGATATTATGCATCGCGGCGACAGGCTTCCCGTCGTTCCTGCCGCCGAGCCCATGAGCAGCGCCCTTGTTGTCATGACCGAGAAGAGCTTTGGCTGTCTCGGCGTGCTGGGCGAGGGCGGTAAGCTCGTGGGTATTGTGACGGACGGTGACCTCCGCCGCAACATGTCGCCCGGTCTTCTTGACCGGACGGTCGCCGAAATCATGACAAGCAACCCCAAGACTGTCAGGGCGGATATGCTTGCGAGCGCCGTGCTCCAGATCATAAACGCGTCAGCCATCACGGCGCTTTTTGTTGTGGAAAAGGGCGTGCCGGTCGGCATCGTCCACATCCACGATCTCCTGCGGGCGGGCGTCGCTTAGCGGCACCCTTCCGGAGTCAGCCGAGAGGGTGCCAAGAGCTGCGGTGGCGCTTTTGTTCGGGATTGATGCGCTCTTGCAACGCCTCTTGCTGCGCGGCCGGCTTATGCTAACGCTGACGACGCTTTCAGTCTTTTCAGGAAGACGGCAATGATAGTTCTTCGCGCCATCCCCTTTTTTATTTCGCTCTTTTTGCTGGCGTCGTACTCGCCAAAAGCGCAAGCGGGCCTTCTGCCGCAGCCGCCTCAATCGACAGCGGTTCTTGCCGTTCGTCGTTCCTATTATGGCGGCCAATGCCCACGCCTGTGCACCGAATGGTTCGATGGCTGCAACAACTGCTCCTGCGGCCGCGGCCGGATCAATGTCTGCACACTGCATTATTGTTTGTGGCGGGGACGGCCGCGCTGCATTCGCTGGGGTTTCTGAACCCTAAAGAAGGCAGATTTAACGACGCCGCCATCCGCTCTCACCGCGGCGCCATTGATCGCGCTGGAAAGAGGACTTGCCATGAAGGCAATGACGTGGGCGATTTCCATCGGATCTTCGAAGCGTTGCAAGAGCGAGCTTGGGCGGACGGTTTTGAAGAATTCCTCTTCGATGGCTTCCCGGTGTTTGCCCTGAGCGGCGGCTACGCCTTTTACGAAATCGATAACGCCCTCGGAGGACGTCGGGCCGGGAGCGACGCTATTCACCGTGACCTGCGTGCCCTTCGTAAGTTCAGCAAGCCCGCGCGAAATTGCGAGCTGCGCCGTTTTCGTCATGCCGTAATGGATCATTTCCTGGGGGATGTTGATGGCGGATTCCGAGGACACGAAAATGATCCGGCCCCAGTTCAGAAGCAGCATGGGAGGCAGAAGTGCGCGGGAGAACCGCACGCCGGACATCACATTCACTTCGAAAAAACGCAGCCAGTCTTCATCCGTGATGTCCTGAAAAGCCTTGCTCTCGTAAATGCCGGCGTTGTTGACGAGGATCTGAACGGTGCCGATGTTCTTCACATCCTCGATGATCTTTTCCACCGCAGCCTTGTCGCGAAGATCGCCGACCACCGTATGCGCGGAGGGCAGGTCCTCCTTCGCGCGCTCAACGAACTCGAGGGTGCGCCCGTGAATGATCACCTCGGCACCCTCGCGCAGGAGAAGTGCGGCGGTTGCCTTGCCGATGCCTTTGGTGGACCCGGTAACGAATGCGAGCTTGCCTTCGAGGTTGTAGTCCATGACGGTCTTTCCTAATTGGGAGCAAAGCGAGAAGGCTCTTTACGTTGAGATAATCGGGCCGTTTCGTTCTGTGTTCCAGGCCGCATAGGAGAACCGCGGATGTTTATCGCCATGAACAGGTTTCGTGTAAGGAGAGGCTGCGAGGCGGACTTCGAGGCGGTCTGGCTGAACCGCGACGTTTTTATCAACCGCGAGCCTGGTTTTGTGGCGTTTCATATGCTGAAGGGGCCGCAGACCGAAGAGTGCAGCCTTTACGTCTCGCACACGATCTGGGCGACCCGGCTGGACTTTGAGAACTGGACGCGTTCGGAGAGCTTTCGCGCGGCGCACAAAGGCGCGGGCGGGAACAAGCCGCTCTATCTCGAAGGCCCGCATTTCGAGGGGTTTGAAGCAATCCAAGAGATCAAGCCGGCGTAGAGACTTGTTGCGCCGTTCGATCGGCTGGCCGATCTCCGCGGACACTTTCGGGGCGGATTGATGATTTGTCGATTTTAATCCCCGGCCGCATCACCGCCCCAATATAATTTTCAGGGAAAAGACCAATCACCGGTTTTTTCATAAAGCAGACTGGCGCTATCGCTGTCGCCTTTCAGCCAAGTCAGAAAGCTGTCCTTTTCGTTTCCGACAAACGGGATCGACCTTCCAATGAGGTCAATTCTTCTGCCGGCATAACCGTCATCGTGAGGATTGCAGCCAAGGTGCGATTCGCCAAGATCGGTTCGCCAATGCGAAACTACGATGGGCCAAGCTTGGCGTCTTGTGTGCATTGTCAAACGAGTCTCGACGACAAATGGTCCATTCTAAGCCCCGTTGCCACCTTGCTGCCACATTTCACGCATCTGCGAAGCGATCCTAGCAAGCACAGGCTTGATAGGCTTCCGCTCTCTTACTCCTAAACAGACTGTTTCACCCTCGCCGACGAATGAGGAGGAACGTTGGAAACGGTTTCCTTCGCGATCCTCGTGCGCACCTAGCTTGCGCCGGGGGGGACGGTAGTGACGATGCCCGTTGCCAGGCCTTCCCTGGTCTTGCCGTAGCTGTTAGCTTCGAGGCATCAAGAAACCTTGCTACCCGCTCAACGGGAAGACGGTGCGGTGTTTGCCAGGGACGAGTTGCCTGCAACCTCAGGTTTAATAATTCTTTATCCTTCGTGTTTTAGTATCCGGTGCAACAGGTGTCTGCGCCATGGCCATGACGCTTTGGTTTAAATGCGCGCTGCGGCTAGCATATCGGTTGGCGGCATGCCCGGAGATAAGTTGGAGGGTCGGTCATGTGTCACGGGTGTTTTAGCCAGCTCATATTGCGTGACGTTTTGTACGAGGGCGGCGTCGCCCGCGTTCTCGACAACGCAGCCAGGCTGCCAACGCGGCGCGCCTTCTTGGCGTATTCGGTGGCGGCAGTTGCCGCCCTTGGCATAGGTGGGTCAGTTCCCGCCTGGGCAGAGGACGAAGGCGCCGACCTCATTCTGCGCGGCGGAACGATCCGTCCGCTGCCCGGCGCGCCGGTCGCCTCCGCGCTCGCGGTCAAGGGCGGAAGGATCCTCGCGGTCGGCGACGAGGGCGCGCTCGCCGGCCTCAAAACCAATGCCACCAGGATCGTCGATCTCGACGGGCGCACGCTGCTGCCGGGCCTCATCGACCCGCATTGCCACACGATCGCGGCTTCGTTGATCGCCGAACTCCTCGATGACGTCGGCTTCACGAAATATCCGACGCGACAAAGCCTCGTCGCGCATCTCAAGCAGGAGGCGGCGAGCACGCCGAAGGGGCAGTGGATCGTCGGCGCCAATTTCGACAATCTGTTGCAGGGCGGCGACTTTACGCGAAAAGAGCTCGACGAAATTTCGAGCGATCACCCGATCCTCATCTGGTACATCAATCTGCATGACGCCTGCGTCAACAGCGAGGCGTTCAAAATCGCCGGTATCGGCGAGGATGTCGGCGAACTGCCCGGCGGCGGCCATTTCGGCCGCGGCGCGGATGGCAAGCTCAACGGCATGGTCTACGAGGAAAGCGCGATGCTCAAATTCGCGGTCCATTTCCTCGCCAAGATCACGCCGGAAGTCGCGGCCAAGGCGATCGCGAGCTATTCGCATTACGTCGCCTCCGTCGGCAATACGATGCTGCACGAGCCGGGCACGATCCGCTCGGAGTGGATCGAGCCGTTCGCTAAGCTCTCGACGACACTCGCCTGCCGCACCAGCGCAAGCGTGATGTACGACGACATGAAGGGCCTGACACCCTGGCGCAGCCTCGGCCTCGGGCCGAAAGGCGCGACCGTCGCCAATTCCCTGTTCTCGCTCTATGGCGTAAAGATCATCGGCGACGGCTCCAACCAGACCGAGACCGGGGCGCAGACCAAGCTCTATCTGAACTCGACCTCCAAGGGTTCGCCGAACTTCGACGCGGCCCAGATGAAACAGATGGTCGGCGAAGTGAAGGCTTTCGGCCTGCCGGTGCAGATCCACTGCAACGGCGATTACACGATCGACATTGCGCTCGACGCGATTGAGGCGGCCTACGCGGGCTCGACCGACTATGGCGTCAACCGCATCGAGCACTCGACGATGGCGCGCCCCGACCAGATTGTGCGCATGAAGAAGCTCAACGTGCAGCCGAGCTTCCTGATGAACCATGTGCGCTTCTACGGCGCTGCTTATCGCGACCAGATCTTCGGCCCCGAGCGCGCCGCCTTCATGGACCCCGCCGGGGCCTGCGTGAAAGCCGGCTTACCCTTCACGCTGCATACCGACGGGCCCTGTTCGCCCCTGGGACCGCTCGCGCTCATCAGCACCGCAGTGACGCGTCGCTGCATCATCGACAATTCCGTGGTCGGCGCCGATCAGGCCGTTTCGCTTGACGATGCGATCCGCGCCGTCACGATCGACGCCGCCCGTCAACTCGGGCAGGGCGACCGCCTCGGCTCGCTCGAAGAGGGCAAGGAAGCCGATTTCACGATCCTGGAAAGCGATCCCTACAAGGTGAACCCGGATGCAATCGCCGACATCAAGGTCAGCGAGACGTGGGTGGCGGGCGAGAGGAAGTTCGCGGCGTGACGCCGCAGGCGACGCCATCGAAGTTCGAGATCAAGGCAGCGATTAGCCCCCCAAGGCCATCTGCGATGACTGTCACCTCGACGCGGTGTTTCTCGTCGGTCGCAAGGAAACATTGAAAATGAAACTCAAATTCAAGTGGATTGTCGCAGCTGCTCTGTTGATTGCCGCCACCATTGGCGGCGTTGCTTCCACGCGAGCGGAGACGCCGGAGGTCTCGCTCCCGCCATTCTACAAATCTGTCACGAAATTCTCCCCAAAGGGCAAACTCGGACGGGTGCTTTCTAAGGAAAGCGTGGCGACTGCGATCCCTGGCGCACAGGCTTGGCGCATTGCCTATGTCTCTTCCGACGTGTTGGAGCGGCGGACGATATCGACGGCGCTGGTGATCGCGCCGCGTGGCCCAGCGCCGTCGAAAGGGCGGCCAATCGTCGCCTGGGCGCATGGCACCACGGGAACGGCACAGAACTGCGGACCATCACAGGTGGTCGAACCCGGCGCGCGCCCTGAACCAGTATTTCCTCGTCGGCGGAAATTCCTGGACCGATTACGGGCTTCCGGCGGTGGAATCGCTCGTCAAACAGGGCTATGTCGTCGTTGGAACGGATTATCAGGGATTGGGCGGCGGTGGTGCCCACCAATACGCGATCGCCGCAACGCAGGCGCGCGATGTCATAAATTCAGTTCGCGCTGTGGGCGCCATGAACCTTGCCGGGGCGAAGACCAAAGCAATCATCTATGGCTGGTCCCAGGGCGGCGGTGCCGCGATCGCGGCTGCGAGCCTCCCGGCATACATCTCGCAGAAAGGGACGGCCTACGATGGCGCTGCATTTGTGGGCTTTGTAGGCTTGGCTCCCGATGACGTCGCCGTTCTCACACCGAAAACCGCGCTCGACGAGGCAGCGGCGGAAAAACTGTTCGGCAGCTTGATCGAGAACTTCGGCGACAACGTATTCAACTTTTCGCACTTCAGTATGACCCTTTGGGCGAACGCAGCTACGTTCCCGTCTCTCAAGCTGACCGATGTGTTCACCGGCGAAGGAGCGGTCGCCGTGGACGAGATAATGCGAAGGAAGTGCGTCCACGTTGTCTCGGACACGCTGAACCACACATACGGTTCAAACTTCAAGTCGCTGCTGAAACCAGCGCCGTCGAACGCGCTGCCGTGGGTGAAAGCCCTCGTGGATGGGAGTGTCGCGCCCGTCAAACCCGTGGCACCGGTCATCGTCTACTGGGGGACCAAGGACACTGTGGTCAATCCCACGATGGGCAAGCTCTATCGCGAGCAGATGTGCGCGCTTGGCGGCAATGTTGCGCGTGTTCAACTCGCCGGGGAACAGACGCATTTCTCAACGCCGCACGCCTCCGAGCCGCTCTATCTGCCTTGGATGAAGGACAGGTTCGACGGCAAGCCAGCTACGAACGGCTGTACCGACAGCGCCGAATAGCTGGTACCAAGCGCTTGGGCCGCTATGATGCCCATTCCTTGGCAAGCCCATCAGAGTCTGCTGAACTCATCGTGACCGGAAAGCACGGTCCGGTTTTCCAAGCGCCTCGAAAATAAACCGGCTCGCTTCGATCACCGCGCGCCGGTCGACGCCGGTTTCGAAACCGAGGCCGTCCAGGAGATAGATCACATCCTCGGTGGCGACATTGCCGGACGCGTCCCTGGCATAAGGACAGCCGCCAAGCCCCCCTGCAGAGCTGTCCACAACGCGAACGCCCTCTTCGAGGCAGGCATAGATGTTCGCGACGGCCTGCCCATAGGTGTCGTGGAAGTGGACCGCGAGCTGCGATAACGGAATCTGCTCCGCCACGGCCTTGAGCATGGTGCGCGCAGCACGAGGGGTGCCGGCGCCGATCGTGTCACCGAGCGAGATTTCGTAGCAGCCAAGCCCCAGCAACCGCTTCGCGACGCCGGCAACCTTCTCCAGAGGAACGCGCCCTTCATAGGGACAGCCCAGAACGCAGGAGACATAGCCCCGAACGCGGACGCCGGCTGCACGCGCTCTATCGACAACGGGAGCGAACCGCTCAAAAGATTCGGCAATCGAGCAGTTGATGTTCTTCTGGGAGAAGGTTTCGGACGCGGCTGCAAAAATCGCGATCTCGCGCGCGCCCGCTTCGAGGGCCGCATCAAGCCCCTTTTCGTTCGGAACGAGCACCGGAAAGGAAACGCCGCTGTGGCGGGCTACGGCCCTCAAGACGCTCGCCGTGTCCGCCATTTGCGGCACCCATTTGGGCGAGACAAAGCTTCCGGCCTCGATGGATTTGAGCCCGGCCGCGATAAGCTTCTCGATGAAGGCGATGCGCGTTTCGCCGGAGAGCGCAACGGCTTCGTTCTGTAATCCGTCTCGCGGCCCAACCTCAACGATGCGCACGCGCTCGGCCATGGCTTAAGCCTCCTCAGCTTCGTACTCGGCAAGCATCGTCCCTTCGCCAACCAGATCGCCCACAGCGCAGAGATAGCGCACGACACGACCTCGGGCGGTCGCGCGCAGCGTGTGCTCCATCTTCATGGCTTCGAGGATGAGCATGGGCGCGCCCTCATCCAGCGTTTCGCCGAGCTTGGCCAGAAGCGCGATGACGGTGCCGGGCATGGGCGCGACGGCTCCCATTTCCAGATCGGGGTCGATGCTCTCTGCGGCGAAAGGATCGGCCAGGGTGAATTTGATTGGGTCCGGTCCGTCGAACACGGTGACAGAGCTGTCCTGGATCGGCACCGTCCTTGTGCGGCGCGCGCCGCACACCGTGATTAAAAAGCGGGACTTTTCGCCCGGAACAGGCTCGAAGGAAAACGGAATAGGCGTGCCGTGGCGCTCAAGCGTCATGCCTTCGCGGCTGTGAATGATTGTCACCTGATGGGTTGCACCAGCCTTGTCACACAAGTCGATCACCCGCTTTCGACACCCGGACATTATCCAAGGGACGCCATGCGCCCAGGGCGAGTAAGGATCGGCGGTGTCATGGCGCAGCTCTTCCTTCTCACGGTGAAGGACGGCCGCGATTGCTGCCGCAGTGTGAAAGGGCGATGGATCTCTAAGGCCGCCCCGGCCCGCATGCTCTCGCTCGATAAAGCCTGTATCAACCTCATTCGCGATGACCGCTCCCTCAGCGAGGAGGCCTGCAAGGAAGGGGATGTTCGTGGTAACGCCCGCGATCTCAAAACTGGAAAGGGCAGCTCGCAGCTTCGTCAATGCGGACTCGCGGGTCTCGGCATGTGCGATCACCTTCGCAAGCATTGGATCGTAATGCCGGGAGACGACGTCGCCCGCGCCGAAGCCTGTATCGATGCGCAGGGGCGCCTCCTCTGATGGAGCGCGCCAATGTGAAATTTCGCCAATTGAGGGGAGGAAACCGGCGCTGGCATCCTCCGCATAGACGCGCGCCTCGATGGCGTGCCCGCGCCGGGTAATCTCATCTTGCCGGAGCGGCAGCCTCTCCCCCATCGCGATCCGAAGCTGCCATTCGACGAGATCCAGTCCCGTAATCATTTCCGTAACGGGATGCTCGACCTGAAGGCGCGTGTTCATTTCGATGAACCAGGCGTGGCGATCGTCGGCCACGAACTCCACCGTGCCCGCGCCCACATAGCCAATCGCTGCTGCGGCTTTGCGGGCGGCCTCGTAGAGCGCTTCGCGCCGCTCGTCATTGAGTGCAGCCGATGGCGCTTCTTCGATTACCTTCTGATGGCGTCGCTGCAGAGTGCATTCGCGCTCGAAGAGGGATACGATCCCCCCGTGTCCGTCGCCGAATACTTGAACCTCGATGTGGCGGGGGCGTTCGACGAATTTCTCCATGAGCAGGCTGTCGTCGCCGAAAGCAGCCGAAGCCTCGCGCTTCGCGCCCGCAATCGCGGCTTCCAACTCGTCTGCGCCGCGCACCACGCGCATGCCTTTGCCGCCACCACCCGCCACCGCCTTGAGAAGAACTGGATAGCCGAGCGTTTTGGCCGCCCGGGCAGATGTGGCGAGGTCCTGAGCGTTGCCGTGATAGCCAGGTACCACGGGCACGCCTGCCTGTTCCATGAGCGCCTTCGCGGCGGATTTGGAACCCATGGCGCGGATGGCGGATGCGGGCGGCCCGACGAAGGTCAGGCCAACCTCGGCGCAGGCTTCCGCAAACTCCGCCTTCTCGGACAGGAAGCCGTAGCCAGGATGAATGGCTTCCGCGCCGCTCTCCTTGGCGGCGGCGAGGATCCGCTGGATATCCAGGTAGCTTTCGCGGGCAGGCGGTGGCCCGATCAGCTGCGCTTCATCCGCCGCTTTCACGTGGCGCGCATCCGCATCCGCTTCGGAATAGACGGCGATGGTACGGAGCCCCATGCGCTTTGCCGTTCGAATGATGCGGCAGGCAATTTCGCCGCGATTGGCAATCAAGAGTGAGGTGAAGGGGCGCGCACGCATCGCTTACATCCTGAACACGCCGAAGCGGGGCGGTCCGGCTGGCGCATTCATTCCCGCAGAGATCGCGAGAGCGAGAACCATGCGCGTATCGGCGGGGTCGATGATGCCGTCGTCCCACAGCCGCGCCGTGGCGTAATACGCGTTGGCCTGTTCGTCGAACTGAGCGCGGACAGGCGCCTTGAATGCTTCCTCCTCCTCTTTTTCCAAGCTCCGCCTTTGGCCTCGATGCCTTCCCGGCGCACAATGGCGAGCACGGTGGCGGCCTGATCGCCGCCCATGACGGAAATCTTCGCGTTCGGCCACATCCACAAGAAACGCGGCGAGTAGCCGCGGCCGCACATGCCGTAATTGCCCGCGCCATAGGAGCCCCCGATCACGACCGTGTATTTTGGCACATTCGCGGTGGCGACGGCTGTGACGAGCTTCGCGCCGTCCTTCGCGATGCCGCCTGCCTCGTATTTTTTGCCGACCATGAAGCCCGTGATGTTTTGCAGGAACACGAGCGGGATTCCGCGCTGGCACATGTTTTCGATGAAGTGAGCGCCCTTTAGCGCGCTTTCCGAGAACAGGATGCCGTTATTGGCGAGGATGCCCACGGGGTAGCCCCAAATATGGGCTGTGCCGCAGACGAGGGTGTGGCCGTAGAGCTTCTTGAATTCGTCGAAATCCGAACCGTCCACGAGGCGCGCAATGACCTCGCGCACGTCATAGGGCTTCTTCACGTCGGCCTGCACGATGCCGTAAAGATCCTCGGCCGGGTAAAGCGGCTCGCGCGGCGTGATCACATCGAGAGAGGCGGGCTTGATCCGGTTCAGGTCTGCCACGATGCCGCGTGCGATGCCGATCGCGTGCGCGTCGCTCTGGGCATAATGATCGGTCACGCCGGACTGTCGGCTGTGAACGTCCGCGCCGCCGAGGTCTTCGGCGGTCACAACCTCGCCTGTGGCTGCACGCACCAGCGGCGGCCCACCCAGAAAGATGGTGCCGTTGCCCTTCACGATGATGCTTTCGTCGCACATGGCCGGCACGTAAGCGCCGCCTGCCGTGCACGGTCCCATCACGATGGCGATCTGGGGGATGCCCGCCGCCGACATCTGCGCCTGATTGTAGAAGATGCGCCCGAAATGGCGCTCGTCCGGGAAAATCTCGTCCTGCTGGGGCAGGAACGCGCCGCCGGAGTCGACGAGATAGAGGCAGGGCAGGCGGTTTTCGCGGGCGATGTCCTGCGCGCGCAAATGCTTTTTGACGGTGAGGGGATAGTAAGTGCCGCCCTTGATCGTCGCGTCGTTGGCTGCGATCATGCATTCCTGGCCGGAGACACGACCGATGCCTGCAACGAGGCCCGCCGAATGCGCATCGCCGCCGTAAAGGCCGTTCGCGGCTAGCGGTGCGATTTCGAGGAAGGGGGAGGCCGGATCGAGCAGCAGATTGATGCGGTCGCGAACGAGCAGCTTGCCGCGCGCGATGTGGCGCGCCCTCGAGTCAGCGTTGCCGCCAAGAGAGGCAGTGGCCAGCTTCTCGTGCAAGGCAGCAACCTGCGCTCGCATGGCGCTGGCATTGGCATGAAATTCTTCGGATCGTTTGTCGATTGAGCTTTCCAGGCGCGCCATCTCGGTTGCTTGGCATTGTTTTCCGCGTTTAGAGCTACCCGCTTTTGATGGAGTCAAAAAAGCGGGTAGCTCTAAGTTTATGTCTGAAAGTGCGTCTTATCGGAAAACCGCTTCGCACTTTTCCGGACGCACTCTAATACAAAAGCGCTTAAGTCTCTTACCGCAAGGTCTGCACTTCGATGTGAAGGTCGAGATCCTTCCACACGCGGTCCGCAGTCATGACCGGCAGCCGCGAACGCTCCGCCAGCGCAAGGCAGGCCCGGTCACCGAGCGACAGTCCGAAAGCTTTTGTGCTGGCCCGCAAGGCCCCAGCCCGTTCGGCAAGATCTTCGTCGAAGGGCACGATCTGCAAGCCGTAGCGCGAAAGCGCGGGCCGGATAAGAGCAAGGCTCGCCCCGTGCTCCACAAGCTTTGCGACGATTTCCGAGAGATTGACCGCGCACATGATGGCGTCGCCCAGGAAGGCGGGGGCGCGGTCGGCGCCCGGTTCGTTATTGAGATGCGCGAGAATGACGGAGCTGTCGAAAACGATGCTAGCCACGGCTCTCGGCCTCAGCCTCACGACGGCGGTCCGCGATCAACTCGTCGGCAAGGCTCGCGCCCTGCGGCAACAAGCTTTTGAGCATAGTCTGGGCTTGGCGCGCGCCGACGCGCGGGCTCAAGAGATGAAGCTCGCCATTCTCGACCCAGGCGAGGATCGCATCGCCCTCATTTACCTCCATTGCCTCGCGTAAAGCGGCGGGGATGACGACGCGGCCGCCGGGGCCGAGGGTTAGTCTCAAGCGATTGGCGACGCCAAAACCGGGCCTTGGCTTATCCGCTGCGACTAAGGCGGGTTGCGGCGCTTCTCCGAAGCCTGGCGCTTCGGTCTCTTCAGATGTCTTATTCCTCCGTACCATGACCGGCTCTCCTGTCTCCGTTCAATTTGGCACGCCGAGAAAATTTGTCAATTCATAGTATATTGTCAGAAGTATATTCTATGCCGTTTTTTCAAAGAGTTCCCTTCCGATCAACATGCGCCGGATTTCGCTGGTCCCCGCGCCGATCTCATAAAGCTTGGCGTCGCGAAGGAGTTGCCCCGTGGCATAGTCGTTGATGTAGCCATTGCCGCCAAGAAGCTGGATGGCATCGAGCGCGAGGCTTGGTCGCGGCTTCGGCGGCAAATAGGATCGCGCCTGCTGCGTCTTCGCGCGCGGTCTCGCCACGGTCACAGGCGCGGGCCACCGTATAGACATAGGCGCGGGCTGCGTTCAGCGTGACATACATATCGGCGAGTTTGCCTTGCACGAGCTGGAACGTGCCGATGGGCTGGCCGAACTGCTTCCTCTCGTGAATGTAGGGCAGCACGCTGTCGAGCGCGGCTTGCATGATGCCAAGCGGACCTGCCGCGAGAATCGCGCGCTCATAGTCGAGACCGGACATGAGGACGTTCACCCCTCGGCCCACCTCGCCGACGACATTCTCTTCCGGCACCTCGCAATCCTGGAAAACGAGTTCCGCGGTGTCCGAACCCCGCATGCCAAGCTTGTCGAGCTTTGGCGAGACGGAAAAGCCTTTCATGCCCTTCTCGATGAGGAAGGCCGTGATGCCGCGCGCGCCCGACTTCGGGTCCGTCTTCGCATAAACGAGGAGCACATCGGCGTGAGGCGCATTGGTGATCCACATCTTCGCGCCGTTCAGGATGTAACGATCGCCCCGCCTGTCGGCGCGCGTCGCCATCGACACCACATCAGAGCCCGCGCCCGCCTCGGACATGGCGAGCGCGCCGACATGCTCGCCGGAAATCAGCTTGGGAAGATAACGCCGCTTCTGGCCGTCATTGCCGTTGCGGCGGATCTGGTTCACGCAAAGGTTCGAGTGCGCGCCGTAGGAGAGGCCGACGCTCGCGCTAGCCCGGCTCACTTCTTCCATGGCGACGCAATGTTCCAGATAGCCGAGCCCGGCTCCGCCCCATTCCTCATCGACCGTGATGCCGTGCAGGCCGAGTGCGCCCATCGGCTCCCAAAGGTCGCGCGGGAAGGTGTTGGTGCGGTCGATTTCGGCGGCACGCGGCGCGATCTCGTTCTCGGAGAAGGCCCGGACGGTTTCACGAAGCATGTCAGCGTCTTCACCGAGGCCGAAATCGAGACCGCGATAAGTGTTTTTCGCCATTATCCCTCCCTTCCGGACGGCCAACGGATCACCGCTGCCGTCATACCGGAACTTGATTGCCGGATGTTTCCGCCACTTCGTCGTCATGGTCGCCCTGGAGGCGGCCATCCAGTGCAGCGAAAGTCCGCCGAGGCGAAGCCTTCTGCTGGATCGTACACACGTCGACCTCTTGCCTTTTTGCGATCCCGGCTCCCGCTTCGCTTGGCCGGGACGACGATCCCTTGGCCGGATGAGCGAAGTCTGCGGGGAGAGGTCTCCTACTCGGCCGCTCTGAGCCCTTGTTGCGGCGCGAACAAAGAAGCTTCCAGCTCGGCATACCGCGCCTCCGCTTTCTTCATGTTCGCCGCCTTCACATGGCCGAAACCCCGGATCATGTCCGGCACGCCCGCGTAGGCTGCCGCAAGGGAGAGATTTGTAGGCGTCAGCACTGCGAGCAGCTTCTCCATCCGCGCCTCGTAGTCTGCGATCAAGGCGCGCTCAACCTTTCTTTCTGCTGTACGGCCGAAGAAGTCGAGCGGGGTGCCGCGCAGGCGCTTTCCCTTCGCCATAATTTTCATCGCCTTCAGGAACCAGGGGCCGAAGGTACGCTTTTCCGGCAAGCCGCTATCGGGGTTGCGATGGCCGAAGATCGGTGGCGCAAGATGAATGGCGAACTTGACGTCGCCTTCGAATTTATCCTTGAGCCTTTTTGCGAAGGCACCGTCCGTGTAGAGGCGTGCGACCTCGTACTCGTCCTTGATCGCCATCAGCTTGTACAGATTGCGCGCCACGGCTCCCGTAAGGACCTCGCTTTTCGGCGCCACGGCTCCCTCGGCTGCCCGAACCTTGTCGACAAAGGTACGATAGCGATCTGCATAGGCGGCGTCTTGATAGGCGGTGAGGTCGCGCACGCGGAACTCGATCAGCTCATCCAGCGATTGGGAAAGCTTCGGCGGTGGCGCAACCTCCGCCATGATGCGCGCGGGATCGGCCGCCGCCTCGCGGCCGACGTCGAAAGCGCGCTTGTTGGCTTCCACGCTGGCGCCGTTCAGCTCGATGGCGCGCATGATCGCGCCCCGGTCTAAGGGAACGAGCCCCTTCTGCCAAGCGAAGCCCGTCAGGACCATGTTCGCGAAAATCGCGTCGCCGAGAAGCGCTGTTGCGATGGCCTGGGCCGAACATTGATCGACCGATCGCGCATTCTCCTGCAGCCGCGCCTCCATGGAGGAAGTATTGTAATTGACGGCATTATTGGCTACGAATTCGGCTGTGGGCATGACTTGGCCGTCGGCGACGACTGCGGTTCTTTCCGCGCTCATCATGGGTAACCCATTCTTGCCGTGGGCCACCACCATGTCGGCCGCCAGAACAAGATCGGCCTGCCCCGCGCCGATGCGAGATGCAAACAACTCCGATCTTTGCTCGCCAATGCGCAAATGCGAATAGACGCCGCCGCCCTTTTGCGCCAGCCCGATCTGATCGAGAACGCGGACCTGCCGATTGTGGAGATGGGCCGCCATCCCGAGGATTGCCGCAAGCGATGTAATGCCAAGCCCGCCGATCCCGGTCATCAGGATATTGTAGCCATCCTCTCCGATGACGGGCAGGTGCGGCTCGGGCAAATCGGCGATCTCATGCGCCTTCGGCTTTTCCCGTCTCAGTGTTCCGCCATAGACCGACACGAAGCTCGGGCAGAAACCTTCAACACATGAGATGTCCTGGCTGCAGGTGGATTGATTGATCTTGCGCTTGCGGCCGAACTCGGTTTCCACCGGTTCAACCGAAAGGCAGTTGGAGGCGCGGGAGCAGTCGCCGCAACCTTCGCAGACACCTTCATTGATAATCACGCGCCTGTCTGATTGTTCCATGAGGCCGCGCTTGCGTCGGCGGCGCTTCTCGGTCGCGCAGACCTGATCGTAGATGATGACGCTGACGCCGGGCTCCTCGCGCAGGTCCTTCTGGACGGCCTCGAGCCGCGAGCGATGATCGAAGGTCACGCCGGGCGGTACGGTGGGGTGTCCGCGAAAGCGGTCCGGATTGTCGCTCACGATGGCGATGCGCTTCACCCCCTCCGCGCGCATTTGCGCTGCGATTGCGGGCACCGACAGCTGCCCATCAACGGGCTGCCCGCCGGTCATGGCCACGGCATCGTTGTAAAGGATCTTGTAGGTGATGTTGCGGCCCGCGGCGATCGCCTGGCGGATGGCGAGGCTTCCCGAATGGAAATAGGTGCCGTCGCCGATGTTCGCGAAGATGTGCTTCTCGCTCGTGAAGGGAGCCTGCCCGACCCAGAGCACGCCTTCGCCGCCCATCTGGGTGAAAGCGTCGGTGTTGCGGTTCATGGAAGTCGCAAGGTAATGGCAGCCGATGCCCGCAACCGCGCGGCTCCCTTCGGGAACGCGGGTCGATGTGCTGTGAGGGCAGCCCGAGCAGAAGTAGGGCAGGCGTGTGTGGAGCGGCTGGGCGGTAACGGCCTGCGCGGCCTTATTCAGCCGCGCTTCGGCGGCCCGCATCTCGTCCGTCTTCCAGTCTTCGGGGATTGTGCGCAGAATGGCGCGCGCAACCTGAGCGGTATCGATATCCATCACATCGCTGATAAGCGGCGCGCCGGAAGCATCGCGCTTGCCAAGAATGCGGGGACGGCGTCCATCTGCGAGGCTGTAGGCGGCTGCGCGGAGCTGGTGCTCGATCACATCGCGGCGTTCTTCGACCACGAGCACGGTCTCGAGGCCATCCGCGAAAGCGCGCGCGCCTTCCTCCTCCAGGGGCCATAAGAGGCCAATCTTATAGATGCGGATTCCGAGGGCTGCGGCGTAGCCATCATGAATGCCGAGGTCGCGAAGCGCCTGCCGGACGTGGAGATATCCTTTGCCGGACGCGGCGATCCCGAGGCGCGGCCTCGGGCTGTCAAGGACAACGCGGTCGAACCGGTTCGCGCGCGCGTATGCCATCGCTGCGGGAAGCCGGAAATGGCGGTGCATCTCTTCCTGCTGCGGGGGCGTCAGATGAAGGCGCCCGTTTCGGCCGCCGGGCGGATCGGTGACCCCTTCCGGGATGATCGATTGATTGGTGCTGTTGACATCAATCCGAACGGTCGCGCTTGCGTCCATCGTATCCGAGATGGTCTTGATCCCAACCCACAGCCCGGCAAAGCGCGAGAGATCGAAGCCCTTCATCCCGAACTCGATCAATTCCGCGATATCGGATGGGTTCAGGATCGGAATTTCCGCGTCCATGAAGGCGAAGTCGCTCTGGTTCGGGAGGGTTGACGACTTGCAGGCATGATCGTCGCCCGCAACCGCGAGAACGCCGCCGTGGCGGGCCGTGCCGAACATCGTCGCGTGCTTGAAAGCGTCGCCCGACCGGTCCACGCCCGGCCCTTTGCCGTACCAGATCCCGAAAACGCCGTCATGCCGCGCGCCTGAAAACAGCCCGGCCTGCTGGCTGCCCCACACTGCTGTCGCAGCCAATTCCTCGTTGACGCCCGGTTGGAAGATAATGTGATGATCGGCAAGACGCTTGCGCTCGTGCCAAAGTTGTTTGTCATAGGTTCCAAGTGGCGAACCGCGATAGCCTGAAATAAACCCAGCCGTGTTCAAGCCATTCTTGGCGTCAATCTCGCGGCGCAGCAGCGGAAGCTTGACAAGAGCCTGAACGCCGGTAATGAAGACTTGGCTCCCCTCGACGTCATACTTGTCATCGAGGCTGACGGAGGGCGCATAAACATGTGTGTCCATGGACGACTCCCCTGGCATTTTTATGATTATGACATGGGAAAAATGAAAAGACTTTGCAAAGAGCAGCCTCCAGGAATAGCCTAATCGTGATCGGCTTTCACCCCATCAAGCTTTCTGAATAAAAAATGCCGTCAAACCTCGACCCCATCGACCGCACCATCCTTTCTCTCTTGCAATCAGATGCTTCGCTTTCAACTGCGGACATTGCCGCACGCGCGGGCGCTTCGCAATCCTCGGTCTGGCGGCGCATCGAGCGGCTGGAAAACTCCGGCATCATCAAGAAGCGCGTGGCGATCCTGGACCGCCATAAGCTCGGTCTCGACATGATGGTTTTCGCGCATGTGAAGCTGCAAGCGCACGGTCAGCGCACGCTTCCCATGTTCGAGGAGGCGGTGCGCCGCTTCCCCGAGGTTGTCGAGTGTCATACGCTGCTCGGGGAAACGGATTACCTGCTGCGGGTCATAACGCGCGATGCGGCATCCTATGAGGCGTTCTTCCGCAAACACCTGACACAGGTTGCGTCCGTGCAGTTCACCAACTCCTCCATGACGATCTCGGAAGTGAAAAGCACCACGGAACTGCCGCTCCCGCTCTTGTGGTAGAACCAGCAGGATGCTGAAGACGCGATGATGCCCATGGTTCGACAAGCTCACCATGAGGCTCACCATGAGCATCAACTTGTTGGTAATACTCGACCTCATTCTGAGCCTGTCGAAGGATGAGGCGAGGAAATCGTGCTGCTTCAGTAGCCTCCGGAGCGTCACTTCGGCAGGAGCGAGACGTTGTAGACGTAGCCCGACTGGCGCGTCCCATCCTTGGTCTTGTACTTGACGCGAAACGTCACCTTCCCCTCGGTCGGCTGCTTCACATCGCCCACGGTGGCGACCACAAATCCACCTTTCACCTTGTTCTGGCACTTAGCCGGCGTGACCATGTCCTCTCGGACGGAAAGTTTCAGCTCCGGCGGCCCCTGCAGGACCTCGACCTCCGGCGGCGCCGTGAGAATGGACCGGCAGCGGATCTCGCCATAAACCGGCCTGACGTCGATGGTCTCACCACTTTTCGCAGCAATCGTTTTATCCTCCGCGCAAGCAAGGCCCGTCGACAGAAGCAGTGCGAAACCGACAGCAGGTACAGCGCTTTTCATAGTCATTTAATTTCCTTTCTCAACCAGCATCATGATTCTGGCTGAAACTTAGCCCCTAGATGCAAAAGTACAACGGTTATGCTTCGACGTTTTGCCGATACAATTGCGCGATTGCCTGCGTCGCTCTCTCTCATTCTAATAAAAACCAAGATTCGCTTCGCGCACGGAGACGACGCCATGGTCCGTGTCAGTTTTTTAATCGTTGTGTCAACTCTGTTCTTGTCCGCATGTGCAACCGACCAGCAGCAAGGGAGCGAGTCCCTTGCCCAAGACCTATTGGACTGTATTCCTAACCCTACAGTGGTTGATGTCTGGTCTTGCGCTGCAAAAAAGCAAAGCTCCGGCACAAACGGGGCTTTCGAAACAAAAACCGTGGAGCAGCGCGCCTCCTGATGTTCAGAGGCTATTATGAATATGGGTTGCCGCCCTCGCGGCCTGCCCCATCCCAACGACGATCTGATTCAACCCTTGCGTAACATCTCCCGCCGCGTAGAGGCCGGGCACTGTTGTTTGCGAGTGATCGTCGATCATCAGTGCGCCCTTGTCATCAGATTGAGCGCCAAGCGCCGTTGCCAGGCCGGACCTGTAGAGGACGCCGAGCGCGGAGTACATCACGTCGAACCGGTACTCTCTCCCGGTCTTCGAGGCCCTGGCACTTACAGCGCCGCCATCCAGAGCGAGCGCCTGGATGGGTTCGCAGATCACGGAAATCCCGTGCTCCCTTGCCATCTCCAACTCTTGATCGCTCAGGACGAGCGGCTCATGGAAAGACAAAAGCGTGACCTCCCGGGAATAGGTGCGGGCCATGAAAACGGCCTCGCCCAAGCCCCTGTCGCCGATCCCGATCACGCCTATTTTCCTGCCCTTGGCTTCGTATCCGTCGCAAATAGGACAGTAACGGATCAGCCCGCGCTGAACGGCCTCTTCCACGTTGGGAATAAGCGGCGCGATATCCTCCACGCCCGTGGCGAGGATGACGAAGCGCGCGCTTCGATGCGAAGGACGGCAATTCGCTCTTTGGAATTCGACGCGGAAGCTTGAATTGGCCTTGTTCAGCGTTCTCGCCTCCGCACCGACAATTCTTCCGCCGTAAGCCTCGACGTGGTCACGTTGCCTTCGCAGGATTTCGGGTCCCGCAATCCCATCAGTAAAAAGCGGAAGATTATGGCTTGCGGGGATCCAGGCAGCACGGCTGTCCCCGCCGTCGAACAGAACGAAATTCCGGTTATATCGGGCAAGGTAAAGCGCTGCTGTGAGCCCCGCCGGGCCGCCTCCGATGATAGCGCAATCCAGGACCTCCGTGTTCATCGCATTCGCCCCATTCAAGCCAGATCAGCCCGCCTTTAATCGAAAACGATTAAAGTTGATCAATTCTAGAGCGCTAGAGCAGTTTGTCCGCGTCCCAAATGGACGGGTCCTGCTCTTGGAGGCCGCGTGCCAAGCGATCGCGGCCTCCTGGCTTGTTCGACCGGTTACTGCCGGCTGCTCTGCGAACCCTCATTATGGGGTTGCGACGACATTCCGTGGCTTGAACCCTTGCGAGACGCGGTTTGCCGGTCCATTCCCGCGTTGGCGCCGGACTTTCCTCGCTCTGACAAAAGAGCGGCCATCGTCTGACGGTCTATCTGACCGGATGCGTTGAGACCTTTCTGGCTCTGATACTTCTGAAGCGCCTGCTTTGTCTTCTCTCCCATGATCCCGTCAACCGGACCGGCATCGAGGCCGCCGCTGTTCAAGGCCTGCTGCAGCATGCGGGTCTGGGCGCGGGTGAGACTGATTGAACCGCCGCCCTGCTTGTCCATGGATGGATCCGGCGCGTTTTGACCGGCGTTCTGGTTCTGGCTCGTGTTTTGGTCGGTGTTCTGATTGGGATCCTGTTGTTGCGCCGCGGCTGGTATTGCCAAGGCTGCGGTCGCGAACAGCGCGATAAGCGTTCTTTTCATGCCGTTTGAACCTCCTGTTTCAGCTTACAAAGGAGTCAAACGCGGGGGGCGCCAATGTTGTTGCGGCGAAGGATTAGATTTGTGGCGGCTTCGGATTGTTATCCCAGACACGGGGGCGCAGGCTGGAGACCGCGTCCCCGTTTAATCAGGGCGATACTCAAGTTTGCAGCCCGCGGCGTTATGGTAAACGGCATGTTGCCGCGCAGATTCGGCGTTAACACAAGGTTGGTTAACAGGAGCGCGCCGGATTTATTTCCGCTCACCATTATGCTTAACAAGCAATTTATTCCGGTCACAATTACTTCCCGCCGAGCCTTCTTCGCGGCGGGAAGTAAATCCACCAGCCCATTGCAACAAAACGGTTTTCCTTAGCCTGTGGCCTCCCATTAAATGGAACTAAATGCGGGAATTTTTTCATTTACTGGGACAGCAAATGTCCGTTAATTATGTTTCGGCTTGACGAATTAACGATTGTAAAGAGCCGCAACAACTGCGGCGCAGGCGGGCGCGATGGCATTCCTTTCGGTGTTTTCCCCGCAATTATCAAGGACTGGAGCGGGGTGGAGCTTTCGTTAACCTGCCGGCAAGGAGATTTCGCCGAGGATCCAGAAGAAGAAGGAATCAGGACGCAAACATCAAGGACGAGTTGACAGACAAGATGACACCTTCGCAAAATGCCTGCAAAGAAGCATCCAGACGCCTGCGTCCGAAGGACGATCCACCGTCATCCTCAAGCTATGTCTGAACTTGATGCGTTGACACTTTCGGCTCATTCTTCCGCCATGGACGCGTGCGAGATACTGGGGAACGAGCTTCATGGGAACGAAGTGGTATTACGCGGAAAACGGCAAAAAACAAGGCCCAGCCACGAGCGAGGAGATCGTGAAGCTTATCGAGCAGGACAATGCTCAGCCAGCTTTGATCTGGGCAGAGGGCGTGCAGCTCGCGGTTCCTTCCGGCGAAGCTGAAGCGGAAGATCCGCCGGAGCTCAAGCGGGCGAGCCTCGCGCGCCGGGCGCGCGACGAGTTGATCGAATACCTTGCAATTGCCAGTTACCTCGCGGTGTGTTTCGGAGCCTTGCTTTTCTACAAGGCCACAATCCTCGAAAGCGCGGGCGTTGAGACGACCCGCGTCGCCCTGGCGATCGCAAAGGCTCTCATCCTCGGCAAGTTCGTGCTGATCCTGGAACACCTCAAGGTTGGTCACGGAAAGATAGGCGCCAGTGTCCTCATTCTTGACATCCTCAAGAAGGCTTTGATCTTTACCATTCTCCTCTTAATCCTGTCGGCCGCGGAGGAGGCCATTGTCGGTTACTTCTATGGCGAAAATGCCCACAGCGCATTGAAGACCATGGGAGGGGGAACCGTGCCGGAACTCATCGCCACGAGCCTGCTTGGCTTCTTGATCTTGATTCCATACTTCGCTTATCGGGATATCGCCGCGAACCTCGGGGAAGACGCGCTCTCGAAGCTCTTGTTCGCGCGCCAGCCCCCGCAAAACCAAAGCGCCAATCCCTTGGCTGGTGGCGCTTTGAAAAATCTGGATTCGGGCCAGCCGCGCTAGCCGAGCCTCTGTCCGAGGCGGCCGGCCAAATCCTGGATGTACTGCCAGGCGACGCGGCCTGACCGTGAACCGCGCGTCATCGCCCATTCCAGTGCCTCGGCGCGCAGGCGCTCAGCCGGGAACCTCAGGCCGTAATGCTCGGCATAGCCCGCCACCATGTCGAGGTAGTCGGCCTGGCTGCAATTGTGGAAGCCGATCCAAAGCCCGAAGCGGTCCGAGAGCGAAACCTTCTCCTCCACCGCTTCGCCCGGAGCGATGGCGGTCGCGCGCTCGTTCTCCATCATCTCCCGCGGCATGAGGTGACGTCGGTTCGATGTGGCGTAGAACACGACGTTCTCCGGGCGTCCTTCAATGCCGCCTTCCAGCACCGCTTTCAGCGATTTGTAGGATGTGTCGTCGGCGTCGAATGAAAGGTCGTCGCAAAAAACGATGAAACGTTGCGGGCGCTCGCGCAGATGCGAAAGGCAGCGCGGCAGGCTCGAAATGTCCTCGCGGTGGATTTCGATAAGCTTCAAGGCCGCTTTCCCCTGACGGGCCGCGACCTCGGCGTGAACAGCTTTAACGAGTGAGCTTTTCCCCATGCCCCGTGATCCCCATAGAAGCGCATTATTGGCAGGCAGCCTCCGCGCAAAGTTCTCCGTATTGGCGAGGAGTATATCGCGCATGCGATCGACGGATTTCAGGAGCCCTATGGGCATGCGGTTCACATGCGCGACGGGCAGGAACCGATTTTCATCGGCCTGCCAGATAAATGCCTCAGCCGCCTCGAAATCCGCGACAGGAGACTCAGGCGGCGACATGCGCTCAAGTGCTTCCGCGATCCTGAGGAGACTGCTTTCCAGCGAATGCGAGTTCTTCGGCATGGCAGTGCGATGTTGAAAGCCGGGATTACGGCGGGGTGGGGCCTGGAAGAGAGGCGCACTATGCGCTATTTTACCACTGACGCAACGCCGCATTGCAGAAGTTGCGAACTCTGGGCAAGCCGTTATAAGACGACAATGCTTGCACCGGCGCGTTTCTGAAACACGCTGAATTTTTTTCCGCTCACCACGGGGTCTCTTGATGATTACTCCTGCATTCGCTCAAACCACAGGCGCTGGCGGCGGCGATATCTTGGGCCTTTTCTTCCCGCTCATCCTGGTTTTCGGCATTTTCTATCTCCTGGTTTTCAGACCGCAGCAGAAGCGGATGAAAGAGCATCAGGCGATGATCGATTCGGTGAAGCGCGGCGACACGGTGGTGACGACGGGCGGTATCATCGCAAAGGTTGTTCGCGTCGCCGAGGGAGAACTGAGGGTTGAAGTCGCCGACGGCGTTCAAATCCGCCTTGTGAAGGGTTCGATCAACGAGGTAAGGGGCAAGGGCGAGCCTGTGAAAGAGAAATCAAAGGCCGAGCCCCCGAGCAAGACCACCACCTCCGGGGGAGACGAAAGCGGCAAGCAGCCCGCCGCGTAACGAATAACCGCGAGCCGGTAACGCGCCAGCGATAAAAGGGACATTCTCCATGGTCGGGTTTACGTTGCACTTCTCGCGCTGGGGCGCGTTGCTGACGCTTTTCATTTCGCTTGCGTCGATTGTGTTGGCCTTGCCGAACATCATTCCGATTTCCACCTACGACAGCTTGCCGGCGTGGGCGCAGCTTCCGCGCATGCCGTTGGGCCTCGATCTTCGGGGCGGGACGCATCTCCTCTACCAGATCGATACGGCGCAACTCCGGAAGGACTGGCTCCAATCGATCCAGACAGAGACTCGTCGGGCGCTCAGCGAAGAAAAAATTGCACATTCCGGTGTTGTAATCGCTGGCAACGCCGTCCGCATCACCTTGAGAGACGCCGAGAAAACGGAAGCCGCGCTGACGCGACTGAAGGCTCTGGCGCAACCTCTGTCGGCCTCGCTTCTCACGGGTGCGAGCAGGGGCGCGGGCATGGACCTCTCTGTCCAGGGCGGCGAAAACGGTGTCATCACGATCGAGCCGACACCAGCCGGGATGCAAAATCGCGTCGAGAACGCGATCACGCGGTCCATCGAGGTTATCCGGCGCCGCGTCGATCCGACTGGCACGACTGAAGCCACCATCCAGGCGCAGGGCGGAGCGAACGGCAAGGACCGTATCCTAATCCAGGTTCCCGGCTTGGCCCCTGAAGAGGTCAAGACGCGCGTCGGCACAACGGCGAAATTGACCTTCCAACTCGTCGATGGGTCCATGTCTGCGGAGGATGCAGAGGCCAATGGCGTCCCGCCGGATGACATGGTCTTGCCTGATGCCGAACATCCGGGCCGCAAGATCCTCCTTCATAAGGAGGTGATTGTCAGCGGCGACGATCTCGTCAATGCCTATGCCGGATACGACAATCGGGCAGGCGGCGTCGGGGAGCGGGCCGTCGATTTCGAGTTCAACAGCAAGGGCGCAGCCTCATTCGCGCGCGTGACACGCGAGAATATCGGCAAGCCCTTCGCGATCGTCCTCGATAACAAGGTGATCTCCGCACCTGTCATTCGCTCGGAAATTCCAGGCGGCCGTGGGCAGATTACGGGCAATTTCAGCCAGGAAGAGGTGAACAGGCTGGCGCTTCTCTTGAGATCGGGCGCGCTTCCTGCGGCCCTTTCGATCATAGAGGAGCGCTCCGTTGGCCCGAGCCTTGGTGCGGATTCGATCGAATCGGGAAAAACGGCAGCCATCGTAGGGTTCGCGGCCGTCTCGGCTCTCATGATAGCAGGATACGGCCTCTTTGGCCTGTTCTCGATTTTTGCCCTTGTCGTCAACATCGCCATCATCATGGCCTGTCTCTCGCTGTTTCATGCAACTCTTACCTTGCCGGGCATCGCGGGCATGGTGCTCACCATGGGCGTGGCCGTTGACGCTAACGTCCTCATTTACGAGCGAATACGCGAAGAGATGAAAGGCGGCCGCGGCATCGTCTCATCCATCGAGGCTGGATTCGACCGCGCCTATGGCACGATCATCAACTCGCATTTGACGGCCCTTCTTGCCGCCCTCATCCTCTATGCCTTCGGATCAGGCACGGTGCGGGGGTTTGCCGTCACCCTTTCTTTCGGTATCGTAAGTTCCCTTTTTACTGCCATCACTGTTACACGCCTGATGGTGTCGACATGGCTGCGCCAGACGCGGCCCACCGTTCTAGAAATTTAGCGCCGAGCGAGCCCCCAAGCCATGCTGCTGAAACCGCTATTCCGCCTTCCACAGAAGATGAACTTCCATTTTGTGAAGTACTTCCGGCTGTGCTTCGCGCTCTCGATCGTCGCCATTGTCGGAACCGTCATTCTCTTGTTCACGCAAGGCTTGAACTTTGGTATCGACTTCAAGGGCGGAACCCTGATGCAGGTGCAGACGCCAACGGCGGTCGATGCATCTGATCTTAGGACGACCCTCCACGGACTTGGCCTCGGCGAAATCCAGCTCCAGAACTTTGGAAAGAGCGACGAGCTTCTAATCCGCTTCCCCGAGCAGGAGGGTGGCCCGGACGCGCAAAAAGGCGCCGCCGACAAGGTGCTCCAGGCGCTGCCCGCGGGCACGAAGGAACTGCGCCGCGAGCAGGTCGGAAGCACCGTATCGAAGGAGCTTATCAATTCGGCGATTTGGGCGCTCGTGCTCACGAACCTCGTGATTTTCGCCTATGTCTGGTTCCGATTCGAATGGCAGTTCGCGTTGGGGGCCGTCGTGTCCCTTGTCCACGACGTCATGGTTACAATCGGCGTCTGGTCGCTGTTTCAACTCGACTTTGATTTGACCATTGTCGCCGCGCTGCTGACCATTCTCGGCTATTCGATTAACGACACCGTCGTCATCTACGACAGGATTCGAGAGAACCTGCGCAAGTACAAACGCATGTCGCTGCGGGATCTGCTCGACCTTTCGGTGAACGAGACCATGTCGCGGACCATCATGACCGTCGGGACGGTCATGATGGCGCTGATTGCGCTTTACTTCTTCGGCGGCGAGGTCATTCGCGGGTTTACCTTCGCGATGCTCTTCGGCGTTCTTGTCGGCACCTATTCGTCGGTCTATATAGCAGCGCCGTTCCTGGTCATGATCGGTGTCAAGCGCGACTGGAGCGGTGTGGAGAAAAACAAAGCCAAGGTGAGCCAGCCTGGAGCCAAGCCGAGCCGTCCCGAGGCGAAATCCACTCCGACCCCGGCGAACGCGGGATCGCTGCGCCCGCTTGGAGAGGATGGTTCCGAGGTCGGGAGCATTGGGTTCTCGGCGTCCATTCCCCTTGGAGAAACGGAGACGCCTGAAGTTCCGCTCCCGCCGGCAGCGCCGCGCAAACCCCCTGGCCAGAGATCTTCGAAGAAAGGCAAAGGGCAGGTGAGGGCAGGCGGGGGACGCTCGAAAAGGCGTGGCTAGACGCGCTGGCCTGAACCGTGAGCGCCTCCTTCCATAGGCTCGGGACGAGGGGTCCCATTTCGCTAACACCCAGCGGCGCACTTCAGGTGGGCGGCGTTGTTCATAGATCGGCGCTCCTGATTTCTTCGGCAGAAATTTTCACCTGGGACGCCACCAGTGGCACGAGCGGCGAAGGAGACATCCTTCGCTTCCTTGATGCTCAGGAAAGCCAACGAGGAGAGTTCTTGCTGCTCGGCACCGGGGCAGCGCTGGCCTTTCCAACGCTTGCATTCAGGGCCGAGATCGACCGGCGAGGTTTGGGCCTCGAGGCCATGGACACCAGGGCTGCCTGCCGTACCCACAACGTCCTTGTTGCAGAAGCGCGCATGTTCACGGCGGCGCTTCTTCCTCTTGAGAATATCCGGGCCGCCTTCTAAGGCTTTTAGTTGAAAGGTTGGTTGGAGCGCCCTTCTTGACCTCGGACGATGCAAAACAAAGAAAAAGTGACCTAGAGGCCGCGGCTGCTCTTGTCAGGCAACGCGATCGCGACCGCTATTGGAGCGCCCTTTTTGCGCCCAATGCCAAGCGGCCGGCCGTTCTCGCACTCTACGCCTTCAATACCGAACTGGAGCACATCGTGGCGTCCGTCTCGGAACCCATGGCTGGCCAGATCCGCCTGCAATGGTGGCGTGATGCGGTGGACATCGCAACGCTGGGGACAAGAACGGGAAACCCGGTCGTCGACGCTCTCACTGCCGCGATCACCGAGCACAACCTCTCCAAGGATCGCCTCATAGGCATGGTGGACGCTCGCGTTCCTGCCATGTTCGGAGAAGCGCCCCCGGACGACAAGGCCCTGAAGACCTTCCTGCGCGAGACCGAAGGCGCGGTCTTCGAGTTGGCGGCCGCTATCCTGGGCGACAGAGCCGAATCAGCAAAAGCGGCCGCGTCGCACGCCGGCGTTGCCTATGGGCTGACTGGAACGCTTCTCAAGCTCCCTTTCCTGGCCTCGCGCCAAAAGGCATTCTTACCATCTTCGTATATCGAGGGGCGGGGAATTGATCTGGCGGCCACCCACAGGGGCGAGACAAGCGAAAGCTTCGGGGCCGCCCTCGCCGACCTCCGGGGTGTCGCCAGCCGGGCGCTGCAGCAATTCCGCGCGATGGCAGGCGATTTCGATCGCTCGGCTTGGCCTGCCTTCCTTCCACTGACTCTCATCAAACCCTATCTAAGGGCGATGGCGGCGCCGGATTTCGATCCACTCCACACCGTTGTGGCGATCAGTCCTCTCCGCCGGTTCTGGCGGATCTGGCGAGCGGCGCGGCGACACACGCTCTGAAAGCAAATTATGACCGCATCACAGTCCCGGAACCGGAAACGTTTCTACGCCGCCGCGACGGTCGCTCCCTATGAGAATGGAAGTTTTGGCATTGAACTCGACGGGCGGCCGATCAAAACCCCAGGCGGTCATTCGCTCGCTGTGCCCACACAGCCCCTTGCAGCGGCGATCGTGGACGAGTGGAACGCGCAAGGGGAAAACATCGTTCCCTCTAGCCTCCCGCTCACGCGCCTCGCGAACAGCGCTATCGATGGCGTTGCGAATAGGGAAGGCGACGTGGTGCAGGACATCGTGAACTACGCCGCGTCAGACCTTCTTTGCTATCGCGCCGCTTCCCCCACGGAGCTTGTGGAGAAGCAGGCCCGCCTCTGGGACCCGATCCTCGCCTGGGTTCGCACCGAGTATGATGCGCCATTCAAGGTCGGAACGGGCGTGAAGCATCTCGATCAGCCGTCAGCCTCCCTTGATGCCGTCCGCCAGGGACTCTTGGAGTTCTGCCCATTCCGGCTCGCTGCGCTGCACGTCCTGACCACGCTGACAGGCTCTGCGCTTATTGCGCTCGCGCATGCCAAGCGGTTTCTTGACACCGGCGCTGCCTGGGAGGTGGCCAATGTCGACGAGAATTGGCAGGCCTCTCAATGGGGTGAAGACTTTGAAGCTGCTGAAAGACAGAAAAGGCGTTCTTCTGAATTTTTGAGTGCTTCCCGGTTCTTTGACCTTGGTTGAATTTATTCCCTTCGTGGTAAAAAACATTTTGTCACAGTTGTTTGGCCTGTATTCAACTAAGAGATGATAAAGGAATTCTGCAAATTATTAACCGGAATATGGCTTCTTCTGGCATGCCAAGGACGCGTTTTTTCAAAAATAAATTTAAGAACAATGCATTAAACCTAAGGTAGAGACATGATACGGTCTTATGAAAGGCCAAAAGGCCGTCTTCCTGCCGATATATCACCAATCCTGTCAGTATAGATCTTTCCCGTCGAGTTGATCTCGAGTTGTTCGACTAATCAGAAGAGAATGCGGCATTGTGGGGGTGCATGGCTTCTTCTACGGGAGAGTGAAAATGGGGATGAGGGCTATTCTTTTCGGTGTCAGCGTATCCTTGGTTGGAGTGAGCGCTGCAAATGCTGCCGATTTCGCAGGACCCGGCGGTCTGAAGGACGCCCCTTATGTCGAGGTGCCCTGGGTTTGGACCGGCTTCTACGGCGGCTTTACAGGCGGCTATGGCAGCGGAGTTTCAATGAACTATGTCTCGCCTAACGCCAATGCCCCCCATGGCTGGGCGGAAAACGATCCCAGCGGCGTCCTTCTTGGAGGAACTATAGGCTACAATTATCAGTTCGGACCCAACTGGGTGGCGGGCGCTGAAGCCGACATGAGCTGGTCCGGCATGGAAGGACAGCAGCACATGTATATCTACGATGGGCATGATTGGTCCGGTGGCTGGGACGGATTCGCCACCATTCGCGCAAGGATCGGCTACGCCTTCGGTACAACCCTGTTCTACGGGACCGGTGGTCTTGCACTCGTTCACACAAACGAAGTCATCGTCGGCAACGACGCCGACGAGAGCAATTTCTATCAGGGATGGAAGACCGGCTACGTGGTCGGCGCGGGCGTCGAGCACGCTTTCACACCCCGGCTATCGGCGAAAATTGAATATCTCTACGCCGATGGATTTGGCTCTGAAAGTGGCCCGACCGGAACGATTTCTCAGCCGGGAGACCAGAGCTATATCCATGAGATCGGGAGTATCAACATCGTCCGCGCAGGGCTGAACTACAAATTCTAGAGACTATCCGCTATTGATGGCATCAAAAGCGGGCTCTAGGTTCTGTATTGGCGTGCGTGTTTATCCGAACACCGCTTCGTACTTTTCCGGACGTACTCTGGGGTGCTCAGGTCCGGAGCGAACGCCAAGATGCGTTGAGGCCAATGTGGCCATAACGCCGCGCCGAGGTCAAGCGACCTCGACATTATCGATCAGACGGACGCTGCCGAGATAGACGGCCGCCAGAAGGCGGGCGCGGGCGTACGGAAAGTCTTCTATTGGCATCAGGATGTCGCTATCTCGCACTTCGAGATAGTCGATCCTGAAGCCGGCGTGCTCCAATCGGGCCTTGCCTTGCGTCATGGACTCCCGCACCGGGCGTCCTGAGGCGAGGTCTGCGGCGACATCCCTGAGGACGGCGTGAAGCTGTGGGGCGACGCCGCGCTCTCTCGCATCGAGATAGACGTTTCGGGAGGACATCGCCAAGCCGTCGCTTTCGCGCATAATGGCCCCTGGCAGGATCGTGATCGGGAACGCCAGATCCTTCACCATGCGCTTCACAACGAGAAGCTGCTGATAATCCTTCTCGCCGAAGACCGCCACATCAGGCAGGCATTGCAGGAAAAGTTTCGCGACGACCGTGGTGACCCCTGCAAAAAAATGGGGGCGGGAAATGCCCTCGAGCGTTTGGGTGAGGCCGGCCACCTCGACGCGCGTCGCGAAGTCATGCGGGTAAATTTCCTCGACTTCCGGTGCGTACATGGCGTCGGGTTGAACGCTCAGAAGCTTGTGCCAGTCGCGCTCTTCGTTGCGAGGATAGCTCGAAAAATCCTCATGCGGCGCGAATTGCGTGGGGTTCACGAAGACGGAAACAACAACGCGGTTTGCGTGCTTTTTCGCGAGCTGGATGAGGGAGAGATGGCCGTCGTGGAGGCCGCCCATCGTGGGAACAAGCGCAATGCGCTGACCGCGCCGACGCCATTGCTGTACGGTCTTGCGCAGCTCTGCTGCAAAACGGATAACCGGTAATCGCGTGCTCATCCCGCCCGCCAGTCCCCCACCAACGGCATGTTCACAAACAGGACGCTTAGGTCAACCCGCCTTCAACCCGGAGCGATTAAAGGCGGATAAGTTGCTCGATTCTAAAGAGACGCTTATAATCCCCGTCCCAATGGACGCGGGCTGCTCTAGTTCGCCTGCTCGCCGCGGACCGAGACATAGGTCCGGCCGCGCGCCTTGGTCTTGAACTCTACCACACCCTGGCGGTCAGCGAAGATCGTATGGTCGCGACCCATGCCGACGCCCTCGCCAGGATGCCACTGTGTGCCGCGCTGGCGGAGGATGATATTCCCGGGAGCGACTTGCTCCCCGCCAAACTTTTTGACGCCGAGGCGGCGGCCTTCGGAGTCGCGGCCGTTGCGGGACGAGCCGCCTGCTTTTTTATGTGCCATTGTTTTTCGCCTTTAAAATCTCAAAGCTACTCGCTTGTTTCGGCCTTTTTCGCGCGGAGCTTCGGCTGCGCTTCGGTCGCTTCCTCGGTTTTTGCCTTCGCCGCTTTCGCCGGGGCCTTGCCGCCGGTCAGAATTTCCAGGATGCGCACCGTGGTCAATTCCTGGCGGTGGCCCCTTTTGCGCCGATAGTTCTGACGGCGCTTCTTCTTGAAGATGATAATCTTCGGCCCGCGCCCTTGCTTGACAACCTCGGCCGAGACGAGAGCGCCCGAAACAAGCGGCATGCCGAACTGCGGCTCGCCTTCGCCAGCTACCATCAACACATCGGAAAAGTTGACCGCGTCGCCTGCGGCCGCTTCGAGCTTCTCAATTTGTAGCACGTCGTCTGGGGCAACCTTGTATTGCTTGCCCCCCGTGCGGATCACCGCGTACATGGAGTCCTCTATCGTTTTTAAAGCGCACCGATCGGCGCCGCCAGGGGCGGACTTTGTTCTCTCTTAACGGGAGATAGGCCTTAGGTCGCGCAATTTCACCTATACGGCTGCGCCGGATTTATCGGGTAAACCGGCGGCAATGTCAACGTCCAGTGGTCCAATTCCGACATTTGCGCCACCTTTGCAGCACCCGCGAGAGCAAATGTCGGAATCGAAAGACCACCGGCAACTTTCTGAATCTGGGGGAGCTTATGAATTTGACATTTGAGGACGCGTTCGTGGCAGATGGAGCTCAAATGTCAAATTCGCTCCACTAGCGCAGCCCTCGTCCTTTTGGACGCGGGCTACGCTAGCACTTTAGGATCGATCAACTTTTCCGCCTTTAATAGATTTCGATTAAAGGCAGGCTGATCTAGCATTCGCGGAGTCCATGGCATGGAAAAGGACCGGCTTCTCGCTTTCAGCGACGGCGTCGTCGCCATCATCATCACGATCATGGTCCTGGAGCTTAAAGTCCCCCACGGCGCAGGCTGGGATGATCTGGCTGGCGTTCTTCCGGTTTTCTTAAGTTACGTCTTGAGCTTCGTGTATGTCGCCATCTATTGGAACAATCATCACCATCTGCTTTACACCGTAAACCGGGTCGACGGGCTCATTCTGTGGGCGAATACGCATTTGTTGTTCTGGCTTTCGCTGGTGCCGTTCGCAACGGCGTGGATGGGCGAGAACCATTTTGCGAAGCTGCCGACTGCCGTCTATGGCGTGGCTCTGCTCATGCCCGCCATCGCCTATTACCTGCTTCAAAAGGCGATTCTCCGGCGCGAGGGGCGAGACTCCACCCTTGCGCAGGCGCTGGGCCGGGACATCAAGGGTAAGATCTCTCCTGTCCTCTACATAGCTGCCATCGTGCTTTCATTCGTCGATCCACTTATCGCGGGCATCATCTATGTGTCTGTCGCCGTGATGTGGCTTATTCCTGACAGAAGGATCGAACGCGCACTGGCTGAATGAAGGACAGCGAGATCATTTCCAAGCACATCTTCTTGAAGAGCCTCCGCAAATAGAAGGGCTTACTGTTTCCCTTGCCGTCGTTGCAAGAAGGAAACAGTGCTTGATGCTGTATTTAGCCGGACTCCCGCTTTGGAAAGCGATGGTTCTGGTCGTGGCTCTCCCGACAATTGCCGCCGTTTGCGGGCAGATTATCGTTCGTAGATCGGTTGGCCTCGAGCAACTGACGACCAATAACGAGATCGCCGGCTTCAAGTTTGCGACCGTTGGCGTGATTTTCGCCGTGATCGTCGCCTTCGCCGTGATCGTGGTCTGGGAGAAATTTGCGGAGGCGGAAAGCGCGGTGGCGCAAGAGGCGGGAGCCGCCGCAACCCTGTACCGGCTTGCGGCCGGCCCCGATCCAAAAATGAGTGCGACAAGGGAGGCCCTCAGCAATTACCTCAGGCTCGCCATCGAAAAAGACTGGCCCGCAATGGCAGCCGGAGCAAAAAGCCCCGACGTCACGGAGGCACTGAATGCGCTCTATTCGTCGGTCATTCGCTCGGCGGAAGGTGAGGCAAGGCAGACAGTCCTTCTGATCGAAATGTTCAAGCAGATCGACGAAATCACCCACGCGCGGCGCACGCGCGTTCATCTTGCCGGCGGCGTTGTCCCGACCGTCGTATGGATCGTGGTGTTTGCCGCAGCCACGCTCACTGTTGCATTTGCCTTCTTCTTCGGCACTGAGAACATTCGCGCACAAATATTGATGACCGCGTTTCTCTCGTTTCTGACCTTCACCGCCGTTTTTGCGATTGTGGAGATCAATTATCCATTCACCGGCCCCTCTTACGTCGGAAGCCACGCATTGAGGGAGGTGATTGAAGATTTTTCTCGCAAGGAATGAACGCGGCGCGGCTACCGGACGGGATAGGCGACAGTGCTCAACAGCGCGAGGGCTTCCTGACGCGTGTCGAGCCGCGTATGTTGGACGACGACGGGTGCGCTCGACACGATCACGCTCGAATAGTCGGTGTCCGCCGGGATCGGCTCGGGGTCTTTCAGGTCGTTGAAGCGGACGTGGCGCGTGCGCCGGGCGGGCACTGTGAGCGCATACGGACCGGCAGGTTCCCGCTCGGCGAAGTAGACGGTAATCTCGACATGGGCATCGCTGTCGCCTGCGTTCAGGATGCAAACGGTTTCGTGGCTCACGAGCTGGCGCGTGCCCCCGGTGCTCGACGGGGGAATGTAACCTTCGGCAATTGCCCACACGCGATGTCCGATCGCCTCAGCCATGTCTTGCCTTTCCGTTCTTGGCGCACGCCGAACAAATGGAGTGCGGGCTTGTTCCGGAGGTCTCTTCTCCAAGCTGCCAGGCAGCGTCATCGCGGGACCGGGCGCCGGGCCGCTGCCGCCATCGTTCCGGACCGCGATAACGGGACCGCTTCACTCGCCAACCGGCATTTTGTATGCATCTGGCGTATGTCGGCATCTGCTTGTCAATTTGTCCCTTACGCTTGCGCCGGCTTTCCTGACCTGAAAGATCTTCAGCGAATTCTCCTTGACGGCAGGTTAACGAGAGCTCCGGCCTGCTCCAACCCTTGATAATCGCGGGAAAATACCGACCGGGACGCCATCGCCGCCGCCTGGGCCGCAGCCGTTCCGGATGCGCGCAAGAGTTAATTTGCCAAGCTGAAACATATTTAACGGACTTTTGCTGTCCCACTAAATGAAGAAATTCCGGCATTAAATTCTATTTAATGGGACGTCACAGGTGAGGAAAGTCTGTTTCTTTTCAAAGGTATATCGGAATTATTTCCCGTCACTTCGAAGGCGCGGCGCTCCTCTTCCGCGCCGGAATAAACCGCTTTTTAAGCATAATGGTGAGCGGAAATAATTCCGGCGCGCTCCTGTTAACCCTAGTCGGTTAACGCTACGGCCGGCTCAGGCGACAGCAACGATCCGTTAACCGTTGGGGCCAGGGTTTGCGCCGTGCGACTGCTCTGGATTGCGCGAGCGATTTCCTTCGCAAGCTGCAGGCGGTCAGCGTGTTCGCACCGGGTTGTGTAGTTGATAGAGTGTTAACGTGGGGTTGTGTTTGTGACAAAGGGGCGATATCCACTCGTCACGGCGGCCGCTTTAGCGCGGGGTTCCCCCCAAGCGCTGCCTCTCGGGTGTATGAAATGGCATTTCGCTTCCCAAATATTCTGCGCCGCTATTGGGTGCCCGCCGCCATCGTATTCGCGGGCGCCGCGGGCGCGCTGTTCGCGGCCTACTGGTCCGATATTTCCACTATCTTCTCTTCGATCAAGGCGAACCAGTCCGCTACCGCGCTCGTCGCGTCAACAGTTGCAATTCTCATTGCTTTGGTGAACCCGAGCTGGCAAGCCCACATCTTGGGGCCGCGGCTTCGCGTCGAAATCGCGACGATTGAACAGAAGCTAGACCCGGACCGCGCCGTTGTAAATCTGAGCGGCGTTCCGCAATATAATCAATTGAATGAAATCTTCTCCAAATTGGAAGCCGAGAATTTTGCTATCAACACCGATGAACCTGACGACGACCGATCGAAGTCGGAAAAACCCTCCGAACAGAAAGCCCGCGAAGATTCTGGGCGCCTTGAAGTTAAGCTTGAGGAGTTCAACACATGGCGTAATGATATAAAGATGAGGATTGCAGAGATACAGGAGAAACTGAATAACGTAACCACAGATTTAGGAAAGTTCTCAGAGCAGGAGCCAAAATTAGAAAAATCAGATATTTACGAAGCAAATCGGAAATATAATCTAGGTCTTAATATAATGCCATTGTGGGACGATTCAATATCTGTGACGTCCGACAAAGCCAAACCTTTTATCGAGAAAATTTTGTCAAAATGCAGAAAACTGTTCGATGTTCACCAGGATGCTCTTAATAGAAGCAAGTCTTTGCTTCAACAACTTGATTATAAGTATGACGAGATCGAGATATCTATCTGGAAGAAGAAATCTCTTTTTTATGTTTCCGCCATAATCATAAATTCAGGTCGCAATGCTTCTGCAATCAAGGCGCCGGCTTTGCTGTGGATCGACCTCGGCAGCGGGCACAATGTAGAACTCGAATTGATGATCGAAAACTTCAAAGAGGATTCAGAAGTCAGGGCCGGAAGTGTGCGCGTTGCGACATTCAAATCGCCCCTGATCGAGGATCTGCCCCAACATAACAGGGAAATCTACCGGTACTGGAATTTAGCTTTCAACGCGAAATTGTCCATTCAGGACATCAATTCGCGAAACTACATGTCAACGGGGGCTCTTTTCGCCTCGAAAATATATCAGAGAGAAGTGTACAAGCAGCTTTCAAAATATACCAATGAAAATGCCGCTTTATCGTGACGTTTATGGCTGTAAAATGATATGTTTTCTGTATTCATACCAATAATAAAGTGCCCCGAATTTCTGCTTATTTCTCATGTGATCGACGTCTTCCTTTCTTGCGATGACGGCTGAGCCGTACTCTGCCCAAAACGTCAAGGGTATATCTAGTTTTATTAAGATATAGTCAGCATTTTCTTTGATTGAAAGGCCGTTATCCGATACAAACAGTGGTATACCTTCTACTGTATAACCAAAATCAAATTTTTCTATGCGGACGTCGCGGCCGAGGTCGCGTAGCAGGGTTTTTAAAATCTTCAAAAATCTAATGGCTATGATATAATGCTCCTCCATCGGCTTGTTGTTCTCTTTTTTCGCCGCATTTGAATTGTCGCAATCAGCTGGGCAACTGGCTATGGCTTGCCGAATTTTAACTGGCGTTGGCGAGGCGGGCGGCGCGCATATCACTCCATTTCAGAAAGAAATATTCGCTTGCCATATGAAGTTTCTTCTCGCCGTCGGATTGCAGATTTTCAGATAGGATTTTGATTAAGTTAGTGAACAACTCTGAGAGTGTTTTCCCCCTGACGAGAAAGTCGATCTGCAGACCTTGCGCGCGATACTCGCCGTTTTCATAAAAAACGATCATATCGAGTTCGTGCCGCTTGTTGCTTTGGGCGAGGGACTCCAGAAAAAATTGCACCACGGGCGCTATGTTGCGCTCTTTGAACTCCCCATCGAGGAGCGGTTCCAGATTTGTAGTCAACGCCTTAAAAACCGTCGTGAGATTTGTCCTGCTTGGCCCACTTCCCACAAAGCTCACCTGCGCGATGACCCCATAATCGAGGCAGAGCACAAGTAATTTGTCATCCAGCTCCAGGATCTTGGCGCGAAAGTCTTCCATGTCTGTGCAACCTAAAGTTGTGATGTGAGGAATTACGACAATTCGAAGCTGGCTTGCCCTCCTCGGACCGGATAGCTATGTTTATTTTTGTAACTATTTCGCAATCCGAGACATTTTTGACACAGCAAAGCTCTGAGCCCTGAACCTGATGGGGTTCATCGGCGGCCGTTTTGAAAGGGACCGCATCCGGGTCTAAAAGCCGCCTTGGCACAGGCTGCCGAAAAAGGTCGAAATCCAGGCTTCATCCTTCGACGAGCTCAGCGATGAGGTGGCGCGATTTCAATGGCTTGGACCTCAGGGTGAGTTTGTCGAACCATGGGCCGCATCGTTTTCAGCAACCCGATAGAGAATAGGTCCAAGCGTTGGCGAAGCCTCATCGCAGGCAAGCCGTCAGCCGAGGTCAGCAAACAGGACTGCAAGCTCTGCATTGGCAAGACGGCAAGCGATAGGCGAATGATGAAGCCTGCTCACGAGCCTTGGTCTATGGCGTCCAGGAGTTCCTGTGCGCTGCACGTCATCCGCCAGAAGAGGCCGCTGACCGGATAGTCCAGTTCGACCTCCGCATTCAGGCTCACTTCCACGATGCGCGATATCAAGGTGGAACCGAAGCCGCGATGCGCGGGCGGCAAGACGGGAGGGCCGTCGCTTTCAGTCCAGGTCATGACGAAAATGTGTTGGCGTTCGTCATCGCGGTCAAGCCGCCATGCCACGCCGATGCGGCCGTTCCCGCTCGCAAGCGCTCCATACTTGCCCGCATTCGTGCCCAGCTCATGGACCGCCATGCCGATGGTTTGCGCGGCAGACGCCGAAATGAACAGGGGAGGCCCCTTCAATTCTATCCGCGTGCCGATGAGGTCCTTGAAATGCGAGAGTTGCGAAAGAACAAGCTCGTCAAGATCGGCCCCTCGCCATTCGTTCTTGACGACGAGGTCCTGGCTTGCCGCGAGAGCGCGAAGCCGTTCATCGAACCGGCCGAGAAAATTATCGGTCTTGTTTGCTGCCGTCTGCCGGGCCACGGCTTGCACGAGCGTCAGCATATTTTTCGAGCGGTGGTTCACCTCGCGCATGAGCAGGCGAATGTGCTGTTGCTCACGTTTTCGCTCGGTCATGTCGATCGCGGCGCAGCGGACGCCCTTGATGCGTCCTGCGGCGTCGATCATAGGGTCCACGAGCATATCGTAGTACCGATCACTACCCTGCCAGTGAATGAGAAACTCTCCGCGTTTGGGCGTGCCCGTGCGGATGACTTCGCGCTTGATGGCTTCCGTCGCCGCCGCGTCTTCGGCCCGCTCGAAAATATCGGTGTCGAACCGTCCGACGACATCGGAGGCCTCGTAACCGAGGCCAGGATTATAAATCCATGTGTATCGAAGATCGAGGTCCTGGCAGAACAGGACGACGGGGGATCCCTTGAGCGCCAGTTCGAAGCGCTCGGTTGTCAATCTGAGTTCGTCCTCGGCGCGCGCCCTCTCGACCGCGTGCCACGCGCGCTCCAGCGTTTCCCGCGCGAGAGCGATCTCGCCTTCGGTCCAGGCGCGCGGCGCATCTTTCGCAACAAACAGGAATGCGCGCGGACGCCCGTCACGAACGAGAGGAACATTGATCGACGACCGCGTGCCGAATGCCCTGTACGCGGCTTGCGCTCCCTCATCGGCCGCAAAGCGAGGATCGGTGAGGACGTCATTCACCGTGACGGCGCCGCCAGCCAAAAGGTCCTCGATCCGCTTCGCGCCCATGAACCGGTGCCGGCCGAGGAAGGGGGCCTGATCGCCGGAAGCGCTCCACGCACTCTCCACGACGGTGTCCAGACCATCGGTTTGCAGTTCTCCGACGCCGGCGAAAGTCGCGCCCAGTTCCCGTCCAAGCGCCTCGCACGCCGCGCTGACGGCGTCGCGAGCAGGACAGGCCGAGCGAAGCCTCTCTTCGAGGGCAAGAAAATAGCGGCTGCGCTCTTCCCGTTCGATGCGGCGAAGGTCGGCCAATTCCGTTTCCGTCACGTCACCGACGGTGCCCAGAACCCGCAAGGGACGTCTTCCGGAAGGTTGAGCGGGATCGGGCTCGAAGTAGGCGCGGCCCGTCGCCATGAGCCAAAGCACGCGCCCGCCAGAACGCACAATCCTGTACTTGCATACCAGGCCATCGGATGGATCGGAGGGGTCGAGAGCGCGTGCGAGGATCGACCGGGCTTCGGCAAGGTCTTCGGGGTGAACGGCATTCGCCCAGGTTTCAACGGTTGCCCCCGCCTCGGGTGGCAGGCCAAACAGCGCTTTGCAGCGTGTATCCCAGATCAAAGGCTTTTCGGGCTCGCCAAACTCCCAGCGCCACGTGCCGAGTTCCGCCGCTTCGAGCACGAGACGCAGCATTTCGTCGCTTTGGCAAAGCCGGCAATCATCATCTCTTGAACCCCGGCCAACCTCGCTCGAAGGGTTCGGCCCCGTCTCTTTTGCGGCGGCGCTTTCACGGCGGGATCCGGCAACAGATTGCTCCCCTCCCGTTCCTTGTGACGGCAACCCCAAGGAAAAGGATGGCGGCTCGCACCACAGAAGGCGCGAGAGGACTCTTAGCAGTTTGCTCGATTGTTCCCCGAACATGGAACCCAAATTCTATGGCGTCGTGGACATGGTGGGGTCTTTGCCATGGGTTGGATTCATGTCTCCTTAAACAAAAGAATGAGAGTCGTCTGTCCACAAATGAACAAAGACGCTCGGCCCGGCTTCACCTTAAGCGAATTTGCTTGAGAAGAACAGAGATGCAAAAACAGAGCGCTGGACGCAACGGCGGCGTTGGGAACAATTTGTTGCGAGCCTTGCAGGAGAAGGACGCCACAAGGCTGCAGCCCCATTTCGACGTTGTGCGAGGCGATCGCGGAACCGTTTTCTATGAGCCGGGCGATCAGGTCCGCTTCACCTACTTTCCGTGCGGGGCAAGCCTTGCATCCTTTTCGATTTTGCTGCCCGATGGCAAGAGCGCGGAGACAGCGCTCATTGGCCGGGAGGGAGCCATTGGGGGCATTATCAGCCATGGGCGTCTTCCCGCTTATGCGCGGGCTTCGGTTGAATTCGCCGGCGAGTTTTTGAGGATCGAGACGGCGGCCCTCGAGGCGGCGAAAGTGCAGTCGATCCCGATACAGCATCTTTTTGCGCGCTATGCGGATTGTCTACTCGCTCAGGTTTTTCAGTCAGTGGCGTGCAACGCAGCGCATTCGATTGAACAAAGGGTCGCGAAACTCCTTCTCGCCGGCATGGACCGGATGCAAAGCCAAATTCTGCCCATGACCCAGGAGCAGCTTGCCAGCATGCTTGGCGTGGGGCGCAGCTATATCAGCCGCGTGATCCAAACCATGAAGGGGGATAGGATTCTGAAAACGAGCCGCGGGGCTCTTATCGTCGCCGACGCCGAAGCGCTCCGGGTGCGAGCCTGCGGCTGCAACGACACGGTGCGCAGTCACTTCGACGCTGTCTTGAAAGGGGTGTATCCAAGCGCGGCGACACACGGTCACTGATGAGTTCCGCATTCGATGGCCGATTCCCTCAGAGCGGATTGCGCGAAATCGGAATCGGTTGCGACGCCGAACCATGGGCCGCATCTGCGCCAGCCTGCTAGGTTTCGTTGTGTCCTCTGCGTCCCCGCTGCGCCGCCGGTTTTGCCGGCTGCGAGAGATTGTGCGCCGTGTTGATCAGCGCGACATGAGAAAAGGCTTGCGGGAAATTGCCCAGCATGCGCCCCGCAACAGGATCGTATTCCTCGGACAAAAGGCCGGCATCGTTGCAGAGGGTGAGAAGAAATTCAAAAAGCGCGACCGCCTCTTCGCGCCGTCCGAGCAGGACAAGGTTGTCCGCGTACCAGAATGAGCAGGCGAGGAACGCGCCTTCCGGTCCCTTGAGGCCGTCCTTTGTTTTGTCTGTGTCGTAGCGCCTGACGAGCGGGCCGTTGAGCAACCTCTCTCCGATTGCCTTGACGGTGGATTGCACACGCGGGTCGCTCGCGGGAAGGAAGCCGACGAGCGGGATCAGAAGCGCGCTGGCGTCAAGCGCGGTGGAACCGTAGCTTTGCGTGAATGCGCCGGTTTTCGCATCGAAGCCTTGTTCGCAAACCTGGCTGTGAATCTCATCGCGAACCTTTCGCCAACGCTCGATCGGGCCCTCCAGAGCGTGGCGTTCCATGGATCTCACGGCACGGTCGAACGCCACCCATGCCATGACCTTCGAATGCGTGAACTGGCGCGCGCCGCCGCGGACCTCCCACAAGCCCTCGTCCGGCAGCCGCCAGATCTTTTCGAGATGCTCAAGAATGGTAAGCGCGAGGGGCCATGCTTCGTGTCGAGGCTCCGAGTTGCCCTGGTTCCACTGGAACATCGCATCCATGACCTCGCCGAAAATGTCGAGCTGCAGCTGGTCCGCGGCCGCGTTGCCGATGCGCACAGGCTTTGAATTTTCATAGCCGCGAAGCCATGGGATGGTGCTCTCGACCAGGCGGCGCTCCCCCGCGAGGCCATACACGATCTGAACCTGCTGGGGGCTGCCGGCTACCGCGCGGCGAAGCCATGTCCGCCACTGCCCCGCCTCGCGCCGGTACCCCGAATTCATGAGGGCGAGCAGGGTGAAGGTTGCGTCGCGCAGCCAGCAGAAGCGGTAGTCCCAGTTGCGGCTGCCGCCGATTTCCTCAGGCAACGACGTCGTCGCGGCGGCGGCGATGCCTCCCGTCGGGCGATAGGTCAGGGCTTTCAAAGTGATGAGGGAACGCAAAACCGGGCCTGAGTAAGGTCCGCTATACGTGCAGCGCTGCGACCAATGCCGCCAGGCATTTTCGGTGTCCTCCAGCGCCTTAAAGGCATCAATCGGCGGAGGCGGCTGCTCAAATGATCTGGCATAGCTCAACACGAACGAGACCGTCTCGCCGGTGCGGACCGTGAACACGGCCGAATGTTTCATTCCGTGCGCCTTCAGGCTCGCATTCGTATGCAGGACGACCATGTCCGGTCCGGCGGTCGCCTGCAGCCCATGGCCGTCCATGCGGACAATCCAGGGGACGATCAGGCCATAATCGAAGCGCAGCAGAAACTCGGTCCCCATTTCGAGTTCGCCCGAGCGGCCCTGGACGAGGCGGATCAGCCGGCTCGGACCTTCCCGGTGAAACGGCATGAAGTCGATGAGAGTAGCAGCGCCGCTTCCAGTCTCGAAGTCGGTCTCGAGGATGAGGGTCTTGTCGCGGTATCGGCGACGCGTGGCGGACCCTCCGACTGCGGACATGCTCCAATGTCCATTTTCCGGTGTGCCGAGCAGGGCGGCAAACAACGCCCCGGAATCGAGACGCGGCCAGCAGAGCCAGTCGATCGAACCGTCTCGGGCTACAAGGGCCGCGGTCTCGCAATCGCCAATAAGGGCGTAGTCTTCAATGCGCTTTGTCATGGATCGGTGAGTGTGATGATAACGTTCAACACGCGAAAAGACCTTCCGTTCAGCTAACGGCGGTTCACTCTCAAGACGAGATGCAGAGACTTAGAACAAAAGGAGCAACCCCCTCTTCAACCAGAACGCTTGCGCAGGGGGTATGCAATACCCATTTAAAGTCATGAACATAAGGGTGATGACCCTTCAGAGCTCACTTGGGGCGTGACCGGCGCTCTCCCTTGCTGTGGCTCATGCGCCAACCGGAAGGATAACCCCATGGCTGCCACGACAAAAACCAAGGCCGCGGAGCGCTTTGCAAATCTTCAGAAACGCGATCAGGCCGTCAGGCATGATATTGAATCCGCTGCTCGCCAACGCTCGGAAAAGGTGGCGAAATTGCGGGAAATGAGGCTCGCCAAAGAAGCCGAAGACGCAGAAACAAAGAAGAAGGAAGCGGCTGAGAAGGCCGAGAAGCACGCTCCCAAGAAAAGCCGCAGCCGTGTAGCTGCCGCTGACAACGGCTAAGCCCCCGGAGCCCTGCTACCTGACCCAGCGCTCGGCTGCGGCGTCGTCGGCGTCGCGTGGAGCTACCCATTGCCGCTGTTCTCCGTTCTCCTCGCTTTTCCAAAAGGGCGCCGTCGTCTTGAGGTAGTCCATCAGGAATTGGGCCGCATCGAAAGCGGCATGCCTGTGCTCGGATAACGTTATGACGAGCACAATGTTGTCTCCGGGCGAAAGCTTGCCGATGCGATGGACGATAAGGCAACCCTGGAGCGGCCAGCGTTCACGGGCTTCGGCTTCGATGCGCGCCAGTTCCTTCTCGGTCATGCCTGGATAATGTTCGAGCGTCATCGACGTGACTTCGCGGCCGCCGGCGTGGTCCCGGACCAGCCCGACGAAAGCTGCGATCGCGCCGATATCGGTGCGGCCTTTCCGCAAGGCGGCGATCTCGCCGCCGACATCGAAATCCTGGTGCTGGACGCGGATCATCGGTCCTCCTTCACGGGTCCGATCGTTTCCTTGAGTGCGTCCGGAAAAGTGCGAACCGGTTTTCCGATAAAGACGCACGACCTTGCAGAACCTAGAGCCCGCTTTTGATGCCATCCTAAACGGGATAGTCTCTAAGAGATTGCTGCTTTCCCTCCAAGGGTCAAGTCCGAGATTTGAAGAAGTCTTGCCTGAAGCGGGTTGCGATTACTCGGACTTGATCCGGGGATCGGGGGCGCCCATGACAAAAGGGGATTCCAAGTAATTTCGACGCGCCCTAAGCCACCCCGCCATTGGCGTACCAAGCCTTAATTCCGCTCCAGATCTCTTCCGCCGTCTCCGCATACCAGAACAGTTCGCGGTCCTCATGGGCAATCACGCCTTCATCAGCGAGGAAATCGAAATTGATGGCTCGTTGCCAATAGTCTTTGCCCACGAGGATCACCGGAATTTGCTTGAGCTTCTGTGTCTGGACGAGCGTGAGAACCTCGAACAACTCGTCGAACGTGCCGTATCCGCCAGGAAAAGCCACGAGCGCTTTCGCACGAAGCACGAAATGAAACTTTCGTATCGCGAAATAATGAAAGCTGAAGCACAGATCAGGCGTGATGTAAGGGTTGGGGTATTGCTCGTGCGGCAGAATGATATTGAGACCGACGGACTTGGCTCCGGCATCGAAAGCACCGCGGTTCGCCGCCTCCATGATGCCGGGGCCGCCTCCGGTCATGATGACGGCGTGCTTGTCCTGGCCAGAGTTGTTGGCTTCGCTGACGAGCCGTCCGAATTCGCGGGCGACGTCGTAATAGTGGCTCTTGCCAAGGATTCGCTTTGCGGCGGCAAGGCGGTGCGCCAGCTCGTTATTGCCGGGGTCTGCCGCGAGCGCTTCTGTCAGCTTCTCGACCTGCCGGGATGCCGCCGCATGCTCGCAGATACGCGTGCTGCCGAAAACGACGATGGTTTGGCGCACGCCTGCTTCCTGGAGAAGGAGGTCGGGCTTGAGGTAGTCGATCTGGAGGCGAAGGCCGCGCAAATCGGCCCGCGCGAGGAAGTCGAAGTCGGTATCCGCGCGGCGGTAACTCGGACTGCTGAGAATCGCTTCAATACGGGCGTGCGCCTCGGGGTCTTCCTCGGTGGATTTCGGAGAATTCCAGGGAAGAGGCTCGCGCCGCTGAATGGGCCGAGGCCGTTTCAGGACTCTTAAGCCGTTGCGAGTGGCGTCTTTTTTAGCCAAGCGATGAACTCCCTGCAGTTACCGGACCCCTTTTGGCAAGATGATCAGCGCTATCACGCGGCGGCCTGAATTGCACCCTCGGACAGTCTGCTCCGCTTGCCGAACTCTCCTTACAAAGTCAATGTCACGGAATTATCACGGGGGAGATCGGATACTGAAATTTGCATGGCCAATCCCCCATGGACCAGACAATGGTCCAAAATAATTGTGGCTTTGGACCAAAATCGAGTGCGGCTACAACGAAAACCAGCTGTTTTTCTGGCTGAGCGGGATCTTAGGGAAAAGCGTCTTGCCGAGAGGTTAAACACCATAAGTCTTTGTTTTATTGAGGATAATTACAGGACGGATGAGGGTTCCGAAGCGCCTGCCACGGCTGCGACAGGGGCGGACAGGGTTAACGGGCGAAGCCTCAACATATTTAACGGACTTTTGCTCGTCCCACTCAAGGAATAAATTCCGGCATTAAATTCCATTTAACGGGCTCGACACAGTAAAAAGATTGATCGTTTTCAATGCCTTATCCGCGCCATGCCAAAGGCCCGCAGCTCCTCGTTTTGCGCCGAATAAACCAATTGTTAGGACAATTGGACCAGAAATAATTCCAGCGCGCGAAAATTAACCAGCTTCGGATTAACATATCGACGCGGCAACGATCCGTTTACCATTACGACTGAGCCTTGCGCCTTTCGATTGAAGAGGGCTGAAACGCCCGCCGTCCAACGGACTCGGGCGGCGACCTGCCAGCGCGGATTCTCAAGTCTTGAATGTCTTCGCCAGCCAGTCGGCGATTGGCTGAGCAGCGTCACGCCAGTTTTTGTCCAGCATGATCGCATGCGCGCCGTTCGGCACAATGACGGTGCGCGCGCCGTAATAGATGGCAGTCAGGCGCACGTCGGTGGCAGGCATGAACTGGTCGTTCTCACCTCCGACCACGAGAAGCTTCGGCATCCCCCATGGGAAGGGCGCAAAAGGAACCCAGCCCATAAGCTGCCGGCTCGCCGTCTCCGCAATGTCAGCGATGCCTTCAGCAAAGCGTTGCCGAAGTTCAGGCGACGGCGGCTCGGCGAACAAGCCGTTCTCGATGATGTCCAGGTTGGCGGCGCTGAGACCATGGTGCAGCACCAGCCGCATCTCATCCGCAAGCTTGGGATTTGCGGCGTACATTGCAGCTGCGGCCCGGATCAAGCCATGCGGAGGCGCAGAGCAAAGCAGAACCGCGCCGTCGACCTTCCCGCCGCTTTGCACGAAGTTCTGAACCACGCCGCCGCCAAGCGAGTGGCCGATGATCACGGCAGGGCCGTCAATCTTTTTCAGAGCCCAGCCGATGTCGCCGGCAAAGTCCGAAAGTGTGAACTCGCGCACCTTCTTGCGGCCTTCGCTCTTGCCATGACCGCGCAGGCTCAGCGCATAGCTGTCGTATCCGAGGTCCGCGAAGAAGGGCAGGAAGTGGGGTTCCCAAACCCAGGCGCCGGTGCAGATCCCATGTACGAAAAGAAGCTTGACCGGCTTGGCGGGGCTCTTTGCAGCTTCGTGAAGGAGTTCAAGTTTCATGGTACACCGGCACAAGGGAAGGTGCGGGATTGAATAGCGGAAATCGTGAGCAGAACAAGAGGGAAGAGCAAATGACTTTTTGTTGGGCTGACGCGATCATGGAAGCGCCAACGCCGCCGCCGTCAATCGGCATGATCGTGCCGGAGGCGTGTCACTGGCTGAAATGCTCGAAACCCTTGGCGGCAAGCGCGAGAGCTGTGCCGTCAGGTTCGAGGAAAACCGGCGCGCCGGCTCCTGGTCTGGCGATACCGATTTTTGTCACGGGCACGCCCGCTTCTCTGCTCGCGGTCTCGAAAGCGACGGAGTGCCTGGGAGGAACCGCAGCAAGAATCTCGTAGTCGTCGCCCCCGGACAAAATCATTTCGATGGCTCGGGGAGTGGCCGTGACGGCCGCGCCCGCTGCCGCCGATAGGGGAATGGAGGCAACTTCGACCTCCGCCGACACGGTGGAGGCATCGCACATCCGCGATAGGTCGAGGGCCAGGCCATCCGAAATGTCCATGGCCGCCGAAGCGTGCCGCGCAAGAGCTTGCGACAAGGCGAGCCTCGGCTCCGGGTAGAGGTAGCGCTTGAGCAGAAAGTCTCGGTTCTCCGGCGATAGGGCCTGCTCGAAGTCCGCCTTTTTGCGCCGAAGCGTCAGGCCGAGCGCCGCATCGCCGAGCGTTCCACTGACATAAAAAAGGTCGCCGGCTCGAGCGCCGCCGCGAGGGACGAGGCCGCGAGGGCAAGCATCGCCGAAAGCCGTGATCGACATCCACCAGGCGCCGCGGGCGGTCACGGTGTCACCGCCGAAAAGAGCGATGCCGAACGCCTTCTGAGCGCGGGAAAGGCCGCCTGCGAACCGCGCTGCCCAGTCTCGCGCCGGGGCTTCGGCAAGCGCCAGCGTCAGCGTGTAGCCGATGGGCTTCGCCGCTTTCGCTGCAAGGTCGGAAATATTGGTGGCGAGCGCCTTGTAAGCCGCGTCGCCCGGGTCGTCGTCCTCGAAAAAATGAACCCCGGCCACAAGCGCGTCGGCCGTTACCACAAGCCCGTTGGCCGGAAGCCTCGTCAGAAGCGCCGCGTCATCCTTGAGGCCGAGCGCAGCGGCATCGGTCGCGAGCGGTGCGAGATAATCCGCGATGAATGCGATTTCGCTGAGCGCGCTCATCCCTTAGCCCGGTTTCTTTGCCGCCTTCCGTCCGAACTCGCCCTGACGTTTCTCGCGGGCGACACGGTCGAGCACGCCGTTCACAACGGCCGGTTCCTCGCCGCCGAAAAAGTCATGCGCGATCTCGACATATTCGTTGATAATCGCCCGTGCCGGGACATCGGGGCGCCCGACGATCTCATAAATGCCGGAGCGGAGGATCGCCCGCAGGATGCTGTCGATGCGCGCCAGCCGCCAGCCTTTCGCCAGATGCGAAGCGATGTGCGGGTCGATCTCGGATTGGCGCTCGGCCACGCCGGTGACGATGTCGCGAAAGAAACCGCGATCCGCCCCGGCATAAATCTCAACCGTCTGGAAACGATGGTCCAGAAACTCTTCGAGAACGACGCTCAGGTCACGCTGCGTCATGTCCATCTGATAAAGGGCCTGCACCGCAGCTAATCGCGCCCGCGCTCGGGACGGCTCCGTCGGCGCAGCATTGTCAGGGCCGGGTTCGCGGCCATCCTCAAAATCCATTGGTTAAGCTTTCAATTCAACCCGGCCTGTGGGGTGCTCAGCGGCGTCTTGCGCTGAAGTCTCGTTTGGCGCGCAGCACTTCGAGGCAAGCTTCGGCGGCCTCGCGCCCTTTGTTCTTGCCATTCACAGAAGCCCTTGCAATGGCCTGGGCTTCATTTTCGACAGTCAAGATCCCGTTTCCGAGAGGAATGCCATGAAGCGTCGAGAGTGTCAAAAGCGCCCGCGCGGACTGAATGGCGACGATGTCGTAATGGGACGTTTCACCCCGGATGACGCAGCCGAGCGCGACGCAGCCGTGGAAGGGCTTCGTGGAGTCGTCGAAGAACAGCCCGGCGTCGCTAGCCACGGATAAAACCTGGGGAATTTCAAGCGCGCCCGGAACCGTCACCACCTCCCACGTCGCGCCGAGCTCCCTCAGCGCCATCTCGGCGCCGAGCAGAAGCGCGTCCGAGATGTGGTGGTAATAGCGGCCCTCGATGACGAGGATGTGGATGGGATTTTTCATTGCTCGTCAATAGGCCGCCGCGCGACGAGGTTCAAGCCGTAACCTTCGAGGCCGACGATTTTCGGGGTCGGCGAGTTCGAAAGCAGGATCATGTTCTTGATGCCGAGATCGATGAGGATTTGCGCGCCGATGCCGTAATCGACGAGGCGCTTCTCGGCCGGCTTCCCATCAGGAGAGGGGGGTCTGCCTTCCGTGAGCTTGCTTTGGATCGTTCCTTCGCGCACGTCGCGGATGACGACCACGACGCCGCGGCCTTCCTGGCCGATACGGCGCATGGCGCGCTCGACAAGAGAACGCCTGTTGCCGTTGCGGCCCATGCCGATCAGGTCTTCGAGGATATTGATGGCGTGCATCCGGACGAGCACCGGGTCCCCGGTGCCAACATCGCCTTTGATCAAGGCCAGATGCTCGGTGTTGTCGACGGCATTGAGATAGACGCGAAGCTTGAACGTGCCGCCATAGGGTGACGTGATCTCCTGCTCGTGGACCGCGCGGACATAGCTTTCCTTGCGGCGGCGATAGGCGATCAGATCGGAGATGGTGCCGATCTTGAGCCCATGCCGCTGCGCGAAGGCGAGAAGATCCGGCATGCGGGCCATCGTGCCGTCGTCATTCATGATCTCGCAGATCACGCCGGCCGGCAGCAGCCCGGCAAGGCGCGCAAGATCGACCGCGGCTTCCGTATGGCCAGCGCGAACCAGGACGCCGCCATCGCGGGCAACGAGCGGGAAGACGTGGCCGGGGCTCACGATGTCGCGCGAATCCTTCTCCGGATTGATGGCGACGGCGACGGTCTTCGAGCGGTCATAGGCCGAGATGCCCGTCGAGATGCCTTCCTTTGCCTCGATCGAGACGGTGAACGCGGTCGAATGCCTCGACTGGTTCGAGCGCGCCATCCGCTCGAGATGCAGCGTGTCCGCACGCTCGGGCGTAATCGCAAGGCAGATCAGGCCGCGCCCGAAGCGGGCCATGAAATTGATGGCGTCGGGCGTCGCCATTTGCGCCGGAATGACGAGGTCGCCCTCGTTTTCGCGCTCCTCGGCGTCCACCAGAATGAACATGCGGCCCTGGCGCGCGTCTTCCAGGATCTCGTCAACGGAAGAGAGCTGTTCGTGGATCTGCGACTTGTCGAGGACGCGCAAATGTTCGCTTTGCATTCCAATCAAACCTATTGACCCATCAGCCTTGCGACGTAGCGGGCGACCAAGTCCACTTCCATGTTCACGTCGTCGCCCGCCTGGCGCTCGCCCCATGTGGTGACTTCGAGCGTTGTGGGAATGAGGTTGATGGTGAAGAGGGAGCCAGAAACCTCGTTCACAGTAAGGGAAACACCGTCGAGCGCAACCGAGCCTTTCGGCGCAATGTATTTTGCTAGGACGTGCGGCGAGCGCACCTCAAAAACCCTCGAAAAGCCCGAAGGTTTAATGCTCACGATACGGGCCACTCCATCGACATGGCCCGAGACGAGATGGCCTCCAAGCTCGTCGCCAGCCCGGAGCGACCGTTCAAGGTTGATGCTTCGGCCTTCACACCAATCGTCGAGCGTTGTCTTGCTCAGCGTTTCGTTCGACACGTCGACCTTGAATTGCGTGCCGCCTGGGGTCGGTTCCACGCCGGTCACGGAAAGGCAGCAGCCATCGCAGCAGATCGAAGCGCCGAGCGGGATCGAGGCGGCATCCCAGGGGCAGGCGATGGTGAAGCGGCCATTTTCGGCGGCGAGGACGGTGCCCTTCGCCTGAACGAGTCCGGTGAACATTGATCTAGCTCTGCCAGTGCAGAGGAGGAACGAAAGACGAAAATGGTATCGGCGCCTGCTTTGCGCCGGTCCGCCAGAACAAATGCGGGCGACTCGGTCACGATGTCCAGCCCGCGATCGGCGAAGGCAGGCATGCTTGCGTTCGCGCTCCAGCGTTTTGTCCCCTTGCATGATGATGATCTCATCGGCAAGGCCCGCGTCGACAAATCCGCGCGCCGTTGAACGGTCCGCCTTCGACGAGGAGGCGCGTCACGCCTTCCGCCGCAAGCCGCATCATGGCGAGCCTGAGGTTAAGAATTCCGCTGGACGAGGCTCCAATGTCGAAGATACGCACGCCGCGCCGGCCGAACAAGAGGACCGCATTTCGAGAGAGTCGCCGCAAACGATCCAGACGGGCGGCCGTTCGCGCTTGAAAATGCGGGCATTGGACGGGACATTGCATTGCGGTGCGAGGATGACGCGCACAGGCGATCGATCCTCAAGGCCGGGCAGCCGGCAGGTTAATTCCGGATCATCGGCTTCGATGGTCTTTCGGCCGACCAGGATGGCGTCAGCCCTGGCGCGCAGGAGATGGGCCTGATGCGCGCGCCGCTTCGCCCGTCACCCAGACTGGCTTGCCCGTGCCAAGCGGCACCCGGCCCTTCGCATCGACGGCGAGCTTGATCTGAACGAAGGGCCGGCGCTCGCGTAACGCGCAGCGCGTGCCCGAGGTTGATCCAATCCGCTTCCTTGGCGAACGCGCCTCTCACGGCAGGGATGCCATTCGTTTCGAGCAAGGTCAGACCGCGGCCGGAAACGCGCATGTCGGGATCGAGCGAGCCATAAACGACAAGCGAAATCCCGGCGTCGACGATGGTATGCGCGCAGGGCGGCGTGGCCCCGAAATGGCTGCAAGGCTCAAGCGTGGTGAACATGATCGAGCCGCGCGCCCGCGCGCCTGCCTCGCGCAGCGCCAGCACTTCGGCGTGCGGCCGTCCGCCCCGTGCGGTCACGGCGCTCGCGATGATTTCGCCTGTCGCGGCGTCGGCGACGACGGCTCCGACGGAGGGATTTGGCGATGTCGCTCCGAGGTTGCTTTCCGCAAGGAAAAGCGCGCGGCGCATCAAGGATGCCATCACTTCGGGCGCAAGCGGAACGTCCACGCCTGCGCGCGAGGCCGCGCCGAAGGACGAAGCAGGCATCTCTGTCATCACGGCTCGTCCGGCGGCCCGGTTGAAGATTGTCGCCAAGCTCGACAAGAACGCGATGGAAATCCTTCGCCTCGCGGAAATCGCGATACACGCTCGCATAGCGGACATAGGCCACGCCATCGAGCGCCTTCAGCCCCTCCATGACGAGTTTGCCGACGTTTTCGGAGGGGATCTCGGCTTCATTGCCGTTCTCAAGCGTCCGAACGATGGAACTGACAAGCTGCTCGATGCGATCCTCGCCGAAAGGGCGCTTCCTGAGCGCGATCTCGATGGAGCGCCGAAGCTTTTCGCGGTCGAAGGGAGCGCGCCGCCCGCTCCTTTTGATGATGGTAAGCTCGCGCAGTTGCACGCGCTCGAACGTCGTAAACCGCGCCGCGCATGTCGGGCAGGAGCGGCGACGTCTTATGGCCGCGTGATCCTCTGACGGGCGGCTATCGCGCACTTGTGTATCAAGTGCGCCACAATGGGGGCAACGCATGGTCTCAGCCTACCTTATACGGTGCCACTTCGCTTCAAGCTTTACTGCCCGGATAGATCGGAAAGCGATTGCAAAGCGCAATAGCCTCGGCCTTGACTTTCTCGGCCGCCGCCCGCGCCTTATCATCGCCCGCCTTCAGGCCGTCGAGAACGGCGCCGATCATCGTGCCGATCTCTGTGAACTCTGCGGTTCCAAAACCGCGCGTCGTTCCCGCGGGCGAGCCGACACGAATGCCGGACGTGATCGTCGGCTTCTGCGGGTCGAACGGAACGCCGTTTTTATTGACGGTAATATGAGCGGCGCCAAGGGCAGCCTCCGCGGCTTTTCCGGTGAGCGCTTTCGGGCGAAGGTCGACGAGGAGGAGATGCGTGTCGGTCCCGCCCGACACAAGCTCCAGGCCGCCGGCCTTCAGACTCTCTCCCAGCGCCTTCGCATTGCTCACGACGGCGCGGGCATAGGCTTTGAATTCCGGCCGCAGCGCCTCGCCGAAGGCGACAGCCTTGGCCGCGATGATGTGCATCAGCGGTCCGCCCTGCAGGCCGGGAAAGATCGCGGAGTTGATCTTTTTGGCGAGGTCCGGGTCGTTTGTGAGGATGATCGCGCCGCGCGGGCCGCGCAGCGTCTTGTGGGTCGTGGTCGTTGCGATATGCGCATGCGGGAAGGGGCTTGGATGCGCGCCGCCCGCGACGAGCCCGGCGAAGTGGGCCATGTCGACCAGGAGAAGCGCTCCAACCTCGTCCGCGATTTGCCGGAACCGCTTGAAATCGATAATGCGCGCATAGGCCGAACCGCCCGCGATGATCAGGCGGGGCTTGTGTTCGCGGGCAAGCCTCTCGACCTGGTCGTAGTCGATGAAGCCATCCTCGCGGCGCACGCCATAATGAAGGGCATGAAACCATTTGCCGGACATGTTCGGCGCGGCTCCGTGTGTCAGGTGGCCGCCCGCGTCGATCCCCATGCCGAGAATGGTATCGCCGGGTTTGAGGACGGCAAGAAAGACGCCCTGGTTGGCCTGGCTGCCCGAATGGGGCTGCACATTCGCGAAGTCGCAGCCGAACATCTGTTTCGCGCGGTTGATCGCCAATTCCTCGGCGACGTCGACGACCTGGCAGCCGCCGTAATAGCGCTTCCCGGGGTAGCCTTCCGCGTATTTGTTGGTCAGGACCGAGCCTGCCGCCTCGAGCACCGCGCGCGATACGTAATTTTCCGAGGCGATAAGCTCGATTTCATCCTGCTGGCGGAGAAGCTCGCTCTCGAGCACGCCGAAAATCTCGGGATCGGCCTCCCGAAGCGGCGCGGAAAAGAATTTGCCCTCTTGAGAATGCGGAGCTTGCGATGGGTGATGTTTCGCGGTTGCGGCTGACATTGGGTCTCTATGGGATGGAATGAAGTGGGCGCAGTATAGGAACTTCCGGTCAGAATGCAATCAAGGCCGGAGATCCTTTCGCCTCGTATTTTGAGGGGCCACGGTTCGGCATCGCCGCGCAACCAAAGAGCGCCGGGTACCCGAAGCTTGCGCAGAGCGTGATGAAAAGGCAGACAATATGGGCCAAGTTTATCTTTGTGGAGCGGCTTCTACATGTGTAACAGACTGTATAAAACAAGTATAACAGCACCATTGTATCGATATAGGTCATTTCTTCAAAAGAACTGCATTTAAGGGGGCGGGGACAAGAGTTGATCCAGCTCTTTGGGAGGGCGCTCCCGGAATGCGTCCATGCGAGCGAAATACGCCGGGATTCATGATACCAAAGTGCAAGGTATTTGTGCGTTCGATTGACGCACCAAAGGTCCAAGTTCAATCGAATAACAGCGCGACAAAATGAGGCAAAATCCAATAATCGCGTGCGTCATACAACGTTAAAGTGCTGAAACACGTTCCAAAAAGCATCCATGAATAATAGCCTAACCATCGTGAGACTGAGTTGCCGGAAAATCTCACGCAAGCTAATTCAGCAGTGCTTTCAAATTTACGCCTTATTTACCCGTTTGATCGCAACGTCCTAATCGACACGACAAGGAAAGGTTGTGATGAAGAGAGTGAAGCGTATCCCAGCGGCTGTTTTGTTCGCAGCGGCATCTTTCATGGGTTGCCAGCAGGCGCTTGCCGAATGTGGTATCGCCTCCACCTACGCCGGTGGTGCACGCACGGCGAACGGCGAACACTACAACCACATGGGAATATCGGCAGCGCATAAGAGCTTGCCTTTCGGCACGCGCGTGGTCGTCCGCAATCAGCGGACTGGCCGCAGCATTACAGTTCGCATCAACGACCGTGGTCCTTTCGTTGCAGGGCGGATTATCGATCTGTCGACAGGCGCCAAGAACGCGCTCGGCATGGATGGGCTCGCGTCCGTCTGCCTCGAAGTCGAGAGCTACGGCAGCGGGAAGAAGGGTTTCCGGAACGAAATTAATGCGCCTTTGCAAGAGGCAAACGCGACGCCGGCGCATCATGGGGTTCATGTGGCCCATCATTACGCTCGCAGCACCGCCAAGGTACACTACGCCCATCAAGGCCGGACCCATTACGCGCATCGGTCCGAGCATCATGGACACAGGCGCTACGCCTCCAACTAAAAGCGAAGCAAAACTGAATGCGGCGGTGCATCAAACCTCAGCACCCCGCATTTTTTCATGGTTCGGAAGAGATTTCCTGCGGCGTCCAAGTTTTCCTTGATTGATGTTTTGAACATTATCGTTAACGGAGTTCGCGAACTTTCCTCGGTTGTACATGTTGATACAGTTGACACTGACAATATGGAGGAAATGACTACGGATGAACACGCTTCGCCTGACCTATATAATTCCGCTCAGCTTTGCGGTTGGCTGCCCGACATCAGCGGCGCTGGCTGAATGCGGGATCGCTTCCAACTACTCGACCGGCAAAGTGACCGCGAACGGCGAAAGGTATAATCCGCGCGGTATATCGGCTGCCCATAAGAGATTGCCCTTCGGCACGAGGGTTGCGGTGATCAACAGACGCACGGGCAGAAGCATCGTGGTGCGCATCAATGACCGGGGCCCATTTGTTAAAGGCCGGATAATCGATCTCTCCAAAGGTGCGGCAAGAGCTCTTGGAGGCGGCGACCTTGCGCCCGTCTGCATCCGCGTCTTGAAGTATGGCGGCCAGACCGTTCGCCTGAGGGAAACGTCGTTTCATGGCAGGCTGGGACTTGCAGCCCGGCTCAAGGTCGCGGCTAAATAGGGCCAATCGTCCCGAGTTTCTTGGCGACCGGGAGTTTGTGGAGGATAATTCATGCAGTTCGTCGCGAAAACGCCGACATTCCAAACTTTGTGAGAGGACAGAAACGCGAGTTTCAGGTCAGAGTGCCTCTCATTGATAAACCTCCACTGTTAAATCCCATCAAGACCAGGAGCTTTCATGAACACGAAATTTGTCGCCGCCGTAGCGGTTTGTGCAGCCTTTGCCGCTACGTCAGCAATCGCGCAGCAGAAAGCCCCGCCACCGGCGCAGCAGGAACAAGCCGCGCCCAAGGCAAGCAAGGCTGAGGTCCAGAAACTTGTCGAAAGCATCAAAGCCGACAAGGCAAAGCTGACGCAGTTCTGCGGTCTCATGAAGCTTCAGGATCAATACACCGCCGCCGCTGAGAAAAAGGACGAGAAAAAGCTCGAGGCGCTCGACAAGCAGATGGAGGAAGGGGCGAAGAAGATCGGGCCTGACTTCGATCGCATCACCCAGTCCGAGCTTGACGAGGAAGCGACCAACCTCCTCGATGGGCTTGCGAATAGCTGCAGCAAGACCTGAGCAGGATTTTGCGGACGCGCCAATAGATCGCCACCGCCGTCATCCCGGCCAAGCGAAGAGCGAGCCGGGATCGCCAAAGTCAGGCAGTTACAATCCCGGACAAGGCTTCGCCTTTCCGGGTTGTTGCGCGTGGAGCGAGTGGATTTCGGAATCGTTGGCTGGCGAAGGATGTCTGCTTAAGTTTCCGTGTCGTCCGGCAACGCCTCCTGCTTCGGCCGGTTATCAACAGTGCTTTGGGCGCTGATCATATAGGTGACAGCCTCGGCGATATTGGTGCAATGATCGCCTATGCGTTCAATGTTTTTCGCGCAAAAAAGCAGATGGACACCGTGGGCGATGGTCCTCGGATCTTCCATCATATAGGTCAGAAGCTCCCGGAACAGAGAATTATACTGCCGGTCGATTTCTTCATCCTGCGTCCACACCTTGAGTGCTAACGCGGCGTCGCGCTGCGAGTAGCTATCGAGCACGCTTTTCAGTTGCATCAAGGCCATATCGCCCATGATGCCGAGACTCTTCGTCATCGGCGAAAGCCAGGCATTTTCGTCGAAGCTTGCGATCCGCTTTCCAATGTTCTTCGACATGTCGCCGATGCGTTCGAGGTCGCCTGAGATTCGCATGGCGGCGACGACGTTCCTCAGATCCACGGCCACCGGCTGCCGCCTCGCTATGATGTGGACGGCAAGATCCTCGATCTCGCGCTGCATCGCATCGATGGCCGCATCGTTCGCCACGGCTTGTCTTGCCTGTTCAGGGTCCGCGCGCGCTATGGCGCTCAGCGCGGCCGCAAGTTGCTGCTCGGCCAAGCCCCCCATGCGCAGGATTTTGCTATCCAGGGATTTAAGGTCTTCATCATAAGAGGTGACGGTATGGGCGATCATGTCCTGTCCCCTGCTAGATCAACCCGCCTTTCATCGATTTCCGATTAAAGGCAGAAAAGTTGATCGCTTCCAAAGCGCTAGAACAGCTTATTCGCGTTCCAAAGGACGCGGGCGGCTCCAGTTAAATGGATATGCACGCCCCGCTGGACGCGATCAAGAAGCCCTCACGCCCGACTTTCGCGCGGAGAATACTCCATCCACAAGACAATAGCGTAACATAGCCTTTCGCGCATGTCGGTCTCTGGCCAGGAATGCGTTCACTTAACCGTCCGCTTTCCCTTTGGCTTGACGGTCTCGCCGTCCTCTTTTGTGAACGCGCCAATGCCTGGATTGGGCAAGATTTCAAGCACAAGTTCGGATGGGCGGCAGAGGCGGGCGCCCTTCGGCGTCACCACGATCGGCCGGTTGATGAGGATCGGATGGGCGATCATAAGATCGATAAGCTCGTCGTCCGTCCATTTCGGGTCAGACAGGCCAAGATCGTGATAGGGCGTTCCTTTTTCGCGCAGAAGCGCACGCACCGGAACGCCCATCGCGGCGACCAGTTCCTTCAGCCTCTCCCGCGACGGCGGTGTTTTCAAATATTCGATGATCTCGGGCTCCGCGCCGCTCTGGCGGATCATGGCGAGCGTGTTCCGCGATGTTCCGCAAGCCGGGTTGTGATAAATAACGATGCTCATCGCTGGCGCCCGCCTTCCTGTGCTGTCATCAGCCTAAACTGCGGTTCAGGACTTCCATGAGTTCGGCCACCTTGCGCCGCTGCTCTTCCGCATTTCCAGACGCGATTGCGTGCTCGACGCAGGTGTTGACGTGGTTCTGCAAGATCTCACCCTCCACCTTTCTGAGCGCGGCCTGCACCGCAGCGATCTGCGTGAGGATGTCGATGCAATATCGGTCTTCGCCGACCATGCGCGCAATGCCTCGCACCTGGCCCTCGATCCGGGCAAGCCGCTGCAGGCAGTTTTCCTTCACCTCTTGCTGCATGGCACGCTTGTACCATCACGGGGTATGTCCATCAACACAAGGAAGTTTGGCCCTGCCATATTCGCTCCGGCCCATAATTCGCTCCGGCCCATAGGAGTTGCCGCGGTCCCCTTGCGGCATAGTACCCTATGGGGGTATATAAAGAAGGAACAAGCGGAGACGCATCATGAATTCCGGCAGCGATTTGCATCGTCACCGTGCCTTAGGAACAGAGGGGGCCACGGCTATGGATCCCGTCTGCGGCATGGCTGTGGACCCGCACACGGCGAAGCAGAAAGCGATCCATCAAGGCCGGCCGTACTTTTTTTGCTGCTCCGGTTGCAAAGCCAAGTTCGAGGCCAATCCCCGCCATTACCTGAAAAAAGATGAAGCGAGCGCGCCCTGCTCCTGCTCGACAGCGGAGGGGGATGAAAACGCCGTCACCGATCCCGTCTGCGGCATGATGGTCAACCCTCATGCGGCCAAGTATCGGGCGGAATACGAGGGACGCCTCGCCTATTTTTGCAGTGCTGGCTGCAAGGTTAAGTTTGAAAGGGATCCTAAGCGCTATCTGGAGCCAGACCCATCCGCTTCGGCGCCTGTACCCGAGGGCGCGACCTATACCTGTCCGATGCACCCGGAGATCAGGCAGGCGGGGCCTGGGTCATGCCCCATCTGCGGCATGGCCCTCGAGCCGGAATTGCCTTCCGCGACCGACGAGCCCAATCCTGAACTCGCGCAGATGTCGCGCCGGTTCTGGATCGGCCTCGCGCTGACACTGCCTGTCTTCGTCATGGAGATGGGCGGGCACCTCTTCGGCCTCGGCCACGGAATCGATCCGCAAACTCTCAACTGGGTGCAATTCGCGCTCGCGACGCCTGTCGTGCTGTGGTGCGGATGGCCATTCTTCGAGCGCGGCTGGCAATCGCTCAAGACCCGCAACCTCAACATGTTCACGCTCGTCGCCATGGGGACGGGCGTCGCGTGGACCTACAGCGTGATCGCCACACTCTTTCCGGGCGCGTTTCCCGTCGCATTTCGAACGAGCGAGGGCGCGGTCCCGGTTTACTTCGAGGCTGCTGCCGTCATTACGGTGCTCGTGCTGCTTGGGCAAGTTCTGGAACTCAGGGCGCGTGCCCAAACCAGCGGTGCGATCCGGGCTTTGCTGAATCTTGCGCCCAAACAGGCGCGCCGCATCGAGCGCGGACGGAACCGAACAGGACGTTCCGCTGGAAGTGGTTGCCGCTGGCGATCGCCTCCGCGTGCGGCCGGGTGAGTCCGTCCCCGTCGATGGCGAGGTGGTGGAGGGCCGCAGCACGGTCGATGAGTCGATGGTTACGGGCGAGTCGATGCCCGTTTCCAAGGCTCCCGGCGCAAAAATTATCGGCGGCGACCATGAACCAGAGCGGCAGCTTCGTCATGCGCGCCGAAAAGGTCGGCGCGCGAAACGATGCTCGCGAAAATCGTGCAGATGGTTGCCGAGGCCCAACGAAGCCGCGCGCCGATCCAGCGGCTTGCAGACCGCGTGGCGGGCTGGTTCGTGCCGCTCGTGATCGCTGCCGCCGGTCGCTGCGTTCGCGGCGTGGTCGATCTGGGGGCCGGAGCCGCGCTTCACTTTCGGCGCTGGTTGCCGCCGTTTCCGTTCTCATCATCGCTTGCCCTTGCGCGCTGGGGCTGGCGACGCCGATGGCGATCATGGTCGGGGTCGGGCGCGGCGCCCAGGCCGGCGTGCTGATCAAAAACGCCGAGGCGCTCGAGCGCTTGGAGCGGGTCGATACAATGGTGGTCGACAAGACCGGCACGCTAACGGAAGGCAAGCCCAAGCTCGTGGCGCTTCGCTGCCGCGCCGGGATTTAGAGAGGACGAGGTGCTTCGGCTGGCCGCGAGCGTGGAGCGGAGCAGCCAGCATCCGCTCGGCGCGTCGATCGTAACAGCGGCGGAAGAAAAGCGCCTCGCTCTCGCGACTTCAGGATTTCGAAGCGCCGGCAGGGAAGGGGGTTAGCGGCACTGTCGATGGACACCGTGTCGTCCTCGGTAATCTGCGCATGATGCAGGAGGCCGGTATCGACTTAGGCGCACTGGCCGCAGAGGCGGACGGATTTCGTGACGACGGCGCGACTGCGATTTTCATTGCCATCGACGGACGCGCTGCAGGCGTCGCGGGGATCGCCGATCCGATCAAGACACCACGCCCGAAGCGCTCGCCGCGCTCAAGGCCGATGGCATTCGCGTCGTGATGCTGACCGGCGACAACGCCGCAACAGCGAAGGCCGTTGCCCGGAAGCTCGGCATAACCGAGGTCGAGGCCGAAGTGCTGCCCGAGGATAAGTGCAAGGTCATTGAGCGTCTGCGCAAGGAAGGCCGGGTCGTGGCCATGGCGGGAGACGGCGTCAACGACGCGCCCGCCCTGGCTGCCGCCGACGTCGGCATTGCGATGGGGACGGGCGCCGATGTCGCCATGGAAAGCGCGGGCGTCACGTTGCTGAAAGGCGATCTCATGGGCATCGTCCGCGCCCGGCGTTTGTCCGAGGCCACGATCAGGACCATCCGGCAGAACCTGCTCTTCGCGTTCATCTACAACGCGGCCGGCGTTCCGGTCGCGGCCGGCGTCCTCTATCCCTCCTTCGGGATTCTTCTCTCTCCCGTAATCGCAGCAGCGGCGATGTCGCTGTCATCGGTCAGCGTGATCGCCAATTCACTGCGTCTTCGGAACTTGCGGGTTTGAGGCATGGGCCTCACCGATGACAGGTGACAACCCCCTACCACTTTTCGTGGTGGGACGCTCGCCTGCAACCTGATTGGCGCTGTTGGTGCATTTCTGAAAATCCGTTAGCAAACGAGACACAAACCCGGTCTCTGTTGCAAGCGCCAAAAGGAACAGGAGCATTGCGGTAAGGACGGCCGCCGAAAACTCAGCCGCCTCGTGGCTCCCTGTGTCCCTCACACAATGGGCAAAGCCATGAGAGGCGAGGACGAGCCAAAGCAGCAATTGTCCCTCCTTGGAGTTTACGAACGTCCAGAGTTCATGCGTGAAATCCAAGACCGAGGTTACGCAGTTCTGGGTCAGGTGCATGGCGCCTTTCCTCCTTGGCGCCTCTGGAACGGCGCCGTTCGCAAAGCTCTGGCAATCCGCCGCTGCATGGGTCTCTTGATGCTGAGGAACCTCGGCTCCGGAGAGATCGCGGGTACCCTTATGGTGTCTGAGCCGAAGCTGAAGTAAATTGCGTATAAATAGCCTTGCTTTTAATTCCGGATTTGCTACACGCAAAAGCCTCTGAGCTTCCGCGAATAGAAGTATTGTGCTCAGAATTCGCATCGAAATATCATATTATGATAGGAAAGTTATTTCCTCACTGACACCAGGAACGCCAAACAGCTCTCAAATTTGCTCACGCCAATGGGCGCATCAAAGCGCCTTTCCTATTTCCAGAGCGAAATGACGCTGCGTATAAACAGGCGAAACTGGCGCTCGAAATTTACTCCCTCATTTCAAGGGCTAATTTCGCTTCCAAATAGCGCGTGGCATTTTTCCTACGAAACTATTATCATTCGGCGATTGTGCCGTCGCATGAGGAATTGCGCCGGATTACTTAAAGCGATCGGCCTCGTGGTTGCACTGCAGGCAAAGACAAGAGCTCTATGAAGACTGCTGTTCTTCCGAGTCCCGTACCGTGGGCTCAGGCTTACGCCGAACTCATAACCTTGTCCGAAGCGCCCGGCCGGCCCAGCGCTGCGGCTCGAAGGTTAGCCAATTTATTCAACGAACTGTATTTGTCCCAGCCGGAGGCTGAACGGAACTCCCTTCAGGTCGTCGTCGCGGACTATCCTTACGCCGATAAAATCGTGGACGATGGCTATCCGTATTGGCCGCATCGGACAGAAATCCCCAATAACTTCATCGCGAGCGAGAAGCTGCCCTTTGGCCTCATCCTCACGAACGCCTGCGAGGCATCCGATTATCTTTTCACGGCTGAGTCCCTTGAACAAATTTCGAACGCGCTCCTCACTCCAGGCGGAGCGATCGGGCTCTTTGAGATTGCGGACTGCCTGACGAATGTCCCGCATCCCCAAAAACCTGACTGGCACGTAACGGCGGGCGCTACTTCAATCTACATTCCCCTCAACTTTTCGACGCAGCAAAATCGTACCATCATCGAGCGAGAGCTGGGAGAAAGCGTAGACTTTTTCAGGCTGAAGAATGCATCCTCGGCCAGGGAGCAGCTTTTCGCGCTTGAGGTCTTCAACCGAATTCGAAGCAACTGGACGACACGAATCCTATTCTTCTCCAGAAGCTGGTTTGATCTTTTGAGAAAGAATGTGGACCTGTCTGCGGCCCACGCACTGCGCGCGGATCTCATCTTCAAAGCGTGGAAGACCTTTGCCAGAGTCCGCCGCCAGAAATCCAATCAGCTGCGCGAACGCCTGAACGATGTCGCAAAAGGCGGAGCCAATCAGAGACAACTCGCCGAGTCTGCCGTTTCGTTGTTGGTGTGCATCGAAGATGTGCTCGCTGGGAGGCGGCCTTTTTTCGTTCCGCAGACAACCGATAGCGATGTTGGGCCGTTCGGCGCGATCTCCCTGGAGATTTTGCAACAGTTTGAACAGGAACCGTGGATTTTAGCCCCGGCGTACCTATCCGAGGAACAGCGGGTTGGTTATATAGAACTAGATCATGCCTGCCCGACGATTTTGAATGGGCCCGCGAAAGCGGCCAAGGACAAGGTTACTGAGACCATGAGCATTCTTCGAGCTGCCGCGCAGGTTGCGAGACGTCGGCAGATCGATGGCCGTCCGAGTTTCGACCTCCAGCCCTACGTGGATTTGCTGCGGCATGTCCTGTTTCAAACACCGGCAACGCGATCGCAATCCACCCCCGCGCAAGGCCCGAGCGTTTATAAAATCCACATTGATGAACAGTTAACGAAGGCTCGACCGCAATACCTGACGCAACAGCAATTTTTCGATCCGCTTTTCGCCGTGATTCCTCGAGAGCGATCGGCCTTCTTCCGCAATTCCTTGCGAATATCGAAAGAAGCCGGTGTGAGGCGATAACCATGGGAGACCACCTCTGGGATATTCTGCTTGGAGTGGACTTCCAGAAGCTGGAGCGAGATGGCTACGAACGCCAGGTCAGAGGCGAAGATGCCGTGATCCTCGCGCATCTGCATTGCCTCCCGTACGATTGAAAAGTTTTTTTCCACCTTGATGAGGGACGATCTTGCGATCCCGGGCAGGCAGATCATCCTGATCCCGAAGGCATACTCGACAATCGCGAGTGTCGAGGCGAAGCTGAAACGGATGGGCATCACGGTGCTGACGAATGGCAATCCATTCAAGCCGGGCCGCTATGACAATTTCGCAAGCGTGCTCCTTCAAAGTGGATGCAAAAGCGCTGTCTCCGCTTGCCGTGAAATCACGAAAAAGGGGCGCAAGCCCCGCCTCGTTCTTGTCGACGATGGAGGGACTGCTGACGGAAACATGGTGGCGGCACCATGCGAATCGGCGACGTCGAAGTGGTTTCTGTCCAGCAGACTGCCTCCGGAGGTAACAAGGAAGCCTCTGCCGACGAAATTGGCAAGATCGATGTCGCGAGATCGGCAGCCAAAAGGCAATTCGAATCCACGATCATAGCGGCCGGCGTTCTGAAGAAAGTCAGCGCCCTCGATGTCCTGAAGGTTTCAAAGCGTGTTGGCATCGTGGGCGTTGGGGCGTTGGGAGGTGCGCTTGCCACCGATCTTTCGCGGCGCGGACGTTGCATCAACCTTTATGACATAAGGCGAGATTATCCGCGACCTCGGACGTCGGTGCGATACCCTAAGCTTTCGGTTTTTCTGAATGATTGCGATCTTGTCTTCGGTTGCACCGGGCGGAATTTTCTTCTTACCGATCAGTTGCAAAAGATCAAGCCTGGCCACTCGCTCCATTTTGTCAGTTGTTCTTCCCGGGACGTCGAGTTTCTGGATTTGATTCGGTTGGGGCAAATAAAGCCGGAAACGATTGGCGACGGGTTTGGCAGGCTCGAGGTCAATTTTGCGGGGAGCAAAACCTCACTTTGTGGAAAACGGCGGATTTCCCGTGAATTTCGATCGCGCGCACGAGCAGGAAACGCCTGACGAGATCGCTCTTACTCGTGCCCTGGTTTTGACCGGAATCTTCCAGGCACTCTGCGTGAAGATCAAAGAGCGCCATGAGAAATTTTCTTATGCTATCCCCGACCACCCAGCAGGTTCTTGTCCACCTGTGGCTTGAGCTTACGCGCAAGAGCGCGACGGATTTTGGAGTAACGGCGGATATAGGTTCGCTGGAGTGGTGGAAAGCTCATTCAGTTGGCGAAGTGCCAGCATCCAGACAAAGCATTTGCGACGCTAGGAGCATCACCCCTTCTGCGCCAACCACGGCCAAGTCCCCTTTGCCGGAAAAGATTCGGGCGGAGCCTGAGCTTGTGGGTTCCGTTTAAGCCGTCCCGAAGGGGTTCTTCACCTTTCGGGCTGGCTCCGCCGCGGCAACCTTGATCGGCAGATCAGGGCCGTTCTCAAGCTCGTTCACGATCTTCCCGAACAGCTCCTTCAGCGCCTTGGCCGCTTCGAGCCCAGCGCGATCCCGCGTTACCGCCAGCCTGCCGTATACCGCGATGTGATCCTCGCGGTTCTCGATCTTGAGATCGCCAAGAGTGACGGCGTCGCTTTCGTTCTTGAAGGGTGCAAAAGTCATCATCGTCCCTGGCCGGAGCGTTGCTGAGAAGCCTCCGAGGTCTGGAGGCGGCATCCGAAATGTGGTGTCGGCGTTGGCAAAATCATAGCATGGCGCCGCACTTGTCCGTCAAGTTGCGGGAACACGTCGATACCCACGCGCGATCTCCAGGTCCGCGATGGACACTGTCTCCCAGTTTTGGCTCGTCGTCATTAGGCGCAAAGTAGGCTGCGGCGGCATTGCGCGACGGCACGTAGACCGCCTTGTAGATATGGGTTGGAACAAGCACGCGGCCCTTCAGGCTTTCCAGCTCGGCGCCGAGAAACGCAGGGCCGGTGACAACGAAAACTTCATCGCCCGAAAGCGCGATATCCCTGACCGCGGACTTCGATGCCCTCCCACAGCACTTCATTGTTGCACGGATCTTGCGGGATCATGTTCGCGAGCGAAAACGACTTTTCCTGGGCCTCGGGCGTCGACATGTCGCCATTCGGCGCCATGTGGCCGCGGTCGAAGCCGCTGCGCCGGTAATCGGAAAGCTCGGAACGCTCTTCCTCGGGCAGTTTTGGCTCTTCGTGGAAGGCGTTCGAGCGAAGCCTCGGGAAGGTTGCGCGCGCGCTCGATCCTGGCAGGCGTCAGGTGCTCCGCCGACCACAGCGGCGTACGGGAGATGCCCGAATACAAAACCGCGATTTCGGAGAAGCAAATGGGATGGGTCTGCTCGGCGAGCTTCTCGCTCTTGATGGTGGGAGCCGAGCCCTGGAAAAGTTGCGAGGAACAACCGGGGTCCGCTGCGAAAACAGGGGCGGCGAACAAAACAAACGCAGAAAATATAAATGCCTGAAAAAACGAAAACCGAACCATTAAAATCCCTCGAGAGCCAACTTGCTTTTGCAAGTCGATCGAGGGTTGACTACATTCGCCTAACTCATAAAAATGGCCGCCGCTCACAAGATCACAACCGAGAAGGAAAAACGCGAATAATGAGGAAAAGCGCGAAGCGTCAGCGGGTTTGGCTTGCGTGTGGCCGGGGCGGCGATGACCATCAGTCGGCATTCGCCTTCCGAGCCTCGGCCGCCCCAGCAGTCTCGAAGGCCCAATCAAGAGAGGCCGTCAGTTCGCCGAGAGCGGCAGCAGCGCCGGTTGACGACCGCCGTTCCACCGACCGGAAAAGAGCGACAAGCCGATGGCCGAAAGCGGTGATTTCCGCGCCGCCGCCTCGCCGCCCGGGAAAGGTTTCGATCACCTTCGTCTCGAATGTTCGGTTCAAGGCGTCCGACATCAGCCAGGTCTTGCGATAGGACAAGCCCATAAGCTTGCTCGCGCCCAGGATCGAACGGCAATTGTGAACGGTTTCGATAAGCGCGATGTCGGCCTCACTGAGGTTGCCGCCGTTCGGCAGCGAGAGCCTCACATGAATACGCGCTCCCTTGCTGTCGGCCATCCCATCCTCCCACCGGCGTGCGCTTATTATATCGATGCAGATATAACACGGAGCCTTATCCAGCCAAAAAGGAAAGCGGAGCGCGGTACCAGTGGCGCAAGCGGTGCACAGGTTGAATTTCTCGTGTAAACCATTCTGGAGGCTGGACGCGCGATAGAGGAACAAAGAATCGCACGGCGATGACGGATAGGGAAAACATCGAGAAAAAGCAACACAGTCCCTGGCGCTTTTGCGTAGCGCCGATGATGGACTGGACCGACCGCCATTGCCGCTTCTTTCACCGGCAGTTGACGAGGCGCGCGCGGCTGTACACGGAAATGGTGAGTTCGGCGGCGATCATGCATGGCAACCGCCAGCGGCTTCTCGGCTTCCATCCGATCGAGCATCCGGTCGCGCTGCAACTCGGCGGATCGGTTCCGGAGGAACTGGCGCGCGCCTCCGAAATCGGGCTCTCCTTCGGCTACGATGAGATCAATCTGAATTGCGGGTGTCCGTCGGACCGTGTGCAGTCGGGCCGCTTCGGCGCCTGTCTCATGGCGGAACCCGAGCTTGTGGCGTCCTGCATTGCGGCCATGCGTGGCGCCGTTGGGGATGTGCCGGTCACGGTAAAATGCCGGATCGGTATCGACGACCAGGACAGCGAGGCCGATCTCGTTCAATTCATTGAGTGCGTCGCGGCGGCCGGCTGCAAGACATTCATCGTGCATGCCCGCAAGGCCTGGCTTCAAGGGCTGAGCCCCAAGGAGAACCGCGAGGTGCCACCGCTCGATTACGATCGCGTCTATCGGCTGAAGACCACATTCCCGGAGCTGACAATCGTCATCAATGGCGGCATTGGGACACTCGGCGACGCTGCGGCGCAGCTTGATGCCGTCGATGGCGTGATGCTCGGGCGCGCGGCCTACAAGTCGCCCGCGATCCTTCGAGATGTCGACCGCAGCCTGTTCGGCGATGATTGTCCTCTTCCTCTCCCGCATGCCGTCCTGGAAGGGATGCTGGATTATGTAGCGGCAGAACTGGAGCGCGGGACACGCCTCTCTTCCATCACTCGGCACATGACCGGCCTCATGAATGGAAGGCCCGGCGCCCGGCTCTTCCGGCGTCTTCTCACTGAGGAGAGCGTGAAGCCCGGTGCGGGACTCGACGTGCTGCGCGCAGCTGTCGACGCGGCGCGGCATGCCGAGGAAAGAGTCTCAAGGCTGGCGGCCTGAGCAAAGGACTGGGCTTTAGGCCAACCGGATTGTATGCATCCAGCAATTATCGGCAACCGCTTGCAAATTTCTTCCTGTCACTTGCGCCCGCCTTTCTTCATCTGGATGATCTTCGGCGAATTCGCTTTTCGAGCAGGTTAACGCAGCTTCAAACCTTGATAATCGCGGGAAAAATACCGAACGGGACGCAATCGACGCCGCATGTGCCGCAGTTATTCTGTTTGCGCGAATGCGTTAATACTCAAGGTCGCAACATATTTAACGGACTTTTGCTCGTCCCAGTTAAGAAGAAAATTCCGGCATTAAATTCTATTTAATGGCCAACTTGTTAACTACAAAGATCGTGTTATTTCAATGAGTTACGCCCCCGGCATCCGTCTACGGCCTAAGGCACGGCGCTTCCCCTCTCGAAGTGGTATACAATATTTGACCAGAAACGTGGAGGGAAATAATTCCGGCGCGCTCCTGTTAACCATGCATCGATTAAGGGTTATCGCCCCGCCTCAACGGCAACGCTTTGTTTACAGAATTGCGCGGCTCGCCGCATAGCATGTGGGCGCTGGCTTCTCAATCTCGCGTTGACAGACGACGATATGGCGACTGGCGGAGGGGCAGGGTGGCCTGTAGTGTCCGCGGCTCGTGGCCGCTCAACCATCGGACGATTCCCTATGATCTTCAGCCTGCCCTGGAGTGAAATCGCCGAGCTTTCCGCGGCACTTCTGGCAGGCGGACTTGTCACCGGCTTTTTCGCGGGCCTGCTCGGCATCGGCGGCGGGGCGATCATCGTTCCAGTCCTCTATGAGCTTTTCAGGATCACAGGCGTGGACGACAGCGTCCGCATGAAGATCTGCGTCGCAACCTCTCTCGCCATCATCATCCCGACGGCCCTTCGCTCCGTGCGCTCGCATTGGCAGCGAGGCGCGGTGGATGTGAGCGTCATTAAAACGCTTGGGGCCTGGGTGGTGGGCGGAGCCATTGTGGGCGTCTTTGTCGCCTCGCACGCGCCGCCGGGTTTTCTAAAGGGGGTCTTCGTGGCGTCCACGCTGTTCATCGCCGGACGCCTCGCCTTTGGAAACGGCTCGACAAGCGCCGGTGCAAAGCTTCCAGGCATGCCGTGGGACGGGCTGGCGGGCGCGGGTATCGGCTTCATTTCGACGTTGATCGGCATCGGCGGCGGCGCTTACATCACCGCCTATATGAAGTTTTTGGGGTGGCCGATCCATAAGGCCGTCGGGACCGCAGCCGGCTTCGGTCCGCTCATTGCGGTTCCTGCCGCGATCGGGTTCATGGCGGAGGGATGGGGCTTGCCGCTGCTGCCGCCGCTATCACTGGGCTATGTGAGCCTTCTCGGGCTTATCGTCGTGGCGCCTGTCAGCGTGCTGGCCGCCCCGCTCGGTGTCAGGGTTGCGCATCGGCTGTCACGCCGCACCCTCGAATATGTGTTCATGACCTTTCTCTTACTGGTTGCGGCCCGATTTGCCGCGAGCCTCGCTTTCGGCTTCTAGCGTTCAGTTGAGAGTGCCGCCTTCGATGAAGCTGACATAGACCTCGTCATATTTCTTGATGTGGTAGGTCAGCCAGCTCCGCAAGTTCACGCCGATGTCGGGCGAGAACGGGACAGTCCCGTGATTGAGCGATGATGTGAAATGGATAAGGCTGCTGAGCAAATAGTCGTGGTCACGCTTGTGGTATATCGCTCCTGGGAAATCGTTTTTAATCATCAATGTCTCTTCGTGCTGAAAATGCGTCTGGGCTATATCCCGAATTTCTTCAAGAAGAGTGATAATCCGTTTTACGTCTAACTGGGTTTGATTGGTTTGCGCTGCAAAAAATCTTTCGATTTCACATGAGGCGTTGTCGATTCGTTCAGTCAGCAGGCGATGCTCATCCACGATCGAATACGAAACTTCTGCGTCTGTTTCTTGGCTTGCGGTTGAATTATTCACTTAAATGTGTTCCCCAATAGATCGGAATCGCTCGCAACGAAGCTGTCACAAAAGTGTATTGAAAGCTTCACAAATGAGGCTGTCAAAGCACGAAAACGTCAGTTCTACCCCTTTTTTATTCACCGTCCGCCGCTACGCTCGTTCATGCCGCGATCGTCGCCGCCCGGCTTGTCATATTCGTTGGATTGGCAGCCGAAAAACGGGCATCAGCTTCACCGGGAACCATTTGATTTATCGGCGCCTGTCCAGCATCATTGGTACAAGACCGCGCCAGGTATCCGAAATCATGAACGGTGATAAATATCTCGTCTCGAAACGTCCGTCTCTCTCCTCCATCGACCATTTCCCGAAAGTGGACCTGGACGAGTACGAGAGGAAGTTGAAGCCGTTGCAGTCGAAGCTGCAATTGATCCAGCAGGCTTATCTCGGGACCCGGGAGCACGCAATTATCGTTCTCGAGGGCCGGGACACGGCGGGGAAGGGCGGCGTGGTTCGCAGGCTGGGCTGGACGCTCGATCCCCGAAGTCTCAAGGTGCATCCCATCGCCGCGCCGACGCCGCATCAAAAGATGCAGCACTATCTCCAGCGCTTCTGGCAGAGGCTGCCCGATCACGGTCAGATCGTTGTTTTCGACAGGTCATGGTATGGCCGCGTGATGGTCGAGCGCGTCGAAGGGTTTGCCACCAAGGCGGAATGGAAGCGCGCCTATCGCGAGATTAACGAGTTCGAGCGCATGCTCCTCGACGACGGCGCGCACATTGCCAAGGTCTTCCTGCACATCACGGCTGAGGAGCAGGCCAAGCGGTTCAAGGACCGGCTGACCAATCCCTTGAAGCGCTGGAAACTCTCCTATGAGGATTTTCGCAATCGCGACAGCTGGAAAGAGTACACCGAGGCCATCGAGGACATGATGGAGAAAACCTCCACCGACGGCGCGCCCTGGTATCTCGTCCCGGCGAACAATAAGAATTACTCGAGGCTCGCGGCGTTCAATATCCTTATCGACCGTTTGGGGCAGGGCGTCGATCTGTCGCCGAAGCCCCTCGATCCGCGGCTCGCGGAGGCCGCGGCGGAACTCCTCGCGAATGAGGGCTGACCGTAAACCCTCAAAAAGTTCCTTCAGCACCAAGGATGCGGTAAAGCAGTCACACTAACCCCCACTCCGTTCGAGGGGCGGCGAAGAATGCCTCGTTTCCCTAAGCAATCTGTCTGGATAGCTCGCAGGCCGGTCTCTGGCGTGCTCATTACACTTCTACCGAAAGCTGGACGACGGCACATAATTCCGCTCATTCTTGCAGCCAGCTTTTCATGCTTCCGGTTTTCCGAAGCCGTGCAAGCAGGGCTTCCGGATGGTTTTGTCTATTTGTCCGATATCGATCCCAGCATTATCCAGGACATCCGATATTACGGCAGCCATAATTTTGTCGGGCGGCAGATTGACGGATACAACGCGCCGGAATGCATCCTTACGAAGCAAGCCGCACGCGCGCTGTCCAAGGTCCAGGCGGCTCTCAGCAAAGACAATCTTGCCTTGATCGTTTGGGATTGTTACCGGCCTGCACGGGCAGTGGCCGACTTCTTGCGTTGGAGCAAGAACCCGTCCGAGAGGGGCATGAAGGCCGAATTTTTTCCAAACACGGATAAAGCTTCGCTTTTCGCCTCGGGATATATTGCAACGCGTTCCGCTCATTCCCGGGGGAGCGCGGTGGACCTGGGTCTGGCGCCGAAGGACGCTTCCCCCGCCACATTCGATCCTGCCGCTCCGCTTGCGCCGTGCACCGCTCCGAAAAACGAACGATTTCAAGACGGCGCGCTCGACATGGGAACTGGTTATGACTGCCTCGAATCAAGCGCAAACATCGGCAACGCCAAGCTGCAACATGAGGCGGAAAAAAACCGGGCGCGCTTGCGCAAGGCGATGATGGCCGCTGGGTTCGAGCCTTATGAAAAGGAATGGTGGCACTTTGAACTCAGGAATGAACCGTTTCGCGGGAGATCCTTCGACTTTCCGGTCGAGGCCAAGGGCCGATGACCCTTCGAGCCGGCACGCCGTCGGGTGCGAGCGACGGGGCAAAAAAGAAAGCGACGCCCGAAGACGCCGCTCCCCACCCAGCAGGAACGCTGGCTAATACAGCGGACCGCCATGCCCAAGAGCGTAGTTCACGCCGAGGCGGAAGGTGTTCACCTCGGATCGATCGCTAAAAGCTGATCCGTTGAGAGGGCCTGCGCCGTTCACGTTGCTCGCATCAAGGTTGATGTACTGGTACTCGGCCTTGACCGACCAGGCCGGGTTGAATTTGTACTCAACGCCGCCACCGACGACATAGCCGGTCTGCGTTTCGGATACGTCATACGCCAATCCGAGAACGTTGCCTTTCAATTCAACCTCTCCGTAGGCAAAGCCGCCGGTCGCGTAGAGAAGGGCCGGACCGAAGGCGTAGCCGATACGCCCGCGCACGGTTCCGAACCAGTTGAGGCTGTTCTCCACAGAGCCTGTCACGTCACCGGCGCTGTCCGTAATGCCGGCGCCCTGTATGTCGGTTTCAACGCCGAGCACCAGCGGGCTGTAACCGAACAGGCCCTGCCAGTTGTAACCGATCTGGCCGCCGCCAAATCCCCCTTCGGGCGCTAACGGCCCGTCATTGGCGGTCGCGCCGTAGCCCCCGTTCACGCCGATATAGAAGCCGCTCCAGATTGGCGCGGCGACGTAAACGGGTGGCGGCGGTCCGTCCTTCAGGCCGCCATGATAGATATCGGTCGCGTTGGCAGGAAGCGCGAAAGCGCATGTCACCGTCAGGCCAAGAAGGCCAGCGTGCCATTTCTTCATTGTTAGTTCCCTCTAGTGCCAGAGTTCGCCCCGAGCATTCCTCTTTCCCCTCGTCCATCGCCGCGAAGCCAGCGCCTCGCACCAACGTGGGAATTCTCGGGATTCTCTGCGTGAACCAGCGACTGCTGCGCTTTACTATGTGCCGGATACGCCCACGCCTCTCAATAACGGGTGATGCGCGGTTTTAATCCGTCGAGACTATGACGAAGCCGCGGCGCGGTTTTGCTCCCCTTGTGTTCCGCAAAGTTAGATCGGCCGCAATTGCGCCGAAGCAACCACATGGAGAGTAATAGCGTCATGAGTTCTGTCTGGTTCTACCCTTTCATTATTATAGCAGGTGTGCTTCAAGCGGCCGGCGCCGTCATGAATTCTCAGCTTCGGAATTACTTAATCAACTCCTGGTTAGCGAGTTTTGTATCTTTTGTATTGATCGCTTTCTTCTTTGCCAGCATGTTCGCGATCCTTCCCCGTCCGCTGCCGACGGTCCAAAGCTTAAGCGCCATGCCCTGGTGGGCGCCGCTTGGCGGCCTCGCCGGCGCTGTCGCGGTGTTCGCCGGGCTGACCTTGATTGACAAGCTCGGCGCAGGGACGGTGAACGGCCTCATCATCGCCGCGAATATCGTGACATCAATCGCGATCGACCATTTTGGCCTACTGAATACGCCCGTGCACACCGCCGGCATTTGGCGCGTCATCGGCGGCGCACTCATGGTCGGGGGAATTGCGCTCGTCTCGAAGTTTTGAGATGCGTCCGCCCCTTTCCCCTCCGCTTGCACATGCGGTAAGGTCGTTGTTCTGGTACTATTGCGAGGCGATGATGCGAGCGCTGCCCTTTGCCCTGTCGCTGACCTTCGTGCCGATTGCGGTCATGGCCCTCGCCTATGGCGGTGTCTGGACGTTGGCGGGCGCGATTTACGGCCTCATGCTCATCCCGATCGCCGACACTTTCGTGGGGCTGAATACCGAGAACGCAGGCGAGGAAAACGGCAGCGGCTTTTTCTGGTATCGTGTCATCACCTGGGCCTGGTTGCCGATCCAGCTTGGGATCATTTTCAGCCTTATCGCTGTCGCGGCCACGGATCGATTGAGCGAAAATGAGCTTCTTGCGGCGGCTGTCAGCACCGGGCTCATGACGGGCGGCACCGGCATCACCTACGCCCATGAAATGATGCATCAAACGAACCGCTTCGAGCGCGCGCTGGCCGAGATTCTGATGACATCGACGCTTTACGGCCATTTCTGCATCGAGCACATTGCCGGCCATCACGTCAATGTGGCGACGTTGAAGGATCCGGTCACGGCGCGATTCGGGGAAGCCTTCTATTGGTTCTTCCCGCGCGCTGTCTTCGGAAGCCTGTTCTCGGCATGGGGCATTCAGCGCCTGCGGCTTCATAGGCGCAGGCGTTCCATTTGGCACCTCTCCAACGCCTTCTGGCGGTATGGCTTCGCTTACGCGGTTTTTCTGGCGGTGGCTTATGCGCTGGCGGGCTCGCTCGGCATTAAGCTCTTCGTTTTGCAGGCGTTCGTCGCGATCCTGCTTCTGGAAAATATCAACTATGTCGAGCACTACGGCTTGATGCGCCGTCCGCTCGGCCTCGGACGGTATGAGCCGGTGCAGCCGCACCATTCATGGAACGCCTCGTATCGTTTGACGAACTATTTCCTCATCAACCTGCAGCGGCATTCGGACCACCACTTGAACCCGGCGCGCCGGTTTCCCGCGCTTCAGAACTACGACGAGACGCAGGCTCCACAATTGCCCTTCGGGTATCCAGCCATGTTGCTGATTGCGCTTGTGCCGCCGCTCTGGTTCCGGCTCATGAACCCGAAAGTGCTGGCCTGGCATGAGCGATTTTGGGTGTGCAGGTCCAGGCAGACGGCCTTTCCACAAGCAATGTTACCACAACTCGAAAACGCTGCTACATGCAGCAAAAGCTCAACCGAATAGCGGTGTGGGCATGTAAAAAAAGTACTTAGATTTCTACCTATATGGTGTTTACGAAACGAAACCAATCTTTACCTCTTGTACACCCTGGCTTTGTTACTGCCGGGCTTTGAGACACCCCCGCAGGCTGGTCATTCACGTCTGAGGCCAAAGCGATGGACTGAGATCGGCTCTCGCAAATTCCACGCGGTCGTTTTCCAGCCAGGCTGCGCCGCTTGCGACGAGGTTCAGCGCCAGCGGGTAGAGCCTGTGTTCCATGGCCAGGATCCTTGCCGAGAGCGCCTCCTCATTATCGCCAGCGAGAACGGGCACCGCCCCTTGGGCGATGATCGGGCCTGCATCCATCTCCTCGCTGACGAAATGGACGGTTGCGCCGGACACGCGAACGCCCTCTTCGAGGGCGCGCGCCTGCGGACGAAGCCCCCGAAAAGCGGGCAGGAGGGATGGGTGAATATTGAGCTGCCGCCCATGCCACTGCCGGACAAATGCCGCAGAATGGAGCCGCATGAAGCCTGCATTGCAGACGAAGTCCACGCGGGCTTCCTTCAGCGCGCCCGTGATGAGAGCGTCGAAGTCCTCCCGGTTGGCGAAACCCTTGTGACTGATGACGCGCGTTGCAATGCCTGCTTCCTCGGCGCGGACGAGCCCGAAGGCGTCGGCCTTGTTGGACAGGACAAGCACGATCTCGGCGGGATAATCGGGCGAACGCTGAGCCTCGATCAGCGAAGCGAGATTGCTGCCGCGTCCGGAAATGAGCACGCCGACGCGTTTGCGTTTCGTCATGCGGAAGCCCCGAGCTTGCCGCTGAAGCGGACGGGAGGAGAGCCGTCTCCGCGCCTCTCGATGATGCCGATCGGGAAAGCCTTCTCGCCATGGTCGTGAAAGCAAGCGGTGATGGCCGTCGCATCCTGGTGAGCGACGACGGCCACGAAGCCGACGCCACAATTGAAGGTGCGCAGCATTTCGGCCTCGTCCACAGTCCCGGCCTTGGCCAGCCAATGGAAGACAGGCTGGCAGGGAAGGACGCCAAGATCGATGTTGATTCGCGCATCGGGAGGCAGCACGCGCGGCACGTTTCCGGGCAGGCCGCCGCCGGTGATGTGAGCGAAGGCTTTGACGCGCGCCGTCTGATGGGCGGCAAGCGCGGCCTTGACATAGATCCGCGTCGGATCGAGAAGCGCCTCGCCAAGCGACCTTGACGGCTCAAAAGGCGCGGGATCCTTCCAGGAAAGCCCGCTGTCGCGCACGATTTTGCGGACGAGCGAAAAGCCGTTGGAATGCACACCGGACGAGGCGACGCCAAGTACGACATCGCCCTCCGCGATATCCTCCCTTGGAAGAAGCGAACCTCGTTCGCCGGCGCCGACACAAAAGCCTGCGAGATCGTAGTCGCCTTTCATATACATGCCGGGCATTTCGGCCGTCTCGCCGCCGATCAGCGCCGCGCCCGCCTGGCGGCACCCCTCCGCGATCCCTTTCACGACGCGCGCCGCAGCCTCCACATCAAGCTTTCCACAGGCGAAATAGTCGAGAAAGAAAAGAGGCTGCGCCCCCTGAACGGCAACATCATTCGCGCACATCGCGACGAGATCGATGCCGATCGTGTCGTGAAGGCCCGTCTCGATGGCGATCTTGAGTTTGGTCCCGACGCCGTCGTTCGAGGCGACGAGGATGGGATCGCTAAAGCCTGCGGCTTTCAGGTCGAAAAGCCCTCCGAAGCCGCCCAGCGCGGCCGCCGCCCCGGCTCGCGCCGTCGCCTTGGCGAACGGCTTGATTCGCTCGACAAGCGCCTCGCCCGCGTCGATATCTACGCCCGCCGCCACATAAGAGCCGTTCGAATTTGCAGTCATGGTACCCTGCCGTGAAACGCTTGGGAACGAGACCGGCGAAGACTTGCGGGGCCTCGGGACACGATTTAAAGAGGGGCTATCATTTAGCGCGCATTCTACGCAAGCGCCACCGGCCTGACGAGCGGGGAGTTCAATCCATGGCGACGACGGACGTAGTACAGCCGGAGGCAAGTTCGCGCCCCGATTGCAGCAAAGGCTCAGGCGAACTTGCCTCCGAAAAGCTGTACGAGAGTCATAAGTTGCTCGTACGCCATATCCGCGGGAAATCCTGTAAGCGCTCGCTGCAAACGAGGCAGGATTTCCCGCGGGGCGTACGAGCGAAGACTTTTGCGGGCGCAATGGCAGCGGTCCTGGTGCTGTGCGCGCCGGCTTTCGCGCAGCAGAAGCTGCCGAGCCTTTTCACGGTGACGAATGTGAAGGCCGCCGCAGAGGCCGCCAACGCCGTCGAGGCTAAGAAACTTGCGACGCAATCCGCCGAAACGCGCGCCTTTCGCTTGCTTGTTTCCCGCCTTGCCGACTTCAAGAGCGGGGCCCGCATTCCCGATCTGCCCGCGGAGCAGGTTGAGCGGCTTGTCTCGGACATCGATGTCCGTGGCGAAGGCGTTTCAGGAACGTCTTATGTCGCGACCTTCGGCGTGACTTTTTCCGAGCGCTCCATCGCCGGCCTTCTTCGCCAGTATGGCGTGCATCCGATTGTCGATCGCGGACCGGAAATTCTTGTCGTCCCTGTATTCGTGGAGGATGGCACGGCCAAGTCCGACCGCAACCCTTGGCGAAATGCGCTGGCAGAGCTTGACCTCGCGCATGCTCCGGTACCGGGAAAGCTTGCCCCGACGCGGGGCGATCTCACTGCGGAGATTGCAAAAGCCTATTTTGCCAATCCGGCGGCAGGTGTGGAAACGCTGAAAGCGCAATATAAGACAACGCAGATCCTCATGGCGCTGGCCGAACTCGATGGCGGCGGCGACAGTCTGACAGTGAAACTGGTCGGGAACGATGCGGTTGGTTTGTTCTCACTTCAGCGCGAGGTGAAAGCCAGGGACGGCATTGACGAAGCAGCGCTCGAATCCGCGGCCCGGCTATCCTTTGAGACGGTTCAGGAGCGTTGGAAAATGACGCGCAGCTCGCCCGCAGCTGCGACCGCGGCCCCGAGCAGCAACAAATCCAGCCCCCATTTGCACGAGCGGCTCGAAGAAGCCCCGGTTGCTGGCGGCGGCGATCTCGTCTCGGTCCAGGTCACCGCAGAATTCTCCGGCCTCAAGGAATGGCAGGCCATCCGCTCACGCCTGCAAGGCGTTCCAGGCGTGCAGCACTGGGACCTGAGGTCGGTTAATCCGCGAAGCGCCGAGATAGGCTTCGATTTTCCCGGAGGACCCGAGCGTCTGGCGGAGATGGCCGAGGCGCACGGGCTTAACGTCGAGAGCGGCCCCGAGGGGCTGATCGTCAAGAGCCGCTGAGCTTGGGCCGGACCTCGATGGATCCCGCAGAGATCGATTACCTGTTCATGCCTGGGATGGCGGGAGAAGCGCCGATATTGCGGAAGAGTTCTTTCAAGATGCCCTGGTCACGTGTGTAGGACGGGGTTTCGCGGCTCACGAAGTCGACCATGACGCCGTCTTTCAAGCCGTAATTCGCAATCTTCTCGACGCGGTTCTGTTGGTTGAAATAGACCGCGACGACGTGCCTGTCGGTTACCGACGGCGTCATGAAGGCCATGGGCTGCTCGGCCGTTGTCGAGATATAATAAAAAGCGCCTCCGCCAACCGCGGATTGTGTATCGGGCGTGCCGAGCGCGAGCGTTACCTGCTCCTTGCTCATGCCATCCCGGACCTGATTCAGGTCCTCTTCCTGAAACTGATGACCTTGCCGGATGACATGGCCTCCGCAGGCTGTCAGAAAAAGGCAGCCCGCGACAAAAACGGCGGAAACGTTGCGGCGCCCCTCCAGCAAGCGATTCAGCCCCAAATCCTTAGAGGATTGATTTGACATTCGGCCCCCAAATTTTGTTTGCTGCATCGCTTCGGTTCGTGACCTAACTTTGCCGCAACACAATGGCAATGGTTTGGATGCGATTAAGGCTTTATAAGGTACAGTCGCCAACAAGCGCACAACTGGAGTTCAGGCTGAACAATGTTCCGCTGGTTTGCAGAACGCACCGCTCGCCGTGAGGCGGCTGAGAAGATATACGATTCGGTCGTTGCGCAGTCGCGCAATCCGGTTTTCTACGTGAGGTGCGGTGTCCCCGATACATTGTCGGGGCGCTTCGACATGCTCGTCATCCACATGTTCATCGTCATGCAGAACTTGAAGCTTGGGGCGAACGAAGGAAAACTTCTCGGCAAGGAGATCATCGAGGCCTTCGTGCGCGAGATGGACAGTATGGTCCGGGATCTCGGCATCTCCGATGTTTACGTCGCACAGGAAGTCCGCAAGATCGCCGATCTGTTTTACCGCCAGCTAGTGGTTTATACCAACGCTGTCGAACAGAAGAACCGGGGCGCTCTGGCCGAAGCGATCTGGAAAAGCTTTCAGTCCGGAGACGAGAACGCGAATGTGGCCGCTGACGAGCTGGCCACCTATATAATTCAGTCCATCAAGAATATCGGGGAGATGCCCTTAAACCTTCTCCTGCAGGGGCATCTGAATTTTCCCGAAATCTATGGGTTAAAGCAAGCCGTGTGACGGCATTGAGAGGCGCCGCCCATGAGCAATCCACCGCTTCAGTGGTCTATTGATGTGCATTCGGTTCATGCGCCATTGAGCTTGTCTTACGAGGCCAACCAGCATGAACTCGAGGCGCTGAAGGGCTACGCCGAGGTTGAGGGCGTCACGAGCTTCAACGCGGAGCTGAGCGTTTCGCCGCTCTCAGCTGGGAGATTCAAGGTCGCGGGGAGACTGAAGGCGGACGCCTTACAGGCAAGTGTCGTCGACTTGAGCGCCGTTCCGGCCGCGATTGATGAAACTTTCACTGTCGAGTTCTGGCCGCAGGAGCTTATCGAGGAGAGGGCCGGCGATGACGTTTCACTCGCGGACGAGCCGCCCGAGCCCATCGTCGGAGGACGGATAGCGATCGGTGCATTCCTTTCCGAACTTTTCTCCGTCTCGCTCGATCCCTATCCGCGAAATTCGGACGACGCGTTTTCGTGGGAACCCGCTGAAAAAGAGCCGCTTGTCACTCCGTTCGCCGAACTGGTCAGGCTGCGCCAGAAAAAGCCGGATGGCGGATGAGGAGACGCAGGTTCATTGGCCGCAATCTTTTTCGTTGTCACAAAACCTTTATCCAGTATGTTCTCTGCTCAGTCGGCGCTGCCGCTAGGCAAGCGCTCTAAACGCCTGCGGGCTTTCTGGTTTTATGCATGGGGTCGCCAGTTACAATTGCGCTAGACGCGATGGGCGGAGATTTTGGCCCGTCCGTGGTCATTCCGGCCGCGGCCCTTTCGCTTATCCGCCATCCCGACACCCATTACATCATCTTTGGGCGTGAGTCCGACATTCGCGCTCACATGTCGGCGGATTCGCCGCTCGCGAGCGTGAGCAAGATCGTTCACACCGATGTTGCTGTCGCCATGGACGAAAAGCCGAGCCAGGCTCTGAGGCATGGCCGCTGGAAAAGCAGCATGTGGCTTGCGCTTGAAGCGGTCAAGAAAGGCGAGGCGCAGGTTGCGATTTCGGCGGGCAACACGGGCGCGCTCATGGCGATGGCGAAGTTCTGCCTGCGCACACTGCCGGGTATAGACCGGCCGGCGATTGCGGCGTTGTGGCCCACGCTTACAAGCGAAAGCGTTGTTCTCGATGTGGGCGCAAATGTCGGAGCCGATGCGCGCGCGCTCGTCGATTGCGCCGGAATGGGCGCGGCGCTCGCGCGCGCCTTGTTCTCGATTGAAAAGCCGTCTGTGGGGCTTCTGAATATCGGCGCGGAGGAAGTCAAGGGCCTCGACGAAATCAAGACGGCCTCCGCCGCGCTCAAAAATCCGAGCCTGCCCATCGAGTACCGTGGCTTCATCGAAGGCGACGATCTGGGCAAAGGTGTCGTCGATGTGGTCGTGACAGAAGGATTCAGCGGGAACATCGCGCTCAAAACGGCTGAAGGAACGGCAAAGCAAATCGGCGTCTATCTCAGGGCCGCGATGAACCGTTCGCTGCTTGCCCGCATGGGAGCCGTTTTGGCTCAAGGCGCGTTTCAGGCGCTGCGCGCCAAGATGGATACGCGGAAAATGAACGGTGGGATGTTTCTCGGTTTGAACGGTCTTGTCATCAAAAGTCATGGGGGCGCAAACTCGGTGGGCTTTGCAAGCGCCATTGATCTGGGCTACGACATGGCGGCAAGCGGGCTCGTCGAGAGCATTGGGCGTGATGTCGAACGTTTCCACGACGCGCTGCAAACGAAACCGGCACGAGCCCTAAAGGCAGCAGCGCAGTGACAGAAACCAGATCAGTCGTTCTTGGCTGCGGGGCTTATCTCCCCAGCAGGGTCCTCACCAATCATGAACTCGCCCGCATGGTCGATACAAGCGACGAGTGGATCACGGAGAGATCCGGGATCAAGACCCGGCATATCGCGGCAGAAGGCCAAAAGACATCCGACCTCGGGATAGCCGCGGCGATCGCAGCTCTCAAGGACGCGAATGTCGATGCCGACAGTATAGACTTCATCGTTCTGGCGACCTCGACGCCGGACAATACCTTCCCGGCGACGGCTGCCACCATACAGGCGGCGCTTGGCATGACGCGAGGCTTCGCCTTCGATGTGCAGGCGGTCTGCTCGGGTTTTGTTTATGCTCTGAACGTTGCCGATAACTTCTTGCGGCTGGGGCAGGGGAAGCGCGCTCTCGTTATCGGGGCGGAAGCTTTCTCAAGAATCCTGGACTGGGAGGACAGAGGCACCTGCGTTCTGTTTGGGGACGGGGCTGGCGCCGTGGTTCTTGAGGCCCGGCAAGTGCAAGACCCGATGCGCGAGCGTTGCATCATCGGCTCCATGCTTTTTTCTGACGGGAGGCATCGGGATAAGCTCTATGTCGACGGCGGACCGTCCTCGACCCAAACGGTCGGCCATTTACGGATGCAAGGCAAGGAGGTCTTCCGGTTTGCCGTGAACGCCATCTCCGGGGTCGTGGAGAAAACGCTGCACGCTTATAATCTGACGCCCAGCGATATTGACTGGTTCGTCCCTCACCAGGCGAATAAACGAATCCTCGACGGGACGGCGAAAAAAGTTGGAATTGCTGAGGAAAAAGTGGTCGTCACCCTCGACAGGCACGGAAACACGTCCGCAGCCTCAATTCCTCTCGCGCTCGCGACTGCGGTGCAGGATGGCAGGATCAAAAAGGGTGATCTTATCTTGCTGGAGGCGATGGGCGGCGGCTTCACCTGGGGAGCCAATCTCCTGAGGTGGTAGGCTGCAGAAATATGCAACACTGAGTAATTTGCCCGGTCGCCTGCGGCATTCTTTCGCAAAAAAGTTGTTTCCAAAGGGATTTTTCTAAGATTAGTATTTGCTATATCGCATATGCGACGTACAATGTCCGCGCTTCGTTCTTTGGGGAGGGACACAGCGCGTTATGGCGCTAAATGGAAAAACACTGACACGGGCCGACTTGGCTGAGGCGGTCTTTGAGAAGGTCAATTTACCTCGCAACGAGGCGGCTGAGCTTGTTAAGTCGGTTCTAAAGCAAATCGTGTACGGTCTGGAGCGCGGAGAGCCGATAAAGCTTTCCTCATTTGGATCTTTTGGGCTCCGTCAGAAGTCTGAGCGCGTGGGGCGCAATCCCAAGACGGGAGAAATCGTCCCCATTACGCCACGCCGCGTTATCGTCTTCAAAGCCAGCAACATCATGAAAGATCGGATCAATGCCGCTCTTTCGAAGCCTGCGCCAACGCCTGCATCTCCAAAGCGTACAGCGGCGGCCAAGAAGGCAGCACCGGTAAAGGCTCCGGCAAAAAAACGTGTGGCTTCGTCCTGAGCGGGTCGAACGCTGGGAATATGTCAGTTCGTTCAGTTGACAATGCTTGACGGGCGCGGCGATTGTCCGCAGAGTGTCCGGCACGGAGCGTAGCGCAGCCCGGTTAGCGCACCGGTCTGGGGGACCGGGGGTCGGAGGTTCAAATCCTCTCGCTCCGACCATTTATCGCCCTGAAACATAAGGGAATTTATCAAAGGATAAAATTCCGAGAGTTCCGCAAAAACACCTGCGGAACGGCAGTCGAACCCAAAGCGCGTTTGTCAAACTTTCGTGATGGCGCATACGCTTTCATCACAACTCATAAGCGCTCCTCCTGCTGAGCAATGGTCGCTTGGTGCTTTTTGACGGTTGCCTACCATAGGATCGCCGGCGGCACATTCTATCAAGACCTCGGCGCCGATCACTTTGATCGCCGCGCCAAGCCAAACCAGATCAAACGCCTCGTTGCTAAAATCCAAAGCCTCGGGCTCGGCGTCGAGATCAAACCGCTGGCCGCAATTAGGCCATGCCCGAACAGAAGCATCAAATGAGCCCGTTGCGAATCCCCTAGACTCGCCAATGCGTACCATCCAAGGTGCTCACACTTGTAAAAGATAAATCCTCATTCCTCTTGCAGTTCGCGAGCGGCGGCGCGCTCGGGTGTCCCACTCCCATCAATTCTTTCCGCCAGGGAACTGCAAAGGACTTTTCCGACCGGATAGGAATATTCGCGCTGTAGCAATATCTCGTCATCTCTCAGGCAAATGACCGTCACCGCATTGTGCCCTGCAAGGCGCACGAATAAAGTAACTTTTCTGCTGCCAGTTCAACCAAACCTTCCATAACCGTGATCCGCGGATGGCCCAACAGGACTTTGCTTTCCAGGCATTTCCAGATTGGCCGAGCATTTCTTTTCATTTTTAAGTCCGGTTGTAAGGCTTTTCGATCCCGCCGTCGAAACCGAAAGTGGGAGCTGCCGTGGCAAGTCGGGCGAAAATCTGCTGTTTTCTTGCTTGTGAAGCGAGGTATCACGACTACACAAGAAAAATCACCTGGCGCAATGTGATAGCTTCACTAAGTTTCTCTTTTAAGGCAAAGCTTTCATATTAACAAATGTCTTACAATCTTGTTGATTTGTCTGGCTGTGATGTAATTAAAATGAAGAAACAACTGGTTTTCTGTCCTGGAGTGAGTTGTTTGTGGCAGGGAGTAATCGATGAGTTCGATCATAAAATTGGCGGGTCTCGCAGCTGCTCTTGCGATGCTCGTTGCGCCGACGTTTGAGGCAAATGCTCAACCAAGAACCCAGACGCCTAAACGGTATTCTACTTATAAGGCGCCTCATTACGCTTGGCTCTCCGGGCAATCGATCTATGGTTACCGGGACACGGATGGCTGGAGGTACAGACCGACGGCTCGCGGATGGGATAACACCTGCGTGAATATACCTTGGCTTCCGTCTCAGTTCGCATGCTCCGCGAAGTAATGCGAAGGCAGGAACCGCCATCATAAGCGTCACCCTTCACCACGCTCCACCCAGCGGACCGTGGCACGTATGCCGCAGCCCCTTCAACTTCTCAACTGTGGGTTTCAGAAGGCGCGCGCGAAGACCCTGCGATTTGCTACTGGGTTATCGTCAGGCGCAATTGCAGGAGCAAGCGCTGCCAAAATCAAAAGCGCCTCGAAGATCGATTCGGTCAAACATGCTCAAAATCCATGATTTGAATAAAGCTGCAGAAAGGAACATTAGGACATGGCGCAAGGATAAGTGAATCGCATTAGGTTCATGCGTGCGGCGGAGTAACTCAGGGCTGGCCGGTTCAACTTGGGTGCGTGCACTGTTACAAGCGATGGATGATCGGCACGCATTCGATTCGGCAGCGGTGGGATGCGGACGGCTCGAAGCAGGACGAGCAGCGCGGACGCCGGCTGTTTGCCGCGAGTGAGGTCCGTGCGGCCGGGTGAGGCGGCCTCGCGGCTGTCTCGAACATCACCGGTCTTGCCCGCAGCACGATCGAGCGTGGATTGAAGGACCTTGATGCCGCGTCTCTGGCGCAAAAGCGCTGAAATAAGCGGGCCATTCTCTGGTATTTACGCCGCCGTCGCGGCAGTTCGTGGAGAGGACGCCGAAGTTTATCTTTCGCCCGGCGCAAATCGGCGGGCGAGGGCTGTGGCAAGATGGCTTGCAGAAGTGTGGCTGTGAGTTGCAGCAGCAGGCGCCACGCGCCGGACCTTGTCAGGCGGCGGCCAAGCGGGGAGACCGCAAATCGCCGTCGCCAAGGCAGTAAGCCAAAATCACGCGGAGCATATCGATAGCGTCTTCGAACTCCCGGCCACGCAAAAAGGCCTTCGTTTGCCGGGCGCTTTCCTTGAGTGCGGCCGTTCCGCCGAGGCGCTCGACGGTTCATCCGGAACCGATTGGCAAGTTATGCCATTCCAGAACCCGACTCGATTCCGTTTGGCAAGGCTTTTATTTTTTAGGCTAGGCCCGGCTGCAGGGCGGTGGCCCCCTGCGGCTTATCGAGCGCGACGCAACGCTGCTTGAAAATCTGAAGCGCATCGTGGAACCCGCGACGTTGCCCGACCCTGTCCGACCGCTGCTGAGGTTGTCGAAGAGTTTGGACAAGCTCGCGGCGGCCCTGACGGAGATAGGCCATTCGATCGCCCCAACAGCGTGCACAAGCCGCTCACGGAATTGGGTTTTTCCGGCAGGCCGACCGAAAGTCCGAGGAAGGCGCTCATCATCCTGGTCGCAACGCTCAATTCGAGTACATCAACGCTAGGTTAGCTGAAGGCGCAGGCCAGCCCGTCATGTTGTTCTTGCTAAGGACATGACGACCTGTAAAAAGGTCGGTGGCGACGCGGAAGAAGATATCAAGTCATTCTGGATTCCGCTCTGCAAGCTCAAAACCATGATTACCCAAAGGAAAAATAACAAATTTGTCTGTGCTTGCTGCTTGGGCACTTGTGCAAAAGTACTCGGGAATGAATGGAGCATCTAACCGGCAGAGCACCATCCTATAAAGGATAGGACGTTGAACCTCCTTTGGGGAACATTCTAACCACGGACGCTGCCGAAGCGTCACCACGCTTTACCCCCTCCGTTCAATCGTGCTGCCGCTGCAAACAGATGAAACGGACTAACGGCTCAATCCCCGAAACTTAGAACGAGCGTCAAAGCACTACAGGCTGGCCTGCAACTTGGCTGTTTCAAGTTCGGAGATCGCGCCCTTCACGTGAGTCGCTACGCCCGTGAGCTTCGCGTATTCAGCTAGTATTTTGATCTCACCCAGCATCGTTGAAATATAATCATTCAATTCATCCTCGGTGATGCCATAGGTACGCATAAGGCTGTAAGCCTGCGCTTCGTTTGCTGGAATTGAGAATTTGCTTGTCATGGCCGACCCTCTACTCCGAAAAGAAGATTTGTTGAATAGGAAAATAACGGCTGCGTCAAAAAGCTTGCCGTTTTGAGGGTTGGGCGGAAGTCCATGTCGGCTTTCCCTTCCGACTGCGCTCGTCAGTCGCGGCCGAGAATGTTGACAAAACTTGAGCAGGATCTTCGCACAATTCTTAGGAAGAAACCCCGCTGCCTTTGCCTTGCCGATTTGCATGCCGGGAGCAGCGGGATGTACATAATTGTTGACCTCTAAAGTGAGCCGTTCTTGATTGCTACAGCTCACACAAAACCAAGCCCGAAATCGAATAAATCACGGATTCTGGGTAAGAATAATCTATCCACCGATCCTCGCGGCGCAGGCTAACAAAAGGTTATCTCAAGAGGCAAGCCTGTCTAAACCATTTAAATACTTACAGTGTTTGCCTTGATGCCTTAGTGTATGGTGTGCCGCATGCCGGTTTTTTCCTATCATCCATCAGCGACGCTGTCGATCGCCGGGAACTTGAGACGATTCGACCACATGATGCGTCGCGGCCTCGAGGTACCTGCAGCAGGTTTTCCTCTTCAGCAGCGTAATCCCTCAACGGAGGCCCTCGCAATGCGGGTTTGTGATCCATGCCGTGGGCCATCAACAGTGAGTTTTGACCCATCTGTGCCATTGGGGACACCGAACCAGAACCGCCTTGGCATGACTGCTTCCCCACGGTGCGGAAGAATCGCATTGGCGATCTGGCTCTATCGGATTTCCGCGGGGCTATGTGTTTGATATCTTAGCCGGGATCGCCGCACTCTCAGGCTGTACTACGAGGCCGGGCAAAGGCTGATCGGAGAAACTGCCAAGTTCGCCATAGCGTGAACTGCGGCCTGGGTGGTGTTCTCCTGTATACGGACAATGTATTGCTAGGGTATATAAGTAACTTCTAAGAACTCATCAAAAAGCCGTTTTGGATGCACAACCGTTTGCTGGGGGGAATAAAGCGGGCACCAGCCCGTTCTAGTTGAGAACTAACGATCGGAGTATTTCGATGCCAAAAATTGTTCGAGTGTTTCCTCTTATTGCACTCTCTTTCGCTACCACAGGCCTCATCACGGCGGCTTCGGCGTGGGAATCCAGGGGGTGGGAGTCCGGGAGTTCGAACTCCGGGGCGAGGCAAACTTGCGGCGGGTCTTACGGCACTACCACAAACTGCCCAAGCAGTACTTCTGGCACCTCCACAGGCTCCTCAGGAAGCAGGGGCGGTACGACCACAGGCGCGTCAGCGGGCACGGGGACCACGACCACGGGCACGTCAGCGGGCAGGGGGACCACGACCACAGGCGCGTCGGCGGGCACGGGGACCACGACCACAGGCACGTCAGCGGGCAGGGGGAGCACGACCACAGGCACGTCAGCGGGCACGGGGACCGCGACCACAGGCACGTCAGCGGGCACGGGGACCACGACCACAGGCACGTCAGCGGGCACGGGGACCGCGACCACAGGCACGTCAGCGGGCACGGGGACCACGACCACAGGCACGTCAGCGGGCACGGGGACCACGACCACAGGCACGTCAGCGGGCACGGGGACCACGACCACAGGCACGTCAGCGGGCACAGCGTCAAGCGGTGGTCTTTTCCCGGCCGACCGAAATGCGTCCGCAAACTGGCAGAATGCGGGTCTGCTGACGGTTGGGGACATCCCGAACCGGACCACGGTTTGCGCGACGGTCAGCCCTCTTGGGGGAGGAAGCGACGACACCGCGAACATTCAGAACGCCATTGAGGCCTGCCCGCTCGGCCAAGTCGTCAAACTGGCAGCCGGCACTTTCACCATTGCTGAGGGCAGCTTCGTCTTGCTTGACCGGGGCGTAACCTTGCGAGGCGCAGGGGCGGGCATCACGATATTGCAGAGGACAACCGGCGCCCATCTGGAGCCAGGACAGGCCTACGGGTCCAGTCCCTCACCCATAATCATCATCGGACCCGCTCGATACGGGCTGAACTGGAACACCGACGGCAATGTGGGTACCTCTATCAATCTTGCCGCCGACGCGGCGGCAAGTTCAACCTCGATAACGTTGAACTGCGGCGGCAACTGCGCATCGACATTTTCGGTCGGCCAAGTCGTCCTGTTGGACGAAAATTCGGGCGCCAATTGGGTTACTGAACCGACAGGTGTGGCGAAACAAGTCTGGGCGGCTTCTGATTATCGGGTAGTCTGGAAAAAGCGCTCCCCGTCTTTGGGAACCGACGATTTCTCCGCTACTCAATATCCTTATCAGACAGGCACCGCTGGCGACGGATACAGCCGGCTGGACCGCGTAACGAATGAACTCAAGCAAATCGCATCAATCTCCGGCAACACCATAACCTTCAACTCGCCACTGACTATCTCGTACCGGGTAAGTCATGCCGCACAAGTTACCTGGCTCACCAACACCGGCAGCGGCGCTACTGTTCCTTTTGTCACGTACGCTGGGCTCGAAGCCGCGTCTGTCAGCAATGGCGACAACAATAACATCGACTTCGAGTCGTGCGCTTATTGTTGGGTCAAGAACGTAGAGAGTTCGGTATGGAATGGGCGCGGTATCGAATTTGACGCCTGCTTCCGTTGCGAAGCGCGTGAGGTCTACTCACATGACGCCGCTTATTCGCAGCCGGGCGGAGGCGCTTATGCCATCGGCCTCGATATGTTTTCGTCAGAGGTGCTTGTCGAGGACAGCATTTCGGTCAGGGCCAACAAGGTCATAGTGGCCCGAGCCGCAGGCGCCGGGTCGGTGGTTGCGTACAACTACATGGACGATGGATTCATTGACTATTCCGAGAACTGGATCGAGATGGGGCTTAACGCCAGTCACTTCGTGGGTTCGCATCACGTGCTCTTTGAAGGCAACTATGCCTTTAACGCCGACAGCGACAACACTCATGGCGCAAGTTCCTACATGACGTATTTTCGTAATTGGCTGCGCGGTGTGAGGCACTCGTTTGTCAATCCTAAAACAGGGGACGCAATCAACGACACCACCCAACAAGGCAACGGCCCGCAGCGCACCGCCGCAACTAACGCTTATAGCTACTGGTTCACATACATCGGTAATGTCCTCGGAGCTTCGGGGATGATGAGCGGGTGGGTATACCAAGGCGACATGACAGCAGGTCCGGCGATCTGGGCTCCAGGCTGGGGCGAGTTGGACAGCAATGGGACTTGGCATAGTGATCCCCAAGTGATCAACACATCATTCCCCGGGTACCTCATTCGTCAAGGAAATTGGGATTGGACGACAAGTTCGCAGAAATGGGACGCCAACACCCAACCCACCACCATTCCAAAGTCACTATACTTGACCTCAGCGCCGGATTTCTTCGGCACCAATCAATGGCCGTGGGTCGATCCCACAACGGGGAAAGTGTACACCCTCCCGGCTAAAGCGAGATTCGATGCCGGAACTCCAAATGGGTGATTGCCGAGGAGTTTTTCGTGCCGTGATGATTAAGGCGCGACCCATGTAAAACAAGGTCGAACGATGGCGCATCGTATAGATCCGACGCGTCGTCGTTCCCGGCGTTGAGCGAATTTCCGGCCTTGATTAGCTCGCCAGCGTCTCTGCGAGGGTGTAGTCTCTTCTTCCTGTTTTGCTCCATTTGCGCGTAGGCACTGCCTGTACCCCCCCCCCCCCCCCCGGCAATGGACGGCGCTGGCGGTAGGGGCCTGAACAAGCGGGCACGGAAGGTAGTATAGCTGGGCGGAATGGCAGATAATGCGCTTCGCAAAGAAAGATGCAACGGCGCGGCGTGGCAGCCAGCAGTCGAAAACAGCATTGACCCTCCCATCAGCGCATCGCAACTCGTGACGTGTCGATCGGACGCGCTCGATACCGTGATCTCAGAACATTTCGGTAAGCAAGACGTCAAGACCAGCGACGACCTGGAGCTAATTTTCCTCGCAAAAGGCATCGGCCTCATTCGGTGGGTACACTGGCAAAATTGGGTGGACAAGAGCGAAGACTTCTCTCGTCAGACTGAAAAACTGACTTTTTCGCGCCGATGCCGGCCACTCCATGGCTTTCTTCCCTCCCTTGGCTGGCTGGGTTAGGATTGTCTGCCGAACCTGGACAAACATCGTCAGGGCGGTGAAAAATGAGCCCACTTCCTTCGACTGGTATAATGGTGAGTAAACGGGTCCGTTTTCCCGGCGCATTGCATCCGCTCGCCGAACACGCTTGAGTACTCTCCTCGGGCTGGATCTCGGCAGCAGGCCGAGGTCGTGTGAGAAGTCGTCAGAGATCTGGCTGGAGCGGGATCGCAAGCGGGCACGCCAGTCTGGGCGGCTCATTTTAGGGCGATATTGGGCTATGAGAAGCGGATGAGAGCCCTCGGCGCGGCGTTGCAGGCTCCGGTAAGCAGCGAGTTCCCCTTTTTCTGGCTCCATACTCGCATCGCCCGAAGTAATCCGGGAACGCCGAGGATGTTCATCGCGCGCTTCATGTTATAGGACAGGACATGGAGCGACATCTCGGTCCTCACGTTGGTGAGCCTTTTCATCAGGAAGTGCGCTGAACCCATCCAGAACTTGAGGGTTCCAAAGGGATGTTCCGCCGTGCTGCGCCGTTCGGTCATCGCGTCCGGCCGCCGGTCCAGCCGGTCTTGAGCGGCATCCAGAACGGCTTCATGCTCCCAGCGCGTAATGTGGCGCTCTTTTCCCTTGGTGCATTTCTCTTTCAGCGGACAGGCTGAGCAGGCCGTCGTCCAGTAGCGCCGCAAGACCTTGCCGTCCTCTTCGTTGGTGAAACGATAGGTCAAGCGCTGACCGGCGGGGCAAAGATAGACATCTTCGTCCGCTTTGTAGACGAAATCCTGCTTGTCATACCGCCCTTCCGCCTTGGCGTTCGAGGTTGAAACTCTGGGCACATAGGTTGTCACGCCGGCTTGCCCGCAAGAGAGAATCTCCTTGCCGCTGTAATAACCGCGATCGGCGAGGGCCTCGATAGCTTCGGCGCCAAGGGCCTCTTTAGCTTGCTGAGCCATGCTGGAGAGTTGGTGACGGTCATTGACGGCGTTGGTGACTTCGTGAGCGACGATGAGATGGTTCTCAGTCTCGACGGCGCATTGCACGTTGTAGCCGACGGTCCCTGTCGCTTTGCCCGTTCCCTGCATCGAGCGCGCATCGGGATCGGTGAGTGAAATCTGTGTGTCCTTCGCACTCGCAAGCTGCGCCTCAATCGCTTTCACGCGCTCGATTTCTTGTTTCAGCCTATCGATTTTGCCCTTAAGCCGCGTGCGCTTGATTTCGGGCGTCGACGGCTGGCGGTCGGCGGTTTCAAGCTCGGAGAGGTAGCGCTCGATGCTCGCCTCGATCTGTTCCAGCCGCTTTGCCGCCTTGGCTTTGGTAAAGTTCCGGTCGCGCGAGTTGACCGCCTTGAACTTGCTGCCGTCGATGGCGACTGTGGTCGCCTCGAGCAGCCCGGCGCGTCCGCACACCACGATGAACTCGCGGCAGACTTTGCGGATCGCCGGACCATTGTCCTTGCGGAAATCGGCGATGGTCTTGAAGTCCGGCGCCAGGCAGCCCGACAGCCACATCACCTCGACGTTGCGCTGGCATTCCCGCTCAAGCCGGCGGCTGGACTGAACGCGGTTGAGGTAGCCGTAGATGTAGAGCTTCAACATCACCGCTGCATGGTAAGCGGGCCTTCCCGTCAGCTTCGCATGCACGCGCCCAAAGCCAAGCTGCCCGAGGTCGAGCTGATCCACGAAGAAGTCAATCACCCGCACCGGGTTGTCCTCGGCGACATAGTCTTCCAACTGCGCGGGAAACATTGTTCCCTGACTGCGATCCGCCCCGCTCATAAAGCTCGTCATCGAATTCCTCCCGCCATCGGTGAGGAGATTCTCAGGCAGAACACTATTCCGAAGCTGGACTTCTCACACAGCCTCGGCCGAAACCCGAAGATTGGATCGCGCGTAGCTCCATCTCGTGCTGGGAGCATTGCCGACGTGCAATTCGTCGGCACCGTGCGCAATTTGCGTTTGTGCGACTAAAGATGTCTGGCTGGTCAGCTCAGGCTAATTTTCGGTGCTCCAAGGTGTCGATCGAGCGACCAAGTCCATTACGTGCTGAGCTATTTTTATGGAGCAATATTTTGTTGGGTGCATTGTATCCCAAACAATCATCTTCCCGTCGCGATCGAACGAAGAACAGAAGATTTCATTACAGTAAAAATCCTCCATTCCAATATAGACATCAACGCTATCACTTAGCACTTTTACGTCTGCGACCGATGCTGCATGTGAAGCTCGAGAAACCGATATTGGCACGTTATCGCGATCACGTCGCAGGTTCTGAAGGACATATTGCGAAATATTTTGGGGAAAGATCGGTCCCTGCTCGAGTATGTAGGTCTTCGCTCCATAGGACCGCAGTTCGGATGCAGTGGCTGCAATGCGATCATGGACGATGGCGGGAGAGGTTGGGTTATGTTCAATCTGAACATTGGTTGCGTGCATCGCGCCAACGATGTTTCCGACGATCAAAACGCTCTTGAAATCAGACTTCAGCTTGATACGATTTAAAATTTCGGAATTCGTTGCCTCTGTGCACTGCGGAACCATTGTATTGCGCAAGCCCAGCACTGGAGGGCAGCCATCAGCGAGAAAAGCTGTGCCACCGATGCCTTTTTCCTTGGCAATTTTGTCGAGACCATAAAGTAGAGCCGCTCCAAGGCTATCTCCCCACAAGACGAGACGTTTTGGTTGGCTAACGTCCCCAAAATCACACTGCCTGAAACCCAATTCAGGAAAGCTGGGAGAGCATTCCATTACAACATCGCGTCGCTCAACATAGGACAACAATTCGGGGTCCGCCGAACTCACGGCCCATCTATAAGACGGAATATTCATTTTATTATCATTGATTGCCCCATTGAAGAAAGCGGCTGCCCCCGCCGTCAGAATAAAGCAGGACGCCATTGCTACAGTGAGTTGCTTCAAGGTAAATTGTTTTCTAAAAGGCCGCTCAATAAACCAGTAGCTTATAATGGCGAGTCCAAGGGTAAGGACAATAAGAGCTGGTGTGTATACATCAAATAAATGCCATCCAAATCTTTGTTTGAACAACGCGAAAATTGTTTGATGCCATAAGTAAGCGCTATAAGAAACCAATCCCACCCAGACAAAGGGTTTTGCTGAGAGCACTTTTCCGATGAGATTGCCTTCGTTGGAAAACAATAATATGAGTACAGTTCCGATAACAGGAACCAGTGCAGCTCTCCCAGGAATGGGTGTTTGACTGTCGTAGGTGAATATGGACAGGAGAACCAGGGCAATACCCAGGATGCTAAAGACATTTCCCCATATAAGCGGAAATAGGGCTTTTTGCGAACGGAGATAAAACGCTGCGAGCGCACCAGCAAGCAATTCCCAACCCCGGTGAGGAAGCAGAAAAAAAGCAGCCATCGGGGCGTTATTGCCCCCCCAAAGGGCCGCAATCAGACTGGCCGAAAAAAGAAAAATCAAGCATGAAAACATGAATTTCTGCCCAAAGCGACGTGAGTATATGAGAATTGGAGGATAAAATATATAAAACTGTTCTTCAACAGAAAGACTCCACGTATGCAGCAATGGTTTCAATTCTGCAGCAGTCTGGAAATAGTCTGTTTTCTTCCAGAATAAGAAATTCGATCCAAAATAAATGACACTCCACAAGCTTGTTGTAAAATCTTTGAGGTCGGTTGGCATAAGCCAAAGCCATGCAAAAGGAAGAGCGGATAGCAATACTACAAATAGAGCTGGAAGAATACGTCTAACTCTACGTTCGTAAAATCTAGCAATCGTAAAAGTGTCTTTCTCCATTTCTGAGGAAATTATAGACGTTATTAGAAATCCACTGATTACAAAAAAAACATCAACGCCGATATATCCGCCGCTAAAGGAAGGATATCCGGCATGAAACAGTATAACTGGCAACACTGCAACGGATCTCAATCCGTCAATTTCTGCTCTATATTTCAAAGCTCTATGTGTTTTTGCGGATTGCTTTTTGTATTTAAATGGCTCATGCCGGAGCGGTGGGTTTTCATGGAAAAACATAGCGAATTTACTTTGATTATTAAATTATACTCCTAGCTCACTCGGCGTCTAATGAAGTGGCCTTTGCAAGCCCATCAAGGCCGTCGGAACAAGGCATAGCTTGGTTAGCCTTAGTGTTTCCACTCCCCGGGGTCAAGCGGCCGTCGTCAGAAACCAGGGCCACGAAATCGGGTTAACGTCATTTAACGATTGCATGTGTGTGAGTCCATCGGGCTTTCCTGATTCGGGGAGCCTCTGAGATTGATGATTTCGGCCGTAAACCGCGCCTTCGCTGCCTGCTGGACCGTTTTTTCGAGGGTTGACGACCGCGGGAAGCTTGGCGTGCGCCGTTTTCTGGCCTATCATCATGGCATTCCGGGTGCGCGCTGGCTGAACATCCTCTTGAACCGCATCGATCCGGAGCTGTTTTCGGATTGCTTCATGAACTGGGTGAGCGAGCTTAGGCCGGACGCGCGTTCCGTTATTGCCATCGCTTGCCACCCCAGCATCGCCAGACCACCATTGACCACCGAGCCGGCTACCTCCTGGCAGTGAAGTCCAATCCGCCGGGCCTTCTGTCTGAGATAGAGCGCTTTTTCGACGATGCGGACGAAGCCGCAGGTGGATCGCCACACCGATATGGATAATGGGCATGGCCGCATTGAGGAGCGTTGCTGCCTCGTCAGTGCTTCCATCGAGTGCTTGTGAATAAGAGGGTGGGCACAAAAAAGACGTCCCGTCGTTTTCAACGGGTGTCAGGTAACATCTAATTTTTCTGGTCCATGAGTTTGCGAAGGCGCGTTCTCGAGCTTCTGGCTGGCCGGCTTATCAGGCCGCTTCCGTTGCGCTTGTCCTTTTGGGACGGAGAGGACTACGAGTTTTCCGACGCCCCGGCAGTCACCGTGACGCTGAGAACGAAGCGTTGCGCCAGAATGATGCTGACCGGCAACCTGGACAGTTTGTGCGATGCCTATGTCTCAGGCGAAGTATCGGTCGAAGGCGCAATGCGCGACATTGTCCATATCGGCTTCGAGGTCGCCGGTCTCGTCGACCGCATCCCGCTCGCATCGAGCCTCATGCAAATTCTGGCCCGTTCCTCCCCGAAGGTGACTTCCCGCGCACGTGACTCCAGGCAGGTCCAGGGAAACGACGATGTCCCGAACGATTTTTACGAGCTCTGGCTTGATAAATACCTGATCAAGTCCTGCGCTTACTTCCGGGATGGGACCGAGGATATCGACAAGGCTCAGCGCCAGAAGCTCGAACATATCTGCCGCAAGCTGATGCTGGAACCAGAAGATCGCGTCCTCGACATAGGCTGCGGCTGGGGCGCATTTCTGTGCTGGGCTGCGCTCCGGCATCAGGTCTACGGGGTGGGGGTTACAGTAAGCCGCTGCCAATTCGACCGGGCCCGAGGCATGGTGTCCCGCAACGGACTCAACGCGAAGGTCGACATCCGCCTCCAGGACTATCGCGCCATCGACGAAGCCGGCTCTTTCAACAAGGTCGCGTCGGTCGGCATGTTTGAGCATGTCGGCCTCAATGATCTGCAAGCCTATTTCGATCAGATCGCAACACTCTTGCGTCCGGGGGGCCTGATTCTCAATCAGGGAATTTATCTCCTAAATTCCGAGGGCCGCGCGAAAGGAGCCAATGCCGATTTCATAAACCGGCATGTTTTTCCGGGAGGCGCGACGCCGACACTGCCCACAATCATGCGGCATCTCGATAAGGCGGGGCTGGAAATTGCAGACTTCGAGGATCTGGGCCCTCATTACGCGCGAACGGTTTCTTTGTGGCTCGAGAGGCTTGAGATGCGCGAGCGCGAGGCCATCGCCTGCGTGGGACCTGAGCGCTACCGAAATTGGAAGATGGTCCTGGGCGGCATGGCCTATGCCTTCGAGGGGGGCTGGTTGTCGGCGGGACAAATCATCGCCTACAAGTGCGCACCTGATGGCGTCCCGTGGCGGCCCTGGACGCGTGAGCATCAATATTCGGACGTTGCCCCCGTTCTGACAGGACGCCTCGATTGGACGAATTGCCAAGCCGCTTATGCGGAATGACCCGATACGTTGCCCCCTAGGCCGCGATAGCCGAGCTTCACCTGTGGAATGAGGTGCTTCCAGCCTTGTCAGAGCCTGAAAGCCTGATAGCTTGACCAGCAATCCGCCGCATTCGATGCGGCTCTGTAGTCCGCGTACATTGGCGAGCACTTTGAGAGAGATAGCGTTCGCGCGAGCGGAGTGCCTCGCACAACCGAGATGACGGAGCGGCTTTTGAGCCTGTCGGGCCGATACGGATTTATCCCTTGCATTGAAACGTGTGTCATGCCCCGGCACGCGTTCGGCAAAAGGTCAAGCTCAGCCAGCACGTGCTGTCCGAGGCCGGTATAGTGACAACCGTCCTCTCTGGCATATTCGTAGCCGTTGCGAGCCTCGGCTGTCTTTATCTTCTAGGAGCTATTTTGGTCATCCTTTTCCGGAAACCGAAACAGAAGGCGCATCTGAGCCCCGAGCCCGTCACCATCCTGAAACCGCTTCATGGCGCTGAGCCGCGGCTTGCCGAATGCCTGACCTCATTTTGCGCGCAGACCTATTCCGCTCCGATCCAGATCATATTCGGGCTGCAGGACGGCAACGACCCCGCGCTTCCGGTTGCTAAAGGCCTCAAAGAACAATTTCCCGATTTGGATATCGGCATCACGGTCGATGGAACATCGCACGGCACGAACGCCAAGATCTCCAACCTCATTACTATGAACGCCACCGCGAAGCATGACATCCTGATCGCGGTCGACAGCGATATTCTTGCGCTGCCGGACTATCTTGAGCAGGTTGTCGCTCTGTTGCAGAAGCCGGGAGTTGGTGGCGTCAGCGTCCTCTATTACGGCGAATCGGCAGGACCGGTCTGGTCCCGGTTCGCGGCGCTATGCATTAATACGCACTTCCTTCCGAACGTCATGGTGGGAACCGCACTTGGCTTGGCGAAGCCCTGCTTCGGCTCGACCATTGCGTTGAAGCGGGACGCGCTGGAGCGGATTGGCGGATTTGAGGCTTTCGCGGATCAGCTTGCCGACGACTATGCGATCGGGGCAGCGGTGCGCAAGGCAGGTTTTTCCATGGAGATCGGTCCAGCCACGGTTGGGCACGTTTGCCACGAGGAAAGTTTCCGCGATCTCCTGCGCCATCAGCTGCGCTGGGCGCGAACCGTCCGGTCCATCGACCTGCCGGGTTACCTCGGTTCCTTCATTGCACATCCTTTCGGTTTGGCGCTCCTGGGCGCTGCGGCTGGAAGTACGTTTTGTTTAGCCCTGGCCATTCTGGCTCTCAGCTTGCGAATTGGCTTGTGCGCGGCGGTTGAGCGATCCTTTGAACTTCAGCGCCAGGACTATTGGCTGCTCCCACTCACCGACCTGCTCGCCTTCGGCGTCTTCGTCTGGAGCTTTTTCGGCTCGAGCGTCACCTGGAAACGTGCAAGCTATACCGTGCTCGGCGACGGCACGCTGGCTCATTCCCGTTAGGAGACTTCCTGATGAACATCCTGTTTTTGCAGGCCCCTTCCTTTGATGGGTTCGACGGTGGGGCCGGCTCCCGGTACCAGGCGCGGCGCGAAATCCGGTCATTCTGGTATCCGACCTGGCTGGCACAGGCGGCGGCCATGGCGCCCTCGGCCAAGCTCATCGATGCGCCGCCGCATGGGACCAGCCTTGAGGAGGTCGTCCGCGAAGTGAAGAACTTCGACGCCGTCATCTGCCACACATCCACGCCTTCCTTCCCGGTAGACGTGAAGGTGGTTGAGGCGCTTAAGGCGGCCAAGCCTGATCTTAAAGTCGGCCTCATCGGCGCTAAAGTTGCTGTCGATCCCGAAGGAAGCCTGAAGGCGTCGCAGGCACTCGACTTCGTGGCGCGGGAGGAGTTCGACTTTACGGTCAAGGAATTGGCGGAAGGGCGCGATTGGAAAAGCATCCAGGGTCTTTCCTATCGTAACATGGACGGGCAGATCGTCCATAACGAGGCTCGCCCCATCCTCGAAGACATGGATCAACTGCCGTTCGTGACGCCGGTCTATAAGCGTGATCTGAAGATCGAGAAGTACTTCATCGGCTACCTGAAACACCCCTACCTTTCGCTCTACACCGGGAGGGGCTGCAAATCGCGCTGCACCTTCTGCCTGTGGCCGCAGACCGTTGGCGGGCACCGCTACAGGACGCGGAGCGTCGGCCATGTCATCGAGGAGATGCGCTGGGCGAAGGCTGCGTTCCCGCAAGTCAAAGAACTCTTCTTCGACGACGACACGTTTACCGATGATCCTGCCCGCGCCGAAGCCATCGCGCGCGAACTCGGCAAGCTCAACATCACCTGGTCGTGCAACGCGAAGGCCAACGTTCCTCGGAAAACGCTAGAGGTTCTGAAGGATAATGGATTGCGGCTTCTGCTCGTCGGCTATGAGAGCGGCAATCAGCAAATCTTGCACAACATCAAGAAGGGCATGCTCGTAGACGTCGCCCGCCGCTTCACCAAGGACTGCCACGAACTCGGCATCACGATCCATGGCACGTTCATTCTCGGCCTTCCAGGCGAGACCAAGGAGACGATCGAGGAAACAATCCGCTTCGCGCAGGAGATCAATCCTCACACGCTCCAGGTTTCGCTCGCCGCGCCCTATCCCGGCACGCATCTCTACAGGCAGGCCCTGGATGAGGGCTGGCTGAGGGAAGGCGGCATCGATTTTGTGAACGGGAATGGGGTCCAACTCGCACCGCTAAGCTATCCGCACCTTGATCACACCGAGATTTTCGAGTCCGTCGAGGACTTCTACAAGCGGTTCTATCTTCGGGCGCCCAAGATTGCCTCGATCGTGTCCGAGATGGTAAGGAGCCCCACCATGATGAAGCGGCGCCTGCGCGAGGGCGTTGAGTTCTTCAACTTCCTTCGCGACCGGCGAAACAACGCGAGCTGCTAGGCGAATGCTGCCAATCTGGTCAACAGTTCGTCGTCCCGGCCGGGTGAAGCCGAGCCGGGATCATTTTGATAGGGACGGGTCTGTGCCGGTCTCGCTAATGGCGAACTGTCAATAACACTCCACGTCACTTCGAAGCATCCTTGCGAGCCTGCGCCACTTTATTCGCTTGAGAGACACGGCCGATCTCCTTTCTCGTCGTTCCGATCTTCGCTGGCGTCGTCCTCTCTTTCATGTGCTTTCCCTCGGATGCCGAGCGCCCCGCGTCGGGATGGTGTTCGGTTTGACCGCTTAACTTGAGCTCAAGGGCATGGCGCGCGAGATCGGCTTGGCTGGGCTGTGCCGTATCCGGCTCTTCACGGCGAGAAAGCTCTGCGTCAAGCCGCTGAATAGCCTCAAAAAGCACCTGCACTTTTGCCATCGAACCCGTGTTGTCCTGAGCAGGCTTGACGCCGCGCGGGTCCGCCTTCCCTCGCATCTCGCGTTGCTGGCGCGCGCCAATATCCTTGGCCCGGTCGTGAGCTTGTCTTAGGCGCTTGCCGAGCGATTTGAGTTGGTCCAAGGATAGCTGGCCAATCTCGGGCTCGCGCGTAGCGCTCACAATCTCGAGTTCTGCCGCGTTTAAAAGCCGAGCTTCGGATTCTGCTTTCGCGCTCACGGGAAACCTCCAAAAAGGATAGATGACTGGGAACCAGAACGTTCTCTCCGCCGGCAAAGCGCCTGTTTTGCTGGCGGCCTGATCAAGGTTTGGTGCGCCGAACCCCCCACTCGCGGCCTGAGAGCCCGATAGATCCACCTAAAATCCCATCCAGGAGACCCATGACAACTCCGTTATTCGAGTGTGGGAATGACAAATGACACTCAGCTTGACGGTTGGTAAGAGCGCAGGCGTGTCGATTACTGCAACGCGCTGAGACACAGAGACATCTTTTTTCACGGTTTTCGCCTCAGTCTGGACAATAGTGACGCAGTCAAACCGACAAAGCAACGCATCCGGCCTGCGCGTTAACGTCAATTAGCAGTGATCGCCGACGCGGCGCGGCTGGATCACCGCCCGCAGGCTGATCAAATATCGTTTAAAAATGAGACCGGCCATAAGGTTCGAAGCGAACGGCGCAGTCCTGCATTCGCCCGCGCCTTATGAGCGGTACGGGCTGCAACGCTCGTGATCGTTGCCGCAGGTTTTTTTCGCATCCAGGACCCGGAGCAGATGAATGGGCCAAGCCATGCGGCATCGCCCACCCGCTGACGGAGCCGCCGTAGCCTGTCTAACGGGCCATCAGACGGAACCCGCGGCGCAACTCGCCACGGGGGCTCGCCAGCATACCAACCCCATAGAACCAAGCGAGGGCGTCCGAAATGCCCTGCTCGTAAGGCCTGGACGTGTAGCCCAGTTCCCTGCGGGCCTTCGCATCGTTGAAGAACATGCACTGGCGCGCCATCCTAAGGCTGTCGCGGGTGGCGAAGGGCTCCCTGCCTGTGCACCAGGCAACAGCTTCGCTCGCCACGGCGAAGGGGAAGACCGCCGGGACCGGAAGCTTCACGCGGGGCGGCTGCCTGCCTATCTGGCGCGAGATCTCGGCCAGCATCTCCCGCAGGCGGATGTTCTGGCCACCGAGAATATACCGCTCGCCGACAACGCCACGCTTGAGTGCTGCGAGATGGCCCTGAGCCACATCGTCCACGTGAACGAGGTTCAGGCCCGTGTCCACGTAAGCAGGCATCCGGCCAGCGGCGCATTCGACGATGATGCGGCCCGTCGGCGTCGGCTTAATGTCGCGCGGGCCGATCGGCGCGGTCGGGTTTACAATGACGGCGGGAAGTCCGGCCTCGGCGATAAGTCCTCGCACGGCATTTTCGGCCAAGATCTTGCTGCGCTTGTAAGGATTGAAGGCTTCGGCGCCGTCATAGGAATGTTTCTCATCGGCGGGATCCGACGGCGAAGAGTGGGCGAGCGTGCAAACGCTGCTCGTGTAGACGATCTTTTCAACGCCGCTCTTTATCGCCTCCTCCATGACGGTGCTTGTGCCGAGCACATTGGACGCCATCAGGTCGGAGGGCTTTCTGGTCCAAAGCCGGTAGTCCGCAGCGGTATGGACGAGATAGCGGACATCCTTAAGCGCGGCGGCGATTGAGCGTCTTTCCTTCAAGTCGCCGATTGCGATTTCAACCGGTAAGCCAGCGAAGTTCTCGCGCGGACTGGAGGAGCGAATGAGAACTCGAACGTTGAAACCAGCGTTCAAGAAGGTGCGGACGATGGCCGACCCGATAAAGCCGCTTGCGCCCGTGATAAGGACACGATCGCTTTCCTCGTCATTCACGATGATTTTCCTCCAGTTCAGTGTCCTGCTGCTTGCGGCTCAGGCGGGATGCAACCCTTCGGAATGAAGTATGTAATTAACAATGCATTACTAACCCTCATCCGGGCGTGCGCTATTTTGCTAAACGTCCAATTTAACTGTGGCCGGACCGGGACGCTCTGTGATCGGCGCTTACGAAGAGTGTAAAAACGCACATAAACTTTTCACACGACGCAAAGCAAGAGCTCGCGGTTGCGTTATGAGAACAAGCCGATGCGATGCATTCACATTGGACGAGGCTTCCGGCCGTCACGAATGAATTGCAAGAGTGGGGCCTCTGCCCATTCGGACGCGGGCCGCGTTAACTCGCTAAACTGGCCAATGGATTGTCATCGCGGACGCCGCTCGCTCCTTCGTCATTCCGGCAAGCGAAGCGAGAGCCGGAGTCGCAAAAAGATAGGCGCTTCAAGTTGTTACGGTCCCGGATAAGGCTTCGCCTTTCCGGGACGACGGCGGCGGCGGCGATCCGTTGGCGCGTCCAGCAAAGTCTGCATAGTCCTTTTAGACTAGATCAACCTGCCTTCAACCGATTTCGGTTGAAGGCAGGTTGATCTAGCGCAGAAAGTGCGGGAAAGATGACGCTTGGACGCCGCTCGGCGTCAGATCCATAGGGTTTTTTCATGGACGGGCTTGAAATCAGACGCAAGCGCGCAATTTATCGCGCGGTTCATCGCGGCACGAAAGAACTGGATCTGATCTTGGGCCGTTATGCAAAAGAGCATGTCCAAGGCATGGATGAGGCGCGGCTGACACTCTTCGAACACCTCCTGTCTTTACCCGATGCCGATATCGATCAATGGATTCGCGGGCACGAAGCCCCCGGTGACGTGGCCGTCGCCGTGGCGGAAGTTCGCGAATTTTATGGGCTCGGGGCTTAGCTTGCGCTAGAGCAGCCCGCGTCAGCTTGGACGCGGATACGCTGCTCCAGCACTTTACAATGGATCGACTTTTCCGCCTTCAATCGAGTCCGATTAAAGGCGGGTTGATCGGGCGCGTGGACTTTTATTTGTGGTATTCAGAAGCGTAGATCGTAATGGCGAGCGAAACAAAAACTCTCGATAAAAAGGGCACCAACCAGCCGGCGACGCCGTCCGCACTCGATAAGCTCGCCGGCGGCGAGGGCAAGATTGTGGCTGCTGGCGTGCCCGAGGGTTATGATGCTTTCCTCTTGGCCGCCATAGCGCGCAGGCTTCCAGCCGACACCGCGTTTCAGCAAGCGGTTCTTCACATCGCGCGCGACGATCAGCGGCTTGCGGCGATCCGAAGCCAGCTCGAATTCTTTGCGCCGAACGCGGAAGTGATGGCCTTTCCGGCCTGGGACTGCGTTCCCTATGACCGCGTTTCGCCCGATAGCGACATCGAAGCGCGCCGCATTGCCACCTTGGCGCGCCTCGTGCACGCAAAGGGCGGCAAGCCTGCGATCATCGTGCTGACAACGGTCAACGCCGTGCTCCAGCGCGTGCCTCCCCTTGAAGCGCTCAAAAAGGCGGCGGCGCGCCTGACGGCGGGTGGCCGCGTGAGCATGGATCAGGTAGTCCAGCGGCTTGATGCGTCGGGTTTCTATCGCACGGGCACTGTCATGGAGCCGGGTGAGTTTGCGGTGCGCGGCGGCATTCTCGACCTTTTCGCGCCGGGGCACACGCGCCCTGTGAGGCTCGATTTCTTCGGCGATACGCTCGAAAGCATCCGGCAGTTCGATCCCGTCACGCAGCGCACGCACGCGGCGCGCGAGCAGATCACGCTCCTGCCGATTAGCGAGATACCGTCGGGCGAGGCGGCCATCAAGCATTTCCGCCAGCGTTATGTGGAGCTGTTCGGCCCGGCGAAAGGCGACGACGCGCTCTACGAAGCGGTCTCGGCCGGCAGCCGCTATCCCGGCGTGGAGCATTGGCTGCCGCTGTTTTATGAGCGGATGAGTACGCTGTTCGATTACCTGCCGAACGCGGTTATCACGCTCGACCATCTTAACGACGATGCGACTACACGGCGGCTTGAAACGATTGCCGACCATTATGACGCCCGCAACGAAGGGCTCGAGCAAAGATCGTTCGGCGCGCCGCCGTATAAGCCGTTGCCACCGGATGCGCTCTATTTGACGGCTGTCGAATGGGAGGAGCGCTTGGAGGCGCACAAGCTGCGGCTGTTCACGCCTTTCCCCCAGCCGTCGCCGCGGGGCCTTCAGATCGATTTCAGAGGCAAGCAGGGCCGCAGCTTTGCGATCGAGCGCGCGGAGTCATCCGAGAAGCTGATCCCCGCCGTCATTGAGCATATCCAAACCTTACAGGGGCTTGGGAAACGAGCCATCGTGGCGTGTTGGACCAACGGTGCTCGCGAGCGGCTCGGCAACATGATCTTGGCGCATAGCAGCACTCGCATCGAGAAGGTTGCGGATATCGCCGAAGCGAGGAAAGCCGACAAGTCGGCGGTGAGCTTTGCGCTGCTCGGCATCGAAAGCGGTTTCGAGACGCCCGACCTCGCGATCATCGCCGAGCAGGATATTCTCGGCGACAGGCTCATCCGCCGCCGTAAGGCGAAAAAGGCGAGCGACGTGCTGGTGGAGGCTTCGAGCCTCACTCCGGGCGATCTCATGGTGCATGCGGATCACGGCATCGGCCGTTTCATCGGCCTCAAAACCATCGCCGCGGCGGGGGCGCCGCACGATTGCGTGGAACTCGAATATTCGGGCGGCGACAAGCTCTTTCTGCCCATCGAGAACATGGAGCTTCTGACCCGCTACGGCTCCGACGAGACGAACGCGAATCTGGACAAGCTCGGCGGGGCTTCCTGGCAGGGCCGCAAGGCCCGCATGAAGAAGCGTATCCGCGAGATGGCGGAGGAGTTGATCAAGATTGCGGCCGCGCGCGAGACAAAGCCTGCGCCCGTGTTCACTGTGCCCGATGGGGCTTATAACGAGTTCGTCACGCGTTTTCCTTACGAGGAGACCGACGATCAGTTCGCCAGCATCGACGCAGTCACCGAAGACCTCGCCAAGGGCAAGCCGATGGACCGGCTCATTTGCGGCGACGTCGGATTCGGCAAGACCGAAGTGGCTTTGCGCGCGGCCTTCCTTGCGGTCATGGAAGGAAAACAGGTCGCGGTCGTCGTCCCGACCACGCTTTTGGCGCGGCAGCACTTTCAGACCTTCACGGATCGCTTTCGTGGCTTTCCCGTGAAAGTCGCGCAAGCGTCGCGGCTTGTCGCCTCGAAAGAGCTTGCACAGGTTCGCGAGGGGCTGAAAAACGGGCAGATCGACATCGTGGTCGGTACGCACGCGCTGCTCGCCAAGTCCATCGGGTTCAAGGATCTCGGCCTTCTCATCATCGACGAGGAGCAGCATTTCGGCGTGGGGCACAAGGAGCGGCTGAAAGCTCTGCGCGAAGAGGTCCACGTACTGACGCTCACCGCGACGCCGATCCCGCGCACGCTGCAACTCGCGTTGACCGGTGTGCGAGAGATGTCCGTCATCGCGACTCCGCCGGTGGACCGGCTCACGGTGCGCACCTTCATCACGCCCTTCGATCCCGTGACTCTGCGCGAGGCATTGCTACGCGAACGTTATCGCGGCGGCCAAAGCTTCTACGTGGTGCCTCGCATCTCCGACCTTGATGAGGTTGCCACGTTCCTGCGCGAGCAGATCCCCGAAGTGCGCTTCATGCAGGCTCACGGGCAGATCGGGGCGACGCAACTCGAAGACATCATGTCTGCCTTCTACGACAAGCAGTTCGATGTGCTCCTCTCCACGACCATCGTGGAATCCGGGCTCGATATCCCGAACGCGAACACGCTCATCGTGCACCGCGCCGACATGTTCGGCCTAGCGCAGCTCTATCAGCTTCGCGGGCGGGTGGGGCGCTCGAAAACGCGCGCCTACGCCATGTTCACCATCCCGCCGAACGGCAAGATCACGGTGCAGGCGGAGAAGCGGCTCAAGGTGCTGCACTCGCTCGACAGCCTCGGCGCTGGTTTCACGCTCGCGAGCCACGACCTCGACTTACGCGGCGCAGGCAACCTGCTTGGCGAGGAGCAGTCCGGCCACATCAAGGAGGTTGGATACGAGCTTTACCAGGCCATGCTCGAAGAGGCCGTTCATGCGCTGAAAGAGCAGGGCACGGCGGCGGAGCAAGAGGAGCAGTGGTCGCCGACAATCAATGTCGGGTTGCCGGTGCTGATACCCAAATCCTATGTAGCGGATTTGCAGGTGCGGCTTGGCCTTTACCGGCGTTTGTCGGGCCTGCATGAGAGCGCGGATCTCGAAAATTTTTCAGCGGAGCTGGCCGATCGCTTCGGGCCTTTGCCGGACGAGGTGAAGCACCTCCTGACCGTCGTGCAGATCAAGAATTATTGCCGCCGCGCTGGCATCGCGCAGGTGGACGCGGGGCCGAAAGGAGCCGTCATCTCTTTCCGGCACAAGAAATTCGCCAATCCGCAAGGGCTCGTGAAGTTCATGCATGACAACGGCGCGGCGGTGAAGCTCCAGCCGGATCACAAGCTTGTTTTCAAGGCCGACTGGGACGATGGCGTCGAACAATTGCGCGGAACACGCGCGCTGATCCGCGAATTGGCGGACATCGCCCAGGGGAAGGAGCCCGCTTTGCCGCCGGCGGCGAGCGGCGAGGCCATGCCGCGGCTCAATATCGGTAAGGTGAAAACCCCCGCGCCTGCGAAAACGCCCCCGAAAGCAACCACGAAGCTGCCAACGGCGAAGATCATCCCTAGGCCCTTCCCGAAGGGCAAGCCACGCTTTCACTAACTTTTTGCATACATTACGCTGTGAAATTTCACGACGGCTTAAGTTAATTCGTTTGGTAAAAATGATAATCAAAGCTATATAAATAATATTCGAGGGACTATGGGCGAAGCGTCATTCTATAGCGGGTTGGTCCTGTTCATTTAAACTTCACGAAAATCCGTGTTGTCAGGGAAGCTCCGTCAAAGCTTCATGCAGGTTCGACCGAAACGCTTTCTTAAGAGAATATGCAAGTCCCCACCCCCCATGCACACGGGCGCATATTAAGAGCTATGACCGTCGCGCCGCATCGCTTAGATGGACGGGGGCCGAAAGCGCCGCGAAGCTTCCGGCAGCAAGGATCATTCCGAAGCCGTCTTTGAAGGGTTAAGCTCCACTTCCTTTGAAGCGCCAAAGGAGGCGGGCTCCGAAATCCTTCTTACCGCTTTGCAGTGGAAGGTCCCATCCCCCTGGTGTAGCAGTGCCCGCCACCCCTATTCCTGACGCTTGCACGACAAGCGCTCAGCGTTGCAAACACGCATTGGCTCCGCGCGCCTGCTTTTTCTTTCCCCCCGACGTAACTGGCGCAATAAGTGGCTGCGTCGGCAGATGCGATCCCACCGAGGGTGACAGCCAGAGCCGCCGCCGCCATGGTAATCGAATGCAACATGACTTCCTCCCCTTGTTTTTGTGGTGCTCACCAACAATGCAGGGAGGCGAAGGTTCCGCTTATTTGCCTTTGGGTTGCGCTATTCAAGCGGATGAGACCGATGACGAATGGCGGCTTATCGAGCCGCTGATCTCGCCGGCCAAGCGCGGCGGGCGTGAGCGTGAGGTGCCCGTCCGGGACGTTATGAAGGGGGTCATGTATGTGCTGAGACGTGTTGCCTGTGGCGGGCGATCCGGAAGGATCTGCTGCCCAGAAGCACGGTGTTCGCCTACCTGGACTTATGGAGCTACAATGGCGCGCTGGAGCGTATCGATCACGAGCCTTATGCCGATGTCGCGAAGAGGCGGAACGGGAAGCAAGTCCCACAACCGCCATTATCGGAAGACCGCAATTTCAGGAGGCCCTCGCCAAGGTGCTGTCTCAGCTCCTCCGATCAAGCCAAGGGTTTCGAAGTCCTGCCTAAACGCAGGATCGTCGAGAGGACCTTCGCCCGGCTCAAGCGATGCCGCAAACTCGCCAAGGACTTTGAAAACCTCACCCGAACCGCGCTGACCTTCGTCAAACGCGCCTCAATCCAACTCATGCTCAGACAACTCTGTAATCCCGCATGAACTTCGTGGACGGACTCTAATAATTCTGCTGCGTCTTGCTACGGTATTGATCTGCCTTCATGGACTTGCGTTGGGCATTCCAACTCTCACTTGAAAGCGCTTTCGCGTCGGCTTCGTTTTTATCCGCGAGCTTGCGCAATGGCGCGGCTGCGGCCGGCGACTGTGCCTGAAGACGGCTGGCTTCGGCACGCAGGGAAGCTGCATTCTGCTCAAGCTGCCTCCTGGCATCCGCGACCTTGCCCGCATCTCGTGTCAGAACGGCCTTCTCGCTGCGCTCATTGGCGAACTGGGTCGCCACGTCCGCCGCCACGCTTGCATTTGTGCTGCGCGTCGCCTCCTCGGATGATGAGCTGAAGCTGACTTGCGCCTGTGCTCCGATCCTGGCCCGCGCTTTCGTCTTCGGGTCGAGATAGGAGACGTTCACTTCCGCAATCGCGCCGCTGCCCTGAGCCTTGCTTTTGGCGACCTCAAGCTCGATGAGCAGATAGCGCTCCTGCTTGCCACCGATCTGATTGAGGCGGAAGCTGACGCGGCGCCCATCCACCTTCACATCGCGTCCGAGCCCGCGCAGAGGCGTCACGCCGTCCGGACAGAGGATCTCGATGTCCACGTCCTGGCCGACAACCGAGAGCACGTCGCCGAATTCCTTGTTAAAGATGTCCGCGAGCTGTTCGGGGTTCTCGACAAAGGCGTGATTGCCGTCGCTTGCGAGCGCCATCCGCGTCATCAACTCTTCGCTGTAATCGAGGCCGAGACCGATCGTGGTGACGGCGATGCCCTGGCTGCCCAGTTCGCGGCCGAGTTGCTCAAGCTCGGCGGGCGAGCTTGGGCCAACATTCGCCTGCCCATCCGACATGAGGATCACTCGGCTGATTCGATCGGGCGAAACTGCTTCACCAACGCTTTGCCCGGCTTGGCGGACGGCGGCGTAGATCGCAGTCTGGCCGCCGGGCCCGATCGCCTCAATGCGACTTTTCATCTCCTCGAAGTTCTCGAAGGGACCTGCCGGAACGACGATCTCCACGCGGTGATCGAACGCGATAACCGACACGCGGTCCTGCGGAGACAGTCTCGAAAGAGCAAGGATCGCCGCTTCCTTCGCCTGCTCGATTTTTGCGCCCGTCATCGAGCCCGACCGGTCGATCACAAGCGAGACGTTGACCGGCGGGCGCGACGCCGATTCCTCATAGGGAAGGCCCTCGAGCTTGACCCTGAGATAGGCCTTATTGTCCTGGCCCGCCGTGAGAACGTCTTGACTTGGCTCGACCGCGAGTTTGATGCGGTGCTCGGCATGAACCGGAGTGCCTAGGAGACCAAGAAACAGGATGCTTAAGAGATGCCAATGAATGCGGACAAGTATGGACATGATGCCATGACCTTTCTTTCATCCAAGCCAAAGCTACCGCTAGTGTTCGGCTTGGGCGGCAATCGGGTCACGATTTGGCCAATTCACGGCGCAGAAATGGCGTAAACGAGAACGGCAAGGCCGGGGTCAGCCTCGGGAACGGCGAGAGGCGTGAACCCGCAGGTCCGGTAAAAGGTGACCGCGCGTGATTTCGCGCCGGTCATGACGTGAATGCCGCGCGAATCGCGATCCCGGCAGAGTTGGAAGAAGCGCGCTATGAGAAGCCGGCCTACGCCCTTTCCCTGATGGCCGGGCTTCACGTTGATATGGAAGTGGGACGGATAGTCCCGAAGCGCCGAACAAAAGTCCGGCGTGTAGGAAGCGATGTCGTCAGTGATGGTTCGCGCCGCATCAGAGAAGCTGTCGAGGCAGCCCGCCAAATAGCCAATCGCCGCGCAGCCCTCGTCGAGTGCCAAAAGAAGAGAGGCTGGATCGGAGTCGAGGTAGTGTCCGAACCAGCGTTGATAGAAGGCCTCGCGCGCCGACTGCGACTTGAAGACCCGGGTGTTCGCGGTCTCGAAGAAGATTTCGGCTGCCTGGGCGATAAGCTGCGCCCGCTTTGCCGCATCCGTTTCGGTTAACGGCAAGACATCAGCCACGGCTGAAGCCTTTCGAATGAGATAGTCCGGAGCGAGCCGCTATTCCGCGGCGCGCTTATGATGGCCGTTCGCCGACTCGTCCGCCAGCCCTTCGCCACTCTCGGTGAGGCTTTCAATTCGTGGCATTGCGACGATGTTGTAGCCGGAATCCACATAGTGGATTTCGCCGGTGACGGCGGAGGAAAGATCGGAAAGAAGGTAAAGCGCCGCGCCGCCGACCTCGTCCAAAGCCGGTGTCCGGCCGAGGGGAGAATGCTGCTTCTGATAGTTGAAAATTACGCGCGCATCCGAGACGCCGGAGCCCGCTAACGTCCGCATCGGTCCTGGCGACAAGCCGTTAACGCGGATATTCTGCTGGCCGAAGTCCACCGCGAGATAGCGCACGGAGGCCTCAAGCGCAGCCTTGGCTACGCCCATCACGTTGTACCGCGGCACGACGCGCGTCGATCCGCCATAGGTCAGCGTGATCATCGATCCGCCGCGCGTCATCAGCGCCGCGGCACGCTTTGCAATCTCCGTGAACGAGAAGCACGAAATGACCATCGTGTTGACGAAGTTCTCGCGGGTCGTATCGGCATAGCGTCCCTTGAGTTCGTTGCGATCGGAGAAGGCGAGGGCGTGGACGAGGAAATCGATGGAGCCCCACTGTGATTGCAGTTCAGAAAAGACTACATCGACCGATTTCAGGTCAAGGACATCGCACGGAAGAATGATCTTCGCGCCGAGGCCTTGCGCGAGCGGAACCGCGCGCCGCCCGAAAGCATCGCCCTGATACGTAAAAGCGAGTTCCGCGCCGTGGCCTGCGAGCACGCGGGCTATGCCGTAGGCGATCGACCTGTCGTTGGCCACGCCCATAATCAGCCCGCGTTTACCCGCCATCAATGGCGACGGCTTTGTAATATCCACCACAGTCATCGATCGAGGCCTTTCTAAACCCTGCCTGCAGCTACGCTCTATCCGTCGTAGCGCTTGAAGATCAAAGTAGCGTTTGTTCCACCAAAGCCGAAACTATTCGACATCACACAGTTGAGTTCGACATTATCGAGTCGCTCACGCACAATCGGCATATCCGAGAAAGCTGGGTCAAGCTCGTCTATATTCGCGGATTCACACACAAATCCGTTATTCATCATCAAGAGCGAATAGATCGCCTCCTGCACGCCCGCGGCTCCAAGCGAGTGCCCTGTCAGCGACTTGGTAGCCGACAAAAGCGGCACCTTCGACCCGAAGACTTCGCGCACAGCCTCTATTTCCTTCACATCGCCAATCGGCGTCGACGTCGCGTGAGGATTGATATAATCGATCTTGCAGTCCAGGCCCTGCATGGCAAGCCTCATGCAACGTGCGGCCCCTTCGCCGGACGGGGCCACCATGTCGAAACCGTCCGAATTCGCCCCGAAGCCGGCAACCTCCCCATAAATTCTTGCACCTCGCGCCTTGGCCCTTTCCAGCTCTTCGAGGACAAGCACACCTGCTCCACCTGCGATAACAAAACCGTCGCGATTGATGTCGTAAGCCCTACTTGCTTTTTGCGGTGTATCATTAAAGTTTGATGACATCGCACCCATTGCGTCAAAAAGGACAGAGAGCGTCCAATGCAGTTCCTCGCCTCCGCCGGCAAACATGAGGTCCTGCTTGCCCCATTGGATCATCTCCGCGGCATTGCCGATGCAATGCGCCGACGTCGAGCACGCCGAAGAAATCGAGTAATTGATACCCTTGATGTGGAAAGGGGTTGCCAGTGTGGCGGAGTTCGTGCTGGACATCGCCTTTGGCACTTCGAAGGGGCCAACTTTGCGAGGCCCTTTTTCCCGTGTGGTATCCGCGGCCTGGACGATGGCGCGCGCCGAAGGGCCGCCAGAACCCATGATGAGCCCGGTGCGCTCATTGCTGACGTCCCTCTCTTCCAGCCCGGCATCGACAATGGCCTGTTGCATTGCGATGTAATTCCAGCCTGCGCCAGAACCCATGAAGCGGCGGACCTTGCGGTCGATCATCGCTTCCCAGTCGATTTGCGGTTCTCCGTGAACCTGGCACCGGAAGCCCCTCTCGGCGTAATCTTTCGCCGTGATGAGGCCGGACCGCGCTTCTCGCAAGGAGGCAAGCACCTCCTGGCTGTTGTTACCGATGGACGAGACGATGCCCATTCCCGTGACAGCAACACGTCTCATGTCAAAACCCCACGTTGTGGCACTAGGTTTTTCTTAAAGCTGGCAGCCCAGGTCAGCCAGCGGCTTGCATGCTCATACTGGCGGCGAACAAGCCTACGCGGAGCTCCTTCGCAGTATATATGATCGCGCCGTCCGCTTTGAGATGTCCGTCGCCCACCCCAAGCGTGAACTTCCGGCGGATCATTCGCTTGAGGTCAACGACATATTCCAGCCGCTTGACGCTTGGCACCACCATGCCGGTAAACTTCACTTCGCCGACGCTGAGAGCCCGGCCCTTGCCCGGCGCGCCAGTCCAGCCGAGGAAAAAACCGAGCATTTGCCAAAGCGCGTCGAGCCCCAGGCAACCTGGCATTACGGGATCGCCTTTGAAATGGCAGGCGAAGAACCACAAGTCGGGACGCACATCCAACTCGGCCACGATCCTGCCGCGCCCGTGCTCTCCGTCGGTCTCGGAAATGCTCGTAATGCGGTCGAACATCAGCATCGGCGGAAGCGGCAGCTGCGCGTTCCCTGCTCCGAATAGTTCGCCGCGCCCGCAAGCGAGCAAGTCCTCGTAGTCGTAGCTGTGGCGCCGCTCAGTCATCATTCCCCTTTATAATCTCATTACGCATGCAGTCGGGCAAGGCGTTCCCTTAAGTATCACACCTTGCGGCGCTCGCAACCCGTCTCCAATTTTCTTCACGACGAGCTCAGCGGGACGGCGCTTGCGAGTTAAGACGCCGATCTTTATACTACAAGGCTAGAGCCAAGGAAATGCTGAGAGAAATGCCCGACAACGTTCCCGAACTGCCAAGCGAGCGGCTCCGCATGACGGGGTTGCGCCCGACGCGTCAACGCGTCGCGCTGGCCGAGCTCCTCTTCGGGCGCGGGGACAGGCACTTCACGGCGGAGATGGTGCATGCGGAGGCGGTGAAGAACGGCGTGCCCGTGTCGCTTGCAACGGTCTACAACACGCTTCACCAATTCGTCGAGGCCGGTCTCCTGCGGGAGGTCGCCATCGAAGGTTCGAAAACCTACTTCGATACCAAGATATCCAATCACTTCCACTTCTTCTTCGAAAAGGATGGAACGCTTGTCGATATAGAGCCGGCCAACATCAAGGTGGAAAATCTACCGAAGCCGCCGGAGGGCACGGAGATCACGCGGATCGACGTGCTCGTGAGGCTCGCGCCGAGCAAGTAGGCGCTGTTTGAGGTCTTTCGTGCAAAACTGGAGCGAATGTCTTGAGGGATATGCTTGACGAGGAGAAGCGGCCCCAGAAGAACGTCTTCGGGGAACCTTTGGCGGCGTGCTCCGGCAACCCCCTTACCGGATTTTTTCGTGACGGGTGCTGCAATACCAGTCCGCAGGACCACGGCTCCCATACGGTCTGCACGATTATGACCGACGCGTTCCTGGCCTTCTCGAAGGCGGCGGGGAACGATCTTTCGACCCCTGTGCCGGAATATGCATTTCCGGGCCTTAAGGCGGGCGACCGGTGGTGCTTATGCGCGGCCCGTTGGCAGCAGGCTTTCGAAGCGGGAATGGCGCCTCGGGTCGTGCTTGCCGCGACGCATGAACGCGCTCTGGAAATCGTAGCCTTGAAGGATTTGAAACGCTTCGCGATCGATCTCTCCTAAGCTCTCCCAACTCCTGCCGTCCAACCGGCATTTTGTATACATCCTGGGTATGGCGGCATCTGCTTGTCAACTTGCCCCTGGCGAGTTCGTCTGCCTACGTGTTCCTGGAAGATCTTCAGCGAAAGCGTCTTGCCGGCAGGTTAACGAATGCCTCGATCCGCTCCAACCCTTGATAAGTGAGGGATAATCGCGGAAAAAGGACCGAACGGGACACCATCGCCGCCGCCTGCGCCGCGGCTGTTCCGGCTTCGCGCAAGCGTTAATTTTAGAAGCGGAAACATATTTAACGGACTTTTGCTCGTCCCGTTAATGAGAAAATTCCGGCATTTAGTTCTATTTAATGGGACGTCATAGGCTAAGGAAAGTCGTTTATTTTCAACGCGCTGTCTGCATTACTTCCTGCCGCGAAGACGGCTCGGCGGGAAGTAATTGCGGCCGGAATAAATTGCTTGTTAAGCACAATGGTGACCGGCAATAATTCCGGCGCGGCCCCGTTAACCACTTTCAGGTTAAAGCGGAGGCGGCAACACATGGTTTACCATGATTGCCGGGCCTTGCATTGTATTGCACCATTCGCCGGACACAAATCGGCATGAGGCTGACCCGCGTCCGGTGCCCGCTCAACCCCCGGTGTAGACGAAGCCGCTCCAAAAGTAGGGATGCGCGAATTGTTTTTCGTCGGGGTCAACCTCTGGCGCTTCGGGGGCCTCGCCGTTCGCCGCACCGGCGCCGCGCCGCCTCGTTCTGAGGCTGGCCGCAAGGTCCGGGATTTGCGCCTCCTGCGCGCGCGTCTTCTTCATCGCCGCCTGCGCATAAGCGGTAAGCTCGCGGTTCGTGGCGTCCCTCAGCCATGCCTTGGCCTGTTTGAGGGCTGCGGGCGGAGACAGGCCCTCGTCGATGTGAAGCTCGTAGAAGCGAGCCATGAGAAGCGCGGTTGCGCGGTCGTCCACCTGCCAGAGCGAGCCGATCACGCCGGCCGCCCCAAGCTCCAGAAAGGCGGCGGGCAGGCCGACAAACTCGTCGGGATTTCTGGCGGCGTCGTAGAGGCCCGTCTCGCAGGCCGACAGCACAGCCAGCCTCGGCGCGCCCACGCTGCCGCGCGCGTCGAGAAGCGCGCCCACGGTGAGAACCTCGCCATCCTTCATGACGAGGCCCGTCTTGCGGGCGTCGTTCCAATCGAACTGCCCGTGGCTCGCGAAATGCCAATAGGTTTTCCCCTTGAGCCCGGCCAGCACCACATCGGGCGCAGCGCTCGCATGATCGAGCTTGATAAGCGGGCGGTCCTTGAAGTGAGAAGCGACAATTGCGCCTTCGACCTCTGCGGAGGGCAGGTCGCCCGTTGGATTGACCGCCTCGGCGAGCGAGGGCGTACTCGCCATTGCGGCGGCGCGGGTGGCCGCGAGATAGGCTTCGAGGCTTGGGATGTTGGTCATCTCGTAGGCTTCGGCGAGGCTTCGGCCGCTCGCGGGATCGTGGGCGAGGTCCAGCGGCAGAAGACCGAGCGCGCCCTGAGGCAAGACGATGAGGCGCGCCCCGTCCTTGACGCCGGCGGCTTTCAGCTCGGCGTCGAGCGCCCCTGCAAAGAGGGACCAGAGTTTCGGGCCGATCTCCGCGATGGTCTTCTGCCAAACGTCCGGTTCGCCGTCCTGGTGTTCATAGGCCGCAAGCCAGCCCGTTGACCGGCCGTCCTTATCGGTCTCTCGCAGCAGCGCTTTAAGGGCATCCGGCGTCAGACCGGACAGTTCAACGGCGCGGATCGACGCCGCGCCATCCGCCTCCGTCACGACCAGGAACTTCCCGCCCTGCTCCGTAACGATGGGAGCGACCAACGCGCTGTCCTTCAACAAGCCGTGCCGCACAATAGCGACAATGCCGGTTTCCGCCGTCATTCTGCGCGAGACCTCTGCGAGCAGAGCCGCGAGCTTGTTGCGCGCCTCGCCCCGGCGGCGCAAGGCTTCGGCGCCTTCCACCCCTTTCGCTTCAGTCAGCTTGGACCACTCCCGGATTTCTACCTGGAGCGACCGGAGGGCGACCTCTTCCGCAGGCGTCAGGGCCGCAGCTTGCTGGCGTAGCGCGGCGGCCAGAAGATGCGCCCGGCCTTCGTTCAGCGTGGTCAATGCCGCTTTGGCGTTTCCATTGGCCGCCTCGGCGAAAGCCAGATCGGCGAATAGCGATCCCGCCAACGAGATGACATCGCGCGCTTCGGTTTCGTCGATCCCTTCGCCGAAGAGGACGAAGAAGGCTTCCCTCGCCTTGGCGAGCGTCAATTCCACCTCATGCCAGTTTCGTTGTTGCATGAAAAGGCGCGCCAAGAGGCGGGAAGTCTGCAAGTTGTCGCGCGGGTAGGCCTCCCGGGTCCTGATCGTCAAGGCCGCCTCAAAGGCCTTGATGGCGGCTTCGAGATTGTCGGCGCGGCTTCCCTGGATGCGTGTCAGATAGGCGTTGCCAAGGTTGTTCTGGGTCATTGCCCAGTCTTTGGGGAAAGTTTCGCGGGTGTAGACCGTCAAGGCCGCTTCATAGGCCTCGACGGCTGCTTCGAGATTGTCGGCGCGACTGCCCCGGATGCGTCTTTGATAGGCGTTGCCAAGGTTGTTCTGTATCGTGGCCCAGGTTTCCGGGAAGGCCTCGCGGGTGTAGACCGTCAAGGCGGCCTCGAAAGCCTTGGTGGCGGCTTCGAGATTTTCTGCGCGGCTGCCATGGACGCGGTTCTGATAGGCGTTGCCAAAATTGATCTGGGTCAGGGCCCAGTCTTGCGGGAAGGCTTCGCGGGTTAAGACGGTCAAGGCCGCTTCAAAGGCCTTGATGGCGGCTTCAAGATTGTCGGCGCGGCTTCCCAGGATGCGGTCCCAATAGGCGAGACCGAGATTGTTCTGGGTTTGGGCCCAGTCTTGCGGGAAGGCCTCGCGTGTGCGGACGGTCAGGGCCGCTTCATCAGCCTTGATGGCGGCTTCGAGATTTTCTGCGCGGCTTCCCTGGATGCGGTCCCAATAGGCGATGCCGAGATTGTTCTGGGTCTGGGCCCAGTCTTGCGGGAAGGATTCGCGGGTGCGGACGGTCAATGCCGCTTCATAAGCCTTGATGGCGGCTTCGAGATTTTCTGTGCGGCTTCCGTGGATGCGGTCCGAATAGGCGAGGCCAAGGTTATTCTGGGTCTGCGCCCAGTCTTGTGGGAAGGCTTCGCGAGTTAAGACCGTCAAGGCCGCTTCAAAGGCCTTGATGGCAGCTTCAAGATTTTCTGCGCGGCTTCCCTGGATGCGGTTTTTGTACGCGAGGCCAAGATTGTTCTGAGTCAGGGCCCAGTCTTGCGGGACGGCCTCGCGGGTTCGAATTGTCAAGGCCGCCGCGAAAGCCTTGATGGCGGCTTCGAGGTTGTTGGCACGGCTGCCCTCGATGCGCCTCCCATAGGCGTTGCCAAGATTGTTCTGGGTCATGGCCCATTCTTGCGGCAAGGCCTCGCGGGTGCGAACCGCCAGGGCGGCCTCAAAGGCCTTGATGGCGGCTTCGAGATTGCCCGCGCTGCTGCCCTGGATGCGCTCCCCATAGGCGACGCCGAGATTGTTCTGGGTTGTGGCCCAGCTTTCCGGGAAAGCTTCGCGGGTCAGGACCGTCAAGGCTGCTTCAAAGGCCTCGATGGCGGCTTCGAGATTGTCCGCGCGGCCGCCGTGGATGCGGTTCCAATAGGCGATGCCGAGATTGTTCTTGGCCATGGCCCAGGCTTGCGGGAGGGCCTCGCGCGTGTAGACCGTCAAGGCCGCCTCAAAGGCCTTGATGGCGGCTTCAATATTGTCCGCGCGGCCGCCTTGGATGCGCTTCCAATAGGCGAGGCCAAGATTATTCTGGTTCATGGCCCAAAGAGCGGCAAAGTCCTTCTTGGGGAAGGCCGTTATGATCGCATCATAGGCGGCGATATGCTCTTCTACCCCCTCGGACGCGCGGGCGTCTTTTGCGCCTCCCAAGCCAATCTGAAGCGTGATGCTGTCATCGCGCCGCCTGATCCTGAGTTGGACTTCGGCAGCCTTCCCAGCCTGTCTTATTTGCTGAATGAACTCGCCAAGGCTGGGAACGGGCTTGGCGTTCAGGGTGACAATGACGTCTCCGGTCTTGACGCCAGCCTTCTGGGCAGGCCCATCGCGAACCGGAAGGATGACAAGGAGCGCATGCGCCTGATCGAGACCCAGCGCCTTTATCGAGTTGGGATCGAGATCGTTCAGCTCTGCGCCCAGCCAGCCGGGTTCGGATGCGGGTTGATGCTCCGCAGGCTGCGTTGCCCCGGCGTCCTGCGCCTTCACGAAAGGCGCCTGGCACACAGCGACTGTGATCGCCAGCGCGAAAACAAGCGCGAGGCGTCGCTTCGGGGATGCTCCAGCAATCAGCCTCGGTCCCGGTCTCATAGTCAACCTCTCGCGCTGTATTCCCGGTCGAGGTTATATCCACCTATGTTGCGCAAGGCGTTTGAGAACCGCGAACTTTCCACCTCTCAATCATAAAGCGGGAGCCAAGAATGGGGATCTCAATCAGGTTGATGAGGTCACGATTTCAGGCTTTGTCAGCAGCCTCTGAATTTAGCGCTGCTTGGTCTTACCCGACTTGCTTGCCATGCGCGGCTCCTTGCCTACGAAAAAGCGGCAGCGCGGATATTTAAGCGGGCATTCCACGCTCTTCGTGTAAGTCGCCTGGGCCGTGCGGCAGCGGGCGTATTTGGTCGGGCACATGGCCGGGCTCTTCAACGCTTCGCGCAGCAGACGGCAGTCAAGCTTCTTCGGATTGCAGGCGCTGGCGAAATTCTCGACAGCCTGTCTCGGGCTTTCAGCATTGATCGCCGATATCACGGACTTGCCAGTTTCGCCCGCGCCGGAAACCAGCCACTTGTTTCTTTCCATTGAGGCCGCAAGCACCGACTGGCTCTGCTCCGAAAGGCTTGCTGCCTCTTCGTGCGTGATAGGCTTATCGAGAGGTTTGCAACCGGGCAGGTGAACCGCATGCCGATGGCTGTCTCCGCGCCGGTCCGCGAAATAATAACGGCCATCGCAAACCCATGCCATCGGAGGGACGTGGTCGCGGTTGAAGAGAATGTCCGCGCGGCGAAGGTCCGACCAGAACTCGTTCAATTTCAGGGTGTCTTCAACAGCCGGCGCATATTTCGCGAAGCTGAAAGGCAGCGCGAGCACGGGAATGCTGACCTGGCCGTTATGAAGAGCGGCGCGCACGGCGTCGTAAACTTCCTCGACGTTGTTGTCCTGAATGGCGAAGCATCCGACCGAGCCGCACTTGCCGTGAATGAGGATGCCCGAGCCGCCCCTGCCGTTGATGACATCGAACCGGTTCGGAAAGTTGATGTTCATTGCGCGATGCCAGCGCGGATTGACGATCAGGTCCTCGGTGGTGATGTGATACAGCCCTTCCGGCGATTGCCTGTCGCCTTCGAACATTTTGGGCCCCAGCCCCCCTGACCAGCGGCAAATCTTATAGGCCTTGAACAGGGCGTAACGCGCGCCCTGCGCAACCCACAGCTCCATTTTCGAGCTCTGCTTGTAGACGCGCAGGAAAACAGGAGACCCAAGCTTCAGGCCTTTTGCTACGAATTCTTCTGCGAGGGAACCTTCCTTTACGGCGGCGATCGAGCTTGGAGACTTATCGATAAGGGTTGCCGCTCTGGCGTCCGCGAAGAGCGCGAGGCAAAAGGCGAGCGCTCCCAGTATTACGCAGACTATACGAAACTGCATCTTCACTCCTGTAACTGCGCGTCATGCATATAAATCTGGCCCGAGCGGGGAACTCTCACTGTTAACGAAAAGTAACCGCCCCACCTACATTCCCAGAAAAAAATTGTGATGCAAATATGACACGAGCTGGACAGATAGTCGCAATTTTAGGAATAGATTTTTACGAAAATTGTCCATTAATTCGAAACACAGCACCTGTTTCATCCGTTTGAGTGAGAATAGCCGCGACTATATTGTCCCCATTGCGACACGCTTGTGATGACGCTTAAGTCACGGGTAAGTGCCTAATTCTATTCGCCTCGGGAAAGCGTTCGGCTCTGTTTTCTGTTCCAAAGCCTCGTTTTTCAACTAAACGTCAGATTGACAGGCACAGACAGACCGGCCTTCCTCTTTTGCCGGGGAAGCCGAAGGAGAGAGCGCCATGGCGAACGACTTCAGGGAAAGCGCCATCGAGTATCACGAGGCCGATCCCCCCGGTAAGCTCGCCATTACGCCAACAAAGCCGCTCGCGACGCAGCGCGACCTCTCGCTCGCTTATTCGCCCGGTGTCGCGTTTGCCTGCGACGAAATCGTCAAGGACAATGCGGCGGCTGCGCGGCTGACCGCGCGCGCAAACCTTGTCGGCGTCGTCACCAACGGGACCGCGGTGCTAGGCCTTGGCAACATCGGGCCGCTCGCCTCGAAGCCGGTGATGGAAGGCAAGGCGGTTCTTTTCAAGAAATTCGCAGGCATTGACGTTTTCGACATCGAAGTGGCCGCCACCGACCCGGATCGGTTTGTCGATGCCGTCGCCGCTCTCGAGCCGACCTTCGGCGCGATCAACCTCGAGGACATCAAGGCGCCGGAGTGCTTCGAGATCGAGCACAAGCTTCGGGAGCGCATGAAAATCCCCGTCATGCACGACGATCAGCATGGCACCGCGATTGTCGTGGCGGCCGCCATTCTGAACGGCCTCAAGATCGTCGCGAAAGACATCGGCGATGTCAGGCTTGCCTGCTGCGGGGGAGGGGCTGCGGCGCTGGCCTGCCTCAATCTCCTGGTGAGCCTCGGGATGCGGCGCGAGAACATCTTCGTCACCGACCGCGTGGGCGTCGTCTATGAAGGCCGCACCGAGGAGATGAACCCCTACCTCGCGCGCTATGCCAGGCCCACGCTGTTCCGCAAGCTCGCCGAGACGATGGCGGGAGCGGACATCTTCCTTGGTCTTTCGGCGCCTCGCGTCGTCTCGTCCGAAATGGTGCAGGCCATGGCGGATCGCCCGATCATCATGGCGCTCGCCAACCCGACGCCCGAGATCATGCCGGACGATGTGAAGGCTGTCCGGTCTGACGCGATCATCGCCACGGGGCGTTCGGATTACCCGAACCAGGTCAACAACGTCCTGTGCTTCCCGTTTCTGTTCCGTGGCGCGCTGGATGCAGGCGCGACGACGATCAACGAGGAGATGAAAAAAGCCTGCGCGATGGCGATCGCCGAGCTTGCGCAGGCCGAAGCGTCCGACATCGTGCTGACGGCCTATGGCGCGGAAAGCTTCGTCTTCGGCCGGGACTACATCATCCCGAAACCCTTCGATCCGCGGCTCATCTCAAAGCTTGCGCCCGCGGTCGCCAAGGCGGCGATGGACTCCGGCGTCGCAACAAGGCCGATCCAGGATTTCGAGGCCTATTGCGAGCGGCTGTCGGACTTCGTGTTCCGCTCCGGCCTCGTGATGAAGCCCATTTTCGAAGCCGCCAAGAATGCGCCGAAGCGCGTTATCTTCGCGGAAGGCGAGCGCGTGAAGGTTTTGCAGGCGGCCTATCAGGTGCTGTCTGAAGGCATCGCGAAGCCCATCCTCGTCGGCAACCGGCGCTTCATCGAGGAGCGGCTCCAGAACCTCGGATTGCCGATGCTGCCGGGGCGGGACATCGAAGTGTTCGATCCTCTTCACGACCCGCGCGTGGAGGATCTGGCCAACCATTATTTCAGCCTGACCGAGCGCAAGGGCGTGCTCCGGTCCGATGCGAGAATAGCGGTCAGGCGGCAGAACACGGTCATCGCCGCCATGCTGCTCAAGCGCGGCGAGGGCGACGCCATGATCTGCGGATCGGCGGGCCGTTTCGACCGGCATCTGAAATATGTCGGCGACATCATCGGGAGGCGCGAGGGCGTGTGCACCTTTGGCGCCCTCAGCGCCATCCTGCTCGAGTTCTGGAACCCACTTCATCGCCGACACACAGGTGAATTTCGACCCTACGGCCGCCGAGATCGCCGAAATCGCGGTTCTCGCCGCCCGTCAGGTGAGGCGCTTCGGGCTTACGCCGAAACTTGCCTTCCTGTCCCATTCCAATTTCGGCAGCGCGGAGACGGCGACGGCGCGGAAGATGCGCGAGGCTCTCGCCATGTTTTGGGAACTGGCCCCGGACGTGGAGGCGGAAGGTGAAATGCAGGGCGACGCAGCCTTGTCGGCCCGCATCCGGGACGAGCTTTTCCCTCATTCGAAGCTGACGGGCGACGCCAATGTGCTGATCATGCCGACGCTCGACGCCGCCAATATCAGCTTCAACACGATCAAGACGCTGAACTCGGCGATCTCGATCGGGCCGATCCTCCTCGGCGCGGCTTTGCCGGTGCATGTGCTGACTCCCTCGGCCTCGGTGCGCGGCCTCGTGAATATGACGGCCGTTGCGGTTGTGGGAGCGAGCGAAGGGCAGGGGTGACCGGGCGATATTCCGCTGGTGCCGTGGCTCAGGGTAGTGCGAGGTCTAAAGTCTTCGGCTTGACTGCTGGCCCCGCCGGTTTCGCAACCATCGCTGCCTTCGGGTGCGCCGGTGTTTTCACCCTGGCGATCGAGGACGGAGGTGCCGCCGCGCTCGCGTGGCCCGCATCGCCGATCCGGAAAAACGCGATGCTCGACTGCAGCGTCTCGGCCTGTCCCGACAGCGCCTCCGAGGTTGCCGACATCTCCTCGGCCGCGCCGGCGTTCTGCTGGATCACCTTGTCGAGCTGCTGGATGGCCTGGTTCACCTGGTTGGCCCCGATATCCTGCTCGCGGCAGGCGGCGCTGATCTCCTCGACAAGCTCGGCCGTCTTCTTGATGTCGGGCACGAGCTTGACGAGCATGGTGCCGGCCTCGCGCGCCGCCGTCACGGTCTGGCCCGACAGCGTGCTGATCTCGGTGGCCGCCGTCTGGCTCCGCTCGGCGAGCTTTCGCACCTCCGAGGCGACCACCGCGAAGCCCTTGCCGTGCTCGCCCGCCCGCGCCGCCTCGACGGCCGCGTTCAGCGCGAGAAGGTCGGTCTGGCGCGCGATCTCCTGCACGAAGGTGATCTTCTCGGCAATCGTCTGCATGGCGTGGACCGCGCGGTTCACGGCGTCGCCGCTCGCCTGCGCGTCGGCGGAGGACTGGCGCGCGATCTTCTCGGTCTGGGCTGCGTTGTCGGCGTTCTGCTTGATGTTGGCGGCCATCTCCTCCATGGAGGAGGAGACTTCCTCGGCCGATGCGGCCTGCTCGTTGGCGCCAGCCGAGAGCTGCTGGCAGGCGGCGGAGAGTTCCTCGCTGCCCGACGAGACGTTGCCCGCTGCGGAAAGCGCGTCGCTGACGACGGTGCGAAGCTTCTGGGTCATCTCGCGAAGCGCAAGGCCGAGCGTGTCCTTGTCCGACAGGGGCTTCGGGTCGACGGAAAGATCGCCATGGGCGATGGCTTCGGCCATCTCGGCGGTGACGCGCAAGTTTGCGGTCATGCGGTTCAAGGCGTCGATGAGGTCCTTGATTTCGTCCTTGCCGCTGGCCTTGACGTCCTGATGGAGATCGCCAAGCGCAACCGCATCGGCGAGGGAAACCGCCCGGCGCAGCCCGCGGCGGATGCTGAGCGACAGGAGGCCCCCGGCAAGGATGCTCAGGGCGACGGCGAGGGCCGCCGTGCCAAGCATGACGTCTTCCACGAAATCAGTTCGCTCCTCCGCCTGCTCGTGCGTATTTTCGGCGCGGCTGAGCGCATCGGCCATGACGGCGTCGAAAGCACCTTGGGCCGCCGCAAACTGTTTGACGGCGACACCAAGCACCGTGTCCTCCGCTTCGTTGAAGTCCTGTTTCTGCAAGGCGGCGACGGCCGGCTTGATGGCTTTCAAAACAAGGACATCCCTCTTGGAGGTCCAGTCCGCGAGGAGCGCCTTGTCGCCATCCCCGCTAGCGTTCTTGATATATTGCGCGCCGAGGTTATTGATTTCACGAAGATTTTTTTCGACACGATCGATATACGGAAGGACGTTCGCGGGGCTTGGGCGGGCGATGACGGCTATGATCAATTCCTCCACGCACCTGTGCATGAGGTCGTTGATGCGGGACAACTCGTTCACCGGAACAAGGCGCGCGTGATAAAATTCGGCGATGTCGCGATCTGAAAGACGAAGTCCATGAAGTGCGATCGCCGCGATGCCAGCTTGGGTAGCGGCCATCACAGCGAAGACAATCATCATGCGGGTCGCAATGGTGAACTTGTTTATCATCGAGGTCTGGCCATGGCTTGTTTTCTTGACAGCCAATCTTGTGAGAAGCTACGCCAATCGCTCATCGCGACGCGGTATTGGCGTCCTAATCGACCGGTAAGCCTTTCGCCTTCCAATCGGGAAAGCCAAGCCGGTACCAATGGATGTTGGAATATCCACCCTTAATCGCAACGGTAGCGGCTTTGTAACTCTTCCAGCACTCGGGCCCATTGCAATAAAGGACAATAGAGGCCTCTTTATTCACCGGCAATTTGCTCAAATCGAACTGGTCTTTACTTGCGTCAAATCCGACGGATTTTTCGCTTTTCTCGCGGTAGGGAATGCTGAGCGCACCCTTTATGTGCCCCTCCGCATATTCACTGGCGATGCGTGTATCGATCGGGACGGCGCCCCCGCCGATCGCTTTCACCGCTTCTTCCGCACTGATGAGTTTTGCGCCGGATAACACCGCCGGCGTATTGTCCGCGAGCGCGGCGCCGGTCGCAAGGAAAGCGAACAAGAGCGTCGCTGCGGTGCGCCGGAATGTGCTTGTGCTCGAAATGTGTTGTTGGGTTAGCATGGCCGAGCCTTCAAAGTTAAGCTGCGCCATAGTTATTATATCTGCGCTACAGATGCATAAATACACACAAGAACATCTTAGATGCGTCGTTAACGATGCAGTATGGCGTGCTCGCCAGAAGCGCAAGGCACTGCAGTGCTGCGACAGCCGCTTGTGCCCCGTGCGGAGAGCGTTGCGGAACTCATTCGCGAGCCAAGGGCGCGGATGGCGACTGCCATATCCACTACGGCAGCACCTCCGACAGCATGACGGGCAAAACGGGCGACGCCAATGCCCGCGCTCGACGGCGCCAACATCAGCTTCACACGATCAAGGCGCTGAACTCGGCGATCTCGATCGGGCCGATCCTCCTCGGCGCGGCTTTGCCATGACGGCCGTGGGAGCGAACGAAGGGCAGGGGTGATTGCTTGCCAACGCGCGGGGGCTTTCGTCAGCCCCGGGCATACTCGCACAAGTGAAGCACAACCACCGTTAATGCGATGCGAGCGAAAGCACGGTCTGATTTTGAATGAGCCGGTCTCCTTCCCTCGGCGATCCGATCGCGATGTTCAAAATGTGAGTCCTTTGGCCAGTCGCGGATGCGCCGGGGGTAGTCACGCTTGGTCCCTTCCACACGAGGAAGCTCCAGTTTGGAGAGACGTTCGCACCGTGAGTGACAACGAATTGAACAGAATGAAGAAGGCCATCCATGGGTGGATCAGGCTGAAATGAGAACAGCGCGTCCAACTGCTTCAGCGCCGCTGCGGCCTGCAGCTCCGCCGCTTCCGCGGAATGCATGCAATCTGTTGCATAAATGATGGCACCACTCACTGTACTAGTATTAACTTCGTCAACGGCATCACTGTATTCGCCTATATCTTTAGAAAGTTTAGCCTTTTTTATGGACAACTCGGCGCTTTTGGCGTCAACGATACCCTTCACACCTTTAATACAACCTTGTTCACCATTGATAACATCAATCTTCCCTGTAACCATATCCACAATTTTATTATAGGAGCGTTCATAGTTGTCTATTTTCTTCAGCAAGACCGGGTCAAATTCGTCTGGACGCTTATTATAAAAAGCGAGCATACTTATTAATCTTTTTCGAGATTGTTCAATAATTTTTTCAGTTTCGAGAAGGTTCAAAAGATGGCTTTGTATTGATGAAAGAATTGGTGCCACTGCCTGCTTCACCGAAGCATTGTCCTTCTCCTCAAGTCCGAACGTGCGCGCCCCTGGAGAGGGCACAGGCTGTAACTTCGCCGGCAGTGAAATCGGTGACGGATGTATCCCGGCGAGAAGATCGCGCCGATCGTACGGATAAAGAGCAGAGTCCACCCACTCCTTTAAGCCGAGATTTCCCCGAAGTTCTTTTTCATCGCGCGGGCAGTAAGCCCGGTCTGGGAGACCTCGAGTTCTCATTCCAATGCTTGAGTTCCTTGAGGGCGAGTGAAAAGCTAATGACTTCTGTGCGGGTGGCTTGCTCCGCCCACGTTGCTCCCAGGCCCAAATTGAAGAACTGAGGCACCGCTGCGATGGACTGGCTGGTCAAAACCTAACACCCCTTACAACATCCTGGATGAGCACTTGCGGCTCCGGCGTGCCAGAAGCCTCTTCGAGAGATGGAACTGTCGAGCAGCCGGAAAAACAAACGGTAACGGTTAGAAGGCCCCAGAACCAGCGCATAGAAAAATCCCAATAATTTTAATCAATCAATAAATCTGATTCGAGTTTTTCACGATGCAACTTGAGAGCAACATCTTGCATGTTTGAGCAACAATCTCGTCACGGGACCACGGCGGAGACATGGGCGGACCTGGGCTATTGCAGAATCAAGCATACCCGTGCCCCCCTCGAGACCAGACCGGGTCATGCGCGCCAGGAGCGGCTGCTTCATGGTTGGCCTGTCGAACCATGGGCAACATCGTTTTTCAGCAACCTGCTAAGTGTCAAAAATTCACAGGTAGCCATTGCCGGGGACGTTTCTGAGAATCTGGAGCAAGTATTGGCGAAGCTCAGGAACTCCGCTTTAGGCCGGGGCGCCTGCTCAGCCCTGGCTTCGCGGCTTGAGCAACATCGGGCCGAACATCACCGCGAAGCCGCCAAAAGCCAGGATCCAGCCTGCGGCGGCGGTGTGCAGCATGATCTGGGGCTCGATCCCGAACGCTGCCCCGATCCGGGCAGCGGCTCCGATGATGACGCAGGAATAAATCGCCAAAGTTGCGGGCGAGGCCGTGAGTTCCTGCCCGGTATGGCCGAGGCTGGCGCGCGACATCACGGCGAGTGTCATGACGCCGATGGCGCCCGCCGTCCAGGCATGAACAGCCGCAACCGGGGCAACAACGCCCGGAAACGCGATCGCCAGAGCCATCAGCAGGAAGCCCACCGGCACGAACAGATAGCCGATGTGCAGGATCGTAATCAACGGCTCGGCAGCGGTGCGGTCGCCTCTCCAGCGCGCCAAGCGGATAAGATGGAAAACGCCCGCGATGCCGCAAGCGGCAGCCGTCAGCAGGCTGTCGGCCGCAACTATCCAGGCAGCCAGCGCGATAGCCGACGACGCGATGGCCACGACATCGAAACGGCCGAAAGGCGCGGGAAGATCTTGCGGGCCGCGCTTGGCGAGCCAGTTCCTGGTGAAGCTCGGAACGATGCGGCCGCCGATCAGGGAAATGAGCATGATTGCCGCCGCGATTCCGATGCGCTTGCCGTACTCGGCGGTGCCGCTCGACCATGCTTCGACGTGGAAGACCAGATTGCCAATCGCGAGCAGCGAAACGAGAACCAGGACCTTCATATCGTTCCTGTTCCCGCTCGCCAGGATCTCACGGCCCACAATCACGCCAAGCGCAACCAGAAAAAGCATGTCCGCGACGGCCGCCGCACCGGCTCCGATCAGGGCTGAAGAGGCGACCGCGGCACGGCCTGAAAGCCAAGCCGCAAAAAGCGCCGCGAGAGGGGCGCCGGCAACGGGAAGGCGGCCTGTCCAATTTGGCACGGCGGTGAGAAGAAATCCGGCGACGATGGCGGGGAGGAATCCGTAAAGCAGCTCGTGCTGATGCCAATCGATGGGATTGAACGCCGTCGGCAGGGCGAGGTGTCCCTGCAGCATCGGGATGAACAGCGCCATCGCGGCAGCAGCCCAGATCGATCCGCCGAGAAAGAAGGGGCGGAAGCCATAGCTCAGGATTGCGGGCCCGCGATAAGCCCGAAGCGTTTCGGCGGTGGTTGCCATGGTCTGTCCCTTGCGTATTTCCCGATTTGTGGTATTTGAGATACCACTTTATGCAGTCGCAGTCCAGTGGGGCGAATTTGACATTTGAGCGCTGTGGTGACCGCCATAAGTTGCGACGCCTTTGCACATCGCCCTTCTGGTTCAAGAAGTATCTATATGGTTATTTGTGGCTGTTCTACGAAACGAAACCAATCTTAACCTCTCGTATACCCTCACAGGATGAGCCTTTGATTTCGACATTTGCTGTCGAGCGTGCTGCAAACGGATGCAAATGTCGAAATCGGACCATTAGCGGGAAGCGAAACCATGACAATCCTTGCCGGCTGGGGAGAGATGACGCTGGCGCTGACAGCGTTCTTCGCCTCGCATGTGGTGCCGGCGCGGCCTGCCGTGCGGCGCAGCTTGCAGGCGCGTCTCGGAGGCGTCGCTTACGGGGCCATCTATTCTGCGGTTTCGCTCGCTGTGCTGGCCTGGCTGATCGCCGCAGCCCGGAATGCGCCCCACATCCAGCTCTGGGATTTCGAACTCTGGCAGCTCTGGGTTCCCAATCTCATCATGCCCTTTGTGTGCGTCCTGATCGCGTGCGGCCTTGCCGCGCCGAACCCGTTTTCAATCGCGGGGCGGGGAAGCGCTTTCTTCGACCCCGGCCGCCCCGGCATAGCCGGTATCACGCGGCATCCGCTCCTCTGGGCGATCACCCTTTGGGCGCTCGCGCATATGGTCCCGAACGGAGATCTCGCTCACGTGCTGCTGTTTGGCTTGTTTGCCGTTTTCGGCATCATAGGCATGGTGGCGCTGGATGGACGGAAGCGAAAGCAGTGGGGATTGAAACTATGGGAGCAACGGGCTGCGAAAACATCGGCGGTTCCCTTTGCCGCTTTGTTTCAGGGACGTGTCCGCTTGCGCGACCTGCATCTTGACCCGCTGCGCGCCGTCGCGGCGCTGGTCCTTTACATGACACTGCTTGGGGCGCATTCGCACCTCATCGGCGTGTCGCCGCTGCCGTCGTGATTCGTCACCCCTTATCCGGGGTCGTCACAAACATCCGCGCTGAAATTTTCGCGATCCCGGATACGCCCGCAGGGGCGTTCCAGGATGACGCACTTTCAAGTTGAGTTTGAATCGCGGGGCACGAGATGCAGCCGGACCGTGGTCAGGATGGCCTCCCTGATCTCGTTCGGCTGACTATGGACCGCCACCGTCATGGCTCTGAGCAGGCTGCGCGTGCTGTGAAGCTGGTCCATGAGCGACAGCACCATCGCCACCTCCTCGTCGCGCAGGTCCATGTCGTAGCAAAGGTCGCAGAGGAGGTGCGTCCGGGCGATATCGGCATCGTCGAAGAGAAACCCCTCGTCGCCGCGATGCGGCCTCAGCCAGCCGATCGCAATCCAATGTTCGAGGACCTGGGCGTTGAGCCGCGTGAAACGCGCGACGACGTCTGTCTCGGTTATCATCATCATCCGCGTCCCTGCCTCGGATTATAGGGATGCTCGCCCTCCCAATCGGCGACGAACGTTTCTAGCGCGGCATCGGGATTCGGCGGCATCATCACTTGCAATTCCACAAGGTGGTCGCCTTTCGGGTGGCCCTGCACGCCTTTGCCGCGCAGCCGGAGAATGCGCCCGGTGTTTGAATGCTTCGGGATTTTCAGGCTGACGGCGCCGCTGATGGTGTCGACCTGAACGGAACCTCCATTCAGAGCTTCGTTCAAGGTGATGGGAACGGCCGATTTGATGTCGTTGCCATCGCGGCGGAAGACCGGGTGCGGCCTCACACTGACCGTGATAAGCGCATCGCCGGAAGGCCCGCCGCCAATTCCCGGCATGCCTTGCCCTTTGAGCCGGATGACCTGTTCATCGCGAACGCCGGCGGGGATCGAAATGTCGAGCGTCTTGCCGTCCGGCATGTCGACCCGCTTCTTGTCCCCGTTGACGGCTTCGAGAAAGTCGATCGGAAGCGTGTAGTTCGCATCGGCGCCCCGCATGCGGAACTGCGGGCGAGCGCCTTCGCCGCCACGGGCTCTCTGGCCGAAAAGATCCCCGAAGAGGTCGCCAAGGTCGCCCAGATCCTCGGCTCGCTCGTAACGGGCGCCAGCGCCCGTGTCCGCGTAGTCGCGATAGAACCGGCGCTCGGGCTTGGGCTGACCCGACTCGTCGATTTCGCCAGCGTCGAACGCGCGGCGCTTTTCGGGATCGTTCAGGAATGTGTACGCGGCGGAGATGTCCTTGAACCGGCTTTCGGCTTCCTTGTCGCCGGGGTTCAGGTCGGGGTGGTGCTTCTTCGCAAGCTTCTTATAAGCTTTGCGAATATCCTCTCCGGACGCGGTTTTCTCCACGCCGAGCGTCTGATAGGGGTCTGCCATAATCGCCGTTTTGTATCAGTAAAATAGCAAATGCTCTTCGAGCATGTAGAGGAGTTTGCCCCTACAAACAAGGGCGCTCCGCCCAGCCTATCCACTAAAGGAATTCGGCCAGGGTCGCCCGAATCAGCGCGAGGTCTTGCGGGCGTGACAGGCGATGCTCGCCATCCTTGATGAGCGTCAGGCGGACGTCAGCGCCGGAGATAATGTCGAGCAGGTCGAGCGAGTGCCGCCACGGCACATCCGGATCCTCGTAGCCGTGAAGGATTCTGATCGGCACATCGAGTTGCACTGGCCCCTCGCCGAGGAGATGAGTTTCGCCGTCCTCGATGATCGACTTCGTGATCGGATAAGGGCCGTTGCCATAAGCCGAGGGGCGATAGAAGACGCCATCCCGTTCGATGGCGGCGCGTGCCTCTGGAGGTAAACGCTGCCAAATGAGGCGCGTCATGTCCCAGGCCGGCGCGATCAGGACCATGCCCTTCGGCATTGCAAGGCCTTCGGTCGCCAGCCGCCGGGCGAGAAGGAGCGCGATCCACGCGCCCATGCTCGACCCCACGAAGACAGCCGGGGCGCCCTGATTGAGCGCCGCGTCATGAACCGCCGAGGCTTCATCGAGCCAGGCGCTGATCGTGCCGTCCTCGAATTGCCCGCCGGAGCGCCCATGCCCGGAATAGTCGAATCTGAGGCATCCAGCGCCAGCTGCGCTTGTCCATCGGGAAAGCTCCTCCGCTTTGAGGCCGCCCATGTCGGACCTGTAGCCGCAGAACCAGACGAATGCCGGCCGGTTTTGTTCAGGTTTCTGAAAGCGGTAGGCAATGGAGATGGTCGCGCCATCGGACTTGCGAACTTGGAGCAATTGCGATTCTTCGCTGTTCATCCTATGCTTCTTTCATGAGACCGAGCACAGAGGTCACGTTCATTCGAAAACCGTCTCCGAGCATGGCCGCACTCTCACATCCTGGCGCGCGCTGATGTTAAATCGAAACCCTTGGCCGGTCATTCTGCAAGTCATCCCGGAGCTTTCCACCGGCGGCGCCGAGCGGACAACCATTGAAATCGCCGAAGCCGTAACCCTCGGTGGCGGCCTTGCGCTTATCGTATCCTCCGGCGGCAGGCTCGAAAAGGAACTGGCCGATGTCGGGGGTGAACTGATCCGCTTTCCCTCCAAAACGAAAAACCCCAGCTTGATGCTGTTCAATGTCTTGAGGCTTTCGCGCCTCATTCGCCAGCGCGGCGTGAGCCTCGTCCACGCGCGAAGCCGAGCGCCGGCCTGGAGCGCGTTCCTTGCGGCCCGCAGAACCAAGCGCTGCTTCGTAACGACCTACCATGGTATTTATAACCAGAACAGCCGCCTCAAATCCTACTACAACAGCGTGATGGCGCGCGGCGATGCGGTCATCTGCAATTCCCAATACACGGCGCGCATCGTGCGCGAGCGCCACCCCGAGGCCTCCGAGCGCGTCGGCGTCATTTACCGCGGGCTTGATGAGGCGCGCTTCGATCCGGCATCCGTCGGAGTGGAGCGCGTAAGGGCGCTTCGCGAGGCGTGGGGCGTCGGGGCGGCTCAGCGAATCGTTTTGATGCCCGCCCGTCTGACCCGCTGGAAAGGGCAGCGTGTTCTTATTGACGCGGCAGCGCTCCTCCGCACGCACGCTCAGCACGATGACATCGTTTTCGTTCTCGTGGGCGATCATCAGAGCCGGTCCCCCTATCGCGCCGAATTGGAGGCTCTCGTCGAGTTCTCATGGCCTCGCCGGACGCGTCGTCATCGCAGGACATTGCGACGATATGCCTGCCGCGTTCAAAGCCGCCTCCCTGACAGTGCTGCCGTCGATCGAACCCGAAGCTTTCGGTCGCGCCTCGATCGAGTCGCAAGCTATGGGCTGCCCCGTGATCGCTTCCAATATCGGGGCCTTTCCCGAAACGGTCGCGTCCGAGCCGTCCCTCCTGGCTCGGGTGACGAGCATGGCCGAAGGGGGCGTAAAAGACCCTGAGCCGGCCCCCCGGCGCAATCCGTGGCTTTTCGAACCGGGAAATCCGCAAGATCTGTGCGAATCGCTTTGCACGGCCCTCGCTTTGTCGGGTAATGATCTCGAAGCGTTTCGAGAACATTGCACGGAGCGCGCCCGCACCGCATTTTCGAAGCGGACCCTGCAGCTGCAAACTTTGTCTGTTTACGACCGGCTTATAGGCACCCAGCTTGCAACAACGTTCAGGAATGCAATACAATAGCAAACACCGGACAGGCTCTCGGGGCGGTCACAGTTTTTGTCTGCTGCAACATGCCGCTTGACTTGTCTATCCGTGTTTTTATCCTCATTTTATAGGCACGCTCGGGGGAAGCCGGGAGCAGCCGGTTATTCGTAAACAAACATAGGAGAAGTCAAATACGCCGTCCAATGAGAGAAGCGCCCACCAACAAAGGGGGGCCGCGCATAAACGAAGCCATCATTGCACGCGATGTTCAGCTCATCGACGAGACGGGCGAGAATCACGGCACAACAAATAAGCGCGACGCGCTCACCAGGGCTCAGGAGGCTGGTCTCGATCTCGTTGAGATTGCAGTAAACGGAGAAATCCCGGTCTGCAAGATCATGGACTTCGGGAAGTACAAGTTCCAGGCCCAGAAAAAGGCCGCGGAGGCGCGCAAAAAACAGAAGACCGTTGAGGTCAAGGAGATCAAGCTCCGACCGAATATCGACACGCATGATTACGAAGTAAAAATGCGCTCCATCCTGAAATTCTTCGAAGAAGGCGACAAGGTCAAAGTAACGCTTCGCTTTCGCGGGCGGGAGATGGCCCATCAGGAACTGGGCATGCAGCTTCTGATGAAAGTCAAGGAAGAAACCGGCACCGTGGCGAAAGTGGAATTGGAGCCTCGCCTCGAAGGTCGGCAAATGATCATGGTTCTAGCTCCGCGCTAGCGCCATTGGAGAGACAAAGGCGGCCAGAGAAAAACTATGCCGAGGAAATATCGCGGGCGCATCGTTCTCGCATGGTAAAGTTTTTTTCTCCCCCCTGCCTCAGAACTTTCCCCTCAGTTGAAATAGTTTTTATGTGTTGCGCCTAATATTCGCCCCATATTATATTACGGTGTGCGAAACAGTGCAACATGAACACCAGAACCCGATAATACTAAAATGACAATCAAGGTCACAGGCAAAAATATCGATCTCGGTGAGAATCTGCGGGAATATGCGTTGAACCGCGTGGATACGTCTCTCGATAAATATTCTGGCCGCTCGCTTTCTGGCCAGATCAGCGTCGAGAAGAATCACGATGGGTTTTTCACTCATTGCGCCATTCACCTTGAATCAGGGCTTGACGTCCAATCGACCGGCAGCGGGGCAGACGCTTATGCAAGCGTTGATTCAGCCACAGACCGGCTGGAAAAACGGTTGCGTCGCTACAAACGCAGGCTTAAAAGTCATGGGCAAGGCGTAGACGGCTCGGCGCAACTTTATGAAGGCGCGGGTATTGATTATGTTATTGATGCGGAGCAAGCCACAGACGCCGAGAGCGGAGAGGGCGGCCCAGCAGTAATCGCTGAAACGCCAGCGCGCGTGCGTGCGATGTCGGTGAGCGATGCAGTGATGCAGATGGATCTGGCCGACCAGGCTTTTCTCGTGTTTCGTAACGCTTCGCACGGGGGGATTAACGTTGTTTACCGGCGTCCCGACGGGAACATCGGGTGGATTGATCCCAGCGGCATTGTCGCGGGCGCTAAACCTTAACGTGCATGTGTGCACATGGAGGACGTTTACGCGTGGGACAAGACATGGATCTTAGCGACCTCGTAACGCCTTACGGCGTGATTCCGTCCCTCAAAGCGGCCAACAAAAAGCAGGCACTTCAAACGCTCGCGGAGCGTGCGGCGGAACTCACGGGGCTTAACAGCTTCGAGGTCTTCAACACACTTATCCAGCGCGAAAGGCTTGGGTCGACCGGCGTCGGGTCTGGCATCGCAATTCCACACGGCAAACTTCCCAACCTGCGTCAAACCGTCGGCGTGTTCGCGCGCCTGGACGAACCCATCGAATTCGATTCCATCGACGAAGAACCGGTTGACATCATTATGCTTCTTCTGGCGCCGGAGACCGCTGGCGCCGATCATCTCAAGGCGCTTGCCCGGGTTTCCCGCCTGCTTCGTGAGCCGGGAGCGGTCGAGAAGCTTCGCGCGTGCCGCGATCGTGCGGCGATTTATGCCGTGCTCACGGAAAAGGCCGCGTCTCATGCGGCCTAACGCCGCTTCCAGAGTTCTTTCCTGCAGTCAACGAGGATGGTGAGCGGCCAGACGCGCGTCCAACCACGGAAACAGGTCTCCTCCAGGGTGGGTCCCGTCTACGCCAAAAAATAAAGCCGCACAGAATGCGGCTTAGGGGTGCGTGAGCGACTAGAAAGAACTAATGAAGCGTGACCAGCTCAAGTTCGCTTTCCTCGACATTTTCCAAGGCAGCCGAACGGCTATCGGTTAAAACCATCGGCGTACCGTCAGCAGACACCACGGCATAGAGGTCAATACCCTCGGGCAATCCGCCGAGTTGCGGGAAAAGCTCCGCTACATCTTTAGCCTTAAGCTGCTTGATGTAAGCCAGCTCGCCTTCCCCCCAGGCTTCGAGCTCGAAATCTTTCAGAGATTCTTCCACGGTAAGCACCTCCTCGTGCCAAATGCACACTCCGGGCTTGTCAGCTATTTCGCCGTTGCCGCGGCGATATGAGGACGTGTCCGATGTGGACGTGTTAAGCAGCATATATGGTGGTCGCGTGGTGTTTCAAGAAATTCACCGAGACGCGGTGTTCAACAAATAAGTGTTAATTTGGTGGAGCCAGGCGGGATCGAACCGCCGACCTCTTGAATGCCATTCAAGCGCTCTCCCAGCTGAGCTATGGCCCCCTCGGCAGCTCTGTAACTGCGCCGCCGACAAGCACTGCTACTTAATCCTTTGAGAGTTGCGTCGCAAGGAAAATGCGCGGATGCAGCCGCACTCTTAAACGGGTTGTTGCGTCAGCTTTCGTCATCCTTGCCGCCGCCGACACCGAAGCCCGACACGTCGGCTTCGCCCTCATCCTCGGCTTCGAGGAAAGGCTCTTCGTCGGCGCCTGTGTCGAGCGTTTCATCGTCGTCGGCTACATCGGCAATGTCGCCGCCCTCGATATCGGGAAGTTCCTCCTCGCGCGCCGCAACCTCGTCGAGCGGCACGAATTCGAGGGCGCCTCTTCCTGCGTCGAGCACGGCGTCGTCGTCGGCGTCGAGATTGTTTCCGCCCGCCGCGAGCCGCGTCTGAGCCCCGCCATCCTGGTAAACGGATTGGCATAGCGGGCAAATGATGGGATCGCGCATGAGATCATAAAACTTGCCGCCGCATGATAAGCAGACACGCTTTGTGCCGCGTTCAGCTTTTGTGGACATCGATCTGAAGCTTCCTTAACTGTTGGGCCATGGCGCTACGGCGCCGTTTTTCGAATTGGGATAGTCAGCAACCTCTCCCCCTGTCAAAGGCAAAGCGAGCGAAAAGCGTAAATTGTGTGGCGCGGTCCCCGGCCCGATTGACACCGTCACTTAACATAGGTCTATCACGGGCGAAAGTTCCGCTCGTTTTCCGAAAGAGGCCGTTCCTACTGATGTCCGAGATACCAGCCGCAGCAAAGCCGCTTACCTCAAAAAAATCGGGTGCCCTTCACGGTACTTTTTCGGTGCCGGGAGACAAATCCATCTCACATAGGGCCCTGATCCTCGGCGCGCTGGCGGAGGGACGCACAGAAATAACCGGCCTTCTCGAATCCGAAGACATCCTTTGCACGGCTCACGCCTTGCAAAATCTCGGAGCACATGTCGAAAAGACGGGCGACGCCTGGATCGTGATCGGCAGGGGTCTTGGCGGCCTGACAAGCCCATCGGGGGATCTCGACTTCGGCAATTCCGGGACGGGCGCGCGCCTGATGATGGGCGTCGTTGCGGGGCACCCCGTCCGCGCCGTGTTCACGGGCGACGCCTCCCTGCGCAAAAGGCCTATGGGGCGGGTGCTCGAACCTTTGAAGAGAATGGGCATCAATATCGAGGAGGAAGGACGCAACACGTTGCCCCTGACGCTGCTCGGAACGTCGAGCCTCGTACCGATCGCCTACCGGCTTCCCGTTCCATCGGCGCAGGTAAAATCCGCGGTGCTGCTGGCGGGACTCCTCGCGTCGGGCGAGACTTCGGTGATCGAAAGCGAGAAAACCAGAGATCACACCGAGAAGATGCTTGCCTATTTCGGCGCCAGCGTCGCTGCGGGGCCGGATAGCGAGGGCGGCGTCCGCATATCGGTCGAGGGGCGGAAAACCTTCAAGGGCAAGCCCGTCGCCGTCCCCGGCGATCCAAGCTCCGCCGCATTTCTCGTCGCGGCGGCCATTCTCTGCCCCGGCTCGAACGTACTTATCAAGGATGTGCTTATCAATCCCACGCGCACCGGCTTCTATGAAACCTTGGGGGAAATGGGCGCCGATGTCTCTTTCGAAAACGAGCGCGAACTGAATGGGGAAAAAGTCGCGGACGTCCGGGCGAAGTCAAGCCAACTGAGCGGCATCGAGGTTCCGGCTGAGCGTGCCCCTGCGATGATCGACGAATATCCCATCCTCGCCGCGCTTGCGGCTTTCGCCAAGGGCGAGACGATCATGAACGGACTCGCGGAACTGCGCGTCAAGGAAAGCGACCGGCTCGCTGCAATGGTTAACGGCTTGACCGCCTGTGGAGCGACAGCGGAAGCCCGCGGCGATACGCTCGCCGTCACCGGGTTGTCCATGGTGCGCGGCGGCGCTACCATTCAAACCCATATGGACCACAGGATCGCAATGTCTTTCCTGGTTCTGGGATTTGCTGCCGAGCGGCCCGTAACTGTCGATGATGCTTCCATGATAGCGACGAGCTTTCCCGAATTCCGTCCTTTGATGCAACAAGCGGGTGCAGTGATCGAAGAGCCGGAAGAAGCAGCCGGGCATCCACGCGGGACTTGAAGCCAATGATCATCGCAATAGACGGAACTGCCGCTGCTGGAAAAAGCACGCTGGCGAGGCGGATCGCGCAGCATTACGGCTTTCCGCATCTCGACACAGGTTCGTTGTACCGCGCCGTCGCGCGTGATGTCCAATGCGCCGGGCATGGCCTTGACGATGCAGATGCTGCTGCCGAAGCCGCGATAAGGCTCGATCCGGCGACCCTATCCGATCCCGGTCTTCGCTTGAAGGGGAGGGGCGAAGCGGCGTCGGTCGTTGCGGCATTTCCGCAGGTGCGCGCGGCGCTCCTGATGTTTCAACGCAGCTTCGCCGCAAAGCCGGGCGGCGCCGTCGTCGAGGGCCGCGACATCGGTACGGTCGTTTGTCCACAGGCCGATGCCAAGATCTTCGTTACCGCCTCTGCGGAAAGCCGCGCGAGCCGCCGGTATAAAGAGCTTTTGAGCTACGGCGTTGAAACGACGGAACAGGCTGTCTTGCGCGAGATCAAGGACCGCGACCGCCGGGACAGCGAGCGCCCGATTTCACCGCTGAAGCCCGCGGAAGACGCGCTCTTGCTCGATACTACAGAGTTAGATATAGAAAAAGCCTTCGCCGTTGCGCTCGAACTTATTGATAAAGTTGCGAGCCGCGGATAAATCACTAGCAAACTAGCCTTCCGGGCAACTGCTGATCGATCGGTCCTTCTCATTTTTTCTGGAGCGGCCACATCCAGCGGCAGCCCGAATACGCATGAAAGACGGCTCTGGGCATTTCTGCCCGGAGGGCCGTCCGGTTCAACACTAACGCAGACGTGGGCTTCGGCCGCATCGGAGTTTTAATGATCGCAACGCAAACAATAGAGCCCAAGGCCAGGGAGTACAATCCGACCGCCGACGACTTTGCTGCTCTTCTCGACGAATCACTGGGCGGATCGGCGCCAAGCGAAGGTGCTGTCGTCAAGGGCAAGATCGTCGCCATCGAAAAAGATCTCGCCGTTATTGATGTGGGCCTCAAAACGGAAGGCCGCGTCCCTCTCAAAGAATTCGGGTCCTCCGTGCAATTCCCGACCCTCCATGTTGGCGACGAGGTCGAGGTCTATGTCGAGCGGATCGAGAATGCGGCTGGAGAGGCCGTTCTCAGCCGCGAAAAAGCTCGCCGCGAGGATAGCTGGGCGAAGCTTGAGCAGAAGTTCAACGCGGGCGAAAAGGTCGAAGGCGTCATTTTCAATCGCGTCAAGGGCGGCTTCACCGTCGATCTCGACGGAGCCGTGGCCTTCCTTCCGGGCAGCCAGGTCGACATCCGGCCCATCAAGGATGTGACGCCGCTCATGAACGTGCCGCAGCCCTTCCAGATTCTCAAGATGGATCGCAGGCGCGGCAATATCGTCGTTTCCCGCCGCTCCGTCCTTGAAGAGACGCGCGCAGAGCAACGCTCCGAGATCGTCGCCAAGCTCGAAGAGGGCCAGGTGGTGGATGGCATGGTGAAGAACATCACCGACTACGGCGCCTTCATCGACCTCGGCGGCATCGATGGTTTGCTTCACGTGACCGACATGGCATGGAAGCGTGTCAACCATCCGACCGAGATCCTGAACGTCGGCGACACGGTGAAGGTGCAGATTGTTCGCATCAATCCGGAGACGCAGCGCATCAGCCTTGGCATGAAGCAGCTCGGCGCGGACCCATGGTCCGGCATCGAGGCGAAGTATCCCATCGGCGGCAAGTTCAAGGGGACCGTGACCAACATTGCCGACTACGGTGCTTTCGTCGAGTTGGAGCCCGGCGTCGAAGGTTTGATCCACGTCTCCGAAATGAGCTGGGTCAAGAAGAACGTTCACCCCGGCAAGATCGTCTCCACGAGCCAGGAAGTCGAGGTTCAGGTTCTCGAAGTGGATGCGAGCAAGCGCCGCATTTCGCTGGGTCTGAAGCAGACCCAGGAGAACCCGTGGAACGGCTTCGCCGAGAACCATCCCAAGGGCACCATCGTCGAGGGACAGGTTCGCAACATCACCGAGTTCGGGCTGTTCATTGGTCTCGATGGCGGTATCGACGGGATGGTCCATCTGTCCGACCTCGATTGGCAGCGCTCTGGCGAAGAAGCGATCAAGGAATACAACAAGGGCGATGCGGTTCGCGCCGTTGTGCTTGAGACCGACGCCGAGAAAGAACGCATCAGCCTCGGCATCAAGCAGCTTGCCACGGACCCCTTCCAGTCTGCAGCGACCCTGAAGAAAGGATCGACGGTCACCTGCGAGGTGCTGGAAGTGAAAGATGCTGGCATCGAGGTGAAGATCGCCGGGACAGACGTTACGGCCTTCATCCGGCGCGCCGATCTTTCTCGCGATCGCAGCGAGCAGCGTCCGGAACGCTTTTCTGCCGGCGATATGGTCGATGCGGTCGCCACCCAGATCGACAAGAGCGGCCGGAAGATCGGGCTTTCGATCAAGGCCCTCGAGATCGCCGAGGAAAAGGAAGCCGTTGCTCAGTTCGGCTCGACCGACAGCGGCGCGTCTCTCGGTGATATCCTTGGCGCGGCCTTGAACAAGGCGCAGACCAAAGACAAAGAGTAAAGGCGCGTCAGCGCCTTGGCAGAAAAGGTGAGTGGCATGGGCTGGCGCGAATGGATGCGCCAGCATGAGAGAAGCCCGCGTCCAATGGACGCGGGTAAGCTGCTCCAGCACTTTAGAATCGATCAACTTTTCCGCCTCTAATCGATTTCGATTAAAGGCGGGTCGATCTAGTCTTTCAAAGGCGGATGCATGACACTGGACTCTGACATTCTCATTGATCGCCGCCGCCTCAAGCGCAACCTTACGATTTGGCGCCTGCTGGCCATTTTTGCGGTTGTGGCCGCGATCGCTTTTGCCTCTCTGAAAAGCGACAGCGCGGCATCTCTTTTTGGATTCAGCCGCGACCAGATCGCGCGCGTTACCATCAGCGGCTTTATTGGCGACAGCAGGCAGCGCCATGAGTTGCTGACAAAGCTTGCCAAGAACGACCACGTGAAAGCTGTTATTGTGGCGGTCGACAGCCCGGGCGGATCGACGACCGGAGGCGAGGCGCTTTACGAAGACCTTCGGGAGCTTTCCAAGGCGAAGCCGGTTGCGGCTGTTTTCGGAACCGTTGCCGCGTCGGCGGCGTATCTTTGCGGGATCGGAACCGACTACATTGTGGCACGCGGCAATACCATTACGGGGTCGGTTGGTGTGATCTTCCAATGGGCGGACGTTTCGGACCTGCTCAACAAGGTCGGCGTGAAGGTGGATGAAGTTCGAAGCGGCCCCTTGAAGGCTGTGCCCTCTCCTTTCTCCCCGCCAGATGAGGCCTCGCGGCAATTGACCGAGGAACTCGTGAAGGATTCGCAGGGCTGGTTCCTGGGTTTGGTCGCCGAGCGCCGCAAGACTGCGGCATCCTCGATGGACGACATCAAGACGGGTCGGATCTACACTGGGAGGGAAGCCCTCAAAATCGGTCTCATTGATGCGATCGGGGACGAGCAAACGGCGATCAAATGGTTCACCGATACGCGGAACGTAGCCTCCGGATTAAAAGTCAAGGACTGGAAGCCGCAAAGTTCCGTGTCCGGCTTTTTTTCGTCTTCTCTAGCGGGTCTCGCAGGGAAACTCGGCCTTGGCACTCTCATCGATGCCAGCGTGCTGGAAGGGTTGGAAGTTCTGAAGGATCGGCCGCTTGACGGCCTGTTCTCGATTTGGCACCCTCAATGAAGAAAAGCGAGATAAAGCAATGATTAAATCAGAGCTCATTGAGAAGCTTTCGGTTACAAATCCTCATTTGATGCATAGGGACGTCGAAAAGATTGTGAACGTGATCTTCGAAGAGATCACAAGCGCGCTCGCACGGGGAGACCGCGTCGAACTGCGTGGCTTTGGCGCATTCTCGATCAAGCACCGGCCCGCCAGGGTTGGGCGGAATCCGCGCACAGGCGACCAGGTACAGGTTCCAGAAAAGTTCGTGCCCTACTTCAAGACCGGCAAGGAACTTCGTATCCGGCTCAATCCGCCCGAAGCTCCCGCGGAGAAGCCGAAAGGCCGTAAAAAAGCAGCAACGAAAACAACGAAAGTTACGAAAAAGGCATCCTAATTCTCTATGGCGACGGTCTTTTTGCCGAGGCACTCATGAAACGTTTCTTCAATGTCCTCATTCTGTTTATCATTGGCTGCCTGTTGGTTGCCTTCGGGGTCGCAAATCGCCATCCCGTGACATTTGTCGCCGATCCGTTCATCGATGAGAAGATGGCGTTGTCGTTCCAGGCGCCGCTTTCCTTGTTCCTCATCGTCGCCTTGTTTGCCGGCGTGATCCTTGGATGGATGACAGCTTGGGTTGGACAAGGCCATTGGCGCAAGAGGGCGCGAGACACGCATAAGGAAGCTACGATCTGGAAGCGCGAAGCGGAAAACCTGAAGCGCGGCATTGAGGAGGCCAGTCCCAAGGCTATTACGCCGCCTGCGGTGCGGCCGCTCCGCTCCTATTTCTCGCGCTGACCCTCCAGGGAAGTTGATGGCGGAGGTATCCGCCATTATGCAAGCATGACAATTCTCGTAAAAATTTGCGGCATCTCGACCGAAGAGGCTTTGGAAGCCGCGATTGAGACGGGTGCCGATTACGCCGGTTTCGTTTTCTTCGAAAGAAGTCCTCGGAATGTTACGGTGGGCCGCGCTTCAGCTCTGGCCCGGTTTGCCGAAGGCCGCATCAAGTTGGTGGCTTTGACGGTGAACGCGGGGGCCGACGCGATTAAGGTCATCGCAAGCGAGGTTCAGCCCGATTTTTTTCAACTGCATGGCGACGAGAACGTTGAGCGTATTGGCTCAATTCGGAGCCTGACCTCAAGGAAGATCATCAAAGTGATCAAGGTCGGAACGCCTTGCGATATCCAGGGCGGCCGCATCTATGAAGACGTGGCGGATCTCCTGCTTTTCGATGCTCAGGCGAGCGCCGCTGCGCCCGGCGCACTTCCGGGCGGTAACGGCCTGTCTTTCGATTGGCGCTGGCTTCAGGGAGCCGCGCTTCGGCGCGATTTCATGCTTTCGGGCGGACTTCGCGCGGAGAATGTGCTCACGGCTCTGACAGAGAGCGGCGCATCGGCGGTCGATGTCTCCTCTGGCGTGGAAACTTCTCCTGGCGTAAAAGATCCTTCGCTCATCCGCCAGTTCATAAAAGCCGCAAAGTCATGCGAACGGGCCTCTAGCCCCGTCTCAATCGCCGCGGGATAAGGATCACCTCATGGCCCCTGCCGCCGAAACGACGTTGCAATTGAACAGCTATCGGACCGGTCCCGACGAAAGAGGGCATTTCGGCCGCTATGGCGGGCGTTTTGTGGCAGAAACGCTGATGCCGCTGATCCTCGAACTGGAGGCAGCTTACAAAGCGGCGAAGAACGACCCGGCTTTTCACGCTGAACTCGCCGACCTCCACGCCCACTATTCAGGCCGGCCAAGCCCGCTCTATTTCGCCGAACGGCTCACGAAACATTTTGGCGGCGCGAAAATCTACTTCAAACGCGACGAACTCAATCACACGGGCTCGCATAAGATCAACAACTGCCTTGGGCAAATCCTGCTTGCGAAACGCATGGGCAAGACCCGGATCATCGCGGAGACTGGCGCTGGGCAGCATGGTGTGGCGGTTGCAACCGTCGCTGCGCGATTCGGCCTCCCTTGCGCGATCTTCATGGGCAAGACGGACATCGAGCGCCAGAAGCCGAATGTTTTTCGCATGCGCCTTCTGGGCGCCGAGGTGCGGCCCGTCGTCTCGGGTACGGGAACTCTCAAGGACGCCATGAACGAGGCGCTGCGCGACTGGGTCTCCAACGTCGAGGATACCTTCTACATCATCGGCACGGTTGCGGGACCCCATCCCTATCCCGCCATGGTGCGGGATTTCCAGGCCATCATCGGCCAGGAGGTCCGCGAGCAGATGAAGGTGGCCGAGGGGAGGTTGCCGGACACGCTGGTGGCGGCGATCGGCGGCGGCTCGAACGCCATGGGGCTGTTCCACCCGTTCCTCGATGACAGTTCTGTGAAGATGCATGGCGTCGAGGCGGCGGGCCGAGGGCTCGACGTGCCGAACGGGCACTGTGCATCCCTGAACGGCGGAAAGCCCGGCGTCCTCCATGGCAACCGCACGTATCTCCTGCAGGACCATGACGGCCAGATCCTCGACGGGCATTCGATTTCCGCGGGGCTCGATTATCCCGGCATCGGCCCGGAGCACTCGTGGCTGCGTGATACCGGTCGCGTGACCTATGTGTCGGCGACGGACCGCGAGGCGCTGGAGGCCTTCCAGCTCTGCACGCGCCTCGAAGGGATCATCCCGGCGCTCGAACCCGCGCACGCGCTCGCCCATGTGACAAAAATTGCCCCCGCCTTGCCTGCAAGCCATCTCCTCGTTATGAATATGTGCGGGCGCGGCGATAAGGATATTTTCGCCGTGGCGGGTCATCTCGGCATGGAAATCTAACTGGATTTTCGTCCACGGCCCAGGAAGTTCGAGGGATTTCATGCAAAGATTGGCGAGGACCTTCGAGGCCTTATCACGCTTGAACAAGAAGGCGCTCATTTCCTTCATCACAGCGGGCGATCCCGACTACGCGACGTCGCTCGAAATCCTGAAGGGCCTGCCGAAGGCTGGCGCGGACATCATCGAGCTTGGCATGCCGTTCTCCGATCCGATGGCGGACGGCCCCGCGATCCAGAGGGCGTCGCAGCGAGCATTGAAGAGCGGGCAAACGCTTCGGAAAACCCTTGAGATGGTTCGAAGCTTCCGCAAAACGGACGCGACGACCCCCATCGTTCTCATGGGGTATTACAATCCGATCTACGTGTTTCCCGTTGAGAGCTTTTTGGCCGAGGCTGCGGAAGCGGGCGTTGACGGACTGATTGTCGTCGATGTGCCGCCTGAGGCCGATGACGAGCTTTGCATTCCGGCCCTGAAGGCTGGCCTGAACTTCATCCGGCTGACAGCGCCGACAACGAACGATCAGCGTCTCGGCAGCGTGCTCGCAAATGCCAGCGGCTTTGTCTACTACGTGTCCATCGCCGGGGTCACCGGGACGGCGGCGCCAGACGTCGCCGCCGTTGCGCGAAACGTCACGCGGATCAAGGCGCGCACGCGATTGCCTGTCGCCGTTGGCTTCGGAGTTCGGACGCCCGAGCAGGCGCGCACCATCTCAAGCGTGGCCGATGGCGTGGTTGTCGGGTCGGCGCTCGTCGATGCACTTTCACAAAGTCTTGACGAGAACCTGCGGGCGACCGACTTAACCATAAGGGCGGTTTTGGGGCTCGTCGAACAGCTCTCCGCAGGCATGAGGGCGGGTTAGGCACACAGCCTTTTCCGAGGCAAAAAAGGCGTTAGCGAAGTGAACTGGATCAATAGCGTTGTTCGGCCAAAGATCAGCGGCCTCTGGCAAAAGCGGGACATGCCCGGCGATCTTTGGGTGAAGTGCCCTGAGACCGGACAAATGGTCTTTCACAAAGACCTCGAGGCCAATCAGTTCGTCATTCCCGGTTCCGGCTACCACATGCGGATGGGCGCCGACGCGCGGCTGAAGTCCATTTTCGACGGCGGGAAGTTCGAAACGGTCGCAACGCCGGAGGTCTCCGCTGACCCTTTGAAGTTTCGCGATGAGAAGCGTTATTCGGATCGCATCAAGGAAGCGCGCGCCAAAACAGGCATGCAAGACGCGCTGCTGACGGGGATTGGCACCCTTGATGGCCTTTCGGTGGTCGGCGCGGTTCAGGATTTCGCCTTTATGGGCGGCTCGCTCGGCATGGCCGCCGGTGAAGCGATCATCACGGGAATGCTGAAGGCGGTCGAGTTGAGGATCCCCTATATCCTCTTCGTTTCCTCGGGCGGCGCGCGCATGCAGGAGGGCATCCTGTCCCTCATGCAGATGCCGCGCACAACTGTTGGCGTCCAGCGCATGCGCGATGCCAAGCTGCCCTATATTGTTGTGCTGACCAATCCTACGACGGGCGGCGTGACCGCGTCTTACGCAATGCTCGGCGACATTCACATCGCTGAGCCTGGCGCCCTGATCGGCTTTGCCGGCCCTCGCGTCATCGAACAGACGATTCGCGAGAAGCTTCCCGACGGCTTCCAGAGGTCGGAATATCTTCTTGAGCACGGCATGATCGACATGGTGGTGCACCGCCACGATTTGCGCGATACGCTCAGCCGGTTATGCAGCCTCCTGGTCACCGAGCGCAAGCACCGCGCCGGAATGAACAACGTGAAACAGAAGAAGGCCACCGCTTCGGCAAGCGCTTCGCCAGAAATCAGGGTGCCCGCAACGGCCGAACAGCTTGCCGCCCTGGCTAACAAAAGCAAGCCGGGATCCGAAGACATCGCCGAGGAGGTGGCGCCTCCTGCGCCCGCCAATCCATCCTGATGAGCCCCGCGATTTCATCGGCGCGCGCATCAAGCTTTAGCACCGGACAAAGCCTTGCACACTCAGAAGAAAACTGACAGCCTGCTCGCGCGTTTCGAGGCGCTGCATCCAAAGAGCATCGACCTTTCGCTTGGGCGCGTGCAACGCCTTCTGTCCGCGCTCGGAGACCCGCACCGGCGCATCCCGCCGGTCATTCATGTCGCAGGCACGAATGGCAAAGGTTCCGTGGTCGCCTTTCTAAAAGCGATTCTCGAGGCGGCGGGCTATCGGACGCATGCGTTCATCTCACCCCATTTGCGCCGGTTCCACGAGCGGATCATGCTGGCGGGGCAGGGCGGCGGGAAGGCCATCGGCGAGCGGCACCTCGCCGACATCCTGAGCCGCGCCGAGGCTGCCAACCGAGGGGAACCGATCACCTTCTTCGAGATTACGACAGCCGCGGCATTTGTGGCCTTCGCGGAAAATCCGGCGGACATTGTCCTTCTGGAAACCGGTCTCGGCGGAAGGCTCGATGCAACGAATGTCATTGACGAGCCTCTCGCTACCATCCTGACGCCCATTTCGCTCGATCATTGCTCGTATCTCGGCAACACGATCGAGGCCATCGCAAGTGAGAAAGCCGGCATCCTGAAGCGCGGGCGGCCGGCCATCGTGTCGCGGCAAAGCGACAGGGCGCTCGGTGTGATCGAAGCTCGTGCGGACGCTCTGTCGTCGCCCTTGCACACGGGCGGCCGAACCTGGGATGTTTTCGAACAGCATGGAAGGCTTGTTTTCCAGGACGAAGATTGCCTCTTGGATTTGCCCCTCCCGCGGCTGTTCGGTCGTCATCAATTCGAAAATGCCGGCGCGGCGATTGCCGCTGCAAGATCGCTCGAAGGCTTTCATGTCTCCGAAGAAGCGATTGCCAAGGGCATCACGGCCGCTGTCTGGCCCGCGCGGCTTGAGCGCCTGTCTCCCGGTGTGCTCCATGATCTGGCGCCGGAGGGTTCGGAGATCTGGGTTGATGGCGGACATAATCCAGCCGCCGGCGAGGTCGTGGCCCGGGCGCTGGCCGATCTCGAGGAGCGTGTTTCGAGCCCCATTCATCTGATCGTCGGCATGCTGTCGACGAAGGATGCAAGCGGCTTCCTGCGGCATTTCCAAGGCCTGACGGAACTCGCCGCTACGGTGGAAATTCCAGGTCATACGGCGGCTTACAAGGCGGAAGAACTTGCGACCATCGCGAACCGCGAAGGCATCGCGGCCGATCCGGCTTCCAGCCTCGAAGCGGCGTTTGAATCGAGCCGCAAGCTCGCACAGGGCCCCGTGCGAATCATGGTGACCGGCTCGCTCTATCTCGCCGGACAGGTGCTGGAGGCGCACGAAAACGGCTTTGGCGGCAGCTTCTAGGGCGGAGTGCGCAAAATCGGGATCGGCGACGCAATCCTGGAGCAAAGCCTCGTCATCCCGGAACGGCGCTCGCGTCGTATCCGGGATCGCAAAAGGCATTTCGATTTGTAACGGCCCCGGATATGCACCGAAGCGACATTCCGGGGGGACGATCATCGGGGATGCCCGCGCCCGATAAGATCATCCGCGTCCAAATGGACGTGGGCCGCTCTGAACCTGTTAACGCGGGGTCTGCGATTGGGTGATGGCGTTCGTGATGGATGGCGCCAAGAGCCTCAAGCTTTGATTTGTGCTGGCTTGACTGAGATTTTCCTCGGACGGACCAAGCGTTATTGTCAGCTTGTGGGTGTCGATCCGGGAAACGTTCGCCAGGGAATTATTTCCTGACTGCCCCCTGAACCGGACGAGCGTCCAGGTCGGCGCAATGCCGGCGCTCTTCACGATCGTGAATTCGAGGGTGTGCGTGATCGAGTTGATGGGTGGCCTGCAGTGCGGATTTGTCAAAGGCGGAGAGCCGGGTGTCCAGCGGCAGGCCTTCGACGCGATCGATTCCTGCGGCAGCAAGGCCCTGGCAGCCTTCAGCTTTCCGCCTGGGACGGTAACGGCGCCGCCCCAGTTGAGGAGAGCGGCGTCTCCTCCCTTGACGGGTCCGAGCGCGGAATTGACCCACTGTTTCAGGCCAAGATTGCCATTCAGTTCGGAGCCGTCCGGGAGGTTACAGCCGTTGAACCGCCCGACCTTGTTATTGACGACGCGCGCGTCGAGCTGATCCCTCACTTCAAGAAACGTGGCCGAAAAACTGACAGTCTCGGTTCGGATTGCATTGCTGGTAATGCCGCCCGTCAGGCCCAAGGAAAAGGATTGCGAGATCGTCCCGAGGACCTTCGATGAGAAAGGCGCGTAGGGTTCAACGAAAGCGACCGAAGGCGTAATGCCGGCCTGCTCGTTCACGATCAGATCGAGGTCGACCTTCGCGCCCCAATATCGGAACCACCAATAATCCCTGCGGATGTCCCTGGTCGAGTCATAGAGTTCACATTTTACTCTGGCGACCACTTCATTGATGGAAATGCCGCCGTCCGGCCCTGCTTGCGTTCCGTCGATCGGGTCGAGGGATGGCAAAGTGGTGCAGCCCGCCAACTCAGCGGCACAAACGAAAACCACGACGGCAACGCAACGCCCGCTCAGCATCGATGGCCCTTCCGCAACCAGCCAAGTTGAAGACTATGAGCGGCTGCAACGGCGAGCAAGAAAGGGTTGTATACGGCGTTTTTTCAATGGCCCGGTGGTGCCGTTTGGGCACCTGAATCTGTGGATAGCGGGGAAGGTCTACTTTCGGTTGAGCAGCGCGATAAGGCTCGACGTGTCCCAGCGCTTGCCCCCCATGGCCTGCACCTCGGAATAGAACTGATCCACAAGCGCCCCCACTGGCAGATGCGCGCCATTGCGCCGGGCCTCATCCAGGACGATGGCAAGGTCCTTCCGCATCCAGTCGACGGCGAATCCGAAGTCGAACTTGCCCTCCGCCATGGTCATCCAGCGGTTTTCCATCTGCCAGGACTGCGCCGCACCTTTCGAGATCGTCTCGATCACGGCGGCCACGTCGAGCCCGGCCTTCTGGGCGAAATGAATGCCCTCTGCAAGGCCCTGGACGAGACCCGCGATGCAGAGCTGGTTGACCATCTTCGTCAGCTGACCCGAGCCTGCCGGTCCGATGAGCTTCACGGCGCGCGCATAAAGAGAGATGACGGGTTCGGCCTTCGCGAAGGGTTCGGCATCGCCGCCGACCATGACGGTGAGCACGCCATTTTGCGCGCCGGCCTGTCCGCCTGAAACGGGCGCATCCAGAAAGTGCGTACCATGCTCGGCAGCGGCCGCGTAAAGCTCGCGTGCGATGTTGGCCGAGGCGGTCGTGTTGTCGATGAAAATCGCGCCTTTCTTCAAGCCGCGGAACGCGCCTTGCTCGCCGAGGGTGACCGAGCGCAGGTCGCCGTCGTTTCCGACGCAGGCAAACACGAAATCGGCTTCGCGTGCGGCCTCTTCCGGCGTTGGAGCCATCTGCCCCCCGAATTCGGCGACCCAGGCCTGCGCCTTGCCGAGCGTGCGATTGTAGACAGTGACGTCGTGTCCGCCTTTCGTGCGGATGTGCCCGGCCATGGGATAGCCCATGACGCCCAGTCCGATGAAGGCAACCTTGCTCATTGGGCTCTCCTCGTTTGCTGATCCGATGAAATCTAAGGAAGTTGATTTCTAACACGTGAGAGCGATGAATGGACATAGATAGGCCGGCGAGCGGCAAAGCTGACGCTATTTTCCATTTTGGCTTTGAACAGTTGCAAACAAAATCAGCGGGATCGCCGCGGCGGTTTGAAATAAAAGTCCTCGTCGGGAATGCGGCCGTAGACAAAGGGCTCCTGCACGTTTCCGGTTGCCTCCAGCACACTGCTGGTCACCCTACGGAAAAATCTTCCTAGCTCCAGCCCCTCTTCCTCCAGGCACTTCAAAAGCGCCTTCGCGAATGGACTGTTCTCGCCTTTTCTTCCATCCGAGGCCGTGGTGCCGTGGCGCGCCGCAAAGAACACTATCTCGCCGAAAGCAGGCATCATGCGCGCCAGCCCGTAAGTATGAACTCGAAAAAGGCCCTCGTTCATCATCATTCGAGCGAGGAACGGATTTGTGCGGCATGCATCGAGGAGCACGATCCGCAGTTTCCGCGCCCCGGACAGGTGACGCAGTACGTGCTCTACTGAAACGGCTTGGCTTTGGAGGTCGGCGCGTTGGGTAAGTCTGGCATCAATTGGGATGAGCCAGTTGTCCCCGTTCCACTCCAGGCCATGACCGGAATAATACACCAATGCCCAGTCCGCGGCTCTGGCCCTATCCTTGAATTGCCCGAGCGCCCCTCGCATTTGCGCTGCGTCGAGATCATGGCACTCAACGACATCGTAGCCGAGGCGGGTTAGTGCGCCAGCCACGTCAGCCGCATCTTTTCCGGGGTTATTTAGCGGTTTGTCCCACTTGTAAGCGGCGTTGCCGATGACGAGCGCCACCCGGCGCTCCGCTGAACCCGCTTTTTGCCGAAATATCGTAACAAGAACCAAAATCGTCAGATAGATGGATGCGGTAAAAATAAACCAAAACATGCCGACTTCATCGTTTGTTTTCTCGCGCCACCGCGGTTTTACTCGCCTTGACCGATGCCGAAGCTACTTCTTAATGTCACCCATTAGCTGATTCCCGCGTGGTTCGGGGCCGCAGCGAAGTACCGTCTGCCCGCTTGCTACGTCCGCGGCGCTAGAGGCCATCCTGTCGGTGGCGATCAGTGCGGCGGTTTGAAATAGAAGTCCTCGTCCGGGATGCGGCCGTAGACGAAGGGCTCTTGCTGATTCTTGGTCATGGCGAGCACACGACTCGTCACCTTGCGGAAAAAGCGGCCGAGTTCCACGCCTTCTTCTTCCATATGCTGGACGAGCGCCGTTGCGAATGGACTGTTCGCGCCGGGTCCGTCAGCCGCTACGCTGCCGTCACGCGCCGCGTAAAATACGACCTCGCCATGCGTGGGATCGATGGCGGCCAGCCCCTGCGCCACAGCCCGCGTGGTGGCTCCATTCATCACCATGCGCGCCAAATACGGATTGGTGCGGCAGGCATCGAGGATCACCATTCGCAGCTTTATCCTCCCCGACAGGCGATCCAGCACGCGGTCGACCGGAATAGCCTCGTCCGGGAGGTCTGTCGCGCGGGTCAGTTCGGCATCGACCGGGATAAGCCAATTCTTGCCATTCTGCTCCAAGCCATGCCCGGCATAATACACCAAAGCCCATTCCGCCCCTTCGGCCCTATCTTCGAAGTCCCTGAGCACGCGTTGCATTTGCCCAACGCCGAGGTCGTGTTTTTCAACGGCATCAAAGCCGAGGCGGGTCAGCGCGCCAGCCACGGCAGATGCGTCATTAGCAGGGTTCTGCAGCCGGTCGACCGAAGTATAGGCGCCGTTGCCGATGACAAGCGCCACGCGGCGCTTGGGCGGGCCGCTCTCAATTGCGCGGCTGGGAGCTGCCGGCGACGGCGCATAACGGGGCGCCGGCGGCGCAGGTTGGCGCGTCAGCGGTCTCTTTGGCCAATAGGCGTAAACGACAACCAAGGTCGTTAAGAATAAGAATCCAAGGAAGACAAATTCCAGCATGACCGCTTCATCGTTTGTTTCGTCACGCTCTATCGCAAGTCGGGTTTATATTCGCTTAAACCGATGCACAAGCCGAAGCTCGACGCGGTGCAGGGAGCGCTGGCGTTCCGCTCTGCATCCGGCAATCGGCTCAGCACTCTCGGGCTCGGGGTCGACGCGGTGAGGGCCTTGGCGTTTCGACGGGCCCGGATGAACACTGTGGGCGGAGCGGCGAAGACGCAGCGCGCTCTACAACCTGAAGAACTTACAAGATGCAGATCAAGTCGTGATCCTAAACGGCTCGCTGCCGCCAAGGCGCTAGCCGAACCGTTCGCTGCAACCTGTGGCCTGTCCAAGGTGCGGCCCAAGCCGTGATGGTAAACAGCGTGCTGCCGCAAAGCTGCTGAGCAATTCGCTAGGGTAAACCAACAGTCGCCGCCCCGAATAGGCGTTAACACTTGATGGTTAACCGGAGCGCGCCGGATTTATTTCCGCTCACCATTATGCTTAAAGAGCCCTTTATTCCGGCGCGGAAGAAGAGCGCCACACCCTCGAAGTGAGGGGAAATAATTCCGGTATTCCATTGAAAAGATACGTGTTTTCCTCACCTGTGACGTCCCATTAAATAGAATTTAATGCCGGAATTATTTCATTTAGTGGGACAGCAAAAGTCCGTTAAATATGTTTCGGCATGGCGAATTAACGCTTGCGAAGAGCCGGAACAGCACGGCGCAAGGCGGCGGCGATGGCGGTTCGATCCGGTATTTTTCCCGCTATTATCAAGGATTGGAGCGGCTGCAGGTCTCGTTAACCCGCCGGCAAGACGTTTTCGCCGACGATCTTTCAGAAGAAGGAAAGCTGGCGAAAGCGTGAGGGTTAATTTGACATGCAGATGCCGCCATACGCAGGATGTATACAAAATGCCGGTTGGACTGTAGGCCGGGTGCTGCGCCGGGCGCGAGGCCGCCGGAAGCAGTTGTCCAGGTACAAGATGCAGGCGGCGGCGATCCGTGGGCGCGGCCGGCAGACTGGGCCAGCGCGACATTGAACCGCTAAGCTCCGTTTGTTCCGTTCAGCGTTTGAGTGGCAAGAACTTTGTCGATCCTTCGTCCGTCGAGATCGACCACTTCAAACACCCAGTTCTTCCAGCGGAACTTCTCGCCGGCAGACGGAATCCGCCCCAGCTGCGAAAGTACGAAGCCAGCCAGCGTCGTGTACTCCGCATCGTCGATGGCGAGCCCCGCTACGCCCAGAACGCGCTCAACCTCGAAAACGGGCATCTGCCCGTCCATGAGCCAGGAGCCGTCCTCGCGCTGCACGGCGCTCGGCTCGATGTCGGCCTCCTCCTCCGGCAAATCGCCTGCGATGCCGGTGAGAATATCGGTCGGCGAGACGATCCCTTGAACCGTCCCGTGCTCGTCGAGCACGATCGCCATGTGCACCAGCGACTTCTTGAACATCTCGAGCAGCTTCAGGACATTCGTGCTCTCGTGCACATAAAGCGGCGTCTTGATTGCGGCGTCGAGGTTGATCTTTCCGCTCTTGTGGAGTTGATCGAGCAGCGTTTTCGCGTGCACGATGCCGATGGTTTCGTCCACGTCGCCGCGGCATACCGGAAAACGGGAATGCCCGCTCGCGGCGATATCGTTGTATATGGCGGCTTCGCTTTCCGTGATGTCGAGCCAGACGATATCGGGCCTGGGCACCATGATCGAGCGGACGGAACGGTCCGCCACCCGCAGCAGGCGCTCGATGATCTCCTGTTCGGCCTTTTCGAAGACGCCGGCCTCGGTGCCCTCGGCGATCATCGATTTGACTTCCTCCTCGGTCACGTCTGGCTCCGCTTGAACAGCGGGGCTAACGAGATGAAGGACGGCATCCGTAGACCAGCGCAGGAGCGCGGAGATGGGAGTTGCAACGACGGCCAGCACGGTCATGGCCGGTGCCACGGAGCAAGCGATGCGCTCCCGGTTGGCAAGGGCGACGCGCTTCGGGACAAGCTCTCCGATCACAAGGGAGACATAAGCAATGCTGCTGACGACAATGACGGAGGCGACCGTCTCGGCATAGCGGCCGAGCCAGGACGGGCCTGCAAGGGCTTCGGCCAGAGCCGGAGACAGCGTGTGCTCGCCATAGGCGCCCGAGAGGATAGCCACCACGGTGATGCCGATCTGAACCGTGGGCAGAAAGCGGGCTGAATTTGCGTTCAGCGCCATGGCAGCCAGCGCACCGGGGCGCCCGTCATTGACGAGCAGCTGCAACCGGGCTGGCCTGGACGACACAATAGCCAGCTCCGCCATGACGAGGAAGCCGTTCAAGGCGATCAGGAGGATAAGTACAAAAAGCTGCGGCCAGGGCATAAGAGGAGCGGATCTTGTTCGCGGCCTTTATAGCGAGTGTTCGAGACAACGGTAAGAAATTGCAGGGCCAGCGCTTGGATTTTATGGTCTGAATGGAAATCGAAACTCAAAACGAGAGAAACCGGGCGATGCCCGGTTTCAATCATCATGGGCGGAGCCTCTGTCAGCAATAACAACCTGTCAAAAACATCGATCCTTTCCACATTGGAGCCGCCCGCCACGGAAGTCCTAACGCCTTCGTGGAGGGTAGAGATGTTTTGGCAACCGGAAAATATCGCTCCCGTGGAAAGCCCAACCCGTTGCGCGCACCCCACCTTTTAATTCGTGTCGCGAACGGCGCCCCATTAGACCTTTGAGAGCTGATTTAAGCATCGGTCCTCCGCCTTCTTCTGCCGCGGCCTTGCGTGTTCGAGGAGAAAGCCACGGAATTCGACGTAAAGCCTCCTCACGCCCAAGTTTTCCGCGGGCCGCGGGAACTTCACGGAAGGGACAGTGCGCCGAATACGGCTTGCCGTCGTCGAAGCCTCGTCCCTGGGAAAAGCCCAGCGGTTGCGGCACACCAGCGGCATTCACCGCTGGACACGCAACAAAACTAGCGATGACAGACGGGGCAACTTACGGCCCAATTCCATCTTATCGCGATTCTGATGGTGGTGGGGGAGGCTTAACAAAAAGTAAATAACAAGCTCGGAGGTCGGGCGGCCGCCGGGCTTGCTAGTCTGTTGGTTTGGCTATGTTTTGTATCGTAGTGCCGAGAGCATCGAATTGAACAAAAACGGTAAATTTATTTTTAAGAAAACATCGAAAAAAAGTCTTGGATGATGCCTCAGCGATTCGCCTGTCAAAGGGGCCTCTTCAAAGCGCGGCTCAGCACGCCAACGATACCTTCCCGGAAGAGCAGGACGCAGATGACGAAGATCGTGCCCTGGACAATTGTGACCCACGCTCCGAGGTTATTCAGGTAGTTCTGGATCGAGACGATGATGGCGGCGCCGACGACAGGCCCGAAGATCGTCCCCATCCCCCCGACGAGTGTCATCAGAATGACCTCGCCGGACATGCTCCAATGAACATCGGTGAGCGTCGCGAGCTGGGACACGATCGCCTTGGTTCCACCCGCCACTCCGGCGAGCGCAGCGGACAGAATGAAGATAGCGAGCTTATAGCGCGAGGTGCGATAGCCGAGCGAGATCGCGCGCGGCTCGTTATCGCGTATCGCTTTCAAGACTTGGCCGAAGGGCGAATGAATGATGCGGTAAATAAACAGGAAGCCGATCAGGAAGATCGCGGCAACGAAATAATAGAGGGTACGGTCGTTATTGAGGTCGATGAAGCCGAGCGCGAGCCCTCGCGGAACGGCCTGAATGCCATTCTCGCCACCCGTAAACGGGGCCTGCAGTGAGAAGAAATAGACCATCTGCGCAAGCGCGAGTGTGATCATGGCGAAGTAGATGCCTTGTCTGCGGATCGCGAGCGAGCCTGCCAGGAAGCCAAGGACCGCGGCGACGGCGGCGCCAGCGAGAATCGCGAGTTCCGGCGCAAAAGGCGGAAGCCCTATCGGAATATCGAACCAGCCCAAACGAGGCAGCCAGAAGGGGAGGGAAGTGAGGCCATATTTTGCGGTGTGTGCGGCGACATAGGAGGCGAACCCGAAGAACATGGCGTGGCCGAAGGAGAGGAGGCCACCGAAGCCCAGCATCATATTGAACGCACAGGCGAATAGCGCGAAGCAAAGCACCTGCGCGAGGATGTAAGGGTAAAGACCGAGCCAGGGCAACACCGCCAGGACGACAGCAAGCCCGGCCATCAGGATGGCGTGCAGCAAAGTGGGCCCGCTCCCGCTGCGGCTCACCGCACCCGACGCAATAATGCGGACCTCTGCCGTATCGTCGACGCGTGCCATCAGCTGGTTTTTCCGAAAAGGCCGGCCGGCCTGATCAAAAGGACGATGGCCATGATAACGAAAATTGCGGTGGAAGCGGCCTGCGGATAGAAGACCTTGGTGAGGCCTTCGACGATGCCTAGCATGAAGCCGGTCACGATCGAGCCCAGGATCGACCCCATGCCGCCGATCACGACAACGGCGAAGACGACAATGATCATGTCCGCGCCCATGTTGGGGTTCACGGAGTAGATAGGGGCCGCGAGCACGCCCGCGAGACCCGCAAGGGCAACCCCAAAACCGTAAGTGAACGTCACAAGCCGAGGCACGTTGACGCCGAAGGCCTGGAGCAGCCTCGGATTTTCGGTCGCGGCGCGCAAATAGGCGCCGAGCTTGGTCTTTTCGATAATGAGCCAGGTCGAGAGACAGACGACGAGCGACGCGATCACGACCCATCCCCTGTAGATGGGAAGGAACATGAAGCCGAGATTACGTCCGCCCGCCAGTTCCGCCGGGATGGTATAGGGCAGACCCGATGAGCCATACTGATTGAGGAACAGGCCCTGAATGATAATGGCGAGGCCGAAGGTCAGGAGCAGCCCGTAGAGGTGATCCGTTTGCTGGTCGGCGTCATGGACCGCCAACACGCTCGTGGCTGACAGGAAGGATGTAAAGAGCAGAGCGAAGATTGCAGCGGCGCCATAGCCCACGATCGGACTGACGTCATAGCCAAAAAGTGTGGCGAGGTCCGGGAAGCCATTGAGGCCAAGCCCGCTCGCGAGATGAGACCCGGACAAGGCCAGAAAGATCGCGAAAAAGCTGCCAAGAAAGACAAGGCTTCGTGTCTTGCTGCGCACGTTAAGCTGCGATAGCAGGTTGCGCTCAAGGAGCATGCCGAGGCCGCCGACAAGGATCGGCGAGATGATAAGCGCCGGCCAGTACCCGATGGAGAGATAACTGTTGTTGAGAAGGAAATAGGCCCCGAAGGCGCCCAGCATGTATTGCGCGCCATGCGCAAAATTGATGATGTTAAGGAGCCCGAAAATGATCGCGAGGCCAAGGCTCAACAGCGCGTAGAAGGAGCCGTTGATCAGCCCGATCAGGAGTTGGCCGAAAAGCGCTTGCGGGCTTATGCCGAGCAGTTCAAACATGTCACGCTGATCTCCGGCAACTCGATCAACCCGCCTTTAATGGGAATTGATTAAAGGCGGAAAAGTTGATCAATTCTTAAGTGCTAGAGCAGTTTATCCAAGTCCAAATAGACGCGGGCTGCTCTAGGGCCGCTTCCCCGCGGCCCTTTCCTGGGAGCCTTAGCTACTTCGCTGCTGTAACGAGCGGACATCCCCCTTCATTGAGGGGCCTGAACGCCTTGTCGGCGGGAATGGTGGTCAGAAGCTTGTAATAATCCCAGGGGCTCTTCGACTCCTCCGGCTTCTTGACCTCGAACAGATACATATCGTGGGTCTTGCGGCCGTCGGCGCGGACTTCGCCCTTGCCGAAGAGTGGATCGTCGGTCGGAATCTCCTTCATCCTGGTGACGACAGTCCTGCCATCCTTGGCGCTTTTCAGAGCTTCCACCGCCTTCAGATAATGCAGAACCCCGGAATAAACCCCGGCCTGGACCATGCTTGGCCGCCGCCCTGTCTCTTTCATGAAGCGATCTGACCACGCGCGCGTCTGATCGTTGAGATCCCAGTAGAACGCGGCCGTGAAGATCAGGCCTTGTGCTGTCTTGAGGCCAAGCGAGTGAATATCGCTGATAAAGATGAGAAGGCCGGCGAGGTTCTGGCCGCCTTGCACGATGCCGAACTCGGCGGCCTGCTTGACCGAGTTGATGGTGTCTCCGCCCGCGTTCGCAAGGCCGATGATCTTCGCGCCCGACGACTGGGCCTGCAAAAGGAATGCCGAGAAGTCCTGCGTATTAAGGGGAGCCTTGACGGAGCCGATAACCGTTCCGCCGTTTTCCTTCACGACCTTGGCGGTGTCGCGCTCAAGGGCCGCGCCGAACGCATAGTCGGCGGTGATGAAGAACCAGCTCGTTCCGCCGCGCCTCACGATGGCGCTCCCGGTCCCATTCGCGAGCGCCCAAGTGTCGTAGGTCCAGTGGATGGTGTTCGGCGTGCATTTCGTGCCGGTGAGGTCGGAGGCCGCCGCGCCCGAATCGATGAAAACCTTGTTCTTTTCCTTGACCAACTCGCTGAGCGCCAGAGCGACGCCCGAGTTTGGCACGTCGATGATGAGATCGACGCCTTGCTGATCGAACCACTCGCGCCCCGTGTTGATGGCCACATCAGGCTTGTTTTGGTGATCGGACGAAACGAGGTCCACCTTCAAGCCCTTTTCGGCTGCCTTGAAATCCTCGATCGCCAGCTTTGCGGCCACGACCGATCCTTCGCCGCTCATGTCGGCATAGAGGCCTGAGCGGTCATTCATCACCCCGATCTTGACCGGTGTCTGCGCACTTGCCGCGGTCGCCATGACAAGGGCCGCTGCCGCAATCGACAGTGTTCCGAAACGCATGTCTGATCCCCCCTCTTTTACGACACAGATTTTTTTACACACCCAGATAGGTATGCATTTTTTGCTTATTCGCTTCAAGGTCGGCGTTGAGAATGAGGTCGATCACCCGGCCTTGCTCAACGATGTAGTGACGGTCGGCCACCGTGGATGCAAGGAGGAAATTCTGCTCCACAAGGATGATGTTGAAGCCTTCCTTCTTCAGCTCCCGGATGGTCCGGCCGATCTGCTGCACGATGACGGGGGCCAGACCTTCGGTCGGTTCGTCCAGCAGCAATGTCCGGGCGCCCGTTCTCAGGATGCGCGCGATCGCGAGCATTTGCTGCTCGCCGCCGGAGAGCTTGGTGCCCTGGCTAGCGCGCCGGTCCCTGATGTTGGGAAACAACTGGTAGATGCGATCGAGATCGAGGCCGCCCGGCTTGATCTTCGGCGGAAGCATCAGGTTTTCTTCGACCGTGAGGCTTGAGAAGATGCCGCGTTCCTCGGGACAGTAGCCAACGCCGAGCCGCGCGATGTATCGCGAGGGCAAGGCGATCGTTTCCGTGCTGTCCACGATCACGGAGCCCCGCCGCTTCGCCAGCATGCCCATGATGGCTCTCAGCGTCGTGGTCTTGCCAGCCCCGTTGCGTCCGAGAAGGGTGATCGCCTCTCCGGGGTAAAGATCGAAGTTCATGCCCTGGAGAATGTGGCTTTCTCCATACCAGGCTTCGAGGCCGCGGACGCTCAGGACCGGCCCATCTTGCGTTGAACGGACCGAAGGAGATTTCAGCGCGCTTTCACTCATGACCGGCACCGATATACGCCTCGATCACGCGCTCGTCCTTTGACACCGTGGCGTAATCGCCTTCTGCAAGGATGCGTCCGCGCGCAAGAACCGTGATAATATGCGAGAGGTTTGCGACCACCGAAAGATTGTGCTCGACCATGAGAATGGTCCGGTTGATTGAGACTTTCTCGATCAAGGCAGCGATGCGACCCACATCCTCATGCGCCATTCCCGCCATCGGCTCGTCGAGAAGCATGACCTCGGGATCGAGCGCGAGCGTGGTTGCAATTTCGAGGGCGCGCTTGCGTCCATAGGACAGCTCAGCCGCAGGAGTTTCCGCGAACTCACCCAACCCGACGGTGTCGAGCATTTCGCAGGCCTTCTCATTCATGGCCTTGAGAATGGACTGCGGACGCCAGAAGTCAAAGTTGCCGCCACGGCGTCGCTGCAGCGCGATGCGGACGTTTTCGAGCGCGGTCAGATGCAGAAACACCGCTGAAATTTGGAACGAGCGCACAAGCCCTTTGCGGGCCACGTCCGCGGGGGAGGTTCGCGTAATATCCTCTCCGTTATAGAGGATTGTACCGCTTGAGGGGTTGAGGAACTTCGTCAGTAGATTGAAGCAGGTTGTCTTTCCCGCGCCGTTTGGGCCGATCAGCGCATGGATGGTTCCGCGCCGTACAGCGAGGTCGACGCCATTCACGGCGAAAAACCCCCCGAACTCTTTGGTGAGCCCTGATGTCTTCAAAACGAGGTCATGTGCCATCGCTTTGTTCCTTCAGCCTGACAGTGCGCGGCCCTCGCCAAAATGTGAGCCCAGACAAAAGTAGCTAAATTTCATGCTATTTTAGTGGTCTGATTTCGACACTCGTAATCAGGCCCTTTGAAGTCTCTATGCGGTATACTTGATCCTCGCTGCGCGTCGACGAAAACGAACTGCGTCGCGACGACAATCAAGATTCCATAAGGCCGGGTCTATAAAAGTCTATTCGCTCCACTGGTCTAAGCTGCGAGGCGCGACGCCGCCCTGACGAAACCCGCGCGCTGCGGGCGTCTCAGCCTGGCGGGCAGGTCCAGCGAGAGGAGGGCGAGGAAGAACGCTGCACCGCCGTCGTCCCAGCGTCCGAGAATGGCACGGCAGGGCTTCGCATTTCCGTTTTCGTCGCAGATAAGGAGAGCATCTCTGGAACCGTATGCAGCCTGACCCCGGAGCTTCTTCATCATCCGCCGCAGGATCGTGCGATCATAAGGCAGCACAAGATCGCCAACGGATTTCCCCGCGAGCTTCGCCTTGCGCAAACCGAGCCGAGCCGGCTGGCCCTGAATACTAACGATGTCAAGACCTTCGCCAAGGAAGAGAACGAGGTCGAAGGCTGCGAGAATGTCCCTAAGCGCATGCGCTGGACGATCCGTCGACGAGGAAACGTCCGAAAGGGCGGCCAGGGACACCGCCGCCGCAACCTCTCTCGAATTTTTCTTGTCCTCACAGAGGCGCAAGACTTTGCGCCCGACAGCCTTGAACGCGCGCATTTCTTCCGCCGTAAGCGTGGGCGGAGTCCCGGGCGCCGTTCGGTCCCGTCTCGTCCCTGCCTTTCGAACGGTCTTCTTGAAGCCTTTCGCTGGCTTACGGGATGTGGAAGGGACTGACGGCGACACGCACTCCTCCCCCTCGCCCAGTTCGGCGACGATGAGACCGTCTTGCCCGTCAGCGAGTTTCAGGATCTCGATGGAGCAGTTAAGACCAGGTACGCCGGGTATTTTCACCTTTGCGGCGCCGCCTTCTTTCCTCTCTGCAAATTGCTCGAACCGGCGGACAAGGCTCGCCGGGAGCGTGGCGGAAACATCCTCTAAACGGAGAGCAAACGCCGCTCTTGCCGCGGGGTTCATCCAGGCGACGCTCTTGCGTGTGTGGTTCCATATGAAAGCGGCGCGCGGCGAGAAGAGGAGCTCCGAAAGAGGATGCGCACCGGCGACGGTTGTTGGGCTTTTTGCCAATGTTTGATTCCCGCGTTCCCTCCGATCGCCCCCCGACTTACTCCCCCGTAACAAGAGCGTGTTCGCCTGCAAATGCAAGGCCCCAAAAGCTCGCGCGGGCATGAATCTTTGTGGAAATGCGCCCGTCTCTGAAGAATGGATTAGGATTTTGTGCGCTGCAACAGAAAGTGTATTGCATTGCAACAAAATCTGCTTTATATAATCAAACGAGCCTGAGGCCCGCGCGCGCCTCAGCGAGGATGACCGCAAATAGGAGACCGCTATGAACCAGCCACTAGATTTCGAAATTCCCGCAACCGTGCGTGACCTTGCCAGCAAGAGCGTCGATCAGGCTCGCGAAGCATACAACCGCTTTATCGAGGCTGCTCGCCAAGCTCATGACGTTGCCCTGAAGTCGTCCGAAGTCCTCACCTCCAGCGCACGCGAGGTGAACGAGAAAGCCGTGAAATACACCGAAGCGAACCTGCAGGCAAACTTCGAGCTCGCGCAGCGGCTCGTTCACGCGAAAGACATTAAAGAGGCGCTTGACATTCAAAGCCAATTTGCGCGCCATCAACTGGAGACTTTCACGCATCAGGCTCAGGAGCTTACACGCCTTGTTGCGCAATCGGCCCAGAAAGCTGCTCCCACGAGCAATTTCTAAAAATCTGTTAAAGGGCTGGCCAAGCATGGGGCTTGGCGGGGCTAATTCGGCAAAAGCAAAGGCGCCGCAGCGCAATCGCTGTGGCGCCATGATTGGGAGGTTGAAAGTGCGAACATGACTGATGCAGGCATGTTGCGTCAGGCTGTAACGTATTCCGGTGACGCCACGAACGTTCACGCGCCCCTCCAGATAGTTCCTGAGAAATTCGCCGAGCACACGGAGGCTTTTTTGGGAGAGGCCGTGATCCAGCTCGTCGCCCCTGCCTCGTCCAATGAGGCTGTGGAGGTGTTTGGCCACCGGCTCGAGAAAGTTGCCGATTCCCTGGGACAGATTTGCCAGGATGCGAATAGCTCAGTACTCTCGATCCATCAGGCGGCGGATGAGGCTTTCCCCCGCTACTACGAGCTTGGAATGCACTTTGTCGAGGACCTCGTCCTGCCGAGAAGTCCTGATGAGATCATCAAGCTGCAGGTCAATTTTTTTTCAGCGCAGTTCGAGCTATTGGCTGAGCAATCGCGAGATATGCAACGCGAGTTTGCCAGAACCTATCTTGCTCCATTCGCAAAAAATCGGCGCGTTTGATCCGACGGCGGGCGATCATGCCGATGATGCCGCCAAGGCGTTACTGCGCCCTTGAGTTTTGGCAAAAAACGGGGTTTACTGCGCCTAGCGTTTGCCGCTGTAGCTCAGTTGGTTAGAGCACCAGATTGTGGATCTGGGGGTCCCCCGTTCGAGCCGGGGCAGCGGTACCAGTAAAATCAAGGAGTTAAGTGTCCGAACATTCTCTTTCATAAAACGCTGCCGGGGTAACATCTTGGGTAACAGCAAATCGAAATCGCTGAGGCGATATCCTTTCCACAAGAATCACATCCGGCTAGGGTAACGCGCAGGGGTAACAGGCTGTCAGCGACATGCTCCCCTTTGCCGCCGGCCCCGCGATACGTGAATGCGGCGGCACGCAAAAGGCCCTCGCACGGGGGGACGAGGGCCTCATGGGCATTATACAGTGGGGATGCCCTTGTATGCATTGCCAGAGTGATTCGAACAATCATCAGCGTGTCGGAAATTGTAACGGCCTCGGTTTGGACTGCGCCGCCATTCACGAGCCGGCCTCGGAGCGTTGCCTGTGTCTCGGCTCCGATCCTTCACCTGACCGTGCCCGGTGGGGTCGCTTCGGTTTGCGACAAGCCTTGCGCCCGCTTGTCATACACCGCGCTACTTAACCTCAATAATTCCCGGTTTCGGCGGGCTGATCGCATCACCGAGCCTCTCGGCGACCAGGGAGAATTTCAGTTTCATCTCCTTGTCGAGGGCAACCCCTTTATAGGTTTCCTCCCCCACGCCGAAATCGAGGCGGTTGACAGCCACCGCGCCCTTCAGGACGGGCGTCCCCTCCTTATTCTGGACAAGGAGACGCAGAGGCACGGGCTTGGTCACGCCTTTCAAGGTCAGTTGCGCATCCATGAGGTATTTGCCGTCGCCATTTGGCTTGGCGCCGCGCGCCGTCAGCACGGCGGTCGGATGGCGCTCCGCATCGAGAAACACTTCCGACAGGGCCACCTCGTCCGCGGCGCTATATCCGGTCGAAGTGCTGCGCATGTTGAGCGTCAGGAGAATTGAAGCTTCCTCCAGTGCGTCGGGGTTGAATTGAACGACGCTCTTGTAGTCTCTGACGCTGCCTTCGGCGGTGTAGCCGCCTGCGCCCGCCTCGAAGGCGACATCCCTATCCCAGGGCCTGATGCCATCCTGACGCCCTGCAAGCAAAAGAACGGCCGCGACCAAAGCCAAAAGCGCAAGGACAACCGAATTGGGGTGGCGCTTCATAATAGACATTTTCAATCCTCAATGGGGGAAAAGCGCAACGGCCCTATTAAGCGCTCGGGATTGGCCAGATAGCAAAAGACCCCGCTGTGAAGCGGGGCCCTTGCATTCCGGAGTAGGGGCCCCCGGGGAAATCCGAAGCTATTTACTTCGTTAGGTTGTATGGATCGGCAGGTGCTAAAGCGGCAGTGGGTGCTACTTGGTGGTGCTGATTGCAGCCTTGCCCTTGCCGCCCTCCCAGTAAGCAGAAAACCATGTCGTGTGGGTCAGGATGGCGGCATGCACGAGCAGCGCGATTACAGTGACCGTGCCAAGCAACAAAGGAAGACCGACCTTCGGGGAAACCACCAACCAAATCCCAGATTGTCCATCGTCATAAGCCATGTCCAGTTCTCCTAGTCAGAGTGTGTATGATTTAGTATGTGCGACAGCCTTGGTATCAAACACCGTACGGCACCAGCGGAAGAAGAGTGATAACGGTAGCTAATACGATCGCAGTCCATTCCACGATGCCGATTTTGCGAAGCATTTCCATTCGAAGTCTCCTTCGTCACGCGATATCTGACAGCAAAGCTAAGGTATTCGTTCATCACCAAAAACTCAGAAAAGCGTGAGGGGCGGCGCATCCGAGAACGCTAAATCGTGAAGCGAAAAAGCCCAGGTCTTAGCGGTTCCAAGCTCTCCTTTTCGGGGTTTTCGGGGTGCCCCGGTTATACCTCTTGAGGCCGAGGTCGTGTGAGAAGTCGTCAGAGTTCTGGCTGGAGCGGGATCGCAAGCGGGCACGCCAGTCTGGGCGGCTCATTTTAGGGCGATATTGGGCTATGAGAAGCGGATGAGAGCCCTCGGCGCGGCGTTGCAGGCTCCGGTAAGCAGCGAGTTCCCCTTTTTCTGGCTCCATACTCGCATCGCCCGAAGTAATCCGGGAACGCCGAGGATGTTCATCGCGCGCTTCATGTTATAGGACAGGACATGGAGCGACATCTCGGTCCTCACGTTGGTGAGCCTTTTCATCAGGAAGTGCGCTGAACCCATCCAGAACTTGAGGGTTCCAAAGGGATGTTCCGCCGTGCTGCGCCGTTCGGTCATCGCGTCCGGCCGCCGGTCCAGCCGGTCTTGAGCGGCATCCAGAACGGCTTCATGCTCCCAGCGCGTAATGTGGCGCTCTTTTCCCTTGGTGCATTTCTCTTTCAGCGGACAGGCTGAGCAGGCCGTCGTCCAGTAGCGCCGCAAGACCTTGCCGTCCTCTTCGTTGGTGAAACGATAGGTCAAGCGCTGACCGGCGGGGCAAAGATAGACATCTTCGTCCGCTTTGTAGACGAAATCCTGCTTGTCATACCGCCCTTCCGCCTTGGCGTTCGAGGTTGAAACTCTGGGCACATAGGTTGTCACGCCGGCTTGCCCGCAAGAGAGAATCTCCTTGCCGCTGTAATAACCGCGATCGGCGAGGGCCTCGATAGCTTCGGCGCCAAGGGCCTCTTTAGCTTGCTGAGCCATGCTGGAGAGTTGGTGACGGTCATTGACGGCGTTGGTGACTTCGTGAGCGACGATGAGATGGTTCTCAGTCTCGACGGCGCATTGCACGTTGTAGCCGACGGTCCCTGTCGCTTTGCCCGTTCCCTGCATCGAGCGCGCATCGGGATCGGTGAGTGAAATCTGTGTGTCCTTCGCACTCGCAAGCTGCGCCTCAATCGCTTTCACGCGCTCGATTTCTTGTTTCAGCCTATCGATTTTGCCCTTAAGCCGCGTGCGCTTGATTTCGGGCGTCGACGGCTGGCGGTCGGCGGTTTCAAGCTCGGAGAGGTAGCGCTCGATGCTCGCCTCGATCTGTTCCAGCCGCTTTGCCGCCTTGGCTTTGGTAAAGTTCCGGTCGCGCGAGTTGACCGCCTTGAACTTGCTGCCGTCGATGGCGACTGTGGTCGCCTCGAGCAGCCCGGCGCGTCCGCACACCACGATGAACTCGCGGCAGACTTTGCGGATCGCCGGACCATTGTCCTTGCGGAAATCGGCGATGGTCTTGAAGTCCGGCGCCAGGCAGCCCGACAGCCACATCACCTCGACGTTGCGCTGGCATTCCCGCTCAAGCCGGCGGCTGGACTGAACGCGGTTGAGGTAGCCGTAAATGTAGAGCTTCAACATCACCGCTGCATGGTAAGCGGGCCTTCCCGTCAGCTTCGCATGCACGCGCCCAAAGCCAAGCTGCCCGAGGTCGAGCTGATCCACGAAGAAGTCAATCACCCGCACCGGGTTGTCCTCGGCGACATAGTCTTCCAACTGCGCGGGAAACATTGTTCCCTGACTGCGATCCGCCCCGCTCATAAAGCTCGTCATCGAATTCCTCCCGCCATCGGTGAGGAGATTCTCAGGCAGAACACTATTCCGAAGCTGGACTTCTCACACAGCCTCGGCCGTAAGCCGATGTTCAAATTTGCGGAACCATAAAACGCAATTGAGGGTAAAGCGGACACCTACTTGTTTGCCAGCCGGGCTTTGACGTGCCGCCGCAGTGGTCAGTTGGACTGACAGTTTTTAATCGATTTTGGGAGAACCATGAAATATGCACTCACTGCCGCCGCCATTGTCTTTGCTGTGACCGCCGCCAACGCAGCCACCTCGTCGCGGACTGTGTATGGGAGGGCGATCTGTTTGTCGAAACGGCCACCAGCCAATGCAACACTTATGGAACGAATGCCGGCGACTTTGCTCAAGCAGTTTACTCACCCCTGGCTAAAGCCGTCAACGGCGGCCCCCAGGACCAGCTCGCCATCTTCTTTCCACGCGGTTCCGCTTTTCTCGTCGTGCCAGCCTTGGGAGGCCGCTCAATAACGCAAACAAAGTTAGCGTCAACGCCATCAATTCAAATACTACCGGGAGGGTATACACAAACGTCCCGGGCGTCCGTAACGCTTATGTAAGCGAACGGCTCCACTAACGATTTCTGTGCACGAATTCGCGTTCATCTGTACGCATGGTCGCGAGTGGTCTATGCGCGTAACTACCCAGGTATATGATTCGGCAGTATTAGTTGGGCTGACAGTTGTTAATCGATGTTCGGAGGGCAGGAATTAAACACTCGCGACTGCGGCTGCCATCATCACAGGTTCGTCTTCGCAGCCGGGGTGAGGTTCAGTTTGGCGCACAGCTGGCCGGGTACTTAACTTGAAACCTTCCAATAAAGTTTTGGAGCAAATCATGAAAAAGACACTTGCAGCAGCAGCCGTCATCCTCTCTGTGACCGCAGCCGCCGACGCAGCCACCGTCACGCCTCCGTCTCCGCCACCACCTAACACCCCGTCCGGCCGTTATCTCTGGAAAGGTGAGTTATTCATCGTCTCGACCGAAGGGATGTGTACTGGTCTAGCCCTTGGCTATTCTCATCGAGTGATATTCGAGCCTAATGGCTGGCCATACAACTCCTCCAAAGACAGGTTCATGCTCTTTTGGGGGCTTAATGCGGCCCAGTGGATCCCGGCGTCAGGAAACAGCCTCAGCGGAAAAAACACGACCGTCAGCCTGACCTCAATCACGGCAGAAGGGTTACAGCCAGTAGTAAGTATGCCTGTGATCGCATTCAGTGCTTTAAATCTGCCGGCCCCTCCCAAGGGAAGCCAAACCATCGCTCTCGGAAGCACCGCGGTGCAACTCACCTTCACGCGAAAGCAGGCCAACTGCACCTTTACTCAATCGGGCACCCTGACAGGGCCCTTCTAAGCGGCACCCCGAGCCGAGCGCGCAAAAACCGCAGATAAGACTTCGATTAATTTTGGAGCAAAGCATGAAGAAAACACTCGCTTCCGCCGCCATGTTTCTTGCCATGACCGCCGCCGCCAACGCAGGTACAATAACTACTCCCTCGGGCCATTATCTTTGGCAGGGCGATATGTTCATTATCTCAAATAATAATCCCGCCGTGTGCGCGAGCCTCGGGGACAATGTCGGCAAATTCGCTCAAGCAGTTTTCGCGCCCAAAAATGCGCTGAACGACCCAACCCAAGACAAGCTTGTGATTTATCCTTCTGATCAACTCTCAGTGTCGCAATGGGTGTCGAACAACAATGCGGGCCTGATCAACAACGCAAAGTCCGTTACGAGTTCCGGAATCAACTCGAGGAGGCTTCTATACCGGCGGCACAATGACTGGAACGTTCACTGTCGTGGAACCGGCGAAAGCCCCGACCGCGATTGGAGGTTCGACTGTAACAGTCTCGTTCACGATAACCGACACTTCGAACACCTCAGCGTGCACCTTCACGGCGACCGGTAACTTGGCTGGGCCGTTCGAGGAGGGCCATGCGGGCGTCAGTTCATCGCCAAGCTGTGGGCAGCGGAACTACCGCCCGCGTTCAGCGCCCGGATCGAATAGTAGCCCTGCTTGATGTGGTCGATGTTCACCGCCTCCGGATCATCGACAACAGTTACCCTGGGCGTTGCAAGCGGAGTTACGTGCGTGGCTATGTCCGGAGCTGGGGGTTAAGCCGCCGTGCTTGTTTCTGGG
>CAWIVD010000019.1:0-73910 GCA_963839435.1 uncultured Alphaproteobacteria bacterium
TACTATGTTCGGCATATACGTGGTCTACGGCATGTTCGGCGGAATGGGGAACCTGATCGAAAAGGCCATGGCCCGGCCGGATATTGCCCAGGTCTTCAATACCGGAATTCACGGCGGCGTTCTTTTGATCGTCTCCTTGCTGAGTTTAGTCTGCATTTTTCTGCTACCCCGGCAGTTTCCGTAACCTTCTTCGAAAATGTCTCCGAGGAAGAACTGCGCAAGGCCTCCTGGCTCTTTCCCCTTTATCTCATTGTTATCAATATCTTCGTCATACCCGTGGCGATGGCCGGAAAACTCTTCCACACCATTCTATCCCGCAGGACATGTATCTCCTCGCCCTGCCGCTGCAGTCAGGAAGCTTGTTTTTTACATTCGTCACATTTCTGGGAGGGTTATCGGCCGCGACGCGCGATGGTGGTGGTCGAGACGGTTGCCTTGTCCATCATGCTCTCCAACGACCTTCTGATGCCGCTCATCTTGAAGCGGCCCGGCATGGCCGGGGCCAGCCGCAGGATATGTCCGGCTTTCTTCTGAACGTCCGCCGCGCCGTGATGCTTGGCATCATCCTGGCTGCCTATGCCTTTTACGATAAGATCGGAAATGCTTCGCTCGCTGAGATCGGGCTTCTTCCTTCGCGGCCATCGCCCAATTCGCCCCCGCCTTTTTCATCGGGCTTTTCTGGCGCAGAGCGACCGCTCGCGGCGCGGCGGCGGGCATTCTTGACGGCTTCGCAATATGGGCATACACGCTCCTGCTGCCGAGATTGATCGGCGATACCGCGGCTGGCGCAGCCTTTCTCGAGCTCTGGCCCCTTCGGCATTCCCGATTATTCTACGTCCGGAGAAACTTTCTTCCTGACCTTCGACCCCTGTACGGCGCGGGGGTTGTTGGAGCCTAGCGTTCAACGTTCTGGCATTCGTGTTCGTATCCTTGCTTCGTTCTCTGGAGCCGATCGAGCGGCTCCAGACGAACCTCTTCATCGAGGACGCAAACCCGCCCTGTCGGCGTCGGCCGTTCAGGCCATGGCGGACGACCATTCCCTATGACGAACTGATGTCGACCGTCGCGCGCTATCTCGGCGAGGAGCGGCGAACAAATCCTCCGCGGATTACATGGCCAGCCGGGCATAGACCCGTCCTCGCATGCACAAGCCGATCCACACGCGGTCAAGTTCGCGGAAAACCTGTTGGCCAGGGCCATCGGCACGCCGTCCTCGCGGCTCGCCATGTCGTTGATGTTGCAGACGTCTGAATGTGGGCCGCGACTCGGCGCTTCGGCTGCTCGATGAAGCCTCCGAGGCGGTTCGGTACAATCGCGATCTCTTGCAGTCCGCGCTTGACCACGTCGGCCAGGGTCTCGCCGTGTTCGACAAGAAGATGCAGCTCATCTGCTGGAACCGCCAGTTCCGCGAGATCCTGATCCTGCCTTCCAGCAATATAGCCGGGTCAGAGTGCCGCTCGATGAGATCATCCGTTTCATGGCGCAGCACGTTAAGCGAATACACTGCTGTCGAGGAGTTCGTCACCGACCGCATCATCAAATATCAGATTACGATGGAAAGTTTCCGCGAACGCTCCATCGAAGGCCGCGTCCTTTATAGGTCCGCATCAACGCGATGACCCAGGGCGGCATCGTCGTGACCTATACCGACATCACCGAACGCGAAGCCGCCGCCGATGCTCTGGCGCGCTCCAACGAAAATCTCGAAAAGCGGGTGGAGGCGCGCACGCTGGAACTCGCCATCGCCAAGGCGAAAGCCGACGAGGCCAATATCAGCAAGACGCGCTTCCTGGCGGCGGCGAGCCATGACGTTCTTCAGCCTCTCAACGCCGCGCGCCTTTATGCTTCGAGGCCTGTTCGGAGCGCTCGCCACCTGCCGAACTCGGCCGCCTAGCCCGCAACATCGACGCGTCGCTCGATGGCGTCGAGGAAATCCTGAACGCGCTGCTCGACATATCCCGGCTCGATAGCGGTGCCATGAAGCCGGAATTCGGCGTCTCTTCCCGGTCAACGACCTGTTGGAGCAGATCAGGATCGATTTCGAGCCTATAGCGAAGTCACGCGGCATTGCGTTCACAATCGTGGAGTCTTCCGCGCTTATCCGTTCAGACCGGAAGCTTCTGCGCCGCATCCTCCAGAACCTCGTTTCGAACGCGCTCAAATATAACAAGGACAAGGGCCGCGCCGTTCTCGTTGCCCGGCGGGGCGGGCGCAATCTCATCATCGAGGTGCATGATAGCGGGTCGGGGCATTGCCGAGGATCAGCGTGACTTGATCTCAAGGAGTTCCAGCGTCTCGATCACCATAGCCACGCGCCTGGTCTCGGGCTTGGCCTTTCGATTGTCGAGCGCATATGCCGCGTGCTCAATCATAGCCTCTCTCTCCAGTCGAAACTCGGAAAGGGGTCGTCCTTCTCCATGTCGGTGCCTCTCGCGCGGTGGTCGGAGATGGAACTGCCGCGGTCATTCGCAGCGCGGCCGGTGTCCTACGGCGATTTGCGTGGCGCGATTGTGCTTTGCATCGACAACGACCGCACCATCTTAACAGCATAAAGACATTGCTGTCCAACTGGCAGTGCCCGGTCATCGCCACGATGGACAGTCAGTGACGCGATCGAGCAGATCAAGGCGGCAAAGGTGACGCCAAACGTAATCATATCCGACTACCACTTGGATCACGAAAGTGGCTGCGAGGCTATTTGCGCCGTCGGTGCGGCCTGCCCCAACATCAACGTCCCCGGCGTCATCGTCACCGCCGACGGCTCGAATGAGGTCCGCACTCAGGTGAGCGAGGCGGGATGCGCGCGTTCCTGCAAAAGCCGGTCAAACCGGCGGCGCTGCGGGCGCTGATCTCGTCGCTGATTTTCCAGCGCGCACGCAGCCGAGTGATCAGATCAACCCGCGTTTAATCGGAATAAGTCAACGGCGGAAAATTTGATCGATTTCACCAATCGCCGCCCTGCGCAGATGTGTCCCACGGAGCCGAGTTGGAGCCCTTCACGACATCGAAGTGTACTAAATTTTCTCGTGCTTGCGCCGCTGTTTGCGATAGAATTGCGTCGGCGGACGGAAACATCAACTTGACACGCTCCCAAACCTGCAGCGCCGCGGTGTTATATTTTGGGCCCCTGCGTGTCGCCAATAATATGATGCAACTCAGCCATGCGATTTAGCGCGTAAAAGAGATCGCGCAACAACGAGCATTGTTTTAATTTTGTCGGATAGCTTTTGGCGCGAGTGCAAGCCTTGATTATAGTCGGAGAAAGCTTCCGATGTTCTGTTTTCGATCAGGAAATAATCTCCCTGAAATTGTACAGAAGGGCTTGATATCGGGCTAGTTCCGAGTATTTGGGAATCTTCTGCTAAGGCTTGGTTTGCTTGGCTTAGCCCTTCATCAAGAACCTCTTTGGCTTTGGCGGGATCCGGTCGGCGAAAGAACCATTCCATTCAGCACGCAAGAGTCCAAAATCAAATCGCGCTGATAATTGGTATCTTTGACGCTTGCATGGATGTGAGGAGGCGGCGAATACCAAGACCTTTCCCATAATAAAGGACCGCAAGACCTAAGTTCTTATCGTCCTTTAACTTCAGGCTTCGATCAACGCCAACAGCCATCAAGCCCTCATGATTTGTAATGCGTAGAAAGTTGTCCGCTAATCTATTGTCACTCCAGGAAAGTTGGCCAAGCCAATCTTTGTCTTCAGGATTGTTATCCAGAAAGCGCTCTTGAATAATTTTGGCTTCTCTGTATTCCTGCTCCGCTTCTTCGAATTGCCCGGCGGTCCGCATGACATCCCCGATCCGCCCCTCGGCGCGCCCCAAGCGCATCCAAGCCTGCTTATCCTGATCAGTCTTAAGTTTGATCATCTCTTCCGCCAGTTCTTTCGCCTTGCGGAACGAGTCAAGGGACGTCTTCAAATCCCCAAGAACTCGCAAGATATTTCCCCTCTCTATCAAGTCCTCGTACAGATGATCACGAGCAAATTTTATCGCAGTTGCATTCTTATTTGTTTTTATGACATGGTTGCATAAGTTTATTCCATTTATAGCATAGTTCAATGCGCTATTGATGTCTCCAACATACCAATAAGTCAATTCAAATTGATAATACAGTTCAATTTGGCTTAGCAGAAGCTCCGGTATAGGGGCGGTCTTGATGAGCTTTTGCATCACCCCCTCAGCGGCCGTCAGGAGAGTGCGGGTTGTTTCTTGCTTTACGCCCTTTATGTTACGTAGGTTCTTTGCGAGGTCGTTGATCAGGCCATCGGCCGCGCTCTTGGCCGCCGAGTAATTCTGACTTGCACGCTCGCTCTCACCCAACGCGACTTCCCGCTGCCAAATTGCGGTCGAGCCAGCACAAATCCGAAAACTGCTGCGCTCAGTGAGCCGGTAATGATCCATCGCTGACGACGTTTTGCGCTAAGTCGGCTTTGCTCTATGAGGGCGCGATGCAGTGCGGTCGGTTCGGGCGCGTTGCGAGGCCGCGTGGCGATCCAGCGCTCGGCGTCCTCCAGCTCTTGCCCCCTCAATAGGGAGGCGCTCCTACGTTTCTGGTCATCCCAGCGCCGGGCGAGTTCCCCGATCCGTGTATGGTCCTTGAGCCATACGAGATCAGTTTCAAGTGCTTGCGCAAGTTCAGTGCACTGCGACTTCGAAGTCGTCGATCGAGTCAAAAAAGAGATAATTGATTTTAGAGACTACCCCCGGAATGCGATCATGCGGAACGCGTTCAAGAACGATGGGCGCCAATCTCTTATTGAGCCTTGCGACCTGCTGAATTTCCCATTCGCAGACAGAAGAAGATACAGACTTCGCACTGATTATGAAAACGACGGCATCAGCTTCTTGTATGAAGCCCAGAAGCTCACGCCTCCAGTCCTCAAGCTTTGGGAGGTCGCGCACGTCAATCTTAGGAGCCAAGCCTCGCGCTTCCAGGGCTGCGACAAGGCGTTTGGCAAATTCGCAATCTTTACGAGCGTACGATATGAATACCTTGAGCTTATTATTGCCGAGATTTAACATCGGCGTTCCATCAAAATCAACCAAGTAGCAATTCACTCAAGGCTTCACATGGGAAGCCGAATCAAACTAACTTTCTGATCCTAGCAAATAGATTTGCGTAGGCAAATATCATTCGACCAGCAGCAATACTTCATAATTGGAAAAGCGGCAGCATCCAAGGCGAGCGTTCGAAAACCTCCAAACTGTTAGGCAGGTCGCCAAGTTTGGTGAATATGCCTTAGGTGAGGTTCGCATCGCTAGGCGCAAAAAAAGGCCTCGATAGTTTCCAAGCGTTGGCGAAGCCATGCATGTTTGCACAGAGCGCGGCCGCAATGACCTCCGCGAGGTGGCTGGTCCTGCGGCCAGTTCCCTGTTCGATCTGCTCGCGGCAACTGAAACCGTCCGCGAGGATAAGGCAATCTCGATCCGCCGCGCGCACTGTCGGCAGCATGACGCGCTCGGCGGCCTTCATCGACACGTCGTATTTGCCGCTTTCGAACCCGAAAGACCCGGCCATGCCGCAACAGCCGGACGGCATCACCTCATAGTCGAGGCCCAGCCGCCCCATCACCTTCTTTTCGGCTTCGACGTCGAGGACGGCGTACTGGTGGCAGTGAATTTGGGTCAGCGCCTCTTCTTCACGTGCGGTAGCTGGAAATCCCGGCGGTGGCGGTCCAGGAACTCGCTGAACAGGAACGTATTCTCCTTCAGCTTCTTTGCCGTCCTGTCTCGCGGGAAAAGGTCTGGAAGCTCATCGCGGAACGGAGGGGTTCCAGGGCGCGCAGAGTGACTTTTTCCCGAATTGGGGTTACGGCGCACTCGATAGCCGACAGCGGCTCGCGGGCGATCAGGCTGTCACCGGGGCCAACCGGTTCGGGAACTTGGCGGCTATGACGTTCAGAACGGCGTTGGCGATCTTTTTGAAGCCTGCCGGATAAGGGTGCAACTCGTTAGCCCAGTCGCTCGGCTGAAGAAGGCCCTGCGTCGGCGAGACCGTAAAGTTGTTCGTGGGATCGGCGGCGAGCCGGGTCAACATCGCGTTGAATGCGACGAGCGCCTCCTTGACGATTGCAGTCCCCTCCAGGACCGACCAGTTGCAATATTGCAGGGAGGGCAAGAGCCAAGGCCCGGCGCAAGGGGCGCAGCGCCGTTCGGGATCGGGAAATCGTAAGCATGTCCAATGATGGGCACGTCTTTCGCGTAGCGGTTCCTGAGAACGAAGAGATCGAGATACGACGCTTCGACCATGCCTAAGGCTTTCTCGAACCTGTCTTTATTGAGTCCATCCACACCAGGGGCGGCATAATCCAGAAAAATGCAAAACTGATTGCCCGCGATGTCGTTGCCGCCGCCAGAGAACAAAATCGCATCCGGCTTGGCGCTGCCGAGCCAGTTGTCCGGATCTTGCAGCGCTTCGATTGTGCGCTCCTGCTTCGGCAGGCCCAGTTCGTCCGTTGTGGCGTCGCCGTAATGCGAGATGTTGTAGATGACCGGCGGATTTCCGCCCATGGTCTGAAGTTGGGCGATGATGTCCGTGGTTCCGATCGTCAGCGAATTTCCGTCGGTCAAGCGGATAATCGAACCATGAATTGCCCAACGCAAGCATGACGAGCGGGATTTTAAGCGGGATTTCCTCTGCGAAAGGTGCGGGCGTGGGCTTCCGCTGCTTTCAGTCTTGCGATTGTCGCCTGATGTTGCTTCCTCCGCTGGGCGATGTCATCGGCGATGGTGGTTCTGACTTGCGCAGAAATGAACTCGTCGGGCATGGAACGCACTCACATTATTTGATTATTTATTGATTGAATATCTTCGCGCCCAAGCTCGTCAAGATTAATGAAAGCTTTTTACCGACCGCGATAGGAATTGTGGCTGCTCAGATCATGAACGAGGAGGTTTGGCTATGCCAGTGTGACAGCTTAGCTTAAGCGAGGCATAAAAAAGCAGGACTTCAACCTTCGACAAGCTCAGGACGAGATCGAGCATTTAGCAGAGCAAGACCAACTGCGTCTACGAGACCGGGAGCGAATCCAGTCTCACGGGCAGCCCCGCCGCAGCCATATGCCGCTTCGCCTCGCCTATGGTGTGATCGCCGAAATGGAAAATCGATGCGGCAAGAACGGCGGTGGCCCCGCCATCGCGGATGCCTTCGACGAGGTGATCGAGGGTACCAACGCCGCCCGAGGCGATGACCGGCACGGTAACGGCGTCCGAGATCGCGCGGGTGAGCGGGATGTCGAAACCGGCGCGCGTCCCGTCGCGGTCCATCGAGGTGAGAAGGATTTCGCCCGCGCCAAGGCCGACAACCTCCTTCGCATAAGCGATGGCGTCGATGCCGGTGCGGTTACGCCCGCCATGCGTGAAGATTTCCCAATGCGGCTCGCCGCCGTTCTCCACCCGCTTCGCGTCGATGGCGACGACAATGCACTGGTTGCCGAACTTTTCCGCGGCGCGCCCGACGAAAGACCGGTCGGCGACAGCGGCGGTGTTGATCGAGACCTTGTCGGCGCCCGCGCGAAGCAGTGCGCGCACGTCGTCCAGCGTCCGCACGCCGCCGCCGACGGTCAGAGGCATAAAGCAGCGTTCGGCGGTTCGTTTCACAACGTCCAGGATGATGCCGCGCTTCTCATGGCTTGCGGTGATATCCAGAAAGCAAAGTTCGTCGGCTCCGGCCTCATCATACGCCGCGGCGGCCTCGACCGGATCCCCGGCATCGCGAAGATCAACGAAGTTTATTCCCTTCACCACTCGCCCGTCTTTCACGTCCAGGCAGGGGATGATGCGCATTTTCAGCATTGCGGGGCGTCTCAGGGTTTTTGGCGAACTACAGGGGGTTCAATCGCTACGCCTGCTTCTGCCCCTCGTCAATGCGCGAACCCAGGGGCCGTTGTCATCGCGAAGCGCCAGGATTAGGAAAGCGAGGAGCCCGCCATCGAATAGAAAGGGCGCAAGCCCAAGCCCGGCCATATTCCAGACAAGAGCGGCTCCCGCCACCCCTAGCGCGCCGAAAAGCATGTAGCCCGCAGCGACGCCTGGCCTTATGGGGGTTCCCAGTCTCCACCAGATGGCAGCGCCGACCGCAAGCAGGATGACCGTCTTGATGATCGCCATGCCCTTCAGAAGCTTGGCAAGATCAGGATCGGCGGTCTGGACGCTGCCGCTGGCAAAATAAGTGGCGGCGGCAGCAGCAAAGGCGCAAACGGCCACGAACATCAGACGCAGAGGAAGAGGCTTTTGGAGACCATCCGAGCGCGCAGCAGGCAGGGGCAGGTCTCCGGGCGCTTTCGAAGCTGGCCTGGCGGCATTGCTCGTCGGACAAGGACATGACGTCACCTCCCTGCCGAATTGTAACATACCCGAAATCGCCCATCGATTTAAAACCTTAACGTGTTCTGCCGAAGGTCACAACTCTTCGGCCAGGCGGTTTCCGCGCCGCTGTCCGCCGCCGCAGCATTTTTGCTCACTTGAATGCTCGACATCGGCGGCTAAAGCTCGTATAACGCGGCCTCGCATGCTGCGCATGCGCCCAGGTAGCTCAGTCGGTAGAGCAGCGGACTGAAAATCCGCGTGTCGCTGGTTCGATTCCGGCCCTGGGCACCATTTCTTCTTTAAGTAATTGTTTTGATAACGCTTTTATTTCAGGTGGGACAGCCGGTGGGACACGCAGATCGCCCTGAATAATGCTTTTCGACATCTTCGCAGCCGCACTGACCGCGAGCTTTTTCTGCGCAGCTCTTCGTGTGTAGGCACGCGCCATATCGGCGTTTTCCCATCCGAACAGCGCCATGAGCTCGTGTTCGCTTGCGCCATTTTCGGCCGCTCGAACCGCTCCGATCTTGCGGAGGCCGTGGGCGCTGCATTTGGTCAACCCGGCAGCGTCGCATTGACGTCCGGAACCAGTTCCCAAAGCCAGGGGCTGTGAAGGGCTTTCCAAACGCGGTCTCAAGATAAGTCTCCTGGCCGTGAGGCGTGTTGTCCAGAACCTGCTGCAAGGGCGGTAGGATTGGAAGCGTGATGATCCGCTGTGATTTCTTCCGGCCCTTGAATTGCACAAACGAGATTAAGCCCATCGACGACATCCGAGGGACCAAGCAAGACGACATCCGAGCGTCTCACGCCAAGCCAGAGAAGAAGCGCCATAGCAAGGCGCGGCTTCGTTCCGATCGGATGATGGCGCTCGAAAACGAGTACATCTTGCTCGGTCCAGGTGTAAAAGCCCTCGCTCGCATTGGCGATGCGCTCGACGCCCTCGGCGGGATTGAGCTTGGCGTGCTCCTCCTTCAAGGCCCAGGAAAAGAGCGCCGAAATCTGCTTCAGCCGGAAGTTGGCGGCTTCGGGCGCATCTGCGCGCATATCGCGAAGCTTGCGCACGTTGGCCTTTGACATGCCCTCGAAAGGCAGCGCGCCAAGCCTGCGCGCTGCTTTTCCTTCGCCAAAAGTGATGTCGCAAATTTCGTTGAGGACGGTGCGCTTGCGGCGTTTGGTATAATCTTCGAGTGCCAGGAAGGTGGCCGATTTGAAATAGCGGTCGCACAGCCAGTCGAGCGACTTGTTTTTCGGCTCGGCTTCGGCCTTCTCGCCGGCAAGCGCTGCAGCGTAGGCCGCCATGAACTCCTCGGAGCCTGGCTGGCCCCTGAGCCTGATTTTCTTCTTGCCAGGCCGCCGGAAATAATACCGGACGTTTCCGTGACGATCCTTGTCACGGGTCACATAATCAAGCCTTAGGACTGCCATTGCCAATCACGGCAGATTGAAAATCCGCCCATCCGCTCATTTCGTCATCCTCGTTTGGCAGGTCGGCATAGGCCGCGTCAAGCGCATACCGGTCCCAGGTCTTGCGCTTGCCGATGAGTTTGGGCCTTGGCATCAGGCCATCAGCGACAAGTTCGTCGAACTTCGAGGTGCCGATCCCGATATAGGCGGCGGCTTCGATCCGGCTGAGGCCGCGCGGAGCCAAGTTCGGGGGAAGAGAGTCCTCTTCGTTTCATATGACGTCCTTTGGCAGAAAACACGGGTGGGACAAAGACTATCTGTTTCGCAACGCTTCCAAAACAAAAAAGCAGCGGTAATTAGAGTAAGTTCTAGTTATTCTGTTCACCCGACATGTTCTTCGTCTTTGACTTGTCAGAACGGCAAATATAACCAAGCATGAGACATAAGACTTGATTTATAGCGAGAAACAGACGCTATTTTGTTCGTCGGTTTGTTTTGATTGCTTTTGAACCATCCCCACTGTCTCACCGCGAGCAATGGCTCGGGGAGCTGGAAGGAGAGCGGGCGGGTCGAGGATGACGAGAGGGAATGGCCCTTCACGCAACGAATCCAACGGGGAACGCGCCCGCAGACCTGTGGACGTTGCCGCTGCCAAGCCCTTGCGGGCCCCCCGCGCAAAGCCCGAAAGCGAAGACGGGCAGAAACGAAACCAGACAGACGAGTTGATCGACATGGCGGCGGGCGACGCGGAGCTGTTTGCCACGCCTTCGGACGAGATCGCCTATGCAGCGATCAGGCGACAGACGCATCGCGAAGTCTGGCCCGTACAAAGCCGCGGCTTCAAGCGCTGGCTGACGCACCGCTATTTCTTAAGCTTTGGCAGAGCCCCAAGCGCCGACGCTCTGAACCGGGCGATCGCGACGCTTGACGCGATCGCCGCCCATGGCAACCATGCGCCCGTTTTTCTGCGCCGCGCCGAGAAAGACGGCAAGCTCTATCTCGATCTCTGCGACGAGCGCTGGCGCGCCATCGAGGTCAGCGCGGACGGCTGGCGCATTGTCGAAACGCCAGCCGTCTCTTTCACCCGCGCGCCCGGCATGCTGAAGTTGTGCGAGCCGGAAAGCGGCGGCAGCATCGACGAGCTTGGGGCGCTGTTAACGGTCGCCAAAGAGAGCGATTTTCAACTCATCGTTGCCTGGCTCCTGGCGGCGTTGCGGGCCAGCGGCCCGTATCCGATCCTTGCTCTCACAGGCGAGGGCGGCACCGCCAAGACCTCGACAGCCAGGCTCCTGCGCAGCCTTGTCGATCCCCATCTCGCCAGCGTGCGCCGGCCGCCGCAAAGCGAGCGGGATCTTTTCGTCGGCGCCTCCAAGACCTCGGTGCTCGTCTATGACAACCTCTCTGGCATTCCCGACTGGCTGTCGGATGCGCTTTGCGTCATCGCCACGGGCGGCGCCTACACGGCCCGCCAGCTTCACACCGACGGCGAGGAGGTCATCTTCTCAACCTGCCTGCCGGTGATGCTCACATCGGTCGGCGAGGTGATCGCGCGAAGCGACCTCGCCAGCCGCGCCATCACCATTTCGCTTGGCACGATTCCAGACGACGCCAGGAAGCCCGAGGCCGAACTTGATCGCCTCATCGAAGCGGCAAGGCCCCGCATTCTCGGAGCGCTCCTCGATGCGGCAAGCCATGGCCTTCGGGAGTTTTCCTCGGTTAGCGCCGGCAGACTGCCACGGCTTGCCGCCTTCATGCAGTGGGCGCAAGCCTGCGAAGGAGCTTTCTGGAAGCGGGGTTCTATTGGCGCGGCCTTCGAGAAAAACAGCGCGGATGCCGCAGAGAGCGTCCTCGAGGCTGACAGCGTTGCCCTTGCCCTAATGGCCTTTCTTGCGGCCCAGGGCGGCGCCTGGACGGGCAAAGGCTGGCAGCTTCTGTCTCTTCTCAATGCCTACGCGCCGGAGGGCGCTGTGCGCGAGAAATCCTGGCCGCGGGATCCAACGCGGCTGTCGTCGCGGCTCAACCTTGCGGCGCCGTCGCTCCGGCAAAGGGGAATCAGCATCACGCGGCGAAAATCGAACGGCGAGCGTCTGATCGAAATCACAAGCACCGCGCGTTGATCGGCACAGGCGAACAGACGGCAACAGGATCTCTCTTCTCCTTTTTCCTCTTAATAAAAGAGAGGACAGCGTCCCTAGCGACCCTGTTTGCGCTTTTTGTGAAGTCGAAAGAGAGGCTTACTCAGGGGCGCTGACAGAAGATTGGAGCGTCCCTGACCGGCCCTAGCGTCCCTCCTGTTTTGCCGAGCGTCCCTGTCACAGGGTCGCTGGCGCGACCCTGCTGTCCCTGATGACTATTAGCTTAAGTCTTTGTTCTGGCGTGGTTTAAAGCCGTAAAAGGGGCGCTAGGGACGCAAGGGTCGCTGTTTCCCGCCTATTTTTGGGTGGCAGCCCCTTCCTCTTCAGCATGCCATCGGGCTCACGGCCCTCAAGGCCGCGTTCCGCGCCGCTTGCGCGGTGGCCTGGCGGCCAGCCTTGACCGCCGCTCTCCCGATGGCTGATTGGAAGGAGGCGGGGACGGAGAAACGGCTTTCCTGGCCGAACTGAGAAACGAACCTTTCGATGAAGGCAGCTTTGAGGTTCCAAAACCCCGGCATTTCTTCCGAGTCTGCTCTCCCGAACCTCCGATTGCGTGAAACCCGCCTTGCACCCCCTCAACTCCGTCATTCTTAGGCAATCTATGGCGAACAATGGCGTCAACGGCAAAAAACAGGCCGATTGACGGAGTTTGCCGGAGATGGACAAAGATTGTCGGAGATCGCCAAAGTTTTTGACGGCAAGATGTGTGATGTAGGCCTACATCACCGGCCGCGAGCGGCCTTGCACCTTACTCGCCTTCGGCTCGACGGAAACCAGGTTGCGCGAACCTGTTGGCGAAACCGCCCGATGAAGGAGGCCTGCCGCTTGTGCTTCTGCTTCGAGATGACTGGGAGGCTCTTGACGATGCCGGCCTCATTCTTTACTTCTCCCGCATACCGGAATGCGGTATGCTCAACGTGATTAGATCGTTCGCTGACAAGAAGACGGAGGCTCTGTTCCGGGATGAGCGGGTCAAGGAGCTTCAGAGCATCGCGCGAGCCGCCAAGCGCAAGCTCGAGATGCTGGATGCCGCGAGCCGTCTCGACGATTTAAAAGTGCCACCTGGAAACAGGCTCGAGGCTCTGTCTGGCGATCTGTCCGGCTTTCACTCGATCCGCATCAACGATCAGTGGCGGCTGGTTTTCGTCTGGCGCGATGATGGCGCCTATGAAGTGGAGATCGTCGACTATCACTAGCGTGTTAGGGAGCAGTTTATGAGTGGCGATGACTTTGAGCCCGTGACGCCGGGCGAGATTTTGAAGGAGGAGTTCTTGAAGGGTTACGCCCTTTCTCAGAACCAGCTCGCGCGCGCTATCGGCATCTCGCCGAACCGCATCGCCGAAATCGTCAACAACCGGCGCCGCATCACCGCCGATACCGCGCTGAGGCTCGCGCTCTATTTCGGCAATTCGCCGGAGTTTTGGCTGAACCTTCAGACCCATTACGATTTGAAAATGGCGCGGAAAGAGCTTCCGCCTGAAGTTGCAAAGGAGATTGCGGCAAGAAGGGCAGCTTGACGGTGCCATCCGCTCCTTTCAACGTCTACCGCCGAAAAGCGGCCGGATATTTTGGATGTCAAAACCACGCTGTTGATCCGGGAGTCGCCGCATTTATATCCTGGAAAGCGTATTTAATCGCTTTCTTGCTGGTCCTATGTATCGGCGGCGCGGTTGGTTCGATAAGGCGCGCCTGAAAGGGGAAGGCTGAGACCGTGCCGACACGGATGGTGGAGGAAAGCCGCGACAGGAACCGGCCGCTCAAGGTTTTCGTCTCCGAACGCGAGCGCGCGGGGATCGAAATGCGCGCCGCCGCCACCGGCTTATCCGTGTCCGCTTATCTGCGCAATCTCGGCCTTGGATTCCAGCCGCACTCCACTCTGGATCAGGCGGCCATTCTTGCTCTTATCAAAGTGAACGCCGATCAGGGACGCCTGGGTGGCTTGTTCAAGCTCTGGCTGTCGGGGCAAAGCGTGCCTTCAGCGGAGACCGCGGAGATCCGGAAGCTGCTCGCTGCCATCGAGGAGTGCCAGCTCAAACACAAAGCTCTCATTGGGCGTTTGGCTGCGAGCTAAGACCCATTGAAGCGCGTCAGGAGGCATGCCCTCATTGTTTGTGTCCTTGATTGGCTGATCACCGCGAAGGCTCGTTCGAAGCAAAACGCCGGATAAGTCAAATTTCGCCAAGACAATTCGCGATTTTTTGTCGTTGCCAAGCGCAAGCTGAGCACCTGCGTGCGAGGCTAGCGGCCGATTCTTGCCAATGACCTGCGCGATGTGAGTGCGAAGAGGCCCCTTCACGGAATGGAGATTCGAAGAATGCTTCGAAATGTGGGAATCGCGGCGATGTTGGGTTTGGCTCTGGTGATGCCGCCTCAGGAAGCGGCTGCTCAGGATGCACTTGGTGGCTTGATATTCGGTGGAGCCCTTGGGACCATCTTCGGCGGCGCCCTCGGCGGAGGTCGCGGGGCCGCGATTGGCGGGTTCATCGGGGCGGGGATGGGCGCTGCCATTGGCGCTGACGGGGAACGGCGCCGCAACGGCTATTATTATTACCGCGACGGCTGTTACATCCAACGCCCCGACGGGGCGTGGGTTCGGGTGCATCCGCGACATTGCTATTAGTCTCGAAGACTTGGTCACTGCGGCAACGCGGGGGGCTCTACCATCGACGGTAGCAAGCATTGGCAATGTTTTTGGGAATCGACGGTGGCGTGCGTCTCCGATCCTGCGAAGACGCTCGCTTACTGGCGGAGCGAGGAGACGCTATGACTTAAATCGAACGCGCGATAGAAACCATCATCGTGCAAAGCCGATGGTTGGCGGCGCCGTTCCTGCTCGCGCTTGTGATCGGACTTGCGGCGCTGCTTGCCGCCTTCGTCCTCAAGCTTGTCTCATTTCTCACCTTGGTTGGGACCGGCACGGAGGACCAGGTGATTGTCGGGGTTCTCAAGCTCGTCGATCTTTCGCTGACTGCGAACTTGCTGCTCATCGTGATATCTTCGGGCTACGAAAACTTCGTGGCGCGGATCAACCCCGAAGCGCAAAAAAAATTGCCGGACGGACTTATCGGCATCGGCTTCTCGGGACTGAAGCACAAGCTGCTCGCCTCGATTTTGGCTATCGCCGCCGTCAGCGTGCTCGAATGGTTCATGGACATCGAGAGAAGCGCAGACAACACGAAGCTCGCCTGGGTGGTAGGCATTTTGCTTGCCTTAGCAGTTGCGATGCTACTGCTCGCAATCGCGGACCGTCTCAGCGGAGCGCACCATAAGGACAGCTATCGATCCGAGAGACCGACCTCTTATCGTAAACGTCATTCCGGTGTCGGAAATCGCAAGCGCATGCTCGCTCGCCGGACGGGCCTCCCCATAGTCGCCAAATCAATTCACCTACAGAGTGGCGAGCATGGTCGCGGTGAGCAGAGCGAAGTGGGCGCTGGAGTGCGAGCAGCGTCAACGCCGTCTATAAACGGACCGCGATTGCCCTCTTGCTCTTGCGAAATTCCCGGAGCATAGCACCACCTTCCGTGAAGGCAGCCTTTTGCACGACTGCTCGTCTAGAATTTGATTTGCGAGCGCATCCCGAGAAAAACAGCATCGGCGTGATACAAGCCGGGCCGGACATATTCCACGTTGGCCGTCCAGCGGAACCAGGGCGTGACGGCCAAATTGTAGAAGGCCTCAAGGCCGCTTTCGTCTCTGAGAGGCAGCCCAAGTACCGCGAGGCTGTACTTGAGGTCGTCGCTGAACCGGTATTGGAAGCAGCCGATGCCCCAGAGGTCCAAATCGCGCCCAGGGATAAAGCTCGACCCGCCAACCCCGAGATACCAGCTCTGGTGTATCGGATTGGGGTTGCCATCGGACATCGCATACTGCCCGAAGACGCCCCAGCCTTGCTTGGGATCCTCTTTGCTCTGCCACAAATATTGCTGAAACGAATAGGCAAAGTACCAGTACCCTTGCTTGTCATCGATGACGCGGATGTCGGGCGGCAGGATCAACTGCGGAATATCGGCAAGATTCACGCCCTTCAGCGTGCTGTAGACACCGCGCAGGCTCTGATATCCCGTGAGGCCTACAATCGTGACTGGGAAGGTGGCCGACAGGCTCGTTGTCTCCCCTTTTTCGAAGGGAGCCGTCACCACATTCCAGTCCTGAGCATTGCGCGGGTCGTAGACAAGGAGCTTGACGATAACGGGCTCCGTCGTCACGGCGACCGAAGCGCCCACGATATAGGGCGGCGTAACGCCGCTTACAGGCGCCGCAACGGCGATGTGCTCAAAAGTGTTGATGCCGCCGCCCCCGACGAGCGGCGTTTTCGCGGCCGCGTCCAACATGTTGAATTTACCGGCGGTAACTGACACTTGCTCGCCGAAATTTTGAGTGACCAGGAAGGACGTGTCGGTGTCGCAGCCGCCCAATTGCGGAAAGGCGAGCGCGGTGTTGACCGGCAGGATGGCGCCGTCGCTTTGCTCGTTAACAGACTGGCCCCAAACCCCTTCCTGATGAACGGTGATGGAGAATCCTTTCCAAAACCCCAGCTTCGCGCCATCGAGAGTGATTACGGCATCGCCTTTGCTGCCGTACTCCCACCGCTTGTTGCCGTCGCCCGCGACAAGCCCCTGATAGAACTGGGTGACCGAAATATCTGCCGTGATGCCGTAGGCCCTCAATGCTTCCTTGGGACTCCCAGGGCCGTCGAGCAGAGACGGCCTTGCCGCGAGCGCCTCAAGTGAAGCGGGATCTGCCTGCTCGTCGGCGAGGACAACTGCCCCCCAAGCGCAACAGAGCAGCGCCGAGAGCGTTACGGCAAGATAACGCATTCTCAAACTTCCTTCCGCAGCTGTGATCCGGCGACTGGAATCGCCGGAGAACTGATCGGCAGCGGCGCGTCATGCGCGCCGCTCGCGTGGCGCCTTGCGGTTTATTACAGTCATCAAAGCCTTGGGCGGTCACGGCGTGGGCGGAAACGGCTGTTGCACAGGCGCGAAGCTCTTAAACTGCGCGGACACATCGCCGCTAAGCCGGGCGTCGTATGGATCCAAGGCGAGAATTTTCGGTGATTTAGCGTCGAGCTTACTGAAGTCTACCCAGAACACGGCCGGGCTATTGACAGGCATGACATAGTAGACCTTGTGGGTGAGGTCGACTACCGTGCTCCACCGGGTGGGCCAAGTATCTGTGGATCCGCTGCCGGAAGTATCAGCCGCCCCAAATGGGACGCTGACGTTGCGGGCAATCGCGGCGAGATGGCTTACCGCCTGATTCGCATCCGCCGGATTTCGGCAGCGTCTTAAGATACGATGCGGCGCGGACGAAGCGGCTCGCAGGGTCTATGTCGCCCGGCATCGAGAGGTCGCCGCCGAACTCCTTATAGCGCTTCAGATTGGCGAGGTGCTCGTCCAGCGTTGGCTCGTTGGTCATCACGGTGACATCCTTGCCGTGATGAACGACCAGCTTGCCCTTGACGAACTCAAGAACCGCGCCGTCGCCGGAGGCATCCTCAAGGGGGAGATATAGCGGCCATTCGCGCCCGTACGCTATACTCGAAACAATCCGCACAGCCTTAAGCCCTTCAATAGCCTCAGCCACTGTCGCGTAGTTGTCCAGGGCATACTGCGCCCACAAGATGTTTGAAAGAGCTGGACGCCCATCGGCTGGCTCGAACTCGGCGCCATGCTGATAGAGGAGATGCGTGCTGAGTCCAGCCTCGTTCATGCCGTCGGTTGTGCCGGCGTCGAAGGCGGTCAGCACGACGCTCGCAAACTTCGAAGTCCACTGGGCCGCGTTGCCCTCGCTAGCTCCACGGCGCGCGATGCCGCGCGGCAGAAAGACGAGACGCGGCTTTTCATCGACATAAAGATCCCAGGTTCGTGCGGCGAGGACTGCTTGATCGTTGGTGTTCCAAAGGATGCGACTGCACGCGTTCGCCGGATATCCGAACTGGAGGCATGCCGCAGCGGAGGCTGCCAAAGCAGCGGCTATGGAAATGTGCATTGTTCTCACGTTTGCTTCTCCTCTTTGTGCGTCGTCAGGCGAAGGTCGGGAATTGCGCGCCGGCGAAGAGCGGCTGCCGCAGGCGAGACCAGTTTGACGCGAACTGGAATGTGTCGAGATCGGTAAAGGTCTGGCCGATCACCTGCATGCCCGAGGGCATCCGGTCCTCGACCACGCCGAGCGGGACATCCACGACCGGGTAGCGGCTCAGGAGATTCCAGTGCCACGTCATCGCGAACGCCGCCCCGGCGCCGGCCCACGTCTCCACGTTGTTCTCCTTGCTCTTGAACATGTCGGCCGCGACGAGGGGCGTCGCCATGGTCGGCATGAGAAGGATGCGGTAGCCCTTCCCGAAGACGCGCTCCTGGACCTGCCGGTGGAGTTGTCCCATCAATGTCTCGGCGTCCTCGGCCTGACGTGGTCCGACGGGGCCGACCTGATCGAGGATTTCGGTCATGTAGGGCGAGAGGAGGTCGCGATGGCCGTTCGCGATCTCGATCAAACTGCCGATGGACGACGACAGCAGCCCGCGCATGAAGACGACCCTCTGGTTCTTCGAGAAGCCGCAGTCGACATCGTCGACGACACATCCGGCGCCGCGCAGCGCCTCGATTCTTTGAGCATCGCCTCTTTCACCGGCGGAATCACGGTGGTGATGGCCGCGCCCCAGTCCACGGCGATGCGCCATCCCGAGAGGTCTGGGTATCGGGCGGGATAATCGAGCTGGGGCCGGATCGCGGCCATGATCTTGTTGGAGGGGCCGACGATCGCGTTCTGCAAATGAACGAGGTCTTCGAAGGTTCTTGCGAGCGGGCCAGAGGTCGAGAAGACATTTTCTCCGCTCCCAACCCGGCCGAATGGCGGCTTGAAGCCATAGAGACCGCATTGCGAGGCGGGAATGCGGATCGAGCCGCCCATGTCGGATCCGAGGGCGAGGGTCGCGAAGCCCGCCGCCACCGCCGCTGCGGATCCCGCGGAGGACCCGCCGGTGGTGAATTCGAGGTTCCACGGGTTGCGGGTCGTGCCCCAGGCGCGGGTCGAGGCGCCGGGAAACAGGTAGAATTCCGGGACCGTCGTCTGGATCGGCATGATGGCGCCGGCCGCCTCGAGCGAGTCGATGATGGAGGAATTTTCCGTGGCGGGCGGGGAGTCCTTGAAGACGAGCGAGCCCTGCGTGATGCGCCAGCCCGGCCGGGCGAATTCGTCCTTGATCGCGACCGTGATTCCTTCGAGCGGCCTTGCCTCGCCGCGCCGATAGCGGTCCTCGGACTGTCGGGCCTCCTTCAGCGCCTCGTCGAAGTGCTCGTAGGTGATGCAATTGACCTTCGAGTTGAGCGCCTCGATCCGCTTGATCTGCTCCTTCAGCAGATCCACCGGCGAAGCCTTCCCAGCCCGGAACATGGCTTTGAGTTCGTCGACCGAGGCGTAGCAGAGCGGATCGGCGGGCTCGGCATGCGCGGCCGGGAAATCGAGGGCCGACGCGACGAGCGCTGCCCCCGCGCCTTTGATGAGCGTTCTTCTATCGACCGGCGCCTTTGCTTCGATGTCAGCCATGGTGCATTCCTCGTCTGATTAGCTAAGAGATTAGGACGCCGCTGTAGTCCGGTCCGAAGCGCCCGTTCATCATCGCGGCGTGCGCCGCCTCGTCCACCGACGCTTTCGTCATGGGGAGATCCCCGTCGACGCGAGCGACGCACGTGACGACGCTCGCCAGCAGGACGGCGACCGAAGCCATGAACCAGCGCAGCGTCCGTCTGTATTCGGACTCCTGCTCGTCCTCGGGCTGGAGCGCGCGCCACAGCGTGTAAAACTGAGCAGGATCGCGACCACGAGCAAGAGGCCCGCGGCGATCGACGTGCCAGTCACCAGCCCGCGCGCTTCGAATCCCCAATAGCGCAGGAACAGCAGCGAGAAGCCGATCACGACCGTGATCGCGGAGATCACGCCCTGCCGATAGCCGGCGGGGAGCGGCGATTGCGATCTGCGAGAATCGTCCATCGTCATCAAACTTCGGTTCGCCTCCTGCGCTTCAGAACGTCTCGCGTCCCCTCCCGTACGAAGGATTTCTCCAGGACCTGAGACGCTTACCCGGAAACACGCGCCATTTCGTCCAGCCAGAACTTTGATTTCATCCCAGCGGTGGGAATAATCCATGATCATGTGGGCCGGGAAGGATGAGAACCGCACCATGACGGTGCGTCGTGTCGGGTTGACATACAAGGCTTGGCCGAAAACGCCGAACACGGCGATTGCGTGGTCCTGTCCGGTTTGAAACCAGTAGGAGCGGTACGATCGAATTTGCTCCAAGTTCCGGAAATTTCCGTTTTGCCAAGCGTGCGTGTCGCCGGTATTGAAATAGAGATGTCGATGACGTTAGCAGGAAAGACCTGCTGGCCGTCGATCTGTCCATGATCGGCTATCATCAGGCCGAGCTTTGCGAGGTCGCGCGCCGATATCGTCAGGCCGGTGCTGGCGTAAACCTTGCCGGTCGGATCGACCGGCTCGACAATGTCGTCCTGCAGGCCGAGCTTCGACCACAGGAGGTCGCTGGCGAGCTTCTCGTAGGGCTGCCCCGCCGCGCGCGTGATGACCCAGCCCGCTACCTCGGTCGTCATCGACGCATAGTGGAAATTGCCGTCATTCGGGCCGTCCGCCTTGACCGCAGCGAGCGTGTCGTAGGCCGACTGGCGGCTGTTCAGCGCCATCGTCGACCACAGGGCGGCGTCGGCGACGTCGGTCGCGCCGCTGGTTTCTCCGGCGCCGACATTTACCTTCATGTCCAGCGCGTCGCGCACGGTCGCTTCCCCGAACGGCGTGTCCGCCAATTCCGGCACGTAGGATTTGACCAGGCGGTTCTCGTCGAGCCTGCCGTCAGCGATCAGCAACTCCGCCAGGAACCCGGTCACGCCCTTCGTCACAGACGAGATGTAGTGCGGCTTGCCGGCGCTCATGCCGTCGCCATACCAGTCGGCGACGAGCTTGCCGTCTTTCGATCACGACCAGAGCGTCGGTGAACGATACGGCGGCATAGTCCGCGATCATTTGCCGGGCGCCCCTGATCGTCAATTCCGTATTCAGAAGCGCGGTGTCCAGCGCTTCGGGAATGGGCCGGGTAGCCGGTCGCTCGGCCAGCATCGAGACGGTGCGGGTGAACAGGCTGGTGTTCTGCAGCGTCCAGCGGACGAACGGATACCGGAACACGTTGTCAGGCGTGACGCGCTTGTCGAGGGGTGGCGGAAAGCCGACCATGACGCCGGCTTCCTGCCAGGTCAGATGGCATCCCGGCGTGTCCTTGACCGAGTCCGCCCGGACGCCCGCCGCGAGCGCGACCTTGTCGCCCCCGACGAGGCAGGACGCCGGCGAGGGCGACTGGGCCAGCGCCGGAGCGATCGCGGACGCCATGGCGAGAAGAAGGAGAGGCGCTTTCTGGGTTTTCATACTGGTCACTCCTCAACCTGTCCTCACTCTTCGTTCAATGCTCAGAACACGAACGTCAGCGCCGTCGTCAGTTGCCAGCGAGGGCCGATCTCCGGCTTCACGACGGTGACCGCCAGATCGACCGGATAGTGGAAAGAGCCGCAGCTGTAGCCGCGAAGGCTGCGCCGCTCCGGAACGCCTCGCTTCCGTTTGCTGCTTCTTTCGCCATACGCGAGACGCCATGCGCCCGCGAAATGGCCGCTCGCCGCAGGTTCAGGTGAATGGAAAAAAGAACTTGAGCCTTCGGCCTGGCCGTCGCAGCTGATTCGGCTGGTCCAATGGTATCCGGTCTCGATTCCGCGATCACTCACAGCCCGTTATGAGCATTCGTCAAAACGTTATTCGTATTGGCGACTGATCGACGGAAGCCCCTTTCTTCGTCCGGCGTACCGGTGGGCGGATGACCGAAACGGCGCGCGAACGCCAGCGAGAAATTGCTTGACATGCGCGTAGCCCGCCCGATGGGCGACCTGCTTGACGGTCAGCTCTCCGGTCGCCAGCAAGCGATAGGCCATGTCCAAGCGCCAATGCATCAGACATTGGACGGGCGATGCGTCGAAGACCAAACGAAAGGCCTCGTTCAACCGCCGTTGAGACAAGCCGACCATTTCGGCCAGATCGGCGATGCGCGGAGGATTGCCAAGATCGGCCATGATGATGTCGCGCGCGGTGTAGGCCTGGCGGCGCGCTCTGCTCATTCCGTCCTTCTGGCTGTCGTCAAGAACACCCGAAATGTTTCCGCCAGCATCTCGTAGGCCTTGGCCTCGAGGAACAGCGACGCCATCGCGCCCTGATAAGGATGGTTGGACATCTGGCTGGCGATGTTGCGCAACGAAACGGCGCCGTGGGAAGACAAGATAGTCGGGTCGAAAGCCCGGCAAGGAAATCGTCGAGGGCACGATGGACTCGCTGTCCCTGCAACATCTCCCGCAGGCGGTGCAGCGTTACGGTCAGGCCCGCCGATTGATGATGCGCGGGCGCGTAAGCCAAATCGCTCAAGGGATCACGCAGCATGGCGCAATAACTGGTGCCAGGCGTCACCACGCTACTTATGACCCGCCCTGTCGAAAATCGCTGTGTCCGGAAAAGCTGGTGGCGAGCCAAAGATAGGGCTCGCTTTTCAAAACCCGATTGCGGAGCATCACGGGCGCGCAAATCTCGGCGTCAAATGAGTAGACCGCCAATCCCGGCCGCAGCGCATCCTCGATGTAACCGACCTCGCCGATTTCTTCAGGAAGCTCGGTCGTTTCGGGCGGCATGTTGCGGTCGCCAGAACCGCTGGGGGTGATCCAATGTATTTCCGAGGGAACTCCCATCCGGTTTTCGCATCGGCCGGAAACCGGCGGCTCAGTGAACAACGGATTTTGAGAAGACGTTCGCGACAACAACGCCAGCAACAATGAGGCCGACCCCAACTATTGCCGGCGTATCAAGCGCCTGATGAAACTTCACGTAACCGATCATCGAAATCAGTACAATTCCAAGTCCGCTCCAGATAGCGTAGGCAATTCCGATAGGAATTGTTCTTAGAGCGAGCGACAGGAAGTAAAGACTTGCAACGTAACATAGGCCCATGACCAATGCCGGAAGCAGCTTCGTAAGTTGCTGCGACATCTGTAATGCTGTTGTCCCAGCGACTTCAAGGATGATTGCAATAGCCAGTGCGACGTTACTGTTAAGATCAATGTTCATGGTATCTATGTCTGCATTATTGGATGTGTGCTTCTGTGGTCTTTCTTATCTGCCCCAGCCTCAATCCGCGGGAGGCTTTGCTGCTGTCTAATGGGAATGTGAATGACCTCTCGACCGCCCCCTGGTGCTTCGCCTGCCCCTTGCGTACCGTAAGGTAACGGCCTGGCGCTTCTTGCACGGTTAACATCGCAAGGACTGTTCGAGCTCCAATCGAACCCGATTATCGGAATAATCCCGCTCGCGATCGTCGCAGCCCCAAGATTTGACGCCGTGACAGTCGATCTCAGAAGCCTTTTCAGCCACTGATTCGCATAGAATTACAACCTATGATAGATACTCCAAAAACACAACCTGTTGGTTGACTGATTGTAAGATGACCCTTCCTCCCGCAAATCGAACGCTGTTGAGGGCAACTCGGGTGCCATCCGGGATCGGCAGCAGGTGAATCCATAGTCAACGGCGGGCTTCGAACGGACCTAATTGGATTTAAGTTATATGAAGGTCCGAGGGTGAAGGGCCGATCGCTCTCAACCCGACCCGAAAGGGACAGTGGCAAGTGCAGGTTCAGCAGATCAAAGCTTCTGATGGTACTGGAAGCAAGCGCTAAGATACAGGGGGCCTCATGAGCCGTCTTCGATGATTTACAAGGGCAGAGCCGTCGATGACGCCGTCTTCGATTGCATTCGGCATTGGTTCAGCTCCGTGGATGTTAATCGTCACGGACGGCGTGGGACATCTCAAAAAAAAGCTTATTGTTTCCAATGCCAACAATTGTCCCACTTTTAGGCTAAGATCATGATTTATATCAACTATCTGACTCCGGCCCCGGGAGCAAGGCCCTGCGCGAGCCGGCATCGAGGAAGGTCCACGATCCCGGCGGCATCAGCATGCTCCCGTGCTCCGAGTCGTCAAGGACAAGCCGCCTTCGGCGGTGGCTCCGCCATCCTTGACAACACCTGCGCGCGGCAGCGCGGGCTTTGTGAAAGGCCGGGACATGGCGTAATCGCAAGGCGGCTATTATGGGCGCCTTATCAACGCCAACCGGAGTACGCGTCCCATGTCCAAGCTCAAGCAGTATGTCGGCCTTGATGTGTCGTTGAAGGAGACGTCTGTCGCCGTCATCGACGAGAACGACAGGCTCGTGTGGCGCGGCAGTGTTGCCTCGACCCCCGAGGCTATTGCCGACGCCTTGAGGAAGCATGCCGCTCGCGCCGAACGCATCGGCCTTGAGGCCGGTCAACTGGCTTCTTGGCTCTATCATGGGATCAAGGCGAAGGGCTGGCCAGTCACCTGCATCGATGCGCGGCACGCGAAGGCCGCCCTGTCGCTCAAGGTCAACAAAACCGATGCCAACGACGCTTTGGGTCTCGCGCAGATCATGCGGGTCGGCTGGTTTCGGGAGGTTGCCGTCAAAGGTCACGACTGCCAGGCGCTCAGGGCGCTGCTTGTCGCGCGCGCCCAGATCGTGTCGCAGATCACGACTTTGAAGAACTGCATGCGCGGCATCCTGAAGACGTTCGGTCATGTGCTGCCGAAGAAGCTGCGCGCCTCGTACATCGCCAGTGTGCGCGAGGTCGTCGAGGGCAATGCTACGCTCGAGCCGATCATCATGCCGATGCTCAAGACGCTGGCCGCGACGATGGAGCAGATGCAGGTCTACGATCGCTCCGTCCATCGGATCGCGCGCGAGGACGAGACCGCGCGTCATCTCATGACCACGCCCGGCGTCGGCACGATCGTGGTGCTCGGTTACATGACCGGCGTCGAGACTCCGGCCCGCTTCGCACGCTCGTCATCGGTCGGCGCCTACTTCGGAATGACACCCCGCCGCTATCAATCTGGCGAGGTCGACCACGCCGGCCGCGTCTCAAAGTGCGGCGATGGCATGGTACGAGGCTTACTCTTCGAAGCAGCGGAGGTGCTGCTCAGCCGGTCGGCAAAGCCCAGTGACCTGCAGGCGTGGGGCCGCTCGCTCATTCGACGCCTCGGCAAGAAAAAGGCGACCATGGCCGTTGCCCGCAAGCTGGCGGTGATCCTGCATCGCATGTGGAGCACAGGCGAACCCTTCCGCTGGACGATGGCAAAAGCGGCGGCGTGATCATCCTTCGACTGCTCCCATTCACTGCCTCTCGCAGTGATGTGTCGTCCCTGCCGGGACGGGTCTCGGCGACCGCGCGATTCTTCCTGCGATCCTTCAATCGCGCTCGGGACATGGCGGCGCCGAAGCCTTCCGAAGACCATGGTGCGGCGAGCGCGTGCTCGACCGCGAAGAGAACGATGCACTCGGTAGCGTCGACTGAATGAAGTGAGAGGCTTGGAGGCAGCGAGAAGGAAGCAGGCCCCGATCCAACCAGTCTGCCGTCGTGCTCGGCCGTATCAAGACCAAGCCTTCGGTGGCCGCCAAGGGCGGCCAGTCTTGACACGACCTGCGCGGACCGGCGTCGTCATCCTGCGGTCGGGGCGAGAGAAAGCCTGCGGCCCGGTCGAACTAGAGAAATGAGCGGGAGGAAGAAAAGATGGTGTCCTGCCGCTCGTTTTGCGCTTGCCTTTACCGTCGCGATTAGAGACGAAGGAATGACCCCGGCCGAACAAAGGAATGGCTGAGGGCCATTCAGAACGCCAGCTGGGCCGCGCTTGATATCGGCCGGCGAATAGAGTGGCAGCGGAAGCGCCCCGAAAACTCGCAGGTCTGGCATCGACCTTCTGCGAAGATGACGCACCCGATCTTCGAATGCGTTGGCAGCCAATCGTCCCTCTCAGTCGGGCCACGTCGTCGCTCATATTGTTGCCCCGCGCTCGCCTCAAGTGGCAAAAATCCCGCTTCTCGCCCTCGTCATTCGGCGCTCCAATCACTTTACGGTGCTTACCTGGTGCTTACTTTTTTGAAGCACCGATCTTAGGAATATGGCTTAAGTCCTTGATTTTACTGGTGCGCGCGGAGAGTTTCGAACTCCCGACCCTCTGGGTGTAAACCAGATGCTCTACCGCTGAGCTACACGCGCAATTGGCCCCTATACACAGCGGAGCATTCGCGCTTCGTCAAGCTTTTTTGACACGGAGAGGGCTGAACTCAAGCTCAGAAAAACGTCTCATAAAGCAGCACTGCGTTCAGGAGCAGAACAACGCTGGCGCTTGCCGTTGCAAAGACCCGCGTCAGCCGACCATTGGCGAAACGGCCCATGATCAGCCTGTCCCCCGACAAGATTATGAGAGCGATCATCGGGACAGGCAGGGCAAGGCTGAGGATCACCTGGCTTATCACCAGCGCTTTCGTGGCGCCGACGCCCATCGCGACCACGATAAAGGCCGGCACCATCGTCACGATCCTCCGCAGCCAGACCGGAATAGTCCTGCGGAAAAAACCCTGGAAGATCACCTGTCCACCGAGTGTGCCGACAACAGAGCTTGAGATCCCCGATGCAATAAGGGAAACGAGAAAAGCAGCGGCTGCGCCGGCGCCGAGAAGCGGCGTCAGCGTGTGATAGGCGGTCTCGATCTCGGCCACATCGGCATGACCGGAATTGAAAGCGGCTGCCGCCATGATGACCATGGCGATGTTGATGCCGCCCGCCACGCAGAGGGCGAAAACCACCTCGCGGTTGGAGTACCGCAGCACTCGCTCCCGCTCCTCGTCCGACGACAACAGGGTGCGCGCCTGGGTCAGCCCTGAATGCAGATAGATGGCGTGAGGCATAACGGTCGCCCCTACAATGCCAACCGCGATCAACAGCGCGTCGCTGTCTGCGATCTGGGGCGTGATCAAACCACGGCCCGCAGCGCCCCAATCGACGGGAACGATGAGCAACTCAATCAGGTAGCATACGCCGATGATCGCGACGAAAGCGCCGATCGACAACTCGATCCGCCGGAAGCGCGTCCCGCCGAACATCAAGATCGCGTAGGTGATGATCGCGGTGGCGGCCATGCCTGAGATCAGCGACATCCCGAACAGTAGGGAAAGCCCGATCGAGCCGCCTAGAAATTCGGCCAGATCCGTCGCCATCGCGGCTATCTCGCTCGCTATCCACATCAAGATGGGGATAGGCTGTGGAAAATAAGCGCGGGAAAGCTCGGCCAGATTGCGCCCGGTCACAATGCCAAGCTTGGCCGAGAGCGCCTGAAACAGCATGGCGATCAGGTTTGCGGCCAGCACCACCCATAGCAGGCTGTAGCCATATTTTGCCCCTGCCTGGATGTTGGTGGCGAAATTGCCGGGATCGATATAGGCAATCGACGCGACAACGGCCGGCCCGGCAAAAAGCCACGTTGTTGCGATCCTGCTTCGGCGCCCTGCGATCGCCTCGCGCAGAGCGGCCGCTGTGCCACTTTCGAGTGCCATGCTGGCGTGACCGTGTGCTTCCGCTTGCATTTTGATCTTTGTCAAACACGTATAGCTAATGCTATAATGCGTTGCATCAGCTAATCAAGGGCTCACGTTAAAGTTGATTGGCCCTGAATTTCGATGAGGAGCGGCTCGCAATCTGTTAATTTGTGCGAGTCCCGATGACAGGGCGTTTTCCATCATGCCAGGACACAGAAGAACTGAACCGGTCACGCTGATCTCAGCCGACATCCAGTCGGAAAGTTTCCGGCAGAACCGGCAGGCGCGGCGGCTGGAACTGGTGGAGGACTATGTCGAGTTGATCGACGACCTGCTTTCAGCGCACGGCGAGGCAAGGCAGGTGGACATCGCGGAACGTCTTGGCGTCGCCCAGCCAACCGTGGCGAAGATGCTGAAGCGCTTGACCGAGGACGGGCTTGTGTCGCAGCAGCCCTATCGCGGGGTATTCCTGACGCCCATCGGCCAGCGGCTGGCCGCGGAAGCCCGTGAGCGCCATCGTGTGGTGGAAGCTTTTCTGCTTGCGCTTGGCGTAAGCGCCGATACGGCCCGGCGCGATGCGGAAGGGATCGAACATCACGTCAGCGCCGAAACGCTGGATGCGTTCCGCAGCTTCGCCGGTCTTCACGCGAAGTAGGCAGGCGGCGGCCCACTTTTCCCCAACATACAACAGAGAGCACCTTGCCCGTTGACGACGACGCATCCGATCGGGAAAGTTGCAGCGGGGTAGCAAAGAGGGATCATCAGTGCTTGGCTTTGGCGTTTCGGCGGAAGTCTTCTCCGGCGTTGCAGTGGCGATGTCAATGTACAGTCTATGGCGCACATCGCTCAAGCGGGCGGATTTGCGCGTTTTCGTCTCGCCGCTTATCCGATACGCGTCCCCGTATCAGAACAGTGTGTTTGAAGTTTTCGAAATTCCGCTGACTGTCATCAACGAGGGAGCACAGACAGGGACCATCCTGTCTTTCGATCTTGAAGTCATCAACTCCCGGAATGGCACATCGAAACTCTTCTACAGCGCTGGGCTCGGCCCCTGGAGTCTCGCCAGGGTCAAAGGCGAGGGCTTGACGCCATTTACGCCCGTATCGCTAACTGGACGTTCATCCCAATCCGAGACGATACTATTTTATGCCAGAAGCGACTCCCAGGTGACGCAGATTGTGGAGGCGCCTGCTCAATACCGGTTTGCCATTACACCTTTGACTGCTCAGCGCCGCAGTCTTGTGCGCCGAAAACCCAAACCGCTCATGTTTGAGATGACCCTGCCCTATCTTGATCATCGCGCTTTTACGAGCGGAGGCGGCACGCTTCCCCTGCATAAAGCGAGTTGGAGCCGGGAGAAACCGGTTGCCCCCCGCTAACGCGCATTCGATTGTGAGCGGCTTTACGGAAGGACCTTTCCCATTGGCGGTGACGGTCATGGCCTATGTTGCCGCTCTCGTTTTGTGAAAGCTGTTCAGGTAACGGTCTACCGCGGTCGGCCAAACAAATTCACGCTTGACCCTGTCTCGAGCGGCGGCGCCGAGCCTTTTTCCGAGCGCTTCGTCATCGAGAAGCAAGATCAAGCCCCGTGTGACTTCGCTCTGGATCGCGCCGTCGCAGACAAGGCCCGTTTCGCCGTGCAACACGGCCTCGCCCGCGCCGCCGTCGCGCCCGGCCAGGCAGGGAACCCCGAACCATCCCGCTTCGGAATAGCTCATCCCGAACCCCTCGACCGATCGGCCTTCGCGACGTACGGGCATGGCAAAGATGTCCGCCTGGGCCAGCAGGGCCGCTTTCTCCGCTGCACTCACGCGGCCTAAAAAATGGACCGCCTCGCGCACATTCAACGCTGTGGCCAACTGCTCGAGCCGCTCCCGGTCGTCGCCCGCCCCCGCGACAGCATAGACGCAGCCGGGGTGATGGACTCGCACTTCAGGAATGGCGCGTATGACGGCATCAATCCCCTTGCGCGGTTCAAGGCGGGCAACCGTGGCTAAGACGGGGCGCCCCCCGCCTATGCGATCACGCAGGCTCTCCACCTCGCAGGCCTCCGGTTCAGCCAAAGGCACGATAGGCGGATAGATGATTTGCAATTTATCCGCACGGACGTCCAGGTAGGGTCGGACAAGATCGGCGGTATAGCGTGAATTCGCAATCACGGCGTTGCATCGCGCAAGCGCCGCAGCGATGCGCCGTTTCTTGTCCGGCGAAGCGTCTGGCGGATACTCCATGCCATGCGCGAGCATTGTGACGGGCGTCTCAAGGTTAGCCGGGAGGGCTTCGACGCTTTTCCAGGAATCCACGAAAATGCCGAGGATGCCGGAGCCCCGCTTTCTCAGGATGCTTCCGACGCAGGCCCGCTTGCGCCAGCGCCGCCAGGGCCGAGGTCCATTGAAGCGGCAAATCGCGTAGGGCTTCGGAAGGGGCGGCGCAGCCGGCTTGTGACGAATACGCTCGGCGACGACGGTGACAGCATGGCCGTTTGCGCAATGATCGGCAAGGCCGGTCATGAGTTCCTTCGATGCCGCCCACATCAGGGTAGAAGCATTGAGTGACGATCAAACACTCTGATTGCATGCGATAGCCTCGGCTTTTTTCCAGCCAACGGAGCGCTGAAGCTGCTTCACCGGGCCAGTCATAAATGGCGGCCTCCCGCGCCGCAAGCAGAAGAGCCCCCTTATTCTCTCGGAGATCTGTCCGTGTTCGGATGGCCTTCACGCGCGCTCCCGACAATTTTTTACCATATTCGTGAGAGCTACCTCAGTTGCGTATTTTGAGACTATCGCGGGGCGATCGATGAACGCGAGACCATGCGTGTGTGTTGGAGTTTGCACAATTCAACGCCCCGCTATGCTCGAAAGGTGCCTTCGATCTCTCGCCGCTCAAAAGGGGACGGACGACTTAGACCTCCATATCCTTGTGGTCGATAACGACGCGGCCCCTTCAGCCGAGGCTGTTGTCCGCCGGGTTGCGCCGAGTTGCCCATTTCCGATCCATTATCATCACGAGCCCAGGCGCGGTATCCCCATGGCGAGGAACCGAGTGCTTGATGAGGCGCTTGCGCTGGACGCCGAATGGCTTGCCTTCATCGATGATGACCAGACCGCGCGCCCGTCATGGCTGGAAAGACACCTCGCCGTCGCGGTCCGCGACAAAGCCGACGCGGTGCAGCCCCTTGTGATCGTCACCTTTCCCGAACCCGCTCCCTTTTGGTGCATTCCCAGGGCCCTAAACTTCAACGAGGCCGCCGCCGTCGACGGGCCGGTCGAGAGCCGCAGGCGCAAGACGGTCGCGACCAACGGCGTGATGATGTCCACAAGACTAATCCGCCCAGAAAGGATGGGCTTGCGCTTTAGCGAGAGCCTTGCCCTGTGCGGCGGAGAGGACGGCGAATTCTTCGAAACCGCTCATCGCCTCGGCGCGCTGCTCGTCACCTCGTGCCTGCCTGTCGTGACCGAGGAATCGCACCGCTCGCGCAACTCCTATCTCCGCTACTCGCTAAGGGGGTTCGCCTATGGCGGATCGTTTGTGACGCGGTACCGGCTTAAGTATGGGCTTTGGCCTGCAGTAAGGCGATACGGTGCGGTCTCGGCGGTTCGGGCGCTTCGCGGCGCCGGCCAGCTCCTGATTTCGCCCGTCTTCGTTCCCTTCGCCATGCGCCGTTTCAAATTCACCGCCCTCGAAGGCGGCCGTAATATTTTCTTTGCGGCGGGCACAATCGGCGGCCTGTTCTCGCTGAAATATGAGTATTACCGTCAAATCGACGGCAATTGATCCACACCCGTCAAGCTTGCCTCGGTTTCCTGTCTGTCCCGTTTCCAGGCGGGTAACGTTTAGTTAATTGGGTTCGTTTTGTAAAAAGCCTATAAGTAATAATGTAAGTAGTTTATCGTGGCGACCAGTGTGAACGGCGTCACGCTTCGTGGATGCCGCATTATGCGGCCACGCGGGCCGAAGCCTGCGCGTTCTCAAGGATCGACAGGACGACGTCCGCCGCCTTGCCGCTCGGCGTCCCTTCCGGCAGGAACATCTTTTCGCGGATTTTTGCGAGCGCTGCGACTTGGGCCCGCCGCTCGGGCGTGTCGGCCAGAAGAGGAGCAAGGGCGGCGCTGAGTTTCTCGGGCGTGCAATCCTCCTGGATGAACTCCGGGAATGCATTTGCGCCGAGCACAAGGTTTGCCAGCACGACGGAATGGACCTTCAGCAAGAACCGCAGGCGCGCCGCGACGGGATCGACCCGATAAGCCACGACCATCGGCTTGCCCGCGACGCCGAGTTCGAGCGTGACTGTCCCGGAGGCGGCGAGCGCCGCATGCGCCAGCTTGAACGCGGTGAACTTGTCGCTTTCACCTTCGACGAGATGAGGCTGTTGCGGCCAGCCTGGAAGCGCCTGCTCGATTAGCGGGCGCACCGAGGGCACGGCCGGTATGATGATCTCGAAGGGGCGGGCCTTTTGGCACAAAGCCCCCATCGCTTCCCCAAACGGCGCCATGAGACGCGACACCTCGGACGGGCGGCTGCCGGGAAGTACTGCAAGCACCGGAACTCCCGGTGTCAGGCCAAGGCGGGAGCGCAGGCTTTCCGTTTCCAGGCCATCGATCCAGCAGGCTCGCTCGATAAGCGGATGGCCGACATAGGTGCAGGCAGGGCCCCCAAGACGCGCATGCGCGTCGGGCTCGAACGGCAAAAGCGCGAGCAGATGATCGATATAGGGCCGCATCTTGCGCGCGCGCCCCGGCCGCCAAGCCCACACGCTCGGGCTGACATAGTCGATGATCGGGATCGCAGGGCGGCGCTGCCGAATGCGCTTTGCGATGGGGTGCGTAAACTCGGGGCTGTCGATGATGACGACCGCATCCGGGTTAAAGGCCAGCGCGGCATCCACGGTGCGGTAAACCCGGCGCACAAGCTTCGGCAGGCGGGCGAGAATGGCGGCGGGTCCCATGACCGCCACGTCGGAGAGCGGAAAGATGGATTGAAGCCCTGCCGCCTCCATGTGCTCACCGCCGACGCCGGCGAATGCGAAAGCGTCTGCGCCAGCCGTCTCCTTCAGAGCTTCGATCAGCTTGCCGCCGAGCACATCGCCGGAATGCTCACCTGCCACGATGAAGATGCGTTTTGTTTGAGACATGGCCCCCGCCGTCTTTCACTGCTCACACTTTGCTGGACACGCAACGGATCGCCGCCACCGTCATCGCGGAAAGGCAAAGCCTTGTCCGGGATCGTACCGAATTGAAAGCGCCGATCTTTTGCGATCCCGGCTCGCGCTTCGCCTGGCCGGGATGACAATCCGTTGGCATCGAAGCTAGCCTTCCATCACCTCCGCGGATGAGGCGCCATAGAGGAAAAGGCCGAGCTTGTCGGCTTTTTCCACAAGCTCCTCATGATCCGCCAGCAAAACCGCGCCGGCGGCGACGGCAACCCCCGCAAGTCCCGCCTCTGAAGCGAGTTCTACCGTGCGAGGACCGATGACAGGCATGTCGAGCCTCAAATCCTGGCCCGGCTTCGGCGCTTTCACCAGGACGCCCTTGCGGGCCTTGAACCCCCAGTTGTTCAAGTCGCGGCAGCGGCGCAGCATCGCGTCGGTGCCTTCCGCCGCTTCGACCGCGAGCACGTATTGCCGCGCGACCACCGCGCCCTGCCCTATATCGAGCGAGCCGAGCGCGCGTGCGACCCGAAAGCCGAGTTTGATGTCGTCCAGCGTGGCTGGGTCCGGCGACGCCGTTGAGAATGTGCCGCATGGAGCGAGAAGCCGAGGCGCCACCTCGTGAACGCCCGCCACTTCGAACCCCTGGCTCTCGAAGAAACGAGCGACACGCCGAAGCACCGCGTCGTCACCTCCCTTGAAAAGGCGCAGAAGCTGCGGGAGGTGACGGAAAAAGCCTGTATCGAGCTTGAGCCGGAAGAGATTGGGCCGTCGCAGGCTCCCAACCAGCACGATGCGCTGGCACCCCTCCCGGCGAAGCGTACGAAGAGCAAGTCCCACCTGACCGATTCCGGCATACGCATGAGGAAAGCGTTCGATGTCGCTGGATGCATTTTCCGTGAGCCCAACGATGAACGGGCTATATCCGCTTGCTCGAGCGGCTTCGGCGACCGCAAGGGGGAGAGAACCGCCCCCTGCAATGATCCCGATCCGCGAAGCTTGCGGCGGGCGTTCAACGCTCTTTCGGTCCTGACTCTCTCGCGTGGCGAGGGGTATCATGCCTGGTTGCGCGGAACGCAGAAGGAGCGGTCCGTTTTCGCCCGCATGAAAGAGACGATGCGCTGGACCGGCGCGTCGCCGGGGAACATCTTCTCCACGTCGTCGAGCCGCTCCTGCAATGTTCCCTGCTGCGAAAACAAGAGCCCGTAAGCCTTGCGCAGCGTGTGGATTTGCTCGCGATCGAAGCCCTGCCGCTTCAGGCCGACATAATTGAGGCCCGCAAGGTTCGCGCGATTGCCAAGCACCATGCCGAACGGGATGACATCGCCCTCGACGCCCGACATCCCGCCGACGAAGGCATAAGCGCCGACGCGCACGAACTGATGCACCGCACACAACCCGCCCAGGATGGCGTGATCCTCGACGATAACGTGCCCGGCGAGCGTTGCGTTATTGACGAGGATGACATGATCGCCGATCTGGCAATCGTGGGCGACGTGGGCGCCGGCAAGGAACAGTCCGTGACTTCCGGCGCGCGTGACGTGGCCCCCGCTTTCGGTGCCGCCATTTATGGTGACGTGCTCACGAATGGTGGTGAAAGGGCCGACGACGAGTTCGCTGCGCTCGCCTCGGTATTTCATGTCCTGGGGCGGGCCGCCAACGACGGCGAACGGGTGGATTTCGCAGCCCTCGCCGATCTCGGTCCGGCCAGTGACGACGGCGTGGGAATGGATTTTGACGTTTTTGCGAAGCGTGACATTCGGACCGATCACCGCAAACGGCCCAACCTCCACGCCCTCTTCCAGCTTTGCCGCCCGGTCTATAGCCGCCGACGGATGCACCATCATCTCGGTCATCGATCGCTTATCCGTTTTCTGCGGACCGGCTCGGCTCTCCACTCGGATCGACGATCATGGCGCTGATCTCCGCTTCCGCGACGAGCTGGCCGTTCACCTTGGCTTTACCCTCGAAACGCCAGACACGCCCACGATTGCGCTTTTTGGTCATGTGATAGTGCACCGTATCCCCCGGCACAACGGGGCGGCGGAAACGCGCGCGGTCAATCGACATGAAGTAAACGAGCTGCGGTTCGTAGGACGCTGAAAGATTCGCAACGCAGAGTGCGCCCGCCGTCTGAGCCATCCCCTCGATCAGGAGCACGCCGGGCATGACCGGGAAGTTCGGAAAGTGGCCCTGGAAGAACGGCTCATTGATTGAGACGTTCTTGATGCCCACCGCCGAGTTATCGCCGTCCATCTCGATGATCCTGTCGACGAGAAGAAACGGATAGCGATGCGGCAGCAGCTTCAGGATGCGCACGATATCGGCGCTGCCGAGAGCCTTTTTCTCCGTTTTCGCAACACCTTCTGGATTGGTCTCAGATTTCTGCCACATGACCCTATTTTCTAATCATTCAAATCGCCGGGGCTCTCAACCGGTGATTTACGCCTCGTCAGCCGCTTCAAAAGCGCAATCTCCCGAGCCCAGGAAGTCATGGGCTTCGCCGGGTAGCCGCCCCAGCGTTCCCCGCGGGGAATATCCGAAGCAACCCCGCTCTGCGCGCCAATCTGTGCCCCTGCGCCAATGCGGATATGTCCAACCGTTCCACACTGCCCGCCCATAGCCACAAAGTCTTCCAATATCGTACTGCCTGATATGCCGGTCTGCGCAGCGATAACGCAGTGACGGCCAATGACCACGTTATGGGCGATTTGAACGAGGTTGTCGATCTTTGTGCCCTCGCCGATTATGGTATCCTTCAGCGCACCGCGATCGATCGTCGTGTTGGCGCCAATCTCCACGTCGTCCTGAACGATCACCCGTCCCACCTGCCGAACTTTGTAGTGTCCTGACGGGCCCATTGCAAAGCCGAAACCATCCTGACCGAGGCGGGCTCCCGCGTGAATGATAACGCGGTTCCCTAGCAAAGCATGCGTAACCGATGCTCCCGGACCCACGAAACAATCGCGCCCCACGGTTACACGGTATCCAATGACCGCCCCGGCCGCGATGCGCGACCCTCGCCCGATCTGCGCCTGAGGGCCGATGATGGCGCCAGCCTCGATCACAGCGCCGTCCTCGATCCGGGCGCTCGCGTCGATGGCCATCGTGCCGCCGCCGACTTTTGGATGCCCCGCATCCGGAAAGAACATCTCCAGCGATTTTGCGAATGCGCGGTAAGGATCACGGCTAACAAGCGGAACGGACGCGGGGGAAACCCGGCTCGCATACTCAGCGGACACGAAGACAGCGGCGGCTGCGGTTTGCTTGAGCGCGCACAAATATTTCCGGTTGTCGAAGAAAGAGACATCTGAACCGCCCGCGTCGTCGAGCGCTTTGACCGAACGTATCGACTTCGCCAACTCGCCCACCGAGACTTCCGGGATCTCGGCGCCGGTGTAAGATGCAAGCTCGGAAAGAGAGAACGGCCCCGCGGGGGTCCAAAAGCCAGGATGATCCATAATGCGCTGCACAGCCAAAAAGCTAAGCGGGCTTTTGCCCGCCTAGCGCCTCTCTTAAACCGAATATCGTGACGGCAGCAACGACCTTGGCCTCCCTAGAACTTCGTCGCGGCGCCAAATCTGAAGACCTGAGTTTGATCGAAAGGCTCTTTCAGGATCGCCCAGCCAAGGTCGGCGCGCAGTGGCCCAATCGGTGAGGCCCAAATCAGGCTTGCACCGACCGATGCACGGATCGCGTCGGAGTTCTTGGACGGTATAGCAGGGGCTCGTGGCGCAGACATAATAAGGGTGACTTGTAAGGTACGCGTTCGCGAAATGCGCGGCGTCCGTACCCCAAACCGAGCCTGCGTCGGCGAAAAACGCACCGCTAAAGCCGAGATCTTCAGGAACGAAGGGAAGCGGGAAGCGAACCTCGGCCGTACCTGCATAGAAGTTCTTGCCGCCATACGGGTCGCCTGTAACGGCGTCCCGCGGACCGAGGCCGGATGGCGCAAAGCCACGGATCGTCTCGCCACCTTTGAAGAAATCGTCCACCGTCCTGATGTCCTGACCGTTCCAGCCGGTGATGTTTCCACCGATCGCGCGGCCGACGAGTGTGATCTCTTTCGTCAGCGGATAATACGCCCTGCCCTCTGCGATCGACCGAACGAAGTCGACATCGCCGCCTACGCCAGCCAAATCCTGCGACCAGGAGAAGTAGAAGCCGCGCGACGGGTTTTTGCGATTGTTACGCGTGTCGTAGATCAGGTTGTAGCCGACCGACGACGTGATCCACACCCCGGCGACATCCCTCACCGCAAGAGGAGCCGTTGAGTCGAGACCGTAGATATCCTCATAGATGAAGGTGTAATTGGTGTTCAGCCAAAGGTTGTCGAGCAGCGCGAAGCCGAGGCGGAGGCTGCCGCCGGCCCTCAGGTCTTCATAGCCCGCATCGGTGTAGCCGGACGAGGACGTGTAGTTGGCATTCCGCGCGAAGACGTCGACGCCGAAGGACATGTTCCGGTCGAGGAAGCGAGGCTCCGTCCAGCTCACATCGGCGCCGCCGCTGACGAAGCTGCCGGTCACCTTGACCTGCAGATACTGCCCCGTGCCGAGGAGATTTCGCTCTGTGTAAGTGATTTCGCCGATCACGCCCTCTGCCGACGAATAGCCCGCGGCGAACGAGAGCTCGCCGGTCGACTGCTCCTCGAGAGCCACATTCAGAACGACGCGGTCGGGCGCAGAGCCGGGCTCCTTATTGACCTTCACGTCCTTGAAGAACCCAAGGTTAATGAGCCGCTGGCGAGCCTGATCAACCATGATCTTGTTATAAGCATCGCCTTCGGCAACACGAAACTCGCGCCGGATCACATAGTCTTCGGTCCGGTAGTTACCGACAATATTGATGCGTTCGATATAGACGCGAGGCCCTTGCTCAACCACGAAGACGATAGAGATGGTCCGGTTCACAGGGTCGCGATCAATTCTTGGCCGGACCTGCCCGAAGGCATAGCCCTGCTCGGCAACAGCGACCGTAAGCGCTTCCGCCGTCTTATCGACGAGCTCAGCGTTGTAGGTATCGCCGGCATGGGCGAGCAGACGGTCGCGAACAGATTCAGCGTGGAAGGTCGGGAGCGTTGATTCGATGTCGATGCCGCCAAAGTAGTACAGCGGCCCTTCGTCAACCGTGAATGTAAGGAAAAACCCCTTGCCCTCGCGATCCACGTCGGCAACAGCCGACACGACGCGCATATCCGCGTAACCGTTCTTGATATAATAGCGGCGCAAGAGTTCACGATCGAGGTTGAAACGATCGGGGTCGTAAACGGATGTCGGCTTCAGGAAGTCGAGAAAGCTCAATTCCGTCGTTGTGATGATGCCGCGCAGTTCCAAGTCGGAGAAGGCTTGGTTACCGATAAAATTGATCCCGACCACCTTGGTTTCGGGGCCTTCGCGGACTTCGAAAACAAGATCGATGCGGTTGTTGTCAAGCTCGATGATTTGCGCGTCGACCTGGGTCGCGTAATAACCCTGCCTCCGGTAAACGTCGAGAATACGCTGGACGTCCGCCTGAACGCGGGCGCGGGTATACATCGAGCGCCCCTTGAGCTGGACCTCCTGGGAGAGAGTGTCGGTCTTGACTTCGGTGTTTCCCTCGAAAGCAACCCGGTTGATAAGCGGGTTCTCGACGACGGATATAACGACGACGCTGCCTTCGAGGTTGATGCGAACGTCCTGGAAAAGGCCCGTCGCAAACAGCGCCCTCAAGCTTTCATCGGCCTTGAACGAATCGTATCGCTGTCCCGGAGTGAACGTCAGATAGGTTTTGACGGTTTCCGGTTCGATCCGCTTGTTACCGACGACCCGGATATCGCGGACGACCGCCCCCTGGGCATACGCCTCCGTTGAGTGGATCGTCCCGACTGTGATCGTCACCGTCATCACAGTCGCGAGTATGACGAGGGCCGCGTGAACCCTTCGAGTTATGCTCGTGCGAAGCATCGATCTAGTTGCCCCTATTACGCCGGATCCCCACCACAGCATTTCAAATTTGCTAGAAACTAGCACTTTGTGTCGCCAGGGTGGCTCGCCCATCAGTCATTCTGATTTCCTGGCACCCTGTTGCCCCCCGGCATCAGGTGATCAGGAGCATTCTTTCTCCTTACGCTCTTTTTTACGCTTATTTGCGGCAGACGCTTTCGGCCCTCTTTGCAGGCGGCTGTCCACGTGAGATGTCGGCTATGTTATTCCAAGTTACGAAAACCATTAGCATGAGAAGTAAAATGAATCCAAATTGAAAACCGATTTCTTGTGCTCTTTGGTTTAATGGACGCCCGAGTATGGCTTCTGCGCCATAGAACAAAAGGTGACCGCCATCTAAAACCGGGATCGGAAATAGGTTGAAAAGTCCGACACTTACGGAAATGAACGCGATAAGCGGAATGAGGTTAACAAATCCTTCCGACGCGAAGCTTTTTGCCACCTCGGCAATCTTTACCGGGCCGCCAAGCGAGCTGGCGCACGCATTTCCGCGAATCAGCTGATCGAAGAATTGGAAAGGCCCCTCTATGATTCGCCAAGTCCGCTGAGCCCCGACGCCCAGCGCATCGACCATGCCCGCACTGACCACCTTCGTATCGTCTCGCTTGTTGCCGCCGACAACGCCAAGCCTGCCGAGACATTCTCCCTCGGTCAGTTCGGGTGTCGCCACAAAATTCAGCTGCTTGCCTCCCCGATCGACCCCGATGTCGATCGGGGATCGGGCATTGAGCTTCACAGACATGCTGAAGTCTTCGAAGCTTTTAACGGGCTTGCCAGCCACGGAGACAATCCTGTCTCCTGCCTCAAGCCCAGCCTTCGCAGCAGGAGTATCGGGCTCGACACAGGTGATTCGCGCTTCCTGATAGACGATGCCGGTCGCGAGAACCGTTCCGGTGAAGATGACGATACCCAAAAGGAAGTTCGCAATCGGCCCCGCCAGCACAATCAGGACGCGCCGCCACAGCGCCGAAGTGTGAAAATTTCCCCTGCGCTGCTCTGGAGTTAGCGTCTCAAGCACCTCGGCGGGCGGCATGCTGGCGACGCTTTCGTCGCCCTTGAATTTCACATAACCGCCAAGGGGGATGCAGGCGATCCGCCATCGCGTGCCGCTGCGGTCGTAAAACCCCGCGATCTCCGGCCCGAAGCCTATCGAGAACGTTTCAACCTTGATCCCGAGCGCCCGTGCCGCCAGGAAATGCCCGAGCTCGTGGACGAGAACGACCACGCCCAGCACGACCAGAAATGGCACAGTCCACCAGAAGACCTGCGTGAATGCGAACGACAAATCCTGAGGAATCATAGGGGTAACCTTCCGGGCAGGCAGGCGCTTAGCCTGTTGCGGCGCGCCAGCCTCTCATCGTGGGAACATGAAATGGAAAGACGCTCGAAGAAGCACCAGATAGGAAGCTTCATCGTGTACTTAAATAGGAACGGAATAAGCGGAAGGCCCGGCGCGGGCGCCGGTTTGTTCGTGAAGGGCAGTTTTCGCGATCTCGCGAGCGCGGCTATCGAGATACATGACCGCTTCGAGGCTGTCTGGAACCACACCCGAAAGATCGGATGCCGCCTTGTTCAGCGTGCGCTCCACCAGCGCTGCAATGCCAGGGAACGATGTCAACCTGTTGAGAAACGCTTCAACGGCGACTTCATTCGCCGCATTGAGAACGGTAGGTGCTGCCCCCCCAGCCCTGAGCGAGTCTTTCGCGATCCGCAGAGCGGGGAAGCGAGCCGGGTCCGGTTCGTCGAAGGTCAAGTGGCCTGCAGCCGCGAGGTCCAGCCTTTTGAAATCGGCCTTGAGGCGGGCCGGCCACGCCAAGCTGTAGGCGATCGGAGTGCGCATGTCGGGAAGGCTGGCCTGAGCGATGACGGAGCCATCGCTGTAATAGACGAGAGCGTGAATGATGGACTGCGGATGGATGACTGCCGAAAGTTGATCGGCATCCACATTGAAAAGGTGAAAGGCTTCGATCAGTTCGAGCCCCTTGTTCATCATCGTGGCGCTGTCGATGGTGATTTTCTGCCCCATCGTCCAATTCGGATGCTTGAGAGCGTCTTCCGGGCGCGCCGATGCGATTTGTTCCGTTGTCCAGGTGCGGAAAGGCCCGCCGGAAGCGGTAAGAACGATTCTCTCGACATGCTCGCACTCGAGGCTGTCGAGCGACTGGAACACAGCCGAATGCTCGGAGTCGACGGGGATCAGCGTCGTGCCGCAGCGTTCCCTTTCCCTCATGAAAAAGTCGCCGGCTGAAACGAGGCATTCCTTATTTGCAAGCGCCACCGTCGTCCCCTGGTGAAGGGCCGCCAATGTGGGCGCGAGGCCAGCGGAACCTACAATCGAAGCCATGATGAGGTCGGCGGAACGCGCTCCTGCCTCCACCAGCGCTGCTTTTCCGGCTCCGCACGCGATGCCGGTTCCCTCAAGGAGCGAGCGAAGCTCGCCAGCTAGGCTTTCATCGGCGAGCGCCGCATATTCGGCCTTCAAGGCAATCGCGAGGCTCGCCAACTTTTTGGCGCTCCTGTTTGCCGTTAACGCCACGGTCTGAAAACGGTCGGGATGAAGGGCAAGCAGGTCGCAGGTGTGCTGCCCGATCGTGCCCGTCGCACCAAGCACGCTCACGCGTTTTGTTTGACCCGCACCCTCAGGCTCCCCGCTGGAGCCATGCCCGTTCTTCTTCATCTTCGCTCCACTTGCCAGCGATTTAATGCTCACCAAACCAAGAGCGCCCGTCCCGGCTTTAACGGATCCGCCGCGGCTGCGATGAGGCCGGCTCCAATCGCTGCAAAAACAAGCCCGTCGAGACGGTCCAGCACACCGCCATGCCCGGGAATAAGTCCGCTCGAATCCTTCACCCCAAAAAAGCGCTTGATGAACGATTCGCCAAGATCTCCCCCCTGGGAGATGAGTGCCAGCACGATGCTGAGCGCTGCCACTGTAGGGATCGACGTATGCCCGAACCATGCGGCAAAAAGCACGCCTGCTATGCAAGCGAAAAGCGCTCCCCCAATGAATCCGGACCACGTTTTGTTTGGCGAAATTTTCGGGGCGAGCTTAGGGCCGCCAATCAATCTTCCGGTAAAAAAGGCGCCGGTATCAGCGGACCAAACAACGAGAAACAGGTAGAGGATGGCGTGAAATCCGTAGTCGGGGTCCTGCCGGATGGCGATCAACGCGATTGCAGGAAGGCCGGCGTAGTAGACGCCCGCAGCCGACCACCAGGGATCACTCCGGTAGTCCAGCCTTTGATGAAGCCGAAATACCAGCCACGTCGCAACGAAAATGATGGCGACAGCGGCCGCGGAGTGATGCTTCAAAGTGAAGTAGCCCGCGCCGATAATCGCCGCGGATTGAATTGCAAAAATCCCGTCGATCCCGGTGCCGCGGACGACGCGTCCCCATTCCCAGCTCATCAGGGTTGCAGCGAAAAGGATCAACGCGGCGAAGGTTTGCGTCCCCGCATAGGTCAATGCAAGTGTCAGCGCCACCAGAACGAGCGCTGAGTTGATCCTGAGAACCAGCTCTGAACTGATAGGCTTTGCCATTATCCTCGCCGTTAAAGAGCGGCCGTAGGTAACGCGGCCGCTACCCGGCAAGCCCGCCAAAGCGGCGTTCACGCTGCTGGTAGGATGCGATCGCGCTTTCCAATGTCTGTCTTGTAAAGTCAGGCCAGAAATTATCAACGAATAAAAACTCAGAGTAGGCACACTGCCACAAGAGAAAGTTGCTGATACGCTGCTCGCCGCTCGTTCGAATGAGCAAATCCGGATCAGGTATGCCGGCCGTGTCGAAGTGCTCCGCCAGCGTTTCCTGGGTTATGGCCTCCGCAGCCAGCTCGCCCGATTTTACACGTTCCGCTATGCACTTAGCCGCGCGTACGATCTCATCGCGAGCCCCATAATTGAAAGCGATAATGAGCTGCAGGCCGGTGTTTTCGCTCGTCAGCGCGACCGCCTCGCGGAACATGGTGACGAGGTCTGGAGGCACCCCCTCCTCTGAGCCAATAACACGCACCTTGATGTTGTTCTGGTGGAGTTCCGCGAGGTCGCGGCGAATAAAACGGCGCAAAAGCCCCATCAGGTAGTCCACCTCACGGGGAGGCCGTCTCCAATTCTCCGACGAAAAGCTGAAAAGCGTGAGATAGCCAATTCCCAAATCCGACGCGGCCCGCACGCATTCCCGCGTGCTTTCAACGCCGCGACGATGGCCTTCCATGCGGGGCAACCCCCGCTGCGCCGCCCAGCGGCCGTTGCCGTCCATAATAATAGCGATATGTTTTGGGTAAGGATGCTCTTTCCCGAGCGCAAACGCTTGTTCCTGCAATCTCACTCTTGGCCACCCATTATTTCTCTCGCAGTCAGGCCGCTGTCTCTAACCCATATAAGTGACACATTAAAACAAACCTAATTGCCGGCTGACGGTTTTCCGTCGCCGAGCTGTGCAAAGTTCTTGAGAGCCTGAGTCTGTGTCAGCTTGCCCTGAGCACGCTACACTTGCATGATCTCATGCTCTTTCCCAGACAGAAGTCCATCAATCTCCTTAATGGTGCGGTCTGTGAGATCTTGAACCTTCGTATGAAGCGAGCCGCTGTCGTCTTCGCTGATTTTTCCGTCTTTTTCGAGCTTCTTAATCTGATCCATGCCGTCCTTGCGGACGTTCCTTGCGGCGACGCGAGCCTGCTCGGTGTACTTTCTTGCAATTTTCACGAGTTCCTGGCGCCGCTCCTGGTTGAGTTCCGGGATTGGCAAGCGAAGCGTCAACCCGTCGACCACCGGATTAAGGCCCAAGTCCGATTCGCGGATGGCCTTGTCGACCGCATGAAGATTGCTCTTGTCCCAGACCTGAACGGTGATCAGGCGCGGCTCGGGAGCGTTGATCGAAGCCACCTGGTGAATCGGCATTTTTGCGCCGTAAGAGGTGTTGACCATCAAAGGATCGAGCAAGGTCGTGCTCGCGCGGCCCGTTCTAAGGCCGCCAAACTCCGACTTGAGCGCGCTCACGGCACCTTTCATGCGCTTCTCAATTTCTTTGATGTCGAAATTGCTGGCTGCCATTTCCGATCCCCTTCTAGTCTTGAGCTATGTATTCCTTGCGCTCATTTATGCCGCCGAATCGCTTCCGACAACGCTGTAGCGGGCTTCACCGCGCATTACTTTTCCAATAGCGCCTTTCTGATGCAGAGAGAACACCACGATTGGTATTGCGTTGTCGCGGGCAAGCGCAATAGCGGCAGCGTCCATCACTTTCAGATCACGGGCCAGCACCTCTGAGAAGGTGAGGCTGGGATAGCGTTCGGCGCGCGGGTTCGTCTTCGGATCCTGAGAGTAGATCCCGTCCACCTGGCTGGCTTTGAGGATCGCATCGCAGCCAAGTTCGGCGGCCCTGAGCGCCGCCGTCGTGTCTGTGGTAAAGAATGGATTTCCCGTGCCCCCGGCAAGAACGACAACTGCGCCTTTCTCGAGATCGGCGACCGCGTCGTCACGCGAGAATGTCCTGCAAACCGTCGGGACGGGCAGGCCCGAATAGAGCGAAACGGCCTGTCCCGCGTGCTTGAAGGCCTGTTCCAAGGCGAGGCCGTTCATGACCGTCGCCAGCATGCCCATGAAGTCGCCCTTCACACGGTCGATGCCTTGGGCCGCGCCCGACATGCCTCGAAAGATGTTCCCGCCGCCGACGACAACCGCAACGCCGGCACCGCGCCCGACAACGTCGGCGATGTCCTTGACGATTCCGGCGAGCGTGTCCGCGTCGAGGCCGTATCGGCCACTTCCCATAAGCGCCTCACCCGAGATTTTGATCAGCGGGCGGGTATAGGGTAGTGGCTGCATCGTTTTTTCCTTTGGGAGCGAACAGCGACGGCGTCTTGCCGTCGCTCTGATAAGCGTGGCCGTTATTATCTGCCAGCGGCCGCCGCGACCTCTGCTGCGAAGTCCCCCTTATCGGCCTTGATGCCTTCACCAAGCTCGTAGCGGATGAAAGCCGTGACCGTGACCGGAGCGCCAACCGCGTTCTCGGCTTCCTTGAGTGCCTTCTCGACCGTCAGGTCGGGATTGACCACGAATGCCTGCTTCAGGAGAATCACGTCCTGGTAGAACTTCTTGATCCGACCCTCGATCATCTGCTTGATGACCTTCTCAGGCTTGCCGCTTTCTTTCGCTTGTTCAGTGAAAATGGCGCGTTCGCGTTCCAACACAGCGGGATCAACGTCTTCATCCTTCAAGGCGAGCGGATTGGTTGCGGCAACGTGCATCGCCACCTGACGCCCGATCTCGTTCAGCTTCTCTTTGTCGCCCGTCGACTCGAGCGCAACCAGAACGCCGATCTTGCCCATGCCGGGCGTCGCCTGATTGTGAACGTAAGTCGCCACCACGCCGTCCTTCACCTTAAGCGCGGCGGTGCGCCGAAGCGACAGGTTTTCCCCGATGGTCCCGACGAGTTCCCTCAGGTGGTCGCTCACCGCCGCCTTTTTATTCGGATATTCCATAGCGGAAAGCTTCGCGACATCGCTATCCGCCTTAAGAGCAAGCTTGGCGATCTCCCCCACGACCTTCTGGAACTCGGCGTTGCGGGCGACAAAATCGGTTTCGGAATTTACCTCAACAACCGCTCCAGCCTTCGCGGCCGAAGCAACGCCGATCAACCCCTCAGCCGCAATACGGTCGGCCTTGTTCGCGGCCTTGGAGAGCCCCTTCGCACGCAGCCAATCGACAGCGGCTTCCATTTCGCCGCTGGACTCCTTGAGAGCGGTCTTGCAATCCATCATGCCGGCGCCCGTCTTGTCGCGCAGGCTCTTCACCAATTCGGCGGTAATCGCAGCCATCTGCTACCTCATTAAGATTTTGCAGAAGTGCGCCCGCAGGCGCACCGTCGTTTATTAGCTCGTAAGCTCGCGTGCCTGGTCGACCCAATCGCCCTTCGCGATCTGACCATTGCCATGAAGCAGGCGATCGATCTCATCGAGGTTATCCTGGGTGAAAGCGGCGATCTGCCATAAGTGGAAGATCCCACGTTCATTGAGCTTCTTCTCTTGGGTCTTTGTGATACCGCGGATCTTTTTGAGATCGTCCTTTTCGCCTTGAGGCTCTGGGAGCCCCTCAAGCGTTGAGGTCTCTGCTTCTTCAGCAGGCTCCGGTGTCTTGGGCGCCTTTTTCTTTGGTTCAACGGCTTCACCATTCGCTTTTGCGTGGTGAGCGCCATCCTTGCCGTTCTTGGCCGGTTCGACCGCAACCTCGGCGAGAGCGGCCTCGGATACCTCCTCGGCTTCTCCGATATCGATGCCGGCTACGCCTTGTGCGCGCTCGATGCCGTCGATGGCTGCCCTCGCAATCAGGTCGCAGTAAAGCGTGATCGCGCGACCCGCATCGTCGTTCCCGGGAATCGGGTAGTTGACGCCGTCCGGGTTGCTGTTGCTGTCGATAATCGCGATGACCGGGATCTTGAGCTTCTTCGCTTCGGCGATCGCGATCGCCTCTTTGTTCGTGTCTATGACAAACAGAAGATCGGGCACGCCGCCCATGTCCTTGATGCCGCCAAGTTCCTGCTCAAGGCGGTCACGTTCGCGCGTAAGCTGGAGAAGCTCCTTCTTGGTGAAGCCTTGCCCTTCGCCGGCGACAAGATCCTCAAGATACCGTAAGCGCTTGATCGAATTCGTTATCGTCTTCCAGTTCGTCAGCATGCCGCCAAGCCAGCGGTGATTGACGTAATACTGTGCGCAGCGCTTGGCACCATCCGCGATTGCGTCCGAAGCCTGCCTCTTCGTCCCCACGAAAAGAATGCGGCCGCCCTGCGCCACCACATCGCTTGTTACGACCACGGCCTGATGCAGGAGCGGCACCGTCTTCGAAAGGTCGATGATATGAATCTTGTTTCTCATTCCGAAGAGGTAATCTTGCATCTTCGGGTTCCAGCGGTGCGTCTGGTGACCAAAATGGACGCCAGCTTCCAACAGCTGTCGCATGGTAAATTGAGGAATAGTCATGGTTGTCCTTCGTCCGGTTGAGCCTCCGCGGGTGCTAATGGCCGTGCCATCACCGGATGCCAAAAAGGGCCGCGAGCGGCCCAGCGTGACAAAATCCCCGCGTGTGAGATGGGGTTTGTATAGGGCTGAACGGCGCCCTTTGCAAGAGTTGCCCTTACGAAGCCGGTGCAAATCGGTTGCCGATGGTTATTGCTTGCTTGTAAAAATTCAAAGCCGGAGACACGTGTGCATGGCTGAAACCCGCACAGCGGAGACCGTTGGCGCATAGATGCAGTTCCTGAAGGTCCTTGGTCTCATTCTTGTTGGCGCGCTTCTCGCCTTCAGCGCCGCAACACTCTTCATCGTGAGCCTTTTCGAGGCGCCGAAACTCGTCGCCAGCTGGATGCCAGGACTTGTAGCCGACAAAATCGGTCTTGAGGGGGTCGCGCTTTTCGGCGCGAACGCGCCCTCGTGCAACGCTGGAAAAGGCGCTGCGGCACTCGGACGTATCCTCGAGCGTTTGCAGAGCGGCGGAACATATGGCCGCCTGTTCAAGCTCCATCTCGTGAATGGCGAACACGAGAACGCCTTCGCCCTGCCGGGACGCCATATCGTTCTGGTGTCGGGACTTCTGAAGCTGGCAAAAACGCCTGAAGAGATTGCGGGCGTGCTCGCCCATGAGATGGGCCACGGGCTGGAAAAAGATCCCGAGGCGCTCTTCCTTCGCAACATCGGCATGAAAGTGATCTTCAAGGTCACGATGCCGGACGACGACAGCCAGGCAGCGTTCCGCGCCATGATTTCGCAGCTTCGCTATTCTCGTGAAGCCGAGGTCTCGGCTGATACCTACGCAATCAACATTCTGCGTCGCGCGCGCATTTCGGCGAAAGCTGCGGGGGACCTCATCCTGCGCAGCGCCGCCGAAAGTCCAACAGGTGAAAGCACGCTGAACGACTTTGGCGCCCACCTTTCTGCAAAGGAGCGAGCGAACCTTTTTCTCTCACAGCCGCCCTACGAGACCCAACCCATTTTGAACGAGGAAGAGTGGGCCGCAGCCAAGGCTGTCTGTGGCGGCCAAAACCTCCCAAGCGGTCAATCTTCCTATTGACGACCCTGCTCCCAACTCCATCCAGCATGTTGCCCATGGTTCGACCGGCTCACCATGAGGTCCAAGCCATTGGATACACCCACCCTCATCCTTGTCGAGGGATGAAGCCAAGACTCCCTGTTTTTCGGCAGTATGACTTTGAAGGGCAAAGATGCCTGCTCCGCATCGGCCTTTTTCAACACCGCCGGAAATGCGCATCGGCCGGAGCCTCACTTGTCAGCCCGCAAGCCAACCAAAGTCTTGACCTTGCGGCTAAGGACTGTCACGCTTGGGCTGATGGTTCTCTGGGCCCTTTTTGAGTCCAGGGTGAAAAGGGAACCCGGTGAGACGTAAAGTGTCAAGACCGGGGCTGCCCCCGCAACTGTGAGCGGCGAGTTTCCGACACAAGTACTGCCACTGGCTGCAGCTAAAACCACCGTAAGCTGCGCAAGAGCTGGGAAGGCTGGCCGGAACACGATAACCCGCGAGCCAGGAGACCTGCCATCGCTATTGCGTGCGCGACACTTCCTAAGCGGGGCGCCTTGGGAGAGAGGGGTGCGCCGCTCACGAAGCAGAGGTGGTTTTATGCACATCATGGAGGGATATCTACCCGCAGCGCATGCCGCAGGGTGGTTCGCTGCATCTGCGCCATTTGTCGTCGCCGGCGCGATTCGCTTGAAACGCATTGTCGCCAAGCGGCCGGAAGCCAAGTTGACGCTCGCGGCAGCGGGAGCCTTTACCTTCGTGTTATCGGCTCTGAAAATGCCGAGCGTGACCGGCTCCTGTTCCCACCCTACCGGAACGGGGCTGGGCGCCGTCATCTTCGGCCCAGCAGTGATGGCGCTGATCGGTACCATTGTCCTCTTGTTCCAAGCGCTTCTGATCGCCCATGGCGGTTTGACGACGCTTGGAGCGAACGTGTTTTCGATGGCCATCGTTGGCCCCTGGGTCAGTTGGGGGATATGGCGATTGGCAAAGGGGATTGGAGCCTCGATTGCCGTTGCGGTCTTTTTCGCCGCCGCGCTGGGTGACCTCGCCACATACGCCACGACCTCGGTGCAACTGGCGCTAGCCTATCCCGATCCCGCCTCGGGCGTTTTTGGGGCTGCACTTAAGTTTGGCAGCATCTTTGCCATTACCCAGATCCCCCTCGCTATTGCCGAAGGCTTGCTGACGGTTGTGGTGATGAACGCCTTGTCCGGACGCGCCGGCGAGCCGGACGAAATTCGAGTTTTATCGGGAGAGGTTCGGTAATGTCAGCCACCCGCTCGGTCTTGCTGCTCGCGGCCGCCGCCGCGATTGTTGCCGCTCCCCTCGTCATACCGGGGCTTAAAGGCGAATTCAAAGGTGCGGACGATCTCGGCACCGAGGCCATCCTGGAATCGCACCCTGACTACAAGCCGTGGTTTGAGCCGCTCTGGAAGCCTCCGAGCGACGAGGTGGAGACCATGCTTTTCGCCCTGCAGGCTGCTCTTGGAGCCGGAGTCCTCGGCTATGTCATTGGCCGGCGGCGTTCAAGTCCAAGCCGCCATGCCGATCGCCGATAGGACCGCCAACCTCAACCGCTGGCGCCGCAAGTCTCTCGTTGAGAAGGTCACTTTGGCCCTGGGAATGCTGGCGCTTGCTCTCCTGCTCCCGCCCTTCCCGGCGGCGCCTGTCATAGCGGTGATCATGACAGGTGCGACGTTGATCGGGGCGCGGGTGCCGACGGGGATCTGGCTTGCCTTAGCGGCCGGCCCTTTGGGGTTTATGCTCACAGGGGCGGCCATGCTGACCGTGCAAATCGATGCCAACGGTCTTTCGCTGGCGCCTAACGGATTCTCGGTGGCGGCGGGGCTGATCGCGCGCTCCACCGCAGGGCTTAGCTGTCTTTTGTTTCTGGCGCTGACGACGCCAGCCACAGATCTGCTTGCCGGAATGCGCCGGCTTGGCCTTCCGGCGGAAGTTACCGAAGTCGCTCTCCTGACTTACCGATTTCTCTTTCTTCTTGCCGATACGGCCATGGCCATGGATGCGGCCCAAGCCGCGCGCCTTGGCCATGATGGCTTCAAGCGCCGTTTGCGTTCGCTCGGTTTGCTTGCGGCCAATCTGTTACCGCGCGCCATGGACCGGGCGCGCAAAATGGAGATCGGGTTAGCCGCGCGCGGATGGGAAGGCGAAATGCGGGTGCTGCCGCAACAAGCAAAGCTGTCGGTAACGGGATTGACCATCGTGCTCGTTGTGGAAGCCGCAACGGCCGCGCTTGGAGTGTTCTTGTCATGACGCTGTTGGAGGCGCGCGGCCTGACCTATTCCTATCCGGGCGGAGTGCTCGCCTTGGATGGTCTCAATCTCAAAGTGACGCGCGGCCGGCGGCTTGGCATTCTCGGACCGAACGGTGCCGGCAAAACCACTTTGCTTTTACACCTCAACGGTACGCTGCGGCCAGCGTCGGGACAGGTTTTCCTGGAAGGGGGAGCCGCCAGTTATTCCCGCGCTGGTCTATCGGCCTGGCGCCGCCGAGTGGGATTGGTGCTGCAGGACGCTGAAGACCAACTGTTTGCCGCTTCGGTGGCCGAAGATGTGTCCTTCGGTCCGCTCAATCTCGGCCTCAGCGAACACGAGGCGCGTTCCCGGGTGGAGGAAACGCTTGCGGCTCTCAACATTGCCGAGTTGGCTGAAAGGCCGCCGCACATGCTGTCGTTTGGGCAAAAGAAACGGGTCGCCATCGCCGGAGCCGTTGCGATGCAGCCGGATGTTCTCTTGATGGATGAGCCGACCGCAGGGCTCGACAATCATGGTTCGGTGCATCTCTTGGCTGCCCTTAAACAGCTTGAAGCGGCCGGGACAACATTGGTTTTCACCACCCATGACGTCGATCTCGCCTATGACTTTGCCGACGATGTGGCCCTGTTCAGCGGCGGCAAGGTTTTGGCTCAGGGGGGGGCGGCTCACGTCCTTTCTGACGTAACGCTGCTGAAACAGGCACAGCTCAGGCTCCCACTCATTCTCGTTTTGGGATTGAAAGCTCGCGCTTTAGGATTACTGCCGGAAGGCACGGCCTTGCCGCGCAGCCGCCGCGATATTGAGCTTTTGTTGGATCAGGCCGCAGCGATAATCAGGGGACTCGGCACGTGAATGGACCGGCCCCAGGTGATTTTGCCTGATCGCAGAAACACCCTCAAGCGCAAGGTCCGCCTTCTCGCCGATTGCGCAATCGGCGAGACCAGAACCGCGACGGCGGGGTCTGACGACAGACAGCGCCGATGGGCCCATCAGGATTCGCGCCGCCTTTCCATCGCGGCTCGCAAAAGCGCCGCCATTCGAAATGGCGCATGGGCAAATTTGCCGTAAGCAAGCGTAGCGAAGAGACCCGCGACCGAGCCAAGATGCGCCGCCAGGAGAAGACCCATGGCTTCGGTGTCCCGCAGCAGGAGCAGTGCAAGCCCGGTAAACGCCACGGCGAAAAGCAAGCCCAGGAAGGAATAGGCCTTCGGCGTCGAGTCCAGCGCCGGATCAGCGATCGCTTTGATCCAGGCCAGCCCGGCGGAGCCTGCTATCATGCCAATTCCGCCCGTCGTTCCGAGCAGTACGGGCAAGCTGATCATCGGATAAGGGGCCAGCCAGCCAAGCACATGATGATAATAAGTCGCCACGAGGGTCGCGGCGAAACACAATGCGAAGCCGGCGAGAAGCGCGGTGTGGCAAAGGCGCCGCGCCTTCCCTTGCTCGCAGGCTATGCCTCCGCCGTCAAGATTGCGCAAAGTCAGCATATCCCCTAGCGCCGCCGGCAGCGCTCTCCACGCGGAGCCTCCGCCGCTCTCGCGCCAAAAACGCAGGGTGATGGCGGTCGAAACCGCCAACGAAAACGCCAACGGCAAAGCCGCCGCCGCGACGAGCGCCGCCCAAGGAACCACCGCGTAGAAAGCGCCGGGGCCTGCATGCCGTGCAAACAGAACGTCCCAAGGGATCAGGCACAGAGCAAGAGCCGGCGATAGCAAAACGCAAGCGGCTGCCAGCCATGGCCGGTCTTGCCAGGATCGAGTCCTTAACTCCGCAAGCGTCTTCGGGACGTTGACCGCAAACGCATGCGGCGGAGCATATTGGCAGGCCGGCAAACAGTTGCCGCAGTTGTGACAGAGGTGGGCCAAATATACGAGATCGCCATCGCTGAAGTCGCGGCGGCGTTCTGCAGCGCGGAACATCTCGCAGAAGCCGTTGCAGTAGTTGCAGACCGTGCAAACGGCTATGATCCGCCGGGCTTCAGCCAAAGACATGACGGGCTGCCTCCTATCCCGCGATACCGCGGAACACCGCGCCCGCGCCAGGGACGTTGGGCGCCATGGTCATGCCTGCGCAAGAAGCGCCATCCTCACACACCACCCGCGCCTCATCGACTTCGACGCCGAGGCACGTGAAGGTATGGGGATGGGCCCGGATAGGAAAGAGGTATTTGCGGATGAGTTTCCAACAGCCCTGATAGTCGCTCTGCGTCTCACGCCGCGCGGGAAACAGCTTTGCGGAACCTGGGCGGAAGCGAAGCAAGTCCCCAGAATTTCGCGATATGATAGGCCGAGGAAATTCCCTGGTCTTCAAAGAAGGGCGCAGCAGCGCCATAAGCGTATCCGCTTGTTCCAAGAGCATCGACCGGCGCGCCGTGTCCCATGCCCGGAATGATGAATCTCTCGATCACGGGCAAGCCGGCGTCATCGCACCACAAGCGTCGAGTTTTGCCCGCGACGCGGGTTTCGATCGCGGCGTCTTCGCAAAGCCCGTGAACGTTGCACCACTGCCGGATGATCGCATCGGCATTCGAGGGCGCTACCGTCTTATCGGAGCTTCCATGCCATATCGAGAGCGCCGGCCAGCGGCCCTGATGAGGCGATGCCGCGCGGACCTTGTCACCCAGCTCGTTCGACGATCTGTTGACTTTGCCCTTCATCGCTGCCAGAGCGCCCCAGAGGTTAGACGCTACGCCAAACGGGAGACCCGCGAGAATGGCTCCGCCCGCGAACATTTCGGGGTAGGCGGCGAGCAATGCGGAAGCCATAGCCCCGCCAGCCGACAACCCCGTAACGTAAACCCGCCTGCTATCGAGTCCATGATTGTCGATCAGGTGCTGAACCATCTGGACAATCGAGAGAGCCTCACCGCAGCTGCGCCTGCTATCGGCGGGGCGAAACCAATTGAACCCGCGTTGCGCATTGTTAGACCGCCGTTGTTCAGGAAACAGCAATGCGAACCCGCATTCGTCGGCGAGTGTGCTCCAACCTAATCCATCATTGATATCATCGCTGGTCTGTCCGCACCCATGCAACACAACGACAAGCGGCGATGGCGCGCGCAGCCCAGGTGGAACAAGCTTCAACATGCGAAGATGACCCGGATTGCTCCCGAAGCCGGTGACTTCCGAAAGACCTTGCGCCTGCGAAGGGAAAGGAGACGTTGGGGATTGGACGGCCGAGGGGTTCGGGCGGCATGGCCATGGCGGACGACGCCCTGATCGAACGTCTTCAAGGACAGTGACAAGTGACGGCATGAGTGCCTTTCAATTGATCCGGAAAGTTTGTAAGGTATCGCTAAGTTATAGCGGGATCTACTCCGTGATAATATGGAATGGCGTTCATGTCAGATGACGTTTTTGAAGCCGACGGAGTTATGTATCGTATCGATTATACGAGATAAATTCATGAATGAACCTCACTTAAGAGTGATACTAATCTCCCTCTTTTGAACCATCTCTCTTTTGGGACTGGAGCCTAAGCTTCAAACATGAATGTGTTAACAAGGTGTCCATCGCAATGGCCCCCAGGATCGAACGGCGCCAAGCGGAAAGCGGCCACAACTGAGAAGCTCGCTCTGCGTTTCCCCGCAGCCGCGCGAGCCGGCGGCTGGGTAAAAGCATCAGACTTTGCCGGCGAGCCTGCCGTTTTGGCGCGGCGTCGCTTCGGATAGCACGCGAACGTACGAAACGCTGCGGGCAATGTACGAGCGGGTGCGATCCCGGCACCGATTTCCCTTGTTTTTCAGGAGGATGGTTTTGGCCCGCGGCTTGCTATGAAGGAGGCAGGTCCTAGTTTCCGCGGGGCGCGCGACATGAGCATCATTTCAGATTGTTTGGCCATCGAAACCCGCTTCTCGAGCATGGTTTCGAATGCGCTCGACCGGCCTTTGGCGCGAACGGCGGCGCAAGACTGGGCCATCCCCTCTGCGCCTTGCGGGCTGATCTCGGCGGAGCGCCTCACGGTGAACCGGGGAGGACAGGACGTTTTGCGGGATATTTCGCTCGCCTTCGAAGAAGGAACAATCACCGCAATCGTGGGGCCGTCGGGCGTTGGCAAGACGACGCTTATGGGCGCACTGAATGGACTGATCAAGCCGTGCAGGGGCGCGGTCTCCGTTTCGGGCGCAGGCCGGCTCGACGGCGCCGTGGCGCTCAAGAAAGCGCGCCGCATAACCGCGACGATCTTCCAGGACCACGCTCTGATTGGACGGCTTTCGGCACTTGAGAATGTGCTTCTGGGGCTCGCTGACACGCGCCATCCGCTGTCGCTGCTGCCTTGGCCGCAATGCCTGCGCGAACGCGCGGCTTTGGCCCTTCAGGAGGTCGGGCTTCTCGACCGCGCGACGGTGCGCACAGACCAGCTCTCGGGCGGTGAGCGCCAGCGCGTCGGCATTGCGCGAGCGCTTGTGCGATGTCCGCGTCTGCTCCTCGGCGATGAGCCTTTCGCTTCGGTCGATCCGGCGCTTGCGATGCGGCTCGGGGAGGAGTTCCGCCGGCTCGTCGCCGCCAGAGGTCTCACGGTCGTGCTCGTGCTGCATCAGCTTCACCTCGCGCGGACGCTTGCCGACAGGGTGGTCGGCCTGAGGGTTGGCCGCGTCGCGTTCGACGGGCCGGCCGCTGCCTTCGGCGCTGAAGAAGAGAGACAGATTTTCGGATCTTAACCCTAGGACAAAGGAGAAGACATGTTGAGGACGCTGAGCCGCCTCATGCTGGCCGCTGGTTTATTCACTGTCCTGCTGCTTGTGCCGGCCGTGGCGCAAACGCGGCCACAGAAGCTCGTGGTAGGGCTGCTGCCGGGTGAGTCCGCGCCGACCGTTATGCGGCTCAACGAACCGTTGCGCACCTATCTCGAAAAGCGCCTTGGCATTCCGGTGGAGATCTTCGTCGGCGCGAACTACGCCGCGACCGGGGAAGCTCTGCGGTTTGGTCGTATCGACATCGCCTATCTGGGCCCCGTGACCTATATCCTGCGCTCGCGCGCCGCGAAGCTCGAACCTTTCGCGCGGCCTTCGCATGACGTCGTGGGGCCGACCTTCCAGGCCGTGGTCATCGTTCCTGCCGACAGCCCGGCCCAGAGCTTGCGCGACCTGAAAGGCGGCGAGATCGCGTTCGGCGATCCGGCTTCGACATCAGGCACGTGGGTGCCGCGCTATCAGCTTCTGGAGGCGGGCCTTGTGTCCGGCCGGGATTATACGCTGCGCGTGCTCGGAGCGCATGACGCGGTGGCGCTCGCCGTTTCCAACCACAGGGTCGCCGCGGGAGGCCTGTCGCTGCCGATCTACAACCGGCTTCTGAAAGAGGGAAAGATCGATCCGAAGTCCGTTCGCGTGCTCGCCGCCTCGCCCGCCATTCCCGAATATATGTGGACGTTCCGCGAAGGGCTCGACCCTGCGTTCAAGGAGGAGATCCGCAAGGCTTTCATCACTGTGACCGACCCGGAGGCGCTGAAGGTGTTCCGCGCCGAGGCGTTCATTCCTTGCGTCGATTCCGACGTGGACCGGGTACGGACCTGGATCGCGGCGATCCAGGCGGCCAACCCCGAAGCGGTTCCGGCCTCGCAATGAGCGCCGGGTCCATCAATCCGGGCATAGCGGCCATCCTCGCGGATGGCCGCCGCAAGCAGCGCGACGCGATCATGACGGCGGCCGGTGTTGCAGGCGTCATCGTGTGCGCTTTCGCCTATGCCGGCGCCTTCGAGCGCGCGCGCTATGCCGACGCGCTGCCCACCATCCTGCAACTCGCCGCCGACGCGATGCCGCCCGATTTCAGCCGCTGGCGGGAATGGGGGCGTCCGCTGCTGGAAACCCTGTCCATGAGCGTCGCGGGCACGGCGCTGGCTGTTGCCGCCGCGTTGCCACTCGGCGCGCTCGCCGCCCGCAATATCGGCGCGCCGAGCTGGATCGGCGCACCGGCACGCCTCTTCCTCAATGTCCTGCGGTCGATCCCCGGCCTGATCTGGGGCGTGATCTGGGTCGCCGCCGTTGGCTTTGGCCCGCTTCCCGGCATCCTGGCCTTGGCCACACATTCAACCGGCATGCTCGGGAAGTTCTTCGCCGAAACCATGGAGCATGTCGACCCCGCCCCCGGAGACGCGCTTCGCAGCCACGGCGTCTCGCAGCTCGGGATCTTGCGCTTTTCGGTGTTGCAGCAGGTTCTGCCCCGTCTCGTGGACGTGATCCTCTATCGCTGGGAGCACAATCTGCGCGCGGCCACAACTGTAGGGCTCGTGGGCGCTGGCGGCCTCGGCCTCGAAATCATGACCGCCTTCCATCTGTTCGAATATCGCGAGGCTTCGGCGCTGCTTATCCTGCTTCTCGCCCTCGTCACCGTGATCACCATGATTGGTGCACAGCTTCGCCGCCGCTTCCTCGGCCAGGGGCACTCTTAAGGCGGCTATGGGGGATGCGGAGGAGCAACATTTCCGCCATCGCAGGTTCTCGCGCGGATTGCGCCTTCTCCGCTCGCCGGCCATCCTGTCGCCTGACGCGCCGCAGCCTCGGCAGGAAATCAAAGGCGATTGATTGCACGCCGGCTTGGACACGCCCTCAGAGCCGCTTGGCAGCAGCGCATGGAACCGATACCGCCTTACTGGTTTACCCCAACAGTGCCCGGAGGCAAGTTCGCTCCCCATTCGCCACAAACGCTCAGGCGAGCTTGCCTCCAAAACGGTAAGAGAGTCAAAAAGTTATCAGCGGGAAATCCTGGAAAACTCGTTGCATGCGGGGCTGTTTCGCAACTAAGACACGGCGCTGACCCTTAGCGGCAATGGTCGGCGCGTTGGAGACGGGAAGAAAGTCGCGCGTGTCTTCGCCGTCAACTTTAAAACATGGGCATGATAACAGATCCTTTGCTGATGCTTGGCTTATTTTATCCGTTTGTTTGCAGACGGAAGACGATGGCTGCCTGATCGCGGGAAGCGTTCCAAACCTTGGAAACTGCGCTGAGAGCAGCGAATGCGCTCAGAATACGCGGCGCTCACGAATGCACGCCCGGACGCGGCCGTTCAAAATCGTACGAAACCGTGGAAAATAGTTCGGCCAGGTGCGCGCCCGCCGACCCGGCCCCGTTTTAAGAGGCTTCAGAAAGCAGGCTGGAATGGCGGACCTGGCTTCCATTGTCATGGCCGGGCTTGAGCCGGTTAGCCATAAACCGCTGAAATTTAACGGCTTTTCCTGGATAGCCGCATCAAGTGCGGCCATGATGCCGAAGGGCAAGGCGAGAAAGAGTATCTGGCACGAAGGTTGCCATTGCCTTCTTCAGATTTCCCCCTCTGGAGAGAACGCCATGACGACCGACACGCTCGAGCGCTCAAGCGCTGAAACCGCTCCCGCAAACAATGCGCTTCGCATCGCGGTCGCAAGCCGCGACGGAACGACCGTCAATCTGCACTTCGGACAGACACGGGAGTTCCTCGTCTATGATGTCACCGCGGAAAGTGCAGCGCTCGTCGCGCGCCGGGACATCGAGAGCCACGCCTTGAATGAGGAAGAAGACGCGCGCGACACGGTGTGCCGCATGCTCGCCGACTGCAAGGTTCTGCTCGTCGCCAAGATCGGGCCTATGCCGGCGGAAAAGCTCCAGAACGCGGGCATCGAAGCCATCGACGCCCATGTCGGCAAGCCCATCGAGACGGCCCTGACCGAAGTGTTCGCGGAAAAGACGCTGCCTCAAAGCGACGAGCCCATCGATACGTCCACCTTCCGGCTCGCGCACGCCATGCTGCGGGTCGCCGACATCGAGCGCTCGATCGACTTTTACACGCGGCTTCTCGGCATGAAGGTGCTGGAGCAGCGCGACCACAAGAAGAACCAGTTCACGCAGGTCTATGTCGGTTATGGGGACGGCTTCTCGCAGATGGTGCTGGAACTCGTCTTCAACTGGATGCAGGAGGAGCCATACGCGAAGGGCGACGCCTTCGGCCACATCGCCATTGAGGTGCGGGGCATCAACCGCCTTTGCAACCGGCTCGCCGCCGAGGGCGTGCCCTTGCCGCGCGCGCCAAGGGGCCAGCGTCACGGCAACAGCATCATCGCGTTTATCGAAGACCCGGATGGCCACCGCATCGAGCTGTTTGAGGCCGCCGAGCCGGTGAGCTGACTTTGACGTCATCCCGGAAGCCGCTTGGTCTATCCGGGATCGTAAAGAAAGCCAGCATTTGTAGCGATCCCGTGTCTGCAGAGCACCGCTTCGCGCTGCACTGCGCACGGGATGACGATTGCAGAGTTATCGCCACAACAGGAGTACGCAAATGTCCGTCGAATCCGCCGTCGCCTACATCACCCGCATGCGCGAGGACAAAGACTTCCACCGCGCCATCAACGAACAAAGCGAGGATGAAGCCGCGAGCTGGGCCCTCATCCGCGCCAACGGCTATGATTTCACCATGGAGGAATTTATGGAAGCCAAGGACTACATCTACAAGGAGTTCGGCATCACGCCGCTGTAGCTTATCCTACCTGTTGTAGCTGAGCACGGCGTTGCGCTTTGCTTCGAAGTGCTCCGCCATAAGCTCGCCCGCGCCTTCGGCAAGGGAGACGCCGTACCTTTCGGCGGCTGCCGCAAGCTGGTCCCCATCCAGCGCCTTCAGCGAGTTGACGCCGGCGGTCGCCATCGAGCTCACGCGCTTCTTCAAGGCTTCATCGCTGCATTGCGCAAGCCACGCGTCGCGCACAGAGCCTGGCGCGCATACCTCGCCGCCTGCAATCGCGTAACCTGGATCGAAAGTCTTGATCGCCGCCGCCATGGCGATGTCGGCCAGCACCATATGGTACCGCTGATTGGCGGATAGGCGCTGCTCCGGCTGGTCTGTCACTTGACGCCCTCTCTTTTGCGAAACGCCTTGTAGTTGATATTCTGCTTTTCCATGCGCAGTCCGAGGATGCGGCGCGTCAGGCCGAGGTCTTTTGCCGCCTCCGTCATGTTGCCCTGATGTGTTTTCAGCGCCTCGATAATCATTTCATACTCAACGGCTTGCAGCTTTGCTTCGAGACCGCAGCCGAACGTGGTGCCGGTCTCGGTCGAGGTCTGCAGCGATGGCGGCAGATTATAGCCGTGGATGACGCCGTCCTCGGAAAGGATCACCGAGCGCTCGATGACGTTCTCAAGCTCGCGCACGTTGCCCGGCCAGTGATAGGCCATCAGCATGTTCAGCGCGGGCGTCGAGATGCGCTTCACGTCCTTGCCGGTCTCGTTGGCGTAGGCCATGACGAAGTGATCGGCGAGCAGAATGACGTCGCTGCCCCGCTCGCGCAAGCGGCGGAATGGTGATTGGGAACACGTTCAGCCGGTAATAGAGATCCTCGCGGAACGTGCCTTTCTCGACCATGTCGAGAAGGTTCCGGTTCGTCGCCGCGATGATGCGGAGATCCACCTTGACGGGCCGCATGCCGCCGACGCGCTCGAAGGTTTTTTCCTGCAGCACCCGGAGCAGCTTCGCCTGCATGGGAAGGCTCAGTTCGCCGATCTCGTCGAGGAAAATGGAGCCGCCGTCGGCCATCTCGAACCGGCCCTTGCGCATCGCGACGGCGCCCGTGAACGAGCCCTTCTCGTGGCCGAACAGCTCGCTCTCGACGATATTTTCCGGCAGGGCCGCGCAGTTGAATTTGATGAACGGTCCATCGGAGGTCAGTCCGTTATAGTGGATCGCGTTGGCCACAAGCTCCTTGCCGACGCCGCTTTCGCCGAGGATCAAGACGGTCGCCTTGGTGCCGGCGACCTTGTGGATGAGCTCATAGACGTCCTGCATCGGCCTGGAATTGCCGATGATGTTGGAAGGCTTGAAGCGCTGCTTCAACGCATCGGTCAAACGCCGGTTCTCGTTCTCAAGGCGAACCTTGTCGATGTTCTCCATGAGATAGAGCTCGACTGCTGGAGCGATCATGGAGGCGACGGTCGACAGAAGCTCCACATCCTGCTTCAACAGCCGCCGGTTATGGTAGACGCGCTCGGCGCTGATCGTGCCCAGAACCTTCTTCGCGTGCAGGATCGGCACGCAGAAGAACGACGCATTCTTGTTGGCGCCCTTTCCGCTTATGGTGTGGGGGAGCGAGCCCGGATTATCGCGAAGCCGCGGCACGATGATCGGCTTTCCGGCCTCCACCACCTTGCCGGTGATGCCCTCGCCGGGAGAATAGATGCCGCGCGCTTTCTGCTCGTCGGTCAGTCCGAAGCTTTCGTGGATGAAAATGCGTTCGGCTTCGCGGTCGTAAAGCGTGACCATGCCGCGCGCGATCTTCAGGCGGTCCTGCATCACCTTCAGGATGATGGCGAGCATGGTCTGCAGGTCTTCGCTCTCGGTGATGATTTCGCTGATCTGAAACAGGAGCGGCAGCACGTTCACGCGGCATTCGCCGGTGAAGCAATGCGTGAAATCCTCGCCGATATCGTCCAGATCGATGGCGACCGCTTGGTCCATAGGTATTCCCGATGCCCTTCAACAAACAGCCTTCATTGCAACGTCGATGCCAGGAGTGCTGGGCCCACCGCAGTCTGCGTCAGGAGTGCGCGTTTTCCGGGAAACGACGGGCGCCTGGGGCTTTCCCGGCATTGGAAAGCCCCAGGCAGGCGGCTCGCGAAACGTACAGAAACGAACGAAATCTTTCCCTCCGTTCCACCCATGTACGAAACGCCAAACGCCTGAGCATCCTGCCACAGCTATATACGATTGGGAATAGGTTTGGCCCGGTGCTTGCAGCATTGACGCCATAAACCGTCGCCAGGAGGACGCCGAATGTCTGTTCCCGCCGCAGGGCAAACGCCTTTCCGCCTGCGAAATCTGCACAATCCGCCTGGAGGAACTCTGCTGCCGGCGCGCCCGGCGATTCCGCGCCTTCACGGAGACGCTCGCGACCGGCTTCGCCGTCGCTTTGAGATTCGAACCGATGGGGGAAAGGCGCGGTCAAGAAGTGCCATGGCTGTTTGCGCTTCCGGAAGAATGCGCTGAAGCAGCGTTCGCCGTTGTTCAACTGGCTCGACGGCTACCTCAATCCCTTTTCAACCGCGCCCGCGACTGCTCTACTCGCAAGAATTGGAGCAGGCTCGCGCGCTGGCCCGGTCCGCGCCGATCCAATCCGCCTCTGGCACGCCCCTTGCTGTATTGATGCCGATACAGGAGTAAGCGGCATGAAACACGACGAGATCCTGGCTCTGATGAACGAGCCGGCCTGCGCGCAAAACGCCAAGTCGAAATCAGGCTGCGCCAAGCCGCAGCCTGGAGCGACGCAAGGCGGTTGCTGCTTCGACGGCGCCCGCAACGCGCTGCTGCCGATCGCCGACGCCGCCCATATCGTTCACGGCCCGATCGGCTGCGCGGGCTCGTCCTGGGATAATCGCGGCACGCGCTCCAGCGGCGTCGATACCTACCGGATCGGGATGACGACCGATCTCTCCGACATGGACGTCATCATGGGCCGCGGCGAGAAGCGCCTGTACCAGGCCATCCGGCAAGCGGCCGAAACGTACAAGCCAGCGGCTGTTTTCGTCTACAACACCTGCGTGCCCGCGCTCCACGGCGACGATATCGAAGCGGTCGCAAGGCTGGCGGCGGAGCGGTTCGGGCTGCCCGTCATTCCCGTCGATTGCGCAGGCTTCTACGGCAACAAGAACCTCGGCAATCGCCTTGCGGGCGATGTCATCTACAAGCGCGTGATCGGCACGCGCGAGCCGCCCCCGCCGCCCGCCTCGGCGGAGAGGCCCGGGATCAAGACCCACGACGTGAACCTCATCGGCGAATGGAATGTCGGCGGCGAGTTCTGGAACGTCGCGCCGCTCTTCGACGAGTTGGGCCTTCGAATTTTATGCACCTTCTCGGGCGATGCCCGCTTCCGCGAGGTGCAAACCATGCACCGGGCGAAAGCCAATATGGTGGTCTGCTCCAAGGCCATGCTGCACGTCGCGCGCAAGCTTCAGCGAAGATTACGGCACACCGTACTTTGAGGGCAGCTTCTACGGCATCGCCGACACCTCGCAGGCGTTCCGCGATTTCGCCTGCCTCCTGGGCGATCCCGATCTGATTGCTCGCACCGAGGTGCTGATCGCGCGCGAGGAGGAAAAGGTAGCGGCGGCCATCCGCCCCTTGCGGGACCGTCTCGCTGGCAAGCGCGTGCTGGTGTTCGCGGGTGGCTACAAATCCTGGTCGCTGGTGTCGGCGATGCAGGATCTCGGCATGATCGTCGTCGCCACCGGCACCGAAAAATCGACCGAGGAAGACAAGGCGCGCATCGTGGCGCTGATGGGGCCGGACGCCCGCATGATCTCGGACAACGATCAGACGGCGCTGATCAAAAGCTTCCACGACTGCGAGGCGGACATCCTCGTCGCCGGCGACCGCTACATCTATCCGGCGCTGAAATCGCGCATCCCCTTCCTCGACATCGACCATGTCCGCCGCATCGGCTACGCGGGCTATGACGGCATGATCGAGCTGGCCCGCAATGTGGACCGCGCCGTCCATTCGCCGGTGTGGGCGCAGGTTCGCGCCCGTCCCAGCGCATCGAAGCGCGCGGCGTAGAGAGGAACCATGGCCGAGATCGTCCTTCCCACCAAGCCGCTTTCCGTCAACCCGCTGAAGGCCACCCAGCCGATCGGCGCGTCGCTCGCCTTTCTGGGCCTCGCCGACGCCATGCCGCTCGAGCACGGCGCGCGCGGCTGCACCTCCTTCAACAAGCTGTTCTTCATGCGCCATTTTCGGGAGCCGATCGCGCTGCAGACGACCGCGATGGATCAGATGACGACCGTTCTCGGCGCAGACAGCAACGTGGTCGAGGCGCTCGCCACCATCTGCGAGAAGGACAAGCCTTCCGTCATCGGGCTGATTACGACCGGCCTGTCGGAGACGCTCGGCGCGGACGTGCCCCGCACCGTCGAGGCCTTCAGGCACGAGTTTCCGCAGCATGACGGCGTGGCGATCATCCCGACGAGCGCCAGCGACACGCTGGGGTGCCTGGAGACGGGCTTCGCGCTCGGCGGTCGAAGCGATCATCGACGCGCTCGTGCCCGCGTCGCCCTCGAAGCTGCGCCGTCCGCGGCAGGTGAATGTGCTGGCGTCCGCGATGCTTGCGCCCGGCGATGTCGAGGCGATCAAGGACTGGATCGCCGCCTTCGGGCTCTCGGCCATCGTGCTTCCCGACATTGCGGATTCGCTCGACGGCCATATGATCGACGCGGGCTTTTCCACGCTCTCCTATGGCGGCACGCCGCCCGCGGACATCGCCCGGATGGCCGAGTCCGCCGCCACGCTCGTCATCGGCCGCTCGCTGGACAAAGCCGCCGACCTGCTCGAAGCGAAAACCGGCGTACCGGATTATCGCTTTCAGAGCCTCATGGGCCTCGACGACTGCGACGCCTTCTCCAGGACCTTGAGCTAGATCGCAGGCCGCGCATCCCGCCCAGGATCGAGCGCCAGCGCGCGCAATTGCAGGACGCCATGGTCGATTGCCAGTTCCAGCTCGGCGGGGCGCGCGTCGGCATCGCCGCCGATCCGGATCTCCTTTCCGCCATCGCGCGCTTTCTCGTCTCCATGGGCGCGGACGTGGTCGCAGCCGTCGCCTCGTCGCGGGCCGATCGTCTTGCCGAACTGCCCATCGACAGCGTTGTCATCGGCGATCTGGCGGACCTTGAGTGGCTGTCGCGCGAGAACGGCGCGGAACTGATTATCGCGAACTCTCACGGCGCCGAGATCGCCAAGCGGCTGAAGACGGCGCTCTTTCGCGCGGGCTTCCCGATCTACGACAGCTATGGCGCACACATGCGCGCCTTTGTGGGCTACGCCGGAACGCGCCAGACCTTGTTCGAGATCGCGAACCTCCTCGCTAGGCAATACCGGGAAATCGCGCCTTACAGGTCGCGCTACTGGCAGGGCACGGAGCGCGACGCCGAGTTCAGGAGGGACGCCGCATGCTGAGGATCGCCTTTGCCTCCAGCGATAAGAAGACCGTCAATCTCCATTTTGGCGGCGCGGAAAGCCTGATGCTCTACGACGTTTCGCCGGGACATGCCGATCTCGTCGGCTTCACGGAATTCGCCAAAGCCGAGCAACGGTGGGCGAGACCGGCCGCACCGGCTTGACGGGCACGGTTCACGACAAGGTGCTGCCGAAGCTCGACTATGTGCAGGGCTGCGCCGCCGTCTACGCCGCCTCCATCGGCACATCCTCGATCCGCCGCCTCATGTCGCTCGGCGTCCAGCCCATCATTGTCGATAACGGCCACGACATCCTCGACCTCTTGAACGAGGTGAGCCTTGCGCTCGCCCATGGCGGCCTCGCCTGGGTCGACCGCGCCAAGGCCAAAGCCGCAGCCCTGCCTCAGCGCAGCCTCGCCGAAGGCCTGGCCGAAAGCCACCGCCTCATCCGATCAATCGACGAACTGGAGTGACCCCAATGGATTTGTCTGTCATTAGACCATGGATTTCCCTCAGGATCCGGGGACCATGACCGCCGAAGAGCGGCTGCGCATCATCAAGGACACGTATCGCCCAAGTGCGTCCCGCCGTGCTGGCAGACGGCGGCGATATCGAACTGGTTGCAGTTGAAGGCCACCGCGTGAAGGTGCGCCTGAGCGGCTGCTGCACGACCTGCTCCATGGCGGCGCATACGCTCGGCGGAATTCGCCGCCTCCTCCTGAAGGTCCTCGATATGCCGGTTATGGTGGTTCCGGCGGAATAGCTGCGCTCGGGCAAAGCTGTTCGCCATAGACGGGCCGCTCCTGAATCGTCGCTCTGCAACCTGCGAAGGCGGCATCGTTTCAGAATTTTTTGGACCAGATTGCGCTTTTTGCCTGCTGAGCGGGGGATCCTAGGAAAAAGCGTCTTTCCGAGAGGTTAACAGCTTTAAGCCATTGATTTCATTGCATAAAATTAAGAAGGCGCTTGCCCCGCCGGGGCTGCGAACGGCGCGGTCGTGGTTAACAGGCGAAGCGGAAATATATTTAACGGACTTTTGCGCGTCCCTTTAATGGAATAATTCCGGCATTAAATTCCACTTAATGAGCATCTTATTAAGCATAAATGCTGTTATTTTTCAATAAGTTATAGCATCTTGTCCCGCGTCCGTTCAAAGGCGCGACGCTCCTCGTTTTGGCGGGATAGACCATTTTTTTGTGTGAATTGGACCAGAAATAAATCCGGCGGCGCTCCTGTTAACCATCTTCGGGTTAATGCATCGGCGCGGCAACGACTGGTTCATCTGGGCCGCGCGATTTGCGCTGGAAACGTCGGCCGGCGCTTCCATCCGGAACGCCAGCCGGTTCTCTGGCCTAGCTTACGCCACGGCGAGTTCGGCCGCGGTCTTGCCGATGATGGCCTCGTCGACCTGCGGCATGATGCCGTGCTCCATCAGAAGGTCTTCGAGTTCCTCCATGGAGATCGGGGTCGGGATCACGCCCTGGCCGACATTGGCGTGGACCTTCCTCGCCAGCGTGCGGTAGTGCTGCGCCTGCTTGGAGTCCGGCGCATACTCGATCACCGTCATGCGGCGCAGTTCGGCGTGCTGCACGATGTTGTCGCGCGGCACGAAGTGAATGAGCTTGGTGCTGATCTTCGCAGCCAGCAACTCTGCGAGTTCCAACTCCTTGTCGGTCTGGCGCTCATTGCAGATGAGGCCGCCCAGGCGCACGCCGCCGGAGCTGGCGTATTTGAGAATGCCCTTCGCGATGTTGTTGGCCGCGTACATGGCCATCATCTCGCCGGACATCACGATGTAGATTTCCTGCGCCTTGTTCTCGCGGATGGGCATCGCGAAGCCGCCGCACACCACGTCGCCCAGCACGTCGTAGGAGACGTAGTCGACATCGTCGTAAGCGCCGTTCTCTTCGAGGAAGTTGATGGCTGTGATAACGCCGCGGCCCGCGCAGCCCACTCCCGGCTCGGGTCCACCGGACTCGGTGCATTTGATGCCCTGGTAGCCGATCTTCATCACGTCTTCGAGTTCGAGGTCCTCGACGGCTCCATGCTCGGCGGCAAGGCTCAAAATGGTGTCCTGGGCCTTGGCGTGAAGAATGAGGCGGGTCGAGTCTGCCTTGGGATCGCAGCCAACGATGAGGATCTTCTGCCCCATCTCGGCGAGCGCCGCCAGCGTGTTCTGGGAGGTAGTCGACTTGCCGATGCCCCCTTTGCCGTAGAATGCTATCTGCCGCAATGGCATTGCGTATCTCCTTCGTAGTCGTCGCAACTCAGCGACCGGCCAGACGCGGCCGGGCGCACACCTGTCTTTGCCAGTGATCGAACGCCCAACGAGCGCCGTCGCTATCGTTTGCGGGGCTTCTGCTCATCCTCGGAGGGCGGAGCATCTGGCAATTTCTTGCCCGCGCCGATCCATCAGCAAACTGCGTGCCAAACAGCAAACTGCGTGCCAAATATCGAAATTGGCGGATATCTTGTCCCAGTTCATGCCAGCCCCACTAAAAAAGGACGCCATCGCTAGCGGCCTTTGAAATGGCTCCTATAGCCAAACTCCCGTCATGAGGAAGAATGCGAATTGCGGCCAGAACGAACTCGATCACTCGCAAGCGAAATGCGGAACTGCCCCGCCGATTGCCCCCCTGACGCCGCAACCGGAATTGCAAATTCTTTTAGTTGTTCCGTACGAAACAAACTGCCGCCCGAGCATGTGAGATGGTGTCCCTCGAAAGCGAACGAGGCTGAGGCCCAGCGCAAAAACCAAAGGATCGTACCATGTCACAGCATCCTCATAAGCTTGCTAGAATGTTGAAAGTCATGAGCCTTGCAGCTCTCGTCGCCACCACGGTTCCCGCGCTCGCCAATGACTACACCTGCAAGGATGAGATCAAAGTTACCGGCTATGGAGCGTTCTTCGAAGGGTGGGGCGATCGGATGGCGAAGTGGTCCTGGCGCAATACCGCGATTGCCGAATACGGAATCTTCTACGCAGACGAAAGTACTGCCAACGAGGGCCACGGTCTTACCACCGAGCGTTGCGCTCAAAGCTGGTTCGGCCTGACGATATGCGAGGTGAGGGGCCGTCCCTGCGTTGAACAGACGGAACTCGAGTGCAAGCATAAGGACGGCCAGGCTTGCGATCCCAAGATCAAATGGATCCAGTCCAAGCTCGCCGACAAGGGATACCCGGTCGGCCCTATCGATGGCAGAAACGGCTCAAAATTCAAGGAAGCGACCAAGAAGTTCATGAACGAGTTCAAGAAGGACACTAAGATCGCTGACGGTTCTTCGATCGATGACGTGATCGAGGCCCTGAAGAAGTCTGATCAGACAAAGACCGCCTCTCTGTCCCATTTTTGATGGCGGCGGTGCCGTTCCCGGCGGGCACGTCCGCAAAGGCGAGCATGTAAAGAATCAGGATGATTACATTTCGTACTTTGCGGACAAGAGCCAATCCATGGCGATCTCTCGCTAGACGAACGCGCCCTGGCGGATTTCGGCGTCGGCGACAGGCTTATGCTCGACTTCGCCGCGTTCGATCCTTTCAAGGTAGTCCTTGTAGTAAGCGATGGCCGACGGCTCGATAAATTCGTACGTGTACGTATCGACTGCCTCGATGCCGGCCTTCTTGAGCTTCTCTTTGGGCGGGGTTCCGATCTTCGCGACAAGCACCGCTGTGCAGTCCTGAATGGCGCGGATCACCGTTTGCAGACGATCCTCGTCGCCAAAGCCGTCCTGGCAGTAGAGATCGACGCGCCTGTGCCCGACGATCTTCACGCCCAGGCTCGACAGCTCGTAGATCTGGAACTCTTTCGCATGGCCGAAATGCTCGTTCACGCGCCCGCCGCCTTTGGTCGCCACGGCGACGAGGATTTTGACGTCGCTCGGCTTGGCGGCCAGCGCCGCCGCCTCCGCCGCCTTTGCGGCTTCGCTTGCCTTGCGTTCCTCTTCCGCCTTCACCTGGTAAGCCTTTCGCGATCCCGGATTATAGTTGATTTTCAGGGCCATGACCTTGCCCGTCGGGAACTCGGCGCTGCGATCCTCGCCCAGAAGCCCGATGGCGTCGGCCCGGCACTGACGGCAGTGCCGCATCATCTTTATACCGCCTTCGCAGCCGTCTTGAACCGCTTTCAATTCGGCGGCTGTCGGGCCGCGCTGGCCGGCGAGCCCGAAGACCGTGCCATGCTCGGGCGCGGAGATCATCGGCATGATGTTGTGCAGGAAGGCGCCTCGCGCTTTCACGGCTCGGTTCACCTCGATGAGATGGCTGTCGTTGACGCCAGGAATCATCACCGAGTTTATCTTGCAGAGCACGCCCCGCGCCGTGAGCATTTCGAGGCCCAGAAGCTGGTTTTCAATGAGGATTTTTGAGGCCTCGACGCCGGCATGGCGCTGGTGATCGTAGAAAATCCAGGGATAGATCTTCGCGCCGATCTGGGGGTCGATGCAGTTGATGGTGATGGTGACGTGGTCGACTTTGTGCTCCATGATGGCGTCGATCTGCTTCGGCAGCGCGAGTCCATTCGTGGAAAGGCAAAGTTTAATGTCAGGCGCTTGCCGGGAGATCAACTCGAAGGTTGAGAAAGTCTTCGCCGGGTTGGCCAGCGGATCGCCAGGACCCGCAACGCCAACCACCGACATTTGCGGGAGCGTCGCGGCGACGGCCAGGACTTTTTGCGCAGCTTCTTCTGGAGTTAGCCGCTCGCTGACGACGCCCGGCCTTGATTCATTGGCACAGTCGTATTTGCGATTGCAGTAATTGCATTGAATGTTGCAGGCGGGCGCGACCGCGACATGCATGCGCGCATAATGATGATGGGCCTGCTCGCTATAACAGGGGTGCGTCTTCACCTTTTCCCAAATCTCCGGCGCAAGATCGCTCTCGCCTGCACCAGATCCGCAATCGGCCTTGCCACCGCCGGCCGGAGCGCAGCCTTCGAAGGACGTGTTATGGCCCTGAACGGGCGCCTGATGTTCCCCATCGGCCATGATCGCTCCTCGCAAATGCCGCTTCTGTTTCGCGAAGACAGAGCAAGCCATGTGCCAGCGGCGTTTTGGCCTCGCGCCGGCTAGCACCGCCCCGCATTCCCCCTCATCCTGTCCTTCTCCCGCAAGGGGAGAAGGGACGTTGTTGCAAGCGCGAGTGTGCTCCCTCTTCCCTAGGGATGGGGTGAGGGGTTGCGACGTTTCGCGGATCAACTGTGCTTCAACTATTCCGCCTCCTTCCAGGTTTCGTACATTCATGGACGGATCGCCGAAGTTTGGTACACGAATGCACATTTGCCGCCTCCCGGGCACGAGGGCACACGTTGGGATAGGGACGGCAAGCGGCGATCATTCCGCCGGACGAAGCAAGCTTGCCTTCGTTCCCCGAGAGGACGAAAAATCTTGGGGCATGCCGGAAAGGTGCTGGCACGGCATTTGCTGATAACTGAAGCCAGCTGGCAAACGCCAGACGAGATCCACAGAATGCCTCCATCAATCCCAGAGCTCCTGATCGTTCCCTCCAAGCACCCATCGACCCGCATTTTGTTCGTCGCGCGCCATGCGCCGCAGGGGCCGGATTACTCGATCCGGTCGTTTCCGGGCGATGGCGGCTATCCGGCCTATTATCGCCGCATCTATGAAGCGCTGACGGAGATCGGCTATCCGGTCACGACGGCGAACGACGCTCTTGCGCCGCTGCGCGCCAAGGGCGAGGCCGATCTCGTCTTCTCCCTTTACAACCGGATGCCGATCAACAACCCGGAGGTTTTCATCCCCTCGCTGTGCGAGTTCCTGAAAATCCCCTGCGTCGGGGCTCGGCCCAATGTCCGCGCCCTCGCCGAGGACAAGTGGCATTCGAAGCTCGTGGCTCAATCCGCCGGGTTGCCCGTGTCGCCCGGAGCGGTTTTCGGCACGGTCGAGGACCTCGCCGCCCCCCCGGCATTCAAAGGGCCTTACTTCATCAAGCACCGTTTCGGCGCGGCCTCTGACGGAATCACCGCCAACTCGATCCAGGATGACTGGCGAGGCGCGTCCCGCGTCGCCGCTTCGCTGATCGAGAACGGCATGGAGGCGCTTGTCGAGCGCTACGCCCCCGGCTTCGACATCACCGTGCCCGTGCTCGGAGGCAGGCAGCCGATCATGCTGGGCGTGGTGCGCCCGCGCTCCAACAAGGCGGGCGGCATCATCACCGAGGATCTGAAGCGCTCGCGATCCGCTCGGCTACGAACTCTTCGAAGCCGGCCGCATCGAAAGCGATTTGAGGAACGATGTGGCTGCGCTGTGGCAGGCGGCCGGCCCCATGGACTATTTCCGCCTCGACTATCGCTTCGAGCCGGAAACCGGGCGGCGCATCTTCCTCGAATTCAACATCTGCTGCCATATCGGGCGCAGCGGCGCGATCTGTCTCGCCGCCTCGCAATGGGGCCTGAGCCAGACCGATCTTCTCGGCCATGTCATCGAGTACAGCCTGCGCCGTCAGGCTGGAGCAGCCCGCGTCCATTCGGACGCGGATAAGCTGCCCCAGCACTTTAGAAATCGATCAACTTTTCCGCCTTTAATCGACGACTAAAGGCGGGTTGATCCATCAATCGCGGGAGACACGCATGGGTCTATTAGAGAATGCTTCGGCGATGCTTGAAGACATGACACCGGCGAACCGGGTTTTCCTTGGGGGCGCGGTGCGCAAGCCAGGGGCCTTCGATCTCGTTGGCAATGTCCCCGTTCCGTTGCGCCATCGCATTCACGATGCGGTCGACGAGGTTGCGAGCGGCCACATCATTTCGGGCGGGCGCCCGCTGAAATGGACGTTCCCTCATGGCAGGGGAAGCGGCGCGCCGATGGATCGCCTGCGTCTCATTCGCTCGCTCGCCGATTTTCCGAACATGCTGGTCTCGGCCGAGCACGGCAACGCGTTCAACCGCCGCTTTTACGAGCGCCATGTCGCGGGCGGCGCTTTCACAAGCGGCCAGCCGGATGGCGCGGCTTCGGCCTTTGCCGATTGCGGCCTGATCGACGCGGAAGGCTGGATCGGCACGTATGCCGTCGCGCCCTTCGTCTTTCTCATCGACCATGCCCGCCTTGACGGGCGGCCCGCTCCGCGCCGCTGGGCCGATCTGCTCGATCCGATTTATCGCGAGCACGTCGTTTTCAGCGGCTGGCGACGGGAGGGGGAGCAACAGTACAGCGCGTACAACAAGTTCTTCCTGCTCGCGATGGCCAAGGAGTTCGGCCTGAAGGGGCTTGCGAAGCTGGTCGCGAACGTGCCTCTGCTTCTGCATTCCGCGCAGATGCCAAGGCTCGCAGGCACGGACGCCTCGCCGGGCGGGATCTATATCGCGCCCTGGTCGATGGCCGACATGTGCCCGCGCCGGAAGGTCACCGAAGTTGTCTGGCCCGAGGACGGCGCGCTCGCCTATCCCCTGTGGCTCACCGTCAAGGCTTCGCATCGAAAGGCCCTCGATCCGCTGGTGCGCTATTTTTACGGAGCGGAACTCGGGCGCACTCTCAACGCCAATCGCTATCCGGCTCTGACGCCCGACTGTCCGTCCGGCCTGCCCGAAGGCGCAAAGCTCAAATGGCTGGGCTGGGACTATGTCCGCCATCCGGCAACGGCGGGGATGATCAAGGCTGCGTCCCAGATCTTTGTCGATCATCAGGTCATGCGAGCGCTTTCGCTCCCCGAGGAGGCTTGCTCATGCACGTGATCACGGTCGCGGGTCCGCCTTCCGTCGGCAAAACCTCGGTCATCTTGAAGACGGCTGGACTTATCAACAGCGCCGACTGCAAGGTGGGCGTCGTGAAATTCGAACTCGTTGTCGACCACCGACAACGCCGCCTACGCCCGCGCCGGTTTCCCGGTGGCGACCGGGCTGGCCGGCAATGTCTGCCCGGACCATTTTTTTGTGAGCAACATCGACGATTGCCTCGGCTGGGGACGAAAATCCGGCCTCGACATGCTCATTGCCGAGAGCGCGGGGCTGTGCAATCGCTGCTCGCCGCATATCAAGGGCGCGCTCGCGGTGTGCGTGGTCGATACGCTGTCGGGCATCCACACGCCGCGCAAAATCGGACCGATGCTGAAGCTCGCCGATGTGGTGGTCATCACCAAGGGCGACATCGTCTCCCAGGCCGAACGCGAGGTGTTCGCTTTCAACGTCCGCCTCGCCAATCCAAGGGCGAGCATCGTGTTCTTCAACGGCATCACCGGCCAGGGCGCAGCCGAACTCGCCTATCACATGAAAAACGCGCCGATCGTTGAAGACCTGGAGGGCCGGCGCTTGCGCTTTCCCATGCCGTCGGCGGTCTGCCCCTACTGCATCGGCGAGACCGCTATCGGCCGGGATTATCAGCGCGGCAACGTGCGCAAGATGACTTTCGAGAGCGTCGAACCATGAAAACCGATGTCTTGTCCTTGACCGTCGGAGAACTGGCGCGCTCGCATCCGTCCTTTACCGACATTCTCTCTAGCGCCGAGGCTGGGCCTGCCAAGCCCGCCCAGACGCTGCGACGTTGGCTCGCTGGACTGTCGGACGATTGTCTCACGCATATCGGCATGGACCGCGATCAGATCCTCGACCATGTCACGGCGCTGGCCGCACAGGTCGAGAAGCTTCGAGGCGCATCCCAGGCGCGCGTGCAGTCGCTGACCGTGCTGGGAGGCCGCAACAAATACGGCGAGCCCGAGGAACTCGATCTTGAGCTGAAGGCGGGCGACGTGCTCTGCATCGTCGGCCCGACAGGGTCCGGCAAAAGCCGGCTGCTCGCCGACATCGAGTGCCTCGCCCAAGGCGATACGCCGTCCGGCCGCCGCGTGCTCCTGAACGGCGCGCCGCCCGATCCGGGCTGGCGCTACGCCTCGGACCGCAAGCTCATCGCGCAACTGTCGCAGAATATGAATTTCGTCGTCGATCTCACGGCCGGCGAGTTCATCTCGATGCATGCGGGCTGCCGCATGGTCGAGGGCCGGGACGCCATGGTGCGCGACGTGATCGCCTGCGCCAACGAGCTCGCCGGCGAGCCCTTCTCCGCCGACGTCTCCGTGACGCAGCTGAGCGGCGGCCAGAGCCGCGCTCTCATGATCGCGGACACCGCCCTTCTCTCCGCCTCGCCGGTCGTGCTCATCGACGAAATCGAAAATGCCGGCGTCGACCGCAAGCGCTCGCTCGAACTCCTGATCGCCAAGGAAAAGATCGTCCTGATCTCGACCCACGATCCGATCCTTGCGCTGATGGGAGACCGCCGCATCGTGGTCCGCAACGGCGCGGTTGCGAGCGTGATCGAAACCACGGCCGAGGAGAAGGCCAACCTCAAGGCGCTCGAGCACATCGACCGAAGCCTCATGGCGCTGAGGCGCAGGCTGCGAAGCGGGAGCGCATCGACGCACCGCTCAACTGGGCCTTCAATGCCGGAAGGGATTAAGACGATGGACGCGATCGAGCTTTTGACGGGACGGCGATCCTGCGCTGCGCTCAAGGCGCCTGCCCCGGAAGGCGAAGCGCTTGAAATCATCCTCAAGGCTGCGCTGCGCGTCCCAGACTTTCAGAGCGTTGCGGCCTTATGAGTTTATCCTGGCGAAAGACGAGGGCCTCGATCGCCTCGGCGCGCTTCTGCAGCAAGCCGCCATCGCTTCCGGCCAGCCGCCGGAGAATGTGGAACGCGCTCCCAAGATGCCGCGCCGCGCGCCGCTCGTTATCATCGTCGTGGCGCGGGCGCGCGAAAGCGTGGTCGTCACGCTCTTGGAGCAGCGGCTGACGGCGGGCTGCGCGGTCATGGCGATGCAAATGGCCGCCGTGGCGCTGGGCTTCAGCGGCATCTGGCGCTCGGGATGGCCGATGTTCGACCGCGGGCTGCACGAGGCCCTGGGCCTCGGCCCCGACGATCAGATCGTCGGCTTCCTTTATCTCGGCACGCCCGTCGACGACGCCAGGACCGGCAGCGCCGGCCGATCCTCGCGAATACGTCCGCTGGCTTTGACACCGTCAGGAACCGGAGGCTGCACATCGCTACTGATGTGCGGCTGGTCCGGCAAAGCGGGCGCGACCTCCGAAAACTGCTCGCGGCCGACGGCGCCGTTGAGACCGCGCTCGGCGGCCGGGTGCTCGCCGCGCAAATCAAGTTCGTGGGTGTTAGTCTAGCAGTGATCAAAGGCGCATCCGTCGCTATGGGGGACGGGAGCAGTTTCCGCTATCCACACCTATACGGTCGCAACTCTCCCATGGTTTAACTTTTTCATTATAGAGAGGCTGAGTGTTGCAAACTTATCCGCGGAATCGA
>CAWIVD010000020.1:0-206731 GCA_963839435.1 uncultured Alphaproteobacteria bacterium
CAACAGAACCAGAATGCTTCCAGGTCCCGACAACCCCCGGACCCACATCATCGAAGTCACAGAACACTAGTAGGTCCGGCAGTTCCAGGTCTGAGTGGATCAGGAGCTGGAGGAAGTTCAGGAGCTGGAGGAGGTTCAGGAGCTGGAGGAGGTTCAGGAGCTGGAGGAGGTTCAGGAGTGAACCCACCACCGCAACGCGGTGCAGGAGGACCGCCTCCGGACCCAGGAGATTCGTCAAGTGATGACGAATACCGAGGCAGAAAGCGTTCGGGTCCGAGACGTTCAGCACTCTTCATCTCCCCTGATACCTATCAGGAACCCGCAAATGCGAGGCAAGTCACGCCGAAATGCGAGGTGGCACTCTTTAAGCGTGGCACCGACATGACCATTGAGAACTGGGTCATGCAAATGGAGGCCTACTTCATCTTGGCCAAAATTCCGATGGATTCCTTTGCAGGCTTCATGCTGACAAAGATCGATTCCCTTCACTTCGTGGAAGTCCTCCCTCTCATGGAAAAGAAGTTGAGCTATTACAAGTTCCGAGAAAAGCTCTTCAAGATCTTTGGAGCTCCCGATGCAATCCATGCCTACATTCAAGAACTGAATCACATTCGGCAAGAGCGCGATGAGAAAATCATTGACTTCATGAATCGCGTTCGGATTCTGGCGTTGAAGGCACACCCGTACGTTTCGCATGAAGTACGCGAGAGGATCTTGATCACCCACTTTGTTGCCGGTCTGCATGATGGCAACATCTCGACTCATCTCGCGGTACGGGACCCACATTCCTCAGCCGAAGCCGAACGAATCGCACTCTCAGCCGAGTCCATGCGCAAAGAGCTTCGCTCAAGAAAGACTGGAGGCGCATATGTGGCTCCTGAAGTGGAGTTGGAGTACAGCAATGAGGAGCCCGAAGAGGACAACGAATTCGAAGAAGAGGAAGAAGAATTCGATACAGCGTGTGCTGTCACGGATTCGGGACCCAAACGAGGCATCGGACGCCGAAGTTCGACGCGAGTAGGTCCCGGACCCAGAAGCAGCATCAAGACCCGGTCTTCCAAGCCAGTCTGCTACAGGTGCGGTCAACCCGGTCATTACCGCGCGGACTGCAAGGCAGACCTGCGAGGAGGATCGACACGAGCGTCGACACCGACGTGCGGACTGTGCGGTGAAGAACACAGTACAAATCGGTGCCCACAGCTCGAAACAGCATCACGACTGGTCCGACAGAATGCCGGACCCACTACTGCGAACGCCACCAGAGCGGAAGCGAGATCGGATGCGTCGCGCAAACAGCCCCCCGCGAGCGACGCGACCAACGTCGTTGTGGACGACCCGATGGAAGTGGAAGAGGCATCGCAAGCACCCGAGTTTCGAGTGCTGGACCCAGCCATGCCTGCCGTACCCACTCCGAACACTTCCAGAATGCGTTTGTTCTTCGTTGAATCAATGGTTCAGTCCACTCCGATGTGGATTCTCGCTGACTCAGGCTCATCGCGGAACCTGATAAACGAACTGGCGTTCAGCAGACTTCTGTTTCAACCCCCACTTCGACCACCTGGAGATGTACGCGTAGTTGGTGGCAGTGGTGAGGTTCTTCAAATCAAAGGCTTTGCAGTGCTCCCCATCTCATTCGGAACAACACTCGTCTGGCACGAGTTCGGAGTTGTTAAAGATCTTCCACTGGAGGCACTCATCGGAGGTGACGTGTTCACGCCACACTTCTGCACCCTCCAGTACTTGAAGAACAACAGGAAGCGTCTCGAGTTCGGGACCCATACCTGTTCCGAATGCGAGCGAAATCGCTCGGACCCAGAGTGCGGAGCAGCAATACAGCTTCGTTTCGTTGATCGCGAGTTCAAGCGAAAGCGAAATCGCGTGAAGCTGAACTCAAGCTTCGTTGCAGTGCTGCCGGATCAGCAATCAGACACTGCATTGGAGGCTTCAACCACCCCTGAGACCCATATCAGCACAATGTCACTGCAGGTCCCGGACCCAGCGGCAAAGCAGGTCCCAGACCCACTGGCAAGACAGGTCCCAGACCCAGCAGTCAAGCAGGTCCCGGACCCGTCACGAGGAAAGCTTCAAAAAGTGCTTTTGGAGCTTCGAGTGGCGACACTACCCATCGAGGAGAACGTGCGCCGTCAGCTCATCGAGATCGTGCGGCAACAGCTCGACGCGTTCGCCGCAACACCGACAGATCTCGGCCGAACTTCAGTGATTGTGCACAGTATCAAAACAGGAGAGGCACAACCGTTTCGACACAAGCTCCGAGCAGTTCCCTTTGCTCAGCGTGAGTTCATGGAGAAGGAGCTTGAACGGTTACAAGCAGTGGAAGCGATATCCCCTGCGACTCCTGGAGAGTGTCCATACGCCTCAAGAGTTGTTCTCGTGCGAAAGAAGGACGGCTCTACCCGCATGTGCGTCGACTATCGGGACCTGAACGCACAGACGGAGAAGGATTCTTTTCCGTTACCCCGAATCGACGACGTGTGGCCGTCACTCTCGAATGCTAAGTGTTTCGCCTCTCTGGACCTACTAATGGGTTATCATCAAGTGGAAGTGGACAGTAAAGACCGATACAAGACAGCGTTTATCACGCCTAAAGGACTCTTTGTGTTTAACGTCATGCCGTTTGGGCTCTGCAACGCGCCAGCCACCTTCCAACGGCTCATGGAAAGAGTTCTTCACGATCGAATCTCGCGTGATGTGCTTGTGTACTTGGACGATGTCTTGATCTTCGGTCCGGACCCACTCACAGTTCTGGCTTCTCTTCGCTTAGTTCTCGACAGATTGGCGAAAGCTGGACTCAAGTGCAAGCCCTCAAAGTGTTCAATCTTTTCAGACAGTGTAAACTATCTCGGACACGTAGTTACATCGAATGGAATCTTTCCAGACCCACTCAAGCTGGACAGAATAAAGGAGTGGCCCAGACCCACTTCTGGAGTTGAACTTGCATCATTCCTTGGATTCTGTAACTACTACCGCGATCTTGTTCCTGACTTCGCGCGTCTCAGTGATGCTCTCTACAAGAAGACGCGCGTCGACACTCTCGAATGGACGTCTGAGTTGAATTCAGCCTTTCAGCAACTCAAGACCCAGATGCTGAAATCACCACTCATAAAACTGCCGGACCCAGAACGTGACTTCGTGCTCGAGACCGATGCGAGCAAAGTGGCAGTTGGAGCGGTGCTCAAGCAGTACTTCAACAGCGTGGGAGGAGAATTTCCAGTAGCTTTCTACAGCCGCGCGCTTACAATCACCGAAAGGAACTACAGCGCGTACGAACTGGAAATGTACGCTGTAGTGCGAGCAGTCGAACGGTTCAGAGTTTACCTTCTTGGCAAACCCTTCCTGCTGCGCACTGATCATCTCGCGCTTAAGAACCTCTTGAAGCGAGATCTACCTCCTACGACTCGAGTTCAGAAATGGATTCTGAGACTCTCAGAGTACAACTTCAGCATCGAGCATCAGAAAGGCGTCTCGAATGTCATCGCCGACATCCTGTCGCGACTCCCCTTCGCAACAGCGGTGGAGAAAAGCGGCGATGAACCCGACAACTGTGACAACTCGCGTGAAAGCGATGATCGGACCCACTCGTCCGACCCCACTCGAACACCAAACGCGAGCAGAGAACAGCCGTCGGCAGCCAGTGCGAACTCGAATGGCTCGAATAAAGGTCGGACAACAGATCCTGATCTCAGTTCGGCACTCGCAGACAGCGGTCGTGGTGGCGAACCCTGCCGAAACAACGAATCGGCATCCGGGACCCACGACAGCGGAAGCCTGCGACATCCGGACCCAGTCCGACTTGGTAACAATTCGACTTCCACTCGAGCCACATCTGCAGTTGGAATCCTCAACTACAGTACTTCTGGTACTCGTTCGAGTCCCGATTCCAGTGAAAGCAGTTCGGACTCGGACGGTAGCAGCGCGGATGGAGGCGAAGACGAAATTACTGGCTACAGACCCAGTACACTTGCCGGACCCACTTCGGCAATGCCTGTAGTCGACTTCCCCATCGCGCGAGAAGGGCTCAGTGAAGAAGATTTCGTCGTACCCACTTGGAGTGAGTTCGCGAAAGCAGTGGCAGCCGACCCCGAGCTTCAAATCGTCAAGAAATGGCTCGAGACCAACCAGGTCCCGACCCCAGACGAGTTGGCAGCACAGAGTGCTCACGTAAAAGAATACGCGCAGCTTCGAGAACAGCTTATACTGCGCGATGGATTGATTCTTCTACGCCGAGAGGACGACCCCCAGCGTGAACTCGTCATCGTTCCAGCCGAATTGGTCGAGCGAATCATTCGCTACAATCACGAAGGGCTCGGTGCAGCGCATCAAGCAGCAAAGGCTACTTCGGCTCGGACCCTCAGAGTGTTCTACTGGGCGGGTCTCAAGCGCGACATTCAAATGTACGTGGCAGCGTGTCCCGTGTGTACAAAGTTCTTCCGGGTCCGACAGCTTCCAAAAGCAGGTCTGAGACCCATGGACATTGGCGGCAGAGGTGAGTGCCTCGCTATGGACATTGTTGGAGGCCAAGGCTCTCTCCCGCTCACGGCTCGCGCTAACCGTTATATTCTCACTATGATCGATTGCTTTTCGCGCTTTGCTATCGCTGTACCTTTGCCTGATCAGTCTTCAGATTCAATCATTTCAGCGGTACTTGGTAATTACATTCTTGTTTACGGTACTCCCCATCGCATACTTTCTGATCAAGGTACTAGCTTCGAGTCCGAATCATTTTCTAATTTTTGCAAATTATTTCGAATTCACAAGATTAGAACATCAGGTTATCGTCCTCAGTCAAACGGTATGTGTGAGCGTTTCAATCAGACTCTTAAATCATTTCTTCGCAAAATTCTTTCTGATTCTAATAGAGTAGATTGGGACCTATATCTTAACTTTGCAGTTTTCGCTTACAATACCGCCGAGCATTCGTCAACTTCGTTTTCCCCTCACTTTCTCACGTTCGGAGAAGAAGCGCGCTTACCTGCTGACCTCGTCTTTGGCTTACCTGCTCATCTTGCTGCTCAAGCGCCATCTTGCTCGTCGCCGGACCCACTCGTTCCCCATGGCCTCAGTACGCTCATGCGCTCGTTTTCTTTGCTTTCTCGCACCTTCGCAGAGGTTAGAGAGCATCTTCGTTCGTTTCACCGCCGCGAGAAGGACAGATATGACCTCGGCGCAGTAGAGCACCTCTTTAAGCCTGGAGATACTATTCGCGTAAGGCTCAAGACCCGCTTTCGAGGCCCCGCCAAATTCGCGCCTTCCTATTCCGGTCCACATACTGTAGAACGAGTCAGAGGAGTAATCCTTACAGTTCGCGAGCAATCTACTGGTCGAGTGTATAATATACATCATGACAGAGCGTCAAATCCAGTATGGGTCCCAACCACCGGTCCAGGTCTGGCGCCATCAGCGGTTGAGACCCACTCGAATCCCATTGAGAATGAGACTGAAATCAGTGAGAACTCGCAGCCTGCGCGCAATCCAGAAGAGCTTCTTATACGTACGCGCAGTGGCAGAGTTGTAAAACAGCGATACGATTCAGATTACGAGTACTCATTTCCAATCGTTCAGGTCTCACTTGCTAAGCCTGCTGTACTGTCGTGTGATTCAATGCTTGCTTCGTTTCGTGCTTGCAAACCCCGCGGCCCCGCTAACCCGGAGCCCTTGGTCTTTCTGCAGGCAGAGCAGGCACGTCACACGCTGATGAAGCAGCTCGCGGACGATAATGAAGTCGTCTGCTACTTGGATGATCGTGGCGACTACGCCTTCATGCTGCGCGCCACGGGAACCATCTTCATCTTCGACGAAGAAGTCAAGGACTTTGTCAATGGCTTCGCGCTCCAAACGTACTCAAGTCTCAAAAAGCAACTGGTGATCCAGCGCTCAAAGCACTATCGAGCTCTCACAGATGCCGAGCTGTTAACCATGTCAGCGCCTTTCGCAGCGCTGCGGGCGCGTCGCCGCCCTCATGCATCCCTCAATTTATCCGTTATAAATCAACGTCTTATCGTGCTTAACCTCCCAGTAAAGCGCCTTTCCCTAAGATCCCTCCAAGCCGGAATGAAAGCTGGTTTTCGTTGAAGCCGCACTCGATTTTGGTCCATGCCACAATTTATTTTGGACCATGACTGGTCCATCGGGAAATGGCCATGCAGATTTCAGGTACCGATGCTTGGCATAAGGCCTGATGGTGGACTTGATCCGTGGATCGAGCCCGGCCGCGACGGCTTAGCGCCCGGCAGGCGGCGGCGATGGCGTCCCGTTCAGGCAGGAGCTCTGGTTAACCTGCCGGCAAGGCGCTTTCGGTGAAGATTTTGCAGAAGAAGGAAAACGGACGAAAGCATAAGGGACATGCAGATGCCGCCATTCACGAGATGCAAAAAGCCGATAAGTAAGTATATAAGCTCTTTCGTCGTGACTTAAAAGCAGCGACCCAGTCCTTCAAGTGTCTTCGCAATAGCAGCGGCCGTGGCGTCTTTACCGCCGGAAGCGTCGATCTTCATCCAGTTCTCTGGAGGCTGGATTGTTTTGACCTGCTTGTCGATTATGGCGGCATCGGCGTCGGAAGCATCGTCGCCCCTTGCGCCAATGCGCTCCCTGAGAAGCTCTTCGTCTGCATGAAGCCAAAGTCCCAGGAAACCGGCATTCGTTCTAAATGCGAGGTCCCGAAGCTGAGATTTTTGCGTGCCCTCCGGAAACACGGCGTCCACAATAACCGAACATCCACTGTCGAGTGCCACCTCGGCCTTCCTGAAGACGCGCCTGTAGACTTCATCGCGGCTGTCCGGCGTGTAGGCTTCGGGCGGCAGGCGGTGGGTGAGGGCGACGCCATGCATGATCTTGCGCTCGACGTCGGTTCGAAGGTGAAGCGCACCCGGGGGAGAGCCGACGACGGAGGCAAATTCTCGGGCTACCGAGCTCTTTCCCACGCCGGAAAGGCCTCCAATCGCGACAAGCTGCGGCTGCGCCGGCGAAAGGACTTTTGCTGCGAAAGCGGCATAGCTTTCGATCTCCGGTACTATGGCCTCGCACTCCGCCTGCCCGCATACGGCAAGCGCGTGGATGCCTGTCATCGCCCGGATGGCCGATCGGAGCGACAGGAAGAGCGGCAGCAGAGCCAAGCCTTCGATCTCGCGGATGGAGGCACACTGCAGGTAATGGTTCAGAATGACGTTCGCTTCCCGTTTCAGGCCGCGATGCCAGAGGTCCATGAGAAGGAAGGCGAGATCGTAAAGCACGTCGATGGTCGCGAGCCGATCGTCGAATTCAATCGCATCGAAAAGCCTGGGCCTTCCCTCCCAATACACAATGTTCCTGAGGTGCAGGTCGCCATGACAATGGCGGACAAACCCCTCGCGCTCGCGCTCTTCGATCAGAGCAAATTTGGAGCTGATCTCCTGGCGAAGATGCTCGATATAAGAGCAGACTCTCAACCCCCTTGCTTGAGCGACGGGGCCGCACAACGCGCTTTCGATATCCGCAGCGACGTGCTCAAGAGACCGCGCAAAACCGGCTTTGTCGGTCACTGGAGCGTGGCGATGGAAGTGTTCGACGGTATTGGCAAGGTCTTCCACCAGCCCACGGGTCAACCGCCCCTCGCAAGCCATCTTGTGCAGCAGCGCGGCTTGGTCGAACCGGCGCATTACAAGCAGCCAATCGACGGCTTCACCAGCTCCGCCGAGTTCAAGGCCTTGTCCGCCGGCGCTGACGGTCACGGGCATAACGGACAAATAAAGCTCCGGCGACGCTCTGGAATTTATTTCGAGCTCTCGTTCGATGACCGCCCGGCGCTTTTCGAGGGTCGAGAAATCGAGATACGGAAGCTCGACCGCACGTTTTAGTTTGTAGGCCCGGTCTCCTGCGAGAAAGACGATTGCGGCGTGAGTTCCGATGAGCTTGACAGCGTCGGCTTTCGGATAATTGTGCGGATCGGAAAGAAAAGCGATCACGGCAGACTGATTGTCGCCGTTCCCGGTGCTGCCCAGGTTAGTCACTCAACGAGCCCTCGCTTTTGTAATTCCCGGTGGGTTATCATCCTTGGGTTCGGGGAAGGACGCAATTATAAATACTGCGGAGAAGGGAGAACCGCCATCCGCCGGGGATCCCTTGATTGCTCCATAACGCCACATTTGCGGACTTCAAAAGGTGTCACCTGTTCGAGCGACACCGGAATCAAAAAACGGTGCCTTCAGGCACCGTTCTTGATTGCCGCCCTTTGAGGGCATCTTAAGCTACACGCTATTTCAGCGGTGAGTAGCCGTGATTAAGAAGATAGTTGACCCCAAGCTTGACGCTGTCGACGTTCATGTTGCTGCCGGTCAAATGCCATGTATTGTTGGCGTCGAGAACCCAGGTATCGCTGGCATTATTGAAATCGAAGTGAAGATACTCGATTTTCATCGTCCAATTGGGGCTGAGCATATATTCCACGCCGCCGCCAACGGTCCAGCCATCCAGCGTGACATCATGACTCTGGCTGGAAGTGGTGGTTACGGCAGGCCCGGCTACAGTCCCATCGACAACAACAGCCGACGACTTGATGGAGGTATCAAGCCAAGCAAAACCTCCCTTTGCATATAGCAAAGCCGGGCCCCAGGCATAACCAAGTCGGCCGGCAACGTCGCCATAAAAGCCGCCTTCGGTGCTGAATTTGATTGCGGCGGCCTTGTTGATGTACCCATATGTGCCATCGAGCGCGGTCAGTCCGTAGCCGGTGCGGCTTTCATTTCCGACGCCGCCAAGATCGACCTCAAGGCCAAGGACGAAATTGCTTGTCTGCCAGTTATAGCCAAGCTGTCCACCCCCGAAAGCGCCGGTTGAATTCAGATTACCTCCTCCAAAAGCGGCGAGTGAATTTGAGGCGTTGTAGTCATTGACGTATCCATCATTCCAGACATTCCGCCCGGTCTGAATGCTAGACCAGTCCGCGCCAAGGTGAGCACCGAAATAGAATCCGGTCCACATCGGAGCTGGGGCGTAAACAGGCGCATCCTTGAGGCCGCCACCAGAGTAAAGGTCCGCCGCGTTGACCTGTGTAGCCACCGCAAGCGCGCCAACCGTGACAGCGCTCGCACGGATGAATTTCGCGAGAGTCATGATCCTCTCTCCTCTTTCGAAGTTGTATTATTGAGACTCTGCACGCAACTGACAGCTTTGATTGCATGAAGGAAACCTAAACTCAAGGTAGAGCCCGCTCAGGGACTACACTTTTCCAAGGCGTTGCGAGGCGCGGCCAAAGCAAGGCTCCGCGTTTTCAACGTCTTAGCTTCCTCGACGCCACGCAGCGTGTTGATTTCATGCAACAGTATGGAGAGGGTTTGCAGTCAAAGTAAGTGGTGCCAAAATGAACAGAGAGACGAAAGTCGCGCCTAGAGCCAGACTGCGGCAATGCTCGCGTCTCACATGCCATGCGATTGGATGAACAGCATTGCAATGCAATGCCAGACTTGCACAAAAGCGTCTTTAGTCAGGCTATTTTTGTCTTTTGTACGCTTGCTTTTTGTTCGCTGATTTCAGACCAAGCCGTCGTTAAGGAGATGCAACTTCTGGGAAACGCGTTCAACAAGTAATAGTGAGTCGTTCCACGGTTCTTTCAAGACAGAGCCTCCGCCGGCTCAGAAGCCAGCTTCGGTTAATTCCGGGAAGCGCAGCCCCTGTGAGCAAGTCCGCGTTGTTGCTAGCCGCGCCTCAGTAGCGCGCTTGCTTTCGGTGCCGCATGAGCTATATCAAGCGCAGAGCAAGCTCGCCTTATCAGCAGCGATCTGTCGTCTGAACGCGCTCATCTTTGTGTGGCGTGCGACTTGGGCTGGGTTGCGCTCTTCGAATCGAAACCGGAACGGAATGATGAGCGTGAAATCGGAAGTTACCCAGGAAAAGAAAGAGAGCAGCGCTTTCGATCTCGCCGTCGTGCTCCTGCAAGCCGTCGCGATTGCAATCGTCATTCGCATTTTTCTCTTCCAGCCGTTCAACATCCCTTCCGGCTCCATGATCCCAACGCTTCTCGTTGGCGATTACCTCTTTGTCTCGAAATATAGCTACGGATATAGCCGATACTCCTTCCCCTTTGGTTTGGATCTCTTCCAAGGGCGCGTTGTGTTCTCTGAACCGCATCCGGGTGACGTCATCGTCTTCAAGACGCCGCGCGACAACTCGACCGACTACATCAAGCGACTTGTGGGCCTTCCCGGCGACCGTATTCAGATGATTGGCGGGATCTTGCACATCAATGGCGAGCCCGTGAAGCGCGAGCGCGTCGCGGATGTTGTGGAAGATACCAAGTGCGGGCCGGGTCAAGTCGTTCACCAATATCGAGAGACGATGCCGAATGGTGCCTCCTATCTTACCCAGAAGTTGTCGGAAACGTGCCGCTTTGGCCGTTTCGGTGCCGCCGACGATACCGAGGTTTTCGTTGTCCCGCCTCACCATTACTTCATGATGGGCGATAACCGCGATGATTCGGCCGATAGTCGGTTCACCGACGGCAATGGCGTCGGCTATGTGCCGGAAGAAAATCTCGTTGGGCGCGCGCGCATTCTCTTTTTCTCCATCGACGAGAATGCGAGCTGGTTTGCACCTTGGCGCTGGCCGGTGGAGATTCGCTGGTCCCGCATTGGAACCGTGATCCACTGAGTGGCTATAAAAAAACCTCAAATCAACGAGCTTGAGACTCTGCTCGGCTACACCTTCAAAGACAGGAGCCTTCTAACGGAAGCTCTTATCCATTCAAGTGCGCGAAGCGAGAATGGCGGCCGTGACAATGAGCGTCTTGAGTTTCTGGGCGATCGCGTTCTGGGGCTATCAATAGCGGCACTTTTGTTCACGCGCCTCCCTCAGGCTCGCGAGGTGGAACTAGCGCGGCACTTCAACGCGCTCGTTTGCAAAGATTCATGTGCAGAAATTGCACGGCGGCTCGAACTCGGTTCTCATATTATTATGGCTGCAAGCGAGGCCCGCTCCGGCGGCCGGAGAAAAGAAGTGATTCTGGCGGACGCCTGCGAGGCCCTCCTGGGAGCGGTGCTGGTGGATGGTGGCACTCCGGCAGCTGAGGCTGCTGTGAACCGCTTGTGGGCGCCGCTGATCGGAACGGCAGAGGCTCCGGCTCCGGACGCCAAGACCGCGTTGCAGGAATATGCCCAAAGCCAGAGATGGGGTTTGCCCGAGTACAGGGAGATCGGCCGGAGCGGCGCCGACCACGCGCCAAACTTCACGGTCGAGGTGTCGGTCAAAGGTTTGAAACCCGAGCAGGGCACCGGGTTATCGCTCAAGAAGGCTCAGCAGGCTGCAGCCGAAGCCCTCTTGAAGCGCGAAGCAGTTTGGCCGGCGGAGCAAGAACATGCCTGATAGGGAGACAGCACAAGACGGCATGCTTTGCGGGTTCGCTGCCATCATCGGGGCCCCTAATGCGGGCAAATCCACGCTCGTGAACGCGCTCGTGGGCGCCAAGGTTTCGATCGTAACCCACAAAGCACAGACAACTCGGGCGCGGATGCGCGGGATTGCTATTGCGGGCAAAACCCAGATCGTGCTCGTGGACACGCCCGGCATATTCAAACCGAGGCGGCGGCTCGATCGCGCCATGGTGGAAACGGCGTGGACCGAGGCGCGCGAGGCGGAGGTTGCCGTCCTCGTCGTCGATGCGGCTCGCGGATTTGACGATCTTGTCGACCCAATCCTGGAACATGCTCGCGAGCTCAAGATACCGCTTGTGCTCGCCCTCAACAAAGTCGACAAAATTCAGAAAGACAAACTGCTATCGCTAGCCGAAGAGGCATCGAAACGGCTTCAACTCGATAGGCTGTTCATGATCTCGGCGCTATCGGGCGACGGGGTTGAAGACCTGAGGGAGTATCTGGCAAGCCGCATGCCGCCTGGCCCCTGGCTCTTCCCCGAGGATCAGATCGCCGACGCTCCGCTTCGCCAATGGGCCGCGGAAGTCACCCGCGAAAAGATGTTCTTGCGGCTTCATGAGGAGATTCCCTATTCGTCGACGGTCGAAACGACGGATTGGAAACAGTTAAAAAACGGCGCGATCCGAATCGATCAAACAATCTTTGTGGAGCGCGAGAGCCAGCGTAAAATCGTGCTTGGCTCAAAAGGGCAGGCCATTAAGCAAATCTCTATGGAAGCGCGCCGCGAGATTGCCGAGGGCATAGAAACGCAGGTTCATCTGTTCCTTTTTGTGAAGGTCAGGGAGAATTGGGCTGACGATCCCGAACGTTACCGGGAGATGGGGCTCGAGTTCCCGAAGTCATGAATACGCTCGTAGCGGACAATCTTCATGAGATGGGCTGACGACGGCATTTTCCTGCTGGGTCGGCCGCATGGCGAGTCGAGCGTGATCGCCGACATCTTCACACGCGAGAACGGGCGTGCGCGCGGCCTTGTAAAGGGCGGACGCTCCCGGCGAATTCGGCCTATTCTCCAAACTGGAAATGGCCTCAAGGTGGAATGGCGCGCGCGCCTCGACGATCAGCTCGGCGTCTACACTACCGAGTTGACGGAAGCGACCGCGTCGCGCGTTCTCGACGATAAACTTTCGCTTGCGGGCGTAACGGCGCTTGCCGGGCTTCTGCAGATTTTGCCGGAGCGCGATCCGCATCCGAGACTTTTTGATGCAGCCCGAGCTTGCCTCGATACCGCCGGCGAGACACGCTTTCCTGTGTCCCTGATATGGTTCGAGCTTCGATTTCTCGACGAACTTGGGTTTGGACTGAACCTTGCCGTTTGCGCAGCAACTGGCCGAACAGATGATCTTGCCTATGTCTCGCCAAAATCCGGTCAAGCTGTGAGCCGACAAGCGGGAGAGCCTTACCGGGACAGGTTGCTCGCTTTGCCAGCTTTTCTGAGCTGCGCGCAGGGAACGGATCAGCCATGTCATGCGGATTTGCAATCAGCATTCGCAATGACGGGGCATTTCCTAGGCGCGCATGTCTTCGCAGAGACCGGGAAGCCGATCCCCAAGGCGAGGGAGGAGTTCACAAGGCTTTTGCACCGGCGCGGCGAATGAGGCAAAATTTGATCCTCAGGAGTTCGCGCCTGGCTTTTGGGAGCAAAAACTTAGGTGTTGCCGTCATACTATATTGGTGCTAGCCGCGTTTTGGGATTGCGAGATGAGCTCTCATGACAGGGGAGCGGCAACTCGTTGTGCGGGATAGCAAGCAGACGCACTGCGCGAACAGTTGCGTGACAAATGATAGCTGCAGCTTGCCATCCGGGTAGGAAAGAAGGGAATTCTGTGACTCTATTCGACGCAATAGTCTCGCTCGACCCGGCAACCATAAAGTTGTATCTGCTCCATCACAAAGCCTGGGCTGGACCCATACTTGGCGTGATTGCGTTCGGCAAGTCCCTCGTCCTCATAGGCCTTTTCTTCCCAGCCACACTCATCATGGTTTTCGCCGGGCTCGCCATTCAGCGAGGCCAGCTCGATGCGGCGTCGGTCATAGGGTGGTCAATCGCCGGGGCCGTTCTCGGCGATATCGTCACATACTGGATCGGTCGCTGGATAGGCCCTAGCGTGGTGCATCATTGGCCCCTCAACCGCGATAAGGCCGCTGTCGCCCGCGCCCGGCTATTTTTCCGGAAGTACGGCTTCCTTTCGATATTTATTGGCCGTTTTCTTGGGCCGGTTCGTCCGACGATCCCTCTCGTGGCCGGAATCATGCGGATGCGTCATCTGACTTTTCAGATTGCAAACATCACCTCGGCGATGGTGTGGGTCCCCTTCATGCTATTTTGGGGCTACGCCTTTTCGAAAGCCATCGGCGATCTCAGCAAGATGACGACGGTGAATTGGGTCATGCTCGTGCTGTTTCTTGTGGCTGTGATGATGAGCTTGACCTTCGCCACCGTTAAGATGCAGGGGAAGAGCGCGAAGGATAAACGGCAGGAAAAGCGGTCCGCGGCTATGAAGCTCGCGGAATAGTATTGGCCGATGGGACCATGCAGAGCGTTACGATCGACACGCGCGGTCTATCTTGTCCGCTTCCAGTGTTGAAGGTACGCAAAGCCATGCGCTCCATAGCGCCAGGAAGCGCAGTGCAGATCCTCGCTACCGACCCGCTTGCGGACCAGGATTTGCGAGCTTATTGCGAGGCGTCGGGGTCGGCATTTCTCTCCGTCGATAAGCTTGACGGCGACGTGCTTAGCATCGTTATCCAGAAACGGTGAGATCCGGCCCCAATCTCTTGATCAGGTCTGCCTTCGCAAGCCTTAGCCGCCCCGCCTCTGTTGAGCGTAGAACAAGATTTGTGCCGTGGCGGCCATTTTCGAAAAAGGGATAGCTTCCCATCGCCACATCGGGAAAGGTCCGTTGACAAACGGCAAGCTGAGCGGCGATCTGACCTTCCGGGGCGTTAACGCGAATTGAATCCGACAACAGCTTCGGCCCAGTCTTCAGCCTTGGCGTGACCGCAAGAAGCATCGCCTCCATGATGGCGGGCACGCCTGCCATAACGATAACATTGTCGATTTTGAAGCCGGGGGCCTTCGAAACGGAATTCTCGATCAATTCCGCCCCTTCGGGGATGCGAGCCATGCGCAGCCGCACCGGGGTCAGGTCGGCTTCGGCGTACCGCTCGCGGAGCAACTCGACAGCTCTTGGATCGACATCGATTGAAATCCCGAGCGCGCGCGAAATCGAGTCGGCAGTAATGTCGTCGTGGGTGGGGCCGATGCCGCCCGTTGTGAAGACGTAAGTGTAGGCTCGCCTTAATTCGTTGACTGCACCGATAATCGCAGCCTCATCGTCGGCTACGACGCGGATCTCTTTCAGGCGAATCCCTATCTGGTTGCAGTGATCGGCGACGAAGCCGATGTTTTTGTCCTTCGTCCTCCCGGATAGTATCTCATCTCCTATAACGAGGAGCGCAGCGGTAACCTCTTCTTGGAGCATTTCACGCCTCTGCACACGAGACAAAACGGTGACGTTCATTTTTTTATCTTTCGTCGTCTTTACGCGGGCACCTCTCAACCCGATGCTCACAAGTCTGTGAACCAGTAAAAACGATCCGAACTTTGCTTAGCACCTATCAACCTTGATAGGGTGACAGGGTTTAAAAGTCGCAATGGATATATCAGCAACGGATAATCGTCAGATTTATTCTTAATAATTATTAGTGCTATTCCGATACGCAGAATATTAGCAGCTCATCCGAATCTTAGCGGCACCGTGCAAGTAGCCGCACCGCAGTGCTTCGGCAATGAATCCTGCGAGGTCGCCATTGAGAGTCGCGGCGAGGTGCCATTGCAAAGCTTTTTCCGGGCGCGGCGGCATCAAGAGTTGAGACTTTGAGCCATACCTGCCATATTTCGAGTGCGGGACTGGCTCTATCTATGCCGGCGGGGTTCTGCCCCAAGAACAGTGCTCGCGCAGGACTGTAGCAACCGAAACGAGCGCGCCTCGCGCAGACATCACTATGCACGGATCGGAATATGGCGCGCCTGTTAGGCTCGCGAACGACGGGAAAATAAAACTCTACGGGCCGGAGGCTTTTGAGGGAATGCGCCGGTCTGGGCAGCTTGCGGCTCAGGCCCTCGATGTTCTTGTCGAAGTTGTGCGGCCCGGTGTGACGACGGAAGCGATCGATGAACTCGTGTTCCATTTCGCCATGAAACACCACGCCGTACCGGCAACCTTGAACTACCGCGGATATCCGAAGTCGTGTTGCACGTCGCTTAACCATGTGGTCTGCCACGGCATACCGGGGCCGCGCGTGCTGGTCGAAGGCGACATCCTCAATGTCGACGTGACGCTTATTCTTGATGGCTGGCACGGCGATTCGAGCCGCATGTACACGGTGGGCAGAGTTTCGCGTAAGGCCGAGCGCCTGATCGAGGTGACTTACGAGGCCATGATGCGCGGCATCGCCATCATCAAGCCAGGCGCCAGGGTCGGCGATATCGGGCACGCAATCCAGAAATATGCTGAAAGTGAGCGGTGCAGCGTCGTGCGCGATTTTTGCGGCCACGGGCTCGGGCTCGTCTTCCACGACAAGCCCAACATCTTGCATTACGGCACGCAAGGCGAAGGAGTCACTCTCGAACCCGGCATGCTGTTCACCGTCGAGCCCATGATCAATCTGGGCAAGCCGCATGTGAAGATGCTTTCGGATGGCTGGACGGCGGTAACGCGCGACCGATCGCTGTCGGCCCAGTTCGAGCATACAATCGGCGTCACCGATACAGGTGTCGAGGTATTCACTTACAGCCCGATGGGGTTGCACAAACCGCCTTATCCCGGCCAGGGCTGAAATTCACATCTATTTTAGCTAAACTGATTATTCTCTCCCGGGGTAATGCCGTGTATAAGGGCACCTGGATTTGTTTGTGTTGCGTTGGCAATTTGCATGTCGAACGGTTTCGAAGAGAGTCCCCTATTCGAGTTGATTGCGCTTGAAACAGGCGCAAACGTGCCGCCCCCACAACCCCCTCGACCGATCCCCCACTATTGGGGCCATCGCGACCGCCTGCGAAAGCGCTTCCGCGAGGGCGGGGCAGGCGCGCTCCCCGATTACGAGCTCATGGAGCTTATACTTTTTCGCGCTATCCCACGCCGGGATGTGAAACCCCTGGCGAAGGAGATCTTGGCGCGCTTCGGCTCATTCGCTGAAGCCGTGACCGCCCCCCCGAGCGGCTGATGGAGATCGAAGGAGTGACCGATGTGGTTGTGACCGAAATAAAAGTTGTTCAGGCGGCCGCGCTGAGAACCTCTCTAAGCGAAGTCAAAAAGCGGCCGGTGCTGGCGGCGATGTCAACCGTTCTGTCCTACTTACGCTCTGCGATGGCCTTCGAGGACCGCGAGCAGTTCCGCATCCTTTTTCTCGACCGCCGCAACAAACTCATCGCCGACGAAGTGCAGACGCGCGGGACGATCGACCACACTCCTGTTTACACTCGCGAAGTCATGAAACGGGCGCTGGAGCTTTCGGCGTCGGCGATCATCCTCGCCCACAACCATCCGTCCGGCGATCCCACGCCGTCTCGGGCCGATATCGACATGACGAAGCAAATTGTCGACGTGGCGACAAAGCTCGGCGTTGTCGTCCACGATCACATCATCCTAGGCCGCGACGGCCATCTCAGCATGAAGTCCGTCGGTATATTTTGAGCGTGCGAGAAGCGCCGCCGCATGGGGAGACGCTCCCTTCCCGACGGAAGGGGCGAGAAGACTCACGGCGCATAGAGAGCAGCGGCTTCGTCCAAACCAGCGTCTACTCCCCATTTGAAACGCAGGTAAAGCAGAGCCGCATAGACAACTACGCTCGCAGAAATAAAAGCGATGACTTTGAGACTCGGCGGTACATCGTAAAAACCGGGGCTCTCGCGCCGGATATAAGTGCCTCTCATGTCGTGAAGCATGGCTTTGCCCATAGAATCCAAATCGCCGATGGCTAGCAGCTATACGGGTACCGTCCTATTCCACAACCCCCGGCCAGATGATGCATGCTTAGAAACGACGAGCGCATGCACGAAAAATGACTATTTGTTTCGGGGCTGTGGCTCGAAAGACGCACGAGGCGAGCTTCAAATGATCACGAAGGAGTGACAATTCTGAACGAATTCTAAACGGTGCCTTTCGCCTGCGTTCAGCCTGCTACGGCTAAGCTCTCATCATCGTTTCGAGATGGATTGAGAGGTATCCAATGAAACGCAGTCTTTTCGCATTGGCCATCGGCGCTTTGGCTCTTCTGCCGCTTGGCCTGCAGCGACCCGCTTCCGCCCACGATTATTACGAGGGCTATCGCGGGGCTGGCCGCCCCGAGCGCGACATCGGCTACGACCGCGCGAAGCTCGATCGCGATTATGCTGAGCATCGCTATTACGCCGAGCGCGAACAGCAGGCGCTTCGCGACCGCCATTTTCTCGGCGCTTGGTGGTTTGGCATGCGTCGCCACCATGAGGAGCGCGAGATCAACGCCCGCCGCGCCGACCTCTATCGCGATTACGAGCGGCTTGAGCGCTACGGCTCGTAGAAGTTGCGTCAATTGCGTCCGTTCGTTGCGTGAAGGTCTCGCGTAAGTCGCCCAGAGTTGAGTTTGTTGCGTGTGGTTGTGTCATCCCAGAGCGGCTCTTACTCCGCATCCGGGCTCTTCCCAGAAACAGCACTGTAGTTCTGCGATCCCGGATAACGCCGATGGCGTTTCCGGGATAACTTTCACGCGTCATTCTTCAGCGCATCCAGCGCGGCCCCGACGAGGAAGCGCGCCATCCGATTCCGCAGGTTCCATCTACTTCGAGAGGCGCAGTTTGTTGAGACCGAGGGCGATATTCTGGAAGGTGGTTTGCAGTTCTTCGCCGGTAGGATTGTAGTAGTAATAGGATGGGCTGGTTGCACATTGCTGTAAGAGTGACAAGCCGTTGTCGTTGATCGTATTGCCGAACCCGATCGCATAAATCTGGATGCGCCCAGAATTTCCGTTCCCGTCTGTTACGGCCTTTATGTTGCTGCACAGCGCAAGGAGTTTTTGATCGAGGTTATAGTCGGGCTGATCCTCATTCACGCCTTGCGGAACTGCAATCCGGTTAAGATGAGGCCCGCTGCCATAGCCATAAGCGTTGTAGATCGAATCGTTGAAACCGTTGGTCGGGCCGGTTGGCTCCGTGCTGCCGCTCGTCAACTGCACGTCATTATAGCCGTCGGTAACCAGGATGATCGCCTTGATGGTTGTGGTGTCCGAATAGGAGATGGCTTCATTGCCTGGAAAAATGACGGGAGAAACAACCGGGGAAATGACATGCCATCCCCATTCCAGGCCAGCCGGGATGACCGTGGCGCCATAAGCCGTCATGGCATTGATCTCATTCAGTATCTGCGTTTTATTATTCGAAAGCGGGATGATCGGCTGAATCGTGCATAGATTGTTCGGCCCGTTGGCGCTCTGCGTGACCTTGGGGCTGGTGGTGTATTTCGTCACGCACGTCTGATCGGCTTGCTGCTCGGCCGTGGTCGTGCCCTGCCAGCAAGAGCTGTCGCACAAATAGCTATTGAAAAACGATGACGACCCGCTGCAATTATCAGAATAGGTTGTTTTCTTCCCGCTACGGACCGTCGTGGTTGCATCCGGTTCGTCGGGCGCGAAGAAAGGAGTATAGAGCGTCTGCGGGTTGCTGGAAACGGGCGCGACGTCTTCAATATCATAAGGCTCCGTGCGCTGACGGACACAACCACCCCAAGTCCAGGTCAATTCTTTCGCGGCGGAAGCCAGGTTGCTGGCAAATTTGATGAGCCCGGTGCCCGTGGGAACGCTGATATTTTCCTGGGACATCGACCCTGCGGTGTTGCTGTTATCGATCCAGGACGCAGTCGCATATCCTGCGCCGACGTTCACATTGTCGGTGAAGGGAACAACCCCGATCCTCACATATTGGCCCGTGGGATCGTTCGCAAGGAGAGTGTCGACCAGCGTCGTTGCCGCGGTTTGCAGCCCCTGGATGCCGGTGGTGGTTCCGTAGTTGCTGTTCATGGAGCCAGTATTGTCGAGCACCAACACAACTTCGAGGTGGTTCTGGGCTGCAAGGGCCTGAGAATGAATGGTGGTTGAGAGAGTATTGTAGCCGAAGACTTCAGCAAAGTAGGTGTTGACTGTCGCACTGGCCGTGACGTCCACCTGCGTATTATTATTTGTCCGGTTGATGGTGAGGTTTGAGACCGTAATCTGGTTCTGCGATGAGAAATTCGCGTTTATGAAAGCTTGCACCAGGTTTTGTGCATCAGTCGGTTGCAGGCTTGGATTCTTCGCCGCGCTCAAGGCTGCTGAATCAATCGCCGCTATGAGTTGATTCTTGACGACGAGGAGGTGCCCCACATCCACGGCCACGCCTAACAAGATAATGAACGGCAGAATAAGCAATGCGGTAAGAATGAGAACAATGCCGCGTGCGTCGCGCTTGAAAAGAGCCAGCTTTCTCAAAATAATGTGGAACATTGTCCTGGATCCTATACAATTTGCAGATTCTTAAATACGAAACTATGGACGGTTGCACGCTAGCGTCTCAGCTTGGTCAGAATCAATAAGAATTGTCCGTTGCTACACAGGCTTGTAACGAGGTCTTGTCTCTTTTCCTCACAGAACAAAGTGTATTTCTGAAACGGAGCCGGATAATGCAAAGCGCTCTGCGAAAGCTCAAAATCCGCACGATCAAAGCGCGCCGCGACGAAAATGGCGTAGCCCTTTTGGAATTTGCGATCATCGCGGTGCCTTTTCTGGCGCTCATTTTCGGGATGCTTGAAGTTGGACTTATTTTTTGGGCCGGGTATGAGCTTGACAACGCGACGTTGACGGCATCCAGGCTGATCAAAACGGGCCAGGCCCAGACGAACGCCTACACCCAGGCAAATATGGTCTCGCAGATCTGCAGTCACGTGGCGATTCTGTCTGATTGCACCGGCAAACTCCAACTCACTGTTCAAAGCTTTTCGAGTTTCAACTGCGTCGCAAATCCCAAGCAAGCAGGCTGCGCGCCGGCCAGCAATTACAATCTTGGCGGCGGCTCACAGATCGAACTGGTCACAAGCACCTACGAATGGCCCCTTTTCAATTTCGCGACTGTGGCGCTCCTCAGCAACCTGCCCGACGGCAACCGCCAGATCCAAACGGCGGCCGTGTTCCAGAACGAGCCATTTTAAGGCAAGCCAATATGAGAACTTTCCTTTCTGATCGGCGCGGTGTGGTTCTGCTGGAAGCAGCCATTGCCTTTCCTGTCTTGATCGTCGTTCTTCTCGGAATGGTTGAATTTGGCGAGGCGTACACAGTGAGCCGGAAAAACGCTCAAGTTGCGGGGAGCGTTGCAGACCTTGTTTCGCAGCAATTCAAAGTCACGACAGCCCAGTTGAACGATATCGCGAAAATTCAGGGGACAATCCTGCAGCCCTATTCTGCCACACCGACGGGCCTTCGCGTCAGCAGCATCATCCTTCAAAATGGCAACGCCAATAACAATGGTGGCGTGCAGTGGAGCGTTGGCTGGGGCAATCTCGCCGCCCTCACAAAAGAGAATGGTAATCAGCCGAACTTCACCTTGCCAGCCGGTCTCACAGCTCAGGGGAGTACGATCATCGTTGCTGAATCATCCTACACCTTCACTCCAACAATCGGTAACTACATGACAGGCGGGGTGACTTTCGATTCCGTGGCCTATTATATGCCGCGGATTACCGCCATCACCTGCTGTTCATAGCGCGTCCTGTATGACAGCGGCCTAAGCACGCCCCACAGGCGGTTGCTGAAAAACGATGCGGCCCATGATTCGACAAGCTCACCATGAGGTCCAAGCCATTGATCGCTCGACCTCATCCTGAGGAGGCGCGAAGCGCCGTCGTGAAGGATGAGCCTGTCGAAGGATGAAGGCAGAATTTTCGCCTTTTTCAGCATCGTGCTTCGTGCGCTCAATCGAACGCGGGCCTTCAGGTCCTCATTTTGTATGCACCCGGCGGATATTGGCCTCTGCATGTCAAATTATTCCTTACGCTTTCGTCCGCTTTCCTTCTTCTGAAAGATCTTCGGCGATTTCGTCTTGCCGGCGGGTTAACGAGAGCTGCTGGCCGCTCCAACCCCTGGCACTGTAGGGAAACATACCACACCGGACGTCAGCGCCGCCCCCTGCGCCACCGCTGTTCCGGCTCTTCGCAAGCGTTAATTCGCGAAGCCAAAGGCGCTGTTTACATCTTCTGTAGCGGTTCATGCCAGGGCAGCCAAGAGGCAGCGCTGCGAACTGACGTCGTCGCCTTCGCTTTCGAACATGCGGCGCCAGCCGAGGTAGCTTGGGAGATATTTTGTAGCCACGCCGTTGAACCGGCGCATCCAGGTTTTCAGGCGGCTGTGGTAGGCGTTGACGTTCTGAATATGAAAGACGCCCCGGCTGCGTTCGCCGTCGCGGGCGCAGAGCGCCACATGGCCAAGGCCATTTTCGGTGGCGAAAGAGGCATAGGCACGCGCGCCGTCGCTGACAAGCACGGTATCCTTGGCGACAACCGGCGTGAGGACCCGGTAGAACTCGGCGACCTTGAGGCTTTCGAGCACGCCATCGGCCGTGGCGCCCGAGCGGTCGCGCAGCACCAGCACAGGAACCTGTTCGTCTGACGCCCCAGGTTTGGATGCTGTGCCGCCCCGCTTGCGCGGCGCCCGGCCCGTGTTGCGCGCGCCTTTGAAAGACTTAAGAAAAAACGTTTCGTCGGCTTCCACAATGCCGCTGACCGCTTCGGCTTTGTTGTCTTTGGCAAGGCTGAGAAACCGGTGCCGCCACCGGAACGCCGTGGGCACGCTGACGCCCGATTTTTGCGCGGCCTTGCGCACGCTCACGCTGTCCGCGACAGCTTGAGCGTAGGTTTTCCAGACCCCGCGCTTTTGCAACCGCGCCAGCGGCGTTCCAGTGAGGGCATTGAAGCTCTTGCGGCACTCTCGGCAGCGATAGCGCTTCAGACCGCAGGCTCTGCCCCACGATCCCACAGTCTTGCTTTGGCAATGGGGACAGATGGCTTGCACGGCAAACCGGGCTTCGATCAGGGACGTGACTTCGGCCAGGTCTCCATGGCCGGAAAGCATCGCAGCGATGGTCTGGCGTTGAACTTCGGTCAGTTCGCCCAGTTCCGCTATCAACTGCTGGAATTGCAAGTTATCCATGGAAACCCTCTCGAGCCGGGAACGTAACAAGAACATAAGGGCTTCAACAAGAGATGTAAACAGCGCTAAGCCAAAACATATTTAACGGACTTTTGCGCGTCCATTTAATGAAACAATTCCGGCATTTAGTTCTATTTAATGGGACGTCACAGGCGAACAATAGCTGTTTATTTTCAATGTTTTATCGGGTTTTCTCCCGGCCGGGAAGCAGGCTTGGCGGGAAGGTATTACGGCAGGAATAAAATGGTTGTTAAGCATAATGGTGAGCGGAAATAATTCCGGCGCACTCCTGTTAACCGTCTTCGGTTTAATCAATCTGCACGCGAACGAAGCGTTTACTAAAACGCGTGTTTTTGAGCGCCGTCCAGGGGCAGTGACGGGAATAACGAAGCCTGTTGAAGCATCCTGCATTCGGGCGAACGGGGCCGTCACCGTGATCGCCGCCCGGAATGCCCCGATGCAGTCCGGGACGGCCGATTGCGTCGCAACCGGTTTCGATTGAGCACGCCGCGCTGATCTGGCCAACGATTGTGATCCTGGACGCCGCTCGCTCCGTGCTTCGTCGTCCCGGAAAGGGGGAGCCTTATCCGGGATCATAACACGTTGAAACGTGACCTCTTTTGCGATCCCGGCTCGCGCTTCGCTTGGCCGGGATGACGGGAGCGGCAGTTCGTCGGCACGTCCGGCGAACTTTGCTTAGCCAAGAACCTCAAGCAAAGTGCTCCAGCGTTTGAGTGCGGCTGCGAAATCCGCCCTCTGATTCGCCCACCTGATCCCAGCCTCTCTATGTTCGAGGACGGTCATCCCTATGAGAGGCTGTTCTGCTCGGACAAACGTCGCGGAAACCGCCGTCTGCGACTTGATTTCCCCCGATGACGCTCCACGCCGGAATAAATCATCCGGCCATTCGTTGTGTAAAAACCCCTCTTTCAGGGCTCATTTTGCATGCAGCAGAAAAGCTGTATTTTTGCATGATATAAAATAAAAAGATAATTAACACATGCTGCATTTCAGCCACTTCTGGTCCTGAAGCAAGCATCTTTACTCACAATCATCCACTGCTCCAGTCTATGAACAACTGTAGATTTGCTAATGCAGTTTTACTGAACTGCATCGTCGCTCATCAAGCGCGCGAATTCTTCATTCTTTTGCATACATATTTGCGGCTCTCGCACTCATTGCAGCTTTTGCTGCACAATAAGCTGAAGAAAGCAGCGGGAAGAGGAAGCAATGAGGCCCTTGCTCTCGGCCATCCAAAACTCAAGCGCGGCAGCCGGTGGGCTCTTCTCTACCAAAGTATGCCCTATCAAAACACACAATCCAGACTACATTGCATGCAGATCATTAACGTTTCGTATTATGTCCCCATGCGGCGCGAGTTGGTATGTAAAGCGACAGCACCTTCGGCTTCAAATCAGAAACCGAACCGGGGTATTCAAGATGAATTCCATTATTCAAGATCATGATCCTGAAAGCAATCAAGGCCTTTAGGAAAGACGAAAGGGCGTAACGATGGTAGAGTATGGCATCATCGTGGCTGTCATTGCGCTGGTCTGCCGTCGGGGTCTTCCCACATTAGGCACTAACCTTAGTGCGAATTCACCAATATCGCGGGCTGCGTGGGAACTCTCCACCGGCGCAGGCTTTAACAAGCCATCAACTCGTATGGCCTCGATATTTGGACTCTGGGGCCATGCCTGCTTCTGGTTTATGAGTTCGATGAGGTTCGCATGCGGCTCGGCTCGATCATCATGTTCGTTGTCGCATTCCTGTTCGCCGGTCTTGCGACGCTATTCGTGCGCGCGGCGATTATAGGCAACGGATCAAAGGCGAGCGCGATGCAGACCGCCGATTGTTGCGGTTCATGACCTCAAGGCGGGTGAGAAGATCGTGCCGGACATGGTGCGCGAGGTGCGGTTTCCCACGGAACTGCTGCCGAGAGGCGCTTACACCTCCCGCGATCAGATCTTCGCAGCGCAGGGAGAGCACATCCTCGCTGCGTCTATTGCGCAAAACGAACCCATTCTGGCCCAGCGCCTGATGGACAGCGCGGACAGCATGGTTGGGCGCATGAATGACGGCATGCATGGCGTAACCATAAAGGTCAACGAAACATCAAGCGTCGGCGGCTTCGTCCAGCCGGGCGATCATGTCGACGTGCTGATGACGCAGACCGAGAAGTCGGAAACAAACGCCACGCATCGCCCCTACACCAAGACGCTTCTGAAAAACGTCAGGGTTCTTGCCGCCGATCAGCAGATCCAGCGCAAAGCGGATGCCCAGCCTCCGAAGACGGTCACGCTGGAGGTGGCGGAGGATGATGCCAAGAAGCTGACGCTCGCAGGAGGCATCGGCCTGCTGTCCCTGACGCTCAACAGGGGCGATAGCGGCGCGGATAGTGGCCGTGTGGTGGATGCCCGTGATCTCGTCGCCGCGTCGGATCAGGAGCCGTCGGATGACACGCCTGTAACGATTTTCGGTCGGCGAAGCGCGAGGAATACAGAGTCCCCGCACCGCAGTAGTGTTTTGCACATCGGTTCGTGCGTTGCTTAGGAGGCGTTGTAGCGATGAGTTGATGCATTTTCTTGGGGGGCAATATGCTTTGTTTCTTCGAGGCGCCTCGGCGCCTTAGATGGATTTCTTCGCTGGCTCTTATACTGGTAGCACTTTCTCTGGCGACCGCTTCCCCCGTCTTTGCAAATGGAACTGGCAAGTCGCTCAATAGCTATTATCTGACCCAGACGACTCAGCGCATCGACGTGCCCGTCGTCCTGCACAAATCCGAGACCGTGCGCGTCGACTTTCCTTCGGAGAGCGCTTGTCGGAGACCCGGAGATCGCGGACGTGGTTCCTCTCACCAACCAGTCGATCTACATCCTCGGCAAGAAGGTCGGCGTCACGCGCCTGTCTCTTCTGGACGCCAAAAAGCAGGTGCTCGGCGTCGTCGATATCGAAGTCACCTACGATCTCGACATTCTGCGCCGCAGTTTGAAGGGCAATCGCGACTTTCTCGCAAGGTTCACGTCTCATCCGTGAACGGAAAGGTTCTGCTTACGGGCGTTGCCCCGACGCAGTCGTTCTGCAGCAGGTTCTGACGCTCGCCGAGCAACTCGCGCCCAAGGATGTCACAAATGGCATGACTGTGGCCTCGCCTCAGCAAGTCATGCTCGAAGTCCGCTTCATCGAAGCCAGCCGGAATCTGGATCGCGGCGTTGGCGTCAACTGGGCGCGTCGGCGGCAAAGGGGATCGGAGCCACCACCGGAAATGGAAACATCGTGGCGGGGGCATCTGCCGATACCGGCAATGGGAATTTCTCGAACAACTCGGTTTTCAACCTTCAAGGCCTGCCCAGAACTTGATTCCTTATGGCACGATCGCGGGCAGGGTCTTGAATGGCACGGTGAGGCCGACGTCCTGGTCAGCGCTCTTGAGGAGAAAGGGCTTGCGCGCGAATTGGCGGAGCCGAACCTGATCGCATTGTCGGGCGATACCGCGAGCTTCCTCGCGGGCGGCGAATTTCCCTTCCCGTCAAGCGTGACCACCAACGGTCAGATTTCGGTCGAGTTCAAGAAATTCGGCGTCGGCCTGGCGTTCACGCCGACCGTGCTGTCGAATGGGCAGATCAATCTGAAGATCGAGCCGGAGGTCAGCGAACTCGATCACAAGCAACTCCGTTCTCGATGAATGGCTACCAGAATCCCGGGTCTGAACGTGCGCCGGGCGACGACAACGGTCGAGCTTCGCGACGGTCAGAGCTTCATGATCGCCGGACTGCTGCAGGGCACGAACCTTTCCGATACGCAGGGGCTGCCCTGGGTGGGCAACGTGCCCGTTCTGGGCACGCTGTTCCGGAGCGAGTCTTACAAGAAAAATGAAACGGACCTCGTGATCCTCGTCACGCCACGGCTGATCCGCCCATGGTGCCCGGCGACAAGATCGCGACGCCCCTGGACAACAGAAGACCTGCGAATGATGCCGAGTTCTTCCTTGGCGGCAAGCAGGAAGTTCAAGTCAGCCACCCGAAATTCATTGGCGGTCATATCATCGATAGTCGAGCCTCGCGGTGAGCAGCCAGTCGAGTCAGTCCGAAGCAAATAGAGGTGCTTCATGAAACTCTCCAGGAAAGTCATCGGCGTGCTGCTCATGCCGGATTCCAATTCGCGGCGCTGACCGTTGGCCTCGGCGGCTGGGGATGGGATTGGAATGACGATGGGCCTATCCCGTCGAGTTCGTCACACGCCAGGCGGGCGATGCCGTTCGAGGTGAACAAGAACACCCAGATGATCGATCCCTGGCCGCATTACGTGAAAAACCGCAAGCTCAATCTCGATGGCCATCGCGCCAGCATCGCGATGCGCGTTACCAGGCGAACCAGGTGATCAAGCCCAATCCCCCTCAATCGCGCAGATGGCCCGGAGCAAACGAACAGCAACGCCTCCAATCCGCCTGTGCCCTCGCCCGAAGTGCAGCAATAGGAGGCAGCCGCGTGCAAAAGAGCTGGGGTACTAGGGACAGTGGTATCGCTCCCGGGGATGACGGGGCGAACGAAAACGACGTGCTTGTCCTGAGCGATCCACTCCCTGATGGCGCAAAGCGTGCGGCGCCGGCGCCGGCGCCGCCAGCGATAGGTCTGTTCAAGCCCGCAAAAATACGATGTGCTTCTCATAACCAGAGACGCCGGCTCTTCTGTGAGCGCCTGTCGGCGGCGTTTTGCCGGAGGGCCGTTCGAGCTGCGCCACTGCAGGGCAGGGTTGTGGAGCATCGAGAAAAAGGTTGCGGATGTAGAGCTTCCCGACTCGTCGTGGTCGACATCGGCAAGGGAGATGCCCTCGATATCAATGCCCTTGAACGGCTGAAGAAAACGCACTTTTTGAAAGTTCCGATCGTTGCGATTTCCAGTCATCTCGATCCGGCGATAGCCCGTGGCCTTATGCGGGCAAAGTTGACGACTGGCTGCCGTCCAGCTGTCCGCCGGGCGAACTTCAGAGGTCTTGCGAAAAGGTCCTTCTCGGGCGGCCGGCAGAAGGAACGGGCGGCACGCTAAGTGCACGACCTTGTTTCCGGCCAATGGCGGATGCGGCAACACAACCTTGGCGATACCAGACGGCGTTTCTTCTTGGCCGCCGGAAAAAGCATGATGCAATCGGTATGTCTTGTCGACCTGAACTTTCAGGATGGGGCCGTCGCCGAATATCTGGATCTGACCCCAGCCTTTCAGCTTTCCGAACTCTCGAAAGTTCGAAGCGCCGCCTGGACCGTCAGATGCTCGACGTCATGCTGACACGGCATCGCTCGGGAATTGCCGTCCTTGCGGCGCCAAGGGTTCCCGGCCGTTTCGTCGACGTCGACGGAGACTTGATCGCCTCGGTTCTCGGTCTTCTATCCAAATCTTTCGCGCATCTCGTTATCGACCTCCCCAAGAACTGGTACCCCTGGACCGATAACGTCATCTGGGGTTCCGATCGCATTTTCGTCGTGTCGAGCTTCACAATTCCAGCCTTGCGGCAGGCCCGGCTTGTCGCTGACGCGATCGCGGCCAAAACTTCTCCGGAAGCCCAGGTGTCGGTCCTCGTCAACAAGTTCCATGAACCGTTGATGGGGCCCGGTCTTAGCAGAAAGGATGCCGAAACGATGCTCACGGCCCGGCTCGGTGGGTTCATTCCGGATCTGGGCGGCGTCGTCAACGACGCGATAAACCGCGGGGATGCACGCTTTCGGAGATGCGCGCGGGAAACAAGATCGAAAAGAGGCTCTCTCAGATTCTCGATCGCGATGATCGCGTAGCGAAGGCATAGGATCATGGATTTGGGGGCCGATCGATGCTGAACAAGTTCATGAAAGGACCGGCAAGAACAGAAAACCCGGTCTTGCCCGATGAGTTGATTGCCACTCCCGGCGCCAACCGGGAAAGCGAACACGCCGACTTGATCGCAAGCATGCTTGTCGATGCCAAGGTCCGCGTTCATCGCAAACTCATCGAAGACCTCAATCTCGCCTCGCTTGAGCGGATGCCGCGGGAGGATGCTGCGCCGTCAAATTGGTGAGATTCGTTGCCGAATACGTCAAATTGGATCGCATTCCTCTCAATGCGGCAGAGCTTGAGGTCTTTATCCAGGAAGTCTTCGACGAACTCACAGGACTTGGCCCTCTTGAGCCTCTGCTGAAAGATCCGACAATCTCCGATATTCTCATCAATACGCACGAAAAAGTGTACGTGGAGCGGCGGGGCAAGCTCGAACTGGTGCCGGTCAGGTTCAAGGACGAGGCGCATATCTTAAGGATCGTCAACAAGATCGTGGGCGCTGTCGGCCGGCGCGTGGACGAAGTCCCAGCCCATGGTCGATGCCCGGCTTGCGGACGGGTCTCGTATCAACGTAGCGGTTCGCCCCGTCGCCGTGGACGGGCCACTGGTCTCGATCAGAAAATTCTCCGAGAAGCCCTACGATCTGAAGAAACTGGCCAGCTTCGGGACACTCAGCGACAGGATGGCGGACCTGCTGGCTATGTGCGTGCAGTCGCGGCTGACCATTCTGATCTCGGGAGGCACCGGCAGCGGAAAAACCACGCTCCTGAATGCGCTGTCGGCGTATATCGCCAATGCTGGAGCGGCTCATCACCATAGAGGACGCTGCCGAACTGAGACTGCAGCAGCCTCACGTGGGCCGGCTTGAAACGCGGCCTCCCAACATCGAAGGCCGCGGCGAGATCCGTCAGCGCGAACTCGTCAAGAATGCCCTTCGCATGCGCCCGGACCGGATCATCCTGGGCGAGGTGCGCGGCGAGGAAGCGTTCGACATGCTTCAAGCGATGAACACCGGCCACGAAGGCTCGCTCGCAACCATCCATGCCAACAGCCCGCGCGATGCGCTTGGGCAGACTGTCCCAGATGGTGGGCATGGCAGGTCTTCCGATGTCTGAAGCCAGCATTCGCACTCAGATTACATCTGCCATCAAGCTTATTGTCCAGCTCCAGCGCTTCAGCGACGGCAAACGCCGGCTCACCAGCGTTACCGAAATCTCCGGGATGGAGCGCGATGTTATCCAGAGCCAGGAGTTGTTCCGCTTTGCGCGGCACGGCACCGCCGCCGACGGGCAGATTCGTGGCGCCTACCTGGCGACGGGCGTCAGGCCCTTCTTCGTTGAGGAAATGAAGGTCAGAGGGTTCAGCGTCCCGAATACATTTTTCGATCCAGCGGTCGCGGTGATCTAGGATGCTGACCCAAAATCTGGCGACCTTCTTCGTTTTCTGCGCCATCCTCACCTTGGTCCTTGCAATGTACATCGGGATCAGGGGCTGGGCCGCTGGCCGCGGGCGAATCCGGTCCCGTTTGACGGCCCGCAATGAGCAGCGAGTTACCTCGGAGGCCGAACTTCGCGATATCCGCCGGAGCCGAAGCCTCACACGCGAGGGGGACTATGCAACGCCTCTCATTTCTCTAAACAAGCTCATCCTCCAATCTGGAACGCGGTTGGGGCTGCCGGGCATCATCTTCGCCGGGCTGGCTTGTGCTGCCGCAGCTTACATCATCACCTCCTTTGCCGAATTGAGCATTCTCATCCGCGCGCTTGGCGCCATCGCTTGTGGGATTGGGCTCCCGATCATCGTCTTGCGCGCCATGCGCGAGGGCCGGCTGAGCCGCTTCGAAGAGCAATTGCCGGAAGCCATGGACACAATAGTCAGGGGCCTTAGAGCCGGGCATGCAATATCAGTGGCGATTTCTGCCGTTTCGCAACATATGCCCGATCCGATCGGCGTCGAGTTCAAGCTGGCCGCCGCCGAGATGGCCTATGGCCTTGATCTGGAGACGGCCATGATCAATCTCCACACCCGAGTGGGCCAACCCGATCTCGGGCTGCTTTCACTGGCAATCGCGATTCAGTCGAAGACAGGCGGCAACCTGGCCGAGATTCTCAAGACCATGTCGAGTGTCATACGCGGTCGCTTGAAACTGCGAAGAAAAGCTCGTGCCCTGGCGTCGGAAGCAAGAGTCTCCGCTTATATTCTATCCGGTCTCCCCGTAATCTTATTTATTCTTCTTTGGCTAATTTCTCCCGGTTATTACGGTGAGATCTGGAGCAATGTTTTTGCTAAATACACACTCGCCGGCGCCACTTTCTGGATGCTGCTCGGCGACTACATCATGTATCGCATGGCGAGGATTCGCGTATAATGTTTGAGGCGCTTTCACTTTCGATTTCCGATCCCGCGACCGTCAGCCTGGCGGCAGCCATGGCCTTCACATTCGGCGCTGTCTTCTTTTTTGTGGTCGGAGCCAACGCCTATATCCGGACCAGGAACACCGTCAGACGGCGCTCGATCTTGCATCAAGGTCTGGCTTCGCCCGAAGTCTCGGCCGACCAGGGATGGTTCAAGAATGCAAGCTCTCTTCGATATCAAAGCCTTCTGTCGACATCCGCGTTGCTTGGCGATGTAGAAAGAGGCGCATCGAGCAGCGAAAGCGAAGCATCCAAGTTGAGACGAGAAATGCTTCGTGCCGGGTTCTTCGGCCCCCGCAGCGTATTTTGGTACCAGTTCGCGCGCGCCTTTCTGTTCGTCGGGGCTGGCGTCGGCGGTTATCTGGCGCGTGGTTTTTTCTGGCCGGATGCATCGTCGACTTCGACCATGATGTCGGGCGCATTTTTGGGCTGCATTGGGTTTCTGCTGCCGAGCCGCTTCGTGGTCATCCGGCAAAATCGGGTGATCCGGGAATGCCGGGAGGGGTTCCCGGACTTTATCGATCTCATGATCGTGTGTGCAGAGGCAGGTCTTGGTCCTCGCTCGACCATTGAGCGGCTCAGCCGTGAAATTGCCAAGACCTATCCAATTCTCGGTTCTCACTGCTATCTGAGCAGTCTTGAAATTCGTGCAGGAAGCAGCCTGCACCAGGCACTCTTCAACCTCTCGCGTCGCATTCAGGTTGAGGAGGCTGCGGTATTGGCATCGCTTCTGGAGCAAACCGAGCAGCTCGGAACAAGCATGACCGATGCGCTGCGCGTCTACAGCGAAGAGATGCGCGACAGGCGGCTCGTTAGAGCCGAGGAGAAGGCGCATTCTCTTCCTGCGAAACTTGTTCTGCCACTCGGCCTGTTCGTGTTCCCTGTCATTCTCGTTGTGATTCTCCTCCCGGCGGTCATCCGGATAAAAAGCGCAATCTTATAAAAGGTGGGGCCATGAGAGCTTTGAAGATCATTTCCGCGGCTGCTATAGCGGCTTTGGGCGCAGCGGGCTGCGCTGACATGGCCGACAGTTTGCCTGTCGCGCCTCTGCCTCCTGCGGGAGATGTCATCGTGTCACCCACGTTCCAAGCCGGGCCTGAACAGCCTCTTGTCGATAAGGCGAAGGTTCACTTCAGGAATGGCGAGTACGGCTTGGCGGAGCGGAACTTCCGTCAGGCCGTCGAAGAACGCTACCAGAATGTGGAAGCCTGGCTCGGTCTTGCCGCGTCGTACGATAATCTCAAGAGGTTCGAAGAGGCAGACCGTGCCTACGACGTGCTCGAAAGGATGGTCGGGCATACGCCAACGGTACTTAATAATCTGGGCTACCACTACATGCTGAAGGGTGAGTTCGGGAGCGCGGAACATGCGCTGCTGACCGCGCAGGCGAAGGACCCATATAATCCGCTTATCTGTGCCAATCTGGCGTTGCTTTACGACTGGAAAGCGGCGGCCGGGAGGCCTGGCTAGAGTTCGTCTTGAGGCGGTTCGTCCCTGGAACAGCGGAAGCCATTCGATCAGCAACAAAGGGCCAGTAAAAGAACCAGCAAATGCGGATTCAGGAGCTTCACAAGAGCGTATCCGCATCTGACTCTCGTTGTCTTGGACAACCACGCGATCAACAATGAAGTATCAGTTGAGCTGCTAGGGAATGAGGCGCCGGCGCAGAGCCTCGGCCACCGCGTGTGTACGATTTCGCACCCCCAGTTTGAGTTGCACTTTTTTCAAGTGCGTTCTCACGGTCTCCTCCCCGATCCCAAGATACTGAGCCGCCTGCTTGAACGGCATCCCGATCGATAGCAAGCGAAGAACTGCGAGTTCTCGCGGAGTGATGACATAATCAGGGGGCGCCGGGATCAGGGGAGCCAGCTGATCCAGCCTTAAGACTGCGAAACTCGCAGCCGCGAAAATCATAATCCTCGCCCCGTCAGTGAACTCCTTCCCAAGGAGGCTGGCTGACCAGAAAGCGATGAGCCAGCGGCCGCCGACCGGGCAGCTGAACATGTCGCGGACGCCGTATCTGAGGGCGAGTTCAAAGCCCCACCGATCCACGCCGACAGGTTCGAGCATCTGGAGGCTTTCAGTTCCGGTGTGCGGGCCGAGGCTCATCCGTGCCAGCATATAGCCGACCGGCAGCTTGTGGGGCACCTGCCTGATCCATTCCTCCCACAAGCCCTTTGGCATCGACTTATGAACAAAGACTGTCTTTCCAAGCTCTAGAGCGTTCCAATCGGTAGCCCTGTCCGGAAAGCGGATGGCGACGTACACGTTCAGGTGGAGGCGCTTTGAGGTTATGGCATGCAAGCCATCGAGCACTTCTTTCGGGGTTTGCGCGTCCGAAACATTACATGAATAATTGAGGAGATCCTGGGCGAGGCCGTTGGAGAACTGTGAAGGATCACCGTTCTTTTTACTAAAATTCGGGTCCATGAACTCTTATGCGTTTCCTCAATTTGATTGGAGAGACCAAATAAAAATAAAGTTCTTAAATGCTCGAGGCAATCGTATTCTTCAGCTGCGGCCACATCCCTCAAGCGGGAAAGCTGTCCCCCGGAACGGGGATTGTGACAATGGTGAAATTATGGAGTTGTCCTGGAGCAAAGTGCGTGAAAGACGCTCAGCCGCGACCCCACAAGCCTTGAGCCGCAGTGGCTGCCGCGTCCTTCGCGTGCTTTGCTGCCGGATTCTTTCGCTCGTGGAGCGAATTTGACATTCAAGTTCCGCCTGCAGGGAGGTCACGCTCAAAATGTCAAATTTATAAGTTTCTCCCGTTGGTTCAGAAGGTTGCAGGTGGTTCGCCCCCGGAATGCACTGCAAGCGGATGCCCAATGTCGGAATCGGGCACGAGAGCAGCCCATCCCTTTGGACGCGAAGATCCGCTCTAGCGGCTTAGAATCTATCAATCTGCCTTTGATCGGAATCGATTAAAGGGAGAAAAGTTATTTGATACTGGGAGGGTTAGAGCAGCTTATCCGCGTCCGCATCGACGCGGGCTGCTCTAAAGCACGTTGAGGGCTGTCCTGTTCCCCGTTGACTTGCCTCGCGCCGGACAGGATTAGACATTCCTGATCCATCAGCCCATTGACGTGAAGTACGAGATCATCGAAGATAAGATCGCCTTCGCCATCGACGTCTGCCTCGGAGGCGACAAGGCGAAATGGCTTTGGCGCATTCATTCTTCGTAGGCTCGTCCAAAGTTGCACAAGAGCGTCACAGAGGATCGCGGCCTCTCTGAAGCGGTTTTCGCTAATCGGATCGACCTTATTTCCTTCCGCGGCGACCGCCGCAAACCGGGAAATCGTTGTCAAGGGCGCGGCGAGCCAAGCCGTCCATGCCGCAGCCGCGAGCATCGCCAGGCATGCAATGGCAATGCATCCGGCCCAGAGTTTCAACAGCACAGGCGCGAGCAGCCGGTCAATCTCCGTCTTTGCCCGCGCGACGGTCAAAGTCCAGCCAGTTTCGGGAAAAGCGCCACCAGATGTCATCTGGGCAGTCGCGGTAACCCATTCGTCGTGATCGGTCGACCGGCTTAAGGAGGTGCTTGCATTTTCTGCAGGCCGTCGCCGCGATGAAGGGTCAGCGTTCCGCCAGACCATGAGCCGACGGCCATCATTAGCGGTAAGGGTGCTCTTGCTTGACCAGCCAGCCGCGCCCACGGCCGATGTCACAAAATCGCCGGTGGCCGCAAGCGCGAATAGGACGGCAACTGTGATTCCGTCTTTATTCCTCACGGGCTTGGCCAGGACGATGGTAGCAGAATACCCACCCGCCTCACTCGTCACTGCTTTCACAATCGGATTTCTCAAAGCACTTGCGAACCAGGGCGCTTGTGCAACAGAGGTCTCGTTCCCGTCGGTAGCAGCGGTAACGGTTCCATCGACTTTGGCCAAGCCAAGCAAGGTCAATGCCGGGTTGAAACGGCGTGCTTCGATTAGCGACTGCTGCAGGTCTCCCGGATGGGCAGACGCTTCGTCCGCGAGCATTTCTATTGTTTGCCACAGTCTAGAAAGGTTTGCGCTTAGCCGTTGCACCTGAGCTTGCGCGGCAACCTGCGACTCCGCCTCTATCTGCTCATCGGCCCAGTTTTTCTGCAAAGCGCCGTCATACAGTCCCAACGACACAAACGCCAGGGCCGCGATCAGCGACGATCCCAAAATGTGTTTCAATGTGAACGGCATGAGCTTCTTGCTGTCTTGCATGGACGGAACGCCCTTTAATTCGAAGTGCTGTAGAAAGCCGGATCACCGGCGCCGTTATTTGGTGAAGAAGCCATTTGCGTATGAAGCCTGGCTAGGAGGAGGGTTCGCTGAGGATCTGTAAGGGCAAATGAGATGCTTGCGCCATCCGGGAGGATCCGGGTTGCTGTCGCCAAAACCTCGCCCACGTAAGGAACCAAGATGCGAACCGTTTCTCCCGCTGAGAAATGTCTGACGCCACGCAACGTAGCGCCATCGGGACTCAGATCCTTCATCCACATCCGTGCATGTCCGGAGCGTGCCGTAACGCCAACCTCGGTGACGGGATTGCGGATGGTGTGGAGAGGCCGGGCGCGTTCAATGCATACGAGCATCGTCAGGCCGAGAGCCGCAACGCTGTAAAGGCTCCAGAACAACATGACGCTCGCATCGTCGCCAGCGTGAGCGGTGGGGGAATAATCCGTGATTCGTTGGCGGCTTCAAGTCCGGCCTGCTCCTGATTGAGCCGCGCCGTGAGCTGTTGAATGCGGCCCTCCTGGTAGCGGGTTGCGCTTGCCGCGAAATCGGCATGAGCCTTTTTTGACATTGCGAGGGATTGCTCTGTCTTCGCAAGCTCGGCTTTGAGGTCAGTCTTTGTTCGCTCCAGATCATGCAGCCGGGTGCAGTCGGCCCGGCTGTCTTCGACTTCTCCCAAAGGCTCGCCTTGGGATACCGAACTGCCAAGCCTGGACTTCGCGAGGGTCAACGTCCCTTCGATTGGCGCCCGACTTGCAGCCAAGGGAGCATTGATGACAGCGGTCACGCTTGTTTCAGCGACGTACTCGCTGGCGATGATCATGGCCGCGACCCCGACAAGCGGGACGGAAAGCAGCCTTACTTTCGACATGACAGCCCGCACACGACAAACAAACGCCTACTTCTGGTTGTATAGAAGCAAAAGGGAAATAAAGACTGAAATGGCGTACTCTCGTGAAGCTCAGCCTAAACAAGGGCCCAGCGACGCCCGCGCGCACGAAGCAGTTTGCCTCGAACGGCCGATGTCTCGGCAGGCTACTCGTTGCCCCGCCCGCCCCGCGTGACCGTCGCCGCCGTGAGGCAACGCAGTTAAATTTACCTTTGTGGAAGACGTGAAAAGGCGCCCCACAGCTTGGGAATTAAGAAATTCGCGGGTGATATAAAAGCCTGATCCCAACGAGGGGCCTACCAATGCGTGGCGCCAATAGCAAAAACAAGCATTTCATCACATCGCGCCAAGGGACCGCAGCCATCGAGCATGGTCTCATCTCGGGGTTGATCGTCGTCACGATCCTGACCGCTGCGACACTGGCTGGGCCGAAATTCAATGGGGTCTTCAACACGGTGGCGACCAACCTTCAAATCGCCGTGTCGGGCTGAACCCATGACGAAGCATATCAGCGGCCAAAGGCGAACGTCGCCGGGGTCACCACAATGCGAATGATCTCGCGGAAAAAACGCCAGTCTTTGGATGGGCGCTCCCCGTCACAATAACTTCGTTGGAAATGAGCCAAACATCACGGCTTTCCCGCGGCGAAGCATCAAACGGTGCGGCCCGAGGCTCTCCGGCTGCCGGTAGCGATAGGCCCCTGTGGTGGATCTTGACCGCGATCAGTGGAAAAGCTCAAACGTGCCTTATTCTCTGGGGCCTTCTAACGACAGGTCTCACTTTAACTTGATATCATTCTCGCGGCACATCAACCGCCCGTTGCCCCACCCGATCATCTCGGAATTGATTGAAGGCCGAAAAGTTGATCGCTTCTAAAGTGCTAGCAACCAAATGACTCTCCGATAGCCTTTCGGACGCAAGTTTCATTGAGCGCTTGTGGCGAATGGGGTGCGAACTTGCCTCCGGCGGCACTAGGGGCTCAATGCGCTCAGGACATCGCCGGCTCCGTTTGAGGCGTATAATGACGGCAGATACGTTCCCGTTTTTTCCGATTTTGGGCTGATATGCTGGATTAGCTCTCGGCCTTTCCGGCTGGAGAGCCAGTTCGCGGCGTCTTCCGCAGTGTGAAAACAATATGGAAGAATATGTACGGAACCTTTGCCGAACGGGACCAGAAGTTCATAAGTCCCATCATCTGCTGCTCGAAGATAGGGTTCAGAAGACATCGGCGACCTCTATTCCTTAGCAGAATTAACTCACAAATCGCTTGTGTAAAGATATTGATAGTCCGCACACATTGCGCACCATGACGCTTTTTTCAGAGGTTTGCGGTCTCTTGCGGCAGCGTCAAATCGCTTTCGGTCACAACGCGCTCGTGCCGTTCCGCCAAGTTCTTTACGCGATAACGCGGCTCGGATTGATAGTCCGACGGGGGCATGAGGTGGCGGACCTCGTAATCGCCTGCAACAGCGCTGCGCGCATTGCTTGGGGTAAGATGGACTGTTTGGCCGATGGTGAACTTGTGAGACAAATCTGCCTCCTCCAGGTTGCAGTTTAACAAGACCCTCCGCTTTAGAAGCTCCGGTGCGGTTGAAGTGTCGACTTCTGTCAGGACCGGTAGAAAAACTCGGCGCGTCACGCCGCCTCTTGCCGATTATTGTGCCTTTGGAGGCATGAGCACACTGTCTATGGCATGAATAATGCCATTCGATGCCTCGATTTCGGAACCCGTCACCTTCGCCTTGTTTACTCTCACGCCTACGGTTCCATCGAGAAGCAACTCTGCGCTACAAGCTCGTCCCTGCTTTCTGGCTTGAGCAGGCCGTCGAACGCACCGACGGGAAGCTTCTTGAACGCTTCGTTGGATGGCGCGAAAACCGTGAACGGTCCGGCCCCCCTTAAGGTGTCTACAAGCCCGGCAGCTTTTAGCGCGGTCAAGAGCTTGGTGTACGATCCGCCGCTTTGGACCGTGTCCACGATGTCGGGGGTATTTGCGGCAGCCATTTTCAGAGCAGCGCTCACACTGAAAATCCTTTGAAGAGTTAAATAAACAAAATTTCTAGAGATCCTAGTTTTCCTAGAACATGGCATATTTTAATTTTTTCATAAAAAACATATTACAATATAATCTCTAAAATACAAGTCCGCAGAAGAAAATACACTAAATAAATTCGCATATTAAAGCACAAAAAATATCCTCAAATTGCGTTTTAATAGCGACGTTGTTCTTCGTAGGCAGGCCCGTATACGCAGATAATAATTCACCCAGAACATCAAATCACCACTCCCGCAAAAGCGGCGCACAGTTGCGAAAACGAGGCTGGGCCCCCTATTTCGGAGCTCACGGTCCTCACCTTGGATGAAAGCGCCCACAGCAGCCTGGCCTGCCCCCTTCGGGGTTGGGATGGAGCGCAGTTGGTGACAGCTTGGCATTGAAAAGGAACCTGAACCTCGCCACGAATTAGGCCGATTTTCAATTGGTAGAGATCATCGAGGACCACTTTAGCGACGGCGGTTCTATGAGCGACATGTGCGGGGCGGCCTCGTCAAGGCCTGTAGTCACCGTCCTTATCGGCTAATCCGGCGCATGGCCGAGAGAATGCGACAAGCTGATAGCAATTGAAGATGAAGTCGTCGGTGCTCCGATACTGCCGGACTTCGCCACTGGTCGCGGACGTCCCGTCGGCTTGTGTGCCCGCGGTCAGCGCAAACGCCGTGCCAGGGGCGGTGAAAGAAGAAGGGACGTGCAAAATCGAACGCTCTCCTCTAACCTGATCACACAAGAAAAAAGGACGTAAAGGGACGGAAGCGAGACGGAACATGACAACCGTGACGATGGAGGACGCCCCGGCCATACTGGCAAGGAAGCCGTTTTACAAGCTTCTCTACGTGCAGGTGCTATTCGCGATTGTCCTCGGCGCCGCCGTTGGATGGCTCTATCCCGCATTCGCCACGCAAGACGGCGTCAAGGCGCTCGGCGAAGGCTTCATCAAGCTCATCAAGATGCTGATCGCACCCATCATCTTCTGCACTGTGGTTTCCGGCATCGCCCATATGCAGGACGCCAAGAAGGTCGGAAGGGTCGGTGTCAAGGCGCTCGTCTATTTCGAGGTGGTCTCCACTTTCGCGCTCGCCATCGGTCTTATCATCGGAAACATCGTTCGGCCGGGCGCTGGCTTCACCGGAAAACCCGACGAAGCGGCAATCGCGAAATACGCCAATCCGGCCGGGCATCAAAGCACCGTTGAGTTCTTCCTCAATATCATCCCGGATAGCGTTGTCGGCGCCTTCGCCAAGGGCGACGTGTTGCAGGTGCTCCTGTTTGCGATCCTTTTCGGTTTCGCGCTCATGGCGATGGGCGAGCGGGCCACCGTCGTGCGGACCTTTATCGACGATGCCGCGCACGCCATCTTCGGCGTCATCGCCATTGTCATGAAAGTGGCGCCCATCGGCGCCTTTGGGGCGATGGCTTACACGATCGGGAAGTACGGTCCGACGGTACTTGGGAATCTTGCCAGCCTTATCGCTGTTTTCTATCTCACCTCGGCGCTGTTCGTTATCGGTGTGCTTGGAACGATTGCGCGTTTCGCGGGCGTCAATATTTTCCGGTTTCTTTATTACATCAAGGACGAGCTGCTCGTCGTGCTCGGCACAAGTTCTTCGGAAAGCGCTCTCCCGCAGCTCATGGAGAAGCTCGAGCGTTTGGGCTGTTCGAAATCGGTCGTTGGTCTCGTCGTACCCACCGGCTACTCGTTCAACCTGGACGGCACCAACATCTACATGACGCTCTCGACCCTTTTCATCGCGCAAGCTCTCGGGGTCGATCTCAGTTTCAGCCAGCAACTGACGATACTCGTGGTGGCGATGCTAACGTCGAAGGGCGCAAGCGGTGTTACGGGGGCGGGCTTCATCACTCTGGCCGCGACGCTGGCCGTGGTGGATCCCCGCCTTGTACCCGGCATGGCGGTCCTGCTCGGCATCGACAAATTCATGAGCGAGTGCCGGGCCCTGACGAACATCATCGGCAATGGCGTAGCGACGATTGTGGTCTCCCGATGGGAGAATGAGCTCGACCACGATATGTTGAAGGTGCGACTAGGCCAGACTATCGATCCCACCGATATTTCGACTGCGGTAACGACGGGATAAGGCCAAAAAAGCGTGTGGATACGATGATTGGCCCGAAACAAATGGCCGGTTGCCCTGATTGTTGCGCATTTTCTTCCCCGGTCATTTGTACCCTCCTTTGGCGACGTCCGCCGTACGAGGCTGATCAGGCGCTTGCTGAAAGTCGGCCTGACAGAAGTTGGGCACTTTCGAGAAACAGACGCCGGTCAGATCGATCCGCCAATCATCAAAGCGTTCATGCGAAGATTTATAGTCAAGCTCCCCGCCACGATTTCGGTGGAGCGTCAGGAGCCTTGGCATAATGTCGAAATCCAAGACAATCGCCGGTCTCCACCTTTAGTCCAGTTCATTCGCGTGCGTGAACAAGGAAGAGAAGTTCTAACCAAAAGTCCAGCAATCTGAGCCTGCGATGTTGGGCGAAGGGAACAAAGTTTCGCCTGGTAGCTGGCGGGAACAGCTTGATGTTCATCCAATAAGTGTTCAATAGGATGATTGGACCGTGGAGGGTATAGGTTGCACGAGCTCCGCCTGCCGGCATCGATGAGACGAATGCGATGGGCAGCCCTTATTCTTTGCGCTGCAGCCATCGCTATCAACTATCTTGATCGCTCGACAATTTCGATTGCCAATCCGGAGATCCGAAAAGAATTCAACATAAGCTCTTCTGAGTTCGGGGCGCTTCAGTCCGCATGGTCTCTTGCCTTCGCAATTAGCCAGATCCCGGTTGGACTCCTCATTGACCGGATAGGGCCAAGCGTGTTGCTCGGCATATCGATGATCCTTTGGTCTATCGCAGTTGCCGCTGGCGGCTTCGCCTCCACGTACAATCAGCTTTTCATCGCACGGGCAATTCTTGGCGTCACCGAATCACCCGCTTATCCTGCCGCAGTCCGCGTGACAAGCGACTGGTTTAAAGTGGGCGACCGTGGAACCCCTTCTGGCGTCTTCAACATGGGAGCAAATATCGGGACGGCGATAGGACCGCCGCTTCTCACCGCATTGATGCTGCTCTTTGGCTGGAGAAACATGTTTATCATTATGGGCGTCGCTGGTATCGGAGCCTCACTAGTATGGTTCTGGCTTTACCGGGATCCCAGCGGGGCTAATTTCGATCCGGCCGATCTCGCGTATCTAGAAGCCGTTAGAGCCGGGCGAACCGGCAAACCGGTGACTGCGAGGCAATGGAGCAGCTTGTTCCGTTTCCGTACGACCTGGGCAATGGTTCTCGGATCGTTCTGTTCGGGCTACGGCGTTTGGATGTACATTACTTGGCTTCCAGGCTATCTTGAAGGTCAGCATCATATTAGCATCGCCCGAACCGGTTATCTGGCATCCATTCCCCTTGTTTTTTCGGTAATCGGATCTTTCTGTGGGGGGTATGCTTCGGATCGGCTCGTCCGGTTTGGAATGCCTCTCGTTAAGGCTCGTAAAGTGCCAACCGCCTTGGGCTATTTGGCATCGGCCTTATTTACGGCATGCGCTGCCGGTTCCAGCGGCCCTGCCGAGGCCATTCTGTGGATTTCCCTTGCGACGTTTTTTCTTTGGTTCTCCGTCGCGGCGAAATGGACACTCGTTACGGCAGTATCTCCTCAAGACTACTGCGCATCGTGCTCCAGCATTCAAAATTTTGGAGGTTTCCTTGGCGGCGCTTGCTCGCCCTATCTGACCGGACTCGTCGTCGACTACACGGGTTCTTTCGTCTTGGCACTTGTGATTGGCGGCATACTCATGACTGCGGCGGCCGCAATATTTTACTTCATGGTCGGCGCCCCAATCACTGACGCTGATCTGGTAATCAATGTCCCCCCCATCCCAGCTTCTCAGAAGACCGGCTGCGCCTCGAGGCTGGATTCGCGGCGCCTTCCCTGAATCGTGCGTGGTTCGCAAATCCAGCGTCGAAGGGTGTCCGCGATTCGGCCTTAGAAGTGGTCGCGGAAATTCGTACAGGACGATAAGAGGAGCGTCTGCCTGACAGCGGGCTATATAGGCCCGCGATTCTGTCATGCGCCCTAACCAAGTGTGGGCGATGGACATCACGTACATCCCGATGGCGAAGGGCTTCGTCTATCTCGGCGCCGTACTGGGTGGCATCCAGCCAATGTCCCTATCCCTGCGGCTATCCTGTCGCGCAGCCGGATATGCGCCTTGTTTTTCCCGATCCCAACGACGGGGCGCGCGACCAGAGTTTTCGCATGATTGTGCGCCCGGACGTCTGGAGGACGGAGACGCGCTTCGGGTAATGGAGCTATTCATACATTGTCATCTGGAAAGGACGCGTCCGGTCAGCTTCCTCCGGCTTCGAGGCCAGGAACTTCGGTCGGCGACACCAGCTCGAAGCCGCCGGTTTTGAAAGTATCGGGGTGAAAGACGCGACAGATGGTTGTCTGGCCGAGTTCCGCGAGCACCTCGCCCGCTGGCCCGCAGCCGAAGGGCGGCGCTGACAAATGACACTTGGACAATCTCTTTTGATGTCCGCGCTCAGCGCTGGGATTGCCGATATTTTCGAACGACTTGCAAAGCCTATCTAATTGCGTCCCCGAGAAAACCGCTTGCCGCGGTCCCGTCCTAACCTCCTGCTGATCCTCTGTTTGCCGTAACCGCACTCACATCTGTCCTAAATAAATGGCCGGGCAAACGCCCAGCCATTCACAGGTTTGAAAGTGCTCGCCGTCAGTGCTCGACGTTACGCCACAAGGTTTTCTTCGCAACGAAGAGCAGTCCTGCCAGGACGGCGAGATAAGCGAGAACCATGAGGCCGAGCTTCTTGCGCTCGACCAAGTGCGGCTCAGCAGCCCAAGCGAGGTAGGACACGACATCCTTGGCTTCCTGGTCCAAGGTGTTCGGAGTGCCATCTTCGTAGTCCACCACACCGTCGGTCAGAGGTTGCGGCATGGCGATCTGGTGCCCGGGGAAGGCTCTGTTGTAGTTGGAACCCGGGTTGAGCTTGAAGCTTGCCGGAGCGTCGACGTAACCGGTGAGAACCCCATAAATGTAGTCGGGCCCCTGTTCCTGGTACTGGGTGAACAGATCCTTCAGCATAAGGAAGGGGAATGAGTACCAGGCGATATCGCGCTCGACAGTGCGGGCCTTCGCCATCACGGACAAATCCGGCGGCACGGCACCGTTGAACGAGGCTCCAGCCTCCTTCTCATTCTTGAAGCGCCACTGGAAATAATCCGAAGGCTTGCCTGCGCGCATAACAGGCTCGCCTTGGTCGTTATACCCGTCTTGAACCTGAATCTCGGCAGCTAGCGCCGCGACTTCCTCCTTGGAGAGGTTCGGACCGCCCGGTTCTCCGAGGTTCCGGTAAGCCAAGAAGCGCATGTTATGGCAGTTTGAACATACGTTCTTATAAATCTTGTACCCGCGCCTCAATTGTTGCTCGTCGAAATAACCGAAGAGGCCGCCAAAGGTCCATTCCTGGCGAGGAACCTGATAATGCTCCGCGGCCGCAGGCGCGGCAGCCGACTCTTGAGCCGGAGCGGCGGCAGCCGCCGGTTTTGCGGTTGCCGCAGGTTGCTCGGCCGCTACCGCTGTTGCGATTGCAGCCAGCGAGAGCATGGTCCCCGCCGCGAGGGCCCTCAAGGACCGCCGGGCAAGAGTGGTCTTCATCGTGGTCATTGTCCTCTCCTACTCGGCCGGCACTGTGCGCATGTCGTGACCACCTTCAGCTTTATGCGTGAAGGTTTCGGATATGTTGGAAGGTATCGGCTTCGGTGTTTCAATCAAACCGACAATAGGCATCACGACAAGGAAGTGCGCGAAGTAGTACAGCGTGAAGACCTTAGCCGCGACAATCGCGCTGCCTTCCGGAGGTATTGCGCCGATGTAACCCAAAGCGAGCACGTCGATCACCAATGCCAGGAAGAACCAGCGGTAGATGGGCCGGTACGTTGTGGACCGGACGCGGGACGTGTCGAGCCAGGGCACGAAGAAGAGCACGACCAGCGCACCGAACATCAGAAGGACGCCACCGAGCTTCGACGGGAACGCCCGCAGGATCGAGTAGAACGGCAGGAAATACCATTCCGGCACGATATGAGGAGGCGTCAGAAGGGGATTTGCAGGAACATAGTTCACCGCGTCGCCAAGGTAGTTCGGTACGTAGAACACGACGTAGGCGAAAAGCATGGCGAACACGACCAAGCCAAACATGTCCTTCGTCGTGAAGTATGGATGGAAAGGAAGGGTCTCTTTTTCCTGGTTGCGGACTTCGATCCCAACGGGATTGTTGCTGCCTGGCACGTGGAGCGCCCAGACGTGAAGGGCTACGAGACCCACAAGAACGAAGGGCAGCAGGTAATGGAGGCTGTAGAGCCGGTTAAGCGTCGCATTGTCGACCGAGAAGCCGCCCCATATCCATTGCACCAGTGTAGTGCCGAGACCTGGAATGATCGCGTCGAACGAGGAGAACAGGTTCGTGATAACCGTCACGGCCCAGAAGCTCATTTGGCCCCAGACGAGCGAATAACCCATGAAAGCCGTCGCAATCATCACGATGAGGATGGCGACGCCGATCATCCAAAGCACTTCGCGCGGAGCCTTGTAGGAGCCGTAATAAAGGCCGCGGAAGATATGGATATAAACCGCGAGGAAGAACAGCGACGCCCCGACCATGTGCGTGTAGCGCATCAGCCAGCCGTAGTTCACGTCGCGCATAAGCCTCTCGATCGAGTCGAATGCGAGCGTGGTATTGGGCGTATAGTGCATCGCGACAATGACGCCGGTGATGATCTGGACGACGAGGAAGAAGGTCAGGATCGCGCCGAAGGTCCAGATGTAGTTCAGGTTTCGCGGGGTTGGGAACGCCATGAAATCCGCAGTCCAGCGGATGATTGGCAGACGGGAGTTGAGCCAGCGCGTGAACGCTGTTTTTGGTTCGTAAGTCGAAGCATGAGACATATAGAGCAACCTTCAGAATGCCTGGGCTTAGCCGATCTTGATTTTGGTGGCCGCCGTGAAATCGTAGGGCGGTATTTCAAGGTTACGCGGCGCTGGCCCCTGGCGGATGCGTCCGGCCGTATCGTACATTGAACCGTGGCATGGGCAGAACCAGCCACCGTAGAGGCCCCGGTCGTCGCCGGGTGCCTGGCCCTTCGGAATGCAGCCGAGATGGGTGCAGATGCCGATTGCGATGAGCCAGTTTTCCTTGCCGGGCTTCGTCCGGTTCGCGTCGCTGGCGGGCAAGTCCGAAGGAGCACCCATGACCTCTGCATAAGGGTCTTTCAAATCCGCCACCGGCACGGCTTGCGCCATTTTGATCTCTTCCGGCGTACGGTGGCGGATGAAGATGGGTTTCCCGCGCCAGAGGACGGTGATGGCTTGTCCGACGCCGACCGGCGACAGGTCCACCTCGGTCGATGCTTGCGACAGCGCCGATGCGTCCGGATTCATCTGATCGATTGCCGGCCAGAGCGCGGCAGCCGCTCCGATCGCCGCAAATGCCGTCGTGGCGATGTAGATAAAATCACGGCGTGACACATCGCCTTGATCACTGTCGTATGTTGTGGCCATGAGAGACTAACCTTGTAGGACGTTTTTGCAGGTGCGAAAAAATCGAGTTCTTATGCATCCGATAGGTTGGCGTGTCTATGGCGCAATTTAGCGCTCATCCCTTTGGCCAAGGCTCCTAGCGAATGCGTGTTGCACTATATCAGCCTGATATTGCTCAAAATACAGGAACCATCCTGCGACTAGCGGCATGTCTTAACGTCGCAGTCGATATCATCGAACCCGCTGGCTTCGATATTTCGTCGAGAGCGCTGAGGCGCGCGGCTCTCGATTACTTCGATAAGGTCAACCTCAAGCGACACGGCACGTTTGAAAACTTCAAAACGGATTTGGCAAGCACTGGAGGCCGCCTGATCTTGCTTACGACGCGAGCGGAAAGCGATTATCACAATGTCGTGTTTAAAAATGACGATGTTATTCTAGCCGGACGCGAGAGTGCAGGGGTTCCGGATGATGTGCATGCTGCGGTTAACCTCAGAGTACGAATTCCGATGCGCCCCGATCTACGCTCCTTGAATGTTGCCGTGTCGCTTGCAATGGTGCTAGGAGAAGCCCTTCGGCAAACAGGGGGTTTTTCCCATTTCACATAGCCCAAGCGGCGGAGTGGCCATGTCGACATCTAGCGCTGCGCGCATACGAGCCATGGCAATCAGAGCATGCGGAACCCTTCAATCTCGAGAAATCTAAGGCGCGTGTCTGGTTCTCGTCTCTTCGCAATGACATTTGCGCGGAGTTCGAGCGGATCGAGGACGAGCTGAAAACCGGGCCCTCGTCGTCCAGCCTGTCGGCCGCTTCGTTCGCGAGCCATGGAAACGCACAGACCATACCGGCGTTGATGGCGGCGGCGGCACGATGGCCGTTATGCATGGACGCGTGTTCGAGAAGGTCGGCGTTCACGTCTCAAGTGTCCATGGGGAATTTGCGCCGGAGTTCAGGTCTCAGATCCCCGGCGCGGAGGAGAATCCAGGCTTCTGGGCCTCCGGGAATCTCGCTGATCGCGCACCCGCTCAATCCGCACGTCCCCACGGTTCATATGAACACGCGGTTCATCGCCACAACCAAATGGTGGTTCGGGGGCGGCTCGGATTTGACGCCCATGCTGGAGCGCAGGCGCAGGGATGGCGACCAGGATACGACTGACTTTCACACGAAATTCAAGAGCGCGTGCGAGAAACATCCGGTTGCCAACTACGCTAGGTACAGGGCCTGGTGCGACGAGTACTTCTATCTCCCCATCGCCGCGAGCCTCGTGGAATGGGCGGTATTTTTTATGATTATCATAATTCAGGCGACTGGAACGCGGACTTCGCTTTCACACAGGACGTGGGCCGCGCCTTCCTCGACGTTTATGCGAAGATTGTGCGTCGCAACATGAACACGCCGTGGGCGAGGCGGACCGTGAGGAGCAATTCGTCCGCCGCGGCCGTTACGTCGAATTCAACCTCCTGTACGATCGCGGCACGTGTTCGGGCTGAAGACGGGCGGAAACGTCGATTCGATCCTTTCCTCGATGCCTCCCGTCGTCAAATGGCCGTAAGCCCGCCGCGCAAGGCGACGACACAAGGTCCGGCAGGCCAGAGAGCCGAAAAGACGCACGAAAAAACAAAGAGCTAGAGCGCGCTTCTGACCCCTTCAAAAGCATCTAGTGCGAGCCGGGATGCCGGGGTTTTCCTTTTTCTTCGGCATGGCGGAATCGGAAGTGGCGGCCCGAAGCTGGTAGGTCTAAGCTCGCAGTCTGTTTCCGTGTCGAGCGTGGTGAACGCCGGGTTTGGCCGGTCCACGAATTCGGCTTGGGTAACGTAGCCCTGCTTGTTCACGTCGTAATATTCGAAGTCGGCGATCTCGAAGAGCCTGTCGATCTTCGCAAGTTTCTCAAATTCATTCGCGCGTCAATTTTCCATCGTGATTGAGGTCGGCTTCCTTGAAGAGCGATCGGGCGTAGCTCCTCCATTCTTCGCACGTGACCTTGCCGTCGCGATTGAGGTCCCAGGTCTGGCGCCGCGCGGATGAACGATCCCTCGATCGTGTCGGCAGTTCCGGGCGTTTTTCCGGCGCATCCCGGCTGCAAGGAGCGTGGCGGAGCGCCCGCCAGTAATAATCCGATAATTTAATGTCCGTAGCCAGGCATGGTGTCCGACCAGATTAAATAACCGATTCTCATGGCGATAACGGAGAAGGCTCAAAATGTGGTATCAATACGCCCAAGTGCGCCGAACTGACGCTTTTCTGCCAATTTCGAAAATGCGTCGTGAATTGGAGGCAGGAGGTTGAAGACTTTGGATCGGTCGCATCAAACCCTTGATATAGAGGCAAGGAGATGATCGATTCGGGCCTTTTTCATCCAAATTAAAGTGGGGATTCTTGAACATTGCCGGTTTGCGGCCGCAGGCGTTTTGGCCTTTTTTTCCTTCTCTAGCGCGGCTATGGCTGGCGAATGCGCGGGGAACCCCGATGCACTTGGCACAAGCCGGGTGATCTCGCTCGATCCCGCCGAGTTCAAGCGAGTTGGAACGATGGAATACCGCAGACATTGCCTCTGGAGGACCACGAGAGTGGTTCTGACCTTCGACGATGGGCCAATTCCACCTCATACCGATAAAGTTCTGGATGCTCTCGCGGCTGAGTGTGTCAAAGCAACGTTCTTTGTCGTAGGCGAAATGGCGAGAGCGCATCCCGCAGCCTTGCAGCGAGCTTCAGTGAAGGCCACTCGATTGGTACGCATACCGAGCATCACGCGCGGCTCGATCACCTGTCCGCGGAAAAGGCTCGAATGGGAAATCTCGGAAGGGCTGGCCTCCGCCGCGCAAGCTCTTGGCGACAAGAATGAGGTGGCTCCTTTCTTCCGGTTTCCCTATCTCGATCATACGGGCGCAGCTGAGGAACGAGCAACGCAATTGGGCCTGAGCATCTGGAGCGCCGACTTCCACGCGAGCGACTGGATTCGCATCAATGCTGAAAAGGTTACGGCTCTTGCCTTGTCACGCCTGGAAAGCAAGAAAAAGGGAATTCTGCTCCTTCATGACATCCACGAGAGGACGGCTTCAGCGCTGCCAGTCCTTCTGCGTGAGTTGAAGAAGAAGGGATATCGGGTTGTGCACGTTGTCCCGGCGACCGGCGCTGTTGCGAAGATCGAAGAGAAGCCGGATGTGAAGGAGTCGACGAAGACAGAGCAGGCAGCTGTCGCAAATTCAGATGAGAAGACGCCGGCAAAGACGGAGCAGGCAGCTCTTGTAAATCCGGAGCAAGGGTCCGCTGAAAAACCGAAAAAGGGGACGCCTGCAAACTTCGATCAGAAGAGCCAAAAGAATGCTGACGGGGGGTGGCACACGCATATCAAGCGGCACAAAGTTACCGCCAGTGCGAAGCGTGATCCTTTCCAAAATTTTTTTCAGGCACTGTGGCATCGATAAGGCATCGAGGGTAGGGTCGGGCGTGTTTCAAGACCCAAATTCCCGAGGCAAGTATCGTGGCATCTGACATCGAAGGAATAACGAGGGCTGCTCCGCTTTCGCGACGTGAATTCATGACGGCGGCGGCGGCTACAGCGGCGGGTTACACGCTTGCAGCGGGTCCGTGCGCGCGGACGTAATCAAGACCGATACCGCCGGTCTCACCGCGGGCTCCGCCAAAATCCCGGTCGCCGGCGGGGAGATGCCGGTCTATTTCGCAAGGCCGGAAGGCGTCCGTAACCCTCCGGTCATTCTCGTGGCGATGGAGGTGTTCGGCGTCCACGAATACATCAAGGACGTCGTTCGGCGGCTCGCCAAGCTCGGCGCGTTCGCCGTCGCGCCGGATACTTACTTCCGCAAGGGCGTGGATCTCACGAAAATCACCGACTTTAAGGAACTGATGCCCATCGTGAATGCCAAGCCCGACGCCGAGCTTGTGGCCGATCTGGATGCCACCGTAGCCTGGGCGAAATCGCAGGGCGGGGATACTTCAAGGCTCGGGATGATCGGTTTCTGCCGTGGAGGCCGGTCTGTATGGATTTACGCCGCGCACAGCAGCGCGCTGAAAGCGGGCGTGGCTTTCTACGGGTCCCTCGTCGATCCACAAAACCCGGTTTGGCCGAAAAGTCCGATCCAACTTGCGCCGGAGATGAAAGCGCCTGTGCTCGGACTTTACGGCGAGGCCGATCAAGGCATACCCGTTGGCCAAGTCGAGGAAATGAAAGAAACTCTGAAAGCGGCTGGCAAGACAGCGGAGATCAAGATCTATCCAGGCGCGCCGCATGGTTTCCATGCGGATTATCGGCCAAGCTACAGCAAAGAAGCGGCTGAAGATGCTTGGAAAAGGATGATAGACCTGGTTCAAGACCTACAAGGTCTTATCCTGATCGGAGACGCAATGAACGCCAAGGCAGCACTTCTCCCGCATAGAAGCGTTTTGGAAGTCGCAGGCGATGACCGTGTCAGCTTCCTTCAGGGGCTCGTCACGAACGACGTTGAAGGCTTGACCGAAGGGGAGGGGCGCTTCGCCGGGCTTCTGTCGCCGCAGGGCAAAATCCTTTTCGATTTTCTCGTCGTCTCTACCGGCGACAGCCTTCCTTGTCGATTGCCCGGCTCAGAGCGCCGCAGATCTCGCTGAAGCGCCTCACGCTTTACCGGCTGCGCGCCAAGGTGACGATTGCAGATGTCTCGGATCGCTGGCGGGTTGGCGCAGCCTGGGGCGACGGCGCCGCCGACTGGGCGAAGGCCGGCGCCGCGGTTGCTTATCCCGATCCTCGCCTGCCGGCGCTCGGGTTCCGGTTGCTTATCAGGCTGCCCGACGAGCCAGAGTTTTCAACGAGCCTTGCCGATTACGAAGCCAATCGCATTGCGCTTGCGGTCCCCGAAGGCGGCAAGGACTACGCCTATGGCGACGCCTTCCCGCACGAGGCCTGCTTCGATCTCCTTCACGGCGTCAGCTTCAAGAAGGGCTGCTTCGTGGGGCAGGAGGTCGTCTCGCGCATGCAGCATCGCGGTACTGCGCGGACGCGCGTGCTGGCGCGTGTCTGCGCATGCAGCCTTTGCCGCAAGGGGGAGCCGACATCCTCGTCGGATGGGTTCTGCGGTGGGAACGCTAGGCTCTGTCGCAGGCGCGCGCGGCATCGCGCTCGCGCGAGTGGATCGGGTCAAGGAAGCGCTGGCGAAGGGCCAGATTTCAACTGTGGGCGGCGTGCCGATTGAGACTTGCTGCGCCAGCCTGGGCGAGCTATTCGCTCGACCCGAACCCGCCGGGGCCGACGCATTGAGCAAACCGCGGCAGGCGATGGCCTGTGCCGCTGCCCCTGGGCTCGCAGACGATGCGCTTTACATTCGCTATCACGACGAGGAATGGGGCGTTCCCAAGACGCGCGACATCGAGTTTTTCGAAAAGCTGATCCTGGAGGGGTTTCAGTCCGGCCTGTCGTGGATCACGATCCTTCGCAAGCGCGAGGGCTTCCGCAAAGCCTTCGACGGGTTCGAGCCAGAGAAAATCGCGCGCTACGACGAAACGAAGATCGCGGAGCTTGTTGCCGACGCTGGCATCATCCGCCATCGCGGCAAGATCGAAGCGGCCATCGCCAACGCGCGCGCCTATCTCGAACTCGAGAAGCGCCAGACGCTCGCGGCTTTCTTCTGGGCCTTCGTGAACGGCGAGGCGATCCAGAACCGCTTCGCGAGCATGGCCGATGTGCCGCCCCAAACGCCGTTGAGCCGCACGATCGCCAAAGAGCTGAAGGCGCGCGGCTTCCGTTTCTGCGGCCCCACCACGACCTATTCGCTGATGCAGGCTTGCGGCCTCGTCAACGATCACCTCATCTCCTGTCATCGCCACGATGCATGCGCGGCTTTGGCTCGGCCTCGACTTCTGGCATAAAGGACGCGAGGACGAATCGAGGGAGCCGATGCATGAAATCGAACCGCAATGAGACACCCCTGCCTGCGCGGGCCTGGCAGCGGATGCTTTCCGGGCGGCGCCTCGACCTTCTCGACCCATCCCCGTTTGATATTGAGATCAGCGACATCGCGCACGGGCTTGGCGCGGCGTGGCGCGCTGGAACGGGCAGACGAAGGGACGCGCATGCTTTCTCGGTGGCGCAGCACTCGCATCCTGGTGGAGGCCATCGCCTCGGCCCTGAAGCCGAACCTGGGCGCGAAATTCCGCCTCGCCGCGCTTCTTCATGATGCGCCGGAATATGTCGTCGGCGACCTGATCAGCCCCTTCAAGGCGGCGATGGGCGCCAGCTACAAAACCTTCGAGCTGCGCATCCAGCGCGCCATACATATCCGCTTCGGGCTTCCGCCTGTGTTGCCTCCGGGCGTAGCGCAGACCATCAAGAAGGCCGACAAGATCGCCGCCTATTACGAGGCGACCCAACTGGCGGGTTTTCTGTGACGGACGCGCAAGGCCTGTTTCGGCGATCCCTTCCGCTTTGTCCGATCGTGTTGCCGGACAATGTCGTGCGGCTGGAGCCCATGGAGACCGCGTCGGCGCAGGCTGCGTTATCTGCGGCGCTTCGAGGCGCTTGAAGCCGAAGGCCGAGAGGCTCCCGCTCCATGCGCCCTGACCTGAAAACACCTACGCCGGAAATCCTGTCGCGTTTTGCGGCAATCGTGGGCGAAAAGGGTGTGCTGACCGCGCCGGATGATACGGAACCCTACCTCCACGAATGGCGCGGCCTGTACCACGGCCTCACACCGATGGTGCTTCGGCCTCGAACGGTTGAGCAGGTCAGCGCGATCCTGAAGCTCGCTCATGAGGAGCGCATCGCCATCGTGCCTCAGGGCGGCAATACCGGGCTTGTCGGCGGTCAAATCCCTTTCGAGTCGGGCGGCGAGATCGTGTTGAGCCTCAACCGCATGAAGGCGATCCGCGCCGTCGATCCCGCCGGAAATAGCCTGACCGCGGAGGCGGGCGCGACGCTGCGGTCAATTCAAGAGGCCGCCGCAGCGGTGGATCGGCTGTTTCCGCTCAGCCTTGCTCGGAGGGCACGTGTGAAATCGGCGGCAACATCGCAACGAACGCGGGCGGCGTTCACGTCCTGCGCTATGGAAATACCCGCGATCTCGTGCTGGGCCTTGAGGCGGTCTTCCCCGGCGGGGAGGTCTGGAACGGCCTGAAAACACTTCGCAAGGACAATACGGGCTATGACCTCAAAAGCCTGCTGATCGGCTCGGAGGGTACGCTCGGCGTTATCACCGCGGCGACGCTGAAACTCTTTCCGCGGCCGGCCGAGGTGGCGACCGTTTTCGTGGGTCTGCCGAGCCTTGAAGCCACGGCTTCCCTCTGTTTCCAGCGCCTTCGAAAAGGCTGGCCCGCTCCTGACAGCCTTCGAACTCATCCCGCGCATCCTTCTCGATTTCCTGCTCACGCATCTCCCGCAAGACCGCGATCCGCTAGCCGGGCGTTATCCCTGGTATGCACTGTTTGAGATATCTTCCCCCTTGGCGGATGGACTTGCCGAGCGCGCGGCCCTGTCGATCCTTGAAGATGCAGCCGAGAAAGGTATCGTCGCGGATGCCGCTGTCGCCGCTTCTGAAGCGCAGTCAGACGCGTTTTGGCGGCTTGCGGGAGGACGGCGTCCGAGGTGCAGAAATACGAAGGCGGCAGCATCAAGCACGACGTTTCGGTGCCGGTCTCCGCAAATTCCGCGCTTCATCGAGGAGGCGAGCGCCGCCGTGACCGCGCTCATTCCCGGCTCTCGGCCGGTCCCCTTCGGCCATTTCGGCGACGGCAATATTCATTTCAACATGTCGCAGCCGAAGGGCGCGGATGAAGCTGCCTTCCTCGCCGATGGGACGAGGTCGCTGCCCTGGTCCACGGCATCGTGCTGCGATATGGCGGCTCGATCAGCGCGGAGCATGGGATTGGCCGGATGAAGGCGGCGACACTCGAAACCGTGAAAACCCCATTCGAACTCGCGTCGATGCGACGCGATCAAGGCCATCTTCGATCCGCGAGGCATCCTCAATCCGGGAAAGCTTCTTGCTCAATTCCGCCCTGCCGAGTGACGTGTCGGCGCAGGGGGCTCAAACTTCGTATCGCAGATCGGTGGAAATCAGTAAAATGCGGGACCAGGTAAGCTGAAGCCGGGAAGCGCTCCCGGCGTGGCAGGGACGGCGGTCAACTCGAACGCGGATCGAAGTCAGGCCGCACTGTGTTCCGTAATTCACGCACCCCGTGAGGCAGTTACATGGATATCTATCCGGCACGTCTATGACGACAACCGCAACAATAACCGAAACCGAGCGACCGACGTTGCGGCAGGCGGCGCTCATCGGCGCGCTGGGCATCGTTTTCGGCGACATCGGCACAAGCCCGCTCTATGCCTATAAGGAGGCGCTTCACTCGGCCGGGGACGTCGAGGCGCTTCGCCCGATCGTATTCGGCTGCGCATCGCTAATCTTCTGGGCGCTCATTATCGTCGTGTCGATCAAGTATGTGCTGGTCGTGATGCGGGCTACAAATGACGGCGAGGGCGGCATCATGGCGCTGACCGCGCTTGCGGTCACGCCGCTGAAGGTGGACCGATGGCGTGAGGCTGCAATCCTGGTCGGCCTGATTGGCGCCGCGCTTTTCTACGGCGACTGTATCATCACGCCCGCGATCTCTGTTTTGAGCGCCGTCGAGGGGCTCGAGATCGCGACGCCGGTCTTCAAGCCGTATATCGTCCCCATCGCCGCGGGGATTCTTGCCGGTCTTTTCATTTTGCAAAGCCGGGGCACGGCACGTATCGGCACGCTATTCGGCCCCATCATGATCATCTGGTTTGCGATTATCGGGCTGGCCGGCCTGCCCCATATTTTCAAGAATCCTGAGGTGCTCCAGGCGCTGAACCCAGCCTACGGCCTCGGCTTGATTACCGAGCATGGCTGGACCGGATTTCACGTTCTCGGATCGGTCTTCCTGGTTCTGACCGGCGCCGAAGCGCTCTATGCAGACGAAGGCCACTTCATGGGCGACGTGATTCGAATTGACTGGTTCTCGATCGTGCTTCCGGGGCTGCTCCTGAACTACTTCGGGCAGGGTGCGCTCGTCCTCGCGAATCCGGATGCCGTCGCGAATCCTTTCTATCTGATGTTTCCCGGCTGGGCGCTTTATCCGGCGGTCGTGCTCGCAACCGTCGCAACAATCATCGCCAGCCAGGCTGTGATCAGCGGGGCTTTTACCGATGACCCAGCAGGCGATCCTGCTTGGTTTTTTGCCTCGGATGGAAATCCGGTTCACATCGAAGACCGAGGCGAGCCAAATCTACGTCCCGCAGATCAACTGGATCCTTGCGGTGGCTGTGATCGGCCTCGTGCTGGCCTTCAAGACGTCCGACTCGCTTGCCGGTGCCTACGGGGTCGCCGTCTCGACAACGATGTTGGCCACGACCCTCCTCGTCGGGGTCGTCGCCCGATACATCTGGCGCTGGAGCCTGCTTCTGACAGGGACCGTGATTACCTTCTTCTTTATCGTCGACGCGGCTTTCTTCAGTGCGAACCTCGCCAAGATATTCGAAGGCGGCTACATCCCGCTTCTGGTCGGCGGAGCGATTTTTGCCGCCATGACCACATGGCGCAAAGGACGGCTCATCCTGTTTGACCGGATCGCCAAGGAAAACCCGCGCAACGAAGAATTCTGGGAGGAAATGCATTGCGCGAACATGCCGCGCGTTCCCGGCGTCGCCATTTACCTGACAAGTCGCGGCGACCGCGTTCCGTCCTCCCTCAAGCTTAACGTGAAGCACAACAAATGCCTCCATGAAACCGTGATTTTACTCACGGTGATCACAGAGCGCATCCCGCGCGTGGCCGTCCATCGCCGGGTCGTGGCGGAGCCTCTCGAACACGGCTTTGTGCGAATGACTTTGCGCTATGGCTTCGCCGAATCGCCCAATGTGCCGCGCTCACTCCGGCGCGCTCTCGAACGCGGCGTCGATCTCGGCTGCAAAATGGATTGCGATATCGTTTCCTACTTCGTGGGACGGGCGATACCGGTGCCCTCGACGCGGCCCGAGATGTCGGCTTGGCGGGAACGCATCTTCATGTTCCTCACCAAGAACGCTACGACAGCGTCGAGCTTCTTCTGCATCCCCTCCGAACAGGTGGTGGAGGTTGGTACGTTCGTAGAAATCTAAGCAAGCATGTGTAGATGGCTCCCCTTTCGCAGGTTTTTGGGGAGGGATGATGTTTTCAGGCGGGTGCGGTCGTGTGTACGGCGTTTGCAATACTTGTGAGCGCCGCGCTGGTTCGATCCACGGACCGGCTCCCGATCATTCGAGCCATGGGCGGATCAGCCGGGAGCAGGTTTAGGAGACGGACTTGCGCACGCTCTTCCAGAGCCTTGCCAAGAACGGCTCGACCACGTTGTATCGCGTGAACTGGAAATAAATCCAGCGGAAGATCTTGGCCGTGTCGTCGAACTTTGGCGAGTAGAGAAGCGGCTCGCCATCCTCGGCAACCTCAAATTCGCCCAGGTCGAGTTCGCCAAGCGTGTAGCGCCCCTGCCAATCCTGCAAGGCTGCCAGCGTGGTCGGCAGAGTGTCTTCCATGAAAGCCTCCACTCCCTGGCTGTCCTCGGCATCTTCGCGCGTTCTGGAAGCAAGCAGAAGCACCGGGCATCGCGACACAAACTCTTCGCCATAATTGCTTTTCAGATAAGCAACAAAGCCGGCGAGCGACGCATCCAGATTAGGAGCGTTTTCGTCTCGGTCACACAGCAGCACCAGAACGAAATTCAGCCTAGGATTGCCGAGCAGCGCCGTGAACTCTTTCGACAGTGCGGATGTTGGCCCCTCCGCTGTCGCCAGAAGAGTGTCTAAATCCGTGTCCGAGACTTCACGAAAGGCGAAGTCCAGCGGCGGCTTGTCCTTATGTTTGCCGAGCGGCTGGACCCGGTAGGCGTAATCTTTAGGCTGGCCTGCCCCTTTGGGAAGCTTGCCCTCGCTCCAAAGCGCGCCCCACTCATCCTCGATGTCCCGGCTGTCGCGTCCATTCGCCAAAACGAGCTCAGCGCTGAACTTCTGGTTCGCAGAGATCAGATAGCGCACCAAATGGTTTTGGAAGGTCGCGCTTCCGCCGCCAGTTGCTCCCGCCACCAAGATATAGTTTTCCGCCATGAGGCCCCAACGGAATCGAGTTCCTGTCCGATGAGGACAGATATCCTTCTGACGCCGATCCGCAAAGGCGGCATATGCTCGCTTTAACAGTGCCGCCCCTTCGAGCCTCGCTTTTCCAAGCGCAGCAGGTTCGCAGAAAGCTCATCGCCATCCCCGCACGGCGCTTGGCGCGCGCCTTACGGTGAACAGTTCGTAGCCGTCCCGGAACATTAACCGAAGACGGTTAACTGGAGCGCGCCGGATTTATTTCCGCTCACCATCATGCTTAAGCAGCGGTTTATTCCGGCGCAGAACAAGAGCGCCGCGCTCGTGATGCGACGGGAAGTAATTGCGCTAGATCATTGAATAAAAATAACTTTTCGTCATCCGTGACGTCCCGTTAAATAGAATTTAATGCCGGAATTTCTCCATTAACTGGGACAGCAAAAGTCCGTTAAATATATTTCGGCTTGGCGCTGTTTACATCTCTTGTTGAAGCCCTTATGTTCTCGTTACGTTCCCGGCTCGAGAGGGTTTCCATGGATAACTTGCAATTCCAGCAGTTGATAGCGGAACTGGGCGAACTGACCGAAGTTCAACGCCAGACCATCGCCGCGATGCTTTCCGGCCATGGAGACCTGGCCGAAGTCACGTCCCTGATCGAAGCCCGGTTTGCCGTGCAAGCCATCTGTCCCCATTGCCAAAGCAAGACTGTGGGATCGTGGGGCAGAGCCTGCGGTCTGAAGCGCTATCGCTGCCGAGAGTGCCGCAAGAGCTTCAATGCCCTCACTGGAACGCCGCTGGCGCGGTTGCAAAAGCGCGGGGTCTGGAAAACCTACGCTCAAGCTGTCGCGGACAGCGTGAGCGTGCGCAAGGCCGCGCAAAAATCGGGCGTCAGCGTGCCCACGGCGTTCCGGTGGCGGCACCGGTTTCTCAGCCTTGCCAAAGACAACAAAGCCGAAGCGGTCAGCGGCATTGTGGAAGCCGACGAAACGTTTTTTCTTAAGTCTTTCAAAGGCGCGCGCAACACGGGCCGGGCGCCGCGCAAGCGGGGCGGCACAGCATCCAAACCTGGGGCGTCAGACGAACAGGTTCCTGTGCTGGTGCTGCGGGACCGCTCGGGCGCCACGGCCGATGGCGTGCTCGAAAGCCTCAAGGTCGCCGAGTTCTACCGGGTCCTCACGCCGGTTGTCGCCAAGGATACCGTGCTTGTCAGCGACGGCGCGCGTGCCTATGCCTCTTTCGCCACCGAAAATGGCCTTGGCCATGTGGCGCTCTGCGCCCGCGACGGCGAACGCAGCCGGGGCGTCTTTCATATTCAGAACGTCAACGCCTACCACAGCCGCCTGAAAACCTGGATGCGCCGGTTCAACGGCGTGGCCACAAAATATCTCCCAAGCTACCTCGGCTGGCGCCGCATGTTCGAAAGCGAAGGCGACGACGTCAGTTCGCAGCGCTGCCTCTTGGCTGCCCTGGCATGAACCGCTACAGAAGATGTAAACAGCGCCTTCGGCTTCGCAAATTAACCAGATCTGCGCCCGCAAGGGGCGCCGCGTGCAGTGGGGGACGGCGCCGTTTCGAAAATTTCATAGCAATTTCAGAGGCTTATTTGTTAACCTCTCGGCAAGACGTTTTTCCTTATCCTTGCCTAAGATCGGAGACGCCGCCTTGCGGAACATATATGCAAAAAAGCATCCTGACGTCCGCGTTCGATTAAACGCACGCTACTATAGTCTCACACTGCGCAGATGTGGGCCGCTTTCTCGCCATAGGTCGCGTCAATGAGTTCTTCGCCCGCGGTAATCCCAAGCCTATGGTTTAAACCCGACAAGCTCGTTTCCGCTGTCAGGACGCGCATGCGGCGCGCAGTATTTGAATATTTAACCACCTCGAGCGGGAGTGCATGGGTGAATTTCCGTCATCCTTCACCATATAAGCGGAATGGCAAAAGAACATCCACATGCCGGCGCTGCCTACCGGGTCGTAGCTCAAAAGGACTCGACTTTTGGAGTTGAGGTTATCGTGCCGGGAAGTTCCCCCGCCATGGTGACGAGCTTCGCGACAGAGCAAATCGCGGAAGCTTGGATTACCGATTATAAGCGCCGGGTAGCAGAGAATGTCCCACGTCATTTCATGCGTGGAAGAAGCTCAAGATCGTGATGCGCTTCGCTGATAAGGCGTTCCCCTGGCCAGCCAAAGCCGGGGGGTGAGCCTCGACCGTGAGATCTCCGGTTTCCACCTGCGGGGCATGAGCAGGCACGCTTTGACGCCAGGGCGGCATCGGCCGGCTTTCGAGCCGACAGGATAAACTTTGTTGAGGAGCCCTCACGAAGCGATCAGGCTCACCATGCGCTGCAGGAGAGTGCGGTCTCCCTTTGCATAACTCTTGACGATGTCGTGCACGACATTGAGCTTCTCCGTGACCTCAGGCGAGATCACGAACGGATAGAGGTCGTCGATGCCCATGCTCCGATTCATGCTGTTCACCGCAAACGTCATCGGGATCCAGGCTTCGATGATGGTGTCGAACTTGGGCTGATCGTAGGGATCGAAGGTTATGCTCGCCTTTAGGTTATCGTCCTGGCCTGCGCGCGGCCTGATCCTCAAGCCGAATGCATAGGCTGTCTCCAGCGTGTCGACCATGTGGAGATAGTGGGCGAAGGTCTCGGCCCAGTCTTCATGAGGGTGCGAACTTGCATAAGCGCTGATGTGATGAAGCTGCCAATCGGCCGGGGCGCCGTTCGAATAGTGGGCTTGCAGTGCTTTATTGTAATCCTGGGTCTCGTCGCCGAACGTCTTGCGGAAATTCCCGTAGGGCGGCCTGTCCTTGACAAGGCGCTCAAAGTAGTAGTGCGCGATTTCATGCCGGAAATGCCCGAGAAGCGTGCGGTAAGGCTCGTGCATTTTCTGGCGAATCTCGGCACGGACCGCGTCGTCAGCTTCCGCGACGTTGAGCGTGATCTCGCCATGATCGTGCCCCGTGAGGATCTTGCCTTGCCCGTCCTGCCCGGGGGCCGGCGCGAGAAAATCGAAAGCAATCCCGGTTTCGGGCTGCTCGGTTTTGCTGGCGATCGGAAGGCCGAGCCGGAGAAGACTATAAATGAGGCGATGCTTCGCCACCTCGATGCGTTGCCACAGGCGCAGAATTCTCTGGCTTAGTTAGATCGGGAATCGTGCGGTTGAGCTTGCAGGCGGGGCAGAGGGGCCCCGATCCTGCGTCAACCAGCCAATTGCAAGCGCTATGCTGGAAATTCGCGCAGTAGGACACGGACCGCGACGGGTTTGCCAAAGGCTTGTAGCCACCTGAGCCGTTTGCCTTTAATGCGGTTAGAACAGCCACGTCGGGAAGAAACCCCAGAGGGAAGCCGCACCGTTCACACTGCGTGTTCTCGAAATAGATCATCTGGCCGCAATTCTGGCATTCAAAAAGCTTCATCGGCTCTCTCATACGGTTGCGCTAACTCTTTGGAACACGAGGGTCCCGCTTTCGATCCCCGCCGCGGACGCTTGAAAATAGCTTGATCTCTCGATTATTGAACGCAATCGGGAACGTTACCGGCGTGCGTCGCTTTTATGAGAGACATGCTGGGACGAGAGCCTTGACCGCCGCTATTAATCCCCTTGATGGCTTGCGAGTTCTCATCGTTGAGGATGAGACCCTCGTAGCGATGCTGATCGAGGAATTTCTTCTCGAACTCGGCTGCGAGGTCGCCTTCTCAGCAAGCCGCGTGGCGAAGGCGATGAGAGGCTTGCAAACCTGCGGTATTGATGTCGCGGTTTTGGACGTCAACGTCGCGGGCGAAAGCATTTCTCAACTGGTGGAGACGCTGGTCCAGCGTGGCATCCCGTTCGTATTTGCAAGCGGCTACGGCGCAAGAGGCGTCGATCCGCGCTGGGCACTCAGTCCGGTCCTTCAAAAGCCCTTCACTGGAGCGGACTTGCGGGCCGCCCTCCTAGCCTCTCTTGAGCCTATGCATTAGGCCGTCGTGCCTCCGCTCCAGACCCAATGCCGACGCATTCTCCCGAACAGGCAAAAGCACGGGCGCGCCGCGTGATCGTAATTAAAGGTAATTTAACGATTAATTGTAATCATAAGGCCGTGACAACCTCAAGGGGTTGCTCTCTGGAAAAGAACCATACGCCGCAGCTTACATGTCGTGCTTGTTTGAGGGGAGTAAGTAATGTCTCGCGGAATTTTTCTTGCTGCGGCTGCCACTTTGACCGTGCTGGCAAGTTCGACGGCAGTCAGCGCCATGCCAGCGTTTGCCGGCGCTTCCTTGCAACCCGGTGCTGCAATAACAAAGGTGCAGTACTATCCCGACTACACGTACGGAAGCCCGCTGGATTTGCCCGCCGCCGTGATTGGCGGTACGCTTGGCCTTGTGACTGGCGCTTTTAATGCCCCAATCGATGGCGCGTATTGCGGCGGTCCGTCTTGTGCCCCTTCCTATGCCGACCGCATGGCGGCGTGTGCAGCCAACTTCGTGTCCTTCGATCCGTTTTCCGGGACCTACACGACCTACGAGGGCTTCCAGGTTCTTTGCCCCTTCCTTCGCTAGTCGAATGTTAAAAGGTCCAGGCACTTTCGCCGTGCCTGGAGATGCTTATTCGGCCAAGCCCTCTATTTCGGCCATTCGATCCGGGTGCAGCATCGGATCGGTCGGTTTGAAATCCTCGAACAGGAAGCCGCCCGACTGCCGCGCCCAAAGGCTCGCATAGAGCCCGCCATGGCGAAGCAGCTCCTCGTGGCTGCCGTCCTCAACGATGCTGCCCTTCTCCATGATGATAAGGCGGTCCATTGCCGCGATCGTGGAAAGCCTATGAGCGATCGCGATTACGGTCTTGTTCGCCATCAGATTGTAAAGCTGCTCCTGGATCGCAGCCTCGACCTCGGAATCGAGCGCTGATGTGGCCTCGTCCAAGATCAGGATCGGCGCATTCTTCAAGAGCACGCGCGCAATGGCAACGCGTTGGCGCTGCCCGCCGGAAAGCTTCACCCCTCGCTCGCCGACTTGTGCATCGTAGCCGCGCCTGCCTTTGTAATCCTCGAGATCGAGAATGAACTCGTGGGCATGGGCTTGTTTCGCGGCGGCGATCACATCTTCTTCCGAAGCGCCCGGCCTGCCGTAACGGATGTTGTCGATGACGGATCGGTGCAAAAGCGAAGTATCCTGCGTCACAAGGCCGATCTGCGCGCGCAGGCTGTCCTGCTCGACTGGGCGACGTCCTGCCCGTCGATCAGGATGCGCCCCGCCTCCAAATCGTGAAAGCGCAGGAGGATATTGATCAGCGTGGATTTGCCCGCACCCGACGGCCCCACGAGCCCGACCTTTTCGCCGGGCCTGATCGTGAGAGACAGGTTCTCGATGAGCCCGCTGTCGCGCCCATAGTGGAAGCGCACGCCCTCGTAGCGGATTTCGCCGTTCGAGACGCGTAATGGCTTCGCGCCGGGAAAGTCGACCACCGTCCACGGCTTCGAAATGGCTTCCATGCCCTCCTGCACGGTGCCGAGATTCTCAAAAATGGACGTGACGACCCACATGATCCAGCCGGCCATGTTGTTGATGCGGATCACAAGCCCGGTTATCACCGCGATCGCGCCAAGCGTGATGGCCCCCTGCGTCCAAAGCCAAAGCGCCAGCCCTGTCGTTCCCGTGATGAGCATACCCGTCAGCACCCACTGGGTCAGCTCCATCCCGGTGATCCAGCGCAGTTGCTTTTTCAGCTTGTTCAAATGGTCTGAGATCGCCTCTTTCGCATAGGCGTCCTCGCCCTCCGTGTGAGCAAACAGCTTCACGGTCAGGATGTTGGTGTAGCTGTCGACGATGCGGCCGGTCAGCGTTGAGCGTGCGTCCGACACAATGGTGGCGTAACGGATAAGCCGGGGCACGAAGAACCAGATCATGCCCAGGAAAGTCAGGAGCCACAAAACAAGCGGGATGACCAGCCGCCAGTCGAGGTCGAAGAAGATGACAGCCGCGCTTGTCCAATAGATCGCGACGAACCAAAGCGCGTCCACGACCTCAACGACCGTCTGCCGCAGCGCGCCGCCCGTTTGATTGATCTTGTTCGCGAGCCTTCCCGCGAAATCGTTCTGAAAAAACGACAGGCTCTGGCGCAGCATGTAACGGTGCTGCTGCCAGCGTATCATGTTCATGACATTGGCATTTGCCGTCTGATTGATCAGCAGCGCATGCAGCCCGAAGGCGAGGGGTCTCGCCACGAGCGCTACGAATGCCATCCACATCAGCGTGGCGCCGTGCTCTTCGAAGAACGATGCGGGATCTTTCGCGGATTTGGCGAGATCGACGATCTTTCCGACAAACGCGAAAAGCGAAACTTCGATCAACGCGCCGACCAGCCCGCAAAGCATGATGAGCGCATACACTCGCCAGACATGGCGCAAGTAGTGCCAGTAGAAGGCCGCGAGCTTACTCGGCGGCTGCTCCACGGGCACCTCTTTGAAAGGATCAATAAGTTTTTCGAACCAGAAAAGCATGGCTTCGCTCGCATGAATTGAGATTAAGAAGATGGCGCGGCGAAGCGAAGCTGACCTCGCGATGTGGCTCGCGCCTAATTACCGGACGATCGCAATTGTCATCGGCAAGGACCTCCTGCCGTTTGGGAACTTGAGGAAGCAGGGCTTGTACCACGACAGCCACAGTTGGGGAAGAGTCATCTCGAAAAATGACCTGCGATCCGCCCTATCTACAAATTTTGGCGTGGCTCGTTTCTGGAGCCTTGTTCTCGCCTTTATCTAAAACTACCCACTTCCCCTTCCTGATCGTTGCCCTTGGATGTGGGTCAAAGAGTAGCAAAACCTTGGGTTGTAAACGGGTTAAGGGGCTGTTTATATCATTGAGAAACTTATAGCTTTTTTCACGCTTTTGCTAAGAGCGAGACCTCGGTCGTGAAAAAGGTGCTATGGTAACAAATCCTCGAGGAGGGGATTGGCCTGTGGCGTTGGTGAAAAACTTACGCTATGTTGAAAGTTTATTCCGCAATCTGTTGCCTAAAAAACGCAGATTGTTGAGTAGCCACATGCTAACCTTGAACTCGAGTCACATATAGAAACTAAACCGCGTTGAAGCAAAGACGAAAGTCTCATGCTAGCTATTACTGTTCTTCCGCTTGAGCAAACTCCGGTCCTTCGGGTACCCAGCGTCGGCTGTACCGTGGAACTGAGACGCTCGCCGCGCGCAAAGCGATTTTCCCTCAAGGTTAGCCACACTGAGCGTGCCGCAATCCTCACTCTTCCCAATCGGGGCCGGGTCGAAGATGCAAATGCCTTCCTGGCCCGCCACGCGGACTGGCTTAGAAAACAACTGGAACGCCTGCCTGAGCCAGTGCCTTTCGCCGATGGCGCCATCGTCCCCCTGAGAGGCGAACTACACCGCATCAGGTTTGCGGGCCCACAGCGCTATAGCCCGATCGTCTGGCAGGAAAGAGATGCGGAGAGCGCTTCCTTTACGAAGAATTCCCTCGCTGACTGGCGAAATCTGAGCTGCCTCCGTTTCGACGCTCCCATCCCGAGCCTTCACGTGAGCGGCGACAAGGAGCATGCGGCGCGCCGCTTCCATGACTGGTTGCGGGCCGAGGTTCGCAAGGATATCGCGGACAGCGTCGAGAAATACACTAAGACGCTTGAGACCGGCTATAAGCGCATTGCGATCCGCGACCAAGCAACGCGCTGGGGATCCTGTTCGACAAGCGGCACTCTTTCATTTTCATGGCGGCTCATCTTTGCGCCGCCATTTGTTTTGGACTATGTGGCCGCCCATGAGGTCGCGCATCTTCGTGAAATGAACCACGGACCAAGGTTTTGGCGATTGATGCGTGACGCTGTCCCTGGAATGCAGAGAGCCCGCATATGGTTGAAAACCTACGGTGCGGAGCTGCATCGTTTTGGAAGCGACATTTAGCGATTGTGCAGCGCACGTATGCGCTCTGGCCTAATCCTAAGTTTTTCGGCACAATGACCGGGATTTTCAATCACTCCCCGGAATGCTGTGGACCAGAAGCGACGATTTCCCGAGTTTTACGTAACTGCGCCACAGCCTTGCCCTTACTTGCCGGGCAGGTTTGAGCGGAAAATCTTCACCCACCTATCGGCCGATAGGCCCGTCGCACTCGTCGATAATCTGCTCAAGGGCGGTTTCCGCCGCAGCCAGAATATCGCCTACATGCCCTATTGCGACCATTGCGCCGCCTGCGTGCCGGTTCGCATTGTGGTGAATGAGTTCGAGCCTCGCCGCACGCTCGCAAAAATCTGGAAGATGAATGCGGATGTCGAGGCGCGCCGCGTCTCGGGGCGCCCAACGATCGAGCAGTTCGCCCTCTTCCGGGCTTATATCGAGGCACGCCACGCCGAAGGAGGCATGGCCGACATGTCGCTTCTCGACTACTCGATGATGATCCAGGACAGCGCCGTCGAAACCTTTCTAACGGAGTATCGGATCAATCGGCCGGGACGAGTGGGCGCGAAGGATAATCCACTCGTGGCCGCCGTGTTGTGCGACCGCCTCAGCGACGGGATTTCCCTCGTCTACAGCTTCTACGAGCCCGATTTAGACAAGCGGAGCCTCGGGAATTACATCATCATGGAGCAGGTCGCCTTCGCAAAGGCCCGCGGTCTTCCCTTTGTCTACCTCGGCTATTGGATCGCCGGGTCGCGGAAAATGGCCTACAAGACGAGGTTTACCCCCCAGGAGCACCTCACTCCGATGGGCTGGGTTCGTCGGACTCCCTGACTCTCGCAACTACAGGGCTAGTGCAGCCCACATCCGTTTGGACGCGGATAAGCTGCTCCACACTTTAGAATTGATCAATTTTTCCGCCTTTAACCGACACCGATTGAAGGCGGGTTGATCTAAATAGCGCGAACGTCGCCCATCCCTGACGGCGCGCGGATTTATGGTCCTCGACGTCCCCCAATGCATTCAACCTGGTGAAATCAGAGGTTTCCATCTCATCGCGATTGACTGGAGCAGCGAACACCATTCACGATTCCCGAAGGGCAACGCCGGTAACCCCGATCGCAAGATTTTCCAGGTGACGCAAATGCGGAAATTCCCAAGTCGACCGTGAACTATTCGTAACCGCTTGATATCGCTGCCGCGTTTGGTGATTTTGCTGGTACGGTTTTGCAGGATTGAGGGCGTCCCCGGTCGATTTTCTTGCAAAATTCGCCTGCATCATCCGTCGCAAGCGATGCTGATTCGCATGCGGGGGACGGGGATGAAGCCAAGTGAGCGGCGCGAGACGGGGCAGAACGATCTGTTCACGGCCAGGCTTGATCAGATCATCGACATGAGCCATCCGCGGGTGCGGCTGGCTCAGCGGATCGATTGGGGTTTTCTCGAGCAAAAGTTCGGGGCGGTCTATTCGGATGGCCCCGGCAGTCCCCCCTTGCCGACGCGGTTGATGGCGGGGCTCGCCATCCTGAAATACAGCGAGAACCTGTCGGACGAGCGGCTTTGCGAGGTTTGGGCCGAGAACCCTTACTTTCAGTATTTCTGCGGCGAGGAGTTCTTCCAGCACAGGCCCGTCTTCGACCGCTCGTCGCTGACACGTTGGCGCCAGCGCATGGGCGAGGAGGGGCTTAATGCGCTGATCCAGGAAAGCCTTGCGGTTGCGGCGAAGACCGGGGCGCTGAAGCCGTCCGAGCTTGCGGCCGTCGTGGTGGACACGACCGTGCAGCCGAAGAACGTGGCCCATCCGACGGACGCGAAGCTTTTGAACCGGGCGCGGGAGCGGCTTGTCCGGCTCGCCAAGAAGCATGGCGTCGCCTTGCGCCAGTCCTATGTGCTGCACGCGCCTGAGGTGGAGTGCATTGGAAAGGGCAAGGCCCACAAGCCTTACGAATTTGGCGTGAAGGTGAGCCTCGCAACGACTGTTGCGCCTTCAAAAGGCGGCCAGTTCATCCTCCATGCCAAGGCGCTGCCCGGCAATCCCTATGACGGGCATACGCTCAAGACCGTGCTTCCCGGCATCGAAGCGATGACCGGCGCGCGGCCCTTTCCCGCATCCTCGCCGACGCCGGATACAAGGGTCACAACGACCCGGAGGAACACAAGTTCAAGGTTTACACGCAAGGACAAAAACGCGGCGTAACCGACGCTATCAAACGCCAGCTCAAACGCCGCGCCGCCATCGAACCGCTGATCGGCCACACCAAAGAAGACCACCGAATGGACCGGAACTTCCTGGCCCATCGCGAGGGCGACGCCATCAACGCCGTCCTCGCCGCCGCTGGATACAATTTCCGGCGCCTGCTGGCATGGCTCGCGCTTTTTAGGTGATGCAAGCCTTCTTGGTCGAACCCGAGCCGCAAAAAGTCTGAAAATCAGAAGTTCACGGACGACTCCCAAAGGGTCGGCGTTCGCGTCGAAGCCACGCCCATCGCGGCAGAGCACCGCGCTTGAATGGCCGCCGTCGAGGCGGCCATTCACGTTCGGCTGGGGCTAGGCAAACGCCTCAGCCCTCAGCGCCCCGGGCTCATACGCCGCAACGATATCCCTGATGCTGATGACTCCGATCAGCGTTTGATCGTCGATAACCGGAAGGTGGCGGATGCGGTGCTTGTTGAACAACTCTACCGCTCTAGTGGTGTCGTCGTTTGATCGCAGCGCAATCACATTCGGCGACATCAATCTCGATACGGGCAGCTTCAGAACCCCAGGGCCGCGTCCCAGGACGGCGCGCAAAAAATCGCGCTCGGAAAACATCCCGACCACGACTTCCCCCTCTGTATTGCAGCTATCCTTGATGACGAGCGCTCCGATGTTCTCGTCGCGGAGCATTTGTGCTGCTCGCTCGATAGTTTCATCCATTCGAATGGAGGCTATTCGCCCACCTTTTTTACGAAGGAGTTGACTGACTTTCATACGTTTCTCCCATGTCCCGCGTGCCTTTTTTGGCTTTCGAGTGCGGTCCCGGTAGTCTGGTATGCATAATGCCAGACGTCAACGATGATAATGGCTGAGGCGTGAACGTGCGTTACTCTCCAGCTGCACTCTGAATTTCGGCAGTGATGCCGCTTACAAAAGCAAGAGCTTGATCCTGCCTTTGAGCGGCGCCCGTCTTCGTAAATGCGATCGTCCGATCATGGAAGGCGCTCAACGTTTTCCGATGGGCGACGCTTATCAAGGCGCAGTCCGGTATATCGGCGACAAGACCGTAAAGCCGTTGCTCGGAGTCTTCGTCGAGCGCTGACGTCGCCTCGTCGAAGAAGAGCCATTGCGGTTTCATGAGAAGAGCGCGGGCGAAGGCGAGACGCTGCTGCTCGCCCGGCGATAGCTTCATGGCCCAGTTTTCGCTCTCGTCAAGGCGCCAACGAAGCTCTTCAAGCCCGCACAAGGAAAGCGCGTGCCTCATGTCGGCGTCGCTGTATGTGCCGCCGCTTTCCGGGTATTGGACCGCCTGACGTAAAGTGCCAAGTGGCAGGTAGGGCTTTTGGGGGCAGAACAGCATTTTCTGGTTCGCCGGAATGACGATCCGCCCCGCGCAGTAGGGCCAAATCCCGCACAAGGTCCGCAGGAACGTGCTTTTGCCGCTGCCGGATGGTCCCGAGATCAAAACCCGCGAGGCTGGCGGAAGCGCTAAAGATAAGTCTTTCAGCAGAGGACGGCCGTCTGGGAGATAGATACTCAGGTTTGAAACTGACACAGCCTTTGCGCTCGGGGTTCTGGTCACCGAAATCGCGCGGTAGTTTTCTACGTCCGCCGCGAGCGCCTTTTCGAAGCCGCTCAAACGGTCGAGCGTTGCCTGCCACTCGGCGAAGCTTGTATAATTCGTCACGAACCAGGACAGCGCTGTTTGCACCTGGCTGAAGGCCTGCGCAATTTGCATTAGCCCGCCAAGTTGTATCGACTTGGAAAAATATCGCGGGGCCGCCACGACGAACGGGAAGACGGTCGCAATCTGATCATAGCCGGACGAAAACCACGTCAGCAGTTTTTGCCGCCGCATGATCCCCCACCAGTTCGTGACGACGTTGGAAAAGGCCGACCCAATTCCGCCTTTTTCTGCTTCCTCGCCGCGATAAAGCGCAATTTGCTCGGCATTTTCGCGGACGCGAACCAGCCCGAACCGCAAATTCGCTTCGAACTGTTGTTGCTGATAATTCAAGGAGATGAGCGGCCGGCCGATGACGTGGGTAAGCCAGCTGCCAACGATGGCATAAAGGATCGCCGCCCAAAGCATGTAACCGGGAATATCGATGCCACCTAGGGTGAGCGAGCCGGACAAGCCCCACAAAATCACGGAAAAAGACGCAAGGGTGACAACGGATTCAAGAAGGCCAAGGCCAAGGACCAGGGTCTGGCTCACGAAGGTGTTGATGTCCTCGGCAATACGCTGGTCCGGGTTGTCGGCTGCGCGATTGTCCCCGAGTTGCAGATGGTAATAGGCATCGTTTCTGAACCAGCGGTCAACATATCGCTGGGTGAGCCAATTCCGCCAGCGAATTTGAAGCATCTGCCGCAAATAGACCCGGTAAACCGCGGCAATGATGTAGATCGTGGCAAGGACGCAAAACCGGGCGAGCTGCCACCAGAAATCGGCGAGATCATAGTTTTGCAAGGAATTGTAAAACAGTGCATTCCATTCATTGATTAGCACCATGACGTAAACGATGCCGAGATTGAGCGCGATTACTACCGCGAGGAGAAGACCGGATAACACCCGCTCAGGTGAGGACCAATAGGGCCGCACAATGGCCCAGAATTCGAGGAAGGTTGATTTCATGAAGATTTGGGGACCGCTGTCTAGGCTTGATTGAGGTTTCTTACGACCGGCGAAAGGCCGGCGGCAGGCTCGATCAACCCCTGATGAACGAAACCGCTCAGGGACGTCGCCGGAGCGTCGCCGAAAAGGCCATCATAGATCGTTTCAGCCGCGCCGAGCCGGGCGAAAAAAATTACCATCAAGAGCGCGCCAAGCGCCAGGATGGAGCCACGCGACTTGTTTCGAAGCAGGCAGAACACGCTCCACCACGACGGAGCCAAGCCTTGCTCCCGTCGACGGCTGATCTCATAAAATCCCAGCCCCGCAAACGGCCCGAGAAGGGCAAAACCTGCCGCAAGAGGAAAGAGCAGCGGCAACACATCGTAGCCAAAGGTCAGCCGCGCGATCAAGAGACCGATGGTCGGGTAAATAATACCGAGAAGCAGCACATAGCCCGGCTTTCGTATGAAATTCTCCCAGCCTTCAGCCAATGCATCATTCAGATCGGCGAAGGTTATTTTGCGAACCGCCGACAGGATTGGCGGGACATATGTTATCGCATGCGCAGATTCATGCCTCATGATTGGGCTCCCAGACGACTGTCTCGGCGCCGACCCGGCTTACGTTCAACCTCGCTGATTTCAGAGCGTTTCTTTTATTATGACGCTCCTCAGCGAGGACCTCCTCGTCGAAGGTAACGTCCTTGGCGGTTTTCGTCCCCCTCCGTTACGAATATTTCACGGGCGAATGATCAACTTAAAGTGTCACGCAGCAAAGCTTTTATTTTGCCGGATATGACCAAGAAAGTATCAACTGATTTCTAAGAATAAGACTGATTTTTTAAGTCATGGCTGGCGTCGAATATTTTCGGTTCCTTCCTGCGCCGTCTTCGCAGGAACAGCGATCTCTCTGGCGACCCGGAAACCAACGGTCGGCGCCTTTGTCTCGGTGAATTCCTTAGACCTCGCGGAAAGCCGCCAGCCAAATCCTCCGCCCGCGGTTGCGTTACCACGCACTACACGATAGGCACAATCGCCGCCAGCGGCCGATAGCCATGGCGAGGCGTCATCCGGGGCTTGATCATAGCTTCCGTGCCAGCAATCCTCGACCCATTCGAGGACACCCCCGCCCTGCATCCCCCACGCGTTGGGCCCCGCGGCGGTGAAGTGGTCAAAGCGAACGCGTGGAAACAGGCCGCTCGTGTCCTTTATGGTATCGGCAGTGTACCGGCCGCCTTCCTCGGGCTCCATCGGTCCACGCCCTTTGCCCGCACGCGCGGCATATTCCCACTCTGCTTCCGACAGCAGGCGATAGCGCCAACCCGTCGTTTGCGACAGCCATCCTACATAGAGTTTCGCATCGGACCAGGATATGCGGGTCGCTGCCACCCGGGGACCCACCGCGAGCAGCGAAGACAGGCTAAGGCGGCAGACGCCAGCGTCCACGCACGCGCGCCAATTGCCGGCCGAAATGACGGTCTTCGAAATTACAAGTGGTCTGCCAATGTGCACGCGATGCGCCGGGGCCTCTTCCCAATGGGACCCGTCGCTTTCCACGCGCGATCCAACAAGAGCTTCTCCAGCGGGAATCACCACCATTTCAGGGCAAGAGTGGCAGTCGGTAAAGCTTTGGGCGAGTCCCTTCCCTGGCTGAAGCCGAACGGTCTTCTTGTGCCCGGAGGCTCCTGTGGCAATGTCTAGAGGCTCCGCCGGAGTGACAGCTGCTGCTTTGTCATTGAATTTCCCGCCGGATTCGCCGGAAACGGCGGGAGCTTGACGCTCAGCGAGCAGCCGCGCAGAGACATCGATTGGCGCAGGCGCTGTTGAGGCAGGCGGTGCCGGTGAAGAAGGCGGAGGAGCTTTCCCTGCTTCGGGCGGCAACGCTGGGGTTACGACAGTGTCCCGCACCTTGTTTCGCTCAGGCGGAATGCGGCGACCGGCATCGGTGGCCTTCTCGGGGCCAATGACGATTTTTAACGAGTTCCTGAGCTTTCTCGCCGCTCATGCGGCCAGCGCGATCGATGTAATTCAAGGCCCCTACCGCAACGATCGCTAAAAGGATGCCAACGCCGAGACCTGCCGCAAAAGATCGCTTTCCCCAATGCGTAGAATGGGGCTTCAACCGCAGGGCTTGATCCAATTCCCGGTCATAGGTTTCGCGCCGGTTTGAATCCTTGAGAGTTTCATACGCCTCGCTGATCAGCCGGAAATCGCGCTCGGCAGATCCGCCGCCGTTGCCGGCTCCGCGGCTGTCCGGATGATGCTCCTTGGCAAGCGAGCGAAAGGCGCGTCGGATATCAGCGTCCGAGGCATCCCTGGGCACGTCCAATATGGAGTAATAGTCGTGCTCGCTGTCCATGGCATGTGCCTAGCCGCCGATAGTCACGATAACGCGACTGCCGGCCAGCCGACGCGCCACCGCAAAACTAGATTGCCATCTAGGGCAGAGATAGGGCGTATTTGCGGCAGCAATAAAGCAAATCCGACACAGAGACTCTGTGAAATCGCTTTTCCGATTAACCGCAGACTACTTTGCGTTGCCGAGAATCTTCGGGCATTCCTTTTTGATGAAGCGGTTCACTTCTCGAACCATGTCACTTTGAAGAATGCCGAAATTTTGTTCCAGAGTCGCCGCAGTCCAGACGACGCCCTTGATCAAGGGCGCGCCCTGAATGTTCTCCATGTGCAGCGAGACGGCGGTTGTCGATCCATATTTGAACGTCAACTCTGGCGCCATCGTGGCCCGGAGCTGTATTTATCGGTTCCGATCTCGCAGGCGACCGATTGCCGGTCGAGTTTGAAGGTTTTCTCCGGCGCAGTTACGGCAGCGATAAGTTCGGAGCGTTTCGCTTTGACCTTGGCGGTGCACTTTGCCGAACCGAGGCCCCACGACAAATTTTTCGAATCTGCGCCTTTTTGGATTTGGTCTTTTTCCCAGGTCTTGGCCAGATCGCAGTTAAGATCAGGACCCTTCGCCTTTTTAGAGACGATGATGGCGCAGATGTCCTTCGCGCATTGCGCCAGCTTAGCATTGTCCGCCTCAGTGTCAGCCATTGCCGCACCGGGTAAAAAGCCACCCGCAGAGAGCCCCAGGACCAGTGCGAGGATTGCGCCTTTTGCCCGCTCAAACGCTACCATATGCCACACTTCCTCTTCGCGTGTTTCCTCTAAGCCGGGCCGAAGTTACGCATCCGTGATCCTAAGAATGCGCGCTCTTGTAGCACTAAGAAATCGGACTCGACACTTGGCGCTGGCAGAAACTTGTGTAAATGTTCGTGCAACAAAAAGGGGCAAAAGCCCCACCAGGGAAGGAACTGGCAATGAACAAGGACCAAACCAATGTGAATGAATCCATGGACATGCCAGCCCATGAAAAAACCTACAAGAACTTCACCGGCTTTGTGATATTCGGCATAGTAACAGTCGCAATTATCCTGGCCGGAATGGCGATTTTCCTCACTTAAGCTTCTTACTTCCGTAGGCTCAATGATCACAATCTCCGTCACGAGGGAGGGGGAGGGCGAGACTCGGGTAGCCCTATCCCCGGAAACGACAAAGAAATTCAAAAATCTCGGCGCTCGCGTCCTTTTTCAGGCGGGGGCCGGGGAGCGATCCTATCTGCCGGACCAGCTCTATAAGGACGCGGGGGCGGAGATTGTCCAGAACGCCGCCGACGCCATCTCCCAAGCGGATGTCATCCTCAAGGTCGGTCGGCCTTCACAGGAAGAGCTCCAGGCCATGAAGTCCGGTGCCATTTTTGCCGGCATGCTCGATCCTTTCGGATCGCGCGATGAGCTGGAGGCGATAGCGGCGAAGGGCGTGTCGGCCTTTACCATGGAGTTCATGCCGCGCATCACCCGTGCGCAGTCTATGGACGTACTGTCCTCGCAGTCGAACCTCGCCGGATATAAGGCCGTGGTTGACGCGGCGGCGCACTTTGGCCGTGCGCTCCCCATGATGATGACGGCAGCAGGAACGGTTCCCGCCGCGCGGATATTCGTCATGGGCGCCGGCGTCGCGGGGTTGCAGGCCATTGCAACCGCCCGCCGCATGGGCGCAGTCATTTCCGCAACGGACGTTCGCCCCGCGGCGAAGGAGCAGGTCGCAAGCCTTGGCGGCAAGTTCATCGCGGTCGAGGACGAAGAGTTCAAGCAGGCTGAAACCGCAGGCGGCTACGCGAAAGAAATGTCTGCGGACTATAAAAAGAAGCAGGCGGAACTCGTCGCAAGCCATATCGCCAACCAGGATATTGTGATCACAACCGCCCTCATTCCGGGCCGGCCAGCACCGAAGCTCATCACGAAGGCGATGGTGGAGAGCATGAAACCCGGCTCCGTGATCGTCGACCTGGCAGCGGAACGCGGCGGAAACGTCGAGGGGACAGTGCCCGGCGAAATCGTCCAGCATAACGGTGTGACGATCATGGGCCTGACGAACCTTGCGGGGCAGGTGCCCGGCAATGCGTCCGCCCTTTACGCCAGAAACCTCTACGCCTTTCTTGAGCCGCAGATCGACAAAAAACAGGGAAATCTCGCCATCAAATGGGACGACGAAGTCATAACAGGCACCTTGATCGCCAAGGATGGCCATATCGTGCATCCGCGTCTGAAAGGAGGGGCATCATGAGCCGCGCAATAATGCCCGCGTTGACGGCCCTTGGCTTCATGGCACTGACAATGGTGGCGCCTGGGGCGGCATTCGCTGCCGAGGAAGGTGCTCACGGCGTCAGCCCCTTCGTATTCGAGTTCTCGATTTTCGTGCTTGCGATTTTCGTCGGCTATTACGTCGTCTGGAGCGTTACACCCGCTCTGCACACGCCCTTGATGTCGGTGACGAACGCGATTTCATCTGTGATCGTCGTTGGCGCCCTGCTTGCCGTCGCGGTACAAGCGACGGATGTGATGGCCGGTACCGGAAATTCTAACGCCAAGCTTTTAGGCTTTGCGGCGCTGGTTATGGCGTCCGTGAACATATTCGGCGGCTTCCTCGTGACCAGCCGGATGCTCGCCATGTACAAGAAAAAAGAAAAGAAGGTGGAGCGGTCATGACCTTGACTCCTAATCTCGTCGCTCTCCTCTATCTCGTGTCCGGCGTCTTGTTTATCCTGGCGCTCCGCGGTCTGTCATCGCCGGAAACCGCGCGGCAGGGCAACACCTTCGGCATGATTGGCATGGCCATCGCGATCGCGACGACTCTCGGCGTCTCGAAACCCGAGGGCGACCTCACGCTAGGCATGATTGTCGGGGGCATCGCCCTGGGCGGAGGCGTTGGCGCTTATATCGCGCGCAAGATTGCCATGACGGCTATGCCGCAGCTCGTTGCGGCATTCCATAGCCTTGTCGGTCTCGCCGCGGTCTGCGTGGCCGCCGCCGCCTTGAACGCGCCCGAAGCTTTCGGTATCGGCAAGCCCGGCGCGATTTATATGCAAAGTCTCGTCGAGATGTCGGTCGGCGTCGCCATTGGCGCGATCACGTTCTCGGGCTCGCTCATTGCGTTCGCGAAGCTTAACGGCAACATGTCGGGCAAGCCCATACTGCTGCCCGCTCGACACATTATCAACCTTGGTCTCGCGGTAGGTCTCATTGCCCTGATTGTGCTTTTCGTTCAGGCTGGAAGCCAGGGGCAGGATCAGGCTCAGGTCAATCTGCTATTCTGGGCCATTGCGGTCGGCTCCTTCATCTTCGGCATTCTGCTGATCGTCCCTATCGGCGGCGCCGACATGCCGGTCGTGGTATCGATGCTGAACTCCTATTCCGGCTGGGCTGCTGCCGGTATCGGCTTCACGCTCTCGAATACAGCGCTCATCATTACGGGCGCGCTTGTCGGCTCCTCCGGTGCGATCCTGTCCTACATCATGTGTAAGGGCATGAACCGCTCGTTCATCTCCGTGATCGCGGGAGGGTTCGGCGGTGAGACAGCCGCCGCCGGCGGGGCGACCGAACAGCGCCCTGTCAAGCTAGGCTCGGCGGACGATGCGGCCTTCATCATGAAGAACGCGCAGAAGGTCATCATCGTGCCGGGGTACGGCATGGCGGTGTCGCAGGCCCAGCACGCGCTGCGCGAGATGGCGGACGCTCTGAAGAAGGAGGGCGTCGAGGTCAAATACGCGATCCATCCCGTGGCGGGGCGCATGCCCGGCCACATGAACGTGCTGCTCGCCGAGGCGAACGTGCCCTATGACGAGGTGTTCGAACTCGAGGACATCAATTCGGAGTTCTCGCAGGCCGACGTCGCCTTCGTCATTGGCGCCAACGACGTCACCAACCCGGCGGCGGAAGACGATAAGACATCGCCGATCTACGGCATGCCGGTGCTGCAAGTATGGAAGGCGGGCACCGTGATGTTCATCAAGCGCTCGCTCGCTTCGGGCTATGCCGGCATCGACAATCCGTTGTTCTATCGCGACAACACCATGATGCTGCTCGGCGACGCGAAGAAGATGACCGAGGGCATAGTCAAAGGGATGTAGCTTGAACGCTGGCGCGGCCGTTTTGATGACGGCTGCGCCCTGCGATCCCCGTCAGATGGCGGTGGAAAGGGTTGAATTAAGCTGACGCGACGCTTGTCAGGGGTGTCAGTCTTCTTTAGTTTCCGGCACAAGAAATTCCGTACAGCTATCTGAAAACTTGGGGGATATGATGAGGTTCAGCTATTTGATTTGGCTCCTCGGCATCGCACTTGCTGTCGTCGTGGGCCTTTCCGTGTTCCACGTTTATGAAGTTCCCGTCGTCATCGATCAGCTGCGGAGGTTCGGCGATGACTGGTCGGCAAAAACGCTCTTTGTCGCCCTGGCGCTTGTCGCTTTGTCGAAGCTTTTCTAGTTGCGCCGAAGCTCGAGTCAACATGGCGGCTTGAGGCGCTATCATTCGGTTTTAGTTGGCGCCTGCGATATTTCGCTGCATTAGTGATTCAGAGACCTCGATGACGTCTCTCCCCGATGATTTTCCCGGAGGAAAGCGCCATGGATGGAAACGTTCTGGTTCAACTGGTGGTGTTCTTGGCCGTCGCGGCTTTTGCCGCGCCGGTCGCCAAGACCCTTAAGCTTGGTTCCATTCTTGGCTATCTGCTGGCCGGAGCGTTTATCGGCCCTTACGGGGCCGGCAAACTCCTCGGTTATTCGCCTGATTATGCGAACACGCTGAGGCATATCGCCGAGCTCGGCGTTGCGATGTTCCTTTTCCTGATCGGGCTCGAACTTCGTCTTAAGCGTCTCTGGAAGATGCGCGACGCCGTATTCGGAGCAGGCTTCGTCCAGCTCATCGGAACGGCCGCCCTTCTGGTTGCCTTGATTTGGGGCATCAATCCAAGTTCGGACCTGTCCTTCTCCCAAGCGGTGCTGGTTGGGCTTGCGCTCGCCTTGTCATCAACCGCTCTTCTCCTCCAAACATTGGAGGAGAAGCACGAACTTACGTCGCGCCACGGCCGCCTCGCCTTTTCGGTCCTCCTGTTCCAGGATCTCGCCGCGATTCCGCTTATCGCGGTCGTCCCGCTGCTTGCAGCCAGTGCGCCGACCGAATCGGCGATATCCCTCTCGGGCGTGGCCAAGGCCTTGGCGGTCATCGGCCTCATCATCGTCGTGGGACACTATGTTCTCGACCGGCTTTATCACGTGCTGGCGTTGACACAGGTGCGCGAAGCCATGATCGCGGCGTCGCTCTTAACCGTGGCGGGAGTCTCGCTCCTTATGACGGAGATCGGCCTCTCCGCGTCGCTCGGAGCATTTCTCGCCGGCGTTCTTCTGGCCGACTTGTCCTTCCGCCATAAGCTGCAAGCCGACATTGAGCCGTTCGAAATGTTGCTGCTTGCCCTGTTCTTTACCTCGATCGGCATGTCCCTGAACTTCAACGCCCTCATCAGCCAGCCTGGGCTTATCGCTGCCGCGGTGGCGATGCTGGTGGCCGCGAAGATCCTTGTTCTCTACCTCCTCGGGCGCTGGCAACGGCTCAGCGCTCCGTCGGCGCGGCGCTTCGCCATCGTGACCTCGCAGGGAGGAGAGTTTGCCTTTGTCGTCTTCGCCAGCGCCGAACAAGGTGGTGTGCTGACGCCCGGGTCAGCGTCAGCGCTTGGCATCATTGTGACGCTGTCTATGGTGACGACACCGCTTCTTCTTGCCTTGGACGATCTTATCCGCAAACGCATCCGAAAGACGGAACCGGTATACGACAAGCTGCCCCAAAAAGATGACCACGTGGTGATTTCAGGCTTCGGCCGCGTTGGTCAGGTCGTGGCCCGCATCCTGACAGCCAAGGGCATTCCATTCACAGCGCTCGACCCCGATCCCGATCAGGTTCAGCTCGTCAACAAGTTTGGCAATAAGAGCTATTTCGGCGATGCCAGCCGGCTTTCGATCCTGGAAGCGGCCGAGATCAGCAAGGCGAGGGCATTCGTGCTCGCCATCGACGACGTGGAGAAAGCACTCAAAACAGCGGAACTGGTGAAAACCTATTTCCCGCACGTCCCGATTTACGCCCGCGCCCGCAATCGCCGTCACGTCCACCAACTCATGGATCTCGGCGTCGAGCATATCGAGCGCGAGACCTTTCTCTCGTCGCTGGAGTTGACGCGGGATGTGCTCCGGGGCCTCGGCCTGCCGGAAGGCGAGATCCGCTTCACGGTCGACACCTTCAAGGAGCACGACGAAGCGCTGCTTTTCGAGAACTACGCGCACTACACGGACACGGAGAAGGTGGCCGCCCTCGCGATGAAGCGCTCGGACGAACTCGCGCAAGTCCTTGCGGAAGACTGGGAAGTGGCGGCGGCTAAACGCGCGCAGCGTCTTCAGGACAAGCGGAAGGCCGATGCCAAGCGTTCGCTCGCGAAAGTGGATCGCAAGCCTCCTGCCCCTCCCTCGCAAAAGAAGCCGTTGCGAAAGTCGGGCTGACGCCATTGCTTATGCCGACCGTCAGAGTGTCAATTCATGTCATCAAGCGGAGCTTCTCCCGGCGCGTCAGCCTGTGAGAGTTAACGATCGGCTAAAATTGGCTTTGTTTTGTAAAGTGGCCACAGGTAGTAATATAACTAATTGTTCGCCCGAGGCGAGCATGGGCAAAGGCATCGCTGCTCATAGCAGTCCGTATCAGAGCCTATCCGCTTTTGATGGACTCAAAAGCGGGCTCTAAGTTTTGTTTTGCCGCACGTATTTATCGGAAAACCGCTTCGCACTTTTCCGGACGCACTCCTCGACGTTGGGACCTCAGATGGCAAACACGCTTACGATCTTCCTTGCGTTTCTGCGACTGGGCTGCACGAGTTTCGGCGGACCCATCGCCCATCTCGGCTATTTCAGAAGCGAGTTCGTCAACCGCCGCAAATGGCTGAGCGACGAGGCCTATGCCGACATTGTTGCGCTCGCCCAATTCGTGCCGGGGCCGGCGAGTTCGCAGACGGGATTCGCCCTCGGTCTGAAGCACGGCGGCCTTCCCGGCGGCCTCGCCGCCTGGACGGGGTTCACGCTGCCTTCGGCGCTCCTCATGCTTTTTGCGGCCTATGGCCTGAGCTATGCTGAAAGCAGCGCCGCGCAGGGCCTCATCCATGGATTGAAACTGCTTGCCGTCGCCGTCGTAGCCCAGGCCGTCTGGAGCATGGGCCGGACCCTTTGCCCCGACCGGCAGCGGGCCGGGTTGGCATTCATGGCAGCCGCGCTGCTAATTGCGATGCCGAGCGCCGGCCTGCAGTTGGCAGTCATCGCAACCGGAGTTCTCTTCGGCCTCGTATTCCTTCGCTCAAATACCCAGGCGACACCCGCTTCTTTCGGTATTCGGATCAGCCAGACCTCCGCCTTCGTCGCGATCTGTGCCTTCTTTCTGCTTCTGGCGGGCCTTCCGGCGGTCGCGGCCATCTCGCATAACGGCGTTGCTTCGCTCGCCAATGCCTTTTATCGCACAGGAGCCCTCGTCTTCGGCGGCGGCCACGTTGTGCTTCCGCTGCTGCAAGAAACGGTGGTGAGGCCCGGCTGGGTGGGCCGCAATGATTTCCTGGCAGGCTACGGAACGGCACAAGCGCTTCCTGGTCCGCTTTTCACCGTCGCGGCTTTTCTCGGTGCGAAGTCGAGCGTTGGGCCGAGTGGTTTGGCAGGCGCTCTTATTGCCCTGATTTCGATCTTTTTGCCCGGCATGCTGCTCATCTATGGGGTGCTGCCTTTTTGGGATCGCCTTCGTACCAAGACCTCCGTCCGCGGCGCGCTCCAGGGTGTTAACGCCGCTGTTGTCGGGGTTCTCGGCGCGGCCCTCTACGAGCCGATCTGGACATCGACTATTCTTCGCCCGCTCGATGCGGCGCTCGCCCTCCTTGCCTTTGCGGCGCTCACGGTGGCCGGGCTGCCGGTTTTTGTCGTGGTCGCGATGTCAGCCGCCGCGGGAATCGCATTGACGCTGATCTAGCGAACCAAAGTATGTTTCTCGCGTTGAAACACGGCCTGCCAATTTCCAGGAGAGATGATGTCCGCGCCAGCCTTCTTCCGCTACCTCGAGCCGATGAAGCGAAGGGAAATCGCGCCCCTCATCATGCTTTTTCTCGCGGCCGGGCTTATCGTGATATTCGCAATCATCACCGCGGAACTCCGCGAAGGCGATCTGCACGGTTTCGACCGCGCGATTCTGCTTGCGCTCCGGCGCCCCGACGACCCGGCGAAACCGCTCGGCCCGCTCTGGCTGCAGGTCGCCGCTCGCGACGTGACAAGCCTCGGCAGTCCGGCCGTGCTGACACTCATAACCGGCGCGGCGCTTGGGTTCCTCGCGCTGAAGCGACGGTGGAGAGTGGTGCTTTTCGTTCTGGTGTCGATCTGCGGCGGAAGCGCCGTCAGTTTCGCCATCAAGGACCTCGTCCAGCGGCCCAGGCCTGATTTCGTCGCCGCCGTGGCCCAGACCCAGACCTACAGCTTTCCGAGCGGCCACGCCTTCCTTTCCGCCGTTACGTTTCTGACGCTGGGCGCCTTGCTCGCGCGAGCGCAGCGTCAGGCCGAAGTCAGGGTCTATCTTCTCGCTGTCGCGATTACGTTCACGGTGCTGGTCGGGATAAGCCGCGTCTATATCGGTGTGCACTGGCCGACGGACGTGCTCGCCGGCTGGTGCGCAGGCGCTGCGTGGGCGATCCTGTGCTGGCTGATCGCGGAACGGCTTCAGGTCCACGACACCCCGGTCTCTTAAGTGGGCGGCGCCCGCACTTTGAAAAACTAGGCAAATTTTTGCGTGGCCTCTGCACTGCTGCCCGCGGTTTTCTGGCGCTCCGAGCAAATTGTTGTGGATCGATCCTTCAGTGACCAGGGTAACTCCATCAAACGTGTATCGAATTCTTCTAGGTGCTTTTACGTTTAGCCGCACTGCCCTCGAGAGTGAAACCGTGCCGCTTTCCCCACGAATGTTCTGGGTGCTCGCCCTTCTGGCTCTTGCGACTATAGCTGCGCCAGTCTGGACCTTTGCGGAGCTTCCAATTCTCGATTATCCGGCCCACCTCGTGCGCGTTACACTGCTCTCCAACCTTCCCCTCGACCCGATCCTGGCGCGCTACTGGACGGTTCACCTCAGGCCCGTGACCAATCTTGGCATGGATGTATTCGTGCCGGCGGTTGCACCTCTGACTGGTCCCGTCGCGGGTCTGAAGCTTTTCGCCACACTTGGCCTCGCTCTTTGGATCGCCGGCGCCGGTCTTCTATTTCGCGGCTTTTGGGGCCGGTATGACGCGCAGGCCTTGCTTGCCGCGCCGTTCGCGTTCAACGCGCCATTCAGTTGGGGCTTTTTCAATTTCCACTTTGGCGCGGGGCTTGCGCTGGTGGGAGCCGGCTTCTGGGCCATGCGAGACCGGCGCTCGTTTTTATTTCTGGCCGCGATGGCGGGGCTCACCCTTGTCATACTCTTCTGTCATATGATGGCGCTGGCAATCTTCGCCCTCCTTCTTGGAGGGATAGAACTCGGCAGGCAGTTTGCTGGGGGATTCAGGCTCCGCCGCACGATTTCAAGTTGCTTGCGAGGGCCTCATTGTCTTTCTGCCAAGTGTTCTCGTCTGGGCGCTTTGGGTGGAGCATGGCAAAGGCGGAGACCTCCTCTTTGACTTTTTGGCCAATGTCGAGGCTCCGTTCACAGTTTCGACGGCGCTTGGTGCCTCTGCGCGCTATGCCCCCCCAATCCTGATCATGCTTGCCTGGTTGGTGGCGTGGCGAACCGGACGGCTGCGGGTGGCCCCTCTTGGCATCGGCCTGCTGCTCATCACGGCGCTGGCCACATTCCTGACGCCCTCGGAAGCCTTTGGCGGCTCTAATGTCGAGTTGCGCATGGGGGCGATCTTTATCGTCGTCGGGCTCTCTGTGCTGGCTGTGGAGTGGACGCGGCTCATTCCCTGGCCCCGTCCCTCGCTGATTGGCGGCTTCTACTTCGCTTTGCTTGCTGCTGGGAGCGCTTTGACGGTCGTCAGTTGGCGCGCTCCTGTAGCTGCTGTCACGGAGTTGCGTCAGATGAACGCCACGCATCTGCCTTACGGAGCGAGGCTTGCGACTGCGCTCGCCGACTCGGACAGAGATATTCGGTGGCATGTGGCTGATTTAGCCATCCTGGACAGAAAGGCCTTCGTCCCGGCTTTCTTTACAACCCCCGGCCAATCGACGGTGCGTCTCAAACAGCCGTTTGCCGCCATTGGCGCGGTAAGCGCCGATGACGGCGGCGCAATCACGGTGGAGGACGTGAAATCGCTGTTGGACGGCGAATACGACGGCCTTGACCTTGACGACCGCGTTCGGCTGCGCCCCTACCGGACCCTTGCTTGCGACTTCGACTATCTCGCGATCATTGGATCGCGCCAGAAAGATCTGCCTGCCGACTTCATCCCGGTTGCGGTAGGGTCGCGCGCTTCGCTCTATCGTATTGCGCCGGCACCTAAACGCCATTGCCCACGGCGAAAAGTCCAAAACGGAAGCAAGGAAGCGCGGATTTCGCTGCCGACGGGTTCCAGCCATAACCGGGGGCGTATTCACGCGACCTCGACCCGGAGCAGATGAATTGGACTTTTGCTCTGCTGGCTGGACCTTGCAATATCGCAGATCTGTTGGCGAAGTCGCCTCAGCCTGTTCAGCCCCACGGCCCGCGCGTCCAGCCGGATGTCCCTCCAGGCGTGATCGGCGCCACGGAAGGATGAAGCCGGGGCTGGGATTTATCCCAGGTTCGATCGGGTGCAAAACGCCATAACGGTATGAGAACAAGACCGGCCACGAAGCCGCCGATATGAGCCCACCACGCGATTCCGCCGCCCTTGGATGGGTCGGCGAGGTCGATGAAGCCCTGCGCGAATTGAAACCCGAACCAGATGAGCGCGTAGAAAAGCGCGGGCACCTTGAAGAAAAGCGGGATGATGACGATGAGGATCAGGATGGTGAGCTTTGCACGCGGAAAGGTCGTGGCGTAGGCGCCGAGCACGCCCGCGATGGCTCCTGACGCTCCGAGCGCAGGCACGCCCGAATCCGGGTTGAAGGCTGCATGCGTCAAGCTCGCGCTCAATCCACAAACAAGATAGAAACTCAAGAATTGCAGACGCCCGATCCGCCCCTCAAGGGACGCGCCGAATATGAACAGCGTCCACATATTGACGATGAGATGCCACCAGCCACCATGCATGAAGGTGCCTTCGATGAAGGGGAGGTAGTCGGTGGGGCTCAGCCCGTATGCGAGCGCCCAGTTCGGGTCGAAATAGCGGCGCGGGACCAGGGCATGCTCGAAGGAGAAGGCGATGGCCTCCTGCGGGCTGAGCGAAGCCTGGTAAAGAAACACCAAGGCGTTGATCAGGATCAGGCCGTAGGTAACGACCGGCGCAAAAGGGATCCTGATCGAGTCCTTGATGGGAAACATGGACGGGGCTTTTTACGAGAGCTAAACCGGCTGCAAGCCTTCAATCTTTTGCTTGATCGCGAGCAGGACCTCCTCCACGTGATCGAAAATCCAATAATGGCCCGCGCCCTCGATCCGAAACAGCTCGCAACCCGGGATTATCTCTGCAAGGCGGAGCGATGCCGCCACGGGGACATTGTTGTCGGCGGTGCCCTGCCACAACAGGACTGGGGCCTTGATCGCACCGAACGGGATGTTCCAGGGCTTGGCGAAGATTTTCATTTCCTGAACCACCCCCTGAACGCCGGGACGGAAGCCCTCGACAACACCGGCCAGCAGGTTTTTCCGAACCTCCGGCCGCATCAGGATGTGCTCGTCGGCAGGACCCGCCCGCCGCATGATCATGCGGTACATGGAATTGGACGCATTCAGAAACATGAGGCGTCCGATCGAGAAGGCGCCCGCCATCGCAGGCGTCACATGGGGCAGGAGCCGAAAGGTGACGATCTGGCCGGGTGGGAGGTTATCAGGCCCTTCCGGTGGATGCAGCGGGCCGACGGGGCTGATCAGGGCTGCGGCTGTGACGCTTTCCGGTAACAAGGCAGCGCACGCGGCCACGTAAGGGCCGCCGCCGGAGATCCCCGCGACCCCGAAGCGATCGATCCCAATCTTATCGGCAAGCGCGCGAACATCGTCTGTCCAATCGGCGAGCGTTCTGTTCTCTTGATGGCCGGACAGCCCAAATCCCGGCCGGTCCGGGGCGATGATCCGCAAGCCAAGACGCCGCGCCGGGTCGTGAACGAGTTCGAAACATGAACCGCGAGCCGGGCGTCCCATGGAACGCAAAGAGTGGGAGTCCCAAGGGGTCGCCAAACTCCGTGTAGCCCAGCCTCCGCCCATCGGGCAAATCGAGGAAACGGTCTTCGCCCGGCTTGGTATCGCTGGCTTCAAACCGGGACTTGTTCGTCGCTAAATCCATGTTGTTTCTATTCCTGGCGTTGAATGTCCGAGCTTCGGATTTAGATAATATTAGCAGGCTCCCGAACATGGGAGCGCTCAGAGCTGAATGTTAGCACATCAAGGGAGAGTACGATGGCTGACGATGTAACGAGCAAAGGCCAGAGCGGTCGAGTGCCAACCCGCTACCAGGACCCATTCCAGTCTTTCCGGACAGAAATGGATCGGCTTTTCGACAGCTTTCTTGGTGGCGTCCCGTCGCTGGCAGGCCTCCGCCAAGGTTTTCCCGAGGCGCAAATGATGACACCAACCTTGGACGTAAAGGAAAACGAGAAGGAAATCGTCGTAAAGGCAGACCTGCCGGGGATGGATGAAAAGGACATCAATCTCACCATCCACAATGGCGTGCTTAGCCTGCGCGGCGAAAAGAAGAGCGAACAAACCGACCAGCGTGACAACTACCACGTCATGGAACGCAGCTACGGCTCGTTTCAGCGCTCGATCCGCCTCCCCGAGACGATCGATGAGGACAAGGCGGAAGCCCGGTTCGACAAGGGTGTTCTGACGATTACGCTTCCGAAGCGGCCTGAGATGGTCGGCGCCCAAAAGAAGATCGAAATCAAGGGCGCGTAAGAGTTGCGTCTAAAGCGATGGCCGGGCTTTGCCCCGGCCATTGGGGTCATGGGACTTCCAAGCCTCGATCTGTGCAATCATTTCGGGGCTATCCCATTCAGCCGGCCCAAAGAGACGGGCAATTTCCTGGCCGTTTTCGTTGAGGACGATGCTCAGCGGCAGGCCCGTCTCCTTCATGCGGATGGCGGCCTCGCCTGTATTGTCATTGAAGACCTTCAGATGGGTGATGCCTTCCCTCTCGAAGAATTGGGCAGGCGGCTTCGGGCCGCCCCGGTCGGTGCTCAGAGCCAGGACAGTGAATTCTTTTCCGCCGCGTTTCGCTTGCAGCCTGTCCAGCGAAGGCAGCTCGGTTTTGCAGGGTCCGCACCATGTGGCCCAAATATTCAGGAGCACCAGCCGGCCACGCCAGTCCGATAGCCGGACCAGCCGGCCGTCTGCGTCGTTGAATGCAATGTCGGGAACGACTTGGGGGTCGACATGGCGCGTAAATCTTCCGGCAGGGTCCTGGAGGTAAGCAGCGCGAAGTGCTCTAGCTTTGCCGGTCATGCTCGGGACTAGCATAGCCGCGCCTATTCCCGCCGAACCGGCAAGAACTGCGACAGCCGCATATTTTCCCGCCCGTCGTAGAAAAAGAGGCGGCGCCGCCTCTTTCCTGTTCAGTTCACCGCTGCTGTTCAACGCCTAGCTTTACCCTTCCCGAACGCATAATCGTACCCAGATTTTATTTCGTTCAGTGGCGAATTTATTGTTTTTCTCCCGAGCGGATCCGGTTTCTCCGCTCGAACGATTTTAATGTCTTGCGCCGGCTCCTCGCCTTGGCTATCCAACTCCGCCGTGTTTTCGTCATCGAGACGTGCGCCTGCTATATCGGCGTTCCCAATGGGGACCTGAATTTGCTTTTCGTTTTCCGTGAGGACCACTTGGATTTGTTTCTCCTGCTCAGCGACCCCGCTGTTTTCGACGAAGGTGTCCATAAGCTTCTCCTTGACCGATGACCAGACGAGCCTGGCGTAATTTGCCCTTTCTTACTGAATGCGCTGCAGTTTCAGACGTTCCATGCGAGCGCAGCAAAGCCCGCGCCGAAGCATCCCGAGGCTGCAAACTGTTTACTTGGGGGGCGCAGGCCGCAACCGCAAGCAGGCTCAAGCGTAACGGTCTCATACATCAGGCTAATGAAGCCGCTCTTGTGCAGTGCGAAACAGCGCGCTAATGCTTCGCTTTAAGCCCATCAGGCGATGACAAGAATGGCCAATAAAATGTGGGGCGGCCGCTTCGAAGCCAAGCCCGCCGAGATCATGGAGGAGATCAACGCCTCCATTTCGTTCGACAAGCGCTTCTATGCAGAAGACATTCGCGCCAGTCAGGCGCACGCGAAAATGCTGGGCGCATGCGGCATTATTTCCGCCAAGGAAGCAGAAGAGATCACAGCGGGTCTCGCCGTCGTCCGCGAGGAGATCGAGCTTGGCCGCTTCGAGTTCCGGCGGGAGTACGAAGACATCCACATGGCCGTTGAAGCGCGCCTCAAGGAGCTGATTGGTCCCGTCGCCGGGAAGCTTCATACGGCCCGTTCGCGCAACGATCAGGTGGCCACCGATTTTCGCCTTTATATCCGGGGCGCAATCGATCACCTCGACGGCCAGCTTCTGAGCCTGCAGAGAGCGCTTGCCCGCAAGGCCGCTGCGCATGCTGACACCATCATGCCCGGCTTCACCCACATGCAGACGGCGCAGCCCGTCTGTTTCGGGCATCATTGCCTCGCCTATGTCGAGATGCTGGCGCGCGACCGCGGGCGCTTCGCTGATTCGAGGAGGCGCGTCAACGAGTTGCCGCTGGGAGCTGCGGCGCTCGCCGGGACCTCGTTTCCCATCGACCGGGCCATGACGGCGGCGGAGCTTGGCTTCGCTCGTCCGATGGCGAACTCGCTCGATGCCGTATCATCACGCGACTTCGTGCTCGAAACGCTGGCTGCGGCGGCGATCTCGGCCTCCCATCTGTCGCGGCTTGCCGAAGAGATCGTCATCTGGTTCAGCGCGGGCTTCGGCTTCATTAAGTTGAGCGACCGCTTCACCACCGGCTCCTCGATCATGCCGCAGAAGCGCAATCCGGACGCCGCCGAGCTTATCCGGGCCAAGGCCGGCCGGATTTCGGGAGCCTTTGTCTCACTTCTGATGGTCATGAAGGGGCTTCCGCTCGCCTATTCGAAGGATATGCAGGAGGACAAGGAAGCCGCGTTCCTCGCCATCGACGCGCTTTCGCTTGGTCTCGCCGCCATGACAGGCATGGTGGAAGACATGGAGCCGAACCTGGAGAACATGCGGGCTGCTGCTGCGAAAGGTTTCTCGACCGCGACCGATCTTGCGGACTGGCTCGTCCGTTGCGCGGGGCTGCCGTTCCGCGAAGCCCACCACGTGACGGGGCGCATCGTGAAAGCCGCCGAGAACGCCGGCCTTGATCTTGCCCACGTTCCGCTGGACACCATGAAGAAGATCGAACCGCGCATCGACGCTTCGGTTTTCGAAGTGCTGAAGATCGACAAGTCGGTCGAGAGCAGGCGAAGCTTCGGAGGCACAGCGCCACAAAATGTGCGGGCGGCCGCAGAAATCTGGTTGAAGTCTCTGGAGTTGGAAAATGCTTCAGGGTAAAGACAGTTTGGGCTAGGGCAACCCGCGTCCAGTCGGACGTGGGTAAGGAGCTCTTAGACTTTAGAATTGATCGACTTTTCCGCCTTTAGTCGAATTCGAATAAAGGCGGGTTGATCTAGTGCGCCGGCGGTTGCGCCATTACGGGAATAAGATGACTTGCACAATGCGCAATTTGGTTCTGGTTGCGGGTATTGCGCTCGCGCTCGCCGCATGTGGGAAGAAAAGCGACTTGCAACGACCGCTGCCGCCGCCAGATGTTCCGAAGGATGCATCAGGGAAGAGTGCGGACCCCAACCGCCCCTTCATCCTGGATCCGCTTTTGCGCTAGAGCCTATCCGCTTTTGATGGACTCAGAAGCGGGCTCTAAGTTTTTGTTTGTCGTGCGTCTTATCGGAAAACCGCTTCGCACTTTTCCGAACGCACTCTAAACCGACCGGGCCTCTGCTCGATGCATTATTTTTCCTATCGAAGCGGCATTCTGCATGCCGAAGATGTTGCTCTTGACGCGATCGCGCGTGAGGTCGGCACCCCGTTCTATTGCTATTCGTCGGCGACCATCGAGCGGCATTATAACGTGTTTTCGGAAGCTTTCGCCGGGCGTGACACGCTTATCTGCTACTCGATCAAGGCGAATTCCAATATCTCGGTCATTCGCACGCTGGCGAGGCTCGGCTCTGGCGCTGACGTGGTCTCGGAAGGCGAGATCCATCGCGCGCTGGCTGCCGGAGTGCCGCCGCATAAGATCGTCTTCTCGGGTGTCGGCAAAACGCGCGCCGAAATGGCTTTCGCGCTCGACACCGGAATTTTCGGCTTCAACGTCGAGTCCGAGGCCGAGCTTCGCGCTTTGAGCGACGTCGCGAGCGCTCGCGGCGTCTCGGCCCGCATCGCCTTTCGCATCAATCCCGATGTCGACGCGAAGACCCATGCCAAGATCTCGACGGGCAAGTCCGAGCACAAATTCGGCGTGAGCTGGAAGGACGCGCGCGCCCTTTACGCCCTTGCGCGCTCGCTGCCGGGTATCGACGTGCAAGGCGTCCACATGCACATCGGCAGCCAGATCACGCATATGGAGCCATTCAGGAACGCTTTCGCTTTGCTGGCGAGCCTTGTGGAAGACTTACGGTCGGACGGCCACACCATATCCTTCGTCAACCTTGGGGGCGGCCTTGGCATTCCCTATCGCTGGGACCTTCAGGAGCCGCCGCTGCCGAATGACTATGCCGAGATCGTGACCGCCCTTTCGAACCGTCTCGGCGCCAAGCTCCTGTTCGAGCCGGGCCGCGTCATCGCCGGTAACGCCGGGATTCTCGTGACGGAGGTGATCTACACAAAGCGGGGCGGCGCTAAGCATTTCATCATCGTCGACGCCGGCATGAACGATCTGATCCGGCCCACGCTCTACGACGCGTATCATGATATCTGGCCCGTGCGCGAAGCCCTTCGAAACGGGAATATGGCTCGGTCCGACGTGGTCGGCCCCGTTTGCGAAACCGGCGATTTTATCGCGAAAGACCGCGCCATGCCTGAGGCCACCGCGGGCGATCTTCTCGCCATACTGACGGCAGGGGCTTATGGCGCGGTTCAGGCGTCGACCTACAACACACGACGCCTTGTGCCCGAGGTTCTCGTCTCGGGCGCGAACTACGCTGTGATCAGGCCAAGGCCTTCTTACGAAGACATGCTGGACGCCGAAGCCATTGCGCCGTGGCTTCGCTGAAATCACATGAAGCTGCTCATAGCAACCGTCAGAGGGTTCGACTTAAATTTATCAAGTCGAGCTTCTCCAGGCGCGTCACCCTGTGAGAGTTTACGATTTAGAAATTGGGTTCGTTTTGTAAAAACGACCCAAGTAAATAGATAGGTAATTTATTATCACCAAGGGTGGTCCTGGGCAAAGGCGTCATGACTTATGGCGGTTGGTATCAGGTAGGCTGGAACCGTCTTGGCCGGGCTTGCCCCCGCCGTCCAGTCAACGACCGGCCGAGTGAGTTTTCATGGATGGCCGCATCAAGTGCGGCCATGACATATACCGCTTGACCTAAACCGCTTTAATGAGCGCTGGCGCTGGCGTTGGTCCAGGTTTTGTAATCGGCAGGGGACACCGACGGGATCTTCTTGACGAATGCCGTGATGGCCCAGATTTCGGGGTCTTGCACCTTGATTTGCGCAAAGCTCGGCATGCCGGTCATGCCGATGCCGTTCTTGATGACCCAGAAAATCTCGCCGGCCGACTGGGCCTTCGCAACCTCGCTCAGGTCGGCGGGATCGGGCTTCATGCCTTCGGCGAATTTCTCCCAATCCGCTCCCGGCGCTCCGTGGCAGGCAACGCAACCGCGCGTGGCAAAAGCACGGGCGCCAGCCTGAATTGTTGCGGGATCGTCCAGGTTGGACGGCGTTGTAGCCGGCGCACGGCTTTCGATGGACGCTTCGCGAACGCTTGCCAGCACCCACTCGACGGGCTTGGGATCGGGCTGCGCAGCCGCGACGTCGTAGAAGCCTCCGAAGAAGTAAACTGCGCTTCCGATTGCAGCCAAGACTGCAAGTACTCCAATGAAAGCAAAAAATCTCATTGCTGTTGTCCCTTACCCGGTCCCTTTTGCACGGCTTCTCGCGCGAGTGAGTTCCTGCTCTCAATCCCGACGCGAACCCTTGCTTCCCTTGTCCTGACATTCGAGATGCTCGCGCCGAGAGAAGGCTCTGCCGCCCGACTCATTGACGCAATGGGCCGAAAACACTCCTGTCCCGGTCATGCTCCCGCACCCGCCATGAAAAATGGCGCAAATGCCTATCAAATTACGGACATCGATCGTCTTGAACACGAAGGCGGTAGCCCACCCCGGTCTCGGTCATGATGAGGGCCGGGCGCTCGGGGTCCGCTTCGATCTTCTGGCGAAGCTGCCGTACATAAATTCGAAGATATTGGACGTCGGAGGCCGCTCCCCAAACCTGCTGCATGATAAAGCGATGGGTGAGCACCTTTCCCGCATGCAGAACCAGCAGGCGAAGGATGTCGTATTCCTTCGGTGAAAGCTTCACCTCCTCGCCGCTCACCGTGACCACGCGGCGGACGAGGTCCACCTGGAGCGGCCCGCTCTTGAAAAGCGGCTCGCCGCCCTGTTCCTGAAAGCGGTGGCGCAAAGCGGTACGAATGCGGGCGACCAGTTCCGCGATGCCGAACGGTTTCGTCACGTAATCGTCCGCGCCAAGCTCCAGCGCCTCGACCTTGCCCCGCTCGTCGCCCCGGCTCGACAGGACCACGATGGGCAGCTTCGATCCGCTTCTGCGAATGCGCCGGATGACATCCAGGCCATCCTGGTCGGGGAGGCCTAGATCGAGGATGACGATTTCGGGCTTTTTCGCCTCGATCGTCGCGAAAGCCTTCTCCGCATTGTCGGCCTCGAACACCTCGAAGCCTTCCGCCCCAAGGCTGGCACGCAAGAGACGCCTGATCGGCGGTTCGTCGTCGACGACCAGAAGGCGTGTCCGTTCACTTCCTGTGGTCATGGTTTCCGCCTCATGAGATCAACCGGCCTTCAATCAGAATTGCTTAAAGGCAGAAAGTTGATCGCTTCTAAAGTGTTAGAGCAGCTTATCCGCGCCCGAATGGACGTTCGCTGCTTTAAACTGCCAATTCTTTTTCGTGGTACGGAAAGGTAATCGTAAATAACGCTCCGGACCGGTCGGCCCTGTTTGCCGCTACGATCTTGCCTCCGATCGCCGTTACAAATCCGCGGCATATCGCGAGCCCAAGCCCTGTTCCCGCGCGCTGGCGGTCGCCCTGCTTGACGCGGTGAAACTTCTCGAACACGCGCTCAAGGCGGTCCTCAGGGATCCCCGGCCCCTCGTCCAGGACCTCGATGGCAACCGCGCCCCTCGTTCGCCGCGCGCGGATGCGGATCTCCGATCCTGGCGGCGCGTATTTGGCCGCGTTGTCGAGGAGGTTCACGAGCACCTGCTCGAACAGCATCACATCGAGATCGAGCATCGGAAGGTTCGCCTCGAGATCGACCTCTATCTTGTGGCCGGACACCATGCCCGAAACCCTTTGCAGCGCGGTGGCGACAACCTCGTCGATATGGGTGTGCTCGCGGTCGAGTTCGATTGAACCGGACTCGATCTTGGTCATGTCGAGCAGGTTTGCCACAAAGCGCGAAAGCCGCTCCGCCTCCTCCTGGATCGTCGCCACCAAATCTTCGCGCGCCGGATTGTCCAAGAGATCGCGGTATTGCTTGAGCGACGTCACCGCGCCGAGGATCGACGCCAGCGGGGTCTTGAGATCGTGCGAGAGGGATGTCAAAAGCGCCGCTCGCAGCCGTTCGCTCTCCGCTGCGAGGCGGGCTTCGTTGATCTGTCCTGCGAGCTTGACCCGCTCGAGGGCGACTGCGGACTGATCCATCAGCGCATCCAGGAGGCGCTGCTCGTCGGGCGCGAGCAGCATCTCCGGCCGGCGGCCTCTTGCGAGGCCGACAACGCCGATGGCGCCCGCGCCTGTCCGAAGGGGCAGAAAGAGCCTTCTCGCGCCCGGCAGCGTGTCAGACCCTCGCCCTGCGGCGCGGTTGTTCTCAAAGGACCACTTCGCCGCGCCGAGTTCCGCCTGATCGAGGTCATCCTCGGGCGGGAAACCGGCCCGCACGCTGAGCGCGCCATTGTTGTCGGGAAGAACAATGACAACATCGGTCTTCAGCGAATGGGCGATCTGATAGGCGGCGGCCCAGAGCAGATCGTCGAGGGAAACAATGCCCGCGAGTTTTTTCGAGAAGGCGTAGAGGGCCTCGGTTGTCGAGGCGCGATTTCTTGCCGTCTGCGCTTGTGCACGCACCTTGGCGGTCAGATTGCTGACAACGAAGGCGGTGAAGAAGAAAAAGCCGAGGGCGGCGAAGTTCTTCACGTCCGCCAGGCTCGTGTTGTAGAGCGGTTCCAGGAGGAAGAACTGATAGCAGATCATGCTGAATACGGCCGCCGCCATGGATGGCCATAACCCGTATTTATAAGCGATGCCGATAACGGCCACGAGGAAGACGAGGTCTGAGCTTTCGATGCCGATAAACGGCTGCAAAACATAGGCAAAGCCGAGCGCCAGCGCGACCGCCGCGACTGTGGCGACATAGGGCACGACGTCCCAGCCATCAAACTCTGTCGATTCACGCGTCTTGACTGTTTTCTTGGGGATCGGATCGCGGATGAGATGCTCACCCGCGATCACGTGCACCGTGATATTGCCGGAGCCGCGTACGAGGTCGTGGACGACGGAGCCGTGTATCAGCTCGAACCAGCGTGTCCGCTCCGATTTACCGATCACGATCTGGGTGACGTTGTTTGCGCGCGAATAAGCGAGCAACTCCTCGGCAACGTTCGTACCGGGAAGGGTGATCGCCTCGCCCTGGAGTTTCTCGGCAAGCCTCAGCGTGTCGGCTATGCGGTCGCGCTCAACCTCGGTTAGATGCTGGCTTCGTCTGGATTCGACATAGATGGCCGTCCACGGCGCATGGAGGCGGTCTGCGAGACGCTTCGTGTAGCGAACGAGCCCGGCGGAACGAGTGTCTTCGCTGACGCAAACGAGCAGGCGCTCGCCCGCCGGCCACGGTCCGGGGATGGCGTGCGCCCGCATATGGGTCAAAAGCTGCTCGTCGACGCGCTGAGCGGTGCGGCGAAGGGCGAGTTCGCGTAGCGCGGTGAGATTGCCGGGCGAGAAGTAATGCTTGAGCGCGCGCTCCGCCTGCTTCGGGACGTAAACTTTCCCCTCTTTGAGCCGCTGAATGAGCTCATCGGGCGCGATATCGATGACCTCGATGTCGTCGGCCTTGTTGAGAAGGGAATCCGGGACAGTCTCGCGCACGCGGATGCGCGTAATCTGCGCCACCACATCGTTCAAGCTTTCGACATGCTGGATGTTGAGCGTCGTGTAGACATCGATCCCCGCGGCAAGCAGGTCTTCAACGTCCAGATAGCGCTTGGGATGTCTGCTGCCGGGCGCGTTCGTATGGGCGAGCTCATCGACGAGAACAATCTGCGGACGCCGCATGAGGATGGCGTCGAGGTCCATCTCTTCCAGCACATGCCCGTGATAGTCGATCTTAACGCGCGGAATGATCTCGAAGCCCTCGAGCAGGGCCTGCGTTTCCGCCCGTCCGTGGGTTTCGACGACGCCGATGACAATGTCCGCGCCCTCGGCCAGCTTCGCGCGCGCGGACATCAGCATTTCGTAGGTTTTGCCGACGCCGGGAGCGGCGCCTATGAACACCTTGAGACGGCCGCGGCTTCGATCCTCACGCCGCGCCTCTTCAAGAAGCGCGTCCGGCGAAGGCCGCCGTATGGTATCGGTTTGGGCCATTTCCCTCAGCTCGCGGCCTTCTTGGCCTGTTTCACGATGACATCATAAACATCCGCCGCCCTCGCCGCTTTGCGTATCGCCGAAGCGCGGTCCTTATCCCGCAAGAGTCTTGAGATCGCAGCGAGATTTGTCAGGGATTCGCTGGCGCCCGACTGCGAATTTGCGGGGTTGATGACGGCGCAGACCAGATCGACCCGCTCGCCATCGATGGAGTCGAAGCCGATTGGCTTCGCAAGCAAACAGAGGAAGGCGTAGGCCCTGTCCAGATCGGGCAGGCAGACATGGGGCATGGCCACGCCATGGCCGATACCGGTCGATCCAAGCGCTTCGCGAGCGGCTAGCGCGTCGCGGATGCGCTCGGAATTGAGGCCGCACCGCGCTCCGAGTGCCATTGCCGCAAACCTTAAGGCATCGGACTTGTCGTCGATGCGCACCCGCACCGCGATCGATGCCGGTGTAATCAAGTCGGAGATACGCACGCTCATACCCACCCAAGGAAACCCCTCTGAGAATTGGTGCGGCGGCTCAACTTTCAAGCCATCGCCCAAAGAGGGGCATCGAAACCGGCCTTCAGTTTGCGCTCGCACATACGGAGGCAGCTGTTGATGGGGACGCGCCCACTTTAGCACGGGGGCTTTTACCTGTCTTGGCAGCGATCCCTTGATAACGCCCCGGCCTTCAGCACGGCCTCGGTAAACTTGGGTTCTCCCGCATAGCATCCTGTTTACTCTGGCATCGAGAAGCGGCCCGGCGTCAATGTTTGCTTCAGACGTGCGAGGGCAAAGTTCGGCACGGTATTGCACAGGTCCGGTCATGGTATTTCGGAGAAAAAACACACCCACGTCTCCTGCTGCTTCGCCCGCCGATCCCATCACGGCGGGGGGACCTTTCGGGGCTGACGGCATCGTCGCTGCGCAGCTCGCCATCTCCTCCCTTGTTCCTTTCTATCCAAAGTCGATCTCCCGCGACGGCAAGCTTCAACCCGAGAGCTTGTTCTCTATCACCGGAGCGCTTGCTGGATTTGCCGCCCAATATGCCGTGCGTCGGGAAATGGCCGATGCCGGCGGCATCGATGCTCATGCTGCGCTGGTGGCGCAAATGCCGGGCTCGCCGATCGATCCTGCCGCGCAGTTCGACGGCGTCGTGATCGCGCAGGCGCCAAGCAGCGAGCGGTATTACTTCTCCGATCGGATCAACAAAGTCCTCATGCCCGACCGGTTTGAAAGCATGTCGGCGTACTCGGTTCTTTGCGGGCAGGCGATGCGGCTCGGTGCGACCAGATCCGAGTTGCCCGATTGCTTCGTGATTCTGGAGCGCACCGTAACTACAATGGGCACCGCCGAATTCGGCGCCTTCAGCGGCCCGGCAGGTCATATTCCAGCCATTTCGGCGCGACGGGCGATAGAGATCTTCTGGCCCGCAACGCTGAAGGCATTCACGCGCGAGCCCGTCAAGCCGGTGCCGGGCTTCAGGCTCCTGCCGCCTCGCTTCTGGCCGGGCGCGCTCGCGATGGTCGCGGCGACATATATGGAGATGGCCAAAGGCGCGCTCACACCGGCGTTGGCGCTGGCAATCTTCATGGAAGCTGCGATCCCCATGTCAAAGATCGATCAGGACGCCGTGCACTTCGTGCGGGATGCCAAGCGCTAGACCCTATCCGCTTTTGATGGAAGCGGGTTCTAAGTTTTTGTTTGCCGTGCGTCTTTATCGGAAAACCGCTTCGCACTTTTCCGGACGCGATCCGTTGGCGCGTCCGGCAAACTCTGCGAGCCGGACACGCCGGACCAATACCCGACATCAACGGGGCGTATCAGCGGCCTCGGCGTCGAGCCTCATATTGAGCTTCAGTACGTTCACGCGACGCTCCCCAAGAATGCCAAGCGAGCGCCCTTCGATGCTTTGGTTCACAATCCCGCGCAGCCAATCCTCCGGAATGCCTCTTGCCTGCGCGACGCGCGGAATTTGGAAATATGCCGCCGCCGGGCTGATGTCCGGGTCGAGACCGCTGGCGGAGGTCGTTACGAGATCGACCGGGATGGGCGCCGATGGGTTCTCGGCCTTCAACTTATCGGCATCCTGCGTGACGCGATCGATCAGGCTCTTGGAAGTCGGCCCGGCATTGGCGCCGCCCGAATTGCTGGCGTTGTAGGGTGCGGGAACCGTTTTTGTCGGGTCGTTCGGGTCCGTGTCCGTGGTGGCCGACGGCCTGCCGTGGAAGTAGCGCGCATCAGCGAAGTTCTGGCCGATAAGCTCGGAGCCGATAACCTTGCCGTCTTTCTCGATCAGGCTTCCATTCGCTTGATGCGGGAAGATGAGTTGCGCGAGCCCGGTCATGCCCAGCGGGTAGGCGAAGCCTGTAATGACCGTGAGCAGGATGATCATGACGATAGCGGGTTGGATTTGTCTCAACATGATTGCTCTCCTTAGATCAACCCGCCTTTAATCTCCGATAAAAGGCGGAAAAGTTGATCAATTCTAAAGTGTTAGAGAAGTTCCGTGTCCAAACGGACGCGAGGCTCTCTAAGCAAGGCCCGCGGCGGAAACCACCATGTCGATCAGCTTGATGCCGATGAACGGAACGATGATGCCGCCGACGCCGTAGATCAGAAGGTTGCGGGTCAGAATTTTCGAAGCGCCCAGGGGCCGGTAGCGCACGCCCCGCAGCGCAAGCGGGATCAGGACAATGATGATCAGCGCATTGAAGATGATCGCCGACAGGATCGCGCTCTGCGGCGACGAAAGTCGCATGATATTCAGCGCGTTGAGCTGCGGGTAGAAGGCGACGAACATCGCCGGGATGATCGCGAAGTATTTCGCGACGTCGTTGGCGATGGAGAACGTTGTGAGCGCCCCACGCGTAATAAGGAGCTGTTTGCCGATCTCCACGATCTCGATCAGCTTCGTGGGATCGCTGTCGAGGTCGATCATGTTGCCGGCTTCCCGCGCCGCCATGGTGCCCGTGTTCATGGCCACGCCGACGTCGGCCTGAGCCAGGGCAGGGGCATCGTTCGTGCCGTCGCCGCACATGGCCACGAGCTTGCCCTTCGCCTGCTCCTCGCGGATCAGGTTCAGCTTGTTCTCAGGCGTCGCCTGCGCCAGGAAATCATCCACACCGGCTTCGGCTGCGATGGCGGCGGCCGTCAGCGGATTGTCGCCCGTGATCATGATGGTGCGGATACCCATGCGGCGCAGCTCGGCGAAGCGCTCACGGATGCCGCCCTTCACGATGTCTTTCAGATGGACGACCCCGAGCAGGCGTCCGTTGCGGGCGACGGCCAGCGGTGTCCCGCCTGCGGTCGATATCGCCTCGGCCGCACGCTCAAGCTCTGGCGGAGCCGGCATGTTAGGATTGCCGGTCACCTGGCGCACGTAGTTGATGACCGCATCGACGGCGCCTTTGCGGATTTGCTCGCCCTCAAGATCGATGCCGCTGATGCGGGTCTGCGCCGAGAAGGGAATGAAATGATGGCCGCTGAATTGCGCCAGGTCGCGGCCCCTGATGCCGTAGCGGTCTTTGGCCAGCACCACGATGGAACGCCCTTCCGGCGTCTCGTCGGACAGCGAGGCGAGCTGCGCGGCGTCCGCAAGCTCCTTCTCGGTGACATCCTGCAAGGGAATGAACTCCGACGCCTGCCGGTTGCCGAGCGTGATGGTGCCGGTCTTGTCGAGGAGCAGGGTATCCACGTCGCCCGCGGCCTCAACCGCACGCCCCGACATGGCGAGCACGTTGAAGCGCACGAGCCGGTCCATGCCCGCGATGCCGATGGCGGACAAAAGCGCGCCAATGGTCGTCGGGATGAGCGTGACGAAGAGCGCGACCAGGACGAGGACCGAGATGCTGCCTCCCGCATAGGCCGCGAAGCTGGGGATGCTTGCGACGGCAAAGACGAAGATGATCGTCATGCCGGCGAGGAGGATATTCAGCGCGATCTCGTTCGGCGTCTTCTTCCGTTCCGCGCCTTCGACAAGGGCGATCATCCGGTCGAGGAAGGTCGAGCCTTGGCCGGCCGTGATGCGGACCACGATCCAGTCCGAGATGACAAGCGTGCCGCCCGTCACCGCCGAGCGGTCGCCGCCCGACTCGCGGATCACGGGCGCGGATTCGCCCGTGATGGCCGCTTCGTTTACGGAAGCCACACCCTCGATCACATCGCCATCGGAGGGAATGAGATCGCCGGCCTCGACGAAGACGATATCGCCGGGCTTCAGCTGCATTGCGGGCACAAGCTCGTAGCGCTCGCGGTTCTTCGGCGTCCGCCAGTTTCTTGGCGCTGATGTCCGTTTTCGTCGCGCGAAGGCTCGCGGCCTGCGCTTTGCCGCGCCCTTCGGCGACGGCTTCCGCGAAGTTCGCGAACAGGACCGTGAACCAAAGCCAGAGGATGATCTGGATCGAGAAGCCGTAGTTTCCGGCGCCGGTGATGAGGTCGCGGACGAAAAGCACCGTCACGAGAAACGCGACGACTTCCACCACGAACATCACCGGGTTCTTCGCGAGCGTGACAGGGTTGAGTTTTTTGAAGGAGTCACCAATGGCCGGAATCAGGATCTTCGGGTCCGTGATTGTGGCCGTTGAGGTCCGTCTGCTTCTATTCGTAGCTGGTGCTGGAGCGAGCATGGATTTTTACCTCGAAGCTCAGAAGGTTTGACCGGCGGTCATCGCGAAATGTTCGACAACCGGGCCGAGTGAGAGCGCGGGAAAGAATGTGAGACCGCCGAGAATGAGGATCACACCTGAGACAAGCAGGACGAACTGCAAGCCGTGCGTCGGGAAGGTTCCCGCGGATGGCGGCAGAATCCTCTTGCGGGCGAGCGATCCGGCTATGGCAAGCGCCGGGATCACCATCAGGAAACGCCCGATCAGCATCGCGAAGGCGAGCGTCGTGTTGTAGAACACCGTGTTGGCGGAAAGCCCTGCAAACGCGCTGCCATTGTTGCCGGTCGCGGAGGTGTAGGCATAGAGCGCCTCGCTGAAGCCGTGCGGGCCGGCGTTGGCCATTCCGGCGAGGCCATCCTTGACGACAACGGCGATGGCCGAGAAGCCAAGGATCGAGAACGGCAGGATCAAGATCGCGAGCATCGCCATCTTCACCTCCTTGGCCTCGATCTTCTTGCCGAGGTATTCCGGCGTGCGGCCCACCATCAGGCCCGCGATGAAGACGGCCAGGATCGCAAAGAGTAGCATCCCGTAAAGGCCCGAGCCCACGCCTCCGAAAATGATCTCGCCCAGCATAATGTTGATCATCGGGATCATGCCGCCAAGCGGGGTCAGGCTGTCATGCATGGTGTTGACCGCGCCGCAGGATGCGTCTGTCGTTACGGTCGTGAAGAGCGAGGAGTTCGCGATGCCGAAGCGGGTCTCCTTGCCTTCCATGTTGCCGCCAGCCTGGAACGCGCTCGGCGCCGTATCGACCCCGAGCTTCGCGAAGGCAGGGTTTCCAGCCCCCTCGGCCGAGTAGCAAACCGCCACGCCAGCCAGAAACAAGAGCCCCATCACGGAAAAAATCGCCCAGCCCTGCCGCTGGTCGCCAACCATGCGGCCGAACACATTCGTAAGCGCGGCGCCGATCGCGAAAATCAGGACGATCTGGACGAAGTTTGTGATCGCGTTCGGATTTTCGAATGGATGCGCGGAGTTGGCGTTGAAGAAGCCGCCGCCGTTCGTCCCAAACATCTTGATGACTTCCTGCGATGCAACCGGCCCTTGCGCGATGAGCTGCTTCGCGCCTTCGAGGGTGGCAACCTCGGTGTAGGGGCTCAAATTCTGCGGCATGCCCTGCCACACGAAGAAGAGGCCGACGACGATGGAAACGGGTAGCAGCACGTAAAGCGTGCAGCGGGTCATATCGACCCAAAAATTGCCGACCGTGCTGGAGGTGCGCCGTGAGAAACCGCGGATCAGCGCCAGCGCGAGGGCGATGCCGGTTGCAGCCGAGAGGAAGTTGTGCACCGTGAGCCCCGCCATCTGCACGAGATAGCTCATGGTCGTTTCGGGCGTGTAGGACTGCCAGTTCGTGTTGGTGATGAAGCTGACCGACGTATTGAAGGCGAGGTCAGGCGTGACCGCGGCCTGTCCTTGCGGATTGAACGGCAGCGAAGCCTGGAACCGCTGAATGGCGTAGAGCGTCACGAATCCAGCCACGCTGAAGAACAGCATGGACACGGCGTAGGTGACCCAGCTCTGCTCCTGCTTTTCGTTGACGCCGCTAACCCAGTACAGCGCCCGCTCGATCGGCCGAAGCGGCCAGTAAAGCGGAACCCGCTGGCCGGTGAACACGCGGGTCATATACCAGCCGAGCGGCTTCGTTATGAGAATGATAACGAGCGCATAGAGTGCAATCTGCACCCAACCTAGAATTGTCATGGATGACGCTCCATTAGATCAACCCGCCTTCAATCGGAATCGATCAAAGGCGGAAAAGGTGATCGATTCTGAAGTGCCAGAGCAGCTTATCCTCGTCCAGACAGACGCGGGCTGCTCTAGAACCGCTCAGGACGGACAAGCGCGTAGACGAGGTAGCCGAGCAAAAGCGCGGTGACGGCCCCCGCCAGAATGTAATCAAGAGACATGATGGTCCTCACAACCGGTCGCACGCCGCAACATAGGCGAGGGCGATAACGAAAAAGCCGACGCCCATGGCCAGCATCACAATGTCAGTCATTTCGAGCCTCAGATTTCTGCCGCACGCGAGGTCCGGGAGGATGGCGCTCGGTGCGGCTATCGCGGCAAATCAGCAATCAGACATAAAAATACAATTTGAGCGCTCACGCGCTCCTATAGGAATTTCATAGTCGCGTGATAAGCGCTCACTAGGTTCGTTGAGGCCGATGAGAAATCAGGAAGCAGGGCGGATCGTCGGCCTAAGCAGGTTTGCCGGACGCGCCAACGGAGTGCCGCCGCCGTCATCCCGGCAAGCGAAGCGCGAGCCGGGTTCGAAAAAAGGTATGCGGTTCAATTTGTTGCGGTTCCGCACAGGGCCACGGATGACGAAGCACGCAGAGCAAGCGGCGTCCGTATGACAATCTGTTGGCGAGATTAGCAACGTTTGCTTAGGCGGCTCTTGCGTCCCGGAGAGCCGCGCCATCCCTCTCGATGGATTTCGCCTCGGCTCCATCCTCGGGCGCCGCAAGCAGCAGCGGCTTATCAGGGGCTGCCAGGACCAGCTGTTTGAAAATGCGAACCTTGTGCAAGCGCCGCGGCCCGGCTTCCAGGATCTCGAACGTCACGCCGGACGGATGCGGAACGATCTGGCCGCGCTTCGGGACATTTCCCACCGTCGCCATGATGAGCCCGCCCAAGGTCTCGACGTCCTCCGGGATCCCGTTTGTGGTCAAGCTCATGCCGAGAGCCTGCTCGACATCCTCGATGGGTGTGCGCGCGCTCGCTATGAACGCCTCGTTCTCGACGCGGATTGCGAGGGCTTTGCTGTCGTCATGCTCATCGGCGATGTCACCGGTGATCGCCTCCACCACGTCCTGGAAGGTGGCAAGGCCATCCGTCCCCCCGAACTCGTCCACGACGATGGCGAGGTGGATCTGCTTTTGCTTCATCTTCGCCAGCAACGCCAAGGCAGACATGGAGGACGGGACAAAGAGAGCTTCCCGGACAAGCTTGGCTGAGGCGATGGTGGTCCTCAGAGCCGAGCGGCTCAGGTCGAGGGTTTGAGCAGCCCTCTCCAGGGCGGCCTCGTCCTGCAAGCTCAGTTTCGCTCCGCGCGTAACCCAGGCGATCGCGTCCTTGATGTGCACCATGCCGATCGGGTTATCGAGGCTCTCCCTGAAGACAGGCACGCGCGAATGGCCGATGCGCGCAAAGAGATTCAGGAGTTCCGCGACGGTCTGGTTCTCCTCAACGGCGACGATGTCGGCGCGGGGGATCATCACCTCCGAAACTTTGGTCTCGCCGAATTCGAGAACGTTGAGCAGCATCAGCCGTTCCTGCTGCGACAGGGACTGGTCATCCTCCGCGCCCATCTCCTGGATCGCGGTTTCGAGCGTTTCCCGCAGGCTGACGCCATTGGTGAACCCGAGGTTGGCCGCCATGCGCTGAAGCCAGTTCGGCGATGCCTTCGTTTTCCCCGTTTCGTGCCCGAGTTGTGTAGACATAGCTTTTTGTTGTTACCGTGTTGTGATCAAAGAGCGGTTGAGAGCGAAGCAGCGTCGTCCCGGTAGGGATCGGGAATGCCGAAGCGGGCGAGAATAGCGCCCTCGGCAGCTTCCATGCGCTCGGCATCGGCGTCGCCGTCATGGTCGAAGCCCGCGAGATGCAAGACGCCATGCACGACGAGGTGAGCCGCATGTTGAAGGACGGTTTTTCCCTGCGCCGAGGCTTCGCTCACGACCGTCTCATAGGCCAAAGCGACGTCTCCAAGGAAAAGGGTCTCGCCGTTGCGGCCTTCGATGTGCATTGCGGCCGGCGAGGGAAACGACAGCACATTTGTCGGAGTATCCTGGCCCCGGAAGGCCTTGTTCAGCCCGCGCACCTCAGCGTCGGAAAGCAGTGCAACGCTGACGCTGCGGCTTTCGGGTGAAAGCTGCACCGCACGAAGAGTTTCAGCCGCGAGATTCGGAATCAGCTCTTCCAGACCCACCACGGATGCCCAATGCTCGTCTTCGATGACGATATCCGTGCACGTTCGCGAGGGCTCGCCCTCGCTCGAATCGTCTTTCTCCGGAGACGCCGGAGATTCAATAGTTGTATCCATTCCGCTTGGTATCATAATAGTCGTAACTTAGCGCTTTGTTTCGTAGGCTTCAATAATACGGCCCACAAGCGGATGGCGAATGACATCCGCGCGGGTAAAGGCAATATGGGCGATCCCCTCGACATCGGCGAGGATGGAAAGCGCGTCGGTGAGGCCGGATGATTGACCCATCGGAAGGTCCACCTGCGAAGGGTCACCGGTAATGATCATCTTGCTGCCTTCTCCAAGGCGCGTCAGAAACATCTTCATCTGCATTGCGGTGCAATTTTGCGCTTCATCGAGAATCACGATCGAATGAGCCAGCGTCCGGCCACGCATAAAAGCGAGCGGCGCGATTTCAATGATTTTCGTCTCGAGACCGCGCTCTACCCTTTCCGGGGGGAGTACATCATACAGGGCGTCATAGAGCGGACGCAAATAGGGATCGACTTTTTCCTTCATATCCCCAGGCAGAAATCCAAGGCGTTCACCCGCCTCGACCGCAGGCCGCGATAAGACAAGCCGATCCACCTCGCCCCTTTCGAGGCATCCAGCCGCGTAGGCGACCGCAAGGTACGTCTTGCCCGTGCCGGCCGGCCCGGTCCCGAAGACCATTTCGCGGCTTTGAAGCGCCCGGATATAATTCGACTGCGCGGGCGTCCGCGCCAGGACGCTTCGCTTTCGCGTTTTCAGCTCGCCAACCATGGAAACAGGCGGAGGCGTGTCTGCGCCGGGCGTGGATGTGCTCGCGCTCTTTGACAAATGGCGAATGGCGCCCTCCACATCGCCTTGGGTCAAGGCCGTTCCCCCATTTCTCGTCCGCTGGTAAAGCGTCTCCAGAACGTCCTTGCCCTGCAAGCAGCTTTCCTTTTCGCCATCGAGGACAACGACATTGCCATGAACCACAGCCTTCACGCCGAGCTTGTTCTCGATGAGAGCAAGATTGGCGTCGAACTCGCCGAGCACATCGGCAAGCTTGCGGTTGTCATCGAAGGTGATTTCAATCCGATACAGGGACTGTGACGATTGCGGCTTCGAGTTCGCTCGCAAAGCCTGATTACGCGAACTTGCGTTCATCGTACGCCGAGGGGGCGGCGCCGCGACACCGCGCAAAAAGCATCTATTCGCATCCTATCGCCATGCAATCCTCATGTTATTCTCTGCCTATGTAGCAACCTCGTCCACATTTTTTATGACGGCCCGAAGACTATTTTGGCTTGCGCCAACAATTTCTACGGCGCTGATCCGTCCGATCAGCTGGGGCAAGCCTTCGGCATAGACCGCTTGCAGGTAGGGTGACCGGCCCACAATCTGCCCTGCTTTCCTGCCTGGCGTTTCCCAGAGCACGTTCAGTTCACGGCCTGCCATGCTCTCGTTGAACGCTGTCTGTTGGGCGCTTAGCAAGGATTGCAACCGGGCGAGGCGATCGGATTTTACGTCGTCGCTGATTTGCCCGCTGCGTCCGGCGGCCGGCGTGCCAGGGCGGGCGCTGTATTTAAACGAGTAGGCTTGGGCAAATTTCACCGTTTCAACGACGCCCATCGTCTCCTGGAAATCGGCCTCGCTTTCACCCGGAAAGCCGACAATGACGTCTGTCGAAAGCGCCAAATCCGGCCGCGCGTCCCGGAGCTTCTCCACGATGCGGAAGTAGTCGGCCATCGTGTGCTTGCGGTTCATCGCCTTGAGGATACCGTCGGACCCCGCCTGCAATGGCAGATGCAGATAGGGCATGAGCTTCGGCAGGTCGCGATGGGCGGCGATCAGGGCGTCGGTCATCTCGTTCGGATGGCTTGTCGTGAAACGAAGGCGCTCCAGCCCATCAATGTTCGACAGCGCGCCGAGAAGCTGCGCCAGGTCCCAGGTTTTCCCGGACGGCGCGGCGCCGTGATAGGCGTTTACGTTCTGCCCGAGGAGCGTGATCTCCTTCACGCCTCGCCCTGCAAGCCGCTTCGCTTCGTCGAGAATTTGCGCGACCGGGCGGGAATATTCAGCGCCCCTGGTATAGGGCACGACGCAGAACGTGCAGAACTTGTCGCAGCCTTCCTGCACCGTCAGGAACGCAGAAACCGGTGCGCGGGATTTCGATGCGGGCAGAGTTTCGAACTTTTCGGCGGCGGGAAATTCCGTTTCGATAATTGCAGCGCGGCTTGTCGCTCGCCGCTTCAAAAGGTCGGGCAGCCGGTGATAGCTTTGCGGCCCGACCACGATGTCGACCGCTGGAGCGCGGCGTACCAGTTCCTCGCCTTCGGCCTGCGCCACGCAACCGGCAACCGCGATGATGCAGTCGCCGCCATTTCTTCGGCGTGCCTCGCGCACCAGCCGGATACGTCCTAACTCGGAATAGACCTTTTCAGCGGCCTTCTCCCGGATATGGCAGGTATTGAGAATGACAAGGTCGGCGTCTTCGAGATTGTCCGTCTCGGTGAAGCCAGCCGGCGCGAGAGCATCCGCCATTCGTTCGGAGTTGTATACGTTCATCTGACACCCGAACGTCTTGATATGGACCTTCTTGGGTGTCGCGGTCTCCTCACCGTCACGCGTGGCAACGCCGTCTATCAATACGATGGCCATCCTTAGGCTGCGTGGTTACGCGCTGTCACCTGCTCGATGTAGTACTGCCGGACCTGCGCCTCCGAGAAGGCCGCAAGTTGCTTGCGGTCGCGCAGTGAAGCAAGCCGCACGGGCTCGCCAAGCCGGATTGTGACATCGAGAGGGCCGCTCTTCAGGACGTTCCATGCGTGGCTGAGCATGTCCATGTCACCGTACCAGGCGACCATGGGCCGCTCATGCCGCAAAATCGGCAGGCCGTGAAGATGGGTATACGTGATCGCAACCGTTTGAACGACCGCTTCAGGGCCATTGTCATTGGCCGCCTTCGCGGAAGCCGCCGAAAACAAGGAGCTGCGGAAGGGTAAAATGCGGTTGCCGTCGCTGCTGGTTCCCTCCGCGAACAGCACGATATTATCGCCCTGGGCTAAGCGATCAGCAATTTCGGCTGCCTTGTCTTTCACAAGCGTTCGCCGGGACCTGTCCACGAAAACGCTGCGCTGCAGTTTCGCAAGCCAGCTGACGAAAGGCCAGGCGCTCACTTCCGACTTGGCAACGAAGCTTAAGGGAGCCACCGTGCTCAAAGCCGTGATGTCGAGCCAGGAAACATGATTGGAGACGAGAAGAACAGGACGATTGGGATCGAGCGTACCACTGACATGAACCCGGATGCCGAGGAGGCGGCACACGAACTTGTGATAGCCGTGCGGGAGAGTTTTTGCCTGCCGAAGACCAAGTTTCAAGAATGCGTACTGTACCAGCATCAATGGCAGCGTTACCGCAATAAAGGCCGCAAGAAGCACAGAAGCCCGCAAGCCTCGGAGAAGCTTCATCATTCTCCCATGAAATACGAGAGCGTCCATCCCTGGCCCGAATCGAACCTTGTTTTCTGATGACTTCATTAAGTGTTGCTTTTCTCCAGGTCAACCGGTGCGGGATGTTTTGCGTCTCGCCTCATGATGAGAGCTGTTTCTGGCGCGGAACTTGGTACGCGGTAGTAGTTTTCGCGTCGCCCGGTTACGAGGAAGCCGAACTTCTCGTAGAGCTTGCGCGCGGGGGTATTACTTTCTGCCACTTCCAGATAAATGCAAGAGGTGAATTGGCTCTGGCAAGCCCTTATGCCCCCCCGCAGCAAAGATGCCGCAAGCCCACGCCTCCGCCGGTTCTTTGCCACTGCAATTGCTAGGATTTCTGCCTCGTCGGCCGCGAATTGCAGAATAACGAAACCATGCAGAAGCGCGCCATTCGCAGCCTTCAATACAGCCCGGTTTGCATCGGCGCAGGAAGCGGCGAGTTCATGCGCCGGCCAGCCGGGCGGCAAGGCTTCGGCGTATAAGGCCGCGAGACTTTGCGCATCGCCGGCAGTCGCTTCCAGGATGGAGGCGGGAGTGCTCTCAATCGGTTTCAAGGGCGATGACATGTTTTGTTTGCGGCGTCGCATCCGCTTCGCGGACGTAATAGGGCGAGGGCGAATTGCGTTCGGGATCAAGGCTTGGTGCGAGTTCGGAAAGAGTGACGGCATCGGGATGGAGATCGGGAGCCGTGACAGCGAGGCTGACGAATCCTGCATCCAATAGAGCTGCGGCGGCTGGACCGGCCAGCACCTCCGCTTTTCCGTCGAAGAAGGACCCGCACTCCGATTGAGGCAAGGCCACGATATCGGTCACCGGCGTGCCGCCGCGGGCCACGATCTGGCAGTAGACCGCGTTCATTCCGGCAGGAGCTGCGAGCCCATAGGTTTCCGGCGCCTCGGCGGCCTTTTCAAAAGCCGCCGCCATGATCTTGAAGCTGGTCGCGCCGACGACAGGAAGGCGTGCAGCGAGTCCGATGCCGCGCCCCGCAGCGACGCCAGTCCGAATGCCGGAAAAGCCGCCCGGGCCGATGCAGACAGCGACGCGGTTCAACGTCTCGAAAGAAACAGCCCCCTCCGCCATGAGGGAGCCGATAAGTGGAATCAGTTGCTCGGCCTGTCCTCGGCCGGACTCGATCCGTTTCACAAGCACAGGCTCTCCGGGCCGCGCCAGCGCGATCGATGTCCGTCCCATGCTTGTCTCGATTGCCAGGATTTTCAAAGTGCTAGGACCGGAAAAATTGATCGCGCCCCTCATCCCGTCCTTCTCCCGCCAGAGGAGAAGGAACGATGTTGCAAGCGCGAGCAACTCCCTCTCCCCTCGCGGGAGAGGGTTGGGGTGAGGGGGCGTATTTCTCAATCAGCCGCATTGGTGAGCGGAGCCTAAATGATCTTGGCCATTTCCTCGAAGGTAAAACGCGGCGACCGCGAGAAAAGTCCGGAAGGGTCACCGTAACCCACGCTGCACAGGAAGTTGGACTTCACGCTCGTGCCCGCGAAAAATTCGCGGTCGACGCCCGCATTGTCGAAGCCCGACATGGGGCCGGTATCGAGCCCAAGCGCCCGTGCCGCTAAGATAAAATACGCACCTTGCAGCGTCCCGTTGCGGAAAGCCGAAGTCTCGATGTGCTGCTCGGGCTTCCCCTCGAACCAGCTCTTCGCATTGGTATGCGGGAAGAGTTTCGGAAGATGCTCATAGAATTTGAGGTCGTAGCCGATGATCGCGCAAACCGGAGCGCTCATCGTCTTGGCGCGGTTTCCTTCCGACAGATGCGGGGCGAGCCTTTCCTTGGCCTCCGCCGATTTCACGAACAGGATTCGCGCAGGGGATTGGTTGGCGCTCGTCGGCCCCATCTTCATGATGTCGACAAGCTGCCGAAGCAGCTCGTCGGGAACGGGTTTATCCTGCCACTTATTGTGGGTGCGGGCTTCGAGAAAGATTTGATTCAAGCAATCCGCAGCGATGGCCCCGGCCATGGATACCCCCAAACGAGTGTTTCATCTTGGGACGGATATAGGCCGGCGCGCTCTCGATCGCTAGACGGGCTGCACCTCCTCGACCTCCGGGATGAAGTGCTTCAACAGGTTTTCGATCCCGTAGCGAAGCGTTGCCGTCGACGACGGGCAGCCTGAGCATGCGCCGTGCATTTTGAGGTAGACAATCCCGGAGCGGAAGCCGTGGAAGATAATGTCGCCGCCGTCATTGGCGACGGCCGGGCGCACGCGCGTCTCGATCAGCTCCTTGATCGTGGCCACGATCTCCGCGTCCTTCGGATCGAAATCTTCGCCTGCGTGGCCAGCCCCATTTCCGCCGGTGACCACGGGCTCACCGGAGAGGAAGTGCTCCATGATGGCGCCGAGCACCGCCGGCTTGAGTTGCTGCCATTCGCGGTGATCCTTGGTGACGGATATGAAATCCGAGCCGAGAAACACGCCCGTCACGCCATCCACGGCGAAAAGCCGCGCAGCGAGCGGCGAGACAGGTTCCGCCTCCGAAGCCTCGCGAAACTCCCGCGTGCCCTCGTCGAGGACCACTTTGCCCGGAAGGAACTTCAGCGTCGCCGGGTTCGGGGTCGCTTCGGTCTGAATGAACATGCTAATTTCCTTCTACACCCATGCCATTGCCCTCTAATAAGGCAGGCTTCGGCAACGGTTTCAAGTGGAAATCCGACCTCGGCAGTCAGGCTAATCCCATGATCTCTTCGATTGATAGATTTCCGGGCACGATGGTGACGGGAATGGGGAATGTGCCTGCCTTCGCGCCGGCCGCGAGAGAGGAAACGAGCGGCCCCGGCCCCTCGGAATCGGTCGAGGCGCCGAGCACCAGAATGCCGAAGTCCCTGTCCTCCTCGATGAGCCTTACGATTTCCTCCGCCCTGGACCCCTCGCGGATGAATTCCTCATGCACGATATCCTCGAAGCCCCAATTCTTGAGCTTGCGCGCGCGAAGACGAAACACGGCCCGGGCCTTTTGATATTGCTCGTCACGAAACGTGTCCATGACGCCAAGCCAATGCGACATCTCCGGCGGTTCGATCACAAAGAGAAGCGCCAAGCCGCCGCCCGTTCGCTGAGCGCGGCGGGCCGCGTAGTATAAAGCCGTTTCGCCTTCGGGAGATTCGTCAACGATCACAAGGAACTTGCGTTTGTGACCTTCGGTAAAGAGATCGCGAGGCTTGCGGTCCGGCATGGGTTTTCAATGAGCGCTGCTATCGATGGCTGGCCACCTTATCATGCTTTGCAGCGGGATGCGCTTGCACGAAGCCGACGATGTTGCGGACATGGCGAAGCGTCTCGTCCGCGATGACCCGCGCGCGCGCCGCACCCTCCGCCAACACACCGTCGATGTAGCTGGTATCGGCGGAAATGCGCTTCATCTCCGCGCCGATCGGCCCCAGCTTCTCGACCGCCAGGTCGGCGAGCGCGTTCTTGAACGTGGAGAACTGGGAACCGCCGAATTCGCGCAGCACCGTCTCCATGCTTTGCCCCGCGAGCGCCGCGTAAATCCCGGCGAGGTTTTCCGCCTCGGGGCGGCCCTCGAAGCCCTTCTCGTCGCTCGGCAGCGGCTCGGGATCGGTCTTCGCCTTCCTGATCTTCCTGGCAATCGTCTCGGCGTCGTCCGCGACATTGATCCGGGACAGGTCCGAGGGATCGGACTTCGACATCTTTTTCGTGCCGTCGCGCAGTGACATGACGCGCGTCGCGGGGCCGGCGATGATCGGCTCCGGCTGCGGGAAGAAGCCGTCGTTGAATCCCTCGGCGGCAATCGTCTCCGCGAAATCGACGTTGAACTTCTGCGCGATGTCGCGCGCAAGCTCGAGATGCTGCTTCTGGTCGTCGCCCACCGGTACATGCGTCGCGCGATAGGCGAGGATGTCCGCCGCCATCAGCACGGGATAAACGAAGAGCCCGATGCTGGCGTTCTCGCGGTCCTTGCCCGCCTTCTCCTTGAATTGCGTCATGCGGTTCAGCCAGCCGATGCGCGCCACGCAGTTCAATATCCAGGCAAGCTCCGCGTGCGCGTAAACCTGCGACTGGTTGAAAATGATGTGCTTCTCAGGGTTCACGCCCGCCGCGATGAAAGCCGCCGTGACCTCGCGCGTGGAGCGGCGCAAATCGGCCGGGTCTTGCTTGACCGTGATCGCGTGCATGTCGACGACGCAATAGACGCACTCGTAGTGATCCTGCAGCGCCACGAATTTCGTGATCGCGCCGAGGTAGTTGCCGAGATGCAGATTGCCGGTCGGCTGCACGCCGGAGAAAACGCGCTGTTTCATGGTTTTGGAAGGCCCTGGTGAACAAGGCGCCGTTATGGACCGCGTTGCGCCGGAAATGCAAGCCTGGGCGGCGCTTTATACGCCGCTATGCGGAGTTATGCTGCATACAAAACTGAAGCGCCGCGCTTAGTCGCCGCCCCCGCCGCAGCCTCCACATCCCCCGCCGCCGCCGCCATCTCCTCCGCCGCCGCACGCGCCTCCTTCACCGCTCGCTTTCGCGGCGGTGTACAGGGCGTCATAAGGGGTGCCGGAAAGGACGACCAGACCTGTCAGCGCCACCGCCAGCATCAGCTCGTTATCAAGAGGCGCTCGCGCCGCTCTCGCGTTGCGCGTCTTCTCCGCCGCGAGGGCTTCCCGCCCGGCGCGCGTCAGCCGCGGCGCGATAAGATGAAGAAGCGCGATGACGGCAGTTATGATCAAGAGGTTGGTCAAGGCGCCAACCGGCTTATGCCTTTCCAAGCCAACCTGCACCTTGGCGATGCCAAGCAGCAGCGGCACGGCGAAAACGGCAAGCACCATGAGGCGGTACGCCATGAGCTGCGAGGAATCGGGGCGAAGGCCAAGCCGTTCCAGCTTGTCGCGGATCGCATTCATGACGGGGCGCAACCGTCTCTGAAAGTCTCGTCGTTTCATCGCGCCGGAAAGGCCGAGCCTTGCGAATGGCGCCATGTCTGGCGCATTCCCAATCTTCGCACTATCGACATCAATTGTGCGGCCATCCTGGGAGAGGGTTGCTGCGTTCGCAGTCAGAAGTCCGACGATGACGGCATCGCTGACGCGCTGCTCGCCACCCCCAAGATAGGCCAGCTCGACCGGCGCAAGCGGGGGGACATGGCCGACGCTCGTTCCGATCCGCCTGCGGAGGAAATTCGCGAAGGCCCACGCCGCCAAGGCGACGGCCACGTAGAGTTCAAGAAAAGGGCCGGCAGTCCAATCGAGCGGGTTCATCGCGGCAGCCTAGCCCGGAATAATTGACGCAAGATGACATCGGGCCTTGGCGCCACGAAAGAGCGCGTGCGATCCACAACCCTGTATTGTGACTTTGGGCCGAAGCGCTCGTGCGTGGCTGGCCACAGCTCGACGGGCGGCGGGCCGAAGAAGCGCTCATGCAGCGCCAGTGTCTCGGCGTATTGCGCGCGAAAGCGCTGCTGCGCATCCAGGCCGCCGGGCGTTGGGTCGTGGTGCAGCGGCGTTCGCAAGACCTGTCCGCACCACACGTCCCAATAGTCGCGGGAGTAGATGAGATGCTGGTGCCAGACCTCGTCGACAATCTCGCTCGGCGTCATGGGCGACGCCGATATGGCGGCGAGGAAGCAAAAACGCCGGTAGCCGCCGATCGCAGCCCGCGCTTCCGCGAGCGTCCACCCGCGATCGCGCGCCAGCCGAGCCGTGAAGGTCAGCGGCTGATCGGGTTCGAAATTGTGCTGCTCGATGCGCGCCCACAGCTCTTTCCGGGGCGGGCTCCAGATTGCGTCCTCTGTCGGCATGGGCGAACTTCCCTGCGCTGACATCCCCACCCCAGTCACCGCATAAATCAAATCTTCTGATTGTACTCGCCGATCTCCGGATAGGTGGAGAGATGCCCGTCAAGCTCGGCGAAGATGGCGCGCATGTTCGCCTCCGAGGCGGGGCTTTCCACCACGACGACCAGTTCCGGGCTGTTGGACGAGGCGCGCACCAGCCCCCACGTTCCGTCCTCCAGCATGATGCGGATGCCGTTCACGGTGATGACATCTCGGATCGGTTGCCCCGCGAGCTTCTCGCCGCGATCGGCGATGCCCTTGAAATGCGCGATCACGCGGTCGACCACGCCATATTTCTTCTCGTCGGCGCAATGCGGAGACATGGTGGGCGACTGCCAGGTTTTGGGCAGTTCGCGATAAAGATCGGCCATGCTTTTCGAGGGGTTGTGCGAGAGCATGTCGCAAACGGCGATCGCCGAGACGAGGCCGTCGTCATAGCCGCGGCCGAGCGGCGGATTGAAGAAGTAGTGGCCGGACTTCTCGAAGCCAACGAGCGCACCCGTTTCGTGGCTGTAGCGCTTGATGTAGGAGTGACCCGTCTTCCAGTAGGCGGTGCGGGCGCCGTTTTTCTGCAGCACAGGGTCGGTTGTGAAAAGGCCGGTCGATTTCACATCCACCACGAATTTCGCGTTCGCGTTGTTGGCCGAGATGTCGCGCGCCAGCATCACGCCGACCTTGTCGGCGAAAATCTCGTTGCCCTCGTTGTCCACGACGCCGCAGCGGTCGCCGTCACCGTCGAAGGCAAGCCCGACATCGGCGCCCGAGTGCCGCACGGCGTCCGACAGCGCGTGCAGCATCTTGAGGAACTCGGGGTTCGGATTGTGGTTCGGAAAGGTATAGTCGAGGTCGACGTTGAGCGGCACCACATCGCAGCCGAGCTTCTTCAGCACCTGCGGGGCGTAAGCGCCCGCCGTACCGTTTCCGCACGCCACTACCGCCTTGAGCTTGCGCTTGAACGGCTCGCGGTTCGTGAGATCGGCGATATAGCGCTCGGCGATGCTCTCATGGAAGTGATAGGAGCCGCCCTCATGCGCGGCGAAGCGGCCTTCGAGAACGAGGTCGCGCAACGCGCTCATGTCCTCCGGCCCGAAGGTCAGCGGGCGCGCCATGCCCATCTTGATGCCCGTCCAGCCATTGTCGTTGTGGCTCGCCGTGACCATCGCCACGCCTTCGACCTCGAGCGCGAATTGCGCGAAATAGGCCGTGGGCGAGAGCGCCAGCCCGATGTCGTGCACCTCCGCGCCCCCCGCCAGCATGCCGGCCATCAACGCATATTTGATGCTCGACGAATAGGAGCGGTAATCGTGCCCCGTCACGATCCGCACCGGCACGCCGCGCTCCCGCATCAGCGTCGCCATGGCCATGCCGATCGTCTGCATCCCCATCAGGTTGATCTCCTCCGGGAACCGCCAGCGCGCATCGTATTCGCGAAAGCCGGTGGGCTTCACATAGGGCAGCCGCTCGAAATCGGCGGTGTTGGGCGTAAGGTCCCTGCGCGGCTTCGGAAAGGCTTGGGCTGTCATGGCGTTCTCCCGGCTTGTCCGCATTGGGATAGCTTGCCGCCTGGAGCATGCCAAGGGCTGTTCCACAGGAACTGGGGATTACGCCTTCAGGCCGATCACGGAATTGTCGAAATTATCTGTTTGCCAAACTCTCGCACAAGAGGGGGTCGGCAATGTTGCGTTTCGGCTTGTTGGTTTTTTCTGTCTTGATCCAGGTGGCGCTCGCGCTGCCGGCCGACGCGGCCAAGCGCGTTGCGCTCGTGATCGGTAATGCGGCCTATACGCAGGCCGGGACGCTCGCGAACCCAGTGAACGACGCGACCGACATGGCCAATGCGCTCAAGAAGTTCGGCTTCGAGGTGATCCTCGGCCTCGACCTCGACCGGCGCAGCTTCGACGACAAAATTCGGGCCTTCTCCAGGGTCCTCGAAGATGCCGATGCGGCCGTGCTCTTCTATGCGGGCCATGGCCTGCAAGTTGCGGGACATAATTACCTCGTCCCTGTCGACGCGGGCCTTAGTTCCGAGCGGGACCTCGATTTCGAGACCATCAGCCTCGACTTCGTGCTGAAGCAGATGGAGGTGGGCCGCGAAGGCAAGACGAACATCGTGTTCCTGGATGCTTGCCGGGACAATCCGCTATCGCGCAACCTCGCGCGCTCGATGGGCACGCGCTCGGCGAGCGTCGGGCAAGGCCTCGCCGAGGTGCAGACCGGCGTCGGAACCTTCATCGCCTATTCGACGCAGCCCGGTAACGTCGCGCTCGACGGCGCCGGCCGCAATTCCCCTTTTACCGCCGCGCTTTCCAGCCGTGTGCAGGAGAGGGGCCGCAACCTGACGGCGCTTATGATCGAGGTTCGCAAGGATGTCCTGAAGGCCACGGGTGGCCGGCAGGTGCCGTGGGATCATTCCGCGTTGACCAGCGATTTCTTTTTTCATCAGGTTGCCGGGCAATCCCAGCGGATTGTCGGGACAGCCGAAGCGGAAAGCCAGCCGCGCCGCCCCTACGACGATAACCCGATCGCCGCTCTCGATGCGCTTGCCGCCGCGCAAAGCTGGAGCGAACTGCACGATCATCTGACCGACGTCAGCCCCACCAAACGCGATGCGCATTGGGAACAGCTGGTGGAACAGGCCGCGATCGGCGAACTCAGCCCCATGACGGCGCCGGGGGGATCGGCGGAAGAACGGCTGGCCATGATCAGCCGTTATTATACGAAATTCCCGTCGCTTGGCCGTTCGAAGGACTTTCTTGCGTTGCGCACGAAGGTCGGGCTCGAGGCCTTTTCGCTCTGTTTCGGGGAGCGCTGGAACGGCGGAGAATGCCGCGACGAACTTGAGCGGTTCGTCCATGCGGGGCCGATCACCGCCGAACTCGCGCAGGGCGCTGCGCATGTTATAGGCGTTGGCCTCAACCGTCAGGTTTCTTCGCTTTATTATGCCCTCGGCCTCGATGCGCCCGGCGGGGAGGCAATATGCAGCGACAAGGAACTGCAATACGACATCATCGTCGGCCTTCAGCTTCCGCCGGATTATCGGGAGGCGAAGGCGGCGCGCACCGTCGCCGAGAGATGCTGGGACGCAGTAAAAGGCGTTGTCATGGACAATGCCGCCAAGGAAACGCCGTCGAGTTATTATAACGGCAACGCCTGCCCGATCTTGGTCAAGCACGACGCCCTTGGTGACCCGGCAAAGGGCAGGTGCCAAAAACCAGCCGGCTCCTCACCGCCCGGCTCACACCAATAGGCGCACTTGCGCAGCGACATGAGACCGTACGGATGCACAACCGGTTAACGGTCGTTAATTGGGTTCGTTTTGCAAAAATGCGTATATAAGCATATAACTACTTCCCTTGCCCCGCGTCTCTGAGGGGCAAAAGCGTCTTGATGTGCGCCGGTTTGTTCTTCACATGGGGCTGCGAGAGCGTCGAGGCGGATCAGGTAATGACATCCGGCTTGACGCGGCCGGTGCGCTGACTGAGTTCCGCGAGGTCGCCCGCGGTTTTGATCAGGTCCGCGAGAGCCGTCTGCGTATCCTGCGCCAGTTTCGCGGGGTCGGCTTCGTAGCGCTCGATGTAGACGCGCAGCGTCGATCCCGTCGTGCCCGTGCCCGACAGCCGGTAGACGATGCGCGAGCCGTCGTCGAAGATGATGCGAAGGCCCTGGTTTTTCGAAACGCTCCCGTCCACGGGATCGGTGTAGCTGAAGTCGTCGGCCTTAGCGACGAGGCGGCCATTGAGGTGGCCGCCTGCGAGGCTCGGGAGCTTGTCGCCAATGGCCTTCATCAGGGCTTGTGCGGTGGGCGTGTCCAGGTCTTCGTAATCGTGGCGCGTGTAGTAGTTTCGCCCATAGGTGGCCCAATGTTCTCGTGCGATGTCCTGCACGCTTTCTTTGCGCGCGACCACGACGCTCAGCCAGAGGAGCACGGCCCAGACGCCATCCTTCTCACGCACGTGGTTGCTGCCGGTGCCTGCGCTTTCCTCGCCGCATATCGTAATGCGCCCGGCGTCGAGCAGGTTGCCGAAGAACTTCCAGCCTGTCGGCGTCTCAAAGCACGGGATGCCGAGCTTGGCGGCCACGCGATCCACCGCGCCGCTTGTGGGCATGGAGCGCGCAACGCCGGCGAGGCCGCCGCGGTAGGCTGGCGCGAGATGAGCGTTCGCCGCGAGCATTGCCACGGAGTCTGACGGAGAGATGAAGATGCCGCGCCCGATGATGAGGTTGCGGTCCCCGTCGCCATCCGACGCCGCGCCGAGGTCGGGTGCATCGGGGCCCATCATCAGATCGAGCAGGTCCTTGGCGTGAACGAGGTTCGGGTCCGGGTGGTGACCGCCGAAGTCGGGCAGGGGCGTGCCGTTGCGCACTGTGCCCGGAGCCGCGCCGAGTTCGCGCTCGAAAATGGCATGCGCGTAGGGGCCGGTGACGGCGTGCATGGCATCGAAGGCGAGACGCAGGCCAGAGGCGAAGGCCGCGCGCAGAGCGGGGAAATCGAAGATCTCGCGCATCAACTCGACGTAATCGGCCACGGAGTCGATGATCTCAACCTGGGTATCGCCAACGCGGTGGCTTGCAATGCGAGCGAGGTCCACGTCAGGCGTGTCAAGGCTCAGGATCTCGGTGATTTTCAGCGTCTCGGCGTAGATTGCGTCCGTGATCTTCTCCGGCGCGGGGCCACCGTTCGCGGCATTGAACTTGATGCCGAAGTCGCCATCCGGGCCGCCGGGGTTATGGCTGGCCGAGAGGATCAGGCCGCCGAAGGCCTTGTGCTTGCGAATGACGCAAGAGGCGGCGGGCGTCGAGAGGATGCCGTCGGCGCCGATAAGGAGACGGCCGACGCCATTTGCGGCGGCGATGCGGATGACGGTCTGGATCGCTTGCGCGTTATAATAGCGGCCGTCGCCGCCGACCACGAGGGTCACGCCGCCGAAGCCCTCGGGAGGCCGGACGGCGTTGAACACCGACTGGACGAAGTTCGCCAGGTAGTGTCCTTCCGCGAACTCGGTGACCTTTTTGCGCAGGCCGCTGGTGCCCGGCTTCATGCCGGCAATCGGGGTGGTCGGGATGCGCTGCAAGGTCATGAAAGCTCCGGAGCCGCGGGTTTTATTCTGCATAACCCGCGCTGCCAGGGCTGCCAAGGCTTTCGATTCGTCGGGCGGTCTCTCAGTCCGCGGCATTTGCTCCCGCGCTGCCGTTGCCCGGAATTATCGGGCCGTATGGTCTCAATTTCGTCCATGAATGAAAAAGTCGGCGGTTGCCTCTCATTGCGCGCGCCTCCAATGAGGTTGTGCACGCTTGTGTCGCCACGATGCCATCAACTCGAAGGCTTCTTTGATGCGGTCCATCCGCTGTTGAAAGCCGCGGCGTTGCCCCTCTTGTAAAAACCGCCTATGCACCATGGTCCCTTTGCCGCCGAGCGCGTCTCTTTCGGCGGCTCGCCTCTCTTTGGCGAATCGGATCATCCGGCTCATGGTTTCGTCTATTGGCGGCGAGCGGTCTTGTGCGAACCGAAGAGCGTCCTTCTCTTCTTCCGTGGCCTTCTTCCATACCTCGCCGATGAGGCGTTGCCACAGCTTCAAGGCTTTGAATTGGACGCGAAAAATCTCAAAAGCCATATTGGGCGCGCGGTCGTTGAGGTCGTTCCGCAATGCCTCGTCGATGAGGAGGCGGCGAAAATGGTGAGCCGGATCGTTCTCGATCATTGCCGTGAAGTGATAGCGCGCGGACTTCACGGACATGATGCGCTCAATCGTGGTTCCCCTGGTCATGACGGACGACTTTACAAACTTCATGATGCCGGGATCGAGGGTTCTCTCTAAGTCCGCCGCCAATGTCTGAATTTCACGCTCAAGTTTCTTCTCTAGCTTCTCTTGACGCTCCACAGATCCCGACTCCTTTGCTGGGTGTGTACCTCAACTATAAGCCACCCAAAAGACAAGTGGAAGGGCGGCGCTTTAGCTTTTAGGATTCGTTTCAACAATGGTTTATCTACATGGTTACCACCAGAAAGGCTGGTGATTCATCGAATTTTAAGAAGTTCTAGCTTGTGGCAGCGGACGCGCCGGGGTGTAGGTTTATACTCGAAAGAACCCGGGTCGGGGCCGCGGATCGGGCCAGGGTGGCCTGCTCCCACAAAACGCTCCTGCGCAGACAGGGGGGGACGGCGCAAATTTACGGACTGGGCCAATAGCCATCGGCGAATGTCTTGGACACTTCATGCGAGCTTAGTGCGTGCTCGATCTGTAGCCGCTCAACCTGCCTGTCGTCCAGATTGAGCCGCGCCGCTTCCACAGCCGGCATTCCAGGAGTTCGCAATCGAGCGGGGGGAAAGGCTTTCCGCCATAATGGAAGGCGGCGCATCCCGTTTGCCGAGGCTGAGCATCGCGAGCGGTCTGCTCGCGGCCGATGCGGCTATGACGCCCCGCTCAGCGCCATATCGATTTCGCGGCCTCGCCCTGCACCGACGAAGAAGGCCTTGATCTCCGGCCGCCGTTCAAGCTGGAGACGATAGACAGCTCCGGCGGCGTTAGACAGCTCGCCCTTCCGGCCGAGTTGCTCTTCACCGAACATGAGGATGCGAAGGTTCGGCCATGCCTTGTCGCGGATGCGCAGGATGTGGGCCATCACGTCACTGGCCGGGGCGTCGGGCATTGCCTGCGCCAGCAGCAGCGCCATGGCGGCGGTGGATCGCGAAATCCCCATGTGGCAATGAACGAGAAGGTGCCTCAGGCTTTCGGGGTCATGCAAAATGTCCTGGCCGAATTCGAGCATTTTAGCGACGTCATCGGGCTGGGGGGCCAGGAACCCCGGCGTTTCCTCGATGATGTCGTGAAATTTAAGCTCCAGCCGCGCGTGTTCTCCGTACGCTCCGAAGGCCTCGGGCTCGGCTTGTTCCGGGTCCAGGATGGAAAGGACATGGCTCACCTGACGGTCGGCATGTCCAGCCAGTTCCTCCAGCCCGCACACTGTGATCATGAAGGGCGTTTCGACTGGAGGCATCCTCATTCCTTCCGTTCAATGTGTTGTCCGATGCTGCTCTTATACCGCAATTCGGACGGTTCCGGATCCTTCGCAAGGTGTGGCGTGGTCAAAAAGCCGGGTCGCGGGTGGAAGCATGCCCGACTGTGCCAACAGGTTTATGACGGATGGCGTATAAGCGTGTCGGAACAGTGCCGCTGGCACACAAGGATACAATCATCCAGAATTAAGCCATATTCGGCGCCGTTAAAGTCTATTTTTGCCGCAATTATGCCAAATCTGGGACTTTCGACAGAGGTTGTTGTGGAGTTGTCGATATATCATCCAGAGATTGCACCAGAAAGCACGTACTCGCAAGTAATAGATGAATGGAATATGAAGAATGGGTTGGGGCTGCATTCAGAAACAGTTCGCTACATTCGTGAAACCATTACGGGACACATGAAGGAAAGTGACATGAAAAGTTCAGCCCTGGCGATCGCGATTGCAGCAGCCCTCACCGTCAGCGCCGGCTTCGTCGGCAAGGCATCGGCGGAAACGGAGCAGCAGAAGGTGAACAAAGTTCACCGCCTGAACAAGGGTATTCACCACGACAACCGAGACATCCGCTCCGATAAGCGCGACCTTCATCAAGACAAGAGCAAGCTGGCCCAGGACCGCGCCGAGCGGAATTACGATCAGACGAGGGAAAACCGCGCGCTCGAGCACGGCAATGTCAAGGGCGCCGAAAAATGGGATCAACGCCGGCAGGCCGAACAGCGTGATGTCAATGCCGAAAAGAAAGACATCCAGCACGATCAGCGGGACCTGAACCACGACCGCGCGGATCGTAACGCCGATGTTCAGGAACGCAATCGGGCTGCAAGCGGCCTTTAGAAGTGAGCAGTCTCCATGTTTTTCGTGGCCGGCTTGCCCGGCCATTTTTTTGCGCTTCAATAATAAACGACGCTCAAGCTACGGCGCTTCAATTAGCATCTTGCGAAATCCGTCCCGTTTTGCACACTATGCGACATTGGGAGGATCAAAAAATGAGCGCGAATTCGCAGGTGGGAAGTCGGTATTTCGAAGTGTATGAGCGCTGGAAGCGCGACCCCGAAGGTTTCTGGGCCGAAGCTGCGCGCGAGATCGATTGGATCGAGCAGCCGAAAAAGATCTTCGATCCGAGCCAGGGCGTTTACGGGCGCTGGTTCACGGGCGGCGTCACCAATACAGCCTACAACTGTCTCGACCGCCATGTCGAAGGCGGCCGGGGCGCTCAGGCTGCCATGATTTACGATAGTCCCGTCACCGGACAGAAGCGCATTTACAGCTACGCGGAGCTTCTCGAAGAGGTCAAAACCCTGGCCGGCGTTCTCCTCGAAGCGGGCGTTGAGAAGGGCGACCGCGTCATCCTGTACATGCCAATGATTCCCGAGGCACTGATCGGGATGCTGGCCTGCGCTCGTATCGGAGCCATCCATTCCGTCGTCTTTGGCGGTTTCGCGGCGAACGAGTTGGCCGTGCGCATCGAAGATACACAGCCCAAGGTTATTATTTCCGCGTCTTGCGGCATCGAGCCCAACAGGGTCGTGAAATACAAGCCGCTGCTCGATCAGGCCATCGAGCTATCCTCGGCGAAGCCTGACTATTGCATCATCGTGCAGCGTCCGCAGGAGACCGCGCCTCTCATCGAAGGCCGCGACTACGACTATGCCTCTCTTATGGAAGCTGCGAAAAGCCGCGGGCTGAGCGCGCCTTGCGAGCCGATGGCGTCCACCGACCCGCTTTATATTCTCTACACCTCGGGCACGACCGGCCGCCCGAAGGGTGTGATGCGCGACACGGGCGGCCATATGGTCGCCCTGAAATGGACGATGAAGGCCCATTACGACATCGACCCCGGCGACGTGTTCTGGGTCGCCTCCGACGTGGGCTGGGTGGTCGGCCACTCTTATATCGTTTACGCGCCGCTCCTTCATGGCGCGACATTGATCCTTTATGAAGGCAAGCCCGTGGGCACGCCGGATGCCGGAGCTTTCTGGCGCGTGATCAGCGAGTACAAGGTCAAGGCAATGTTCACGGCCCCGACCGCGTTCCGCGCCGTCAAGAAGGAAGATCCGAACGGCACGCTGCTCGCCAACTACGACCTTTCCAATTTCAAGACGCTGTTCCTGGCCGGCGAGCGCGCCGATCCCAACACGGTGCACTGGGCCGAAGACCTGCTGAAGGTTCCCGTCATCGACCACTGGTGGCAGACCGAAACGGCCTGGGCCATCGCGGGCAATTGCGTCGGTCTTGGCCACGTTCCCATCAAGTACGGATCGCCGACCTTCCCAATGCCGGGGTATGATCTTCGCGTCCTGAACGAGAGCAATGAGGAAGTCAAGCCGGGCCAGACAGGCGCGCTGTCGATCAAGTTGCCGATGCCGCCCGGATGCCTGCCGACGCTCTGGAATAACGACAAGGGCTTCGTTGAAAGCTACCTGACCGAATTTCCGGGCTACTACAAGACCGCGGACGCCGGTTATGTCGACGAAGATGGCTATGTCTTCGTGATGGCGCGAACGGACGACATCATCAACGTGGCTGGGCACAGGCTTTCAACGGGTGCGATGGAGGAGGTTGTGGCCAACCATCCCGATGTCGCCGAATGCGCCGTGATCGGCATCCACGACGGCCTGAAAGGGCAGGTGCCGGCAGGCTTTGTGCTCCTCAAGGCGGGCGTCGAGCGCGATATCAGCGTCATCGAGAAGGAGATTGTCGCACTCGTGCGCGATCAAATCGGCCCGGTGGCCGCGTTCAAGACCGTGCTGACGGTAAATCGGCTGCCGAAAACCCGCTCAGGAAAAATTCTGCGCGGAACGATGCGCAAGATAGCCGACGGTGAGCAATACAAGATGCCCGCGACGATCGACGATCCGGCGATCCTGGCGGAAATCACGACGGCGCTGAAGGCGAAAGGCTTTCCCTCCGCCCCCTCGGACGCTGCTTAAATAAACATTCGGAGAGGCCATGCGCGCCGCAGCCATCGCGTCCCTTGTTCTTTTCCTGATGGCGCTGTCTTACCCGGCGCTGTCGGAGGGGCCGGAAAAGTGGGTTACGAGTTGGGCCGCCTCCGCGCAAGGGCCTTATCCGAGCGGCAATGCGTTGGTGCAGCCCGACTTGCGCCGCCCCTTCCCCATACCCGAAGCGGGTGCAAGGGATCAAAGCTTCCGGCTCATCGTGGGGCCGGATGTCTGGGGGCGCGAAGCCCGTATCCGGCTCTCCAACGCCTTTGGAACCAGGCCGGTTACCTTCGATGGCGTCTTCGCGGGCCTGCAACTCGACAGCTCGGCGGTTGTCCCCGGGACGAACCGGCCCGTGACATTCGCCGGAGCCAAGAGCGTGACAGTCCAACCTCGGGAAAGCGTTTGGAGCGATGCAATCGCGCTGCCCTTTGCCGGCGCTCTTCCAAAGGCCTATCTCCAGTCGAGAAAGCTCGCCGTCAGCTTCCATGTGGCGGGCGAGAGCGGCCCCATGACGTGGCACGCAAAGGGGCTCACGCCCTCCTATGTCACGGAGCCCGGTGCGGGATCGCTCGGCGGGAACGAGGATGAGGCTGCGTTCCCCTATGGCACCACGTCATGGTATTTTCTCGATGCCGTGGACATGAAGGTTGCCGGCGATACGCAGCTCATCGTGACGCTGGGCAACTCGATAACCGATGGCACCGGCTCGACATTTAACGGTGACGACCGCTGGCCGGACGTGCTTTCCCGCCGGCTCCACGCGAAATTCGGCGACAGGTTCTCGGTGGTCAATGCAGGCATCGGCGGCAACCTGATCGCGGGTCCCGCTGATTACAGCGCACAAAAGCCCTATCCCGGCGGCCCGGCGGCGATTTCAGCGCCTTGAACGCGATATCGCCAGCCTCTCCGGCGTCTCTGCCGTGATCTGGTTCGAGGGCATCAACGACTTCAGCAAGAACGGCAATGCCAGCGTTGACTCGATCAAGTCTGCCTTGCAGGAGGGGGTCGCGGAACTGCGCCGGCGAATTCCGGGTGTCCGCGTTATCGGTGCCACCCTGACCTCTGCGCTCGGAAACCCCGGTCCCGCGCACGGCTTTGCCGAGCAGGACATGAAGCGTCAGGCGCTGAACACCTTCATCCGAAGCGAGGGCGTGTTTGACGGCGTGATTGATTTCGACAGGGCCACCGTCAGTGAAGATACGGGGGAAATGCGGCCGGATTTCGTGCCCGATAACACGACGGGCGGACCGGGGGACAAGCTTCACCCCAATCGCCTTGGTTATCTCGCCATGGGGTTCGCGGTCGATTTGGGGTTGTTCGGCTTGCCGCCTTCTTGAGCCTGCAAACAGTCCCGTCCTGACCAGCGGATGCACGAAGCAGGGCCGATTGCGGAGTGCGCCGGGTCTCGAGAACATCCGCGACGGGGCGGAGCCGCTGGCTGCGAGGTGGCCCACTGGTTAGCCGTTATTATAAGTTCCGGCTCGGAAAAATCCCCTGCCGGGGAACATTGAAAGTTATCCGCAAACCTTCCGCTCTATAAGTCCGCAACGCGCAGGAACGCGCCTGCTTTCGTGCGTGACTACACGCCGGTCCTCAAGAATCGTGAACGGATTCGCCCAGGATTGCTGTATCCGAGTTAACGTTTGGCTTTACTTGTATTCACGATTGCTCTACGCGCCTATCTATCCAGCTATGTGATTCGACAGGATCGGTTGGACCGACAGTTTTTAATAGATATTTGGGAGAAACATGAAATACGCACTCACTGCCGCCGCCATTGTCTTTGCTGCGACCGCCGCCAACGCAGCCTCTAATCCGCCCCCTATACCCGTATGGAAGGGCGACATGGCCGTCACGTCGGCCTCAGCCCAATGCGCCGGCGCGGGAATCACTGTCGGCGACGTTGTTCAAGCAGCTTACGCTCCGGGAGGGTTGCAAGGCAGCGCTCAGACGAATTTCGACATGATCAACCTTTTTTTTCCGCGTGGGACGGCGACTCATTGGCAGTCACTCCCAGGCACGACGCTCAATACGTCGACGGCCCTTAACGGGGTCGTCATCTTCAGGAACACCACCGCAAACACCAAAGTTTACCAGACGGCCCAGGCGGCTAAGTTCACGGTTTCTCCCGCGAAAATCACGACCGGCACTCCGACGGTGACGATTGCGTTCACGAGGTCCAATTTTGCAGGCGTCACGGGGTGCGACTTTCAAATACAAGGCGTTTTGACTTCGCAACCAATGCCGCAGTCGACGAACTAAGCGCGCTGCCGGCCACAAGCCATTTCTCTATAGAAGCTTTCAACCAATTCGAGAAATCATGAAGAAGACACTCAACGCTTCCGCCATCGCTTTTGCTACAGCCGCCATCAATGCCGCTTCCTGCGCGTACGGCCAGACCGTATGGCAGGGCGATCTCTTCGCAACGAAAGCCACTGCGGGGTGCGCCGTCTGGGGGGTTGTTACCGGCGATATGGCTCAGGCGACGTACGCACCCATGGGGCAAAATGGCAACAGTAAGACCCAAGATCAATTCGTCGCCAACCTCGGGAAATTCAACGCCCTCCAGGTCGTGCCCGCGTCAGGAGGCACGCTGCACGGAGCACCGAAAGTTAACACAGTCTCCATCGGTCCCCAAGGCGGGTGGGGCCAAGGCACCAACGTCACCGACCCCCAGATCACGGTTTCGCCCTTCCCGGTCAAGGCAGGCGCTCCGGTAACCATCACCTTCTCTATCTCTAATAGTAACACTGCTTGCAGCGCGAGTTTCTCCGGCGTTCTGACGCCGCAGCCCGGGATTGCGCTGAACTGAGGGACACATCCTGAGCTTTTCCCGCGATGTTCGCCTTTGCGGACTTGTGGGACGAGCTCCAGGCGCCGGAGGTCATCGTCACGCTGCGACCCGAGGGGGCAGTCCCGCTCGGGTTGAGTTCGAGGATCCTGCTGCAGCGCGCATTAGGCTGCAGCCTCCGGCGAAACAATCGGCGTCCTCATATTTTGGCGGATGGTCGGACTGCGAACCGAGGGACAAGTCCGCCCATGACGATGAACGGCGGCGCAAAATCTGCCTCTTCGGGTAAACGGATCGGCGGCATTCTCCACGCCCGGCGCGTATTTACCGAATCTCGGTTAACGGGAGCGCGCCGGAATTATGTCCGGTCACTGTCATGCTGAACAAGCAATTAATTCCGGCCTCAATTACTTCCCTCCGCGACACATTCCGGGCGGGAAGTAATTCCGGCATGACATTGAAAACAAACGGCTTTCTCCCGCCTGTGACATCCCATTAAATAGAACTAAATGCGGGAATTTTCCCATTAAGTGGACTCGCAAATGTCCGTTAAATATATTTTGAACTTGCGTCTTAACCACACACAGCCTCCGCCCCGCCCCCAGAAAGCCGCCGTTCGGGGCTCAGCCCCGGGGGGAGCCGCACCAGAATTTCCCTTCAAATACGGGGATTTTTGCTTCGTCGCCTGACCGCGTCGGCGTTAACGCCTCGATAAAGCGCATTTATGTAAAATACATCAATGGTGGCAGGAGACGCAGACAGTGACAGGAAAAAATTGGACAGAATTTCTTCCCGCCGCACGGTGTATACAAAAAGCCGCTGGAGGCCGGGCTGTGCGAGGGGCGATCCCTCAACCGGGCGGCGCACGCAAAGCGGAGCTCAGCTGCTCGGTGATGGTCGCGCAAAGGATTGCGGTCTTGGCACCGCGGATGGCCGTGTTCGAGGCGACCAAATTCGCTTCCGATCTTAGGATGATTTCGTCGCTCAAGATTCGAAGGCCGTTTGCCTTCAATGTCGCGCCTGTCGAGGTGATGTCCACGATGGCTTCCGCCATGCCGGCTGCCGGTGCGCCTTCGGTCGCTCCGAGGCTTTCAACGGTGCGGTAGTGAACGACGCCGTGCGCCGCAAAATATCGGCGCGTCAGGTTCGGATATTTCGTCGCGATCCGCATGCGCCTGCCGTGCTCGGTGGCGAAAAGGGCGCCCGCCTCCTCGAGATCGGCCATGGTCTCCACATCGAGCCAGCAATCGGGAATGGCGACGATGACGTCGGCATGGCCGAAACCTAGCTTCAGGAGACAGGACACACGCTCCTCGGCGTCGGGAATCTGCTCGCGGATGAGGTCTTCACCCGTGACGCCCAAGTGAATGCGCCCCGATTGGAGATGCCGCGCGATCTCGCTGGCCGACAAAAACTCGACCGCAACCCCCGGCGCGCCATCCATGGCGCCGCGATAGCCGCGCGCGTCGCCCGTCTTCTCAATGGCGAAGCCGGCGGCTCTGAAGATGTCGAGCGTGTCTTCCATGAGGCGGCCTTTAGAAGGCACACCGACGATCAGTCGATCCATGTGTCACCTTTATGGAGCTGCCGCGAGAAGGCGCTCGGTATGCAGGGCGGCGCCAACGGCCGGAACGTTATGCGTGCCGTGGGAAAGGGCGTGGATCAGCCCGTCATAGCGGCCGCCGCCTGCGATCTGGCCCGCGACGCCTGCGCCGTCGATCTCGATCTGGAAGACCATGCCGGTATAATACTCGAAGTGACGCCCGAAATCGGCTTCGAACAGGATGGACGCCGAACCTGCGAGAGCTTTCAGCCCGTAGAAGAGTGCCCGCGCGTCCTCGAGGGCATCCCCGAGGTCGATGTTTGATTGGCGCGCCAGCGCTTCCACGGCTCTGAGCGCGGTGGCGACATCGCCCCGCGTCTGAAGGTAGTTTTCGATAAGCCGGACCATTTCCCGAGCGAGCGGCGGTTCTTTGGCGTCGGCGGCCTTATCCTGCAAGCGCTGGACAATCTCCGCCGGGCGCCGAAGACCGACGAACGGGATGCCGCTTGCATCCAGATGATCGAGCAAGCCGTCTTCGGTCAGCGCGCCGGAGGGTAACGCCGGCCCGTTGCCTTTGGTGCGAGAAAGCGTCGCCAGTTCACGGGCGAACGCGGCCTGCCGCCAGAAAGCGCGCCCCAATCTCTCCCGCCAGCGAGGCGGCACATTCAACCCGTCAAGCAGCGCCTTGAACAGGCCAAGATGACCCACTTTCGCCGTGAACGATCTCACACCGCCTTCGCGAACGGCTTGGATCGTCAGCGCGAGCACTTCAAGATCGGCTTCATGGCCGCTCGCGCCGAAGAACTCGATGCCAGCCTGACGGAACTCACGCTGGCTCAGCGGGTCGGGCTTCTCCTGAACGCGGAAAGCGGGGCCGTTGTAACAGAATTTCGCGATGCCCTCAGGCGCGCCCCGCTCCAGGAACACCCGGCAGACGGGGATCGTCAGATCGGGGCGCAGGCACAACTCTTCGCCGTTCGGGTCGGTAAAAACATAGGTTCGCCCGCGCAGCGTTTCGCCGATGCGATCGAGAAAGAGGCTTGCGGGCTGAATGAACGATGGCGCTACGTGCTCATAACCCCTGGAGGTAAAGAGGGTTATAAGGCTCGCAGCCTGCGCCTCCAGGGCCTCATACTCCTTTGCGCCTTCGGCCGTCACGCTTTTTGCTGCTCCTTGAGAAGCCGCGTCACGGCCTCGACCATCTCGCTTGCCGGGGCCGCGAATTGGGCCGGGCGCGCATTGCGCCACTCCTCGCGTTCGGCAATCTCGCCGGAGAGACGCGCCCCTTCCAGGAGATCCTTGATTGTAACCTCGCCCCGCGCGCGCTCGTCCTCGCCCTGAATGATAACACAAGGGCTGCCGCGCTTGTCGGCATACTTCATCTGGGCCTTCATGCCGGCATCGCCGACATACATCTCGGCGCGGATGCCGGCCTCGCGCAACTCACGCGCCATTTTCTGATAATCGCCAATGCGGGCCTTATCCATGACAAGCACCACGACAGGCGCTTGCGAAGCGGCGTTGCCCTTCAGCTTGCCGAGGTGAGTCAGCGCCGCGTAAAGGCGGGAGACGCCGATCGAGAACCCTGTCGCGGGCACGGGTTGCGACCTGAAGCGCGAGACGAGACCGTCGTAGCGTCCGCCGCCGCCAACCGAGCCGAACCGCACCGCTTGTCCGCTTTCATCGGTGGCCGGGAAGGTCAGGTCTGCTTCCAGGACCGGGCCCGTGTAATATTCCAGCCCCCGGACGACCGTTGCGTCGAAGCGAATGCGATCCTCGCCATAGCCAGCCTGGCGCACGAGCCCGATGATCGCTTCCACAGTAGCGTCCGCGGGAACGGCTTCGCCCGAGAGAAGAGACAGGACGGCATTCGCCTGCCCCGAAGGCAGCTCCGCTCCCTGCGTGAAGTCGCCGCTCTCGTCCTTGCGGCCTTTGCCGAGCAACTCCGCCACGCCATGGAGGCCAAGCCTGTCGAACTTATCCACAGCCCGGAGCACGACGAGGCGCTTCCGGGCGTCTGTAATGCCTGTGCTGTCCAGGAGAGCATCGAGCAAGGTCCGGCTCGAAACCTTGATGCCATAACCACCGCGAGGGATGCCGAGGGCTTCCAGCGTATCGGCGGCGAGCATGCACATTTCCGCATCGGCGGCCGGGTTCGCCGTTCCCACCGTATCGGCATCGAATTGCATGAATTGGCGGAAGCGGCCCGGCCCCGGCTTTTCGTTGCGGTAGACGTAGCCTGATTGATAGCGCCGGAAAGGCTTCGGCAGCGCATCGAAGTTCTGCGACACATAGCGAGCTAGCGGCGCTGTCAAGTCGTAGCGCAGCGAAACCCATTGCTCGTCTTCGTCCTGAAACGAAAATACACCTTCGTTCGGCCGGTCCGTGTCGGGCAAAAACTTGCCGAGTGCGTCCGTATATTCAAATGCAGGCGTATCGAGCGGTTCGAATCCGTACCGCTCGTAAACGCTGCTGATTTTGCTCAGCATCAGCTGCTGAGCACGAACTTCTTGCGCTTCAACGTCGCGCAAACCCTTAGGCAGGCGCGCCTTGACCTGGGTGCGGTTCTTTTTATCGCTCATGCAAAAAGAGATGCAGAGGTCTGCGCCTTAACGCAATAGTTTTATTGAGACATCTACGCGACCGATTGAGCGGCCCCCGGGCAAAGACTCTCTAACACCGGGTTTGCCCGGCGGAGCCGCTGTCAGTTTTGTTCGGAAGGGGGAAGGGGGGTGGCTTAAGCCACCTGTCGCTCGCCTTTGAGCTTTTCAATCTTCTCTTTGAGACGAAGTTTTTTGCGCTTGAGTTCGGAGAGTTTCAGGGTATCGACGAGGGGATGGTTCATCTCTTCTTCGATTTGGCGTTGTAGGCTTTGGTGCTTTTCCGTCAGTTCCTCAATATGCGCAAAAAGGCTCATTTCAACGGCCTCCTACTTCTGTTTAGCACTCCATGGCACCTCTATATTATGGCAAAACGATGACAAAAATAAGCCAAAAATATGTCCAGGTTGCAGGTGCCACCTAAAGCAACTATTCGAATTTTCTAAATTCGATCGGCCTATCAATGCGGTGGCCGTCCCTATACGACTTAAGGCTAAGCCTCCCCTTACGAACCGGCTTGACGGACGCGCATTTCGGCGAGGATGCAAGCGCTTTTTCGAGAGTGTCCCTCTTTACTTTGTGCCTGCGCTGGCGAAAGGTGCGGCATGACCATTGAGAAACGCTCTGTCCGGGCGGACGACGACGGCCTCCGTCTCGACCGCTGGCTTAAGAAATATTATCCGTCGCTGCCCCATGCGCTTGTTCAAAAACTCGTGCGGACGGGGCAGGTGCGTGTGGATGGCGGCCGCGTGAAGGCTGAGGCCCGGCTTTGCGCCGGGCAGGAAATCCGTGTTCCGGTGCATTATGCGGCGCCCCAGGCGGAGCCTGCGCCCTCCCTGAGGCCTCCGCCGGGCCTGTCGAAAGCCGACCGCGACTTCATCGAGCGCATGATCGTCTTCGAGAACGATGACATCGTGATCCTGAACAAGCCTTTCGGGATTGCGGTGCAGGGGGGCACGAAGACCACGCGCCACATCGATGGCTTGCTTGCGGGGATGGCGGACCGCTTCGGCGGGGAGCGCCCGCGTCTCGTGCACCGCCTCGACCGGGACACCAGCGGCATCCTGGTGGTCGCCAAGGACCGCCAGACCGCGGCCCGCCTCGGCAGGCTCTTTCAGACCCGCTCGGTCCAGAAGATTTACTGGGCCGTGACCCAGGGCATACCGAAGCCGCCGCAAGGCAAGGTTGAAGCCGCGCTCGTGAAGGCCGCCGGCCCCGAAGGCGACCGCGTGCGCAAAGCGAAGCCCGGTGAGCAAGACCTGGCTCAACACGCCACCACCTATTATTCGGTGATCGACCGGTCCGGCAAAGTCGCGTGGCTGTCGCTAAAGCCGGTGACAGGGCGGCAGCATCAGCTGCGCGCTCACATGGACGTGCTAGGGACGCCGATCCTCGGCGATCAAAAATATGGGAGTGTATCCGATTTGCCAATGGACGGCATCGAGCACAAGCTCCATCTTCATGCGAGGCGTCTCACCTTGAAAGACGCCAATTTGGGGGAAATCGACGTTACAGCGCCTCTGTCGCCTCACATGGCGAAGACGTTTGAACTGCTGGGCTTTGATGCGCAGCAGTACGGCGATTAAATTCTCGTCCACTATCGTGTGATAGTCATCTGGAGTAGTCCCGTAATCGTTTATATGGGGCATAGTAAGGGCGTGGATGGGATGTCTGGGCGCTGAACGGAAGCTGTTTATTGGGGGAAAAATGGCCTCGACACCATTTCTTATCGTTTTCGATTGTGACGGTACACTTGCCGACAGCCAGCATATTATTACAGAAGCGATGCGGTTTGCTTTCCAGAGCATCGGTCTTGCTGCGCCGGAGCGTAGCAGTATTTTGCGTATCGTGGGCCTCTCGCTGGACGAGGCGGTCGCTGCCCTCGCCCCGGATCAACGCGAGGCGAGAAGAGATGAAATCGTGCGCGCCTTCCGCGAGCAAAGCACGGCCTTGCGCCTGAACGCGGCCATGCGTGAGCCGATGTTCCCGGGCGCCCCTTCGCTTTTGCGCTCCCTCGCTGAGCGTGAGGATGTCATCCTGGGCCTAGCCACCGGAAAATCAAGGCGCGGTGTTGCGCGCATCATCGAGCAGCACGGCTTGGACGGCATTTTCGCCACGGTCCAAACCGCCGACGACGCGCCCTCGAAGCCACATCCCGCGATGCTTCTCCAGGCGATGGATGAGACGGGAACCTCGCCTGCCACGGCCGTCATGATCGGGGATACGTCTTACGACATCCTCATGGCTGCATCCGCGAACGTCGCCAGCATCGGGGTTACCTGGGGTTATCACACCAAGGCAGAACTGCGGCAGGCTGGGGCGAAGACGATCGTCCACAGTTTCGCTGAACTGGAGCGCGCGCTTGATGCCCGCGCTGTTTTCGCGCCGCGGTACGAGGCTGTCGCCTGACCTTGTTCATGGCCTGGGAAGGCAGCCGGTGAGGTGAGCCGATTATGTTGACAGTCCGGCGGCCAACCTCTTAGATATGCGTAACTCTGGACACGTAGCTCAGCGGTAGAGCATTCGCTTCACACGCGAAGGGTCACAGGTTCGATCCCTGTCGTGTCCACCATTAAATCAACGGGTTAGCCGAAATCCCCCCAATGCCTGCGAATGAAACGTTGAGTTTGTCCACCCCCGGTTCGACAAGCTTGGGTGCTGCGTCCTTGGTAGCGACAGGGCGTGCAGGCAAGTGTCCGCTGAAGAGTTAGAATTGCCCGAACTTACGCAAGGTTCATGCGTCTAATGGCCACGCGTTAGGCTGAATGTGGTGGGCATATAGTTCTGCGCAATTTTCTTTCCGATTCGCCTAAAGTCTCCAAGGAGGAGATCGTTAATAGGGTCGATGAAGGTTTAGGGGGTGATGAGGTCGAAATGATCTATGGATTTGTTGCCTTGATTTCACTGGTCCTTGCCTGGATCGGGTGGAATAATTTCGCTGGACAGCGTTATAGAAACCGCTTTGCGAGCGCTTTCCTGGAGGAATTCAAGCGCTCCTACCCTGATAGTGCCAGCCTGTTGCCCCCCGATGCTGGCGCGCAAATTGCTTGCATCCTCACAAATAATAAGAAGCTTGCGAGGGAGCTTAACGCTCTAGAAAGGCAGGTTGCCAAACGACCCGAAATAGGAAGCAAGTCATACGAAATTTTCGATTCAGGTTACTCGCCTGAAATACAGCAGCTTATTACCGATTTACTGAAAAAAAAGATTGAGCTTGCTAGCAAAATTTTCGACACTCTTCCATCCAAAGTAAGAACCCTAATTAACACAAAAGCAGAGTCGATTGATAAGACTGCAGCAGAAGTGGAATCGGGCGATGAAAAGTTAGGAAAAGATAGGAAAAAGGACGAGGAAAGAGCGAAATATTATGGTCTTAATACATGGAGATTTAGCATTCTTATGAATATTTATGATATTGCCAGCCACGCGAATTCGACCGCAAGTTGATTTTACTTCAGAGTTCTTATGATTTGTTTTTTAGACATCTAGGCATTAAGACATGTGCCGGTGTGTGAGAGACCTGAAATAGCGCGCCGCATAATGAGCTGAACTCCTGCTCTGGCGGCTCTTTAGCTCTACGTTGACATCGTGGGGGTCACAGGTTCAATCGCTGTGTCCACCAACCTATACCCATCATAACAAGGAAACGGCGCCCGCTGGCGCCGCCCCGTAGACCGATGTGGGAGCGGTCTACTTCAGAGGCTCATATCCGCCGCCGCCGAAGCGATAGTTCAGACCGACGCGGGCGGTTTGGAAGTTGGTGTCGAGCGGATTCGTGGCGTTGCCGAGAGTGTCGGTGAGTTTCTGGCTGCCGAGATCGATATACTGATACTCGGCCTTGAGAGACCATGCCGGCGTGAATTTGTACTCGATGCCGCCGCCTGCGACGTAACCCGTCTGCGTGGTATTGCTGACGAAGACATCGCCGCCATTAATGGCGTGTTGATTGACGTTGCCGTAAGCGAAGCCGCCGGTGCCGTAGACAAGTGCGTTGCCGAAGGCGAAGCCGAGCCGCCCGCGAGCCGTGCCGAACCAATCGATGCTTTCCTTGCTGGTGAAGTCGTAGCCGCCAGCCGTCGTGCCGGTCACGCTATCGGTGATCCCCGCGCCTTGGAAGTCGGTTTCGACGCCAAAGACGAAAGAGCCAGTTTGATAGTTGTAGCCGATTTGGCCTCCGCCGAAACCGCCCTGCGGTTGCGCACTCGCGGACTGATCCGCGCCATCGTAGTAGGAGATGGTATTGCCGCCGCCCCAGCCATACCCGCCGTTGATACCGGCATAGAACCCTGTCCAGGTGTTCGTCGGGACCACAGGCGGCACGTAGCTCACCGGTGGCGCGGGAGGAGCGCGATAAAGGTCAGCGGCCTGTGCCGTCATTCCTGCGCCCATAATCGCAACCAAACACGCAAGCGTACAACATCTCATGTACATCCTAAGCATCCCCCTTTGTTGGACTCAACACTGACAAATTTGCCGCAGTGTTGCATTGCTGTCGGAAAGTTTTACTGGCGACGAAGTTAACAGAAGAAGTTTGACGATCGCAAGGCGACTGAGCGTCTTTTTTTGACAAACTTATTCCAGGAAGCTCTTTTACTATAAGTCTAATTCAATTTAGATTTTTTGAATGAATATTATGCTAGCGTGGAGATAATAAGAAAGCATAAATTTCAGGCGTGGTTGTAGCGCAGCACTCTTGCGATGCGGAAAGCTAAAAATGCCGGCTTACGAGTTTAAATGTCGACGGGACGAAGTGTTGACCTTGTTTGGATGTAATCACCGTTGCCGAAGTGAGGCGTCGCGCATCAAATGAAAAAGCCGTGCATATTTTTTTAAATCCGCAAACACAAGGCTCATTTTTGACCAAGTTGAATTTTACGCAGGGATCGGGCCGCGATTTGAGACTACTTGGGCAATTGAAGCTTTCCATGACGTAAATCCGGCCAGTTGTGCTGGTGTCGTTGTGCAACCAACGTGAGATGAAAGAAATGCGGATAAACACATTGATCGTGGCCTTGTTTGCGCTGATCGGCCTGGGCGGAGCTTTTGATAAGGCCAACGCGCAACTCGTTCTTTCGGTCGGCATCGCTCCTCCGGCTTTGCCCGTCTATGTCCAGCCTCCCATCCCTGAACCCGGATACATCTGGACGCCCGGCTACTGGGCCTGGAATCCCGATATTTCAGATCATTACTGGGTGCCGGGCGCGTGGGTGCTCGCGCCGCGTCCGGGCTTGTTGTGGACTCCGGGATATTGGGGCTGGAGCGGCGGTGCTTATGTCTGGAACGCCGGCTATTGGGGGCCCCATATCGGTTTCTACGGGGGCGTTCCTTATGGATCTGGATATACGGGTGTCGGTTTCGCTGGGGGATATTGGTCCGGCGGGTCTTTCTTCTACAACCGGTCTGTTGCGAATATCGGCAACACGACAGTCATCAACAACGTGTACAACCAGCAGGTTGTCAATAATAACAGGACCAACGTGAGTTATAATGGAGGGAATGGCGGCGTAAAAGCTCAGCCTACCCCGCAAGAACTTCAGGCCGCGAACGAGCAGCATGTCGCGCCCACGCAAGAACAACAAAGCCATCAACAGCTCGCAAGCACGAACAAGGATTTGCGGGCGTCGGTAAACAACGGCAAACCCACGATAGCCGCTGTCGGGAAAGCCGGCGATTTCAGTGCGCACAATGTGGTCGCGGCAAAAGCGGCCGGCAGCGCCGTGAAGCCTGCATCTTTCACGCCGGGCAACACGAACGCTCACTCCGCGGGTAAGAACCAGACTGGAACTGGAAACGCTTCCACAGTGAAAACCCATGCCACCCCCAATCTGGCCGCCAAGCCGAATGGTGCAGCGGGCACGGCACATCACGATGCGATCAGCGGAGCGAACAAGAACGCCGTTGCGAACTTGAACGCCGGTCCGGGCAATCCAGGGACAAACGCCGCCCATACGAATGGGGCTCCAACTCATGCGAATCTGAATGGATCTGCCGCTCATACGAATGGGGGTCCGCCGAAAGGCGTGACGAACGCCAAGAAGCTCTCCCGCTCCCGCTCCCCATCCTGCTCCGAAGCCGGCGGCCCATGCGCAGCCCAAGAAGGACCCGCATCACGGCTAGGCTCGCAAAAATTATCGAAGATCGAAAAAGCGGCTGATTTCAGCCGCTTTTTTTGCAGCCGGCGCTCGACAGGATCCGGGTGGCCGGTACAATAAATTAAATGCAGGGCCGTTTATCTCGGCAGAAGCGTCCGGCCCATCAAAGCCTTGTCAATGGCATGGGCAGCTTGCCTGCCCTCGCGGATCGCCCAGACAACCAGAGATTGCCCGCGCCGCATGTCACCCGCGGCAAAAATCTTCGGGCGCGAGGTGGCGTAATCGTGTTCGTTGGCCTTTACATTTCCGCGTGGGTCGAGATCGAGACCAAGGGGTGCTGCGAGACTTTCGTGGACTGGCGAGACGAAGCCCATCGCAAGCAGCACAAGCTCGGCCTCGATCTTGAATTCGCTGCCTTGTATGGGCTGCATTTTCTGGTCCACCCGCACGCAGTGAAGCGCCTTGACCTGGCCGTTCCTCATCACCCTCGAACCGGGTCGTCATGACGCTGAAATCGCGCTCGGCCCCCTCCGCCTGAACTCGATGACGTCCTGAGCTTCAGCGGCCAGTGCGGCCACGACGTCGCCTTGTTCTCCTTCTCAGGTGGCTTTGGCATGATTTCCAGCTGCACGACGGATTTCGCACCTTGCCGGAATGACGTGCCGATGCAGTCGGAGCCTGTGTCTCCGCCGCCGATCACGACGACGCGCTTGTCCGTGGCCAGGATGGGCTCGACATTCCCGACAGGTTCGCCGGAAACGCGGCGGTTCTGCTGCGGCAGGAAGCTCATCGCCTGCTCGACACCCTTGAACTCGCGGCCTGGAATGGGCAATTCGCGCGCCTTTTCAGACCCGCCCGCCAGAAGGACCGCGTCGTAGTCTTTTTCAAGGTCCAGGATGGAGACGGTTACGCCGACATTGACGTTGCAGTGGAAGGTAACGCCTTCGGCCTGCATCTGCGCCACGCGGCGCTCTATGATCTGCTTTTCAAGCTTGAAATCGGGGATGCCATAGCGAAGCAGGCCGCCCGGCATCGCGTTCTTTTCATAGACGTGAACGTCATGGCCTGCGCGCGCGAGTTGCTGGGCCGCGGCTAAGCCCGAAGGGCCTGAACCCACGATAGCGACACGCTTGCCTGTTTTCTGCTCGGGCGGTTCGGGTACGATCCAGCCCTGCTCGAAGCCCCGGTCGGCGATAGCGCATTCGATGCTTTTGATCGTGACCGGCACATCCTCGATATTGAGCGTGCAGGATGCCTCGCAGGGAGCCGGGCAGATCCGGCCCGTCACCTCCGGGAAGTTGTTGGTGGAGTGCAGATTGCGCGCCGCCACCTCCCACTCGCTGTGGTAGACGAGGTCGTTCCAATCGGGGATCTGGTTGTTGACCGGGCAGCCGCGATGGCAATAGGGGATGCCGCAATCCATGCAGCGCGCGGCTTGTTTTCGCACATCCTCCTCGGAAGGCGGCAGCACGAACTCCCGAAAATGCCGTGTGCGTTCGCTGACCGGCGCGTAGTCGCGATCCTCGCGTTCGATCTCAAGAAAACCGGTGATCTTCCCCATGACTAGTCCCTAAATACTGCGCGCCGCTGCTATGCGGGCGCGCCCAGTCGTACCCGCGCCCCGAATTTTCTTTATCGGCCATTCAGGCCGATGGAAATGTCCGCTTGCTCCGGCGGATGTGGCGCAACCCGAAGGCGCTTCATGTTTTCGAGCGCCCTGCGGTACTCGGTCGGCATCACCTTCACGAATTTCGGAAGGTAATCCTTCCAATTTTCGATGATCGCCTTCGCTTGTTCGGAGCCCGTGTAATGGCGGTGATTTTCAATAAGCCGGAAGAGGCGCAACTCGTCATCCTTCGTCATGTCATGAAGGAGATGGACGAAATTGAAGCGCTCCAGCGTATCGCCGCTCGCCTGGTCGAAGGGCGAGACATCGCCGGGATCGATCGGCTCGAGTTCCACCATCGCCATGTTGCAATGCCGCTCGAAATCACCGCGTCCGTTGAGCACGTAAGCCACGCCGCCCGACATGCCGGCCGCGAAGTTGCGCCCCGTCGGGCCGAGAACCACGACGCAACCGCCCGTCATGTATTCGCAACCGTGATCGCCGGTGCCTTCAACAACGGCGACGGCACCCGAGTTGCGGACGGCGAACCGCTCGCCGGCTACGCCGCGGAAATAGCACTCACCGGAAATCGCACCGTAAAGCACGGTGTTGCCGACAATAATGCTTTCCTCAGGCACGATGGCCGCGCGGTCCGGAGGCCGGACGATGATCCTGCCGCCGGAAAGGCCCTTGCCGACGTAGTCATTGGCTTCGCCCGCGATATCGAGCGTCACGCCCTTTGCAAGCCAGGCACCGAAGCTCTGGCCCGCCGTACCCTTGAGCGCGATCCAGATCGTGTCTTCCGGCAGGCCCGAATGACCGTAGGCTTTCGCCACCCGGCCCGACAGCATCGCGCCTGTGGGAACGATCGCTGCTCGCGATGGGCAGTTCGAGTTTTACCGGTCTTGCCCCTTCAAGCGCAGGCTTGGCGCACTCGATCAGCTTGCGGTCGAGCACATGGGCGATGGGGTGGTTCTGCTTCTCGGAGTTATAGATCGCGACCGAGTCCGGCATCTGCGGCTTGTAGAACAGCCGCGTGAAGTCCAGCCCCTGTGCTTTCCAATGTTCGATGGCCCGTTCCTTGTCGAGCCAGTCCGTCCTACCGACAAGCTCGCTGTAGGTCCGAACGCCAAGCGCCGCCATGTACTCCCGGAGTTCTTCGGCGACGAAGAAGAAGTAATTGATGATGTGCTCGGGTGTTCCCTTGAAGCGCGCGCGAAGGACTGGATCCTGAGTTGCGACGCCGACAGGACAGGTGTTCAGATGGCACTTGCGCATCATGATGCAGCCGGCTGCGATCAGCGGCGCGGTGGCGAAGCCGACCTCGTCCGCGCCGAGGAGAGCGCCGACAAGCACGTCACGCCCCGTGCGAACGCCGCCGTCGACCTGCACAGCGATACGCCCGCGAAGCCGGTTCAGAACCAGCGTTTGCTGGGTTTCGGCAAGGCCGATCTCCCAAGGCGAGCCCGCGTGCTTGATCGAGGTTAGCGGGGAGGCGCCCGTGCCGCCCTCGAAGCCGCAGATCGTCACGTGATCGGCGCGCGCCTTGGCGACGCCCGCTGCTACTGTGCCGACGCCAACTTCCGCGCCAAGTTTCACGCTGACCCACGCTTCCGGGTTTACGTTCTTCAGGTCGAAAATGAGCTGCGCCAGGTCTTCGATGGAATAGATGTCATGGTGAGGCGGCGGCGAAATGAGGGCGACACCCGGCGTCGAGTGGCGGACACGCGCGATCGTTTCGTCGACCTTGTGGCCGGGAAGCTGGCCGCCCTCGCCGGGCTTGGCTCCCTGAACCATTTTGATCTGCATCATGTCGGAGTTCACGAGATATTCGGTCGTGACTCCGAAGCGGCCTGACGCCACCTGCTTTATGGCGGAGCGCATGCTGTCGCCGTTCGGCAGCGGCTTGAAGCGGTCGGTCTCCTCCCCGCCTTCGCCGGTGTTCGACTTTCCGCCGATCCGGTTCATGGCGATTGCGAGCGTGGTATGCGCCTCGCGGCTGATCGAGCCGAAAGACATCGCGCCTGTTGCGAAGCGCTTCACGATCTCTTTCGCCGGCTCGACGTCCTCGATGGGAACAGGCGCGCGGCCGATTTCGCTCGCGTCCTTGACGCGGAACAGTCCGCGGATCGTCATCAGGCGCTCGGACTGGTCGTTCAAGCGCTTGGCGAACGAACGGTACTTGTCCGGAAGGTTGCCTCGAACGGCGTGCTGAAGGTCCGCAACCGTGTCGGGGTTCCAGGCATGCTCCTCGCCGCGGATCCTGAAGGCATACTCGCCGCCGGTTTCGAGCGCGTTTTTCAACACTGGCGCGTCCGAAAACGCAAGCCGATGACGCTCGGCGCTTTCCGCTGCGATCTCGGCAAGGCCGACGCCATCGATCGCCGTGCGCGTGCCGGTGAAATACTTGCCGACGAAATCGGAGTGCAAGCCGACCGCGTCGAAAATCTGCGCGCCGCAATAGGACTGATAGGTCGAGATGCCCATCTTGGACATGACCTTCATGAGGCCTTTGCCGATCGCCTTCACGTAGCGGTAGAAGGCTTCTTTCTTCTCGATGGGCTTATCAAGCTCGCCGAGGTTCGCCTCGATCGTCTCGAAGGCGAGGTACGGGTTGATGGCCTCCGCCCCATAGCCAGCCAGAACGGCGAACTGGTGTATCTCGAGCGCTTCGCCCGTCTCGACCACAAGGCCGACCGACGTGCGCAGACCCTTGCGGATCAAGTGATGGTGGATCGCGCTGGTGGCGAGAAGGCTCGGGATCGGAATGCGGTCGGGACCGGCCGCGCGATCCGAGGCGATAATGATGTTCCAGCCATCGAGCACGGCCTTTTCCGCCTGCGTGCAAAGCGAGTCGAGCGAGCGCTCCATCCCGGATGCTCCAAGATCGGCGGCATAGGTGATGTCGAGCTCGATGGTTTTGAAAGACGTACCCGGCACATCCGCTATGCGGCGGATGCGCTCCAGCTCGTCGTTTGTCAGGATGGGCTGCGATACCTCAAGCCATTTGAGGTTCGAAGAGCCCCCCAGGTCAAGGATGTTCGGCCGCGGACCGATAAAGGAAACGAGGCTCATGACCAGCTCTTCGCGGATCGGGTCGATGGGCGGGTTCGTCACCTGGGCGAAGTTCTGCTTGAAATAGGTGTGGAGCAGCTTTGGCTTGGACGACAGCGCCGATATGGGCGTATCGGTGCCCATGGAGCCGATGGCTTCCTGGCCCGTCTCGATCATGGGCGAAAGCAGGAACTTCCAGCTTTCCTGCGTGTAGCCGAAGGCTTGCTGCCGGTCGAGCAGAGCAATATTGGTTTTCGGCTGCGATGGCTCGACATGCGGCAGCGCTTCAACGCGCAACTGTCCGCGGTTCAGCCATTCCCGATAGGGATGCGCATTGGCGAGCTGCGCCTTGATCTCGTCGTCCGAGACGATCCGGCCCTTTTCCAGGTCGATCAGCAGCATCTTGCCCGGCTGGAGCCGCCACTTGTGAACGATCATTTCCTCGGGCACGGTCAGCACGCCCGCTTCCGAAGCCAGGATTACGCGATCATCGGATGTTATGATGTAGCGGGCTGGCCGAAGTCCGTTGCGGTCGAGGGTTGCCCCGATCTGCCGGCCGTCCGTGAAGGCGATGGCCGCGGGGCCATCCCACGGCTCCATGAGCGAGGCGTGATACTGGTAAAAGTCATGCCGCTTCTCGTCCATCAGCTGGTTGCCCGCCCAGGCTTCCGGAATGAGCAGCATCATGGCATGGGCGAGGCTGTAGCCGCCCTGAACCAGGAATTCGAGCGCGTTATCGAAGCAAGCCGTGTCGGACTGCCCTTCGAAGGAGATGGGCCACAGCTTGGAAATATTCTCGCCGAACAGCGGCGAGGAGACGCTCGCCTGCCGCGCGGCCATCCAGTTCACATTGCCGCGCAGCGTATTGATCTCGCCATTGTGGCAGATCATGCGATAGGGGTGCGCAAGCCTCCACGACGGGAAGGTGTTCGTCGAAAAGCGCTGATGAACGAGCGCAAGCGCCGATGCAAAGCGCGGATCATGCAGGTCGAGGTAATATTCGCCCACCTGATAGGACAGGAACATGCCTTTGTAGACGATGGTGCGGCAGGACAACGTGACAATATAGAAGTCCATGACGTCTTTGGGGCCGAGCGCCGCGCGCGCCCGGTTCGCTATGACCCGCCGCGCGAGATAAAGAGCGCGCTCAAAGGCCGTCTCATCTGGGATGCTTGAAGGACGCGCGACGAAGACCTGCCGGTGGAAGGGTTCGGTCGCGAGAACGATTTCGGGCAACGGCTCATTGTTGACCGGCACATCGCGCCAGCCCAAGAGCGGGATGCCTTCTTCCGCAAAGACCTCGGCTACGATCGCCTCGCAGCGCGCGCGCAGCGCGGCGTCCCGGGGCAAGAAGAGCTGGCCAACGGCATAGCCGCCGGGCTCCGGCAGCTTGAATCCGAGACGCTCAGCTTCCGCAGCGAAGAATTCATGCGGAATCTGAACGAGAATGCCCGCCCCGTCGCCCGCAAGCGGATCGGCGCCAACCGCGCCCCTGTGCTCCAGGTGCAGCAGAATCTTCAAGCCATCCTGTACGATCTGGTGGCTTTTCACGCCCTTGATGTTTGCGATCAGGCCGAGGCCGCAGGCATCATGCTCGTGGGACGGATGATAGAGACCCTGGGGTTCAGGGAGGCGGTGGATGTCGTTGAACCTGTTACCTGGATGCATCGCGGTTTCGGTCATGGCTGCTTATTTGGAGCGAAGTCTTTGAATGTCTGGCGATCTTGATGTAGTTCATACGTGCGGCGTCTCTTCGAAGAACCGAAGCGCTCGTTCATCAAAAGTGACGCGTTCGAGGTGCGGGATAGGCTGCTTTTCCATTGTTTGTTATGCTTGGAGGCCGCCCTTTCTCATTTTACTTCTCCTGCGCGCCTTCTGCGGGCACGCAGAATCTCGCCCCGAACGCATTTGTTTCGCTAAAACAAACGGTAACCGGGCCGAGCTCGACCGCGTGAGCTTTTCAGCCCATCGCTCCGAAGCGTGCCAGAATTCCAGGATGATGACAAGCCCGCAATAATGCCGCGCGACCCGTGTGCGTCCTTATGATTTGACGCCAGGCAGTTTTCTGATGGGGGGCAGACGCAAACCCTTCCACTCCTATATAAGAGTGATTATCCCGGGCGGTATGGGTCTCTCTTTTCGAGAGGTCGCAAATCTGGGGGGAAACCGAAGAGATCAGGGCGTTTGATGGCGGTCACGGACTGGCGGGGGACTCTGCAAGACGTTTTGGCGCGAGGCTGGCACAGCCTTCGCGACACAGTTCTTTCGCCGCAAGCCGTCGCGACGCCGGATGAAAAAGTGGCGGCGCTCGCGAGTCAGGCAGCGCCGGTTATCTGGCTCCTCGGCAAAGTTCAGTCCGGCAAGACGTCCATTGTCCGGGCCTTGACCGAAGCCACCGCCGCGGAAGTGGGCCAGGGCTACAAGCCGTGCACGAGGACGTCCGCGCTTTTCGATTTCCCCGCCGATGCGCCGGTCATCCGTTTTCTCGACACAAGAGGCCTTGGCGAGAAAGGCTACGATCCCACGGAAGACATCAGCGTTCACGAAAGCCAGTCGCATCTTATTCTTGCGGTTATGAAAGCGCTGGACCCGCAGCAGGAAGCGGTCATAGAGACCGTCAAGGCGGCGCGCAAGCGCCATCCTCAGTGGCCGTTGATCGTGGCGCAAACGACTTTGCATGAAGCCTATGCGCCAGGGCAGGGACATCCGAAGAGCTACCCTTATGCCGCGCCGGGGCAAGAACAGCCCTTGGGCGACGAAATTCCTGCAGACCTGGCAAGAAGCCTTGCCTATCAGCGGTCCCTATTCGAAGGCTTGCCTGGGAATGGCCTTTGCATATTCGTGCCGATTGACTTCACGCAGGCGGGCGACGGATACGAGCCCCAGGAGTACGGGCTCGAAGCGCTGTTGCATGCGCTCCAAATGGCAGCGCCCGCCGGTCTCGTCGCGGCATTGAAGGACGCGAACGCGAAAGCCGGCGATACGCTCGCACGCGAGGCCCATCCGCATATTGTCGGTTACGCCACAGCCGCCGCCGCAGCAGACGTGGTGCCGGTGGCAGGCGCAGTCGCGGTCCCGGTCGTGCAATCGAAAATGCTGCATAGTCTCTCGCGAATCTACGGCGTCGACTGGAACAGGAAGGCGCTGACCGAATTCGCGGCCTGCCTTGGCATAGGAGCCGTTTCCCGGCTTGCGGCTGGTTTCGGCTTGCGCGAACTTGCGAAGCTCATTCCCGTTTATGGCCAGACGGCGGGAGCCGCCGCAGCCGCCGCGATGAGTTTCGCGACCACTTTCGCCATCGGCAAGGCGGCCTGCTACTTCCTCGCTATCCATCGGGCGGGCGGGAGCGATCCAAAGGGCGTGTCAAAAGCTTACGCCGATGCACTGGCGCAAGCCTTCCGTTTCCGTAAACCGGCGCAGAGTGAACCTGCATGAAGAAACCGCGCGACACCACCTTCTGGTTGCGCCTTTGGATCTGGGCGATCTGCATCTCCCTGCCTTCGCTGACGCTCGTGCCGTTCGGCGGCATCTGGATGTGGCAGCACGGATATGTCCTTTATTGGGTTATCGGCGCATGCCTGTTCGTCATCGTGGCGTTCCTTTATCAGGTCTACCTCTTCAAAAAGCTCGATATTTCGCCGGCGAAACCGCTCCCGGTCGAGCCTCCCGAAGACGCCGCAGCCTCAACCTGGACGCCGCGAGAAAACGAAGCCTGGAAAGCGGTTCTAGCGGTGGCCGACACCGTGGATATAAGCCATTTTTCGAGCTGGTCCGCCTTTCTGGGGCTCGGCAAGGAAACCATCGACGCCGTTGCCAAGTCGCTTCACCCCGAAGTGAAAGATCCGATCTGGCAGTTCACGGCGCCCGAAGCGCTGACGATGGTGGAGCAGGTCAGCTTGCATCTCAAGCCGATGGTCATCGAGAATGTTCCGCTCGGCGACAAGCTGACGATTGGACAGATCATCCAGATTTACCAAATGCGCGGCGTGATCGACGTCGCCCAGAAGGGGTACGATATCTGGCGCATCATCCGCATGCTCAACCCGGCGACGGCGGTGACGCAGGAGCTTCGCGAGCGGCTTTCCAACCAGATGTATCGCTGGGGCCGGGAGGAACTGGCGAAGCGGCTGGCGCGCGGCTATGTAAAAGAAGTCGGGCGTGCGGCCATCGATTTGTATGGCGGGCGCTTGCGCGTCTCGCCAGAGGATCTGGAAGCGCATGTCACAGAGGCCACCGAGCGCGACCGCAAAGCGCCCAAGCTGCAGGCCGAGCCCTTGCGCCTGCTCATCGGCGGGCAGGTGAATGCGGGTAAATCCAGCCTTATCAATGCGCTTCTGAATGAGATCCGCGCGGCGTCCGATGCGCTGCCGCTGACGAACCAGTTCACGGCTTACGAGATCAAGCGCGAGGGCGCGCCGCAGGTACTGATCCTCGACAGCCCCGGCCTCGACAGCCTGGAGCAGCCGCTCGAAAAGCTCTTGGAAGAAGCGGCGCAGGCCGATCTTATCGTCTGGGTGGCAAGTGCCGTGCGTGCCGACCGCGAACTCGATGGCCGGGCGCTCGACGCCATCCGTGAGTATTTTTCAAAGCGTCCCAACCGCCGCCGGCCGCCTATGCTGCTGGTCTTGAGCCATGTGGACCGGCTTCGTCCCATGCAGGAGTGGAAACCGCCTTATGATCTGGCCGACGAGGCCAACCCCAAAGCGGCGTCCATCCGCGCGGCCATCGGCGCGGCGGGCGGCGATCTCGGCTTCTTGGCCGACGATGTCGTTCCAGCCTGCCTCGACGCGAAGGCCGGCGTCTATAACGTCGATGCCGTTTGGGCCGAGATCATGGAACTGATGCCGGAAGCCCAGCGCGCCCAGCTTGTGCGGACGCTGCAGGATCTCGACCGCGGATTCGATTGGCGGAAGCTTCGGACGCAGGCGCTGAACGCAGGGCGCATCCTCGCAAAGGCGGTGCTGTCGGGGGATAGCCGGTAATCTTTCTTGCATCTCGTGCGGCTTCGAATTAGGATGTAGTCACGATGACTACATCCTCAAATAAGCGAACGAATGCCCAAGGCAAGACCTCTGCCCGCTCACAAAGCGGCCGCTGGACCCTGCGCGACGCAAAAGCCAAGTTCAGTGAGGTCATCAAGCGCGTTCACAGTGACGGACCGCAGCGCGTTTCGGTGCGCGGCGAGCGGGAAGTCGTCATTGTTGCGGCGGAGGAATATCAGCGGCTGAAAGGGTATGAGAGCGGTCAGGTGCTGATCGACGCGCTGGCAAGCTCCCCGCTTCGCGACGTGGACTTTGACCGCGAGCCTTATCGCGCACCCGTCCGCGACATTGAGTTGTGAGCTATTTGCTCGACACGAACGTGGTCTCCGAGTTGAGAAGGCCCCAGCCGGAGCCGCGCGTGCTCAAACTCATCGCATCGACCTCGCTCGATGACCTCTATTTGTCGGACGTCACAATGGCGGAGATACGCTTCGGAATAGAACGCGTCTCCGATCCTTTGAAGCGCGCCGAAATTGCAAGCTGGCTCGACCATGTTCTGCGCCCCATGTTCGGGCAGCGCGTGCTTCCCATCACCGAGGACATCATTCTCCGTTGGCGCTTGATGGTAGAGGCTGGCCGTCAACGCAACCATACCTATTCGCAACCCGATCTGTTCATAGCTGCCACAGCGTCTGTGCATGGCCTTACCGTCATCACCCGCAATATCGGCGATTTTGCCGATACCGGCGTCGCTGTTTCCAATCCTTGGGGCGCGGCTAGTTAGCTCAAGATTTGGAAAATCATCGATACGGACCGCTCCCAAAGCTTTCGGTCAGTCATGGAAGCAAACGGCTGCCCTCCAAAGTGGCACCGTAGACATGCGACCCAAGCTTGCCGTTGTGCTAGAGGATAATTTTTGGGATAAAGGCATCGCGTCGCCCCGACGGCGCCGAGATACAGAAAACGGTAGGGTATGAGAACTTTTAAAGTTGATCTTAACCAGCGCCTCAAGACCGCGGCGGAGGCCAAGGAAGCGGCGCTAAAGAAATTCACGGAACGCAAGGCGGACGATGATCCGACTGTGCTTGCGCGCAAGGCGGCGCGCTTAGAAACAGCCAAAGCGCGCGAGGCGCGCGCTGCTGAGCGTGAGGCGAAAAAGCTCGAGGAAAAGGCCCGCCTCATTGAAGAGCAGGCCAAGAAAAAAGCCGAGGCCGAGCTTGAGGCCGCAAAAAAAATCGAACGCCAGGCAGCGCTCGCGGTCGATCAGAAAGCGGCACGGGATGCGCGCTACGCCGCACGCAAAGCCAAGAAGTAGCGCACGCACCGCGCTCTTCCCGTGATGATCGAAGTCTTGCGGCTAGGCAACCTTGTATGCGCGTCCGCCGCCCGTGCCTTTCGATAGTCCGCGCAATCATTCAAGACACATCAGAAACCCCAAGCGCTATGCCAGCCGCCGATCGATTGCTGCCGAGTGATAACGGGGTTTACGCTTGAACAGCGCCTTGCCGCCGCGTTAATTGGAAATGCAGCCAAGGAAGAGTTTTTTAAAGTATTTTCCTTTTATATCAATGAGTTGATCTCGTAGAACTCTCGGCGGGGCGCTTTTCCCGGAAGGAGATAGCGCCTTTCGCAACCTGCATTCCATAAGCCAGATGCTGTGGGCGCTGGGATTTCGAGGCGGCGGCGAAGAGGCCGTATTACCAAACGAACCCAATTTTAACCTGGCGTACACCCATATTGATGACACCGAGGCTCGGAAGGGCTCCATCGACGCTCTGTCGGGGCAAGCCAGAGTTAGCTAAACGGTAAGCGGCACGCGCTTTTCAACTCCTTTGGGTTGACGCGCGCCCCGCCGCTTTCCATAGTCGCGCGATCATTCAGCCCCAAACCGAAACAGCAAGCCCCCATGACAGCCGCCCACGAATCGCTCGCAGAACTCGCGCAAGCCTCCAAGGCCTGGCCCTTCGAAGAGGCGCGCAAGCTTCTGAAACGGCTGGAAAAGGCGGACCCGGCGCGCGAGGTGGTGTTCGAAACGGGATACGGCCCCTCGGGGCTTCCGCATATCGGCACGTTCGGCGAAGTCGCGCGCACCTCGATGGTGAGGCATGCGCTGGAAGTGCTGAAGCCGGGCGTGAAGACGCGGCTTGTCTGCTTCTCGGACGACATGGACGGCCTTCGCAAGGTGCCGACAAATGTTCCGAACCAGGAACTGCTGAAGGCGGCGCTCGACAAGCCGCTGACGGTGGTGCCCGATCCGTTCGGCACGCATTCGAGTTTTGGCGCGCACAACAACGCACGGCTGCGCACCTTCCTCGACAGCTTCGGCTTCAAATACGAGTTTCTCTCGGCGACCGAATGCTATCGCTCGGGTCAGTTCGACGAGACGCTCTTGAAGATGCTCGCAGCCTACGACGCGGTGATGGCGATCATTCTGCCGACGCTAGGGCCGGATCGTCGCGCGACGTATTCGCCGTTCCTGCCGATTTCGCCCGACACGGGCAAGGTGCTGCAGGTGCCTGTCGAGAAGCGCGACCTTGCGGCAGGCACGATCACGTATCGCGATCCCGATACAGGCAAGACGGTCGAGACGCCGGTCACGGGCGGGCATGTGAAGTGCCAGTGGAAGGCGGATTGGGCGATGCGCTGGACGGCGATGGGCGTCGATTACGAGATGGCGGGCAAGGACTTGATCGACAGCGTGACGCTGGCGTCGAAGATCTGCCGCGCGCTCGGCGGCAAGCCGCCGGAAGGCTTCAATTATGAGCTGTTTCTCGACGACAAGGGGCAGAAGATCTCGAAGTCGAAGGGCAACGGCATCGCGGTGGATGAATGGCTCGCCTATGCCACTCCGGAAAGCCTGAGCCTCTATATGTTCCAGAAGCCGAAGACGGCGAAGCGGCTTTATTTCGACGTGATCCCGAAGGCAGTCGACGATTATTTCACCTATCTCGACAGCTATCAGAAGGAGAACACGGAGCAGCGGCTGAACAATCCGGTTTGGCATATCCACAGTGCCAGGCCGCCGCAGCACAGCGTGCCCATCAGCTTTGGCCTCTTGCTGAACCTTGTCAGCGCCTCGAACGCGCATACGAAGGGCATCCTCTGGCAGTTCGTGCGCAACTACGCGCCTGAGGCGAATCCGAAGGATGATCCGGAGCTTGATCGCCTGATCGGCTTCGCCATCCGCTATTTCGAGGAGCGCGAGAAGCCGTTCAAGGTCTACCGCGCGCCGACGGCGATCGAGCGCGAAGCTATGCTCGACCTCGGTGCGCGGCTGTCCGAGGCGAGTCCCAAGCTGAGCGCCGAAGAGCTTCAGTCCATCGTCTACGAGGTCGGCAAGGCGCACCCCTTCGAGAATTTGCGTGACTGGTTCAAGGCGCTTTACGAGGTGCTGTTCGGCGAGAGCCAGGGGCCGCGTTTCGGGTCGTTCATCAAGGCATACGGCATCGAGCCCACACGCAAGCTGATTATCGAGCGGCTGCATCAAGCGGCCGAGGCGGTCTAGTCTTATGCAGGTCAAGACGATCTATAAGCTCCTGACGGCCGCCGAATGGGAAGCGGCCTGGGCGGAAGGCGTCTATCGCGGGTCGGAGCAGGATCAGCGCGATGGCTTCATTCACCTGTCGACCGCCGCACAGATGGCGGAGACCGCGCGGAAATACTTCTCCGGCGTTCCCGATCTTGTTCTGCTCGCGATAGACATGGAGATGCTTGAAAAGCTCCATGCCCCTCACCCCAGCCCTCTTCCATCGGGAGAGGAAGCAACGGCGTCCCTTCTCCCAGGGGGAGAAGAACAGGATGAGGGGAAAAGTCCGCTGCGCTGGGAATCGTCGCGTGGCGGCGATCTTTTTCCGCACCTGTACGCGCTTCTTCCTTCGGCTGCCGTGCAAAGCGCCACGCCGGCGCCGCTTGCCGATGACGGGACGCCGATCATCGCGCATGACCTTCCATCATGAACCGCTTCTGGTCCGCGGCCCAGGCTACGCTCCTCTTCCTCGACCCTGAAACGGCGCATGACGCTTCGTTGCGCGCGCTGGAGGCCGGGGTCCACCCCAGGCAGGCCAAGCCCGACGACGCGTGCCTCGCGCAAACCCTGTTCGGCCTCACCTTTCCGAATCCGGTTGGCGTCGCGGCAGGATTCGACAAGGACGCGCGCGTCTGCAATGCGCTGTTCGACATCGGCTTCGGCTTCGCGGAGGTTGGCACGATAACGCCGAAGCCGCAGCGCGGAAATCCACGCCCGCGCGTGTTCCGGCTGATGCGCGAGCGTGGCATCATCAATCGCCTCGGCTTCAACAGCGGGGGCCATTCCGCCGCGCTCGTCAAGCTCGCGAGCAGGCCGCCGCGCGGCGTTCTCGGGGTCAATATCGGCGCGAACCGAGACAGTGGCGACCCTATCGCCGACTACGTCGCAGGTGTGCACGCTTTCGGCTCGTTGGCCTCGTACCTTGCGGTCAATATCTCTTCGCCGAACACGCCGGGCCTGCGTGACTTGCAAACCCCGGACCGGTTGAATACGCTGCTTGAAGCCGTGATGGCCGCGCGCGCGAGCCTCTCCCGCCCGGTCCCTATCCTTGTGAAGCTCGCCCCCGATCTGCACGATGAAGACATCGCGCCCGTGATGCTGTGCCTGATGAGCCACGGGGTCGACGGCGCGATCCTCACCAACACGACGCTGTCCCGGGAGGGGATCCCGGCCGACTCCCATCGAAACGAATCTGGCGGTCTTTCGGGAAGACCGCTGTTCAAGCTATCCACGCGCTTCCTCGCCAGATGCTACCTTGCGACGGAAGGCAAGCTGCCGCTCATCGGTGTTGGCGGCATCGACTCCTGCTCAGCGGCGATATCGAAAATCCGCGCTGGCGCGTCGCTGATCCAGCTTTATACGGGCCTCGTCTATGAAGGCCCCACGCTTTTGCCTGATATCAAAGATGCACTCGTGGCGGAGATTGAAGCAACGGGAAAGCCGCTTGCATCGCTTGTGGGAACGGCAGCCGAGAAGTGGGCCGACTGACGTCAGGCAGGCGCAGCGCCCCTTGCATCAGAAACGACGATACGGCGTTCGAGCGCCGGATAGCGCAAGCCAAGTGTCGCGGCGCGCGCGATGTAGAAGATCATGAGCGACGCCCAAAGACCGCTATTGCCGAAAGCAGGCGTCAGCAGCGCCCAGGCGGCAAGAAACACGGCAAGGCTCACGATCATCATGTTTCGCATGTCGGCGGTGCGCGTCGCGCCAATGAAGATGCCATCCAATTGGAAGCACGCGACCCCGAAAATCGGTGTCATTGCGGCCCAGGGCAGGAATTCGCGCGCCGCCTCGCGTACTGAAGGCGTCGTGGTCATCAGCTGGATCAGGAAAAGTCCGGCAACCCAGAAAGCGAGGCCCACCGCCAGAGCGAGGGCGGCGGCCCAAATCGAGCTGAGATAAACCGCTTGCCGGAACCGCCCAAAGCTTCCAGCGCCAACGGCTTGCCCAACAAGCACCTCGGCGGCAAAAGCGAACCCGTCGAGCACATAGGCGGAAAGATCCGAGAGGCTTCGGAGCACGCTGTTCGCCGCCAGCGCCACGTCGCCAAGCCGCGCTCCCTGGGCAGCGAAGAAGGTGAAGGCGAACATGAGACAAATGGTGCGGATCATGATGTCGCCATTGACGGCGATGAGCCTGCGGAAGGCTCGCGCTTCAAAGAGATCCGCCCGCTTCCTCTGGTTGCCCCCAAGAATGTGCCTGGCGATCAAGAGCCCGGCTAACACGGCAGCGTATTCCGCAAACACAGCCGCCAGCGCGGCTCCTTTCACGCCCTTGCCCGCGACAAGAACGAGGAGGATCGCGAGCGCGATATTGATGGCATTGAGGAAAAGCTGCAGGACCAGCGCGAGATTCGCGCGTGCCAAACCCATCAGCCAGCCGACGAGGGCATAGTTCGCAAGCGTTGCGGGCGCACTCAGAATGCGAAAGCCGAAATAGTCGGCCGTCGCGGTCTGGACCTCAGTGCTACCGCCCGTAAGCTTCAGGATGAAAAGGATCGCGGGCGCGTGAAAGGCAAACAGAAGCGCGCCAGCCACGACAGCAATGAACAGCGCGCGGTACAGGTTGGCCGCGACTTCTGCGTCATCTCCCGCGCCCACGGCCTGAGCCGTCAGGCCGGTGGTTCCCATCCGCAGGAACCCGAAGGCCCAGAACAGCATGGCGAAAATCGTTGAGCCGAGCGCCACACCGCCAATAAGCGCAGGGTCATTGAGCTGCCCCATGACGGCGGTGTCCGCCATACCCACCAGCGGCACCGTCGCGTTCGACAGGATCATCGGGATCGCGATTGCGAGCACATCCCGGCTTTGGAGCTGCTTCCCCTGCGGTCTGTGCTCGCACAAAGGCGCGGACCCTTAGAACTTGGACCCTTACTTTCTTGCTCTGCGATGTGCGGGGGGCTCGGATGGCTCGGCCCGGCGGCTTGACCCAAGAAACGCGAAGAAGCGAACCAGTAGCCAAAGCGGAATGACAATAAGAGCGCCGAGGATAATGAATTGCCCAGTTCTATTGACGGCGTCAAAGCCGAGAGAGGAGATCCAATCTCCGAGCTGGATTACGGCGTGATAAAGATTATTGGGATTGAAGCCGAAGAAAGAGAGCACCACGCCGATAATCAACGAGGCGGTCACAAGCTTCAAAATCACCAGGAGCGGGCTACCGCCGAAAAATCTTTCCATGATCAAGTCCGTTTCTGCGTTGTCACACGCATACCCGGCACTTGAGAAATCGCAAAGAAGAAATTCGCGACCCGGTAGAGACCTGTTGATATAAAGCAGACCCCGCCGACAGGACGGGGCTGCGCCTAAGACGCGTTTGCCGCTGAAGGTCGCTAAGCTGGGGAACGCTGTTCACGGGCTTTACCGCCATGACTTGCTTGTCCGCCTTTGCGGCCAGCCTGAGCGGCAAGATCGCGATTGCGAGAAAAGCTGCGGTTCTCATCGGAAACGTTTTGGCCGCCCTTACGGCCGGCTTCCGCCGCCAATGAGCGGTTCTGGCTAAAGCTTCTCTTTTCATTGGGCACGCTTTGCCCGCCCTTGGATGCGATTGCCCGTTGCTTCTCAGCGTCCATGGAGGCGAAGCCGCGATTCGAGGTCGAGCCAGATTTCTTCGGGTGCTGGGAGGCCATTCAAGCTCCTATTTGCTGTTTTTGGACATAGCCTCTGACTGAGACTTTACATCCGTTAACAGCGCGCTCCCGCTCTGGTTCCGCTGTAATGGCCAAGTTTCGCGTGTTTTTTGCTGGTTTTCTTTCAATTGCTCGAAGCTACCCCAAAACACAACCTTTTTCAGCTCATCAGGAAACCCACAACTATTGCTTGCGTTTGTACGCTTGACCTCTTTGCGCAGGGGAATTCCGGCGGGTTTCCATTGACATTCGTCCTTCGACGCGATCCATAAGGGTTTAATTGAAAATACACTGAGGTCGATCCCGAATTCGACGGAATCTCTCTCTCCTTCTAAGGAGGCTCAAGTGGAAAGACCCTTTGTCAGGCGCCTGCTAAGTCTTCCGCGATCCACCAAAATTGAAGTAGAAAAATCTATGCCACAATTCTTGTTCGATATACGAAATATCACATCGATACAGCGGCACGTCTGTGAGGCGGAGATCAGAAGCCTTTGTCGGAGCCAGTATCTTGGCGATCATGAGGTGATTTGTAGAAGCTTGGGGCGCTATCTCATGTACTTGGATACAAGAGATGTCGGTTTTGCGCAGCATATCATAATGGATGGATATTGGGAGTATTGGGTTACCCAGCTTATGATCGAAGTCGTTGAGCCCGGCTTTCGTGTTGTCGATATCGGCGCAAACTTTGGGTACTATACTAATTTGCTATCTGATCTCGTTGGCCCCGAGGGGCATTGTTTGGCCATTGAGCCAAATCCCTATACGGTAGCGAAGCTAAGAAAGACTGTTTCGGTAAATGGTTTTATGTCACGATGTAATATTATTGATAAAGCACTCGGGAAAGCACAATGCGCCCGAGTTCCCCTCTACGCTTCGGTTAGTGAGCCGAAGAACAGCTGCGTTGTTAGCCCTGGCTCTGTCACGACATCCGCGGATGACAAAATTGTTGAAGTGGAAGGTACCACCGTGGACATCATTTGTGCAAAGGAGCCTCGGATTGATTTCGTGAAAATTGATGCAGAAGGGAGCGAGTTTAATATTCTCCTTGGCATGGAAGCGGTTCTTAAAAAATTTAAACCAAAAGTGCTCCTGGAATTTAATATCCACAGAGGCTATGATGGAAGCCATTTACTTGATTATATGGCTCAGTTCTACAGAGCACCGAAAGCGCTTGGATACGACGCTATACTTCAGAAGGTGGACAGAAAAGAACTGCTGGCCAAGGAGCGCCTAGAGGATTGGATGCTTTATTTTGAATAGATCCGATCCCCTTTCAAGCACGACGTAAATTGACTTGCTTGAGATCAAAAGTGCCTTCTATCGCTCCCTCCATCAAATAGAATCTAATTTGTATAGGATGGCGGGGCTCGAAAACTTTGAGGGGAAGTTCAAAAGTAAAGCTTCCCTTGTCTGGCAGGCTAAATTTCCATTCCCCGATGATCCCGTCATGATAGATGTCGACTTTTAGAACGTTCCCTGAGAAGTTCTCTCTTACCTCAAAGCTGATTTCAGCTATCCAGGTTCCACGCGGGAGATGCAAAAAGGGACCATACAGTAATAGTCGGGCGCGGCCTGTAAGATAGATCGGGGCATTAACGAGAGCACCCTGCTCATCCGAATTCATGAACACTTCGCGCGGCCAATGTATCCTGCCAACCACTCTCTTCTTCAGGAGCAATTCAAAACCTCCCAAGTGCACGGACATCACGTCTCGCGGGGGATTTGCAGGTGTCCTTCTCTGCTCTAAGGGCATCAGTAAATCCAGCGTCTTTTTCAAAATATCTTCGTTGATGGGAATCTGAAAAACGGCCGCAATTCGAATAAGGTGGTTTGCTATATTATTTATATCTAGCGGCTCTGAGATAACATAAGCCCGTGGGCACAGTATGAGATCATGGAGACATGAAAGACTGAGTGACGCAACGCGAGTAGAAGTTATCGCATCCAACTTACGTTCAGAAATAAGGGACTCCACAACAGCGGTGGGGTGATTAATTAATACGATCAGCGGTGCATTGCCCTCCAAAAATACTTTGGAAATGTGGTGATCCGGAGAATTCTGCAAAAAAGACTATATTTCTATGTGAAGCATCAGCCAATGCTGTCGCTAGGTCGACCGCGGTGCCCTCGCACACCCAGTGATAAGAGCCAACTGCACTTTCCACCAGCGACTGGATGGCTCTCAATCCGAACATAGAGTCCTGGGAAGGATCGCCAAAGACTGAAACGAGCATCTCTGTTTACACTCAATGTTTTAGGTTCCCTTTTCGATTATCAGTCCAAAGCATGTTGAAGGGAACCCGTCAAACATGACTTTCAAATGCTCGCCGCCGCGCGTCCACGAATTCTTCATTATTCCCTTGAAGTCATGGAAGTAAGGTGGAAGATCGATAAAACGGTCCATCGGCTTATTGCCGACATCAAAATTAAGTTCGGCCACCGCATGTCCCTGGGCTTTCAAGCGTCTCGCGATTTCGACGAAGTGCCCACGTTGAAAAAGAACCGTCGGCCAATTATCGATGGTTTTCTCATCATTGGTGAAATTGAACTCAGTTGTGTGAACCGCAACACCTCCCTTCACAAGGGTGTTCAAACTATTCTCTATGAAATCTAATCCATTTGCAATGGAGCCTAAATGTTCCAGGGCGCAAATAGACCAGCAGAAGTTATAGTTCACAAGATCTTCCGGTATGTGATTCATATTCACATACCTAAGCTCAACATGTTTTTGAAAGACGTCTTTTTTCACTAAAGCCGGGCGAAAACAGAGGTCAATTGCTGATGTGTGTTGATTAGTATCAGCCCAGCCTTGTCGCTGAGCTGCCTCCGGTTCCAAATCAGTGACGGTTACGTCAAGGCCCATGGATGCCAGGAGGCTTGGAATGGGCTCCTGACCACAACCAAAGCCTAGGCCTCAATTCCCTGCTTGCAAAATGCCACGTTCCGCGAGGGCTTGTAGGACATAGCAAAGCTCCCAAATCTTGCGGTGATAGATAACCCCGATGTTAAGTTTATTAGCCCAGTAGGCGACCCAGTTCGATTCGATGTCTTTTTGGGTGGAGGGCTTGGAGGCGAGACCAACAACGCCGGGATCTGGAGGGGTATCATTTCTTGGCAAGGCAGCACTTAGGGATTGGGCCAACTCATAGCCAAAGAACTTTATGTTAAGCTTGATAGCTTCGATGTCCTTCATCAAAAGCCAAAGAGCGTTGATATTCGGATTTTGATTTTTGTTGACCAATGCCAGAAGAGCCGCCAGCTTTTGCTCAAGGCTCGGGTCAAGGTCGTAAGACATTTTATACCTACTAAATGTTGAGGCCTCTCTTGCCGCAGGGTTCACAAGCGCATAGCTATTGGAACCCCTAGTTCAGTTGCTCATGCGGTTGAATTTGGAGGCTGAGTTCATGTCATCAAAACCCGGCTATACAGTGTCGTCTTACCTCGCCCTGTAGACTTCTTTGGAAAAGTTCTTGGCCGGTCCCGCGGGCCGACTGTATAGGACATGCACCGGCCCGCTGAGGCAATAGAAAAATTTACGCCCGTGCGTAGCTAAAACAGACCCGCTTGTCGCCGCCAAATTGAAAACGTCGATCGCAACCTTTGACCACGCACGCTCTTAAAGTCAAGCTGCATTAAGAACGGGAACGGCCACCGGCATTGCAGCAGGCGCAGCTTCGGTCTTTTCCGGCGCGCCCGTGTGATGGGGCGAGAAAAGATCGTTTGAAATGATGTCGCAAAGCGCGCGGCTGGCGAGTTCGATCCCCTTTGGCGCGTAAAGCGCCCCATTTATCTGAGAATATTTGGTCAGATATCCAAGAAAAGCGCTCGTGGTTGCTGCATCTGGGGGAGTGGCGGAAGTCCAGAACGAGTCGAGACTTCCCTGGAAGGTCAGCCCCTCCATATCGAAGATGGCTTTACCGCAGCATTTTACCGGCAGGCCACGCTGGACGGCAGCAAGCCCGGCTGTACTATTGATAAGAACGAACCCGTCTGTGTTGTCCAAAACGATATCGATGCTGGTCTTTCTCAGGTAATAAGCTCGACCTTCCAGGTTGAATTCCTGGACCAAGACTCTCGAATAGGCGGGGAGTCCGTTCGAACTCCATAGTCGAGCGGATGTTGTTTTACAACGAGGACAGCATCTTTGGGAGCGAAAGCTGCGAACGACCGGCACGCCTCGCGCAAGAATGGGTTGTTGGAACCGTACGATGAGTGCACGCGGAGTTGGGCGTCCCCCGGCTTTTGCAAGATGACGGCAAACATCTTTTTGCCATCCCGCCTGTGCTCGACGATTTCTTTGACCGCCTTTTGCTCACTGTTCGTTTTCCGCCAAAAATATTCAGAGACGTACCCGACCCCTTGCGTAAACACAGAGTCGCCATAATAAGAGGTATCGAAGGGCAACCAGGGGTATAGAGCGACACTTGCTCCGAAATGCTTGATCGTGCTGAGCACCTGGTCTCGCATACGGCACGGGAATGCTTGCGCCGTTTCAAAGCCGTCATTGTTGTTATGGTAGAACGCTCCTTCTTTTGGGAGCGTGGAGTGTCCGTTGACGCCGTCCCGATCGAACGTAATCCAGTGCGGACGGAGATAGCCGTGCTCGACGATGTAGCGACTAAGGCCCATGCTCGCGGCCAGTCTGATAGCCGTGCGGTTGCGCACACCGGTGTCGTTATAAGTGACGATAGCCGTTATGTGATGCTTCAGGATGGCCGCTTTTATGAAGCTCTCGTAGTCCCCATCGCGGTTACGAAACGCGATGCGATGACGCGATGGCGTTGAGACAAAATCGCCGCCGTCCCATGCAATCCGCCAGACCTTGTGACCTCGCGCGCTCAAGTCGTCGGCAAAAATGCGAAAGAATCGCCCAAACGGGCTGGACACAAAAGAATCCGCGCCACCCCACGCCCCCCAAAGTGTGCATTGCCCAATTAACAAGGGTTGGCTTATGCGCTGATTCATGGGGCGCATGGTTATTGTTTTATTAGGTCTTAACGACAATAGGGAAGTAATTGTGACTGAGGGGCAACACCAATAGAAGAATAGACAACCAGAGAGTGTTTTATTGATGTAATATACCCGTAAGGGTAGAACAAAGCGGCCAGCAGCGCATGGATTTTCATCCCCCGACGTCGCTCCCTAGGCCTTCGTCTGCCGGCCAGCGGCCATTATTTCACCATAAATCAATCTGAGCTACTTGGTTTGTTTTACGAGGGATTTGCGAGCATGAAAGTTGTGGTCGATGGTTTCAACCTGGCGCTCGAAAAAGGAACAGGCGTAGCCACTTATGCTCGAAATCTTACATCCGGTCTTCGCGAGGCCGGCCATGAAGTTCATGTGCTTTACGGGATGCCGGGAGCTTCGGGCAAAAATGGTCTCTTGAGGGAAATCGCCTTTTTCGATGAGAACTTCGGCGCTCGTAAACGCTTCCTGGGCCAGACGCGCCGTGTGATTGAAGCACTGGTTAACCCTTTCGCCAGACCGATCAGTTCAATCAATCTTTCTGGGACCGTCATCTACAAACAGTTCCTCGCGCGGTTACCGGTCTTTGATCAGCTTTGGAACTCGTCAAGTCTGTATGAGCAGGCTGCCCTTCGCTTCTATCTGAGTGGCCGAAGATTGAGGGTGGCGTCTCCCCCGGGCGCCGATATCACGCACTGGACCTATCCGCTGCCGATCAAAGCCTGCGGGACATCTAATATTTATACGTTGCACGATTTGGTTCCGCTGCGCTTGCCTTATACGACACTGGATAAAAAGCGCGACTATCTTAAGCTAGTTAGCCATCTCGCCAAGCATGCCGATCACATTGTCACTGTGTCGGAGACATCAAAAAAAGATATCATGAGTATTCTCGGTGTCCCCGAGAGTAAAATAACAAATACCTACCAGTCAGTTTCCATTCCAGAGACCTATTTGTCAATTCCTACACGCATGCTTAGGGCGGAACTGGCCGGCGCTTTTCGCCTGCAATACAAGAAGTACTTGCTGTTTTTTGGTTCCATCGAGCCGAAAAAGAATATCGGCCGTATAATCGAGGCCTACCTGGCATCAGGCATCGATTTGCCGCTCGTCGTCGTCGGCGCCCAAGCGTGGAAATCCGAACAGGAATTGAAACTACTCAAACAGGCTGTGCCCGCGAACCAGCAGACCCGTGACACGCCTGGGCCGAAGGTGATCCAACTCGAGTATGCCACGTTCCCACAGCTGGTCAACCTTATCAGAGGAGCGTTGGCCGTCACCTTTCCGTCCCTTTACGAGGGATTTGGCTTGCCAATTCTTGAAAGCATGATTTGCGGCACACCGGTTATTACCTCGAATGTGGGATCGATGCTCGAGATAGCCGGTGACGCTGCCATATTAGTCGACCCATACGATATCCGGGCAATCAAAGACGCCATGGTTGGAGTTGTCCGTAATGCGGACCTGCGCGCGGAAAAGATTGCGCGCGGCGCCCTCGTGGCCGAGCGCTTTTCCCCTGAAGCCTATCAGAGGCGTCTTGAGGGGCTGTATTCGCGGGTCACGGCCCCGATCGCTACCCCCGCTGAATTGCATCCCCAGCACGCATGAAAATGGGGCGAATGGGAAAGGCTTGCTACAGTGCTACCAAGGGCTACTCCCATCTTCATTGCTCTGCCTGGTTTTGCCTTGAACCACGCAAACGACCTAACTCCTTAGATTGCTGATCTGCGCTGACCTAAGGTCTGGCCAGGGCTGGCGCGATCGTGCTCGCGAAGCTGCATACCCGGAGAACTCTCGCGGTTACTCGTCAGGCCGTCTGAGAACGGCATGTGCCTTGCTCCCCAGATAGCAGCCTGAGTGCGGTTCTTCACGCGGATTTTCCGAAGGATCGCCTTCACATGGACCTTAACCGTCGCCTCCGTGATCTGAAGCTTCTGAGCGATCACCTTATTGGGCGCCCCCTCGACGAGGCCTCTCAAAATCGATCCTTCTCGCGCCGATAGCTTAACCGTGGCAGCATTTTCCGCTTTATTCGCTTCGGGGTTTTCGTTCGTATCTTTGATATCGTGATCGTCGCTGGAAGTTTTTTCGGGCGGAGTATCCCGGGTTTCTCGAAGGCTTTTCACGAATTCCGGTGGCAGAATAGTCTCATCCTCTACAATCAGCTCGATAACTCGAACGAATGTTTGAGGTGATATAGCGTCCCGCAAATAGCCGTCAGCGCCGGCTTCGAGCGCGGCCATAACGTCGTTCGATCCCGTTGAGGCATTGATGACCAGGATATAGGCAGAACGCAGATGGCTTCGGATGCTTTTTACGATCTCTACGATCTCAGAGGGAGTCCGCCCGCCTACTACAAAAACAACCTTACCCTCCAACTCGTCTCCTGGGTAATAGGCGCTCTCGAAGCCGGTTAACTGGTGCACAGTATTGTAGTGTGTATCTTTCAGGAGGCTAGCAAGGCCTTCAGTAAAAAGGCGGCTAGGATGCACGAGAACGATATTGAGCTGAGCACCGGCAAAATTACCATCACGCATTAACTAGTATCCTCTCTTAAAAGAGAAGTGTTGCCCCACATTCTCTATCGAAGTACTCCAGCAAACTTACCAGTCTAGCCCCTTCGTGTACAGATTATTCTCTTCATGTATGCACGAGGAAAAAGCGAAAGCTGCACCTTAACCATAATAGGAGGGAACCCAATCCCTAATGGGTATAGGTTTGGCTATTCTTATCTAAAAGGTCAAGACTGCCGTAAGGTTTTTTGCCTTCGATGCTGAGGGCAGAACCAGCTGGTATTCACCTTTTCGAAGATCCAAACAATTCAGTCGAACCGGCGACGCGATCTGGCTCATGCCGCTTGTTGTCATCGGTATGCCAGTTTGATCCATGCCGTCGCCTACCAAGAACGAACATTATTTGGGCAGGTTAAGCATTTTTTTGCGGCGGCGGTCGCTATTTCGAGATCCAAATAAGCTTTATGGTGCGGGCAAACTTAAGGATCTACTTGTCGCGTGGGCTTCAAAAATATCTGCTATCAGGATTCGGTTGTTGGTGGGACCAGGGCACTACATCTCCCCTGGAGACTATGGCATTTCAATGCATCACTTGCTTGGTGTTTTACCGATAGCGGCCTGTGATTGGGCCAAATCTACCTGATCGCCTGAGATCATGCCAGACGTGCATGTCCGCCACCGCATGCCTGCGTGACGACCTCTTCGCTAAGGCAGTTGCCTGATTGAAGTCGGTTATGGGCAATCTGGGCCTGGAGCAGCCCGCGTACAACTGGACGCGGATAGGCTGCTCTAGAACTATAAAATCGGTCAATTTTTTCGCTTTAATCGATCCGATTAAAGGCGGCCTGCTCAGCACTTGAGACCGGCTGCCTTGACCAAACTGGGCTGACACGCAGTCGCCCTGGTGGCTTTATCACCACCCGACGATGATCCTCGTACCGTTGGAATTGCGAACCAGATCGTAAAGCTCGCCGGCGTTCTGGGGATGGAGGCGAATGCAGCCATGAGAGGCGGGGTACCCCAGATGGTTGATGTCGTAGGAGCCATGGATCGCATAGCCACCGGTAAAGAAGATCGAGTACGGCATCGGAGAGCCATATCGGCCTGAACGGTGGTAGGCATCGAGGGACGTTGGATAATATACGCCGTCGGGTGTGTTATATCCCCAAGCTGCGGTCGAAACAGGCCAAACATACGCCAGTCGCCCTTCGACATAGACGTACATCGTCTGCCTTCCCTTGCTGACACGCACGACCACCTCAGCCGAGGCTGCCGACGCCAACAAACCACAGGCCAGCAGGCAAGCGGCAAGTAACACTTTACGCATAAAACGCCCCAAATCTACAATGCGCCCCGGAAACAGGTCCTGACTGCTTCCTCATGTTTAAGATTACGCTTTAACAATTAAAGGAGAATTGACGTTTCGTTCACTATGGCGAAGCGTTACGATCGCAATTTCGGGCGGCACCATAAAGCGGACGGGAATGTTCGATAGGCCAAGGCCGCTCGAAACGATCATATGACGCCCATCCTTCTCGAAATGACCGTAGGCGTACCCGGCAAAACGCGCATTATCCGCAAAGAAGGCCGGGCGGCCAATAAATGGGATGTAGATTTGTCCGCCGTGCGTATGGCCCGAGAGCGTCAGTGGGATGCCCGCCGGTACGCGGTCAAAAATGTCGGGCTCGTGAGCGAGCAGAATGACCGGTGCGCCGTCGGTAACGTGGCGCAAGGTTGCTTCCAAGTCCCGGATGCCGCGGCTTTCCGCGTTAAGCTGATCATAAAGCCCTGCGATCCAAAAGTGATCACGCCCCCAGCTCACCGTATGGGCGGTATTCTCGAGAAGCGCGATCCCGGCCTTTCGGAAAGTCCGGCGAATATCGGGCGCCTGGCCGGACCAAATATCATGATTTCCGAGTATGGCATAGACGCCAAGAGGAGCGTGCAGAGATTGAAGCGGAGCGATCCACTCAGCGACTGGCACCTCCCGGGTGTACCACTTCGGCCGGAGGCCATTCACATAGTCTCCGAGAAGCACAATCAGGTCGGGCTTCTGAGCATTCAGTTGATCGACGATGCCGCCGATGCGATGCGCGGACATCCACGGTTCAACAGCATGGATATCAGTCAAGATGCCAATGCGCAGAGAGGGAGCAGCGGCGGGCCAGTCTGGATGCTCCACAGTCCACTCTTTGAGAATGAGACTGAAACCGGGCTCGACCGCAAGAGCATCTGCCGCGCCGATCATGCCCGCTCCGGCCGTCGCGGCTGTCAGGCTAAAAAAGTGCCGTCGTGAGATCATGCCGAAGCGTAACTCCTCAACCGTACTGCTTACTGGCCTGATGTCGCTAATTCCTTAATGTTACAGATAATATCGGCAAAAAGGTGAGGATCGACGTTTCCGCCGGAAAGAACGATGGCTACGCTGCGCCCCTTGGCTTCAAACGCTCCCGAGAGGAGAGCCGCAAGGGCCACCGCACCTCCCGGTTCAACAACAAGCTTCATGTCGCGCCAAGCATAAGCCACGGCATGGCGGACATCACTGTCGCTGACGACGAGGCCGCCCGCCAGTAAATCCTTGTTGATAGCGAAAGTCAGTTCGCCTGGCTCCGCCATCAGGAGAGCGTCGCAGATCGAGCGGCTCGTGCCTTCGTTCTTCTGCCGTGTGCCTGCAGCCAGCGACTGCCGGTAATCGTCGAAGCCTTTCGGTTCGACGCAGTAAATTTCGGCGCTGGGAAACTGGTCCTTGACGGCAATCGCAACCCCGGCTGTCAGGCCTCCCCCGCTGATCGGGACGAGCACCGCGTCAATTCCGGCGCCTGCCGCCTTCGCCTGGCGTGTCATTTCGAGACCCACCGTGCCTTGCCCCGCGACCACGACGGGATCATCGAAGGGCGCAACGAAGTCCGCTTTCAGCTTTTCGCAGAGGTCGCGAGCGATGGCAGTGCGATCCTCTGTCTCGCGATCGTAGAACACGATCTCAGCACCGCTGTGGCTGGTGCGCGCGATTTTCACTTTGGGCGCGTCCGATGGCATCACGATAACCGCGTCAATGCCGCAAAGACGAGCGGCCTCGGCGACGCCTTGTGCATGATTGCCCGACGAGCAGGCCACGACGCCCCCGGGGAAGGCCACGTGGTCAATTCGCGATACGCGATTATAGGCTCCGCGGAACTTGAAGCTTCCCGTTCTTTGTAGCAACTCTGCCTTGCAAAGAATTCTTGCCTGCAGCTTTTCGTTCAACGTTCCCCATTCGAGAAGGGGCGTTTCAATCGCATACGGCCGAATGCGCAGGTCCGCATCCGCTATAGCGTCAATCGTTGGCGTATCCATCGGTTTTCCGTGGGTTTATCGCAGAGATCATAACGCAATATCATCTGTTTCGTTACGAAATTGGGATGCATGCTGAACGCCATTGGCCTCGGCGATGATTTCGGAAAAGCGACGCGCGCAAGCCGCCCAGCTGAAAAGCTCTGCATAGGAGCGGCATTCCCGTCGATCGAGTTCCAGGGCGGCCAGGGCTGATTCCCTTAAGTTTTCTCCAAGGATCCCAACGCTGCCGTTCGCCACAACGTCTTTCGGTCCCATGACGTTATACGCCGCCACTGGCACGCCGCACGCCAGGGCTTCCAGAAGCACGTTGCCAAACGTATCAGTTAAGCTCGGGAAGATGAAAACGTCGGCCGAAGCGTAGTGTTCCGCGAGGTCCTGTCCGAACTTCGGGCCGGTAAACACCGCTTGCGGGTAACGCTGCCTCAAGTCTTCGAGCTGCGGACCGCCCCCGACGACGGCCTTTGTCCCGGGAAGATCGAGACTGAGGAAAGCTTCGAGGTTCTTTTCGAGGGCAACGCGACCGGCGTAAAGGAACAGGGGGCGAGGCAAGCCGAACCGGTCAACCGTCCGCGGCTTGAAGAGGTCGAGATCCACGCCCCGCGACCAGAGGCGGACGTTCCTGATCCCCTGCGCGGTCAGGTCATCGCACAGCGAACGCGAAGCCGCCATGACGCCAGCGCCAGCGTTGTGAAACCAGCGTTCGAACCTATACCCCCAAGACAATGGGACGGGGATCCTTGCTGCTACATATTCCGGAAACCGGGTGTGATAGCTTGTCGTGAACCGGCGTCCGGCGTCACGGCAGTATGCGCGCGCCGCAAGTCCGATAGGCCCTTCGGTCGCGACGTGAACGAAGTCCGGGCTGTCTTCCTTGACACGCCTTGCGACGTCGCCAGGGCGGATCATGGCGAGCCGGATTTCGCTGTATGTGGGAAGGGGAAGCGTTCTGAACCCCGACGGCGTCAGGAATGTCAGATCCAGCCCGGCGTTCGCCGCCTCGCGCTCGATATTGCTGTATGTGTTGACGACGCCATTGACCTGCGGTTTCCAGGCGTCTGTTGCGATCAGGATACGCATCAGGATGTGACGGAGGCGACCGGCACCTTCGACGCGCTCGACTGAAGCGCGCGAAGATGATCGGTCCAGCGGACAATCTCCATCCGGCCGTCAAAGTGCTCGACCACGGCGGTGCCGCTGTCGACCCAGTCGCCGGTGTTCACATATTGGATGTCTTCGATCAAACGCGTTGATGCGTGATGAATATGCCCGCAGATCACCCCTGAGGCTCCCACCCGCCGTGCTTCCGCAGCAAGCGAAGTTTCGAAATTGACGGCATAGTTCACGATGCGCTTGACGTAATATTTGAGATAAGCGGAAAGGGACCAATATGAAAGGCCCAGGCTGCGGCGCACCGCGTTCAAGACTTCATTCGCAGCCCAGGCGACATCGTAGCCGATGTCACCAAGCACCGCCAGCCAATGAGCCTTGTTCACGACCGTGTCAAATTCGTCGCCGTGGATGATCAGAAAGCGGCGGCCGTCCGCGGTGTCGTATATGGCGCGCAGACGAATCTCGAGCGGGCCCAATGTGATGCCGGCCAAAATCCGCAATTCCTCGTCGTGATTGCCGGGGATGTAGATGATGCGGGTCCCGTTCTGCGCCTTGGCCAGCAGTTCCATCACGACCGCGGTTTGCGAAGGACGCCAGTTCGGACCGCGCCGCAGCCGCCAAAAGTCGATGATATCTCCGACAAGGTAGATGACGGGGGCGTCGTGCGACTTCAAAAAGCTTAGTAAATCACGGGAGCGGCAAGCTCGCGCGGCGAGGTGAATGTCAGAAAGGAAGATGGCACGATATCTCACATACGCTTTATATCGCGTCACAGCGCTGTGATCCACCCTTCACCTCGAACGCTTAAGTGCCAGGATGAATAGACGCAGCAATCAAGGTTTCAGGAGTATGACAAGCGCCAAAGAAACAAAGGGCCAGCTTTCGCCGGCCCCGCACTTTCTCTGTGGCTGTTCGCTTATTTCTTGTAGGGCTCAAGCGCTGCAACCGGAGCGCCGGTGCTGTACTTCATGCCAACCGAAAGCAAATCCGCGGAGGTGTCAGCAGAGCCCTGTAGCAGGACTGGCTCGTAGGAAGTCGTACAATGGACCGTACTGACGGGTGCCGCCATGCAGAAGGGGGCGCTGTCGAAGAAGAGATGCGTATAGGCAAGATCGAAAGTGACACGATCCGAGTATTTGTAGGAGCCGCCCACGCTGACGCCGAGGCGATTAGAGTCCGGCAAAAGGATTGTGCGATTAGTGTTGTCAACCGGTGAGATCTCGTAACTGACGCCTGTCCGCACCGTGAGCGAGGGACTATAAGCGTACTCTGCACCTAATGCAAAGTACCACTGGTCGCGGTAATTAAAGTTCAGGGTTTCAACGGCGGTGCCGTTGCTTGTAATGGGTATGTTTCCGACGTTGCTTTGATTCTGCCACTCAACCGTACCAAGCAGCGCCAAGCGATCCGTCACGGCCTGGCGGGCGCTCAGGGTCACCTCGTCCGGAAGTGTGACGCTTGCATTCGCAGGGAAACCAGCTGCCGTTAACATGTACATTCCGGAAAGGTCTTGTGTTACAGCTGAGCGATAGCCTACACCGATGGACGTTGCCGCTGACGGCTGCCAAAGAATGCCAGCCGTGGCTCCCGCGCCCCAGGAGTCGGCGTCGATGCTTCGGGCTGGAATGAGATCGGGAAAGCCGGCGTCGTTCAACCTCACCCGGATATATTCCACCTGGGCGCCAACGCCGATGCTTAATTCAGGCGTGATCTTGTAGGCCAGCGTGGGGTTGAAATCTAAGGTCCGGATCTGGGAGGTCAGCGCGAGTGGCGACCCGGCCCAAAGAGAGCTGTCAGGCTTTGTTGAAAGCCCAAGCGGTGAATTGACCGCGATACCGGCATAAAACCTGTCGGAGAGTTGATAGGTTCCGTACATGGCCGGAACGAAGGTGTCCACCCCAATATTCGCGGTTCTGTACGGGTCTTCCAATGCCAGGACTCCGCCGGTCGCGGTCACATCCGAAGAAGGAAAAATAATTGTGCCGCTTGCCTCGGCATTGAAACCCGGCACTGTTGTGATGGCTGCGGAGTTCCAGAACATCGAGCTGATATCGCCGCCCGCGGCGGTACCGGCGAAACCTGAGCCCTGGAAATAGGACGATTGCTCGCGGACGGCGAACCCGCCAGCGTTTGCCTGATCGACGGCCCCAAGCCCGGTCAAAAGCGCGGCGGCGCTCACGCATGCCAGCCGGACGCAAATCGAGTTTTCCATATTTTCCCCCAAATCGCTGATCGACAGCGCAACCCCCGCGCGCGTCTTATTATCGAATGCTCACTTAGCCATCTGATTCGAAGCCGTGACAATTGACGCGCCGATGTGCGGTCAGGTTGCGTCAAGCATGCAAAAAGGAGGGAGGGAAGAGAGAAATTAAACAGGGTATGACTAAAAAAGTCTATTTTTTAGAATAACTTAGCGTACACAGGAGATGGTCGGGGAAAGCGGTTTTCCGGCCGTCCGGGTGCGGCTGTTCTCGAGGCAGATTGCTCCGCTGGCGCTCTTTTGTATTTGAACTGTGGCGACGCCGCCACCCGAACGCGGCAACCTGCGCCCACACGTCTTCAGCGGCGCCCCAAAGCTGATTTGGCCGAGAATTGCCCTTAAATTTCTCGCGCAACCGTTTCCCGTTCGTAGACCCAGATCGCGGCCGGCGGCAGGTTCAGCCATACGCGGGTGAAGCGCCAGGCTTTCAAACGAAGCGCCTTGACCACGCGTGGCGGTACCGGGCTCGTCTGACGGTAGGTGAACTGAACGAACATGCCGCCGTCATCGAGAACGTTGAGGCTGTTCTTCATGACGAGATAAATGAGCTTTTTCGAAAAAAGGCGCATCGGGAGTGTGGAGACGATAGCGCCGACGTTTTCGCCGTTGCGCTCCCTCCAGAGCTTGGCAAGGTCTTGCGCCGGGCCAATGAGCACATCCACGTCGGGAAACCGCCGCCGAAGGTGGCCGCCGAGTTGAGCGTCAATCTCGATCAAAGTCAGCTTATTCGGTTCAACGCCGTTTCGAATAAGCTGACTGGTAATCGCACCCGTCCCGGCGCCAAGTTCGATGACATGGGAGTCGATCCGGTTGCCCAAGACCTTCGTCATCGCCCGCCCAACAAAAGGGCTGGACGGAAAAAGGCTGCAAACTTGAAGCGGGTTCTTTAATGATTGCTGCCAGAAAAGAACAGGTCCTTGCGCTACGCGCGGTAGATCAGATAATTCGATCAGCTTATTCATGAAAGGTGACAATCCCTTGTGCCGCTTGGCGCGTAACATCTGTCCTTCACCATCTGTCTAGGATGGCAGTTGCATGCGTTAACAAGGCCATTGTGGCGCCTGAGAACCGGGAGCTTGTTTGAATTGTGACTTGATCCTGAGATAGGGCGTCATCTTAACATTTGCAAACGACCTGTTACCGCGCCGCCGTCACGCCGGGTGAATATTGCGTTAAATATCTCTGACTTGTATATCTCGCGCGGAAATGGCACGCTCCGGGCGAGCGTCAACAAACCGCAATGCAACTCCTGCAAGTCATCCTAAGTGCGCTTAAAGCCGCGCTTATGCATGGGGGAATGGCGTTTTGCGCCCAGCTAAAGCATAAATAAGGCCGGCGATCGATCGCGCCGTAGGGAGAAAAGAATGACAGCTGAGTTGCTCGAACTCGTTCAACAACATTGCAAAGGCCGATGTCGCTGGAAAACGCGTTCTTATTCGCGCCGACCTTAACGTCCCGATGTCAGGGGGACAGGTCACCGATGCGACCCGGATCGAAAGGCTCCTTCCCACTTTCCAAGACCTGCTGAGGCGCGGCGCGAAGGTCGTCATACTGTCGCATCTCGGCCGCCCGGACGGCAAGCCGGTCGCGAAGTACACCCTGAAACCGGTGGCAGAGAAACTATCTTCCCTGCTCGGCATCCAGGTGTTCTTCGGCGAGGACTGCGTTGGGCCTGCTGCGAAGGCGCTGGTCGATGGCCTTTCGTCTGGCCAGATCGGTATGCTGGAGAACCTCCGCTATCACGAGGGCGAGGAGAAGAACGACGCGACTTTTGCCGGGGAGATCGCCAAGCTCGGCGACATCTATGTGAATGACGCCTTCTCCGTCTCCCACCGCGCGCACGCATCCACCGAAGCGGTTGCGCGTTTGCTGCCCGCTTATGCCGGCCCTTCCATGCTGGCCGAAATCGGCGCGTTGAAGCTCGCCCTTGATGCCCCGCAGCGGCCTGTTGCCGCAATCGTGGGCGGTTCCAAGGTTTCGACGAAAATCGATGTCCTCGGTCATCTCGCCAAGAAGGTGGATTACCTCATCATCGGCGGCGGTATGGCGAACACGTTTCTGTTCGCGAAGGGCTCCGCCATTGGAAAATCTCTTCACGAACCCGGCGCGGTGTCGACCGTTGAAGACATTCAGCGCAAGGCTGCGGACGCAGGCTGCAAGATCGTTCTGCCGGTCGATGCGGTCGTCGCAGGCGAACTGAAGGCAAACGTTGAGACTGCCGTTGTCCCGGTTAGCGAAGTCCCGGCGGACAAGATGATCCTCGACGTTGGCCCGGCTTCGGTGAAAGAGTTTGCGCAAACCATCGCGAACTGCAAAACCCTCCTTTGGAACGGTCCCGTTGGGGCCTTCGAGATTCCGCCTTTCGGCGAAGCCACGTTTGAGCTTGCGCGGGAGGCTGCGAAGCTGACTGAGGCCGGCGCCCTCACGACCATCGCGGGCGGCGGCGACACGGTGGCAGCGCTTAACGCTGCCGGCGTTACCGATAAATTCTCTTATGTGTCCACTGCGGGGGGCGCATTTCTGGAATGGCTTGAGGGCCGCACGCTTCCCGGCGTCGCGGTACTTATGCGCACTTAAGAACTCACCGGCAAAATCAGTAACCTATCTGGGAGGCTCATATGGCCCGTATCACGCTAAGACAACTCCTCGATCACGCCGCCGAGCACGGCTATGGCGTGCCCGCTTTCAACATCAACAACATGGAGCAGGGGATCTCCATCCTCGAAGCTGCGAAGGAGACCGACAGCCCGGTTATCATCCAGGCGAGCCGCGGCGCGCGCTCCTATGCGGGCGACCTTCTTCTCGGCAAGCTCGTCGAAGGCCTGGAATCTCAATACCCCACGATCCCGATCTGTCTTCATCAGGACCACGGCAATAATGAGCAGACCTGCGCCAGCGCGATCCGTATCGGCTACGACAGCGTGATGATGGACGGCTCGCTGAAGGCCGACGGCAAGACGCCCGCGGACTACGACTATAACGTCCGCATCACCTCTCACGTGACCGAGATGGCTCATTGGGTCGGCGTTTCCGTTGAAGGCGAGCTCGGATGCCTCGGAAGCCTCGAAACGGGCATGGGCGAAAAGGAAGACGGCCACGGCTTTGAAGGCGCTCTCTCGAGAGACAAACTGCTGACCGATCCCGATCAGGCGGCGGAGTTTGTTGCCGCGACCAAGGTCGACGCGCTTGCCGTCGCAATTGGAACTTCGCACGGCGCTTACAAGTTCACCCGCAAGCCGACCGGCGATGTGCTTGCCATGAACGTCATCGAAGCGATCCACAAGCGGCTTCCCAACACCCATCTCGTCATGCACGGGTCGTCCTCGGTGCCGACGGATCTCATCGATCTCATCAACGAGTTTGGCGGCGCGATCCCTGAGACCTACGGCGTTCCCGTCGAGGAAATCCAGCGCGGCATCCGCCATGGCGTCCGCAAAGTCAACATCGACACCGATTTACGGCTCGCGGCGACCGCCGCCATCCGCAAGGTGCTCTCCACGAGCAAGGCCGAGTTCGATCCCCGCAAATATCTGAAGCCTGCGATCACGGCAATGCAGAAGATCGTCAAGGATCGGTACGAGCAGTTCGGCACGGCCGGATATGCTTCCAAGATCAAGGTGATCCCGGCGGCGGAGATGGCGAAACGCTATGCCAAGGGCGAGTTCGATCCGAAGATCAGTGTCAAGGCTTAACTGAGAGAGAGGGCGCTGGATGAAAAGCGAGTCGTTGGATTGGCCGAAAGCAGTTGTTTTCGATCTTGACGGCACGCTGATCGACAGCGCCCCCGACATTGCCCATGCGCTTAACCGCGCTACTGAAAAGCGTGGCATCCAGCCATTTGATCTGGACCAGGTCAAGGAGATGATCGGCGGCGGGGTGCCACAACTGGTGGGACGAGCATTGCGCGCTCGCGGCCTGCCCGATGACGGGCTGTTGCCTCTCGTCCAGGATTTCATCGCGCTATACCGCGAGGAACTGACAACAAGAACAGAGGTCTATGAAGGCGGGCGCGAGCTTTTGGAGCGGCTTCACGGCGAAGGTCGCCGTCTTGGCATCTGCACGAATAAGAACCACAAGCTTACGGTCGAAATCCTTCAGCAGCTCGACCTCATAAAGTATTTTGGTTCCGTCCTTGGCGAACGCGAAGGCCGTGCGCGCAAGCCTGACCCCGCTCCTCTGCTTGAGGTTGTCGCCGAGTTGGGCGCTTCTCCGCAAGACGCGCTCATGGCGGGCGACAGCGAAGCCGACGTCGCGTGCGCGCGCGCCGCGGGCATACCAGTCCTGGTTGTGGACTTTGGTTATAGCCGCACTGCGCCGGAGGCGCTTGGAGCGGACGCGGTGATCTCAAGGCTGAGTGATCTTCCGCAACTCTTCCCTAGCCTAAAGCCTTAAAGTAGCTAAGGCTTTAGAATCGATCAACGTTTCTGCCTTTAATCGATTGCGATAAAAGTCGGGTTGATCTTGAGCGGATTGGCTTAAATCCGCCAGTTTCGCGATGCTTTCTTACTTCCAGCCGAAATGAGACCGCTGGCTTCAGTCGACTAACAACGTATTGACGCTCTTAGAAACCTCACTATTGTCACCGCCTTCGATTGAGGTTGCAGCCGCCGGTTGAGCCGGCAGCGTGCAGATCCCGGGTTCACGCATGGTAAATCTTCATACTTGCGTCTCCCTTTTTATAGGGGCTCTGATGTTTTCGGTCGTGCTTCCGTTCGGTTCGCATCAAGCCTTGAGTGCCGAGTGCAAGCGAAAGACGGCCGGGTTCTATCTGCTGGACACCTACGCGAGCGGGGTGCGCAGCCTTGCGCTATCGCTTCAAAGCATGCCGTTGTCGCTGACAGGGGCGCTTGGCGATCCTGAGCGCGGGCGGCAACTGCTCGTGAACCGGCAAAAGGGCGACTGCCTGAGCTGTCATAAACTCGGCGTCATGGCGGCTGTCGCTGACCAGGGCGGCATCGGGCCAGCGCTGGATGGTGTCGGCAGCCGCTTTTCGAAGCCGCAGTTGCGACAGGTTGTGGCTGAGCCAAAGGCTTACTTCCCGGATACGATCATGCCGTCTTACTACAGGGCAGGCGCCAGCGGGGAAGCGCCAATCTTAACGGGGGCTGAGGTCGAAGATTTGGTCGCCTACCTGGAAACATTGAAATAGACGTGCGCTCATGCATTGGGGGCTCCGGTGCGGCCAAGTCTTGGTGCGGCATTTTTTATCATTAGTGCATGCTTTTTGACCGGAGCCCTCCTTGCCGGGGAGGGGGAGCCGATGCACTCGCTGCCGCCGGCAGAAGCTGCAAATCCGCTGCCTTTTCTCATCCAAGGAGAAGAATTCCTTCGGCCGTCGATCCGGGCGATGCAGGCGGATGATTTTGACAATCCGGCCTTTCCTCTCGTCGAGGCCGCGGAGGCTTCCTGGAGCAAACCCGAAACGCCTGGAGGCAAATCCTGTAAGGACTGCCATGGCGGAGTCGGGCAAAACCTTCTCAAGGGTGTAGCGGCGGCCTATCCGAAATATGCGCCGGACTTGAAGAACGTGATAACCCTTCAGACGCGTATCAATAACTGCCGCAAGACCTATCTTGGCGAGCCCGCGATCGCCGAAGGCAATTCAAGAATGATCGGCTTGACCGCTTATCTTCGCTGGCTGGTGCGCGGGTCTCCCTCTACCGTCGATGTTACGGGGCCGAATGCAGAGATGTTCGAGCGCGGACGCCAGCTCTACCAAACAAAACTCGGACGCTTCCAGATTTCTTGCGCCCAGTGCCATAATGAGAAGTTCGGCCAGAAATTCGGGGCTGACACGCTGAGCCAAGGGCACCCGCTCGCCTATCCCGCGTTCAAATCGAGCGAGGGGCGTGTCATCTCGCTCCATGAGAGGTTTCGCATGTGCAACAAGCTTGCGAGGGCCGAAGGGCAGCCTGACAACGCACCGGACTACGTAGCGCTTGAGCTTTATCTACACTGGCGCAGCAAGAACCTGCCCATCACTGCGCCTGGGGTCCGGCCATGAGCCAGACACGCGTGGCGCTTTCGATCGCAGGTTCGGACTCCTCGGCGGGCGCCGGTCTTCAAGCAGACCTTAAGACGTTTTCGGCTCTGGGCGTCTATGGGGCGACCGTCGTCACGGCCGTAACGGCGCAAAACACCCTCGGCGTCACGGCGGTGCATCTCATGCCGGGAGACATCATTACGGCGCAGATCGATGCGGTTTTCTCGGATCTCTCTGTCGCCGCCGTGAAGACCGGAATGCTCGGAAGCGGAGAGGCCATCGCCGCCACCGCCTCAGGCCTTGAGCGCTGGGCGCGCACGATACCGGTTGTAGTCGACCCGGTGATGGTGTCGACGACCGGCAGCCGCCTTCTTGAAGCCGGAGCCAAGAAACTCCTTGCCGAGCGTCTGATCCCGCTCGCCTCCTTGATTACCCCGAACCTGCAGGAGGCCGCGGCGCTTCTCGATTTGCCTGTTGCCCGAAGCGAGGACGAGATCAAGAATCAGGCGCAACGCCTCCTGGCGCTTGGACCCTCCGCCGTGCTCGTCAAGGGCGGTCATGGCGAAGGTCCCGAGGCTACCGACATTTTTTTCGATGGCGCTTCGTTTTGTTCTTTTTCCGCGCGAAGGCTCTCCACGGCCAACACGCATGGCACCGGCTGCACGCTCGCCTCGGCCATCGCCGCTTTTCTTGTGGGGGGCCTTCCGCTTGAGCGGGCGATCGCTGACGCAAAAACTTATGTTCACGAGGCGCTCGAGCACGCGAACGAACTCGCCATCGGAAGAGGCTCGGGGCCGGTATTTCATTTTTATCGCCATCGGCGAGAGATGTAGGCGAAAAGGCCGCTCGGGCGAAGTACTTTTTCCTTATCGGTTGCATAGAAACGCGAGCTTGTTATGCGCGCGTTGGTCTTCTATTTTCCGCATATGACAACCCCCCTCGATCGACATGATCCTGTTGCCGAAGCCCCCGCTCGTTTGAAACCCTCGCTTGCGGGCATGACAAAGGCTGAGCTTTCGGCGGCGCTTGCCGAGGCGGGCGTCCCGGCGAGCCAGATCAGGATGCGTGTGACCCAACTCTGGAACTGGATTTATGCGCGCGGCGCCCAGGACTTCGCGGACTTGACCAATATCGCGAAGGCTCTGCGCGCCGATCTTGATGCGCGCTTCACGCTCGCAAGGCCGGAAATCGCGGCCGAGCAGATTTCGGAGGATGGCACCCGCAAATGGCTCCTTCGGCTGGAGCCGCAGCGGCCCGGAGAGCATGCGCCGGAGATCGAGACCGTCTACATCCCCGAACCGGATCGCGGAACGCTCTGCATCTCGAGCCAGGTCGGCTGCACCTTGACGTGCACCTTCTGCCATACAGGCACCCAGCGGCTCGTGCGCAATCTCACGCCCGCCGAAATCATCGGGCAGATTCTCGTGGCGCGCGACCGGACCGGCGATTGGCCCGGCGCGAGCGCTCCGGCCGATGGGCGCGGCATCCCCGACGCAGAGCGCAAGATCACCAACATCGTGCTGATGGGCATGGGCGAGCCTCTCTATAATTTCGAGAACGTGAAGGCCGCCGTGGCCGTTGCCTCCGACCCCGACGCCTTGTCCTTCTCCAAGCGCCGCATCACGCTTTCCACATCCGGCGTCGTTCCGATGATCGGGCCTGCGGGCGCGGAAATGGGGGTGATGCTCGCCATCTCGCTGCACGCCGTGCGCGACGAGTTGCGCGACGAGCTTGTGCCGATCAACCGCAAATACCCGATCGCAGAGCTGCTCGCGGCTTGCCGCGCTTATCCGGGCCTGTCCAATGCGCGCCGGATCACCTTTGAATATGTGATGCTGAAGGGGGTGAACGACTCCGTCGCCGAGGCCAAGGAACTCGTCCGGCTGCTCGCCGGTATTCCTGCGAAGATCAACCTGATCCCGTTCAATCCCTGGCCGGGCACGCGGTATGAATGCTCCGACTGGGGGCAAATCGAACGCTTTGCTGACATCGTCAACCGGGCAGGCTATGCAAGCCCGATCAGGACGCCGCGCGGCCGGGACATCATGGCGGCATGCGGGCAACTGAAGTCTGCGAGCGAGAAGCTGAGAGCGAGCGCACTTCGCGAGAACATCGCCGCGAACGCTTGAGGCGAAAGGCCGGGGGAGACGATGAGCCTTTATAATATTGTCCGTGTTGTCGTTGGCATTGTCCTGTCCGGCGCGATCGGCTGGATCTCTCTTTTTGCCTTCAACGCCGTGAAAATCTGGCAGCAACTCGAAGCTTTGGAAGCTGCCGATCCCAGGAGGGATAATTCTGGCATGGCCGCGTTTGGCTCGCTCATGAACGCCACGGAAGAGGCGATCCACACAATGCAGGGCGGGTCCGCGGTGTTTCTCGCCGCCGGCATTGCCGGTGTGCTTCTCGGAGAGGTCTTCAGAACGCGGTCGCTTGTGTTCTATGTCGGGGCAACGGGCGCGCTGACGGCGGTTTTCGCCGCAGCATTCTGGCACGATGGCGGCCCTTTGGGCACCGCTCCCGCTGTCGCCGCGCTCGCCATGGCCGGATTTGTCGCCGGTGGCATTTATTGGATGATCGCCAGCCCGTCCGGGTCGCGGGTCTGAAGCGATCGTTGTGCGCTCCCGCGACGCATCGATGGGATTGCCTCGTTTCTTCCGCATTTGAGCTTCAAGCTCAAGCTTCAAAAGAACGAACAAGAACTCTTTCTGCAATGAGGGTAATGCGTCCCGAGCGCACGGGTGATGCGGCATCCATCGCGCTAACAATTCGTCACCAAGAATATCAATACGGAAGCTGAAAAACCAAGGCGCGTTCTCAGAGCCAGCCATGGAATAACCTGCTGTGTTCGAACGTTCTTATACTTCGTTGCCGCTTCCAGCAGCGCGTCTCTGGTTTTTTCTGATAAAGCAAAAGATATATTTTTCTTGTTCACAGATAAAGTCAAAGCGGTTGTGGATTTTTAACCACTGTCTAATTTTTTTCTCAGCATTGCCACAATATTTTATTACAAAGCGGTAGTCATGCGTAGCAGAAGGCTTAGTTCTCATGTCGGAGTCCTGGCGAAATATCCTTGAAAGAGCGGCCGGCAATCTTTCGATTGAGTTAGATCAAATGGCCACCCCTGCCTTTAGTCACGCGCCAGCAGTATCTTTTCGTGCGCGCCGACTTTCGCCGCAGCTTTCATTTGCGGAAAGCCGCGAGTTACTAGCGCGAGAGTTGCAGGCTTTTTCACCCCCACCACAGACAATGCAGCCAGAAGCGCCCAGGATTGAGCCGGGCACAGCGCTTACTATTCCCGTCATGGAGCCCATCCAGAAAAAGCAGCATGTCTGCATCCCGCGGAAGCGCACGCCGTGGCAGAATATCTTCGCGACGATGTTGTCGGCCGTAATCACGGGAGGGATGACGGCGTATCTCCTTCTTGCCCATGGAGAGGTTCAGAAAGAACAGGTTCTGGCCTTTGCCGCGTACGTCGATCAAAGTTTTCACTCCGCCGGCGAGGCAAGTGACGACGCGGCGCCCGTCGCGTCCCCGAATGTCCCAGCCGTGGTGAATCGCATCACCGAGGATTCTCTGATGGAGCGGGCATCCTATCAGTTGAAGCATGGCGATGGCGAAGGTGGGCGTGCGGTGTTCGAAGTCCTTGCGAGCCATGGAAGCGTGCGGGGGGCTTTCGCACTCGCTGAGACCTACGATCCTGCCAAGCTGGCGCAACATGCCGATTGGCAATTGAAACCCGACATTCGCTTGGCGCGTCAATGGTACAACAAGGCTTCCGGGCTCGGCAGCCTTCCCGCGTATGAGCGCTTGAGGGACCTCGACAAGCGTAATGCCCAATCTTAGGCCATCCATCACGCACGGAGCTTACGAAAAAAGTCGCGAAGGAGCGCAGCCGATCGCGCTTCTCCGATCCCGCCGTAAACCTCAGGTGAGTGGTGGCATGTCGGCGACGAAAAGAAACGGACGCCATGCTCCACGGCGCCGCCTTTCTCATCCGCTGCCCCGAAATAAAGCCGCCTGATGCGTGCGAACGAGATGGCCGCTGCGCACATCGCGCAAGGCTCGAGCGTTACATAAAGATCGTAGCCGGGCAGGCGTTCGCTTTTGGCGGCAAGGCAAGCCTGCCGGATCGCAAGGATTTCGGCATGCCCCGTTGGATCGCACGCCGAGATGATGAGATTGTGCCCGCGCGCGACGACATCGCCGCTCGGCGAGACGACAACGGCCCCGATAGGCGTCTCACCAAGCTGCGCGGCGCGCTCGGCCTCCGCCAGGGCCTCTTCCATGAACCTGTTGTTTTTCACGCGCTCAGTTTAGCAGGATGCTGAAAAAGGCGGAAATCCGGGCTTCATTCTTCGACAGGCTCAGGATGAGGCAGAGCGATTTCAATGGCTTAGACCTCATGGCGAGCTTGTCGAACCAAGGGCCGCATCGTTTTCGGCGGGATGCTAGTTATCTATCCTGCGAGTGCCAAGTATGAGGCGGCGGCTCAGCTTGATTTCTTCCGCATATTTGGTTGCATCAGCTTCAAGATGGCGGAGCCGCGCTATGGTATCGCTGTTGAGAAGAAAGCCCATCTTGGCGCGGGAGGCAATAAAAATGGCATTAGCCTCGTAATCAGCTAAATCGATTGCCTTCAGTCCATAAGGCTCCAGTATCTGTATGAGCTTGTTCACCAGGCTAGGCGGAACACTCGCGCCAAATGACAGCATGAAAGACGAAGGATGGTGTTCAATGCAGCTGAAACCGGCATAACTGAAATGAGAGTGTGTTTTGAAACCATTCTCTGATAGATCATTGATGATATCTACATACTTTGGTATTTCTTTATTGACATTAATTAAAGCGCCATCGGAAGGTGTGACGCTTGGGGAGCTTTTACTGGGTGTGCGTCGGTAAATGCGATTATTTTCGATTTTAGCTTCTCTGGATCTGGTTTCCAGCTTGAGCGGCAACTCAAGTTGCTTATCAGAATTGAATAACGGCGCTCTCGAGAGAAGGCCGACAACACACGACCAACTATGGGTTATAACGTTGACGCAAAGGACCGACAGCATGGCCGTCAGTCCCAAGGTTCCCCCGACGCCTGCAAAGATCGGCGCCATGTTCAGGATGAGAATTCCTGAAAAGGCGCCTGCTATTACGAGCCTTGCCGGAGGACACAAATGCGATTTGGTCATGCTAACGAACAAGCCGGTATAAAATGCTGCTGGAGCCAGATCGAGTTCCGGTAAGAATAATGAAAATAAGAAGCTGCTCATCAGGCTCAGGAATGCCGTCAGACCTGCCAGAAAATAATCGTCTACGACGCGCCACCTCCCTCGAAGCATCAGGTACGGGATTATTGAGCCTCCGCCGGCAATGATCGCGTAGGCGATGGCATTTTCAGGTGTTTCCGGCCACGTTACGATTTGATGGAGCTTGGAGCTATCCCCTCCATCGCGCAGCAAGAGATTGCAAAGAGATGCAGAAAGGAAGGCCGTCGCGCCGAGTTTTCCTCCATATCCCGTCAACGTCGCTTTCGGAAAATGAATGGAAAGGTTTTGGATGAGGACATAGGAGAGAGCTGCGGCAAGAGAGAAAAGCGCTGTTTGGCAGGAGATTGAAGCGATTGATTGGTTGTCCGGACTGCAGCAGAACATGCTCATTCCGGCGAAAGTCCCGCAGTAGACCGCCAATATCAGGGAGCGCTTATTCTGATTGGCCGCAAGCAAAAGAAGCCAGGCCAGGCATGTCGTTATAGCTGAAGATGTTACAGCTGTTTGGTGTAAAAGTTGAAAATGAAATGTAAGCAGGGCACCGGCGTAGCTGGCTGCAAGTTGGTATAAAGTATTATTGTGATTGACGTCTGTCTCGCTCGGCCGGAAGAGTTCTCCTTGCACATAATATCTTTGCGTTGTCATGAAAATGCCCCGCGGTAGCCAACAAGGCCCAATGATTAACTGGGTCAACGATTCGGCTGGGAGCAGTCAAGTGTGCGGCCTCGCGTCGCGTTAAGATCAGAGCAGGTGTTGTAGAATAAAATCACAGGCTGTGCAGACCCCCGATTTGGACTTCGCTCAATCGCCGGTTTCCGCGAGTCCACAGTTTCGGCCAGATCTCAGGAGCCCGGGACCTGTGCGAGCGCCAGGACGTCCGTCGCAGACGTCATGCAATCCGCCAGCGTGACCTTGTCGAGGTGGCTTAAGAAGGCTTCGCGCGCGCCCCTCAGCGCGCCTTTCAACCGGCAACAGGGAACGAGGGTGCAGTGCCCCCCCTCCCTGAAACATTCGGCCATGGCCTGTTCCCTTTCCTGGTGGCGAACCACCTCGCCGACGCGAATGGCGTCGGGAGGCTTTGCAAGCATCGCCCCGCCTTTGACGCCACGGATTGTTCGCAGGAACCCTGCGTCGGTGAGCGATTGCACGACTTTCTGCAGATGATGGCGGGAAACCTGAAGCTCACGCGCCAGAAGCTCCGTGCTGAGATGCCGGTCCGGCTCGGCCGACAGCCGTATCAAGGTTCGCAAAGCCAGATCGGTCGAATACAGGAGTTGCATTGTCGCCTCTGTAAATTGGTATTGACAGTACCACATTTTTGACGTCAGCTAAGTGGTATCTACAATACCTAATTCAAGCCGGCCTCGGAGATGCGCCATGACCCTTTCCCTTCAGCCTTCCTCTCAAACTGAAAACAAAGGCGAGGCGATGCCGCCTCATGACGCCGCGATCCCCGAAAGCACCTGCGAAATCATCGCCACCATCCTCGAGCGCTTCCACGATGGGCACCGGCGCGACCTTCCCGGACTGATCGTTCTCGCCCGCAAGGTCGAGAGCGTTCATCCAGAGGCACCGAACGGGCTCGCGGACTTTCTTGACGAGATGGCCGAGAGCCTTGAGGAGCATATGCAGAAGGAGGAGCAGATCCTCTTTCCCATGCTTCGGAATGGCGGCCATCCCATGATCAGCCACCCGATCGGAATGATGCGAATGGAGCACGACGACCACGTGATCAATCTCGGCAAACTCCTGGCGCTGACGAATGGCCTGAAGGCCCCGGAGAGCGCCTGCGGTTCCTGGCGTGCGCTTTATGACGGTCTCGGCGCGTTGTCCGCGGAACTGAAGGAGCACATCCGCGTCGAGAACGAGATCCTGTTCCCGCGCTTCGGGGCTTAGAGCTTATCCGCTTTTGATGGAAACAAAAGGAGGCTCTAAGTTTTTGTTTCGCCGGGCGTTTTAACCGAAAAGCGCTTTGCGCCCTGGCCGCCCCATCGCCCAATCTCAATCGATTTTAGCGGGCAGCAGCCCCGTATGCCGGGGCGCGACGCCCGTGCTCGTCCCGGTTCAGGCGACGAAAATTCTCACAAAAACCGCCGCCCGCAACAGTCTCGGGCCTTGTGGCGCACGGCTATGTGACGGCGCGGGCCACCCGAGTACACTTCGCTGACAACAAATCTTCCCGAACGTGGGGGAGAGAGAAGCGCCACAGGTGGCTCGGACGAACCTCCGCTTATGGCCGTCGGGCTATAAAAAAATACTTAGATAGGTAAATATGACCTTTTTACAAAACGAACCCAATTACCAAAGTCTTAAGTCATGACACGATTGCTCATCCCGTCTGGTGATTGACCGGTCGCTTCGCGCCTCGTCCTCCCGGCCCAGGCAAAGCGCGAGCCGGATCGTAAAAGCCAGGCGCTTCAATATGGAATGATCCCGGACAAGCCTTCGCCTTGCCAGGATAGGGGGCGGTTAGCGTGTCCGGTCAATCCTGGTAGAAGACGCCTCGCCGGAGGCGTCTTGACGGTTTTGCTCGCTACGGGTTTTCAGCCGTGTCGCGGTTTCTGGATCGCTTCGCCGGTCAACGTGTAGAGGTCCCGCGTCTGGTTCATGAGGACCCGCATAAGGTCTTGAGTGAACTGAGTTTGAAGTGCCAGAACCTCTTGGGGACTCTTGGCGTTGCTGATCTTGCCTGCGAGCGCAAAAACGGACTCCGCATTTTCTTTGGCAAAATCCATGGCGCAGTTTTGGACATCCTGAAAGCCTGTCAGCATCGGATTTGCAGGCACCGCAGTCATCCAAGCGCGGATGGTGTTGGTCACCAAGTCGGAGATCTGTTCATACGCCGCCTGTGCCTGCTGCACGTTCTGGTCTAACACGACACGCAAGTCATGCGGTATCTCGAACGGATTGTCGGCCAAATATCTTCCTCCCAATCATCATGCCGTTAGGAGCAAGTGTAGCGGTGCGCGGATAGAATTGCCAATGCGTCGAATCGTTCGCGAGCATCCAACTGGAAAAAAAGATGCACGAGAAGCGCCCGATACAAAGCGCCGCTCGCACACCGAATGAGCACGTCCATCATGCGTTGGCCAAACCATGTCAGCGAATGTTGGTCCGCCCCATGACCGGAGGTAACAGACGCTCCAGCCAACAACCCAAAAGGCCAGCCCCAGCCTTATACATCAAAAAACAGACGCCGTTGCTGGGCGATCCTCAGCAGCAAAGCCGAAGACCTTGACTAAGTCTTGGCGGGTTCCTTCGTCTCAAGCTGGTCTTTGAGATCGCGAAGGATTTCAGCGGCCTTGGGCACCGAAGGCGCTGCATCGGCGGGCCCTGCAGGCTCAAGCGCCGGCCGCTGTTCCTCGCGCTTCACTTCTGCCGCTCGTTCCTCATGCTTGTACTCGATCAGCTGCGTCCTGGGGGTGAGAACCTGGCTCGCCCTGATATCGCGGGGCGCATCCATTTCTTCGGTGTAAGCGCCCGAGCGGAACAGCGTCTCGATCGACTTCGCCACGATGCGCGTGGTTCGTTGGGCCTGCTCCTCGCCAATCATTTGCTGGCCCTGGGCGTCCTTGATCCGGTTCACAAACCCTGCCGCCATCATCGCGACCTCGATCTGGTAACGGAAATTGTCTTCCTTCGCATATTTGATGCGATCCCAGACATTGATCAGCAGCGCGTTGATGTCTTCCATGATGGTGCTGGCGCCGAAGAAATCGAAGGACTTGGCGCTGCCCGAGTTGATTGAGCCGATCGCAAGGTTCACCCCCGCATCGATATGCAAGGCCGAGAGCGAGGAATAAAGCTCGTCCATGGAACGGATCACGTTGATGATGATCTGCGGGTCGGTCAGCGACCGCTCCTTCTCCGCGATCAGCACCCGGACGCGCTTGATCTCGCGCTCCGTTCCCTGGCTGTCGGCTATGATGAGTTCGCCCTTGTCGGTTTCACGCGTCAAAAGCTCGCGCAGCTTCGGCATGACGAAGATCACATTGTAGGCGCCGACATCCACATCCGAAATGAGCTTGCGGTTCACGGCCTGCTCGCCGTCGATGAGCCCCGACCAGAAGCTGATGTCGAGCAGCGGCGAAAGCCCGAAGAACGTCATCAGGTCTTTTTCTTCGTCGCCGAACTGCTGATAGTGGCGCGTGAACTCATTATATGCGAGAAGGATGCGCTGCGTGCGGTTCACGGTGTCCGCTTGCTGCCCGGTCCTGGCGACGCGCAACAACTCGCGAATTTGCGCCGCATGAAGGGCCTCGCGCAAACTGTTCACGGCTTTGATAATTCTCTCGCGCCGCATGTGTGGTTCTCCTTCCCCCTTAGCCCGAATCACTTCGCGCTTCGCGGATGCTAGCTCTTTTTATTGGTAATGATCATGCCTGCACTTGACGAGACTCCGGAAGATGGCAAGCCGAACGGCGAGCGGATTGCAAAAGTCATTGCAAGATCAGGGCTTTGCTCGAGACGGGACGCCGAAGTCTTGATTGGGGAAAAGCGCGTGTCCGTGAATGGAACGGCCATAGAAAGCGCGGCGCTCGACGTATCGCCCGAAGATAAAGTGCTTGTCGACGGGAAGCCTCTCGCGTCGCGGCAGCCGCCCCGGCTCTGGCGCTATCATAAGCCGAAGGGCAGGGTGACGACGCATAAGGACCCCGAGGGAAGGCCGACGGTCTTCGAGGCGCTTCCGGAAGAATTGCCGCGGCTGATTTCGGTGGGCCGGCTCGACTACAACACGGAAGGGCTCCTGCTTCTTACAAATGACGGCGATCTCGCGAGGCATCTCGAACTGCCCTCGACGGGTTGGGCCCGGCGTTATCGCGTTCGTGCTTTCGGGCAGATCGAGCAATCCAGGCTGGACGAGCTTGCGGGGGGCTTGAGAACGGGCGGCGTCAATTACGGCCCGATTGAAGCGGCACTCGAACGCGAGCAGGGCGACAATGTCTGGATCACGCTGTTGATCCGCGAAGGCAAGAACCGCGAAGTGCGCCGCATCATGGAGCATCTGGGCCTGACCGTGAACAGGCTCATCCGCATTTCCTTTGGGCCGTTCACACTGGGCGACCTGGAACCCGGCCAGATCGAGGAAGTGAAGACCAGCGTCTTGAAGGACCAGCTCGGCCCGCGCCTCACGCGCCAGTTCGGCGTCAAGCGCGAGGTGATGCGGGAAGAACGGAAGCTCGCGCCAACGCGCTCGAAGCCGACCTATCTGCGGCGAAAGCCGAGCGCACCCGAAAGACCGGTCAGGCCGGCGGAAGAGACACGATTGAAACGGCGGCGAGTTCCTGCCGATGGATGGATCGGAGGCTCCGCGGGTTGAACTTGTTCCCGAAAAGAAGCGGGAGCCGGATCGCTTCGGCAAGGGCGGCCCCGGTTCTGGAAAACCCTATCGCAGCAGCCGGGAAGACCGTCCCGAGCGCGACGACCGAGATCGGCCCGCAAGCCGCGAGGGCGGGCAGGGGTGGAGCAAGGCGCCCGACCGCGAGAGCCGTGAGCGACGCCCCGAGGGCGAACGCCGTTGGAGCAAGGAGCCAAATCGGGGAGCGCGCGCAGGGGAAGATCGCCCGCCGCGCCGTGAAGAAGGGCGCGGCGGTAGCGACCGCCCGTCATTTGCCGCGCGCAAGACCGGGCAGGAAACCGGCGAACGCCCCCGTTGGAAATCACGCCCGGATCAAGGGGCTGAAAGGCCCAGCTCGCGATTCCGCGCGGGCGAAGGCGGAGACCGGCCTGTCCGCCATCGCGGCCCCGAGCGCAGCGGCGAGGACGCGCGAGGGCCTCGCCCGGATAGGCCTCCTTACCAACAACGCCGGAGCGACGAGAGCCACGGCGGCGGCGCCGAAAAGTCGAAGTCCTTCGGGAAGCCCTTCCGGCGCGATCGCGACGGTGATTCAGCAAGCCGCCCCGCGTGGCGCGACCGGGAAGGCGGCGAACGATCCGCGCCTGGGAGCGATGCTCCGGGAGAACGGCCGCAGCGTCCCGAGAGGCGTCCGTATAGAAAAGACGAGGGGTCAGGCGAGGCCGGGAAACCGAGGTCATTCGAGAAGCGCGACTTTAGCGGGCCGAGGCGCGAAGCATCGGCACGCGGAGAAGGCGGCGAACCTTGGGCTCCCAGGAGCGATGCTTCGGAAGAACGCCCTCAGCGTCCCGAGAGGCGTCCGTATAGACAAGACGGGGGTGCGGGCGGGGCCGGGAAACCGAGGTCATTCGGGAAACCCGGCTTTAAAGGTCCAAGGCGCGAACAAGCGGCGCGCGGTGACGGCGGCGAACGGCGCGCCGCAGGGAGCGATGCTCCAGGAGAACGCCCTCAGCGTCCCGAGAGGCGTCCGTATAGACAAGACGAGGGTGCGGGCGGGGCCGGGAAACCGAGGTCATTCGGGAAACCCGGCTTTAAAGGTCCAAGGCGCGAAACATCGGCGCGCGGTGACGGCGGCGAAAGGCGCGCCCCTGGAAGCGATGCTCCGGGAGAACCGACGCGTCCCGAGAGGCGTCCGTATAGACAAGACGGGGGTGCGGGCGGGGCTGGGAAACCGAGGTCATTCGGGAAACCCGGCTTTAAAGGTCCAAGGCGCGAAACATCGGCGCGCGGAGAAGGCGGCGAACGGCGCGCCCCTGGAAGCGATGCTCCGGGAGAACGGCCTCAGCGTCCCGAGAGGCGTCCGTTTAGAAAAGACGGGGGTGCGGGCGAGGCCGGGAAACCGAGGTCATTCGCGAAAGCCGGCTTTAAAGGTCCAAGGCGCGAACAATCGGGGCGCGGAGAAGGCGGCAAACCCTTCAAGCGCCGCGAAGGCTCCCCCCAACAGCCCCGCCCGGGCAAACCGCGCAAACCAAGTCCGGAAACCGGTGAGGACAAACCGTGAGGATCGTCGGAGGGCGCTTTCGCGGACGGTCGATAGCCGCGCCTTCAGGCACGCTCACGCGACCCACATCGGACAGGGTCCGCGAGTCCCTCTTCAATATCCTCGCACACGGGATGGAGAACTTCAGCATCGAAGGCGCGCGCGTGCTCGACCTGTTCGCGGGCTCCGGCGCGCTCGGCCTCGAAGCGCTCTCGCGCGGCGCGGCCTACTGCCTCTTTGTCGAAGACAATGCCGATGCCCGGGGCGCACTGCGGGAGAACATCGAGGCGCTCGGCCTTACCGGCGCGAGCAAACTCTGGCGGCGCGACGCCACCAAACTTGGCCCGGCCGCCCCGATGCAGCCGTTTCAGCTCTTGTTCGCCGATCCTCCTTATGGAAATGGGCTCGGCGAACTTGCGCTTGGTGCGGTGGCGGACGGCAGCTGGCTTTCGCCCGGCGCAATTTGCGTTCTGGAAGAGCGGGCTGATGTCACCGTTGCCATTCCGGCGGCGTTCGCGCCTCTTGATCTGCGCACCTACGGCGAAACGGCGCTCCATTTCCTGCGCAAGACTTGACCGCGCCCTGTCTCGAGCCCAACCCATTGCGCGATGCTGAAAAGCCGCGAAACCCTGGCCTCATCCTTCGACAAGCTCAGCATGAGGTTGAGAGTTTTCAGCAGGTCAATCCTCATGGAGCCTGTCGGACCATGAGAAGCGTGACAGCATCCTGCGCTTTAGGGAACGGAGGCGGCATGACGTGGTCATCTCGGCAATACCTGAAGTTCGAGGGCGAGCGCACGCGGCCTGCGCGCGATCTCTTGCAAGCTGTGCCCACTGCCAGGGTATCGTCCGCCGCAGACCTCGGATGCGGCCCCGGCAACTCCACGGAATTGCTCGTCAAGCATTATCCAGACGCCAGCATTGTTGGCGTCGACAACGCCGCGGAGATGGTCGAGGCGGCGCAGAAGCGGCTTCCCTCCGTGAAATTCCGGCTTGGCTCCATCGAGGAGTGGAACGAACCCGGACCTTGGGACATCCTGTTCGCGAACGCGGTGTTCCAATGGATCGGCAATCACGAACTGCTGCTCCGGAGGTTTATGGAGCGTCTCGCGCCGGGCGGAAGCCTCGCGATCCAAATGCCGGATAATCTCAACGAGCCATCCCATTCGGCCATGCGGAAGGCGGCGCACAGCGCTCCATTTGCGGCGAAGCTCAGCAATGCCGCCAAGGCCCGCACCACGCTCCACGGCGAGGCTTGGTATTACGCGCATTTGAAACCGCTTTCATCCCGCGTCGACATCTGGCGCACGACCTACTACCATCCGCTCGCTGGCGGGGTTGATGCCATCGTCGAATGGCTCAAGGGAACCGGCCTCATTCCCTTCCTGAAGCCTCTTTCGGAAGAGGAGCAGGCCGCGTATTTGGCCGCTTACCGCGATGAGCTAGCCAAGACTTACAAACCGCTCGCCGACGGGACGGTTCTCCTGCCGTTTCCGCGCCTTTTCATTGTGGCGACACGCTAAAGCCTTGGGGGAGCACCATGATCGAGGTTGTCATCCTTCTGACGATTACCGTTCTTTGTGCCTATCTCACCGCCCTGGGAAGACGGCCGGCGCTCGCATCGAACTGGCCTCGGCCTCATGCAATTCTTTGGCTTTGCCAAAAGCTGACGTTCGCACAGCGCGGTTCTTATCAGAGTGATCCTACGATCCTTGGTGACGGGAGTGCTCAAACTTTCTGGGCAGAAGTTCCGGCCGCGATCTCAGTAGGATAAGCCTTGCCAGTGGGGTCGAGATCAACAAATGTGGCCTCCACGACGCCATCACGATAAGGGGGCTTTGCCGCACCTCTTAAGCCGTAGGGAAAGGCCCTCGCGGCGTCGGCCGGGTCCCAAAAGCGGGCGACCTTGGCGGTACGTCCAGGCCAATGCGTAAATTTTATCCGATCGTCCTTTTTAAATACCTGAGGGGCGAGCGCAATGACCTTCTCGGAGTCCGCATTGGTATAGCTGAAGGAGGTGAGGACTGCGATGTGCCGCCAATATTCGTCACGCTTCTCTGCGATGAGGCCCGCTTCCACTTCCAGCTCTTTTTCGCGGGCCAGCAATTTCGCTACCAGCTCCGCCACATTGAGATCCTGCGGGTTTTTTGCGAGGGCGAGCAGGTCCACATCCTTGTCTTTAGCAAGGCGCTCAGCAGCGGCAGCGATGGAATGGCTGGAAGACGGGCCCTCGGGACGAAATAGCTTTATTGCAGTTCGGTGACCATCTGAACTAGAAGGTGCAAGACAATTTCGGAGGCGAGCAGCTCCGGCGAGCCGAAGCCCTTCTGCGAGACGATGCACTCACCGCCGTCCATGACTCGTTTTCGGAAGGCCATCTGGCGGGCGTCCAGTTCATCGCTTTCGCGCATGTTGCCGGGCACAGGAAAATCGTCCGGTGTGACCCAGAGATAGCGCTGACGCCTGGCTTCACGCGCCCAGTCGTGTTCCATTTCGGTGATGGAGCGCTTTTTGTTGTCGCCATCCGGTTCGCAGCCGCGCCTGAGCCCGATCAGGCCCACGAACATGTCAGCCTCTTTCACCTTCTTGCGGCACAACTCGACTGCGCCCGCGTTCTGTGGGCCGAAATCCTCATACCGGACGCAATGGAAAAAGCCGTCTCGCATCAGCCGGTTGTGAACAGCCTCGCGGTGTTCGGTCAAATCCTTCGCCGTCGAACTCAAGAAGACATCGAGAACCTTGCGCGGCATATCTCCCTCATTCGCGGCTCACCTCGCGACAAAAGTAGAAAATTTCGGGGCGCATGACCAGGGGTGGGAATGGCGTAATTGGTGCTCAAACTTTCTGGGCAGAAGTTCCGGCCGCGATCTCAGTAGGATAAGCCTTGCCAGTGGGGTCGAGATCAACAAATGTGGCCTCCACGACGCCATCTTTATACGGCGGCTTTGCCGCTCCCTTCACGCCATGCGGAAAGGCCTGCGCCGCTGCTGCCGGGTCCCAAAAGGTTTTAACGACGGCGGTACGTCCAGGCCAATGCGTAAATTTTATTTTTTGTCCGGGTAGAAAGACCTGAGGTGGTGGTGGGGGCAACGGAAACAGCGCCGCTATGAGAAGAATTACCAAAACAGGAATGAAAAAGAGAACAACAAAGACCAAGATGCAACTCCGATCTCGCCTACTCGAAAATGCTCTTTATGCAAGCTTGCACATACTTAGTTTACGCCTGTTGGCCCTTCACGGCTAAGCCCAACCCTCATTTATTATAGATGTCTAATTTTGACAATCCCCGAAGGCAATGCGACTATCGCCCGCATACGCGGTGATGAATGATCAGACCGCTCGCACCTTATGTCGAAGTGGAAGCGCCGCTGCTCCATGAGGCCAAACGCAATCAACAGTGAGCCTCGGCGCGCTCTTTGGTTCAAGCGCGCGCCTATTTCCATGTTTTGAATGCGAGTTCCGGATTTGGGGGAAATGCCGGCGGCTTCATTCAGAAAGGGAACTCTGCTTTCGACCGGAACAGATGAATGCTGGCTTGCCAACAAGGCCTTGGCCACATTCCCCATTCGCTGACGGAGCCACTATCGCCCGCTTAGGCGTCCGTCAATCGTCGCGATAGATGCGTTCGCGGCGCTCGTGCCGCTCCTGTGCTTCCAGGCTCAAAGTCGCCACCGGCCTCGCATCGAGGCGCTTCACGCCGATCGGCTCGCCCGTTTCCTCGCAATAACCGTAGGAGCCGTCCTCGATGCGTTCCAGAGCCGCATCTATTTTTGCGATCAGTTTGCGCTGCCGGTCGCGGGCGCGAAGCTCGATCCCGCGATCGGACTCATAGCTCGCCCGGTCTGTAATGTCGGGGTGCTGCGCAAACTCCTGAAGGTTGTCCAGAGTCTCCTTGCTTTCTCGAAGGAGCTCGTCGCGCCAGGCGGCAAGTTTTTTTCTAAAGTAAGCGCGCTGGCGCTCATTCATGAAAGGTTCGTCTTCAGACGGCTTATAATCTGGTGGCAGATCTAGGCCGCCCATGTCGCCCCCTATTCGCAAGAACATCCCTACTGATCATAGCGAGAACGGATCAACACTTAGAAAGCTCTCTGTCGCAGCGTTATGACCTTCAACGCCCTCCAAGTCAAGAAGGTGCAATCGACGCCCTTCCTCGATCTTGGCCTGCCCTTGCCACAGTTTCTTGTTCAATGATTGACCGAAATTAGAAGTTAGGCATAAGATTGCCATAAAGGTGCTCTTATTGCGCCGCCCTCGCGAGTCGCCCATCTCCCGCTGTAACCTGGGTTGTTGTCTGGACCGATGATCGTCAAACTCGCGATACGCAACTTGTTGCACGATCGTGCGCGCTTTCTCGTGACCCTTATCGGCGTCCTTTTTGCCGTGGTTCTGCTCGCCGTTCAGCTTGGGCTTTATCTCGGTGCGCGCAAGATGATCTCGGGCATGGTTGCGCACACAACCGGTGACATATGGATTGCGGCCTACGGCGCGAACAACTTCGAACAGGCTCCTATCCTGACGGGCCGTGAACGGTTTCTGGCGTTGTCGGCGCCCGGCGTCGAATCCGTGAACCCCCTCATCGTGGCTTTCTCGGGCTGGCGCAGGGCTGACTCCGGCACCGTGAACACAATTGTTATCGGTTCCGAAAACCTCAAACCGTGGAACATCGTCGAAGGCGCCGCAGCGCCTACCTTGCAGGACGGCGTGATCGTCGACCGGACCTATGCCAAGACGCTTGGCGTTTCGGGTGCGGGCGCGGTCGCGGAAATCGCCGGACAGCGCGTGCGGGTGGAAGGTCTGACGGACGGCATCCGGTCGTTCACCACGTCTCCCTATGTTTTTACGAGCGTGAACAATGCGCGAGAAATTCTTTCGGTTCCGGCCGATCAAGCGACCTTCTATATTGTTAACCTTCTACCGGGCGCAGATCCAGCCCAGGTGAAGCGGGAGCTGGCGGCAAAACTGCCGGATGTGTCGGTCTACACCAAGGCGGAGTTCTTGAAACTCAATCTCGATTATTGGCTGTTTGGCACGGGCGCCGGCGTTGCTCTCCTCGGCGGGGCGCTCCTCGGCCTCGTGATCGGAACGGTTATCGTCGCTCAAACGCTTTATTCGAGCACGAAAGACCACCTCACCGAATTCGCCACATTGAGAGCCCTTGGTTCATCGTCCTCCTACATCCACAAGGTCATACTGGTGCAGGCGATCGTAAGCGCCATCATCGGTTTTGCGATTGGCATTGCAGTTTCGCTGGTGGTGGCCCAATTCAGCGAGGTCACGCCAATGCCCATTGTGTTGACGCCGCTCCTGGCGCTGCTCCTTTTGGGAGCTACGGTGGCGATGTGCGCCATTTCCGCGCTCTCATCCATATACGAGGTGACGAAAATAGACCCTGCGATGGTGTTTGCCCGATGATAAGGGTCCCTATTCTTGAAGCGGAGCACATCGTCAAAGAACTTGGCGAAGGAGACGGCAAGGTCCTCGCGCTGAACGACGTCAGTCTGTCCCTTTATCCGGGCGAGTTCACATTGCTCATGGGCCCGTCCGGGAGCGGAAAGACGACTCTCCTTTCGATCCTGGGCTGTATCCTGACCCCGACCTCGGGGCTGGTGAAGCTCGCCGGGGAGGGCATGGAGAGAAGTCAGCCGGAAAAGCTCGCCAGCCTGCGACGCAAGCATTTCGGTTTCATCTTCCAGTCCTATAATCTGTTTCCGACGCTTAATGCGCTCGACAATGTGCAAATCGCCCTCGACGTTCGCGGAGTTTCAGGGAGGGAGCGCAAAAGGCGGGCGCTTCGGGCGCTTCACGATGTCGGGCTCGCTCACCGCCTTCGCAGCTATCCGGGAACTCTGAGCGGCGGTGAAAAACAGCGCGTCGCGATTGCGCGCGCCATCGCGTCGTCGCCTTCGATCATTCTCGCCGACGAGCCCACCGCTGCGCTCGATGCGGAAAACGGGCAGGCCATCATGGAACTGCTCGCGCAAATCGCGAAGAAGGATAAGTGCGCCATCCTGGCCGTGACGCACGATCCGAGGACGCTTCCATACGCGGACCGCGTGATCGAGATCGAGGATGGCAAAATCGTTGATCAAAAAAAGAGCGGGCAATTCGCGCGAATTGCCGCTGGCACGATCGCGGGGAGTGAAAACGCGCCGACCACCCCTCAGAGAAAGCGGCAAGTCAATGCGTAAACTCCGATCCTCGTCCTGGATACGTCTCTTTGGTCTGGCTGCCGTCGGAACAACGCTGATCGGTTCGGCTGTGGTCCTCCTTCTCGGGGCAATCCCGACGCACTCGGAACTTGCTGCCAGCCCGGAAACGACATGGGCTGCTGCCGCGCCCGGCCGCGTCGAGCCAAAAGGGCGCGAGCTTCGCATTGTCGCGCCAGCCCCCGCAGTCATCGAGGAGGTTGTCGCCCAGTTGAACGGCCGGGTGCACAAGGGCGACCTCTTGATCCGGCTCGATGACGAGGAGCTGAAAGCGAAACTCGCCGCCGCCAAGGCACAGGTTGCGGTCCGGACGACCGATCGAGATAATGTGAAGGCCTCCGAAGCGGCGCTGGACCGGCGGAAGGCCGAGGATAATCTTTACAATGCCGGGCGCGGGGCTTTCGACGCCAGGATGGATCTGGATCGCCTGATTTCAGAGGCTAGAGAAGGCAAGTCTACGCTTGCCGACGTACAAAACGCCCGGGCCGCCGTTTCCGCCGCCAGCGAAAAGGTGCAGCTGGACGAGCAGAAGCTGAGGAAAGTGCTCGCAAGGGATATGCCCGCGCTCAAGCGCGAGGAGGCCGCGCTGTCGGCCGCACGCGCCGACGTTTCCATTGTCAGCGCGAGCCTTGAGCGCATGCGCATCCGTGCGCCCATCGATGCCGCCGTCCTTGAGCTGAATGCGAAAGTCGGAGAAATGGCGGGAGCCTCCGCGGAAAGACCGTTGCTCACCTTGGGGGATACGGACCGCCTGCAAGTGCGCGCCGAGGTGGAAGAGCGCGATGTCGGCAAGATCTATCAGGGGCAGTCAGCCGTCGTGAAATCGGACGCATTCCCGGACCGGACGTTCGATGTCCGGGTTGCCACGATTGCAAAAGCGCTTGGCGCGCCGCAGTTCTCATCGCGCAATCGGCGTAAACAGACGGACTTCGACGTCCTCGATGTTGTTCTGGACCTCGAAGACGGCGTTCCATTGCTTCCGGGAATGCGGGTTGATGTCTTGTTTCGCGAGGCCGCGACAGCTCCGAAAAGCTCATCTGCGAACTCGCAATAAAAAAACTACTCCGAGGGAGTGAGAGGGACAGGGTTGAGGAACGGCTTCAGCCCCTCCTCAGGCGGAGCCGGCAGGGAACCGATGCTATATCCGTTGGACGCTGAGGAAGGCTTGAGGGTTTTTTCGACTTCCGCAAGCGAGACATACCGGCCCTCGCAGTTCGCCTGCCTTCCCATAGCGTAGCGCACCTCGATGTTGCGATAGGCGACGTTCACCTCTTGCTCGCCGTAAGTCGTTGTGCTGAAGGCGAGGTTCGCCCCGGACAGACAAAAGCCGGCCGCAAGAAGCTTCCATTGTTCTGCAAAATAGGCAAAACGCTCCGCGAAGCTTCGTCCCACCCGGTCATACGTCATGGTCGGATTTGAAGCGGGCCAAATAAACAGGAACCGGAACGTGTTTGCGGAAACCGGGGTAATATTCGTGAGCGCGGCGTCCGGTTGTCTGCGCGCAACCTCGAACAACTCGTTCATGCTCTTCGCATCGAGCGAGTTCACGATCTCTTTCGCCTGGTCTCCGGCGGATGCCGCCGAGACCGGTACGCCTAATGCCAACAAGCCGGCGGCAAAGCTTTTAAGTGTGAGTTGTCGTATCATGGCCGTGATGTTGCGTTTAAGTGAGCCTATTCGTCAACATATTCACTGCAACTTGCGCGGAAATCAGGCGGGGTGCGAAATGTTGCAATCGACAAGCTCACTTTTTTGCCTTAAGTAAGCGCAATTCCAGCTCAACTGGCGCGGCGGGCTTGCGCTGCTTTTTCAGCGCGGCATGAAGGCCCTTTGATGTGCCGCAGAGGAATTCAGGTATGAACATCATCGAGACGCTCGAAAAAGAGCAAATGGCGCAGCTTGAGGCAAAGCGCCGCATCCCGACCTTCCAGCCCGGCGACACCCTGCGCGTCAGCGTCAAGGTCGTCGAAGGAACCCGCGAGCGCGTTCAGGCCTACGAGGGCGTCTGCATCGCACGGTCCGGCAGGGGCTTCAATGAAAGCTTCACGGTGCGGAAGATCTCCTATGGCGAGGGGGTCGAGCGCGTGTTCCCGCTTTACTCTCCGCTGATCGACAGCATCACGGTCGTCCGCCGCGGCAAGGTGCGCCGCGCGAAGCTTTACTATTTGCGTGGTCTGCGCGGCAAAGCGGCCCGTATTCCCGAGCGCACGGACAACCGGGCGAAGGCGCTGAAGGCAGAGTTCAAGGGCTTCAAACGGCCGAGGGGTAACGCTGACAACCTTAAGCTCATCAAGGGGCTGGAAGCCGCCGACGAGAAGCGCTTGAACGAGATCAACGTGATCAAGTTCGAGCAGCTTGCAAACTTCTCTGACGAAGAGATCGCTTTGGTCGACGATTATCTCAAGCTCGGCGGTCGCCTTGAGCGCGAGGATTGGCCGAACCAGGCGCTCAAGCTCCTCGCGGAGACGACGGCTGACGAAGTTCCCGCTGTGGAGGAAGAGGCTGCGCCCCAGGCTTAGCCCCTGCTACTGAAGCGCCCGACTCTGAGAAACAAGCCCAGCGCTTTGATCGCAATTAATTAGATCGTCCGCCTCTAATCGGAACGGATTAAAGGCGGAAAAGTGGTCGATTGTTTCCGCGTGCAAGTGGACGCGGGCTGCTCTAGCGGATGACCGTGCCCCGATGCACAACCACGCCGCGCCGCGGAGAGACCGCAGTGCCGTGCATAACGGTCGCTCCGTAACGCGGATACATGGCGCGACTTCCTACAACAGCGCCGTGTGGTCCAACGCAGCCGGCGCGATAGACGCCTTTCGCGCACATAACAGCGGATGATTCCGTGGCGTACGTCGTAATCCACGCGCCCAAGGCAAAAGCAAGTAAGATAAGTTTAGGCATGTTTACGCTCCCTTGCGCTTCGCACAGGATCGAAGCTCTTGCAGAGCATAGCCCAAGTACAGCGCCGAAAGAAAAATTGAACTTGAAGCGCAATTAACCAAGGCAGACGACTTTTGGAGCATTTTTAGAAAAGTTTTCTCCTGTTATGGCCAGGAACTAAATCTCAGGTCTAAAAATCATTAAATAGAAAATAGCAAGAACGGCGGTGAAAGCTGGCCAGCCGAGCAGGAACCAGAGGCGCAGATAGCGAAAATAGAGGGGCGGCAGCGGATCGCCGCTCTGGAGGCATGTCCCAGCGATGCGCCTGAGTTGGATCTGCAGCCAGACAACGGGCAGCCAGCAAATCCCGACCAAAATATAGAGCGCGATCGAGAGTGCGAGCCAGCCATGCATGAGCGGAACGCTGGCCAGCAGCGCCATCGTTATTCCTGTGACGGGCTGGATCACGACTGCCGGAGCCGTGAACAGCCAGTCGGCCAGCACCACAGAGCGCCCCACCGCCGCCGCCACGCGCGGATCTTTTGTCCTGAAAGCAAGAAAGCCGTGAAATGCCGTCCCGAGGCCGGTTCCGAACAACAGGGTCGAACTGAGGATGTGAATGTACTTCAGGAGCAGGTAGCTCATCGCCTCGCTTCGAGCGCGATCATGGTAAGCGTTGCCAGGAGGACGGCAAGGTTCTTCATCAGCGGCCCGAATGGGTCGCTCCAGACCTGCGGAACGGCCATCGTGGCGAGAATGGTAAACGCCAGCATCGCGATGATCTGCGCACCGCCCACAAGGGCAGGACGGATGTTGGCGAGCAGCGCCGCGCCGAGAACGGCGTCCAGGGCCGCGCCCCCATAGACCAGGGCCGCGGCGTGGCTCTCGCTTACGCCGAGCCCTGAAACCATGGCGACGCTTTTTTCAAACGGATAAACGAAAGCGGATATGATTGCCGTTGCGATCCATAAGAGCCCAAGGCCAGTCCGCAGACCAGGCTTGAAGAAATAAAGCCGCGCATGCCAGAGGTCTGCTTGCGTGGAGGGGTCTGCCGCCATCGCTTCCGACAGCGGGCGGGGCAGCCAATGCAAGGCTTCTTTCAGGGGCGTTACGCAAGCGGTGTTGCCCCGCGCGAGCATGTCCAGGCTTTGTTCGGACAGCGCGCCGAAGAAGAAATGTCCTCCGAAAGCAGACGCGCCCCGCAAAAACCACTCGGGCACCGTGAACACTCCGGCGGGCGGAAGACGAAGCCAGCGGCGGAGCGTGTGTGTTAATTGATCGGTCGTTATGGGCTTGGGACCGGCAAAATCCAATTCCCGCGGCGCAGGGTCTTCCCGCTCCAGCAAAAGGACAAGGCCATAGGCGAGATCGGTAACATGAAGCGGCTGGAGTTCCCACCGCCCCGCAGCGAGGCGCGGAGGGCGCGGTAATGCCCCAAGTGCCGCGAACAGCGCCGTACTTTGCCCGCCCCTGCCGATCACGAGCGAGGGCCGGACAACCGTCCAGCCGAGAAGCTGATGGCTCTCCGCGAGCGACATGCAAATATTGTCTGCTTTGCGCTTGGAGAGATGAAACCTGGACTTGGCGCGCTCGTCGGCTCCAAGGGCAGAGATCTGGATGAGCTTTTGAACCCTGAGTTCCGCGCAGGTCTCGAAAAGCGCCCGAGGCCCGGTGACATGAACGGTTTCGAGGCTGTTGGCCCCCTCGCCCTGGAAGATGCCGGCGGCATTGACGACCGCGTCAACACCTTGGAGGCGCTGCCGCCAGTCTTCCATACTGTCCCTGGCGAAATCGCAAGCAACCGCTTTCACGGCAGGGAACATGAAGCGAAGTTGCGCCGTGTCTCTCCCGCAGGCGATGACCTCGTGTCCGGCCCTGGCGGCCTCAATGACGATGTGCCGTCCGATGAATCCGCCGGCACCGACGACCAAAACCCGCATTGGGGCTCACTCCGTTGTATCAGGTCTTCTTGCCCGCCCGAAGTGTAGAGACCGCGTGCTTTTTATGTCGCTTGCGCATTGTCGCAGGCAGCCCTCGCCTGACGGATTTCGGCGTGCCGTAGAGTCGCACGCATGCGGAACGCCGCGGCGATCTCATGCGAAGGTATGAAATCTGCATGCCGCTCAAAGGCAAAGCGCTTCGAGAACGAGGGAGTTTACGGAATTCATATCGTAATGGCGTAGAGCCAAACGTCTGCTTGATTCGGCCATCTGGGGCATGAGGTCCGGCCGCTGCAAGATTTGAACCATTCCGCGCGCCAGAGAGACCCCGTCGCGGACTGCCACATGATAGCCGTTCGCACCGTTCTGCACAAAATCGCGGCAGCTGCGCGTGTCCGTCGTAATGATCGGGCGCCCCAATGCCAGAGCCTGGAAAAGCGAGCGCGGAGCGCCATTGCCGTAGGATGGCGCGACAATAACGTGGCACCTCGCGATCAGGCGGCTCGGGTCGTCGACGGGACCGATATACTGGACGAACTCGCGATAGTGCCTGAGAACGGCCGTGGAAAGCGGCGAGGCCGCGTCTCCGGGCGTGCTCGCGAGAAAGAAGCGCGCCCGCCTCGCCTTCAGGCGCAGGGCTTTGGCGGCTTCGCAGAACTCAACGATCCCTTGAAGCCGGTCAAGCGGCGTCGCCATGAGGAAAAGGACGCCCCGGTCAAGCGGCGGAAGGGGGCGCTTGACATGGCGTTGAAGATCCTCTCCCCAGCCTCCGACCGTAAGCTGTTGTTTCTTGTCCGGCAGAAGCTTGTTTTGCCGCGCGTAGGCGCGGTCGTGCACGCTGTGAAAGATCACGGCGTCGCTCCAATTGAAAAGGGTCCGATAGACCGTTTTGAACGCCTGGCGCTGCCCCCAGGCGGTCGCGCTCGCGCCTTCCATGAACGCAGGGCCCAGGCTGGGGACGATCGTGACGACATGGGGCACGCGCGCGATCTTGGCGGCGGCGACGCTGATGGCTCCATTGCGTACGGATTCAACGACAAGGACGTGAGGATTGGCCTCGCTCAGGATCGCGCTGAATTCCCGCATGCGGCGGTACTTGTCCCTAAGGGCAAGCTGCGGCGGCAGGGAACAGGGATCTGCACCAAGGTGCGACAGAATGCGGAGGTCGTCGTTCGAAAGCGCGGGCGCGAAGGCAGAGACGCGGTGACCCCGATTCACCATGTCGAGAATGAGGGCGTGGCAGGAATTGATGAGGGCGCCCGCAGACGACGCGGTAATGGCGACCCGTTTTCTTTGAGCCGGCAGCGGGAGATAAGGCCGTGAAGGCTGCGGAACCGGATTGGCACTGACGGAAGGAGCGGGAGGCAGGGCGTCCAAGACTAACCGCATCACGAAACGGACCCAATTCAAACGACGCTTGTCCGCCTAAGTTACGCGGCACCCCTTACTTTTTTAATATCATTGCGCCGGCTGCGTCAAAGCCCCGCTTGCGCTACGGCACTTCAACTTGTTTCGGTCCCGGATAAGGCTTCGCTTTTCCGGGGAGACGGCGGCGGAGATCCGTCGCCGCGTCGAACAAAGTTTGCTTCTGAGGCTACCGGGAAAGACTGCGTTGGTTACTGCACGGCTGCCGTCGTCTCCGCGCCGGAGGCGGCGAGCGCGTCGCTCTTGATCCGCGCCACCATGGAGGCAAGGCCGTTCGAGCGCTGGGGCGTGAGGTGGTCGTTCAGGCCCAGCTTGGCCAAGACCGCCTTCTCGTCGGTCGCGAGGATGTCCCGCGCCGCCCTTCCGGAATACAAGGCGAAAAGAACGGCGATGAGCCCGCGCACGATATGGGCGTCGCTGTCGCCGCGGAAGTCGAGGACCGCATCCGGCCCTCGCCCTTTTGCGTGCGTGACCAGCCAAACCTGGCTTGCGCAGCCCCGCACCTTCGTGGCAGGGGTCCGTTCGCGTGTCGTCCAACGGGTCAAGTCCGCGGCCGAGCTCGATCAGATAGCGATACCGGTCCTCCCAGTCGTCGAGAAAACTGAAATTGTCGACGAGCTCGTCAATCTGCATGCCGCTCCCCTGAACCTTTCCGCTCTTCGTTCCTTGATGAACTGCAAATATCGAGCCAGCGCAGCGATAGCACAAGACTGCCCGGCCGGAGTGCGCCCGGAAAAGTGCGAAGCGGTTTTCCGATAAGACGCACGACAAAACCAAAAACTTAGAGTGCGCCCGGAAAAGTGCGAAGCGGTGTTCCGATAAAGACGCACGACAAAACAAAAAATTAGAGCCCGCTCTTGAGGCCATCAAAAGCGGATCGGCTCTAATACGGCTTCACGAGGCGTTCGAGGTAATCAAGCTCGATGGGCGGCCGTGAGGGCTGACCGAGTCTCGTGCGAAGCTCTTCCAGGATTGCGCGCGCTCGCTGGACCGTGATTTCGTCCGGGACCTTGACGCTATCGCCATCGTCGAGCCGGTCGCCCTGCTTGCGGCCAAGCGGATCGCGGTTTGCCTGGCTGCCTCCGCGCTTGCCGCCCGAGCGCATCATCTGCTCGGCCATGCTGCGCGCTCCCTGCCTCAGATTCTCCACCGCGCGGCCTTCCTGATCGCCGGCGTCTCCCAGATCGTTCTGCTGCAGCGCCTGGCCGGCATCGCCCATCGCGCCCTCGGCCTCTTGCAGCTTCTTCATCGCCTGATCTTTGCCATTCCCATCCATGTCGCCGAGCAGGTCCTGCAGCTGGCGCTGGAGATCGTCCTGGCGCTTTCCCAGGTCCGAAGCGCTCTTGCCTTGGCCCTGTCCGCGTCCGCCCTCTCGCCTTTGCCCCTGTCCGCGCTGGCCGCGCTGAGCTTCCAAATCCTTGTCGCCCTGGTCGCCTTCGCTGCCCTGCTGCGCCCGGAAGGTGTCGTCCAGAAGCTGCTGCTGCCGCCGCAGGATATCGGTCATGCGGTCGAGGCGCTGCATGCTCTCCTTGTCTTCCTCTTCCGAGCCGCCTTTCGCGGTCTGGATGGATTCCAGGATGTCGCGCAGCTCGTTCAACATCTGGGCGGCGGCATCGGCCGACCCTGATTTTGCCAGACGTTCGATCTTGTCGAGCATCTGCTGCAGATCCTGGGGCGAGATCGTTTGCGAATTTGGTGACTGCGCCGACTTGCCGTTCTTGCCCTGCTGTTGCCTGAGCGCCTGCATATAGGCGTTCAGCGCCTGGCGCAGCTCGGACATCAGCTTCTGAATCTCTTCCTGGGACGCGCCCCGTTCGATGGCATCCTTCAGGCGTTCCTGGGCGGCCCGCAAATCTCTCTCGGCGCTGGACAGGTTCCCATCCTCGATGCGAATGGCGACGTCCCACAGCTGATCGACGACGCTTTCAACGTCATCCATTGTCGGCGAATGTCTCAGCCGCCAGTATGCAGACCTAAGGCCGAGGTAAATCGTCGAAGCGGTTCCTTCGTCTTCGGCGCTGATGCCAAGCGCATTGAGGTTGCTTGCAACGGGTGTGGTATCGCCCGGATTCTCAACGAGAGAACGCCGCTGCCCGATGACGGCTTTCGCAAGCGGCTTCATGAACTTCCGTTCCGGCAGGGTGAAACCGCGGGGGGCGCTGAAGCCCGTGTGCCCGGCTTCATCCTTGGCGGAGAGCGTCACAACCACGGGAAGGCCCGCCCAGGGATGAGCGGTCAAATCCTTGTAAGTCTTGCCCTCAGCGCTCTTCACGGGCGTGCGCGGCAGCGATAGCGAAAAGACGGGAGGCTTGCCGATCTGCGGCGCAGGCTCGGCGCGGCCTTCGGGCGTCTCGGCGATCCGGTCGACATGCGCCTCCGCGCTCGAAACGCCGTAGTCGTCATCCACCTTGTATTTGAAAAGCATGACGGCGCGATTCGATATCTCGATCGTCTTTCCTATGAATGCGATCGTGGGCGCACGATCGGGCGCCACCGTCAGCGGCCATGATTTCAAAGTCTCGAGAAGCCCCCGATGACGAGAGTGGCGCTTTGATCGATCTTCTGGGTGAACTCGGCATAGGTGTCGCCGGCCTGGGCCGCCGGCTCGAGCGTTTGGGAATGCTCGGGCGAATTCAGGGAAACCTTGTAATCCTTCGCGCCCGAACCGTTGATTTTAACGGTCAGCACCGACCCTTGCGGAACGGAAACGGCCTCGTTTGCGCCGGGCGCATCGGCAAGCACAAAGGGTTCTTTCCGGGTGTAGGGAGGCGGAGAAATCCAGGCGTCGATGCGGAAGCCCGGCCCGGCTGCCGGGATGTCCGGCACCTTGAAAGCGGCTTCGACGCGGCCCGGCAAATCGGCCGAGGCCCAAACCGCGACCGCCACAAGCATCAGGACCAGAAGCGCGCGCAACGCAAAGGGATCGTATCGGTCGACACGCGGGCGGGCGGGACCGGCCTTCAGTTTGCCAAGCACCTTTGCGGCGCGGGCGCGGTGCGCCTGCCATAGGGCGGCGGTTTCCGGAGAAGCCGCTTCGTGGGAGATGGTGTCGTTGTAAGCCGTGAGCGGGCGATGCTCCAGCGCGGACGCCTGCTCGATTCGCTCCAGCGATTTCTCGCGCGTTGGCCGTTTCCATAACACCAGCGGGAAAAGGGAAAGCACAAGCGCTCCGCCGAACAGGCCGAGCAAGCCCAAGTGGAAGCGCGGCGGCAGCAATTGCCACACTTCGAACGCCGAGAGAAGGATGAAAACACCGCAAACCGCCACCGGAAGCCACAGCCGGGGCCATAGCGTCTCGAACAGCATCGCGCGCTTTGCGGCCCGTACCTTTGCCTCGACCAGGCGCTCTTCGGGCGATAGGGACTTCTCCGCCGAGGTGCTTTCGGACTTCTCTTTATTCGCCATCATGGAAGGACGATACCATACAAAAAGCGGCTTCTATGCCTGTTTAGCGGGAGCGGTTATACCGGCTGGCGCAGCTTGATCGCCGCCGCGAGCGTACCCTCATCGAGATAATCGAGCTCGCCGCCGATGGGAACGCCGCGCGCGAGCCGTGTGATCTTGACCGGCAACCCCTCAAGCTCCGCCGCGATATAATGCGCGGTCGACTGGCCTTCCACCGTCGCGTTCAACGCGAGGATCGTGTCGATTTCAGCGATTGGTTGTAACCTACTTGGTTCAGCCGTATTGTACGGCCATCAATGAGATGCAGCTTCAGACTTCTGATCACTTGGTCGACACAAACAACAACAACGATGTGCGGAAGCTTTAGGCTTATTGACATTAATTCAATCGATTATAAATAATAATAATAATAATACAAGCATTTATAGTGCACTGATCAGAAAAACAGCAAAAATGCTAAAATAAAATGGAAAAAATATCCGATGATCAATGGCGCTTAAGGTAACATTAAGACAAATCAAAAGCAATATGAAATATTAAACACTAAGATAAATCAAAAGCAATACGAGTGGCAATAAGCGACCCGCCAACCGCGCGAGGCATCGAGCGCACAGGACAAAGATACTCGTGTCGACGTACCGGCCGTGAAGGCGAACAAAAAGAAGAGATGTGTCATCATGGTTGGCAGCATCCCGGTCGACCCCGGCTCGTTCGAAGGCTTCCTGCAACCTAACACGGTGGCTGTCAGCATCACAGCTGCTGCACCGATCATCAAGAAGGCCGTCTTCTGCGTCGACAACATCGAAGTGTCGGCAACCGTCGGCGTGATCCAGGAGTATGTAGAGAAACTCGGCGTCAAAGTGCTCACCGTGCACAAGTGCAATCTGCTTATGACCTACAGACAGCGCCGTGAGGAAGTCGACCCGGACGATCTCGACCGCAAAGCGTTCCGTGTCTGCGTCGACAAAAGGACGCCGACAAGATGATGAACCCGGACAATTGGTCGTCGAGTGTCACTGTATCGGAGTGGTACTTCAAACCACGGGATGACTCGCACGGTGCTCACGATCGCTCAGGCACGCTAAAGTCGAACACCAAGAAGTCGCATTCGGACAGTACAGCAGCGGCATCAGCAGTAGCAGTCGTAACACTACCTGGCGGCAGCAATGGCAACAACATGGGAGTTGCTGGTGTGGCTGGCAGGCCTGAGAATATGGACCAGTCAGCAGGCAAAGAATAAGCATGGCGGTGCCAACTACACAGAGCTCCCTGCAGCGCACTGAGCGCAGCAATCTTTGCATTGTATCCTATAACATGCACGGCTTCAACCAGGGCACGCCGACTGTCACTGAGCTTATAGCTGATAAATCTGCAGACATAATAATGCTGCAGGAGCACTGGTTGACCCCAGCTAACTTAAATTTAATTCACTATGTGGAACCGATTATTTCATGTATGGTAGTTCTGCTATGAGTAAATCTGTGGAATTGAAAATGCTAGCCGGCCGACCGTTTGGCGGAATAATGTTGCTAATTAATAGTGATCTTCGTCGATCGACTGAATTTATTTGCTCAGCTGATCATTATGCTATTGTACGTGTAGCTGACTGTATTATAATCGATGTTTATTTGCCATGTAAAGGAACTGAGAATAGGCAATTAATATGTCAAGATGTTTTAGATGATGTTTGGTCGTATCGAGAGCGTTTCATGCACTGCAAATGCTTAATCGGCGGCGACTTCAATGTTGACTTGTCTAGCAATGATGGCACTGCCAATATTATAAATTCTTTCTTCACACGTCATGGCTTAACAAGCTCTGATAAATCATTGATCAGAAAGCCAACTTATGTCAATGAGTCGTTAAATCATGAAAGTATAATTGACTATATCTTTACATCTGATGATAATTGTGTTTCTGGCTATGAGGTCATTGACCTGGACATTAATTTTTCGGATCACTTGCCTATCAAAGTTGCTTGTGCTATGGATGTAAACTGCTTTAATAATCATCATTCTGAGCGCATTGCGGCTGTATCGAATAATGATGATGTAATTCAACTTCGTTGGGATCATGCTGATGTTGTTTCATATTATCATGATACTGGCACTAACCTGCAGCCTGTGATGGCAGATATTGATCATTTATTGTATAATAATAACGCTACTGTAGATGTGCAGTTGTGTATTGATATAATTTATTATAAGATTGTTAAAGTATTGCGTGATGGTGCTAATATGTTTGTGCCTGCTAAAAAGAAATCTTTTCTCAAATTTTGGGAGAAGGTTTAGATCTGCTCAAGCAGCAGTCAATTGATGCGGCTAAAGTATGGAAAGTGGCTGGAAAGCCGCACTCTGGCCCAGTCTTTCAAAAACATCAAGCAGCCAGGAGTGCTTATAGGTCAAGCCTGCGCAAGCATCAGAAATTAGAATGCATATCATACACTAACGATCTGCATACAGCTCTTTTAAACAAAAACGGCAAAGAATTTTGGAAATGTTGGCGCTCGAAATTTGAGCATACTGTAAAGTATGAACAAATTGACGGAGCTGTTGACAAACCAGAAATTGCGGAGAAATTTGCAAGACATTTCTCAAGCGCCTGCAGCAGTGCAAGCTCAGAGCGTGCCGCTGCTCTAGAAATAGAATACGCGACGAAACGAGCTGCGTACTATGGCACGCCGTTAGCTGAAGAAGACACATTTGATGTCGAATTAGTTGACACCATTATTTCTGAGCTCCTGCGAGGGAAGGCTGCTGGTTTAGACTCGCTTACAGCTGAGCATCTGCAGCATAGTCACCCGATAGTGCGTTGTATTCTGTCCAAACTATTTAATGTCATGTTAGCAGTTGGGTGCGTGCCTGTAAGTTTCGGCTGCAGCTATACAGTCCCACTTATTAAAGGCGATGGCCACGCAAGAGCTTTATCATGCAATGATTTCAGAGGCATCTCTATCAGTCCAGTTATTTCGAAAATATTCGAGCACTGTGTTTTAAAACGTTATAGGCGTTTCCTAAATACATCCGATAATCAATTCGGATTTAAACCTGGACTAGGTTGCTCTCACGCTATTAACACAGTACGCTGTGTGGTCGATCGTCACATTAAAGGCGGATCTACTGTTAATATTTGCGCACTAGATCTTAGCAAAGCTTTCGATAAAATGAACCATCACGCACTGTTCATCAAGTTAATGAACAGGCACTTGCCAACTGAACTGTTACGTATTTTTGAATTTTGGTTTAGCAGTTGCTATACATGCGTTAGATGGTATGGTTATACGTCAACGTACTTCAGGATTAAGATTGGTATACGTCAAGGAGGCGTGCTATCGCCATCCTTGTTTGCAATTTACTTAGATGATATTGCTAAATATGTTTGCATGCATGAATATGGCTCGACTTTGTCGATTGTTCTCTATGCAGATGACATTATTTTGATTTCTAGCTCAATTCTTGCTTTACAATCTCTGCTTATGGTTTGTGAAACCGAACTAATTTATCTCGACATGCTGATAAACACCAAAAAATCATGTTGCATGCGCATAGGAGATCGTTGCAATTCTCAATGTGCCTCGATTGTAACTATATCAGGCGACAGCATACCATGGGTTGAGGAAATACGCTACTTAGGCGTATTTATTGTGAAATTTAGATATTTTAAGTGTTCATTAGATCACGCTAAAAGATCATTCTATCGCACAGCTAATGCAATTTTTGGAAAGATAGGTCGCATAGCTTCGGAGGAAGTAACTCTAGAACTTATTAAAAAGAAGTGTATTCCAGCTTTACTTTATGGACTGGAGGCATGCGTATTAAACATCACTGAAAAAAGATCTTTAAACTTTCCATGCAATAGATTTCTAATGAAATTGTTTTCAACATTTGATATTAATATTATCAGTGATGTCCAATTCTATTTTAATTTCGGTGACCCTGCAACGTTACTAGAAGGCAGAAAAGAAAGATTTATGCATAACTAGATATACGTTCTGACAGCAGAACGTGGGTTTCTCCCGCATTGCAGTTGATGTACTATGGTGAATTGGTGACAGACATGGCCCAAATATCATTAGGACTACGCTCGATCGAACATCTATGATTATTGCTTGCCGTCATAACTATATATACCCAGTGCTGTAGTGGAGGGGGAACGCGGCGGAACGGCGTTCCGGCAAATATTTTGCGGCCGGAACGCCGTTCCGGCAAACACGGACGCTCACAGCCGGAACGCAAGGCTGTAACGTTCCGGCAAACTAGGCATGAATAGTCATTTCAGTGTCTGAATTGCTTCAAAGCCGTCAGCCGGCCAGAGCTAAAGCCCCGGATCCTTACAGCTATTAGTCTAACATAGTAGGCCTATAATACTAATTGCGGTTCTATTCATTTCATAAAGTGCACAGCTTTTGCATTCGCCGCCACGACGCGATCATCCATGCACTAAACTACAATAGGCTCCGTGCTGAATTATTTTAGGCATAATGACACGGGCGAGTCCATCAGTGTGTCATTCGCACGGACACGGACACACATGACAGTGACTCATTGATGCCTATCTATAGGCCTTGTTAGCCAAGTTGTCCGCTGATCTGGTAAGGTGCGGAAAACTGTTGACTTTCGGCGCTAATACCCGGACTCTGCCAACTGTTGCCCGTTGAATCTGGCGGGTAAATTGCAACGGCAAAATCAGACGCATAAAATAGTTGAACCGTGTCCGATTTTAGTGGCCTATAGCTCAAGCGCCTAATGCGAAACGCGGCGAGTTCTGCTGATGAGTTGAGACAAGTGACGAAGTAAATTGACGTTACGCTGTTTGGAGATCTCTCGGCATGACAGGAGAATCTGCGTCAACTCGGTTGTCTGCTCTCCGAATTCCGAAATATGTAATATTTATTCGGGGACCGAATTGCAGAGGGTCCAGACAACTTTGTCTGGAAGCTACTACTCGAGTACGCGGACCACACCACCATAGACCCGGCTTACTGCTGACTTCTTAGTGATTAACCAAGATTGTGCAGCTAGGACGAAGGACGAAGAATCTTAGCATGGCGCAATATCTTCTTCAAACCAATTCATTGAACTCCTGTACAGATCAGAAAGTCAGTGCGCAATTCGCTATAAGCTTAGTACGCGCCACTGTGGTACTTGCATTATGATGCGATTGCGGCATTGATAGGCCTACGCTGCAATCGGTGCGGAAAAACTGTTGACTTTCGTCGCCAACACCCGGACTCTACCAACTGTTGCCCTGTAAAATCGTACTTTTTATTGATTTCGCTTGTAAGCGACAGTAGAGAGCTGCAAAGGCCTAAAACAGGCCAATGATACTGCATGCATATTGTATTGTACTTTGGAAATTATGTCATTCCTTGCATTCTTCATCCTTAGTGCGCTATCCATCAGAATACATCGTAATTAAAAATCAGACAAGGAGGCTTAATTGGATCTCGGGTGTAAAATGTTTAATAACTGGTTTGATGATTTGAACTTTTTATTGCCCTCGGTAGCAAAAGTTACTGAGGACAAAAAACTAAAGTCATTGTAATTCCTATTCTGCACATACAACCTTGTTGGCCGACACTTCCTAAGCAGGTGTACCAGACGTGCAAAATTAAACATTTTCTGGTATTTTTCCCCCACGAAACCCCATGACACAAAGACCATTTTATCTCACCAGATATGCTCTAAAACTCACCTACGGCGATTTGCGATTTCAAAATTTTTCCCGGGGGAGAAACCCCCGGACCCCCGCTACAAAGGGCGGCCGCGTCTAACGCGGCCAGGGGAGCGCGGCCGCGCAAGGGGGGCAGGGGAGGGGGGAGAGGGGAAGGGAAGGGGGAGGGAGGGGATATGGGGAGGAGGGGGTAAGGGGGGGGTAGGGGGAGGGGGGTAGGGAGGGGAAAGGTGGGAGGGGAAGGGGGAAGGGGAGGGGGAAAGTACCGTTCCGGCAAATAAAATTTTACCACTACACCACTGTATATACCGTATTTGCTCCAATAATTCGACCTCTCTAATAATTGGACCACCCATTTTTATACTTTTTATAATTATTTAATGTAGCTTTAATAATTAGACCACTTTGAAATAATAATTCGACCAGCAAACATGCCTACTTGTGTATTATGTAGGGCAGAAGAATTACTGAATTACTAAATGAAAGACTGCAAATATTTCACTTTGTCATTTTTAAAAAAAACTTGTTCATTGATTGTTTATTGTTTATTTATTTTGGTTAATAATGATATAGTTACATATTGTATGGTCAAATGAATTAAGTAAGTAAAGATCTCATCACGTTTATTTACATTTATTCACATTCATTTATGGAAAAGCTTCAGATACACAATTAATTACTACTGGTACTTCGTTAACATCTATGTACAAGCTACAGTCAAACAGAGTTCAAATTTCCACTAAATGTCATCGGCTAGTGGCTACTGCTACTGCTAAATGGCTTACAACTGTTCGTTAGTATCCTGTGCGCGCGTGCACTATTAGTCATCCGAATCCAAATCTGAATAGTCCGACACCATCGACTCGCCCTGTCCCACCTCCTCGGGCTTAAACCCCCAGAATTCCTCATCACTGTCGTCGTCAGAAAGTACAACGTCCTTCCGTACGAGATGGTCCTCGGAGCGAGTGATGGCTGTTCAACGTTCGTGGCGGGTGTCTGGCGCTCGGTGGGCGAGGGAGCGAGTGACGGCTGTTCAACGGTCACGGCGGGCGTCGGGCGCTCAACGGTGCCGACCTCAACAGCTGTTATTCGCAACTATTGACTACCGGTATTACGTTGGTGTTAATAGAAATGTGTGCGCCTATAGGCCTATAAAGGCTAATGACGTCGCCACAATTCAAAGACAATCACAATTTGAACAGTTTCAACAAATAATAATAAGTCCATGACCTGCCTGCAAGTCCTGTGTCTTCAACGTCATCCTTGGCATCAGACGAACACGAACGATCATCACTATTGATGCTGTCACGCGCCGCATCGCACGACTTCCGCGCATCCGGTAGGCTTAGTTTTCGAGGTCGACTAACGCAACGCTTCTTTTGCTGGCGGAGGAAGTGGATCCGAAACCCACTTGTCAGGTAAATCATACTTGTCAGTCTTATTAAAAAAACTGCAGCAAATTGTTCTGCATTGTAGGCCTGTATTTTAAAACTCGGCGAAGCTACTATAGGCCTATCGGATACGGGATACTGTAATAGATTCAGATCGTAAAATGTAG
>CAWIVD010000021.1:0-58608 GCA_963839435.1 uncultured Alphaproteobacteria bacterium
CGGTCGAAGAACAACCCGCTTTACGTCGGCGATCCCGGCGTCGGCAAGACCGCCATCGCGGAAGGGCTGGCGCGCAAGATCGTACGCGGCGAGGTGCCGCAGGTGCTGGCGAACGCAACGGTGTTCTCGCTCGACATGGGCACGCTGCTTGCCGGGACGCGCTATCGCGGCGACTTCGAGGAGCGGCTGAAGGCCGTCATGAAGGAGATCGAAGCCTATCCCGGCGCGATCCTGTTCATCGACGAGATCCACACCGTGATCGGCGCGGGCGCGACCTCTGGCGGCGCCATGGACGCGTCGAACCTGCTCAAGCCTGCCCTGCAGTCGGGCGTGCTTCGCTGCATCGGCTCGACCACCTACAAGGAATACCGCCAGCACTTCGAGAAGGACCGGGCGCTTGTCCGTCGCTTCCAGAAGATCGACGTGGCGGAGCCGACTGTCGAGGATGCGGTCGAGATCATGAAGGGCCTCAAGCCGTACTTCGAGGACTTCCACAACATCAAATATACGAACCAGGCGATCAAGGCCGCGGTCGAGCTTTCCGCGAAATACATCCACGACCGGAAGCTGCCCGACAAGGCGATCGACGTGATCGACGAGACGGGCGCCTCGCAGATGCTTTTGGCGCCGTCGAAGCGCAAGCGCACCATCGGCGTGAAGGAGGTCGAGGCCACCGTTGCGACCATGGCTCGCATTCCGCCCAAAACGGTGTCCAAGTCGGATACGGAGCTCTTGCGCAATCTCGAAACCGACCTGAAGCGCGTGGTGTTCGGCCAGGAACCGGCCATCCATGCCCTTTCTGCGGCGATCAAGCTGGCCCGCGCCGGCTTGCGCGATGCCGAGAAGCCCATCGGCTGCTACCTCTTCTCCGGCCCGACCGGCGTCGGCAAGACCGAGGTGGCACGGCAACTTGCGAGCCTTCTCGGCGTCCAGATCCTGCGCTTCGACATGTCGGAGTATATGGAGCGGCATACCATTTCTCGCCTGATCGGCGCGCCTCCGGGCTATGTCGGCTTCGACCAGGGCGGCCTTTTGACCGACGGCGTGGACCAGAACCCGCATTGCGTGCTTCTGCTCGACGAAATCGAGAAGGCGCACCCGGACCTGTTCAACGTGCTCTTGCAGGTCATGGACCACGGCAAGCTCACCGACCACAACGGCAAGCAGGTCGACTTCCGCAACGTGATCTTGATCATGACCACGAATGCTGGCGCGGCCGAGATGGCGAAAGCCGGCATCGGCTTCGGCAGCACCCAGCGCGTCGGCGAGGACGAGGAGGCGATCAAGCGCATGTTCTCGCCCGAGTTCCGCAACCGGCTCGACGCCGTCATCGCGTTCTCGAGGCTGTCGCGCGATATGATCAGCCGTGTGGTGGAGAAGTTCATCTTCCAGCTCGAAGCGCAGCTCGCCGATCGCAATGTGATGATCGAGCTGTCGCCAGAGGCGATGAATTGGATCGCCGACCACGGCTACGACGAGCTTTATGGCGCACGGCCGCTCGCCCGCGTCATCCAGGAGCACATCAAGAAGCCGCTGGCGGAAGAACTGCTGTTCGGCAAGCTCGAAGGCGGCGGAACGGTGCGCGTCGTCGTCGAAGAGAAGGACGGCAAGAACGCGCTCGCCTTCGAGGTCATCGAAAGCAAGCCGCTGGTCAAGGTCGAGGACACCGGAGAATCCAACGACGGCGAGGGCGGGGATCGTACCCCGACCGCGCTCATTCCGAAGGTGCCGTTGAACCGTTAGCGCATCTGCGACCAAGACAGCGCCATGGCCGGGTTCGTCCCGGCCATTTTTCGTTAATGATCGAATCAAAGCGGGCTCTAAGGTCGTACTTTTCCGGACGCACTGTAGCGCGAGGGCGGGACCCAACTGGCGGCACGCTCATTATATCTCGGCAATTCGGATGGAGAGACGCCATGGCAGGCGAAGGCCTCGTCAATATTGCCAGCAAATCCGGCTTTCAAGAGACCCTTACCCGGTTGAAGGAAGAGGTCGCAGCACGGGGGTTGACCCTTTTCGCGGCCATCGACCACGCGAAGGGCGCCGGTGAAGCCGGGCTCGCGCTGCGACCGACAACAGTCATCATCTTCGGGAATGCAAAGGGCGGGACGCCACTGATGCAAGCCAACCAAACCATAGGCATAGACTTGCCGTTGAGAGTTCTGGTTTGGGAGGATGGCCATGGCCAGACCTGGATCTCTTACAACGATCCTGTTTGGCTCGCTCAGAGGCATGCTCTCCCCTCCGAAGCGGAGCACCTCGCGGCGCCGCTGCGTCAAGGTCTTGAGAGCATCGTAAAAAGCGCCGCGGGAAGCGCTTGATCGAACAATGAACGGCGTAAAACCTGATCTTGCGGGGCAAGGCGAACCCTGCTTCGATAAACCATCAGCTCATGCCGGGAAACCACATCATGCAGGAACGCGCCCAAGTCGCAGCCAGCCGCCTCGCCGCCTTGCGAGCTTCGATCCGGTCTCTCGGCCTCAACGGGTTCATTGTGCCAAACACGGACGCCTTCCAGAACGAATCCGTGCCCCCTCACTGGAATTGGCTCGCATGGCTCACCGGTTTCGCGGGGTCTGCGGGCTGCGCTGTGATCCTGGACGACAAAGCCGCGCTCATCGTCGACAGCCGCTACACGCTTCAGGCTAAAGCGCAGGTTGATGCGTCTTTGTACGCCGTCGAGCTTTTTCCCAAGACGAAGGTCAGTTCCTGCCTGGCGGCCCATGCCCCGAAGGGCGCTGCAATCGGTTACGACCCGACGCTTCCCACCATGAGGGGCTTCAAGGCCCTGGAGGAGGAGACGAAGAAGGCCGGCTTCGAGCTTAGGCCCATCGTCCCGAACCCGATCGATGAGCTTTGGGAGGGGCGACCTGACGCACGCCACTTTCCGATTTTCATGCACGGCGAGGAATACGCCGGGGAAAGCGCGTCCTCAAAGATCGCCCGCGTGCAGAAAGCAATCGAAGAGAAGAAAGCCGCCGGCCTTCTCGTGAGCGCCCCCGATGCCGTTGCGTGGCTGTTTAACATCCGGGGTCGGGATGTGGCGCACACGCCCGTGGCTTTGGTTCGGGCCTATGTGCCTCTGACCGGGAAGCCCGTCATTTTCACGTCTCCCGGTCACATCACGACGGAAAACCAAAGTTTCATCGAATCACTGGCCGGCATCCAAGACCTCGCCTCGCTTGCGGACGTGCTTCCGGGATTGATCGAGAAGGGATCGAAGGTCATTGTCGATCCGGCGCAAACGACGCTTCACGTTGCCGGCGCGTTGAAAAAGTGTGGTGCGACGCTGATCGAGACCGCCGATCCATGCATCCTGTTCAAGGCCCGCAAGAATACAGTGGAGCTTCAAGGCGCACGCAACGCGCATGTCCGCGACGGCGCGGCGTTGTGCCGGTTCCTCGCCTGGCTCGACGCAACAGCCCAATCCGGCGAGGTGACCGAAATTTCGGCCTCGGACCGTCTCGAAGCATTCCGGGGAGACAGTGGCCCGCTCGAAGATTCTAAGCTTCGACACGATTTCCGGCGCGGGCTCGAACGGCGCCGTCGTGCACTATCGAGCGACGCCCGAGACAAACAAGACGCTGGAGCCGGGAACGCTGTACTTGATCGACTCGGGCGGCCAATATCGCGACGGCACCACGGATGTGACCCGAACCGTCGCGGTCGGCGCGCCGTCCGAAGAGATGCGCCGGCATTACACGCTTGTGCTCAAGGGCCACATCGCCATCGCGACGGCGCGGTTCCCGTCCGGCACGCGCGGCGTCGACCTCGATGCTTTCGCTCGTCGCGCGCTTTGGGATGCGGGGCTCGATTACGGCCACGGCACGGGCCACGGCGTCGGCAGCTTCCTCTCGGTGCATGAAGGGCCGCAGTCGATTTCGCGGAACGGGATGGCTGAGCTTGAGCCGGGGATGATCCTGTCGAACGAACCTGGCTATTACCGGGAAGGCCACTACGGCATCAGGCTCGAGAACCTGCTCGCCGTCACCGGGGCCGCGCCTGTCGAAGGCGGCGAAACCAACATGCTCGGCTTTGAAACCCTGACGCTCGCGCCCTTCGATCGCCGGCTTATCGCGCCCGAGATTTTGAGCGCGGCCGAACTCGACTGGCTCAATGCCTATCACGCCCGCGTCCGGCTGGAGCTCTCGACCCACCTCAACGCCGATGACGTGAAGTGGCTGGAAGCGGCGGCCGCCAGCCTCTGATTGTCTTGGGATAAGCCCGCGCCCCCATTGGACCGGAAGGCATTCAAGGCTAGGGTTGGTCAGTCAACCGAAGAGAGGCCTCGCATGGCGTCCTGCAAACCCAAGAAAACCTCTCCTCCAAAGGCGAAGGCGAGCGATTTCAGCCGCCTCAAACAGCTGGGCGCTCTTTTGGGACAGATTGCTAATCAGCTTCCCGAGGAAGCTGACGACAGCACCCTTGGTAAAGCGAACGATGTCTTCTACAAGGCCTGCGAAGCGCCCAGTCCGAAAAAGCGCATTGCGCTTGCGAAGAAGGCAATCGAGATCAGTCCGCTTTGCGCCGACGCCTACGTCCTTCTCGCCGAGCATGAGGCTTGGGCTTCGGATGCTCAGCTTGCGCTCTACCGGCAAGCCGCCGAGGCAGGGCGGAAAGCCATCGGCGATGACTTCGAGGAACTGACCGGCGGATTTTGGGGATGGGTGGAAACGCGCCCGTTCATGCGCGCCAAGCTCGGCTTGGCCATCTGCCTTTGGGAGCGAAACGAGCGCGAGGAAGCGCCCATGCACCTGCGCGAGATGCTCCACCTCAATCCGGGCGACAATCAAGGCGTCCGTTCGATTCTCGCGAGGTATCTGCTCGAGAGCAGCCTTCACGACGAACTCGCGGCGCTTCTAAAGACCTACAAGGACGACGCAAGCACAGATTTAAACTTCAGCCGCGCGCTGCTTGCTTTCCGCCTTCACGGAGACGGCGCCAAATCGAGAAAGGCGCTCGCCGCCGCCGTCGAACAGAACACGCATGTCCGCGCCTTTATTATCGGCGAGAAGGCGCTGCCGAAGTCCCTTCCGGCTTTCTATTCATGGGGCGGCGACAGCGAAGCCGTCCATTACGCGGACAAATTCAAGAAGGGGTGGGATGAAACGCCCGGCGCGGCCGATTGGCTCCGCGACTTCAAGGAAGCAGCCAAGAAAGAGGCTCCGGCGAAACGCGCATCGAAACCGAAGCCTCAGGTTCAGGGAAAGCTTTTTCCCGATGCAACCGAATGATGTCAGCCGTCGAGCCTCGCCTCCTATCATGAGGCAGCGCTTTCGCAGGCTTGACGCCGTCCCGTTAGGATGCACAACCGGTTAACTGAATTGGGTTTGTTTGGTAAAAACGGCTATAGGTAAGCGTTTAAGTAATTTATCAACCAATCAGATGACGAATGAATAATTTTCTGACTATTATCGCTATTCAGTTAAAATTTTAGGAAAGTGACGTCACTCGGGACGGTCGGCAAACCTTGAGGCGCGCAGGGGGGCGAAACGCTTTTTTAAGAGAATATGAGAAGTCGATTAACCGAAGCTGCACGCGCGCATGGGTGAAACTTTCCCGGCCCTGCCACCGACTGCCAGGGGCAGTCAGGATATATGACTGTTCGCATAAGTACTTTTACGGCGTCCGGGGAATTTGGCCCGCGCGGCGGACCCATAGAAGCGCGATGACCGATAGGGCGGCGAACCCGGCTCCTGCCAGGAAGGTGCCCCTGGGGCCGGTGACGTCCCATAGCTCACCGGCAATGACGCTTGCCGCCAGGAGCGCGATGCCCGTGATGAGATTGAACATGCCATAAGCCGTGCCGCGCAGTTCCTCGGGTGCGGTGTCGGCGACAAGCGCTGCGAGAAGGCCCTGGGTCAGCCCCATATGCAGCCCCCACAGGATGACGCCGACTGCCACCCCGCCGATGCCGCCCGCGAGAGCGAGCACGGCATCCGCGATAATAAGAAGAGCGAGGCCGACAATAAGAACCGTGTATCGGTCGACGCGGTCGGAAAGCACCCCGGCGGGATAAGCCGAGATCGCATAAACTACGTTCATGAGCACCATGACGGCGGGGACAAGCGCGATGGGCAACCCGACCGATTGCGCCCGCAGGATCAGGAATGCCTCGCTGAAGCGGGCGAGCGTGAACACCGCCGCAATGGCGACAATCTGCCAATAGCCGGAGCCAAGCCTGGCAATTTGACCCGCGCTGAGAGGAGACTTGACCTTTTTCGGCCCTCCCGCCCTTTCCGGCTCCTTCACGGCGAACGCGATCAGAAGGAATGAGAGAAAACCTGGAATGACCGCGATCCAGAACACCGTGGTGAAGCTGTTCGCGGTCGCCAGCATGAGGAGGATCGCAAGCAGCGGCCCGGCGAAAGCGCCAATCGTATCAAGGGATTGACGCAGGCCGAAGCTCGCGCCTCTGATTTCAGGCGGGGAGAGATCGGCGACGAGCGCGTCGCGCGGGGCGCCCCGGATGCCTTTGCCGATCCGGTCCACGAAACGGGCGCCGACCAGCCAGGACAGGCTCGGCGCAAGCGGAAACACGGGCTTTGTGAGCGCTGCCAAGCCATATCCGAGCACCGCGAGTTCCTTCCGGCGGCCGAGCCAATCCGACAGGGCACCCGAGAAAATCTTGGTAATGGCGGCTGTGGCCTCCGCGATCCCTTCGATGAGGCCAACAGCGAACGTCGAGGTGCCAAGCACGCTAACCATGTAAATGGGCAGAAGCGCGTGGATCATCTCGGAGGAAATGTCCATCAGCATCGACACGAAGCCGAGCGTCCACACGCCCGCGGGAATGGAGCGCAGCCGGTTTGCAACCGTGGCCTTCGTCAGGGGGTCATGCTGGCGCGCCTCACCGTGGGACGCGACGGAAGCGGCGCTGCCTGCTCCCTCCCCCTTCCGCATCCGCTTGCGAATGCGGACGCTCCAAAGTCGCAAGGCCGCCAAGCCGAGCTTGCGAGCGACAGCGTTGGGGTGAGGGGCTTTTTGCTTCATCTTCCTTCCCGATTGTCATGACGCGTCCGCTTGACCGGCAAAGTCATCCTATTTCAGATCGAGGGTGAGTAAAGGAGAGAGGCGCATGGAGGGTTCGCAATCGACGTCTTCTAAGCCGATGCATGTCTCGCAGGATGCTGAAAAAGGCTGCCTTCATCCTTCGACAGGCTCATCCTTCGAGAGGGGCGCTTCGCGCCTCCTCAGGATGAGGTCGAGTATATCAACGGCTTGGATCTCATGGTGAGCTTGTCGGACCATGAGCTTGTCGTGGTTGGGTCTGGCGCGCCCGCCCCTCCAGCGTCGCTTATCGTGAACCACGGAGCGATTACGAAAGGTCAAAACCCCTCACTCCAGCCTCCGAGCTGTAGTCCCCTCCACCTGGGGTTATAATGAGCAAGGTTTCCCGGCTTCCCGAGCGCTTGGTTGAAACCCACGCAACAGTTCGAAAGCTGTCGTCTGGGTTGTAGCCGCGACTTTTCTTCTCGAGAAGCATGCGGGAGTGGGACGAACAACCTTCCAATGGGCGGTCTTCCAGCTCATGAACGGGTCTTTAGCCTGGGGCCAGCTCCGGAAGTGCGATTGATGCAGCTGAGCTGGAGAATAAAGTCTGGAAAAGATTTCAACAGGCTTGATTATTGTCATAGATATCCTTGCGTCAAGGCGAAAAAATATTTGCCTTCAAGGCAACGATCGAGCTTCGCAATGTTCTAGCTTCCGCAATTACCATGCAAAAGCAGTTAAAGGGAGGAGTAGATCATGTACCTTTATTCGTATCGCAAAGATTAGGGATACCGCCCACATGCCCGCCGCAGTCCGGTTCGCGGCGGGAAGGTTGAAAAGCATGAAAGACACGCTCGTCACCGTTGCTCGGTAAGTCGCCTCAAGCGCTCCAGCGGAGTGTGCCGAGCTCGGCGCAAGAAAAGAGTTCTTTTTACTGCAAGGAGACCGCCATGCCCGTGAGTTTCCGCTCAATGCGCGCAGAGGATAAAGAACTGTTCGCAAACTTCCTTCGATCACTGTCGCGCAAGGACAATTATTACTTGCTCGTGGACGTGCATAATGACCAGACCATCCAGCGTTGGATGGACAAGGTTGAGTCCGGCGGGACGATCGGCGTGGTCGCGCTGCAGGACGGCCAGATGGTCGGCTATTGCAATCTTAGAACCAACGATCTGCCGTGGATCCGCCATGTCGGCGAAATTCGCATGAGCGTCTCAGTCGCGCATCGGAACCACGGTATTGGTCGAATTCTTGCCGGCAAGATTTTCTCAATCGCGCGGGCGCGAGGGCTGAAAAAACTCTGGGTCCGGATGGCGATCAGCCAGGAGGCGGCTCAAGTTGTGTTCCAAAACTTGGGATTCCGCACCGAGGCTCTCTTCTCCGGCTTCGTTAAGAACGAGAATGGCCTAACCGAGGACCTTGTCGTCATGTCGCGTGATTTCGGAGAGCTTTGGTCATTCTAAGCTCAGACCAGTCGTTATGGCGCGCTCGCTGACGAGATCAGCAATGCCCTGACCTTGCAAGAGTTCTTAACGCATCAGACGCAGTTCACTCGCGGAGGCCTTGCGCGTGGCGGCAAAATTGCCGCGCCCGGCGCACGCGACGTCGTTGACAAATCCACCGTAGCCTTTGCTTGGGAGGCCTACGGGGCCCAGGATGGTTTGCGTTTCTCGATGAAGGCGCGCATGCCCTCTTCGCCTTCCGGGCCGCGCGCCGCCTTGGCGAAAACCGCGGCGGCATGCTCGACGAGGGCAGCCGGATCTTCGAATCGCGCGCGCCGCAGAAGTTTTTTCGTTTCCGCAATCGCACCCGGAGCGCAGGCAAGAATGTGCTGAATGGTTGTGGCGATGGCCGCCTCAAGGTCGGCCGAATTTTCGCAGACCTTGTGAACAAGCCCAATGCGATAAGCCTCTCCAGCGCCGAAGCGAGCACCGGTCACTGAGAGCCGTTTCGCTTCCGCATAGCCGAGCCGCTCCACAAGGAACGGCGCGATTTGCGCGGGGACGACGCCAAGCGACGTTTCCGGCAAGCGGAAGTCCACCGTATGCGAAGCGATGGCCACGTCGGCGGCGCAGGAAAGTCCGAACGCGCCGCCCATCACGGCGCCCTCAAGCACCGCGACGATGGCGAGCGGCGAATGCGCATAGGCCGCGCACACATGCCCGAATTTGGCGTTGGTTTCGGCCATGGGGTCGCTGTGGTGAGCGATGGGCGTGGCGCGCGCGACCGACATGTCCTTGAGGTCCGCGCCCGCCGAGAAATGGCCGCCGCTTCCGCGCAGGACGATGACACGGACACCGTCCCTCTCGGCTTGCGCGAGCGTGTCCAGAAGTTCGGCCAGCATCGTCTGCGACATGGCATTGCGAACCTGCGGCCGGTGCAACCGGACGTGCAGGACGCCGCCTTTCCGCTCAAGCAAAAGCGCGCTCGGATTGTGCTGGGTCACGGGGTTCATCCTTCTTTTCGCGGGGCAGAGTGCCTTCCAGCTTGCAAATAATGCCGAGCATGACTTCGTCCGCGCCGCCGCCAATAGAAACAAGGCGCCCGTCGCGAAGCGCGCGGCTCAACGGATTGTCCCAGGTATAGCCCATGCCGCCCCAATATTGCAGGCAGGAATCGGCAACCTCGCGGATCAGGCGTCCGCATTTCAATTTTGCCATCGATGCGAGCCTGGTGACGTCCTTGCCGGCCACATACTCTTCGACAGCGCGCCAGGTGAGCGAGCGCAGGGCTTCCACCTCCGTGCGCAGCTCCGCCAGGCGGAAATGCACAACCTGATTGTCGAGCACCGATTTGCCGAAGACCTTGCGCTGGCGCGTATAGTCGATGGTGGCGTCGATCAGCCTGTCTAACATTGTCAGCGAATTCGCCGCCCCCCACAGCCGCTCTTCCTGGAATTGCAGCATCTGCAGGGTGAAACCCATGCCCTCGGGGCCGATCACATTGGTTTGCGGCACGCGCACGTCGTCAAAGAAAAGCTGCGCCGTGTCGGACGAGAACATGCCGACTTTTCGGATTTTCTGGCGCGTGATCCCCTTCGCGTCCATGGGGACCAGGATCAGCGACTTATTCTGGTGGACCTTTCCTTCCGAGGTGTTTGCGAGCAGGCAGCACCAGTCCGCCTTCATGCCGTTCGTGATCCACATTTTCGAGCCGGAGATTACGTAATCGCCGCCGTCCTTGCGCGCGCTCGTCTTGATGGCCGCCACATCGGAACCGCCGCCAGGTTCCGAAACGCCGAGACAGGCCACCATGTCGCCCGCGATGGCCGGCACGAGCCAGTTGCGCTTCAACTCTTCGCTACCAAACCGGTGCAAAGCGGGCGTCGCCATGTCGGATTGCACGCCGATGGCCATGGGAACGCCGCCGCAGGTGCAAACGCCGAGCGCTTCGGCGACCACGGCGGAGTAAGAGAAGTCGAGGCCGAGGCCGCCATACGCCTCGTCGTATTTGACGCCCAGCACGCCGAGCGCGCCAAGCTTTTTGAAGACCTCATGCGACGGAAACTCTTCCGCCTTCTCCCATTGGTCCACGAAGGGATTGATTTCCTTTTCGACGAAGCGGACAACCGTGTCCCGCAGCTGCTCGTGCTGTTCCGTCAGCTGCATGAGGCTTCCTCCTGTTCGTCACCGTACGATCCAAGAAGTAGGATAGGAAAGATGCTTTCGGAATAGGCTCACAGCCATGCCGCGCGATATTGATCCCTTATTGAAGAGCGAAAGCACGGCGAAGATGAATATCCTATGAACTCGTCCGTCGCCAGATAGTTCAAGAGACAGTCCGTGGCGTTCGTGTCAACGTGCCCAACTCGGGCCGTGAGCGCGGCCGGGTACAAGGGAGTAAAACAATCATGAAAGCTTTTCTTTTCGCCCTGGTTGCCTTCTTAGGGATATCCGCCTTCGTTTCCGACGCTAACGCCTATGTCTGCGCGCGCGGTTGGCGCGGGGGAGCATGCGCTGGTCCTCGTGGTGCAGTCGCCGTCGGGCGGCCCGCTTATCGCCCCTACGGTTACCGCTATGGCTATCGCAGATGGTAAATTCGGATGGGCCGCGAGCAGAGGTCGCGGCCCTTCTTTAAAGTGCCTTCGAACAACTGGAAGTCCTCAACGCGCCGCCGCCGAGTGAGCATCCGTCTCGGCGCGCAATGGCCGGGACAGAAGAGCATCGATCGCCGCATCAACACTCATATGCCCTTTTACGACATTATGGACGGCTTCGCAGATCGGCATCTCGACGCCGTGTTTCCTTGCCAGCGCGACTACGGCGCTTGCCGAATAAACGCCCTCTGTTACCGATTTCCGCGCGCCGAGAATATCCGCCAGCGCTTGCCCCTGCCCTAGCGCCATACCGAGCGACATGTTGCGTGACTGGATGCTCGAGCATGTCAGGATCAAGTCGCCCAGGCCGGAAAGCCCCGTCAGCGTCTCGAAGCGTCCGCCGAGCTTCATGCCGAGCCGCACCAATTCCGCGAACCCGCGCGTCGTGAGCGCGGCGTGCGCGTTCCGGCCGAATTGACGGCCTTCCACGATGCCGGCGGCAATCGCGAGAACGTTCTTCACCGCCCCGCCGATCTGAGTGCCGCTAACATCCTCAGACCAGTAGAGGCGGAAATTGCGGTGCGCGAGAGAAGCCATCAGCCTCGCGCCAAGCTCCTGGCTTTCGCAGGCCAGAGTGAGCGCCGTCGGCAAATTTCGCGAAACCTCGACTGCGAAACTCGGCCCCGACAACACCGCGACTTCGGCGTCCGGCAGCACCGCTTTCACGACCCCGCTCATGAACGTGCCCGAGTCCTCCTCGAAGCCTTTCGCGCATATCACGACCGGCTTTCCCGCTTCAAAATACGGTGCAATCTTTGAAGCGACCGCGCGCAGGAATTGGGACGGGACGACAAGCAGGAGCAGATCCGCATCGGCAAGGTCTTTCACCTTCGCGGTTGCCTTGATGGCAGGATCGAGCGCGGCGCCGGGAAGGTAAACCCTGTTGGTGTGATGGGAATTGATTTCGGACACCGTTTCGGATTCAAGCGCCCACAGCGTGACGTCCCGTCCGGCGCGGAGGACGGACTGAGCCAGCGCCGTTCCCCACGCGCCGCCGCCCAAGATGCCCACGCGTTGAAGCATGCCCGCCTCGCCCTGCTGCAAGTTTCCGTTCATGATCTGGAGCCACCTTCCGATACCTGCGCAAGCCTGTTGCTCGACTTTGCGGCAGGTCTAACGCCTGACCGCAGCTTGTGGTAGCGGCAGCGCCGAAGCGACGCAAGTCCGGGTTAGGCAAACGCTCTCGCTTCGCCAACGAACGGCCAGGGCTGTTGTGACCCTGCGGCCATAAAAAGGGATTTTGCTCGGGGTAGAGTCGAGATGTGGCGCGGCGGCTTTAGGAATGGGGTAGGCGCGAAGGTGGCCCTTCCGTACCCAGGCGCGTTTCTGCCCCTCGACCGGTTCGGGCTCACCCTCCCAATTGCGGCATTATGACTGGCCCTTATCGTGACAAGGACATAAGACTTCTGGGTAAGCCATTGGAAATATTGTGGTGGCTCAGGTAACTAGCTTAAGCTTCGGTTTACTTGGTCACCTGGACTGGGATGCCAAATGTTGGATGTCAGTATAATGAATATTTACAAAGGGTTGACTTGGGCCTATGTTCATTCACCAAGCTGAATATTATGCATGCGGTAATAGGCAGGCGGCTGAAAGAAACCAGCTCGCCACCCTCTGTTGCCGGAAAGGGTGATTTTATTCAACTCGCTTGGGAAGTGCCCAGCGGAGGCTCAAATGGCGAACGAGGCCTCCGAAGCCCGCCGCAATGACGAAAGGATCGCACCATGCCACAGGATACCCATAAGCTTGCTCGGATTTCGAAAGTCGTTAGTCTCCCAGCTCTCGTTGCCATGACAGTCCCCGCGCTCGCCGCAGATAATGTAGTGGCTAAATTCGACCCATTATGGATTTGGGTTGGTATCCTCGTTTTTGGAATTGCTGTGACGGTCGGCTTCCTTAATTGGGATCCGAAGAAGAAGTAGGCTTGTCGAAAAGTAACTCACTCCAGCGGCTTCGCTGGAGGCACGTGCGCTCCGGCTAAACATCAACGCAACATCAATGGGAAGCCATGCGGAGGGTTTCTCGTCGGAGCGCAACCGAAACACTAACTCATTTGCCCATCAACTCCCAATATCATAGAAGCGGGTGCGAGGCGTTTCGCAACGAGATTGCGTTCTTCTTCCCCGCCTGCTGGGATCAGGCATGACCTCGCTCCGCTTCTAGATGTTTTGCGCGGCCCTTTTGGCGTTGGCGATTGCAAATCACGCTCGCCCAATCTGCCGGAAGCTGGCGCGAACGGTCTCAATTTCTTCAAGATCGAAAACGCGGATGATTTGAAAGCGGCGCTGGAGAAGCTGCCCGGACGGGAACTCACCGTCATGCAATTCCTCGATGGCTGCGGCGCCGATGGCAAGATCCGCAAATATCGTGTGATGATGATCGCGGTGAAATCTCCGTTGCATGCGGCCATCTCTCATCAATGGAAAATCCACTATGTCACAGCCGAGATGGCCGATTGCCCCGAGCATCTGACGGAGGATGAGGCATTCCTGAATGCGATGACCGAGGTGATTGGAAAGCGCGCCATGGCCGCCTTGGAGGGTATTCGCGACGTTCTTGGACTTGACTATGAGGGCGCCGACTTCAGTCTCAACCAAAACGGTGACGTGCTTCTGTTTGAGGCCAACTCCACCATGGTTGTGACGCAGCCTCGACCGCATGAGCAATGGGCTTATCGGCGCGCGCCTGTCGAACGGATCTTCGAAGCCACGCGCGCGATGCTTGCCAGGAAGGCGGCCGGTCGCCTGGAGAAGACGCTCAACAATCTCAGTTCCGCGGATGATTATGTCGATGCCGGGGATGGTCGTGACGCGCTCTCGCGGCCGCATGAACGAATTGGCTGACTGGCCCCGCTGGTGTCCAAGGCTTCGCGCAGGACAAGCGCGATATGCGTTGCCGTCCGGCCGGAGCCATGCGCGATCTGATGACGGCAGGAAAAGCCGTTGGCGATCACGCGCGTCTCCTCCGATGCAGCGCGCAGCGCGGGCAGGAGCGAAAGGTCAGCCATGGCTTGAGACGCGGCGCGATGCTCGGCTTCCAACCCGAAGCTCCCCGCCATCCCGCAGCAGCTTGAATCGATCAGCTCGTAGGCAAGGCCTGGGACCGAGCCCACGATTTTGCGCATGGACTTCATGGTGCCGAACGCCTTTTGATGGCAGTGGCCATGCACGAGCGCCTTCGTGGCGGGAAGTTCCTTGAAGGGCAAGCACAGGCCGCGCGCCTGCTCCCGGACGAGAAACTCTTCGAGCAGGAAAAGCTGCTTGCCGAGTTCGCCGGCCTCCGCGCCGAGGCCCAGACAATAGAGCTCATCGCGAAGCGAAAGGAGGCAGGACGGCTCCAGCCCGATAATGGGCGTTTTCGCCTCAATCGCAGGACGAAGCGCAGCAAGAACGCGGCGGCCTTCGCGGCGGGCCTCCTCCACCATGCCATGCGTCAGATAAGTGCGCCCGCAACACAGCGGCCGGTCCGGCTCGGGATCGTCCGGCGCAGGCTTCACCGGCTTGACGCTATATCCGGCTGCGGTCAGAACCTCGATCGCGGCCTGTGCAATGTCAGGCTCGAAATGCGTTGCGAAAGTGTCGGCAAAGAGCAGCACCTCGCCGCGCGGGGCATCTTGCATGGGGGCTGGCGGCGTAAAGGACCGGTTGGCTAGCTGCGGGACCGGCATATCGGCGGCGATGCCAAACACCGTTTCGGCAAGCTTCGCAAGGAGACGAGAGCGGTTGCGCAACCCTATCGCAAGACGCAAAAGACGGCGGTGATAACCGGTCCATCGAGGGAGATTGGCAAACAGCCAGCTCCGCCACGAGACGCCGAGCACGGCATTGCGATGCGCCAAATATTCCGTCTTGATGAGCGTCATGTCGACGGCGCTCGGACATTCCTTTTTGCAACCCTTGCAGGAGACGCACAAATCCATGGCCGCCGCCAGGCGCGGATCCGCAAAAGGCTTTTCTCCGAACGCTCCGTTCAGCGCGTTCTTGAAGGCCGCGACGCGCGCTTCGGGCGTATCGCCAACATTGCCGGTCACGCGGAAGCTTGGGCACATCACGCCCTTGCGGGTCTTGTAGCAATCATGACTGTGCATGCAGACCGCGACAGCCTTTGCGTAATTGCCGCCCGTCGCAGGGATGCCGGAATACGCGTCGCCGATGCCGTACGTGTCGTAGGCTGACCAATCGAGGTAGGTTTTCATACAGCCCTCTCCGTTTGAGGGCATGGAAGCAAAAACCCGGCCAGGGGGCCATCGAAGCCTGCGAAATCTTCGGACGAAAGCGGCTCCCGGCGAGCCTCGGCGCTGGCTGTTATCGCCTCGTCACTCCACGCTCGCGTAACTCCCAATAGAGGTCGCGCATGTAATTGGTGCTTTCATCTTGCATGATCTGATCAACAACCCACGCGCCCTTTTTCTTTAAAAAGAATCCGCAATTTTTTCGATGGGGTAGGATGTGACGCAAGTTTTGAAGGGAAGGAAAACCGGCCTGTGTGGCTCGACAGACAAGAGGCGGCTCGAGCCACAATCTTCAATTGTCAAATCGGCGTCATGATGACGGAGAACAACGGTCATTGCTTTACTTCCTCACTTACACGAAAACTCAAACAGAGATAGAGCTTCATTTTATACCGTCTAAACTAGAAAAAATCGTCGCCCTCGAAAGTACGCCGTCGTCAACTGCGATCACCTCCAAGAAAATGATGGATTTTACTGATATGAGAACTGGTTCCGCTTGGAGGCGAGAGGATCACTGAGGGAGCTCGTTCGGAACGGGCTCCTGCAACTTGCGCGAAACTCTGGCCTCGGCCCGGGACAGGGGTCAAATCTCGTAATCCAGGGCAAGGTCCATGCACTCGCCTGTATGCTTTGCAATGATCAGGGTCAGATCATCGTCAGCTTTGATGCTTGGCTCGAAGAAAAGCGCGGCTGTGATCTTATTGGTTAACTCGGCTGCGCTGCCCTCGGGAAAGGCGTTGAGAAGTGCCCTCAAGGACTCAGGCGTAAAGATCGGATCCGGAGGCCTTGGCGTTTCAACAATCCCATCGGAAAAGAGAGCAAGAGTTCCACCTGGCTCAAGAGGAAGCGTTTTGCTTTCGAAAATGGCGTTATGCGTGATGCCAAGTGGAAAGCCTGGCTCCGTCAAAAGCTCAAACGGTTCGGCGGAGGATCGGCGATAAAGCTGTGGAGGGGCGCCAGCTGACGCGTATTCCATGGTCTGCGCCCTGAAGTCGAGTGTGGCGCAGAACATGGTCGCAAATTGCTCGACCGGCAGCACCTCGTGCAGACGTTCATTCAGCCGCCGCAGCATTGATGCGGGCTTGTCCGTGCGCTGGCTCGCGATATGCACGAAGGAGTGAAAACGGGCGGTGTTGAGGGCAGCGGCAAGACCATGGCCCGTGAAATCGGCGACGTACAGCAAAACGCGCTGAGGGCTTGTGGTTTCGATTCCCCAAATATCGCCGCCGATGCCGTCACGCGCCTTGTAGTAACTTCCAGAATCCAAAGGACAGGTTGCCTGGATGTGTTCGATCCTTTTCCTTGACGGCAGCATCTTTTCTTGAAGCGCGACCGCGCCCGTCAATTGATCGTCCAGCTCAAGCATGGCGCGATGGCTCTTAAGCATCGACACGGCAATGCCGGCAAGCTTGGTCAGGGTTTGGACGTCACCCTCCGTGAAGACGCGCGCTTTCTGATCTACGGCGCACAAGGCGCCGACGCGAAGGCCGGCCTTTGTTTCAAGCGGAATGCCAAGATAGGCCCGGATGCGCGGACACTCGGTCACGAGCGGATTTTGGCAAAAACGGGGATCGCTTGCGGCATCCTCGACGATCAACGGCGCCGGGGTCATGATTGTGTGCGGGCAGAACGCGATCGCCCTCGAGATCCGATCCGCTTCAAGGCCGGTCTTGCCGGCAAAGAGCTGTTCATCGCGGTCGACAAGCGAGAGAGCCGCTATGGGCGTATGGAGAAGCCGTGCGGCGACGGCGCAAAGATCGTCGAGCGACGCCTTCGAGCCCCACTCGTCAAAGCGCAGACTTTGCAGCTCTCTCAGGCGCGCTCTTTCGTTGGCGGGAATCGGAAAGCCTGCCATGTCGCTCTCTCCTTGACCCGTTGCCCGGGCGGCGCTTCAATCGCTGCCTTATCACTATGCGCGCATTCGGTTCATCCCCTGTTTCCTGATCGGCTAAAATTCGATCGACTTGGACGCGCGTCTTTTTTGGTAAGGCTCGGCGCCCCGCGGCGGTGGTTTCATCAGGGCGTTGAGACCCACATGGCGCTAATCGTCTTCTCCCGTGATAACGCCCACGAAGGGAAGCTCGCGAAATGTATGGGCAACGTCCATCCCGTAGCCGACAACAAAGCGGTCGGGGCAGGCAAACCCCACAAACTGGGCTTCGATATCCAGTTGGCGGCGGCCGCGCTTATCCAGGAGCACGGCGATCGAAACGCTTCTCGCTCCCCGGCTCAGAGCCAGATAACGCGTGTATGCCAGCGTGTTGCCGGATTCCAGAATGTCGTCGATGAGGAGAACATCCCGGCCCTTCACGGAGGCGTCGATATCCCGGAGAACTCTCACGCCGCCGCTTTCCGTTCCCGAGCCATAGCTTGAGATGAGAATGAACTCGACCTCCGGTGCCAGCCCTGCGTCATGCAGGCAGCGGATGAGATCGGCGGCGAAAATGAAGGAGCCCTTCAGGATCGAAATAACGAGAAGATCGTGGAACTCCCGCGCCGCGATTTCCTTTGCAAGCTCGAGATTGCGGCGCGCGATCATGTCTGCGGAGAAGAGCACCTCTATGTTTCTGCCCCGGACAATCGGCATCGCTCAAGCTCCAATGGCGGTCGCGCGGAATTTTAATTGAAAGTGATACGCCGGCCGCTTTGCCCCAAGATTTTGTCTCCCATAAAAGTCGCGAGGCCGATAGACAATCTTAGTCTTTCCATTGTGACATCATAACCCCAGGTAACGGTTCAAAAGGTTGAGGGATTTTCGGACAATGCGCCTGTTGGTCGTGGGAGCAGGTTCTACCGGCGGAGTTCACACTCCGCTGCTTGCGGCAGCCTCTATCAATTTGGTGATTTACCAGAACCTCAGGCAGCCAAGGCCTTGATTATCCATGCAGCCTGTGGGCGTAATAGCGAACCAGTCGGACCGTTGACTTGAGCAGCTTCATGGGGGACGGCGAAAACCCGACAGCACGACCAAGCTTGCACAACTCCATCTCAGGGTACGGATGGGCGATCGGGGCAACGTCCGCTGCCGCGCTGGCCCGCTGGCTGCTACCGGAAGCACTCGCTCCTGCTCCCTATCTTGGCTTTTATCCCGCCGTGGTGATTGCGGCGGCGCTGGGCGGCGTGGGTCCGGGGCTTGCCGCCACATTCGGTGCTCTGATCCTCGTGAATTTCGTTTTCGGCCATTTCGACATCGCTGACAGCGGCAGTCTGGCGCGGCAGCTTATCTGGGTGGCAGCGAGCGTTTGCGTCAGCCTTCTGGCCGGCATGCAGCGCCAGGCCCGCATGCGAGAGCGCAGGCATGCGGCTGAGCTGCGCAGGTGGAACGATGAACTCGAGGCTCGCGTCGACAAGCGCACGGGCGAAATCGCCGAGGCAAACGTCCAGCTTCGCGACGCAAACCAGAAGCTGGCGAAGCTCGATCAAGCCAAAACAGACTTCTTTTCGAATATCAGTCATGAATTCCGCACGCCGCTGACCTTGATCCTTGGCTCGTTGCAGGAGGCCCTCGGCGACAGCGCAGCGGAGCTTTCTCCCGTTCAGAGCGCAACGCTCGCCGCGGCGCACCGCAACAGCCTGCGGCTGTTGAAGCTTGTCAACACCCTCCTCGATTTCACGCGGGTCGAGGCCGGGCGCGCGCAGGCCGCCTTCCAGCCCTTCGACCTTGCCTCGGCGACCGCCCAGTCGGCGAGCCTGTTCGAAGTCCGCGTTCGTTGAGGCGGGACTTTTTCTCACCATCGATTGCAAGCCGTTGCGGGAACCCGTTTATGCCGATCCCGAGATGTGGGAGAAGATCGTCCTCAACCTTCTCTCCAACGCGTTCAAGTTCACGCGCTCAGGCGGGGTCACGGTCCGCTTGCAGAACGATGGCGCCGGGGCGCGCCTCACCGTCCGCGATACGGGGACCGGCATCCCCACCGATGAGCTGCCCAATCTGTTTCAGCGGTTTCACCGCATTGAAGGCTCGGAGGGCCGGAGTCACGAAGGCAGCGGCATCGGCCTTGCGCTGGTGAAGGAGCTGATTGAGCTGCACGGCGGCACGATCTCGGTCGAAAGCGCCGAAGGAAAAGGCAGTTCGTTTCACGTCTCGATCCCGTTCGGGAAATCTCACCTTCCGGCTGACCGCGTAAGAGAGACGCCAGCTCTTGCCGACTTCGGGGGCCGCGCCGAAGCCTATGTGACCGATGCCCTGAGCTGGCTGCCAAATCCGGACCAGGCCCTACCCGACACCGAGCGCGCGCACGCCGCCCCAACAGACACAACGCGGCCGCGGGTCGTGCTCGCAGACGACAACGCCGACATGCGCGATTATGTGGGCCGTCTCCTGAGCCGCGCCGGGTTCGTGGTCGTCACGGTCTCGGATGGCGAAAAAGCGCTTGCGGCCTGTCTGGCCGAACCGCCGGACCTCGTGCTGACCGATATGATGATGCCGAAGCTCGATGGTTTCGGCCTTGTCGCGCGGCTCCGCAGCGACGCGCGCACAGCCCTTCTTCCCATCATCCTCCTCTCGGCGCGGGCGGGTGAAGATGCACGCATCGAAGGTTTGCGAGCCGGGGCGGATGATTATCTGGTCAAGCCTTTCGGGCCGCGGGAATTGCTAGCCCGCGCCGACGCAGCGGTGAGACTCGCGCAAGCCCGCAAGGAGGCGATGAACCGCGAGGCTGAGATGGCACGCCTTCGCGCAAGCTTCGAGGGCGCCGCCGTCGGCATGGCGCATGTGTCACCGGACGGCCGCTGGCTTCGCGTCAATGATCGTCTCTGCGCGATCACGGGATATTCGCGCGATGAGCTGCTTGCAAAAACATTTCAGGAAATCACCCATCCGGCCGATATCCAGACCGATCTCGCGGCCATGCATGAATTGCTGGCCGGCGGCATCGCCAATTACACCATGGAGAAGCGCTACATCCGCAAAGGCGGCGGGATCATCTGGGTCAATCTGACGGTCTCACTCGTCCGCAAGGCCGATGGAAACACGGATTATTTTGTCAGCGTCATCGACGACATCACGGTGCGCAAGGAGGCTGCCACCGAGCTTGCGGAGAGCCGCAGCCGACTGAGCGTGGTCGTGGATTCCGCAATGGATGCGATAATCAGCATCGACTGCCGCCAGAATGTCGTTCTTTTCAACGAGGCTGCGGAGCGTATGTTTCAACGCAAGGCCGCGGACGTGATTGGGCATTCCCTCGATCAACTCCTGCCAAAGCGGTTTGCAAGCCGTCATTCGCGGCATATCGATGGCTTTGCCCAAACCGGGGTCAGCAACCGCGCCATGGACAATCTTGGCGCACTGAGCGCACTTCGGGCGGACGGCGCGGAGTTTCCGATCGAAGCGTCGATCTCGCAAACGTCCATCGCCGGAGAAAAGCTCTTTACCGCCATCATCCGCGACATCACCGAGCGAAAACGGGCCGAGACCATGCAGCGTCTCCTGCTGGCCGAGCTCGACCACCGCGTCAAGAACACGCTGGCCACCGTGCAGGCGATCGCCATGCAGACCCTGAATGCGAAGATGGAGCCTGCCGCGTTCGTCGAGAGCTTTAGCGGCCGTATCCAGGCCTTGGGACGCGCCCATGGCTTGTTGAGCCAGTCTGGCTGGCGAGGCGCCGATCTCGCGATGCTCGTGAATGAGCAAATCATGCTTGGCATGCCGGGGGCGGACAGCCGTATTACCGCCAACGGACCGCAAATTATGCTCGAGCCGCAAGCGGCGCTGCATTTGGGCCTCGTTTTGCACGAACTCGGAAGCAACGCGCGAAAATTTGGCTGCCTGTCGCAACCACAGGGACGATTGGCGACGGAATGGTGGTTGAATGGGGACTCTGGAGGTCCAACGCTGAGGCTCCGGTGGCTGGAGACCCACGGACCGCAAGTGGACGTTCCCAAAAGACGGGGGTTTGGCACCGTCCTCATCGAACGCAGCTTGCGCTATGCCCTGGGGGGGGACGCGCAGCTTGACTTCGCCCCTGGCGGACTCACCTGCAACATTTACCTTCCCCTTGCGAACGCGGGGCTCGGCGCTTATAGCGTCAAACCCTCGGAGAGCGCATCATGACGCCACCTGCAAGCATCCTCGTGGTTGAGGACGAGTTTCTCGTCGCCATGCAGATCGAGGCTGTCCTGCGGGGAGCAGGGTGGGGCGTGATCGGGCCTGCGGGTACGCTGGCCAAAGCCGTGAGCATCGCGCAAACCGCCGCGTGCGATGGCGCTGTGCTCGATGTGAACCTCCGGGGCGAGCGGGTCGATGACGTCGCCGCTATTCTTTCGGGGCGCGGTATCCCGTTCGTGTTTGCATCGGGCTATGGGCGGGAAAATCTCCCGGCCGGCTTTCGGGACAGCACAGCATTCCTTGCAAAGCCGTTTAGCGATCAAACGCTCGTGCAGGCCGTGCGCGACCTTCTTCAGCACAAGGCCTGCTAGAGTGCGTCCGAAAAGTGCGAAGCGGTTTCCGATAGGACGCACGACAAAACAAAAACTTAGAGCCCGCTTTTGAGCCCATCAAAAGCGGATAAGCTCTAAGCGAACATTTTTGGCTTAGCCAACGGAGGAGTCGCAGCGATCAGGCCGCAAAAAGGGCCCGGCGGACCGGGCCTCAGTTTACTTATTTCGCCGCTTCAACCTTGGCCTCTTTGGCCGGGATTCCCGGCAGGAAGTCCAAAACGGTCTCGCCGCATACATCGCGCGTGAACGTTCCCGTGTACTTCTTGTCGCCGCGCTTGAATGTCACGTCCAACATATAAAGCGTCTGGAGCTTGTTCGCGGGGCAATCGGCGCGAAGACCCGGCTTGTTGAAGTTGACCGACGTTCCGCACCGGCTTGGGTCTTCGCCATTCGCGACCGTGGCGAATGCCTTCGCCTTGATGATATGGTTCAGAACCTGCACGCCCTCGCTCCGGCCTGCATCCACCGGCCTTGCCTTCATGGAGACGATTTCGGTTCCTTCGATCAGGTTTCGCACAAGCAGGCGCGGCTCGCCTTGCGTCGGTTTGCAGTCGGCAAGCGACCCAGAAATGCCTTGGCCCTGCTGCAGCTTCTCGGAGTCGTCCGATGGCGTGCCGAGGACCACGTCGAGCATGGTTTCATCGCAGGCGTTGCGCGCCACGGTGAGGGTGTGTTTGATGCCGGCGCGCTCAATCTCGATTGTCACCTGATAGGTATTTTCGAGGGGATTGGCGCTGCAGGTCTTCGGATAGCCGAACTGAGCGAAAGAGATCGGATAGCCGCAGCGGGTCGGGCTGTCATCATCGGAACCGAGCGCATCCTTCAACTCGACCCCTTCCAGAACCTTCTTGCCAAGAAGGTTTGTATTGCCGCCGATGAGGTTTCCGAGCGAAAGGAACCGGTTCGCTTTCGGACTGTAGCCGCTATACTGGTTCGCCCATACACCCGTTATCCTGGCGTCTTTGCCGAGAAAGTTTCTGATCATCAGAACAGGCTGGCCGGCTGTGTCCGGACAGTCGTAAGTGGGCTTCGGCGTCGTGGCTGCCGATAAGCCAGCCTCCGGTTCGGAAAGCTCCTCCGCGGCGGCCGCGTTGGCACCTACGATGAACGCGGCTCCGACGATAAGGCCGGCCCCGGCCAAAGCCAATCCCACGCGAAGGATTAATCTTTCGAGAGGCCACAACCAGATAATGAGCGTCTGGATGGCGGCGCCTCCAAGGATGACGTAGGGATTGATTTCCTCCGCGAAGAACGCTTCCGCCAACAAGGCGCTAAACAACGTCAGCACGGTTGATAATGCGCGCTTTTTCATGGTTAAGCTCCGACAATTATGGATTGGGAGTTACCGGGAAAGGGCTCCTCCCAAAAGCAGCTTTACCTCTGCTGTGAGGCAGGAAAGTGATTGCTTTCGTATAGGAATTCCATAGTGGTCCAGCGTCAAAAATATCTTTTTCTTATGTGGACCAGGCCCTTGCGCTCGAACATCCTCTCCGGTTTTCCGGTCGGCTTCGAAAAGCGGTCGGTGCCCCCTGGCAGGTCATGTCCGGGCTCGGCCTTGAACCCCTCCGTCTGGCCGAACCCCTGCGTTCCATCTCAATCAAGGCCGCCATGCCGGCACGCCACAAGAAAGAACGCGACCCTCTGCGAGATGGATGGGCCAATCTCGGCATGCAGCGTCTCCAAATCCTCGCCCGCCAACGCGCGCAGGAGCAGGGGTAGGAGGATCAAGTCGACAAAATATTGGGCCGCCGCCGCGCAGTGATCGCAATTAAACTCCGGAAGCGTCCCCGGCCCTTCGGCGTGCGCCACTTCGCCTAAGAGCTGGGCCATCGTTTCCCGTCCCCGCTCGCGCGCTATCTTGAGAACGCTGCTGCCGAGATCCGGAAAACGGCGCGCCTCGGCGATGGCGAGCCTTATCAATCCGATCCATTCGCCCGTCAAGACCTCGCGAACAAGGGCCTCGCCAAGATTTCTGAGGCGCTCATCGAGCGTCGTCCCGGCCGGCGTATGGCTTGCAAGCCGTGCATTTTTGGCGGTAACGGCGCTGGTATAAGCCGCAGCGAAAAGCGCCTGCTTGTTGGGGTATCGCGCATAGATGGTCGGCTTTCCCGATCGCGCGGCCTCGGCGATCTCCTCGACGCTCGCCCCTTCAAACCCGCGCTCCAGAAACACTCTGCGGGCCGCTTCGAGAATGCGCTCGTCGACCTCGCCGGCGAGGTCGCGCGGAGGGCGGCCGCTACGCCCGGCCGCGCGTGCCTCGGGGCGGCTTTTCGTTGCGAGGGACCGTGCCATGAGCATCTTCCTTTTCTAGCAATTGCACCAGCGGGCTGACGCACCCCCTGACTTAGGTGCTCCGATGCCGCCTGTAAAGAGAACGTTACCGTGTCGTTCCCTTCTTGACCGGGCTTGTCAGCCACCTTAAATCCAGAAAACGAAACGGTATCGTTCTATAAAATGCCGCGCCTTAGCTCAGGGAGTCTATACATCATGTTAAAGGTTGCTGGTGAGGAGACACGCGACGAAGTGCTCCAGGATGTTGAACTTCCTCAGAGTGTTCCTGGCCGCAATAAAGGCTCGAGAGAAGAGACAAAGGACCGGTCTCCGTCCAGCCGGGAAGGCCCGGCGGCCGAGAAACAAAGGCTCGAGACGCCGCAGCGACAGGATCCTGACGTGACGAAATCCCGCGGCGATCCTCGCAAGAGCTTTCTGCGACGCCGCCCGATCGTCTCGGCCCTTGGGGCAATCCTTGGCGCGGCTGCGATGGGCGCGGGCTATGTCTACTTCGATTACACCGAGCATTTTGAATCGACCGACGATGCCTTCGTCGCCTCGCGCCAGATCGCGATCGCCCCGAAGGTATCGGGCTACGTCACTCAGGTTCCGGTCACCGACAACCAGCACGTCGCTGCAGGCGGCGTGATCGCCCGGATCGACGACCGCGATTACCGGGTGGCGCTTGAGCAAGCCGATGCACAGGTCGCCGCCGCGCAAGCCGCCATCGAGAACATCGACGCGCAACTCAACGTCCAGAAGGCGCAGATCAATGCCAGCCGGGCTCAGTTGGAGCAGGCGCAGGCAGGGTTGGTTTTCGCAAAGCAGCAGGCGGAGCGCTACGAGCACCTTGCCGGAACAGGATATGGCACCGTGCAGAATGCCCAGCAGTACAGCTCGCAACTGAGACAGCAGGAGGCCGGCGTCCAGAACTCCGAGGCTGGCCTCAAGGTTCAGGAGCGGCAGGTCGAGGCGCTGCAAGCGCAGCGCAACAATGCTGAAGCGAGCCTCCAGCAGGCCAGGGCTCAACGCGATCAGGCGCAGCTCAACCTGGATTATACAACCGTGACGGCGGCTGAGCCGGGGCGTGCGGTCAATCTCACCGCACTGCCGGGCGAGTTTGCGCAGGCTGGAACGAACCTCACCATGTTCGTCCCGGATGAAATCTGGGTCACGGCCAATTTCAAGGAAACCCAGCTCGATAAAATGCGCCCGGGCCAGCCCGTGACGCTCACGATCGACGCCTATCCGGAGCGTGAGATCCAGGGCCATGTGGCGAGCGTGCAGCCCGGCTCAGGCACGGCGTTCTCGCTTCTTCCCGCTCAGAATGCGACCGGAAACTACGTGAAGATCGTGCAGCGCGTGCCGGTGAAGATCGTCATCGACAATCCGCCCTCCGATGTCGCGTTGGGCCCGGGCATGTCTGTGGAGCCTTCCGTGCGCGTCGATCCCAAGCCTTCGCTCTACGAGCGTTTCATTGCCTTCCTTGACTGGAGGCGGTCATGAGCGCGAGTGCTGAAGCTCTTCCAGCGGCGGGAGCCACTGCTGCCGGAACCACCAACCCCTGGCTGATCGCCGTCGTTGTGGCGCTCGCGGTGTTCATGGAGGTTCTCGACACCACGATCGCCAATGTCGCGCTGCCCTACATCGCTGGCGGCTTGGGCGTCAGCCAGGACGAGGCGTCCTGGGTGGTGACCACCTATCTCGTCGCCAACGCCATCGTCATCACGGCGACCAGCTTTCTCCCCCAAAGGTTCGGCAGGAAGGCCTTTTTCCTTTTCTCCCTGGGGTTGTTCACGCTGAGCTCCATCCTGTGCGGCTTGGCCTGGAATCTGCAATCGCTGCTCCTGTTCCGTGTCCTGCAGGGGTTCGGCGGCGGCGGCATGGTGCCGGTGGCGCAGTCGATTCTTGCCGACTCCTTTCCGCCCCAAAAACGCGGTCAGGCTTTCGCACTCTTCGGGGTTGCCGTGGTCGTCGCGCCCGTGGTTGGCCCAACGCTTGGCGGGTGGATCGCCGACAATTATAGTTGGCAATGGAACTTTCTCATCAACGGCCCGGTCGGGCTCGCGGCTATGGCGCTTGTCTTTGCGCTGGTGAAGGAGAGTGCGCCGGCGAATAAAGGCATGCGCTTCGATTTGGTCGGCTTCCTGCTCGTTGCGACCTTCCTGGGATCGCTCGAAGTCGTCTTGGACCGGGGCCTCGTGGAAGACTGGTTCGGATCGAACTTCATCGTCATCTTCTCGATTATTTGTGCCCTTGCCTTTGTGGCGCTGATACCGTGGGAAGCGGCGCAGAAAAATCCCACTGCCGACGTGCGAATGATCGCCACGCGCCAGTTCGGTTCCGCCTTTGTGGTGATGTTGGCGACTGGGGCGATCCTCTACGCGACGACCCAGTTCATGCCTCAACTCGTCCAGGAACAGTACGGCTATACGGCGACCTGGGCGGGGCTCGTGCTCTCGCCGGGCGGGCTTGTCACGATGGTCATGATGTTCGTCGTGGGCCAGCTTTCGAGCCGGGTGCAGCCCAAATACCTCATCGCGGCCGGCGCGATCATTATCGCCATTTCGATGTACGGTTTGGTTGCCCTCACTCCCGACCTGAACTTCTGGTTTTTCGCCAAGTCGCGCATGCTGCTGGGCTTGGGATTGCCGCTCATTTTCCTGCCGATCATGGGCGCTTCCTATGAGGGCCTGCCTCCTGGCAAAACGGACCAGGCCTCGGCGCTGATGAATGCGGCGCGCAATACCGGCGGCTCGATCGGAGTTTCAATCGCCTCGAACATGCTCGCGCATCGTGAGCAGTTCCACCAGAGCGTGCTGACCGGCGATGCCATCCCTTCGGGCATAGCCTATCAGGATACGCTTCATCAAGTGACGCAATATTTCGTCGGTCAGGGCAGCTCGCTGGTGAAGGCGCAGCAACAAGCTATCGTCTGGATCGGCCAGCAGATCCAGACGCAAGCGGCGCTCCTCGCCTATGTGGACGTGTTCTGGACGCTGATGCTCATTTCGCTTGCAGCGGTTCCGCTTGCGCTCCTCTTGCGGAAGGTCAAGCTCGGTGATGCCGCGCCAATGGCGCACTAGCGCGGCGCGCAAACTCACATGACGGCGGCGGCGATCCGTTGGCGCGTTCGGCAAACACTCGTTAGCGAAGCGAAGAAGGAATTGTGGACCGCTCGTAACTTTTACAAAGGAACACGGGCGGTTACATTCGGAATTGGGCAAGCATAACAAGTCTGCTTTCGCGCCGGCAATGGACGCCACAAAACAGGCTTCAGCGCCTGCAATAGTATCAAGAGAGGCAGCGCCGGGCCACGCGCTGCGGGTCTGTAGAAGCCAAGAGGGATTGATTTGGGCCGCCTGCTGGTTACACTTGGAATGTTTCTGGTTCTTCTGCTTGCGGCGGCCTCTGTCGCGCCAGCATTGATGGACTGGAAAGCCTACAGGCCAGACATCGAGCAGGCGGCAACTGCTCTACTCGGCCGCAAAATCAGCATTATCGGCGATATCGACATCGCGCTTCTGCCCGAGCCGCACCTTCACGCGAAAAAAGTCGTGGCGGAAGGCGGCCCGTCTGAGGCCGCGCAGATGAGTGCGGAAGCGGTTGATCTCACTTTGTCCCTTCAGGGTTTGTTGAGCGGCCGCATCGAGGCGAGCAAGCTCAAGCTCGTTAGCCCTTTTCTGATCCTTGATCTGTCGAAGCCGTTGCAAAGCGCGGCCGCTCCAGCCAAGACCGGGCCGCTCTCAATCGCGGCGGAGGTGACGACCCTCGAAATCGAAGGGGGCCGTATTTCCGTTTATCCGGATGCTGGCCAACCCGAGGCGTTGATCTTGACCGGCGTCGATGGAGCACTCGTTGCCCCCCAACACGGAAATGCTTACCGCTTCACAGGCCGGGTTTCAGAAAAGAACCAGCGCTTCGACGTAAAATTCAGTGCAGCGGCGCAAGGCAGTGGCGTGAAGCTTACGGGGAGTGCGACGGAGCTTCGGTCTAAGGCCGTGATCCAAGCCGATGGTGTGCTTAATATATCCAATGCTCCCGTTTTTGACGGGACGCTGGCGGCGACGGCGCCTCAGACGCTTGTGGGAGCCTCTTTCGACATCCAGGCGAAGGCGGAGGCGAAACTCGATCGCGCAGGCTTGGCCCTGATCGATCTTGTCCTGACGCTGGACCCCGGAAGCCGTCCACAAGTTCTCACAGGATCGGCGAACGTAGCTTTTACGCCGGGTACGGCGGACATCGCGCTGCAAGCGCGCGCACTGGACGCCGACGTGCTGGTGCCAGGCGCGTCTGGATCAGGGGCGCCGGCCACGGCTGCGGGCTGGGACACCTTCCGAGCCGCCGCGGAACAGCTGCTTTGGTTCTATCCCGAGTTTGGAGTCCATCTTTCGCTCGCGAGCGATCAAATCCAACTTCGAGGTGAACTCATAGAGGGGGCAAAAGCCGAGGGCGCTCGAACGGCTCAGAAATGGCTCTTCGAGGAAGCCCAGGCGACGCTTCCGGGCGAAACCACGATCCGGCTCACGGGCGCGCTCAAGAAGACCGCCGGGAAACCCGAATTGATGGCGCGTGTCGCTCTCGAAGGCAAAAACTTAGGGCGGCTCAACCGCTGGATCGCGCCCGCTGCGGCAAATGCCAGAAGCGGCCCCGCGAGAGTTTTCAAGGCAGGTGGATTGCTTACGCTTTCGGACGACGTAACGGCCTTCACAGACGTCAGGGGCAACGTGGACGGCACCCCGTTTACGGCAAGCTTGCGCCTCGACAAGACGCCGGCTCGGAAGCTGAAGGTTTCGCTCGCGGGCGACAGTTTCGATTTGACCAGCCTGGAAGCCGGCCAAACAGGCGCAGATGCTCTTTCGACCGAGAGCGTAAGGGCAGCCTGGCAGGCGGGGCTCGCGCAGCTGACGCCGGTTCTAGGGGACGATCCCACCAATTTCGATACGGCCGAAATCGATGTCTCCGCCGGAAGCCTTCGGACGAGCGTCATCGAAGCAAAGAACGTCGCGATCCAGTTGAAGTTCGATCAGGACCTTCTCACGGTCACGAAACTCAGCGCTGAGACGGCTGATGGGCTGTCTTTGCGCGGAGAGGGCGTCGTGCCGATGCGGAGCGCAGCGCAGGGCAAGTTCGATGGCCGCCTTGAGGCGACTTCGCCAAAGGCTGTTTTGAGGGTTGCAGCGTTGGCAGGATACAATGCCGACAGCATCGTCGGACGCCGAGCCGAAGACCTCTCCCCGGCGATGCTGTCGATCAGTTACAACGCCGAGGGATCCGGCGCAACCGCGCAGCTCAGCGGAAGCCTGGGGGCGGCTCGCCTCGATGGCCGGGTTCAACTAAAGGGCAGTCTCGCCGAATGGCGGGCGGGCCAAGTCTCGGGGCAGTTGGCGCTGTCTGCTGCTGACGGCAACAAGCTCGTTGCTCTTCTCTCCACAAAGGCGGGGACCGCATCGGGCGCTCCTACCTATCCCGGCACGATCACGATCCGCGCCAGTGGCACGCCCGATCGGCTCGACACCTCCACCACCGTCAAGGCGCCATCCCTGCAAGCGCAGATCGATGGGGCGGTGGAATTAAAGCAGACATTTTTCTTTTCAGGCAGAGCGCAAGCCTCGACCCAAGCGCCTGAGCAATTCCTGCCGCCCGCGGCTCTGGCGCTCCTCGGCGGGGAGCGGCAATCAAACCTGAAGGTTGAGACAAATATCGCGTTCGGGTCGGGGCATCTCGATGCGACCAAGCTTAAAGCGGAGTTGGCCAAGAATGTTGTCAGCGGCCATCTCGCCATTGGCGTGGCCGATCGCTTGACTGAGGTCGACGCCGATCTTAAAGCCGACCAGCTTTCGTTGCCTTCGATCCTCGGCTTTCTGCTCGCGCCGCCGCCCTTGGATCGCATGACGCTCGCCTTATCCAATGTGATCCCGGCACAATCTCAGGATGTCTGGAGCGATCGGCCTTTTGTGCTGAGCGTGTTTCAGGATACGGCTGCGAAAGTTGCGGTTTCCGCCAAGATCATGAAGCTTGGCGATACGCTTGCGCTGTCGGACGCGCAGCTGTCGGCGACGCTCGATGATGGCCGTCTCGCGGTGCAGAAGCTCGAAGGAAAAGCGTTCGGCGGCGATTTGTCGGCCTCGGTGAGCCTCGATGGTCACGCTTCCGCTGTCGCGGCGTCGGCAATCATCTCCCTTTCCAAGGCTGACCTGTCGGCGCTTCCGGTCAGTAGTTCGCCTGCGATAGTTAGCGGAAAGGCATCGCTTTCGCTTCGCGCGACCGGGCAGGGATTGAGCCCTCGTGGAATCATATCTGTGCTGCAGGGACGAGGTGCGATCGTGCTTGCGGACGGACAGCTCGCGAAATTCTCTCCGGCGCGCGTGCAAAAAAGCGGCGACGAATTGGCGTCGGTGCAACAGCCGCTCCCCGAGGATACGATAAAAAAGAAAGTTCTTGAGGCGTTGCAGTCTACTGACTTCAAGTATCGCCATCTGAAGATCCCCTTCAGGATTCGCAATGGAATGGTGGAAGTCCCGCCGCGCGTCATTCCGCAATAAGGACGGCACCGTGCGGATGGAGGCTTATCTCGACCTTTCAAATATGCAGGCCGACACCTCATGGCAGGCTGGCGTGAGTTCCGATCGTCACGTCAGATGGCCGCCTGTAAAGGTTCAGATGTCGGGGCCGGTGCGGGAACTCGGCGCCAGACCGCGGGTGCTTTCGGCGGAAGATTTCGCCCGCACTCTTCTTGTTCGCAAAATGGAAGGCGACATCACGCGGCTTGAAAGCCTCAACAAGCCCCAGGCGGCTGCGCCTTCTTGGGCGACTAAGCAGGAAGGTGCTCCGCCGTCACCGGCTCGCCGCAAGCGAGACGACACCTTGCCGGCGGCGCAGGCAGGGGCGGCTGCAAGCGGCGCGAGCGACTTCGAGAAGCGCATGCGCGATGCTCTTTCCAAGGGCACGCCGCGTCCGGACGCCCAATAGCCGATTGCTGACGACGATATTTCCCACGGTTCGTCAAGCTCACCATGAGGATGAACTCTTTGAAAACGTTCAACCTCATCCCGAGCCTGGCGAGGGATGAAGCCGCGATTACCTTCTGAGAGGGCGCGCGAAAGCCGAGAGCATTGCCGGCAAATCTTCGATGGCGCCGGGCAGCTTTCTTCGCCAATTCGGTCTCTCGCGATCCGTGCCGGGAAGGTTCACCGCCGTGAGTTCTCCCACGACGTCGTCGATTTGCGCGACGGCGATCAGCGAGGATGCCCGGCCGAGAAGACGGTGCGCGGCCGCGACGACGGATGCATCGACGGGGGCGTTGAGGTCCACATCGACACCGAGGCCCTCACGCTGCAAGAGCCGGAGCAAAGCCCGCTTGTCGGCGCCGCGCCGTGCCGTTGCGGCCGCGGCCTCTTCCGCTGTCATGAGGCCGAGCGCATCCTTTTCGATGATGTCTTCGCCCTGCCACCAGCCCGCCAGCGTCGGCAGATCGTGGGTGGATAGACAGGCGAGCGATTTTGGTGGATAGGCGGCGGTCGGTGTGAAGTCCTCGCCGCTGCGCTCGAACCAGAACACGCGGTAGCTCAAAATATCGGCGGCATCCATCGTTTCGCGAAATCCCATCGGCACGGTTCCGAGGTCCTCACCGACCACGACACAGCGCGCGCGTTGGCTTTCGAGGGCGAGCTGCCCGATGAGGTCATGCACCGGATAGGAGAGATAAGCGCCCTCCAGAGCCTTCGCTCCGTTCGGGATGATGAACAATCGCGCGAGCGCCATGGCATGATCAATCCGCAGCGCTCCGGCATGGCGCATATTCGCGGCGGTCAGCTCGTTGAACGAGGCATAGGCCGACCGCTGCCAAGCGACAGGGTTAGGCGGCTGCAGGCCCCAGTTCTGGCCGGCTTCGGCGAACGGGTCAGGGGGCGCGCCAACCGAGCACGCCTGCATCAATTGATCGGCATTGGCCCAGCATTCCGCGCCATCGGGCGCGGCGCCGACTGCCAGATCGCGATAAAAGCCAAGCCAGAGATCGCTCTTGCGGCCTTGCGCCTCGGCACTTGCGAGTTGGCGCTCGCAGAGCCATTGCAGATAGAGATGAAACCGAACGTGCCTCGCGTTTGCCTGTGCGAAAGCCCGAAGCGCACTCTCGTTGCGCTTGGCAAGGTCTTGCGGCCATTGCGTCCATGCTTCTCCGTGGCGACCTTCGCTGATTGCCTGAAAGCACGCGAATTGAAACAGGGTTTTGCCGCCGCTTGCGATAAAGGCGTCGAAGTCCTGGGGCAAGGCCCCGCCGGTCGCTTGGGCTCGAATGTCCTCGAAGTCGGCAAAAGCCGCCTCCAGGATTTCCCGCTTTAGCGGCCAAACCGCTGAATAATCGACGTGGCCGAGCGCTGAAAGGTTGGCGATACGACCGGCATGCTTTGCAAGGGCTGCTGCTGCGCAGCCTCCGCCTGACACACCCGGCAGCTCAGCAACATCGATATAGATCGGATCGATGAATCGCCTGTCGGAGGGGTAATAGGGGCTGGAGCGCTCGCGGTCGCTGGGAAAGAGCGCGTGCAACGGGTTCATTCCCACCGTGGCAAAGCCAGCCCTGCCCGCCATCCTGGCTAGTTCGCTCAACGTCGTGAAATCTCCGACGCCCTGATCCTGGGCGCGGCGAAGGGAATAGAGCTGCGCGGCGACGCCCGTCGCCTTCTTGCCAGACCGGAGCGCGTCCGACAGATAGCACCGCCCGGGCGAAATGGTAAGGTGGCAGTCAAGTTCAGGCCGATGCTCCAGGATGATGCGGTGCCGGCCGAGAGGTTGCGGCGGTAGTGTTGCGATGGCAGCCTCGGTCGGCCGCCCATCCAAGGCTGTGAATGGCACATATTCGATATCGCCCGGCCCAAGCGGAATAACGCTCGCGCTGCCATCCTCGCGCTGAACCCGCAGAGCATCGGGCGCGCGTCCTTCGGTCAAAGGAAGACGAACCCTGACCGCTTCCTCTTCGCGGACAACGAGGCTCCAGGGAAGCGCGCGGCGATCATGATCGTCAGCAAGGCGCACAAGACTTTCCCGCGCCTCACCGCTGCTTCCTGTCGGAAACCCCATGTCGGCGAGCAGCGCGAACTTCGTCTCAGGGGGTACGATGTGTCTTTCGCCAGCAATGTCATACCAGTCAGACGCGATGCCGGTAGCGCTCGCCAGCCTATCGAGCAAATCGGGCGCAACGCCTTGCCCTGATTTGACGGCGACATGAAATGTGCCGGCGAACTGCTCCCCAAGGACCGTCACGGAGCGCGCAGCAACGGTCATTATTGCGCCTCCCTCGAAAGCTCGTTCCTCGCCGAGGCCGTTCTCGTACGCCGTGTCGAGGCAGCAACGCCAGACGAACCCAATCTGGGCCTCAGGCAAGGTTACTTCGATGGGCTCGGAACCGGCATGCAATATCGCGATGACGCGATCCGCCTCGTGAGTCTCGCCGCAAGGCGCGTAAAGCGCGGCGACGACAGTGCGCAGATGGCTATCGGCCCAGTCCCCGGACTGCATCTGCAATCCCTTCGGCGTCAGCCATTGAACATCGGGGATAAGCGAGACATCGGTGGCATCGCCGGTAAGGAAGTGATCGCGCGTGAAAGCGGTGTGCGCCTTTCTAAGCGCGATGATATGGGCCGTGCAAGAAAGGAGCGCCTCGTCGGTCTTTCCCCAATTCATCCAGGTTGTGGCGTTATCCTGGGCGTAGGCGTTGTTGTTGCCGCCCTGCGATTGGCCGCATTCGGAGCCCATGGCCAGCATGGGCGTGCCACGCGCGAGCAGCAGCGACGCCAAGAGATTGCGCTGATCGCGCCGTCTTGCCCCCAGTATGTCGGGATCGCGGGTGGCGCCTTCGATGCCGTTGTTCCAGGAATAAATTCTCGTGTGTTCCGTCGCGGTTGTTTTCGCCGTTGGCTTCGTTGTGCTTGCGCTCGTAGGAGACAAGGTCCGCGAGCGTGAAACCGTCGTGAGCGACGATGAAGTTGACGCTGGACGAGGGGCGGCGGTGCGGCGGGCCGAAGATATCGGACGAGCCCGCGAAACGCGTGACGGCGCCGGGCACCATGGCGTTGTCGCCGCGCCAGAACTTCCGCATGGTGTCGCGGAACTGGTCGTTCCATTCGCGCCAGGATCCTGGAAACCCCCCGACCTGGTATCCGCCAGGTCCGATGTCCCATGGCTCGGCGATCAGCCGCACCTCACGCAAGACCGGGTCTTGTGAGATTGCCGTGATGAGCGGTGCGGACGCGTCGAAGCCATCGTCTCTGCGGCCAAGGACGGTGGCGAGATCGAAGCGGAAGCCGTCAACGCCGCCGAACTTCACCCAGGCGCGGAGCGCATCCATCGCAAGCCGAACGACGGGCGGCCGGTCGAGCGCCAGCGTATTCCCGCACCCTGTGTCATTGATGAAGTAGCGCCGGTCAGGCGCCAGCCGATAATAGGAGGCATTATCGAGCCCGCGCATCGACAGGGTCGAACCAAGTTCACCCCCTTCGCCGGTGTGATTGAGCACCACATCCACGATGACTTCGATGCCAGCGGCGTGCAGGGCGGAAGTGCAGTTGCGGATCTCCTCCCAGCCGCCAGGCGCCAGGCGCGGCTCGGGCGCCATCAGCGCGACCGGGTTATAGCCCCAATAATTCGTAAGGCCGCCCCCTCTCAGGTGCAATTCCTCGATCCAGGCGGCGCAAGGCAGGACCTCAACGGCCGTCACGCCCAGTTTCACCAGGTGATCGATAGCGGCGGGATGGGCGAGGCCCGCGAATGTCCCACGGATCGCCTCAGGAATGCCCGGATGCGTCTTGGTAAAGCCCCGGACATGCAGTTCGTAGATGATCGTATCCGACCAGGGCCGCCTCGTTGGCAGCATGTTTTCCGCAGGCCTTGGATTGATCGCGATCGACTTCGGCATGAACGGCGCGCTGTCGGTCGCATCGAAGCTCAAATCCGCATCCGCCACGCCTTGCCGGTAACCAAGCATCGCAGGCGCAAGGTAAAAGGGGCGGTCCAGCGCCAGCGCGTAAGGATCGATGAGAAGTTTCGCGGCGTTGAACCGTTGTCCCTCGCGCGGTTCATATGGGCCATGTGCGCGAAAGCCGTAGCGCTGGCCAGGGCCGATGCCTACGACATGACCGTGAAAAACGTCGCCGGTGCGGGAGGGCAGGCGTATCCGTTCGACCTCGGTTTCCCCCGACGCATCGAAAAGGCACAGCTCGATCGAAGTGGCATGAGCGGAAAAAACGGCGCCATTCGCGCCGCGTTTATCGAGTGTCAGGCCGAGAGGCTCGGGCGAGCCTTCGCTCACGCGCCGCTTCATGCAGCGGCATCCAGAGCCGCCGCTTTGCCTGTAAGCTCGCGGTAGAGCTGCACATAACGCCGGGCCGGATTCCGCCAGGATACATCGGCGGCCATGCCGTTCCACTGCAAGCCTCGCCACGTTTCCTTGTCGCGGAATAAAGACGCGGTTTTGCGCAAGGCCAGCGCCAAGCCATCGTCGGTCCCAGCGAAAAACTGAATGCCAGTGGCAACGCCTGCGTTGAGTGCCATCTCATTGGCGTCGATGATGGTATCGGCAAGGCCGCCCACCCGGGAAACCACCGGCACAGCGCCATAGCGCAGCGCGCAGAGTTGGGTAAGCCCGCAAGGCTCGAAGCGCGATGGGACAAGGAGCGCATCCGAGCCCGCCTGAATGCGGTGCGCGAGCGTCTCGTCATAGCCAATGCAGACGCCAACCCGCCCTGGGAAGCCCTGAGCGGCCGCGCGGAACCGGGCTTTGATCTCCGGGTCGCCTTCGCCAAGCACAGCGAGTTGCATCCCTTCCTCAAGGAGAACCGGCAGATTATCGAGCAGCAGGTCGAGCCCCTTCTGCCAGGAAAGCCTGCTGATAACACCGGCGACGAGGGTGTCCGGCTCAGGATTAAGGCCCAGGGCGTGCTGCAATGCCTCCTTGTTCACCGCGCGGGCATAGAGCCCCCTGGCGTCGTAATTGACGGCAAGCCGGGGATCGTCGGCGGGATTCCACACCTCCGTGTCGATGCCGTTGAGAATGCCGCGCAGACGCGCCGAGCGTTCGCGAAGCAGGCCGTCAAAACCCATCCCCGTTTCGGGGCGCTGGATTTCCACGGCGTAGGTTGGCGAGACGGTCGTAATCCTGTCGGAAAGCTGGAGCGCGGCCTTCAGGTAACCTATCGCGCCGTAATGCTCGATACCGTTGAAGGTGAGGGCTTCCGGCGGCAGTTCCAACGCGCCGAGCAGTGTCGCGGGGAATTGGCCCTGGTAGGCGAGATTATGAACGGTGACAACCGTGGCGGGCCTGGCTTCATCGCCATAGTGAAGATAAGCTGCGGTAAGGCCGCCTTGCCAATCGTGGGTATGCACCACATCGGGCGCGAACCCCGGCACCAAGCCCCGGCCAATGGCGGCGGCAATCTTCCCGAGCGCGGCGAAGCGAAAGGCGTTATCGGGCCAGTCAGCGCCGCCCGGCGCGGTATAGGGGTTTCCGGGACGGTCATAGAGGTGCGGCGCGTCGAGGACGAAAAGCTCAAGATGTCCCGCTTTACCGCTCAGAAGACGGGCGCTGCCCCCGAAGAGAAGCGGGATCGACCGCACTTCCGCGTGGCTCTCCAAGGCAGCCATCACCGCCGGATAGCCTGGAACCAACGTGATTGTGCTGGTGTCTTCGGCTCGCAATGCGAGGGGAAGCGCCCCCGCGACATCGGCCAGGCCGCCCGTCTTGATAAGCGGGTATACCTCCGAAGCAACCGATAGGATCTTTAACTGGCTCACGCTTTAAGCCCGCTTGTTGCGACTTCATCTTCAAGCTCGTCGCCTGTGGCGTCAGGGTCGAGCCCATTGATTGCATGGTTTTCGATTGCGGGGGCTTCAATTTCGGGGGCTTCCTCGGCCGGCTTGATCGAATGCAGCACGCGCTCCGGGGCGCGGTGGACCGAGGGTTGACCGACAAGCCTGTCGATCATGGGCTGTGTTATGAGGCAAATGCCGCTTTCCGTTCGCCGGAAACGCTTCGCGTCGAGTTCGGGATCTTCGCCGACAACAAGCCCCTCAGGAATTTTAACTTCAGCGTCGATAACGACGTTTTTCAAGCGGGCTGAGCGGCCCACGTCGACGCGAGGAAGAATGACCGCGTTTTCCACGTTTGCGAAGGAATTCACCCGGGCGCCTGTTGAAAGCAGAGTCCGCCGCAAGGCGGCGCCGGAGATGATGCATGCGCCCGATACCAGCGAGGAAATCGCCTGTCCGCGCCTGCCGTCCTCGTCATGGACGAACTTCGCCGGGGGCGTGATCTCATTGTAGGTCCAGACCGGCCAGTCCTGGTCGTAGATGTCGAGGTCTGGAACCACCGCCGTCAGATCGATGTTGGCTGCCCAATAAGCGTCGACGGTCCCGACATCGCGCCAATACGCACCCTTTTCCGACTCCGACCGTACACAGGAGCGGTTAAAGCTATGAGCAACAGCCTTACCGTACTGGACGAGATAAGGAATGATATCCTTGCCAAAGTCGTGGGATGAGTTGGGGTCAGCTGCGTCCCGCATGAGCTGGTCCAACAGGAATCTCGTCTCGAATACATAGATACCCATGCTGGCAAGCGAGATATCGGGCTTGTCGTGCATGGCGGGGGGATCTGCAGGCTTTTCTACAAAGGACCGGATGACATCATTCTCATCGGCATCCATCACGCCGAAACCGGTTGCTTCGAGGCGCGGAACCTCGATGCACCCAACGGTCACGTCGGCGTTCTGGTCGACATGCTGCTGGAGCATGAACTCGTAGTCCATCTTGTAGATATGGTCGCCGGCCAGCACGACGAGGTATTTCGGGTCGTACCCTTCGATGATGTCGAGGTTCTGATAGACAGCGTCCGCCGTGCCGAGATACCAGAGTTCTTCCGAAATGCGCTGGCTGGCGGGCAGAATATCGAAGCTCTCGTTCCGAATGGGACGCATAATATTCCAGGCACGATGGAGGTGCCGGATAAGGCTATGCGCTTTGTATTGGGTGGCGACAGCAATGTGCCTTATGCCCGAATTAAGAGCATTCGAAAGCGCGAAATCGACGATGCGCGACTTCCCGCCGAAGTAGACGGCGGGTTTGGCGCGCCTTGCGGTCAATTCCATCAAACGGCTGCCGCGTCCCCCGGCCAGAACATAGGCCATGGCGTCGCGTGCTATGGGAGATATGCCGGGCGTCCTCATCGGTTCCTCCCAAAGGTGGCTGAGATTGCATACTAGCAAGAGTGGTCTGTTGCTGGTTTAACCTGAGTCAAACTCAAAATAAACAGTGGCGAGCGGCGGCAGCACGATTTCTGCTGATGCCGGGAGTCCGTGTGACGGGTTGCTGAAGGCTGTTACCGACCCGAGGTTGCCCATGCCGGATCCGCCATAGGCTGGAGCGTCGGTATTAAGGATTTCCTTCCATCGCCCGCGGAAAGGCAGCCCGATGCGATAGCTGCGGCGAGGCTCCGGGGTAAAGTTCGAAACGACAGCGATGGGCTTGGAGTCAGGGCCGCCCCAGCGCACCCAGGCGAAGACCGAGTGCTGCGCGTCATCGACGACGATCCATTGGAAGCCTTCCGGCTCACAATCGCGGGCATGAAGGGCGGGTTTCTCGATGTGCAAGCGGTTCAAGTCGCGGATCAGCGACTGAATTCCTCGGTGGTAAGCGTAGTCGAGAACCCACCAGTCGAGGCCCGTATCGAAGTTCCATTCGTTCCGCTGGCCGAACTCCTGGCCCATAAACAAAAGCTTCTTGCCGGGATAGCCCCACATGAAGCCGTAATAGGCACGGGCGTTGGCGAATTGCTGCCACTCGTCGCCGGGCATCTTGTTGACGACCGAACCTTTGCCGTGGACGACCTCGTCGTGCGAGATCGGAAGAATGAAGTTCTCGGAGAAGGCGTAGAGCAGGCCGAAGGTGAGCTTATCGTGGTGCCAGCGCCTGTGAACGGGGTTCTTCGTCATGTAGTTGAGGGTGTCGTTCATCCACCCCATGTTCCACTTGAAGCCGAACCCCAGGCCGCCTGAACTGGTCGGATGCGAAACGCCTGGCCAGGACGTCAACTCCTCCGCGGCCATCGTTACGCCGGGGAAGGCTGCATAAAGGCGTTCATTCGCCGATTGAAGGAAGCGCACCGCGTCACGGTTCTCGTTCCCACCGTCGGCGTTTGGCAGCCATTCGCCCGGCCGTCTCGAATAATCGAGATAGAGCATGGACGCGACCGCATCAACGCGAAGGCCATCCACATGGAAGCGGTCGAACCAATACATCGCGTTCGAGGTCAGGATGCTCGCGACCTCGCGCCTGCCGAAATCGTAGATCGCGGTGTTCCAGTCGGGGTGGAAGCCCCTGCGAGGGTCTGGATGCTCGTAGAGAGGCGCGCCATCGAACCACGCGAGCCCATGCTCGTCGGTTGGAAAGTGAGCAGGCACCCAATCCAGGATGACGCTAAGCCCTGCGCGGTGCGCCGCATCGACGAAACGCTGGAAGCCTGCCGGATCGCCATGCCGCCGCGTGGGTGAGAACAGGCCGATCGGCTGATAGCCCCAGGAGGCATCCAGCGGATGCTCGGAGATAGGCAACAGCTCGATATGGGTGAACCCCATGTCCGCGACGTAAGGGATGAGTTGCTCCGCCAGTTCGTCGTAGGTCAGGAAGCCGTTATCCCACTTACGCCGCCAAGACCCCAGATGCACTTCGTAGATCGACATGGGGCTGCGCCGCGCATCGGCCTTAGTCCGCCAGGCGATGTGGGCCTCGTCGTCCCATGTGAAGTTGTCCGTGCGCGCCACAATCGAAGCAGTCGATGGCCGCATTTCGCTACCAAAACCGAAGGGATCCGCCTTGAGCGGCACGAGATTCCCGCCCGCGCCGACGATCTCGTATTTGTAGACGGTTCCTTCTCCGATGCCCGGCGCGAAAAGCTCCCAAAGGCCGCTATCCACGCGCTTGCGCATGGTGTGGCGGCGCCCGTCCCATTGATTGAAGTCGCCCACGATCGAGACGCGCTTGGCTTGCGGCGCCCAGACGGCAAACAAAACGCCATCAACGCCTTCGTGGTTGATCGCATGAGCGCCCAATCGTTCGTAAAGCCGCTGGTGCGTCCCTTCGACAAGCAGATAATCATCGAGAGGACCAAGAGCGGGGCCGAAGGCATAGGGATCGAGAAATTCCCACTTCTCGTCCTTTTCCTCGGCGCGCAGCCGGTAGGCGAAACGGTCGTTTACACTGGGAACCAAGGCCTCGAAGAAATCGCTCTCGCCGCGCCGTTCGAGGTCCAGGACCGAGTCGACGGGCTCAATCAGGGCCTGTAAGCGCGCGACGCTGGGAACGAAAGCGCGGATCACCATTCCTTCAGGCACGTCATGCAGCCCGAGAATGGCAAATGGATCATGATAAGTCGCGGCGATGATGCCCGCCACGTCCTCATCGGATGCACGCCAGCTTGCACTGGTCAATTTTTTTCCCTCACGCTGAGCGCACAGGCACCCGCCAGATATCCTCAGCATATTCTTTAATTGTTCGGTCGGAAGAAAACCACCCTACGCGAGCGGTATTCAATGTGGCAGAGCGCCACCATCCCTTCCGGTCACGCCAGCGCATGTCTGCCTCTCTTTGCGCCGCGCAATAGGCTTCGAAGTCTGCCGTAACCATGAAGTGATCATGGTATGTCAGGATATCGACCAGCTGTCGATAGCGATCCTTCTCGTCGTGCGAAAATACGCCGGATGCGACAGAATCGAGCACCTCCGCCAGCATGGGCGACCCGGCGATAACCTCGCGTGCGTCGATCCCATTCTTGCGGCGGTCCTGGACCTCCTGCGCCGTCATTCCGAAGATGAAGATGTTGTCGCGCCCGACGCGCTCGCAGATTTCCACGTTGGCGCCGTCGAGCGTCCCGATTGTAAGCGCCCCATTGAGCGCGAACTTCATATTGCCGGTGCCCGAAGCCTCCATGCCTGCGGTTGAGATCTGCTCGGACAGATCCGCCGCCGGGATGATCGACTGCGCGAGGCTCACATTGAAGTTCGGCAGGAAGACCACTTTCAAAAGACCACGCACCGACGGGTCGTTGTTCACCACGCGCGCCACATCGTGCATCAGCTTGATGATGAGCTTGGCCTGATGATAACTCGCCGCCGCTTTGCCTGAGAAGATCTTCACGCGGGGAACGAAGTCGCGCGTAGGATGGGCGTGGATCTCGTTGTAGAACGCGATCGTCTCAAGGATGTTGAGAAGCTGGCGCTTGTACTCGTGAATGCGCTTGATCTGAACGTCGAAAAGCGCATCCGGATCGACCTTGATGAGAAGCCTGTCGGTGATGATCTTCGCGAGCGCTTCCTTGTTCGCATGCCGGACGGCGGCATACTTCTCCTGGAAGCTTGGCTCGTCCGCGAATTTCTCGACTTTCCGGAGGGCTTCCGCGTCGTCCAGAAAGTCCGGCCCGATCGTGTCGATGAGGAGCTTCGTCAGGCCGGGGTTGGCTTCAAAAAGCCAGCGCCGGAAGGTGATGCCATTTGTCTTGTTGACGATGCGATCGGGGTAAAGGGCGTGCAGGTCCTGGAACACCGTCTCCTTCATGAGATCGGTGTGCAGTTGCGACACGCCGTTGATCTTGTGCGAGCCGAGGAAGGCGAGGTGCCCCATGCGTACGCGCCGCCCGGCATATTCGTCGATGAGCGAGACGTGCGATTGGAGTTGCTGATCGGCGCCTTTCTCCCGCAAGGCATCCAGGTGCAGGGCATTGATAAGATAGATGATCTGCATGTGCCGCGGAAGGAGGCGCTCCATCAGCGGCACTGGCCAGGACTTCAAGCGCTTCCGGCAGCAGCGTGTGGTTCGTATAGGAGAACGTGGCTTGCGTGATGCTCCAGGACTGCTCCCAGCCGACGCCGTAAACGTCGACTAAGAGCCGCATTAGCTCCGCGACCGCTATGGCGGGGTGCGTATCGTTGAGCTGGATCGCCACCTTGTCCGCCAGTTTCGTGATATCGCCGTGCTGTTTCAGGTGACGGTGGATGAGGTCTTGCAGCGAGGCCGACGCGAAGAAATATTCCTGGCGCAACCTGAGTTCCTGGCCGGCCGGGGTCGAGTCGCTCGGATAAAGCACCTTGGAGATCGATTCGGCTCGAACCTGCTCGGTTTGCGCCGCGACGTAATCGCCGGCGTTGAAGACATCGAGACGTAAGGGGTCCGGCGCGCGCGACCTCCATAGCCGAAGCGAATTCACGTATTTGCCGCGCCAGCCGGGTATCGGCGTATCGTAGGCGACAGCCTCGACGACCTCGGACGGACGCCAGATCTGCGCCACCGAGCTGTGGTGCAGCAACTCCACGGAGCCGCCAAATCCGATAGCATAGGCGATTTCGGGGCGAGGGAACTCCCAAGGGTTGCCGAAGGCCAGCCAGTCTTCAGGGTATTCGTGCTGCCAACCGTCCTTGATCGCCTGCCGGAACAGGCCGTGGTCATAGCGGATGCCATAGCCATACGCGGCGACGGACAGCGTCGCCATGCTCTCCATGAAACAGGCGGCGAGCCGTCCGAGCCCGCCATTGCCAAGAGCCGCGTCCGGTTCCATCTCGCTCAGCTTGTTGAGGTCGACATCCAGGCCAGCCAAGGCCTCGCGAATCTGGGCGGTGAGGCCGAGATTGTTCAGCGCATCCATAAGCAGACGCCCGATCAGAAATTCGAGCGACAGATAATAGACGCGCCGCCTGTCTTCTTCGTAGTTTGCCTTCTTGGATGCGATCCACGGCCTGATGATGCGGTCTCGCACGACAAGCGCGGTCGCGAGGAACCAATCCCGCTGGCTGGCTGAAGTCTGGTCTTTGCCTGTTGTGCTGATAAGCCGTTCAAGGATAAGCTCGCGAAGACGGCCGACCTCGTTGCCATCTGCTCCGTTGTCCGAGCCATTTGCCCGTTCGGAGAAATTCGCTTCCCGGATGCTTTCCGTCATATGCCTCTTCTCATTGCGTTTAGTAGACGCGGCCGAACTGGCGGCGTCATTCGTCATCCACGATGCGCGCCTCATTGCACGCCAGGAACGGAATAAAGGTCCGGCCATACCCCCGCTTTCGATTGCCCGTACATTGAAGTTGTAGCTTGCAAATGTAACGCGTTAATAACGCCATCCGATCAATTTGTCGAATAGCGCGGTCTCCGGACGACCACTGTCACATTTAGGAAAAGCATGGAATAAGGGGCTGGTCAATTCAAAAAAAGTTATTATCACGTTCAGAATCTACGGATGGAAATGAAAATACTAGCCTCCGAAGATGAAGGAAGTTAAAAGGAAGATCTGTATTTATTATCAATCGAGATTGTTTTGTTAATAGGCATAATACAACATTATCTGACGCATTTTTAGACTGGGCTGGACTGCAAAGCCGGATTATAATTCTCGCTAAGTTGGTGCGCCCAAGGCCTGGATTGCGTGGAGGGCGGCCCGAGAGTGAGCCGCCGTGACGTTGACGCGCGCTCGGGAGGCTATCTCAAGATTTAAGCCCTGCATCTTCGGCGGTCACTTTCGCCAGAGCCGACCAGTCGAGATCGGCCCCTCCGCGCGCGATCGCGCTCAGGAAATGATCCCGGACGACGCTCGCGACCGGCATCGGAACAGCCTTCGCTTCCGCCGCGGCGAGCACGGAACGCACATCTTTCAGCCCGAGTTCCAGCTTGAAGCCGGCCGGCTCATATTTCTGCTCGGCAATCAAAGCGCCGTAGGTCCGGTAGACCGGCGCCGCGAAGAGAGTCTCCGTCATGATTTCCAGAAAGCGGCGGGGATCGACCTCGTACTTGCGCATGAGGGCGACGGTCTCTCCCAGGCACTCGATCATCGAGACAATGAGGAAGTTGCCGCTCAGCTTGACGAGGTTCGCTTCGTGCGCGTTCTCGCTCAAATAGAAGGTACGCTGGCCGATCGCGTCAAACAGCGGCTGGACATATTCGCCGGCCTTTTTGTCGCCAGCGGCGACGACAAAGAGTTTCGCGGCAGCGGCGGCGTCGGGGCGGCCAAACACGGGCGCCGCGATGTAGGTTTGATGAACCTCCGTGTGAGCCCGATTCAGGCGCTCGGAGAGAGCGACGGTGATCGTGCTCATCGAGATGTGCGCCGCGCCCTTCTTCAAGCCTCGTAGAATACCATCCTCGCCGAAGACCGTGTCCTCGACGGCCTGATCGTTGGCAAGCATGGTTATGACCGCGTCGCCCGTGGAGGCTTCCGCCGGGCTGGTCGCGACGGTGGCGCCTTCCTCAACAAGGGGATCGGCGCGGCTTTTGGTTCGATTGTAGACACGGAGACTGTGGCCCGCTTTCAAGAGATTACGCGCCATCGGAAGGCCCATGTTGCCGAGCCCGATAAAGCCAACGTCCATTGCCGATTGCTCCTTTCGCTCCAATTTGACCGCTAACGGCTTATTCTTAAGGTAAAGGGCTGAATCCCTGTCTTGTGCCGAAACGCGGTGGTGACATCGCACTCGAATAGGTGGAAATAGGCCTGGAAAAAAACAAAGCCATTCCAGGGGAAGGACGGCCATGAGCGGGGATATGATGGCGGCTCTCTACACGGCGTCGACTTGGATCATTCCGGTCCTTCTGGCTGTCACGCTGCATGAGGCCGCGCACGGTTTTGCGGCGCGGCGCTTCGGCGACAATACCGCCTGGATGATGGGCCGCGTTACGCTCAACCCCCTCAAGCATATCGACCCCTTCGGCACTATTATACTGCCCGGCATTTTGCTGTTGGCCCGCTCGCCGTTCCTCTTCGGCTATGCCAAGCCTGTGCCCGTCAACTTCGGCGCGCTTCGCAATCCGCGCAGGGACATGGTTTTTGTCGCCCTGGCGGGGCCGGGCACGAATATCGTGCTCGCCGTTCTCTCCGCGCTGCTCTTCTATGTTGCATCGCTTGCACCGCAGCCGCTCTCCACTTGGCTGAACCTAAATCTTTGGCACAGCATCCTCATCAACGTGATTCTCGCGGTCTTCAACATGCTGCCGATACCGCCGCTTGATGGAGGCCGGGTTCTGACCGGCTTGCTTCCGCTGCGGCTCGCCAAGCCCTATGCGGGGCTTGAACCTTATGGGCTTCTGATCCTCCTCGGCATGATCTTCATCTTACCGCTTGCCGGCCAGAACCTTGGTGTGGACCTCGATTTTCTGTCGGGCTTCATCGGTTCGATCTCGGAGACGATCATCAAGGGGATACTCTCCGTCATCAGGCCGCCCGCCGCAGTCCTCGACTGAGAGGATTTTTCAAATAGGCGGGTTCGGCTGAAAGAGCAGGCGCGTCTCGGCGCCCCATCGCGAAAGCACTTGCGCGAGTGCAACGATTTTTGATGCAATTTCGTCACAGCACCAACTCTAAAGCTTCCGCTTGGCTCTTTTCGATGCGTCTGCGGCGTGAAGTCGATTGTCGTGCGATGCGAACCCAGTAACGGTGGTCGAGCTTTCAATTCGATCCTAAGTAGTTTTTGTCCCCATAAGTAAAGAGTGCACTCGGTTGAGTTTTCAACCGAGCTTTGAAACGCGCGAGACGATAGGGGCGCATCATGGCCGGAAAGACTACAGGCGCACGAAGGACTTCGGCGAGAAGCATCATCGGAATAGCTTCCGCTCTAAGTCTGCTCGTAGCATTCAATCAGGATGCAAAAGCTTATGATGAGCCGAATCTCAACCTTGGATTTACGAGCTTCCTTGATGGCGGCGTCCCCGCAGGGCCCGGATTCTATGCCGTCGAATATCTGCAATTCTATACAGCCAACACGCTGACAGATCAGTACGGCAACAAACTGCCGTTGCCGAAGACCGACGTCGATGCTCTCGTGTCCCTCACTCAGTTCATCTATGTGTCCAATCTGAAAGTGGGTTCAGGAAGCCTTGGCCTTGACGTGATCGTTCCCTGGGTTGCGTCCGCAAACGTCGACGACGGCCTTGGAAATTCGGTTCTCAAGGGCAGGACCGGCGTCGGCGACCTGCTTATCGGCCCCCTCATTCAATTCGATCCCATCATGGGAGCAAACGGCCCGCTTTTCGTGCATCGGGTCGAATTTCAAGTCCTCGCGCCGACAGGTCTTTACGACCGAACGGCAGCCGTCCAGCCGGGCGCGAACTTCTGGTCATTCGATCCTTATTATGCAGGCACTGTCTTCATAACGCCGGAATGGACGGCCTCCGCCCGCATTCACTATCTCTGGAACGGCAAGAATGACGATCCAAACGTAGCGCTCGGCCCCAACGCCGTTTCAAGCCAGGCAGGTCAAGCCTTTCACATGAACTTCGCGTCGGAGTACGCGGTGACCAAGGAACTCCGGCTCGGTCTCAACGGGTATTACCTGCAACAGACGACCGATACCCTGGTCAACGATATCCCCGTGCCTGGCCGAAGGGAGAGAGTGGCGGCCATCGGTCCGGGGTTCACGTACAGCTGGGGGCCGGACCAGAATTTCTTCTTCAACGCCTATCAGGAATTCGGAGCCGAGAACCGCCCCGAAGGCGAGCGCTTTACGGTGCGGTACGTCCAGCATTTTTGATGGCGAGAGGCGAAATCCGGCTGGCATCCGGTTATATGTCACACGTTACGACTGAAACCGCAGCCCGCCCAAAGCGGGCTTTTTTATTGAGAAACGACAGGCAAGCATGCTGGAAAGCTGCGCTTGGCTGGTCGCGACGATCCCGATGGCGAAGCATGCGCGCGGCTGGTTGTCCTATTCCGGGAGACGGGGCTGCGCTTCGGCCACAAGCGGGAATCCGAGACCATCCGAGAAGAGCATCGCGACTCCTGACCTAGTCCGGCGATGCCTTCATAAAATATGAAAACGCCGAGGATCTCTTGACAAAGCGGCCATAGCCGCGCACCTATGTGAATGTAACTTACATTTACATAGGGAGTTACGCAAATGCACCTGGCCGAAAGGCTCGACGACATCGGCAAACCCGCGTGGATCGCGCTGATGATCGTTTCCTTCATCATCTGGTGGCCGATTGGCTTGGCTACCTTGGCTTTCTTATTCTGGAGTAGACGCATGGGGTGTGGACATCACGGGCACATGAGTTGGCAGGAGCGTCGCGAGCGCTGGCGTGAAGCGCGCGATGAGTGGCGAGCCATGAAGCGTGGCGGCTATGGCGTGATCGGATCAAGCGGCAATGCCGCCTTCGACGACTATCGCTCCGAGACGTTGAAACGGCTCGAAGAGGAGCAAAATGAGTTCACCGGCTTTCTCGACCGCTTGCGCCGCGCCAAAGATCAGGCCGAGTTCGATCAGTTCATGACCGAACGCCGCAACAAGCCAGCGAGCGAACCTTCATAGGGAATGAGCGTCGTTTCCGGTGATAGACCCGGGAACAAGTCCAAGGACAGAGACGGCGAAGCTGTATTGCCGTCTCTTTCTGGCGCGCGCTTCGATTCCGTCCCGAATCTTCGCAGGCGTCATCCGAACTTGATTCATGGCTTTTTCTGCGTGCGGGGCCATCCGGGTCATCAAGTCCCGGAAAGGTCGAACCTTATCCGCGATCGCAGCGCTTGGCCGGGATGGCAACCCACTGGCCGGGTTGGCGGCGTTTTTTTCAGGTTCCAGGCGCACCGAGAACCGTTGGCTCCGCGCCCCACGACCCTGAAGCCTTTTCCTCCGGGGCAGGGGCGTGAAGAATAACAGTCCGGACCAGCAGGAAAAGCACCGCGGCGTTGAAGAGATGCCAGAAATAATGCGTGCCGACCGGAAGGGCATCGCACATCGGCCTATCGAGGGTTCTTGCGGTGAAGGAAAGCACGAAAAGGCCAGCCGCAGCGTAGAAGGCTTTGCCTGCGCTGGCGTTGCAGCGCCAAATCCCTGCGCCTGCTGCCATCAGGAAAACAAGCGTCGGCAAATACATGGCTCCGCCCCAGAGGAATTTCTCGAACTCATCCGACTCCAGATAGAACGTGGCCGCAAAAAGAAGAAACGTCGCTAGCGACTTGGCCCACCACGGCCATCGGAAGAACGCCGTCAAGATCAGCCAGCAATAGACGATCATGAAAATGAGGATCGGAATAACATCCGCCCATTCGGCCCAGCGGGTTGCGAGGGTGTGGAAGGTCAGGCTGCCGGCTCCGACCACAGCGATGATGATGCTGAGCGCCCGGATTGCGCCGCCGAACGCCGTATTCGGGTGGCGCTCCTGCAAACGCCAAGCTGCCCAGGCCGCGATGAAGAAGGCGGCATTGGACATGGCGTTGAGCGGTTCTGCGTCCCAAGCCGCGCCGCGTCGCTCGCAATACATATCGACTTGGCGGGTCATGTCGCCGAACCAGGAACTCATGATCATGACGCCTAACCCCCGCAGTCCGCTTTTTGCCTTCTATTCGATGGAGCTTTAGCTCAGGCGCTGCCCCCTAGCAATGTGAACGGGGTATAAGGCCTTTACGGTTTTCCTAAAACACGAGGCGGAGCGCAAAGCGCTCCGCAAAATCAGTTCCCAAAGCGCGATCATTACCTGAAGTCGCGACGAAGCCTTTCCAGTGCTTCGAAAGTCGGATAACCGTCATCGCGGATCCCAACCTTGCGCTCCCAGGCGCTAAGAGCATCTCTCGATTCATCGCCGAATAAGCCATCGGGATGGACAGGATAACCTGCCCGGCTCAGCAGGTGCTGCAGCTCACGAACCTCTTGCGGGTTGAGATCTCTGTCCGTAAGACGCTCGTCGCGTCGTTCTTCCCTTCGCTCTTCCCTTCTTTCTTCGTGCCTCTCTTCCCTGATGGCTTCTCTCCGTTCCTCAGTACGGCGGAAATTATCTGGAAGAGGGTTCTGATCATCCAGTGAAGCCAGTTGCTCAACCTGCGCCTTCGCGGGTTCTCCCATGTCCGATGCACAGGGGAAGGCTGAAATCGTGCAGCGTTCCGTGCCGCTAACGGCACCCTTCACGCACAAGACGTTTTTGCAGGCCGCGAATTTCAAATCCTGGAAGCGCTCGCCGTATTTCGTGATAACTTCGCGCTGCCAAGCGGCCTCCGCAATAGTGGCTGCCTTGCGGAACACATTGAAGCTGAGTTCACCGGAAGCCTGTATCCGCTCCCTTTGGCAGCCTTTGGGCAGTTCAGGCAAATACCGCCATACAGTCGGCGGCGGTCCGTCGCAGACGGGCGTCGCATTTGAGGGAGCGGAATAACTCCCCAAAGTCACGCTCGCGGCGAGAGCGCATAACAATCGAAATCCTATTTTCATAATCACCCCTCCGTCCGTTTCGAAACAAAAATGCGATCCACAACGCATCGAAGGAACGCCTTCGCGCACGATGCCTAAATTGTGATTCTCGCACGAGGCTGGCCGATTGAATCGTGCCTAGATCTTTATTGGGAGGCATTCAAGCGGACGAAAATTGCACAGTCAAGAAACCATTAACGAATGTTAACGACTTGGGGATTCGATGCCACTACTGGCGTCCGAACACGCTGAATTTGCGCCACCTTAGCCATACGCGTTTGGACGAGGCGTGCACGCTCCGCTGTATTGATCTGCAATAAATCGTGAATTGCGCAATGGGAGGAGAATCAAGAGTATAGAGTGAGTATCCCCTAAGATGCTTTCCCCATAAGCCAGAAACTGAACCTCGCTCTGTCACCTGGAGCGAGGTTTTTTCTTTCTTCCAAAAATAAAGTGTTTAAAGGCTGAAGCGCTTTCAGGAAAAGCGCATGCGGCTTTCGCGCCTGGAAAGCGCGACAGAATAGAAGGTTAGAGCGTATTTGGCGACTCGAAGATCGCCGAATGCGCTCTAAGTCAGCGCATTGCGACGGGATGCAATAGTGATTCTTCCGCGAGATCTTTTTTTGAAGTTTCATGCAAAGGCATCGCGGCCTCGGCGAGCACCTCGTTCTGTTGGTACCAGGCATCGGCGCAAGCCACACAGCAAAACCGCCGCCCAGCAACTGTAATATACTCAAACTCGATGACTTCGCCGGAACAAAAAACGTTATCGCATAGGACCATGTCGTCTCTCCCGTTGTGGGGCGCGTACGCTAACAAGAGACTGGCACTGGGCTCGCGCTCTATAACTCGAATCAGGCAGGAAATATTATAACGGATATCGCGCCGCTTTTCGAAACACGGCTCGCAGCTTTCACGCTGCTGTGGATACGAACGAGCATTATTGGCTTTATTCGAATGCTGTTTCTGTTAGATCAATCGGAATCGATTGAAGGCGGAAAGCTGATCGATTCTCTAATGTTAGAGCAGCTTACCCGCGTCCAAATGAAAGCGGGCAGCACTAGCGAGGCCCGGCGACGACCCTGGCGTCGTGCAGCGCCCCGATTTCGGAGTTGGAGTATCCGATCTCGTGCAGAATCGCGTCCGTATGCTCTCCGAGCTGAGGCGCGCGCGCTGGCGGCTCGCGGTCGTAGGCGCTGAACGAAAGCGGACTTCCGGGGACGAGATAGCTGCCGATCCCGGGCTGCTCCAGCGCGCTGAACATCGGGTTGGCCGGGGAGCAATCGGGATCGTCCGCGATCACTTCCGCAAACGACCGGAACACGCTCCAGGTGATGCCGCTCTCATTGAATAAGCGCGCAAAGTCCTCCACGCGGCGAGCAGCGAACCACGGCTTGAGAATCTCGCCAATTCCGGCGCGAGCTTTGAAGCGATCGCCCTCAAGGCCGAGATTCAACCCGAGTTTCTGGCTCAGCTGTTCGAACTCGGCTTTAAGGCCGGTCGCGGCGGCGAGCCCATCCCACTGGCGAGGCGTGATGGCCGCGACCATGACGCGCTTACCATCGGCGCAGAGGAAATCCTGGGCGTAAGCGCCGTAAAGCGCGTTTCCAAATTTGGGGCGGTCGTACTGATTGATGGTCACCTCGCCAATGATGCCGAGATTGCCCAGCATCGCGAGCGCCACATCTTTCAGGGCAAGCTCGACGAGTTGGCCTTCGCCAGTCAGGCGGCGATGCCGTTCGGCCGCGAGGAGCGAAAGCGCCGCCATCTGCCCTGTGATGCAGTCCCAAGCTGGAAGAACGTGGCAAATGGGATCGGACCCTTCAGGCCCAGTGACCATCGGGAAGCCGATCGATGGATTGACGGTGTAGTCGACGGCAGGTCCGCCCGCCCGGTCTCCCAGCACCGTGATCATGATGAGATCGGGCCGTTCCTTCTTCAGGTTCTCGTAAGCCATCCAGCCGCGGCCGCGAATATTCGTGAGAAACATCCCGGCATCCGGCCCCGGCGCGCAGATCAAGCGGCGCAGCACATCCTGTCCGCGAGGATTGCCGAGATCGACGGCGATGGAGCGCTTTCCCTTGTTCAGGCCCGCCCAGAACAGGCTGCGATTGTCTTCGGTGACGGGCCAGCGATAATGATCGAGGCCGCCTTGCAGCCGGTCGAAGCGGATGACGTCTGCTCCCATTTGCGCCAGCGTCATGCCGCCCAGTGGCGCCGCCACAAAGGCCGAACCTTCAATGACTCGCATCCCTTGAAGAATCTTAACCACGGCGCCCTCCTTCTTTACTGTGCCGACCGGCAGTTGATTTTCAAATGGTTGGCTCTCGTGGTGAGCCTGTCGTGGCTCGCCATGAGGCCATGGGCAGCATCACTTTTTCGGCACCTCACTCGTCCTGCCAGTCCAACGTTGCCTGCATGCAGACGTAACCGTCGCCGTTCGACGTGTAGAGATCGAGCCCGCCATCGTCGCGCTGTTTGCCCGAGAGGAACAACTTGTCGAAGTCGAAAAGGGGCCGGACCCCGCGAAAACTGTAGCGGGCGACGCGCCGGCGCGGGTTTCGCGTCTCTGCCGCTCTCATCATAAGCATGGCCTGAAGCGGACCGTGAACGACAAGGCCGGGATATTTTTCGACCTCCTGCGTGTACCGCAGGTCGTAATGGATGCGGTGGCCGTTGAAGGTAGCCGCGGAGAAGCGAAACAGGAGGACCGGATCGATCGGATAGGGCTGCTGCCAGGTGAGGTTTTCCGGCAATGGGATCGGTTTGGGCAGAGCGAAGACTTTCGGGATCTCGATGTAGACGATGTCCTGCTCCTCGGAGATCGCAAGCCCGCGCGGGGAGTAGACTTCGTGTTTAACGGTCACGAACGCCATCTGGGAGGCCTTGCCCTTCTTTTCGTCCACTTTCAGGATTTCAGACTTCTTTTCGATGAGATCCCCGATGCGCAGCGGATCGTGAAATGTCAAGCGGCCTCCTGCCCACATGCGCCGGTCGAGCGGCAACGGCGGAAGGAAGCCTCCGCGTTTGGGATGGCCGTCCGGGCCGACTTGCGACATGAGCGCGAGAGGGCGGAAATAGATCCAATGCCAGAGGTTGGGAATGCGATCGCCCGACTCGGCGTAGGGGGTCGTGTCGAAGGTGACGGACAGTGAGCGTATGGGCCTTGCAACAGCTTGATCGACGGAACTCTCGGTGCGTCCGACCCACTGTTGCCAATCGGGTTCCGTCATCCCGCTCCCCTCCTCCCCGGCATATCTATTTTTCTATTTGAGCAGGGGCGCCCACGGCGCTCCGTTATTTGTAAGTAAAGTGTAAATTGCGCGGTTTTGCAATGCGGCCGAGCGCAGAATTCGCCTCCTTCGCCATACTCAGAGCCGCCCCGGCAATGGGCCTATCGTGAATTTCGGCGCGTCGCGCGGAGAGCGGTGCGCGCTCACTTTATCCGGAACGAAGAGTTCAATGTCGACACGTCTCCGTTACCCGAGGAACTGAGGAAGGAGTTTTAAGCTTTCTTGGTCAGATCCGCAGAATTTCCGGGTTATGTGCTGTACGCCGAGATGGAGACGCCAGCCAAAAATCCAGCCGCGGTTAGCCCAGCATTGCGAGGATAAGGTGACTACGTACGTGCTCCCGGTTTTATTCGTTTTTTTTGTTTGGTGGTTCAGCACAGGAGCTGTCCTATACCTCAACAATTTGCCAAAATACACCTATAAGTGGAGTTTCCTCGGCGCAACCGTCGTTCTTGTCGCGTCAATCTACGGCCTCACCGTCACGAGCCAGAGTGATACACTCCTATCGGCCTATCTCAGTTTCACCTTCGGTCTCCTCGCCTGGGCGTGGACGCAATTCACCTTCTATACCGGCATGATAACCGGCCCTCGGACAACGCCCTGCCCGTCATCCTGCAACGGTTCGCGCCATTTCTGGCACGCCGTTGAGACGAGCATGTACCACGAGATTTTTGCGGCCTTGCTTGGAGTGGTGATCTGCTTCTCGACGATGAAGGGCCAAAATCATGTCGGCTCCTGGACTTACACAATTATCTGGCTCATGCACACGAGCGCGAAGTTGAATGCGGTGCTGGGCGCAAGAAATCTGAATGAGCACTTTTTCCCGGAGCAACTGCGCTATCTGTCGAGCTTTATCAAAAAGAGGCCGATGAACCTTCTGTTTCCGGTGTCGATTACGATCTCCACAATTGCGCTCGCCGTCCTCCTGAACAAGGCGATGGCGGCTGAGGACGGCTCCTTCGAGTTGCTTGCCTACACCTTCTATATTGTGATCCTGGCTTTGGGGATTTTGGAGCACTGGTTCATGATGCTTCCCCTTCCGTCAGAAGCCCTCTGGAACTGGGCCGTCAAAGCCAAAAAGGCGCTGTCGGGAGTTGAACATGAGGACGTGCTGGCGGATGCGCCTGAAGCAAACCATCAACCGGCACGCGCTCGTGTTCCTGCCGTGGCCGGACAGGATATTTAAAGAGAAGCGCCGGTCGATTGGCCTGCTGAAGAAGCAGGCGCGGAACTGGGTCCATGACGTTCTGACGAGAACCACTTTACGCGGCGCTTTCGTCCGCCGCCCTGTTGAGCCACTTCACGTAGAGCGGCCCGAAATGCTGGGTCTGCCGCAGTTCGATGAAGCCTTCGCGGGCAAGTTCCAGCGTCGCGCCGAAGCTTGAGGCCGTGACGGTGTTCCCGAGAACGGGCGAGGGCTTGTACTCTTCCAGAAACTTGTCGAGCACGGTCCAGTCCGGCTCCACGCCCAAAAGCGATGTCAGCCGGTCGCGCGCCTGCTTGATGGACCAGACAATGCGGCCGCCCCACTTCACTTCGGTGACGGCATTGCGCTGGCGCTGCTCGGCGTACGCTTTCAGAAGGTCGAAGATGCTCGCCTGATAGATGGTGGATCGCACGACGCGAATGCCTTCCGGCAGGCCGCGCGAGAAAAGGTCCATGCCGAGGCGCTTGCGGCCCATCAGGCTCGCGAGTGCTTCCCGCATCGCTTCGAGACGCTTCAGGCGGAAGGCGAGCTGAGCGGCGAGTTCCTGTCCGGTCGGGCCGTCCTGTTCCTGTTCCTGCTCGGGCAGCAGCAGCTTGGATTTGAGGTACGCGAGCCAGGAGGCCATCACGAGGTAATCGGCGGCGATTTCCAGGCGAAGCTCGCGGGCGGCGTCGATATAGGCGAGATATTGCTCGGCGAGGTGGAGGATGGAAATCTTGGCCAGGTCGACTTTCTGGTTTCTCGCCAGGACGAGAAGCAGGTCGAGCGGGCCTTCGAAGCCGTCGAGCTCAAGAAGCAGCACATCGGAGTTGTCGTCCGGCGTAAGCCGCTCCGGCGCTTCCCCCCAGCCGGCTTCAGGCAAGGGAAAGTCCGAGGCTTGCTGCTGACTGCTTTCGTCGCCGTTGCTCACCGGTCATTCTCCGCTTGACAATCTCAGCGGCACTTTGAGTGATTTACGCCATCGCCGCCAGCGAATCCAGGCGCGCATCCTCTGCCGCCTCGCGGTCGAACTCCTGCGGCTCTTGCAATTGCGCGAGCGCAGCTTCGAACCGTTTCAGCGCCGTGCCCTCAAGATAGGGCGCGACCACAGCGATGGCCACCATTTCTTCCATCGTGCCGTTGCAATGGAGCGCGACATCGCAACCCGCCGCAAAAGAGGCGCGGGCGCGTTCGGCAAGCGTGCCGGAAAGCGCGCGCATGCTGAGATCGTCGGACATGAGAAGCCCGTCGAAGCCGATAGCCCCTCGGATCACCTCCCGGATCGCCTTTTCGGATGTCGTAACAGCAGCCGATGGATCGACGGCGGTGAAGACGACATGCGCCGTCATCGCCATCGGGAGATGCCGAAGCGCGCGGAACGGCACGAAATCATGGGCTTCCAGTTCGGGCAGCGGCACATCCACCACCGGCAGCGCAAGGTGGCTGTCCGCCATCGCGCGCCCATGGCCCGGAATGTGCTTCATCACCGGGAGGATGCCGCTGGCGAGCAAGCCATCAGCCACCGCGCCGCCAAGCTCGATCACGGCTTCGGTCTCTTCGGCATAGGCCCTGTCGCCAATGATATTGTCCGCGCCGGGAACCGGAACGTCGAGCACCGGCGCGCAGGTCGTGTTGAAGCCGAGTTCGCGAAGATCGTGCGCCATCAGCCTCGCGCAGAGATAGGCGGCCTCTCTCGCCTTTTCGCGGTCATCGCGCCGAACCTTCGAGAAGGCGCGAGCAGCAGGATAGCGCGGCCAATGCGGCTCCCTCAGGCGTTGAACGCGCCCGCCCTCCTGATCGACCATGACGAGCATCCGGCCGTCGCCGCCAGCCGCGGCCCTCGCATCCGAGATAAGGCGGCGAACCTGATCCGGGCATTCGACATTGCGCGCGAAGAGAATGAGACCGGCGGGGCGCGTGTGGCCGAGAAAATCCCGCTCGGCGGGCGTGAGAGCCAGCCCGGATAAACCGCAAATAAAAGCGCGCCGCTGCAAGCGTCCTCCTGAACCGTAAAAGCCTGGTACAGCCGGAGGCAACTTCGCGACCCATTCGCCGCGAGCGCTCAAGGGAATTTGCCTCCGAAGAGTTGTAATAAGCAGGCTATGGCGGTTCCGTCAACGAACGGGCCATATCGCCAGGGCTTGCCCGGCCGGCATGCTGGAAATCGTTCGCGTTGGCTTTGCAACTCGATAAGGCTTTGTAGCTTCGACGCTCACTGATGACCCGATGCGAAAGTTAAGCGCTCAGGCGTCAACGGGCCGTCGCAGGCGAACGCCATGTGAACATGGGTGTTTCCAGCACCCTGAATTCCTTAAGAACGCGGCCGAATTTTATGCGTGAACGCAACCGTATCCCAATTTGGATAAGGCATAACTCAACTTAGTCACGGCGGCTTCTTTGGGCTTGAAGAGGGCAAGAATGCCTATGCCCCCTCGCTACGGCGGCAGATCCTACTTCCCATTTTCACGTGCAGGCATGACATGAAAAAGCTTTCCATTGCGCGGCGCTTATACCTCGGACTGGCGCTGATCATCTTGGTCGGGTTGGCCTCCACCGTTGTCGCCCTCTTCGGGCTCAGCAGAATTAGCAGTCAGTGGGAGAATTTCGAGAAGAGCAGTTTGGCGCGCCTCGATCTTGTTTCTGAGGCGAATGTCGAGCTAGGACGCGGCGTTCAGGAGTTTAAGAACCTCGTATTGCGCAGCGCCGATTACGAACCGAAAGCCCTGCAGCATTTGACCAACATCCATCAGATCGTTGCGCACTACCAAGCTTTGCCGGTCCAGGATGAGGAAAGAAAATACCTGGATGCTATCAAGACCAGCACCGATGCTTATGTGCGTGCGGTTAAGCATGCCGGGGACCTGAAGCGCGCAGGAACTCCGATACAGGATATCGACAAAGCCGTTTCGGGTGCCGACCGGCCAATCGCAGAAGGAATTGACCGCCTGAAGAAGCTCGTGCTCGCGGATGTCGACGCGGCCGGGGCGATCATCCAGAGCACCCTCAACCTGAATGAACAGGTCTTGTTAATCGGTCTCTTGATTATCGTCTGTTTCGGAACGCTGCTTGGATATACGCTTGTGCGCTCGATTAAATCCGGCTTGGCCGCGGCGAATGCATCGATCGATGCCGTGGCTGGAGGCGATTTTTCCAAAGCGATCGATCTGGACCGCCACGACGAGATTGGCCAACTCCTCAGGCGCGCTGCCGACATGACGCAGGTGCTGAAGCGTTTCCTGGCGGCGCAATCGAAGCTGGCGCACCAACACAACGATGATGGCTTAACCAGCGAAACCATCGCCGAAGGGAAGTTCCCCGGCGCCTATGGCGACATGGCCCGGAACCTGAACGCGATGGTGAAGGGCCATATCGACGTTCAGACCCGCTTTACGGAACTGATGGGCGAATACGCCGGCGGCAAGTTCGACAACCGCATGCCGCCGCTGCCCGGTGAGCGCAAGGCGATCTCCGACGCCGCCGAAAAAGTTCGGGCGGGACTTGAGGCGAGCGCCAAAGCCGCGCAGTACAATGCGCGGGTGAAGGCGGCGCTCGACCATGTCAGCATTCCAGTCCGCATCGCCGACAACGAGGGCCAAATCCTTTACATCAACAACGCGCTGCAAGAAACGCTTCACAAATACGAAGCGGGCTTCCGCCGGCAAATCCCGGGTTTCGACCCCGACAAGGTGGTCGGCGGCAGCATCGGCATGTTCTAGGCGCTACCCGAATGCCGCCGCGGCCTACCTGAGCGAGCATCACGCAGGCGACGACCTCGCGCATGACCTTGGGCGGACGCGACTTCGAGATCGTGGCGAGCCCCGTGCTCGGTCGAAAAAGGCAAGCGCCTGGGCACGGCTGGACAGTGGACCGACATCACCGAGCAACTCGCCGCCGAAAAAGAAGTTGCCGCTATTGTGGAGGCTGCGGCGGCCGGCGACTTTTCAAAGCGCATCGCCGACGCGGACAAAACGGGCTTCATGCTGCAAATGGCGCAAGGGCTGAACGCAGTCCTCGGCACGAGCGAAGAGGCGCTCGGCGAGATCGGCCGCATTCTGAAGGCGCTGGCAGAGGGCGACCTCAGCCAGGACATCCGCGCCGACTTCAAGGGCGTATTCGCGGAACTGAAAGACAATTCGAACGAGACCATCGCCAAGCTTCGCGCCATCATCGCCCAAATCCGCGAGGCGTCCGTGTCGATCAACATGGCGGCGCGCGAAATCGCGACCGGCAACAACGACCTGTCGCGGCGCACCGAGGAGCAGGCGTCGAGCCTCGAGGAAACCGCCAGCAGCATGGAGGAGTTTGCCTCCACCGTCAGGCAGAACGCGGAGAACGCGCAACAGGCCAACAGGCTTGCGGCGGTGGCGTCCGAGAGCGCCGAGCGCGGCGGCGACGTTGTGGCTCGGGTCGTCACAACCATGGCCGGCATCACCGAAAGCAACCGCGAAATCGCCGACATCACCACGCTGATCGACGGTATCGCCTTCCAGACGAACCTGCTTGCGCTCAACGCCGCCGTCGAGGCGGCACGCGCGGGCGAACAGGGCCGCGGCTTTGCCGTGGTGGCGTCGGAGGTGCGCAACCTCGCGCAACGCGCAGCGGAAGCAGCCAAGAACATCAAGGCGGTGATCGCGAACTCGATCGGCAAGGTCGAGGACGGCGCAAGGCTCGTCGGGAGCGCAGGCCAGGCCATGGAGGAGATCGTGGCCCAGGTGAAACGCGTGGGCGCCATCATCGGCGAGATCGCAGCCGCCAGCAAAGAGCAGAGCGGCGGCATCGAGCAGGTGAACCAGGCCATCACCCAGATCGATCAGATCACCCAGCAGAACGCCGCGCTTGTCGAAGAGGCCACCGCGGCAGCCAAAAGCCTGGAAGGACAGTCGGACACGCTCGTGCAGGCGGTGGCC